>NZ_JBRFIO010000001.1:0-1459062 GCF_052931795.1 Alcaligenes sp. RM2
GTGGCTTGATCCTATAACCCTTGAGGTTGTAGTGAGTTAAGTTGTTGACCACAGAACGTAATATTGAAGTGCAGCGCAACCCGCGCTTGACACCTTCGTAACCGCTGCTAGCTGATCCGTACTGATCGCTAGCGGTGTGCTTCTTCCAATTGGCTGGGGCGTCCCTTAAAAGACGACTCGGCAACCAGTTACGCTTGACGACCATAGCAAGGTGGTCCCACACCTTCCCATCCCGAACAGGACTGTGAAACGCCTTTGCGCCGATGATAGTGGACGGACGTCTGTGAAAGTAGGTCATCGTCAAGCTCTTATTCCTCAAAACCCCCGCAAGCATCCCTTGCGGGGGTTTTGTTTTATGCGGCGACAAAAGCGCAGGCTACCGGTCTGTCTCGGATTGCTCGAAGGCCTGACCCTGGACCGCCCGGTTCAGGCGTACCGCCACCCCTCCTGGCCCGTTCCGGGCTGCGTGTATTCCCTGTTCTTACCGACGCCGATTGGCCTAAGCCTAGCAGGTCGGTCATGGCATTCTGTCCCGGCACCCAAGGATTGACGTTCAATCCGTTGCTGCTTACCTGCAGGGTGGTCGGTCGTTCTACTCTTGCTGTGCTGACTGTCTGTTGTTGAGACGTGGCGACAGGCCACCTCTTCTTCTTCTTTTTCTGCTGCTGCTTCTGTTTATGCTGCCGATTGCCAGGGGTAGTGACTCTAATCGGCATGCGCGGTGCCTGTTCTATGAGTGGCCCGCATAGCGTTTGTTTCTTCGGTAACTGCATAGAACGTGACTGGATCATAGAAGCGGCGTTTCACACGCCGCTTCTTCTGCCTGGATGGTGGTAGCTCTGCCACTGTCATACGGTTAATGCTCAAAGTATGGGTAAAATAGTTCGGTATAGTTATTGTTAATGCTTGTTTCAGGAGAACCGAATGAATCAGCCCATTAGCCCCGAGCTTGAACCAGGCTTGTCGCTGCGCAAGATTACGCACATCTGCTATGGCTTGTTTTCTTTGGCTATGATCAGTGCAGGTATCTTCGGTGCTGCAGCTGTAGCAGCTGTGATTCTGGCTTACGTCAAACGCGGTGATGCATCGGGCACTATTTATGCCAGCCATCTGGATTGGGTCATCAAGACTTTCTGGTGGGGACTGTTGTGGGTGGTGTTGAGCGCTTTGCTGACGACCATCTTTATTGGTTGGGTAACCGCTCTGGTAGCCATGGTATGGATCATCCACCGTCTGATTAAAGGCTGGTTGGCCTTGGCAGGTGGTCAGGCTCTGGGCCACGACTATTAACGCGACCCCATTTCAGTAGTGTTCTGGCGTAGCCCAGAAAGAAATATTTAAAAGGTGCTCAGATGAGCACCTTTTTTTTATTTGTTGTTGCTTTGCTTGGGCTTGCTCAGACTTGGCCAGCATCTGCTTGGCTATACACCCCGGTTCAGGTCCTTGGTCGGTGCGTTTCGCTTATCCCTGTTGAGGAAGACTTTAAGGGGCCAGCAGGTGGATCTGTTCGACATGCATATGATGCAGGCACTCACGCAGCAGCAAGAGATAAATACCCAAGTTTTGATTATTGACCAGCTGATGGATATTTTCCAAAGAGCCCGCGTTGATCATTTTCAGGCTGACCGCTCCTTGGCTGGCTGCTGCATACAGGGTGAACAGGTCGTCAATCATGTCCCGATTAAGAGTGTGCTGCTCGCTGCCTTGGGCATCTGTGAGCCAGACGCCAAGCTCTTCAGCAAACTCCCCAGCGGCAAACACCATGAACTGACGCAGATCCAGGCTGGCTGGCATGATCGCGTCTTCCACGACCTCGATAGCATGTTCCAACTGCGCTGCGCGCGAGCTGGAGTCTGCGAAACAGCTTGCCAAGAGCTGGACGCCACTAAGTTCCGGGAAGTGCTCGGTATGAACAGGGACACCCTTATGAGCCATGCTTATTTCAGCGTGATCGGAGCCGAAATCAAGGATAGCCACTTGTGCTTGAGGATGAGCGGTTTGCAGGTTTTGCAGTAATACCGGGGTACTGGCTGGAGGTGGTGGTCGGGAGCTGTCTGACATAAATATCCTTAAGGTATTTCAATCCGTTTGCTCTTGCTCTCCTGCTTGCTTGAATAGCGCCAAAGCAAGATGCCGTTGTGTGTCGTGATCCACGATGGGGGCCGGGTAATCCTGTCCCAGCCTGAATTCGATAGGAAGCTGCTTGGCCTGCCAGGGGGCATGCACGGCCTGCTTGTCCAGGGAAGCCAGCTCGGGGACATAGCGTCGTATGAATTGCCCATCAGGATCAAATTTACGCGATTGGGTAATGGGATTAAAGATGCGAAAGTAAGGCTGCGCATCGCATCCGGTAGAGGCGGCCCATTGCCAGCCTCCCACATTGGAAGCCATATCGTAATCAAGCAGCTTCTGAGCAAAAAATTGCTCACCCCAACGCCAGTCTATCAGCAAGTCTTTCACCAGAAAGGACGCGCTGATCATGCGTAGCCGGTTGTGCATATAGCCTGACTGGTTCAGTTGACGCATGGCGGCATCCACAATCGGGTAGCCAGTCCGGCCTTCTTTCCAGGCCTGGAACCAGTCTTCGCGATTAGGGAAGGGCAGATCCTTGTAGGCGGGCTTGAAGCTCTCTGTCGCCGTTTCAGGGTGATGCCACAGGAACTGCTGATAGAACTCTCGCCAGATCAATTCGCTAAGCCATGTTGCTGCGCCCTCGGAGTCGCTGGGCCAAGCTAAAGATACCGCTTGGCGGATAGAGAGGGTTCCAAAGCGCAGATGGGGAGCCAGATAGGACACCCCTCGTTTGGCTGGAAAGTCTCGGCGCTCCTGGTAAGCGTGGATTCTGGGTTCGAATTCTTCCAGCAAGGTTTGGGCGCCTTGCCAACCGGCGGGGTTCAGCAGTTTTGCGCGAGACTCGTCTTGAAAGCCCAATTGCTCCAAACCAGGCAAGGATTGCTCGGGCAGCGCGGCCCATTGGCCTTGCGAGCAGTCGTATGCTTGCACATTTTCAGATTGGATACGCGCCAGCCAATTGCGCTTGTAGGGCGTAAAAACCGTGTAGGGCTGTTTCTGTTGGGTCAGGATTTCATCCTGCGCAAAGATCACCTGGTCCTTGAACAACTGCAGTTCCATGCCTTGTGAGGATAGAGCATGGCTGACAGCCCGATCCCGCGTGATGGCCGCAGGCTCGTAGTCCTCGTTTGTATAGACGGTTCTTGCATTCAGGCTGAACGCCAATTCTGGAATTTTCTGTACGGGGTCCCCATAAACGGTGATCAGTTCACTGCCATTTTGACGCAGTTGCTCCTGAACCTGTAGCAGGCTGTCGTAGATAAAAGCCAGTCGGACATCATTGGCGGGTAAGGATTGCAGGATGGTGCTGTCAAAGACAAACACACAGGCTACAGGCAGACCACTTTTCAAGGCATGGTGCAAGGCAGCATGATCGTGCAAACGTAGATCACGGCGTAGCCAGCACAAGGCGCGTGGGATTTGAGCGGGTGGGGTAGAGAATGAAATCGACATGAATACGAGAAAGCAGCGGACTTGATGCCGCCAAATGAAAAAAGGGCCGCGGCTGAAAGCTCAGCGGCGCGGCCCGATATTGCCAGAGGTGCCTGGGCACCCCGTGCTTATTTCAGGTGAGCGCTGACCAGCTTGGTCAGTTCAAACATGGAGACCTGGTCCTTGCCGAACAAGGGGCGCAGCTTGGCGTCGGCATTGATGTTGCGGCGGTTCTTGGGATCCTGGAGATCGTGTTTCTTGATGTATTCCCAGATTTTCTTCGTAACTTCAGTACGCGGCAGCGCGCCAGAGCCAATCACCGCAGCCAGTGTTGGGCTAGGAGTGAGTGGTTTCATGAAGGCTGCATTGGGTTTGCGGGTAGCAGGCTTTTTTTCAGTGCTGGCCATGAACGGAACTCCTGAGAAACGAGTTGAAGGGGCGGGTTATGCGCTAGGGCACGACTTGTCTGTCAGCATACCGTGATACTCCCTATACGTCCAAGCCCTTTGTGAGCAAGAGCTTTGCGGGTCTGTAAGCAGATTTTCCAGTGTTTACAGGCTGCTGCAACGCACTATGGATTTGGGTTCGGGATTCCTGTGCCAATCATGCGCAGCACAGGTAGCTGTAGCATAATGATGGATTCGGCCTGCTGAAAGGCAATTTTGGCACCTGTTGCTTTATTGACGGTTCAAAGCACGGGCCTTTGTTTGATATTGAGTAAAGATATGAGCCCTACTGTGGATACCCTGGTCATTCGTCGTCCTGATGATTGGCATTTGCACCTGCGCGATGGCGCTGTGTTGGAATCGGTCTTGGGCCATACCGCGGCACAATTTGACCGGGCTATCGTCATGCCCAACCTGACGCCGCCCGTTACCGCAACGGCACAGGCTCTGGCCTACCGCGAGCGTATCCTGGCCGCTTTGGCCAAAACTGAGTACGCTGGCAAGTTTGAGCCTTTGATGACCTTGTACCTGACCGACAATACTCAGCCAGAGGAAATTATCCGCGCCAAGGAAAGCGGAGTTGTGCATGGCGTCAAGCTGTATCCTGCCGGTGCCACCACCAACTCCGACGCGGGCGTGACAGATTTGTTGAAGAACTGTTCCAAGGTGCTGGCCCAGATGCAGGAATCGGGTATGCCTTTGCTGATGCACGGAGAGGTCACAGACCCCAGCATCGACTTGTTCGACCGGGAAGCCGTATTCATCGAGCGTGTGATGATCCCCATGCGCAAGGCCTTCCCCGAACTGAAAGTGGTGTTTGAGCACCTGACCACGGCAGAGGGCGCTGCCTATGTGAGCCAGGCGGAAGGCCCGGTTGCCGCAACCATCACCGCCCATCACTTGCTCTATAACCGTAATGCTTTGTTCCAAGGCGGTTTGCAGCCACACTGGTACTGTTTGCCTGTCTTGAAGCGCGAGAAGCATCGCCAGGCCCTGGTTGATGCTGCCACCAGCGACAGCAATCGTTTCTTCCTGGGTACAGACAGTGCACCACACTCGCGTAGCCGCAAAGAACAAAGTTGTGGCTGTGCGGGCTGTTATACCGCACTGCACGCGATGGAGCTGTACGCATCGGCTTTTGACAAGGCTGGCCGTCTGGATCGCCTGGAAGCCTTTGCCAGCTTGAATGGCCCTGCTTTCTACGGCCTGCCCGTCAATGAAGGAACAATGACCTTGCAGCGCAGCCAGTTCACGATCCCCGAGTCTGTGGAGATGGCCGGTGAGCCATTGATTCCTCTGGCTGCCGGTCAAGCCCTGGACTGGAGTGTGGTGAGCTAAGGATGACAGAAGCCGCCTGGCTCCAGCGTCTTTACTAGCGCTGAGTCAGGCTGCTCTGGACAACTGGTTTCACCGCGAGATACCGTCGTGGAAACTGCTTTTCTTGATGTGGCGTGGTCTGCTTTGGCAGTCCGCATGGCCGCCACCGCTTTGGTTGTTGTTCTGGTGTCGTGGTCAGTGAGCGCATTTGGCCCATTGATTGGTGGTGCTCTGGCGGGTTTGCCCATGGTGTTGGGCCCCGGCTTCTATTTTCTGTCCCAGCAGTTCCCCGCCGATTATGTGCAGCAGGCGGCAACCTATGCCGTGTATTCGCTTAGTGCGACTCAGCTGTTTTTGCTGCTCATCATTCTTTGTGCTCCCACTTTGTCGCCTTGGCGCACCTTATTGTGTGCGGTTGCTGGTTGGGCGGTGGCCGCCTTGCTCTTGTCCTTCATGCCCGTGCAACCTGTGTTGGGGCTGGCTTTGTTTATTGCTGTGACTGCGTTCAGTTTGCGCGTGTCGCGTCGTCTGGCCGGCATGAAAGGGACCAGCAAAGCAAAAGCGGGTTGGGGCTTGCTGATATTCAGAGGGGCTTTGGCAGGACTTCTGGTTGCTATCGTGACCACCAGCAGCTCTTTGCTGGGGCCGAGCTTGTCGGGGCTGATCATGGCTTTCCCCATTGGCTACACCGTGGTCGCCGTGACCATTCACCAAACCTTGGGGGCAGCCAGCTTGGTCGCGACTTTGCGTTCGGCCTTGTGGGGAACAGGCAGTCTGGCGGGGTTTTGCACCACGCTGGCGTTGACCTTCACGCATTTACACTGGCTGACAGCCTTGCTGCTGGCTGCCGCCGTGTCGATTGCGATTACCTTGCTGTTGGTGTTCCGCCCCTGGGCTCGCCGGGGCTAAGCGCTTATTCTGCGTCGAACAGATCCTGACCCTGTGTGTTGCGTGGCGGCGTGAGCCCCAGGTGACGCCAGGTGTTCAGGGTAGCAATGCGGCCTCTTGGGGTGCGTTGCAAAAAACCATGCTGGATCAGATAGGGTTCGATCACATCTTCGATCGTGTCGCGTTCTTCACCAATGGCTGCCGCCAGGCTGTCTACCCCAACCGGGCCACCGTCGAATTTATGCACGATGGCCTCCAGCAATTTTCTGTCCATCAAATCCAGGCCTTGTGGGTCCACTTCCAGCATGGACAGGGCGGCTTGTGCGCATTCGGTATGGATGATGCCGCCGGTTTTGACTTCGGCGTAATCGCGTACTCGGCGCAGAAGTCGGTTGGCAATACGCGGGGTGCCACGCGAGCGGCGGGCAATTTCGTAGGTGCCTTCATCCGTCGTGCTGACATTCAGTAGCCCGGCACTGCGCGCCACGATATGCGTCAGGTCTTTGACGTCATAAAACTCCAGACGGGACACAATGCCAAAACGGTCACGCAAGGGGTTAGTCAACATGCCGGCACGAGTCGTGGCACCGACCAGGGTGAAGGGCTGCAAATCCAGTTTGACGCTGCGCGCTGCCGGGCCTTCGCCAATAAGAATGTCAATTTGAAAGTCTTCCAGTGCCGGATACAGAATTTCTTCGACGACGGGAGACAGGCGATGGATCTCGTCAATAAACAGGACGTCGTTAGGTTCCAGGTTTGTCAGCAAGGCGGCCAGATCACCGGGGCGCTCCAGCACGGGGCCGGAAGTCTGGCGCAGGTTCACGCCCATTTCATGGGCAATGATGTGGGCCAGCGTGGTTTTACCCAAACCGGGAGGGCCAAACAGCAAGACGTGGTCCAGCGCTTCCTGGCGTTGGCGAGCAGCCGCAATAAAGATTTCCAGTTGTTCGCGCGCCCGAGCTTGCCCGACATAGTCCTCCAGCATCTTGGGTCGCAAGGCGCGTTCGATGGACTCTTCGTTGGGTGACAAGGGTTTGGGCGTAATGATGCGCTGTTCAGAAGGCAGGCTGGAGAGCGAATCGGAATGTATGGCCATGATGACTACGCTGATTGAATATACAGTATGGTACACCAAGCACCCACCGCCTGAGTATCAGGGCACATGGCAGTGTTCATGGAGTGCGCGGGCAAATCGGTCATCCGTAGCAGCCAGGCTGGATTTGTCCGGCCAGCGCTAGGCTGCTTCGCATGGCATCGCGCATAATGTGGGTTGGAGTTTTTAATCGAGATTTTAGCCATGTCCCTGGAATTACCTGATTTTGCTGATGTTGTAGCCGCCGCTGAACGCTTGGCGCCTGTGGCACACCGCACACCGGTCTTGACTTCCGCAACCTTGAACGAGCGCCTGAATGGCGAAGTCTACTTCAAGTGCGAGAACTTTCAGCGTATTGGTGCTTTCAAGTTTCGCGGTGGCTTCAATGCGCTGGCGCAGTTGAACGAGCAGCAGAAAAAAGCAGGGGTCGTCGCTTTTTCCTCGGGCAATCATGCGCAAGCTGTAGCCCTGTCGGCCAAGCTCTTGGGGATACCGGCCACCATCATCATGAATTCGGATGCTCCGGCTGCCAAATTGGCCGCAACGCGTGGCTACGGTGCCAAAGTGATCGAGTGCGATCGCTTGACCCAAGATCGTGCCCAAATTGCACAAGAGCTGGTCGAGCGTGAAGGGCTGACCTTGATTCCTCCCTTTGCGCATCCTGATGTGATCGCGGGGCAGGGAACGGCGGCACTGGAGCTGCTTCAGGAAGTGCCGGACTTGCAGCAGTTCTATGTTCCATTAGGGGGCGGTGGCTTGCTGTCGGGCTGTTTGCTGGCCGCCAAGGCTATGGCACCGGCTTGTGAAGTCTTTGGTGTTGAGCCGCAGGCTGGGGATGATGCCCAGCAGTCCCTGCGTAGTGGGGAGATCGTCAAGATTGCTCCGCCTGCATCGATTGCTGATGGGGCGCTGACCCAAGCTTTGGCGCCCATGACGTTTGAGCTGATTCGCAGCATGGTCACAGATATTTTGACGGTGCCTGATACCGAGCTGGTTCAGGCCATGCGTTTCTTTGCGGAACGCATGAAGATGGTTGTGGAGCCTACAGGTTGCTTGGGTGCCGCGGCGGTAATGCGTCAGGGTGATTTGCAAGGCCGCAAGGTTGGCGTACTCATCAGTGGCGGGAATGTGGATGTATCCGCCTTGGGGCGTCTGCTCGCTTGATAAATGGAATAGTTTTTAAAAATCGGGCCGTTCATATGAACGGCCCGATTTTTTATACATAGCAGTGTCGTCTCAAGCGCGTGACAGCGATTTCAGCGCTTGCTTGATCCCTTCTGACACATCAATATCATCTGGCAAGGCTTTGACAGCAACACTGGCTTCCTTGTTGGAGTAGCCCAATGCTTCCAAAGCGTGCAGCACATCATCCCGGCTATTGGGAGCGGCGCTGACTGTACCGCCGCTGCCCAGGTCTGCACCCAGCTTGCCACGCAGTTCCAGTAAAAGACGCTCGGCTGTTTTCTTGCCTATGCCCGGAATCTTGACCAGACGGGACGTTTCCTGGCGCGTAATGGCATCAGCCAGTTCTTCTGCACTCATGCCCGAGAGCAAGGACAGGGCGGTGCGGGCACCAATGCCCGTAACTTTGATCAGTGCCTTGAAAGTGCTGCGCTCGTTCAGGCTGGAAAAGCCAAACAGCACGTGAGCATCTTCACGAATAGCCAGATGGGTGAACAGATTGACCTGTGCGCCCAGCTCTGGCATTTGGTAGAGCGTACTCATGGGGACATCGATTTCATAACCGACCCCACCCACATCCACACAGATGGTAGGTGGTTGTTTTTCGATCAAGGTACCCCGGATGCGACCTATCATGACGTTCCTTCTGGAGAGTTAACCCAAGATCCGGCCAGCGCGAATGCGACGGCGCGGCCCGGTGGTGATGGCTCCGCCTTTTTGCAGGCCGCCCACCACACTGCTGTGATGAGCATGACTGATGGCGCAGGCCAGGGCATCGGCCGAGTCCGGTGCGGGCAGGCCGTTCAGCTGCAAGAGCCGCTGGACCATCAGCTGGATTTGTTCTTTGGCAGCATGGCCACTGCCGGTGACGGTTTTCTTGATCTGCAACGCTGTGTATTCATGTACATCCAGCCCGCCTACGGCCAGCGCACACAAAGCGGCGCCCCGTGCCTGCCCCAGCAAAAGGGTGGAGGCAGGGTTGCTGTTTACAAAGACTTTTTCGATGGCAGAGGTATCGGGCTTGCTTTGCTCAATCACTTCAGTGATATGAGTCAGAATCAGCTTTAGCCGCTCTGCCAGAGGCAGATCAGGCGGGACCACGATGGTCCCGCTGGCCACATAGCGCAAGCTGGGCCCCTGGGCGTCGATCACTCCGAAACCAGTGCGACGCAAGCCAGGGTCTATGCCCAGGATTCGCATATTAGTGACGGAAGTGGCGTGTGCCGGTCAAGACCATGGCAATACCACGCTCGTTGGCGGCGGCAATGACTTCGTCATCACGCACGCTGCCGCCGGGTTGAATCACGCAGGTGGCGCCTGCTTCGGCAACTACATCCAGACCATCACGGAAGGGGAAGAAAGCGTCGGACGCAACAGCCGAACCCTGCAGGGTCAAGCCAGCGTTTTCAGCCTTGATGGAGGCGATGCGGGCAGAGTCCACACGGCTCATCTGACCAGCGCCCACACCCAGGGTCATGCCCTGACCGCAGAACACAATGGCGTTGGATTTCACGTACTTGGCCACGTTCCAGGCAAACAGCATGTCTTGCATTTGCTGGGCGGTGGGCTGTACTTGTGTCACGACCTTGAAGGCTTCGGTGTTGTCGCGGAAGGTGTCGGGCGTTTGCACCAACCAGCCGCCGCCGACACGTTTCACGTCGAAAGCGTTGTGAGCCTGACCGGGCTGAATGCTCAGCACGCGCACGTTCTTTTTCGCGGCAAACACGTCCAGAGCACCTTGCGTGTAGGAAGGTGCCAGCAGCACTTCTACAAACTGGCTGCTGATCGCCTGGGCAGCGGCTTCGTCCACTTCACGGTTGAAGGCAATAATGCCGCCAAAGGCCGACGTTGGGTCAGTCTGGAACGCTTTGCGATAGGATTCCTCGGCGGTTTCGCCCAGAGCGACACCGCAAGGATTGGCGTGCTTGACGATGACGCAAGCGCCCGCGTCAAAGCTGCGGACACATTCCCACGCGGCATCGGCGTCAGCAATATTGTTGTAGGACAGTTCCTTGCCCTGTAGCTGCTTGTAGCGACCCAGCAGACCTTCGCCAATGGTGCCGTCTGTGTAGAAAGCCGCGCTTTGATGCGGGTTCTCGCCGTAGCGTAGAGTCTGTTCCTGTTTGAGCTGAATGGTCAGCACATTGGGCCAGGTGTTCACTTCGGGGGCGCTGTCCTGGGCAGGCTCGGCCTGAGCCAGGCTGGTGAGGTAAGCCGCAATAGCACCGTCGTAAGCGGCGGTGTGGGCGTAAACCTTGGCGGCCAGTTCCAGACGCAGGCCGTAAGAAGGGTGACCAGCAGGGCCATCCATATCAGCCAGTACGCGTTCGTAATCGACAGGGTCAATCACCACACAGGCGCCGCCTTCAGGCGTGCCGTGGTTCTTGGCAGCAGCGCGTAACATGGCGGGGCCACCAATATCAATGTTCTCTACCGCATCGGCAAAGGTGCAACCCGGCTTGGCAATGGTTTCACGGAAAGGGTAGAGGTTGACGACCAGCAGATCGATACGGTCAATGCCGTGCTCTTCCAGAGTCTTCAAATGTTCGGCGCTGTCGCGACGCGCCAGCAGGCCACCGTGAATTTTTGGATGCAGTGTTTTGACACGGCCATCCAGAATTTCTGGCGAACCGGTGTGCTGGGCCACTTCGGTAACTGTCAGGCCAGCTTGGGCCAGCAGCTTGGCGGTGCCACCAGTGGATAAAAGCTGCACTCCGCGTTGGGCGAGTGCTTGGGCAAATTCGACAATACCGGTTTTGTCGGAGACAGAGAGAAGAGCTGTCTGGATTTTCATGGAAGGTGAGACGTGAGAGTTAGGAATCAGGGTTGCAGATTGTGGGCACTGAGCTTCTTGCGCAAAGTACTACGCGTGATGCCCAGCATTTCTGCGGCCTTGGATTGGTTGCCCGCGGATTTCTCCAGGGCAACTTGCAGGACAGGCCGTTCCACGCAGGAGATGACCATCGACAACAGATCGCGTGGCTCGGATTCGCCCAGATCGGCGAAGTAGCGTTCGAGGCGTTCACGTACGGACTGTTCTAGTGGGTTGGTCGTTGACATTTTTTTCTGAAGGTATACGTAGTACTTAAATACAAAAGAGCCACACAGCTGTCTGTTATTGCAGGTAGGGCTGGTCCAGGTCGCATTCTTGAAACCAGTGAGTAATGGCTTCTAATTGATCTGCACAGTTTTCGATACGATTAATCTGGTCCAGCCAGTGTCGGGAGTCCGGCATATCCGACAAATACCAGCCTATATGCTTGCGGGCAGTACGTACTCCAGTGTGCTGCCCATAGAAAGCGTAATGGTCTTGCAGGTGTTCGATCATGCAATCGCGCAGTTCGCCGAAGGTGGGGGCTGCACGATGTTCGCCATGTTCGAGGTAATGCAGGATTTCCCGGAAAATCCAAGGTCGTCCTTGCGCGGCTCGACCGATCATGACGGCATCCGCTCCGGTGTACTCTAGTACGAATTTTGCCTTTTCGGGACTATCGATATCCCCATTGGCGATGACCGGAATAGAGAGGCTGTTTTTGACTTCGCGTATGGTGTCGTATTCGGCGTGACCCTGGTAGAAGTCGCAGCGGGTGCGGCCATGCAGGGTCAAAGCGGCGATGCCGATATCTTCGGCCAAGCGGGCAATACGAACAGCATTGCGCGATTGCGCATCCCAGCCGGTGCGGGTCTTGAGTGTAACCGGAACCTGGTAGGGAGTACATGCCTTGACAACGTGTTCAAGGATTTCAATGATGCGTGGCTCGTCACGCAAGAGGGCGGAACCCGAGGCCACGTTACACACTTTTTTGGCCGGACAACCCATATTGATATCAATGATGCGAGCGCCTTTGCTGATATTGAACACAGCGGCTTCGGCCATCATTTCAGGGTCTGAACCGGCAATCTGTACAGCGACCGGATCCGCTTCACCCTCGTGATTCAGACGTCGTGATGTTTTCACGCTGTCCCACAAGCGCTTGTTGCTGGCGGCCATCTCCGAGACGGCATAACCGGCGCCCAGCGTCTTGCACAGACGACGGTAAGGTCTGTCTGTTACTCCAGCCATGGGGGCAATGAAAATAGGGTTAGGAAGGGTCCAGGGGCCGATACGCATGGGGAAGATTTTAACCCTGCGACACGGGTTCGTGGGCAAGGACTTACAAGAAGAATAAGGGGTGGCCCCGCATCGGGGCCTGTAACGCAGGTGGGCCTAGGCGCGCATTCCTTGCAGCAGCTGTCGGGCAAATGGCTGACGGGCGAAGGGCAGGGTGTCCATGGCCAACAGTCCCAGACCACATGCATGCTGGATCAATGGATTCCTGGTGGCGAACAGACGCGGCAAGGTATCGGTGATTGCGGCAGTCAACCAGCGATCCGGGCGGCGCAGACGAGCGTAACGAGCCAAAAAGGGATCGGGGTTCTGGCTGCAATCGGCTTGCCAGGCGGCCAGACACTGTGACAATTGTGCGACATCACGCAAGCCCAGGTTCAGACCCTGACCGGCAACCGGGTGCAAGGTCTGGGCGGCATTGCCTACTGCCAGCAGGCGTTCGGACAAGCGACTGGGGCCAGCATGAAAGGCAAGCGGGAAGATGTGACGCTTGGACACCAGCTCCAGATGTCCCAGGCGCTCTCCAAAGGCTTGCAGCATGGCGGCCTGGAACTCTTGAACAGGCAGCTCGGCCAAGGATTGGCTGCATTCCGGGCTATTGCACCAGACGATGGCATATAGATCGGGAGCGTCAGGGTGGGGCAGAGCTGCAAAGGGGCCGTGCTCGGTGAAGCGCTCGTAGGCCCAGCCGGTTTGAGGCTGGCTGGCGCGCACCGTCGTCAACAAGGCATGTTGACCATAATCGCGTCGCACGCCGGTAGGGCGGACGCCATCACACTGTACGGCAATCAAGGCTGTGGCTTGACCCGCATCGTGGTCGACCAGAATCTGTTTGGGGGCGGAGTGGGTACGGGCCTCCTGAGCGGGCAGCAGCGTGACGCCGCTGTCCCGGAGCCGGGCATGCAGGGCCCAGAGCAAATCATCGTAATGAACCACGGCGCCAAGGTCAGGTACACCCAGTTCGTCGGCTTGAATCAGACAACGGCCCAGACGTCCTTTTTGGGAAACATGCACGGTGCGCATCAGGGCGGCGCGCTCGGGCCAGGCTTTGAGCTGATTCAGAATCAGGCGACGGCTGCCGTGATTGAGGGCCAGGGTGCGTGGATCGCCCTGGGCATGTTCGGTACTGGCCAGATTGAAGTTTTTCCCCAGAACGGCAATGCGTGACGGGCTTGGGTGCTGGGCAGCCAGCATTAGCGCCAAAGATGCGCCTACGGGACCGGCGCCACAAATGGCGATGTCGTAGTCGGTGGCATTCATGGGGGACCTCATGACGGCAAGGAAGTAATTCAGGTATTGTACGGGAAGGTGGCTGTCAAATTGGCTTTAAGCAAATGACAGCTGTGCGCAATGGCTGGCAGCACAAGCCCGGATTGGATGCCCTGCATGTCTCAGCAGACTTTGTCATTTGAACAGACCAAACCTTTTCGCCATAAAGTCACCGCTGCGTGGCTGTCTCTTCTATTAGGTGTGGTGGGCGCACAGCACCGCTATCTGGGCAGACGTTTTTGGTATGTCCCTTTGATGTTTACCAGCCTGGCCATTCTGGGAACGCTGATGTTTCAGCAGGGGCTGGATTCGTTATTCCCCAATTTGCTGATCTTGCCGGTCAGTGCCGGGATTATCGAGGCCGTGATTCTGGCGCTGCGTAGCCCCGAAAAATTTGACGCGCTCTACAACCCCCAAAGCGAGCAACACAATCAGCATGGCTGGCCCAGCGTCCTGACAGCGGTGGTCTCGACGGTTGCCTTTGCCAATATCAGCCTGTTCTGGCTGGTACATATCATCATGGCCTTTTATCGTTATATGGGCTGGCTGGATCTGTCTGTGTATTAAACACATCAAGTGCCTTGTAAAGTAAAGGTTTTTCACAGGCCTGCCCTTGTGGCGAGGGCTTGCGCACGTTACAATACGGGTTCTTTAGTTTTATAGGAGCTGTGTGGTGAATCCCGACCCCGGCGACAGTGCTAGTCGATCTATGTTCGACCTATCTATGTCCAGGCGCGTTCAGGCCCGCTGATTCCTTCACAGCTTGCCGCGTCCTGGAAATTTCAGGGCGTGGTGTCTCAGGCGGCTGTTCTGCTGCCTCAAATTCCCCGCCATTTCATTCTCTGGAAAGCCCTTGGCTTTCTGAATCCTGATGTGTTGCAACTTTAATGTGCAATAGGGGGAATGTATGCGTATTTTCGATCTCTTTTTGCGCCGTGCCGGCATCCAGGCTTCTGCCCTGCGTGCTCGTGCCCCTTTGTCCGTCTCCCGTTTGACGGTTGTCTGCCCTCGTGGCGATCTGGCCCAGATCCGGCGTCGTATTTACTCGGACCTGAATACCGCGGGCATCCGCGTGGCCAATGTGCAGGTAGACCATTCCGATACGCACGATACGGCGTGCGTGACCTTGACTTGCCCGCCTGAGCTGCGTGCAGAACTGATGCAGCGTGCCCGACTGATTCGGGATTATCCCGGTGTGCTGAATGTGAAGTGGGCAGGGCGGGAGCGTATTGCTATAAACTAAACCGCAACTGGATTTGTTGCGGATGGCGCTGCTATGTCCTTGCTCGACTGGCTGACACCTTGGGAGTTTTCTCCTGTTCTGCTTTTGACCTTCTTGCTGGTCATCGCTTTGTACGTCCGGGGGCGGCAAGTACACCGCCCCAATCTTTTGCGCCAGTCCTTCTTCTGGATTGGCCTGATTCTCCTCTACCTTTCCTTGCACACGCGCCTGGACTATTACGCCGAGCGCATGTTCTTCATCCATCGGGCCCAGCATTTGATCTTGCATCATCTGGGCCCCTTGTTCCTGATGGGTGCCTATCCCGGTCAAACCTTGCGTGCGGGGCTGCCGTTGAGCTGGCGGCGGGCTTTGGCTCAATGGTTGCGCCGACCCAGTGGCCGACGTGTTCAGGCTGTCCTGACCAACCCGATACTGGTCGCCTTTCTGTTTGTTTTCCTGGTCCTGATCTGGATGCTGCCTACGGTGCAGTTCTATTCCATGCTGGACTGGCGTTTGTACCGTTTGATGAACTGGTCTGTGGTCATCAGCGGGATCATGTACTGGAACCTGATTCTGGATCGTCGGCCTTCACCACCGGCCCGGCTGTCGGTGGGTGGGCGTATACTTTCGCCGGTTATTACGATGGTGCCACAGATGATTGTGGGCGCCATCATCACATTTACTGAATACGACCTTTATCCGATTTTCGATTTATGCGGTCGTGCCATTCCGGGTATGGATGCGCTGGCTGATCAGGTCATGGGTGGCCTGATTATGTGGGTGCTGGCCGGTCTGGTTGAAGTGTTTGGCCTTTTGTATGCCTTGGGCACCTTGATGCGCCTGTCAGCGCGTCACCGTTTGCCAGAATCTCGCAAGCGGACAAGCGCTATGATGGTCAGGGCCAATTGATTTTGTCGGGAGTATCCATGCAGTTTAAACCCGCCCGTTCCGCGCTTTCTCTATGCCTGGCTTTGTCGCTGGCTTTCGGTTCAGTGTTGCCTGTGCAGGCGCAGCCTGTGGGCATCCCTTCAATGGGAGCAGCTTCGGGTGCCGAGTTGTCTCCGGCTTTGGAGCGGACTTTGGGCAATGCCATCATGGAGCAGGGCAGGCGTTCACCCGACTATGTCTCGGACCCGGATATCAATCAGTATTTGACGGATATGGGCCGCAAGCTGGCCCAGTACGGTCCTGCCATGGCGCAGCCAGTGACGGTATTTGCCCTGCGTGATAGCAGCATCAACGCCTTCGCCTTGCCCGGTGGCTATATCGGTATTCATAGCGGGCTGTTCACGGCTTCACAGTCCGAGTCCGAATTGGCCTCGGTGCTGGCTCACGAAATTGCCCACGTAGCGCAACGTCACGTGGCTCGCGGTATTACCCAAAGTGCGCAAAGCAACCATTTGCTGATTGCTGCTCTGGCCGGAGCCTTGTTGGGGGCCCTGGCGGGCAGTGGTGATCTGGCTATGGGGGCGGCTGCTTTCGGACAAGCAGCGGCCGTGGATAGGCAGCTGGGTTTTTCTCGTCAGGCCGAGCAAGAAGCTGACCGCGTCGGTTTCGAGATGCTGCTCAAGGCTGGTTATGAGCCACAAGGCATGGTGCAGATGTTTCAGCGTCTGGCCGCGGCTTCGCGTCTGAATGAGCGCGCGACAGCCAATGAGTACGCCAGCACTCACCCCATGTCTCAGCAGCGTGAATCGGACATCAGTAACCGGGTGCGCGGTCTGCCAGCCAGTAATTATCAGGACACCCCTTCGTTCTGGTATATCCGTGCGAAGTTGATGGTGATGCAGGCTGGGGGTGGGCAGTCCTTGCGTGTTCTGGAGCAGGCGCTGCAAAGCACGAACCAGTCACAAAGTGATCTGGAGCGCTCTGCGGCGCAATACGGTCTGGCCTATATTGCGCAAGGCCGTCAGGATTATGAACAGGCTCGTGCGCATCTGACCGAAGCGCGGGGACGGGGCAAATTCCAGGCTCCGGAGCTGGATACCCTGGGTATACGCATTGCGATTGCCGATCGAGATGTGCAAGGTGCTTTGAATTTGGCCAAGCAGGCCTGGCAGCGTTGGCCCAAGAGCCAAGGCGTGGCTTTGGCTTATGTGCAGGTTTTGCAGCAATTGGGGCAAAACGATCAGGCGCAGGCTTTCTTGATGGAGCGTATCAAGCAATGGCCTGATGAACCCCAGCTGCATCAGTTGCTGGCACAAACCTATGATCGTTTGGGCGACGGTGTAAAGGCCCGACGTGCCATGGCTGAGTACTATCAATTAGTGGGGGCTCTGCCTACCGCTGTGGAGCAATTGCAGCAGGCCCGCAATTTGACCCAGGACTTCTATCAGCAATCCGAGCTGGATACGCAGATTCGTCAATTGCGTGAACGTGTGGAAAGTGAGCGTATCTTGCTGGAGCGTTTCCGCTCCTGATGAGCCCGCAGGCCCGCTTTAGCCGATCTTAGCTATTGGTTTCAAAGAAGCGGGCCAGTCTTGCGGGTAACCAACCCATATTGCCGGGGATGCTGCCCGTGATGAAACCGACGTGCCCGCCTTCGGCAGGTTGATGCAGCAGGATGGAGTCCGAGCAGTCCTGAATGGTCGGCAAACTGGTGTGCGGCACGAAAGGATCGTTGCGAGCATTCAAAACCAGCGTAGGAATTTTGATATTGCGCAGCAAAGGCTTGCTGGATGCGCGCGTCCAGTAATCCAGCGCATGGCTGAAGCCGTGCATGGGCGCGGTATAAATGTCGTCGAAGTCGCGTATGGTGCGGGCCTGATTCAAGCGGGCAGTATCGACCATGCCTGGAAAACGGTGAGCCTTGTCCTGCAGCTTGCTGCGCATGCTTTTCAGAAAATAGGGCGAGTAAAACCAGCGGCCCATTCGGGATTCGGACAGGTAGCGGCCGCAAGCGACCAGATCCAGTGGTACCGAAATGGATGCACATGCCTGCAACCAGGACACTTCATCACCCGCTTCCCCCAAATATTTGAGCATGGCATTGCCGCCCAGCGAGGTGCCGGCTACGTGCCAGCGCACATTGGGCAGATGGCCTCGAACCGTATTCAGGATAAAGCTGATTTCTTCCGAGTCACCCGAGTAATAGGCGCGTGCCATGCGATTCGGGAAGCCCGAGCAGCCCCGGAAATGAGCGACCACCACAATCCAGCCACGGGCGCGGAAGTACTGGGCGATTGCCTGGATGTAATGGCTGCGGCTGCTGCCTTCCAGCCCATGAAACAGAACCAGGGCATGGGTATCGGCCGTGCTGGGCAGGCTGTCCCAATCCTGGGGCTGCATCCAGCGACGGGCGGCGGTGCGGGATAAGTGGGCGTCGGGTTGGGCGGTGGCACCGTTGGCCAGCTTGTCGGCAAACAGACCAGGCCCGGTCCAGTCCAGGTCCAGGAAGTCGCCATCGGGTGTATCAATCCTTTGACGGACAAAGGCGATATGGTGATGGCGGGCAAAAAATGCCCCATGAATGGTCTGTATGTGTCCGCCAGGCAACCAGGCGGGCAGGGGGCAGGCGCTGGCATCCAGACGGGCAACCGTATCGGCATGACGCCAGGGTTGCGCGTCAGCTCCGGGCACAGGGCCCGGCTCTATCGCATTGCCAGAGGGGGGAGCAGTGGGGTCCAACGAAGCCAGATTCAGAAATTAATGACCGTGAACTTTCTCGCCTTCTTTCAGGCGGTAGCGGGCACCACAGTAAGGGCAAGCGGCTTCGCCGGTCTTGCTGATATCGATATACACGCGGGGGTGCATGTTCCACAGTGTGCCACCTGGACGGGGGCAGTGCACGGGCAGATCGTCGGCTCCGACCATAATCAGTTCGTGATCTGCTTTTTTAGGTTCGATAGCGGCGCTCATAAGGTTCCTGATAACAATGAGAGAGGTAAGAATACCGTGCACGCAACGGCGGTGCCGAACTTTACGTGCGTAGACTAGCGATTGTAGCAAGACCCGGCCTGTTTTTTCTTGACCTTATCAACAGAGCAAGATGTTCGTGCCTCGGTTTTGCTTCTAGAATAAGAAAAATCATAAGCAAAGCTGCCGCCGCTGTTTACAGCTTGCGGGCAGCACATCTCAGGAGACGGCGTGTCAGCCATCACAAGATTATCGGCCTTGTTGCCTAGTGCACAGGATCGTGTACACATGCGCGCCGGTTTCATCGACTTCATTCCCGCCTTGATTGCCACTGTGGTCTGGGGCTTTGTAACGGGCGTGGCCATGGTCAAGTCCGGCTTGAGCGGGTTTGAAGCCACCTTGATGACCTTGTTTGTGTATGCGGGCTCGGCCCAGCTGACGGCCTTGCCGCTGATCGAGTCCCACGCGCCCTTGTGGTTGATTTTCACTGCCGGGTTCATCGTCAATATTCGCTTCATTATTTTTGGAGCGGCCTTGCAGCCTTTTTTTCGTCATCTGAGCTGGAAGAAACGCCTGGGCCTGGGCTATATCACCAGTGACATGGTGTTTGTGCTGTTCATGTCCAAGTATGGCGACTCCAAAGAGCGCGGCTCTCGCGAGCATCTTTGGTATTACCTGGGAATCATCCTGCCTGGTTGGCTAAGCTGGCAGATTGCCTCCTTGTCAGGCATTGTGCTCAGTGCCTATGTGCCGCCTTCCTGGTCGCTGGAGTTTGCGGCCATTCTGGCCCTGCTGGCGCTCCTGATTCCCTTGGTCAACAACCGTGCCATGTGGGCCTGTTTGATTACGGCCAGCGTGATTGCATGGGTCGGACAGGCGCTGCCCCTGCGTTTAGGGCTGGTGGCAGCGGTGCTTGGCGGAGTGCTGGCTGGCGTGGCGGCAGAACAACTGCAACGGCATAGGGATGCACGGTGATGAGCGATTGGCAGTATGATTGGTACGTTTTGGGTGCAATCGCCCTGTTGGTGTTGTGCAGCTTGCTCACCCGCTCCGGCTATTTCATGTTTGGTGATTTGCTGCCCCTGACCGAACGTATGCGGCGCGCCTTGCGCTTTGCTCCGGTAGCTGCTCTGGCAGCAATCATTATCCCGGAACTTTTGCCTTGGGCTTACGGCGACACCCCCCGATTGGATATTAAAGCTCTGGCCAGCCTGGTGGCTGTGCTGGTGTTCATCCGTACCCGTAACGCTGTTTGGGTAATCGTGGCCGGGATGGTGGCGTTCTGGCTGATACGTGCCGTGATGCCATAAAATCCTGACCCGAGTACTGACATGCCCGTGACTGCTGTGAGGCAGGCGGGCATAAGTTAAAATAGGATTGTTACAAATGCTTGCCACTGGTGGCAAGCCGACTTTTTGCGTACATGACAGATAAAACTCCTTCGACCCCCAATGACCTTACGTTTGCTGATTTCGGTCTGCACCCTGGAATATTAAGCGCCGTTACCGAGGCGGGATATTCCAAGCCTACGCCTATTCAGGCCGAGGCGATTCCCGTGGTGCTGGCCGGCCGTGATGTCATGGGGGCAGCCCAGACGGGTACAGGTAAGACGGCAGCCTTTTCCTTGCCTATCCTGAATCGTCTGATGGCGCACGCCACGACCAGCGCTTCGCCCGCCCGCCACCCGGTGCGGGCTTTGGTGTTGACACCAACACGCGAGCTGGCCGACCAGGTGGCCGAGAGCATTGCGCTCTACAGCAAATCGGTCCCCTTGCGCTCGACGGTGGTGTTCGGTGGTGTGGATATTGGTCCGCAAAAAGAAGCCCTGCGCCGTGGTGTTGAAATTGTCATCGCCACCCCAGGTCGTCTGCTTGATCACATTGATCAGCGCACGATCAACTTGAGCCAGGTCAGCATTCTGGTGCTGGATGAAGCTGATCGCATGCTGGATATGGGCTTCCTGCCCGATCTGGACCGTATTGTGTCCTTGCTGCCCAAGAATCGTCAGGGCCTGTTGTTCTCGGCGACGTTCAGCAAGGAAATCCGCAAGCTGGCCCGCAACTTCCTGAATGATCCGGTCGAGATCGAAGTGGCTGCCCGTAACGCGACCGCATCGACAGTCACCCAGGTGGTGTACCCCATGTCGGCGGACGAGAAGCGTCGTGCCGTGGCGCATCTGATCAAGACCAAGAAGCTGACCCAGACTATCGTCTTTTCCAATACCAAGATTGGTGCTGGTCAACTGGCCCGCTATCTGGAGCGTGAAGGCATCAAGGCGGAATCCATCCACGGCAATAAAAGCCAGCTGGAGCGCATGAAGGTACTGGACGCCTTCAAGAGCGGCAGTGTGGATGTGTTGGTAGCAACTGATGTGGCCGCCCGCGGTCTGGACGTGGCCGGTATGCCTTGCGTGATCAACGTGGACTTGCCGTACAACGCTGAAGACTACGTGCACCGTATTGGCCGTACTGGTCGTGCTGGCGCCTCGGGTGAAGCCATTGCCCTGATGGCTCCTGATGAAGAGCATTTGCTGCAAGAAATTGAGAAGCTGATTGGCACGTCTGTGCCACGTCTGAAGCTGGATCTGCCAGCGGCTGCCTCCTCGTCCCGTTCCGGTTCCAACCGTCACGAGCGTGGCGAGCGTCGTTCGTATCAGTCGAACACGCCACCCGTGGATGAATTTTTCCTCAAGCCTTACGAGCCATCGACCGCTGCTGCGCCCAAGCCAGCGGTGACGACTCCTTCCAATACAACGCGCAAGCGTTCGGTGGGTGTGCTGTTAGGCGGCGGCCGCTACTAAGGCGCGCAAATCCCCAGGCCCGGCATCAACGACCGGGCTGCGTTCGGAGATGCTGTGCACCAGACGCTCCAGATGTTCGATATGAGGCAGCATGGGACCGTAGAAAACGGTCCCATTTTCGTTCTGGATCAGCAGCGTGGGGAAATCTTCAATATCTTCATCGCCCACTAGCTCGGGCTGCTCTTCAATATCAATCCAGATCAGGCAAGCCTGGGGAAACTGTGTGGCCAAAGCCTCAAAAGCGGGTTGATACTGCTGACAGGTTTTGCACCATTCGGCGCAGAAACAGGCAATCAACAAAGCATCGGGTTCGGCTTGCAGGTGGGCCGCCAGGGCGGTCAGATCGTGTTGGGCGTTGAACAAGGCCATAATTTCATACAGACAAAAAGAAGCGACTGTGTCTATGATACTCGGGTAATCGATTTTGCTTAGCAGGAGCAGTATGTCCGTATCTTCGTCTGCCCCATCGCGATCGGGCCCTGCTGGCGGTTGGGCCAGCATCTCCATCGCCTTCAAGCGTTCTTTGGTGTCGCAATTTCAGCCACGCATGCTGGTGGCCCTGGTCATGCCTTTCCTGATCATGTTTGTGGGCCTGATTTTACTGAGCTGGCTATTGTGGACCCCTATTCAGACCTGGTTGCTGGAGCTGCTGGGGGGCTGGAATGCCTTTGAATCCATGGATCAGTGGTTGGTGGGCTTGGGCCTGTTCTCGCTGAAAGTGTATCTGGCGCCCTTGTTGGCTTTAGGCATTTTGTTGCCTCTGGCCGGTGTGTTGGGCCTGATTATTGCCGCTGTGCTGGTCATGCCTTTGGTCCTGGGCCATTTGCAGCAGAAAGACTATCCCGATCTGATCAAGCAAGGCCACAATGCCACGGTCTACAGCGTCTGGAACGCGGTGTGGGTGGGAACCTTGTTTGTAGTGGGTTGGCTGGTCACCTTGCCGTTATGGATTTTTCCTCCTTTTGCGCTGATTTTGCCCGTGCTGTGGTGGGTTTTTGCCCTGACGCGCATGTTGCGGGTGGATTCCCTGGTTGAGCACGCGAATGTGCAAGAGCGCAAATATCTGTGGTCCCGTCTGAATAGCCAGTACTGGTTGATCGGTCTGATCTTTGCCCTTTTGAACCTGATTCCACCGGCCTGGCTGGTCTTGCCTGTGTTCTCGGCTCTGGTGTTTGCCCACTTCTCTTTGGAAAACCTTCGTCGCCTGCGCCAGCACGAGGCAGCAGCGGCTTCTACTACGCTTATTGACCATGACAACTAAGGATCAAGCCATTATTCGTCTGATTATTATTGGCGACGAAATCCTGTCGGGACGTCGCTACGATAAACACTTTTCAAAACTGATCGAGCTGCTGGGGGCCAGGGGCTTGCAGCTGGGAGGCGCCCAGATCATCCCTGATGACCTGGATACGATTGCCGCCACCCTGGAGCGCAGTTTTGCGACGCCGGATATTGTGTTTTGCTGTGGTGGGATTGGTGCGACACCGGATGATCAAACCCGCCAGGCGGCGGCCAAGGCTTTGGGTGTGGAGCTGAGGCTGCATCCCGAGGCCGCAGCCTTGATTGCTGAGCGCTGTGCTGAAAATGAGCGTAATGGCGTGGGTAGTGCGGATATGTCCTTGCCCGAGAACCAGCAGCGCCTGCAGATGGGTGTGTTCCCGGTGGGTGCCGAAATTGTGCCCAACGTCTACAACAAGATTCCCGGTTTTTTCATTCACAATCACACCTTCATGCCGGGTTTTCCTGTGATGGCCTGGCCCATGATGGAGTGGACGCTGGATACTCGCTATCGGGAACTGCACCATCTGGCTCATCGAGTCGAACACTCTTTCCTGGCCTTTAACTTGCCAGAGTCGCGTATTACGCCGGCCATGGAGCATGTAGAGCTAAATTGGCCAGGTGTGAAAGCGTTTAGCCTGCCCAGCGTGGGGGAAGCGGGCGGACAGCCACATATTGATCTGGGCGTTAAAGGGGAGCCGGAGCCAGCGGCAGAGGCCTTGGCCTATTTGCGCCAGCAGGTGCTGGACTTGGGTGGGAGCTTGAGCCCTGCGCTAAAATAGCGCTTGCCAAGCGCGCGACCATTTCATATTATGGAATTTGTTGCGTTGCATCATAATTCTCCTAATAATGACAACAAATTCCTTTACGCCCTCAGGCGCGTCGTCAAACAATGGTGGTCAGATGTCGATCCAGGTTCTGGAACGCGCCATGATTCTATTGGACGAACTGGCCAAGCAATCTGAGCCAGTGGCATTGAAGAATCTGGCGGCTGCAACTGGCCTGCATACCTCAACCACTCACCGTATCCTGAACGATCTGGTAGTGGGGCGTTATGTGGAGCGCGTGGACAGCGGTTTATACCGACTGGGCATGCGTTTGCTGGAGCTGGGCTCCCTGGTTAAAGGCCGTCTGAATGTGCGTGCGGCTTCCCTGGGCCCCATGCGCGAGCTGCACAAGTACACCGGACAAACGGTGAATCTGTCCTTGCAGCAGGGCGATGAGATTGTCTATGTGGAACGTTCCTGGAGCGAGAGCTCGGGTATGCAGGTGGTGCGCGCCATTGGTGGCCATGCACCTTTGCATTTGACCTCGACCGGCAAGCTGTTTCTGGCTTCCTGGGAACCGCGTCAGGTGCGGGCCTACGTCATGCGTACCGGCTTGGCCGGTGCTACCCGTAACAGCATTACTCAACTGGAATTGCTGGAGCGCGAATTGGCGCAAGTTCGTCGTCTGGGCTATGCCCGCGATAACGAGGAGCTGGAGATGGGTGTGCGCTGTATTGCGGCTGGTGTGTATGACGACACCGGCAAGCTTTTGGCCGGTCTGTCTTTATCTGCTCCGGCCGAGCGTTTGCACGACGACTGGATTCCCGTTTTGCTGAATACCGCCGCTAAAATTTCCGAAACGCTGGGATACGACAAACAGCGTTAAGTCTGTGTTTTAGTGTTGTTTTTCCAGTCTTGATTACAAGTCCATGACGGTTTTGTTGCAGCGCAACAAATTACGTTGACTTTGTTTTGGATAGCGCTTAAAGTTGAATTGTTGCGGTGCAACATAGAAGGTTTGCCTTGCGTAGTTGCGAATGGGCCGGGCCTTCTTCAGACCCTTGTCTAGTAACACTGACACTAATTTCACGCTGGCTTGACCCAGGCCACGTATCTCCAAGGAAAACATCATGAGTGCTATTCCACAAAACGTACTGGAATCCCAACAAGCTACTTTGAACAACCTGTTCGCTGCTCAAGGTCAATTGCTGCAAGGCTTTGAAAAACTGGTTGGTCTGAACCTGAATCTGCTGCGCAGCTCGCTGGAACAAGCGGCTGGCCAATCCCAGCAAGTTATCAACGCCAAAGACGTGCAAGACGTTGTGGCCCTGTCGCAAAGCGTGGCCAAGCCTAATGCTGCCCAGGCTCTGGAATACGGCAAAAGCGTTTACGACATCTTCTCCGATCTGCAACTGAACCTGTCGCGTATCGCTGAAGCTCAACTGGCTCAAGGTCAACAGCACGCCGCTGACGCTATCGACCAGCTGGCCAAAAATGCGCCTACCGGTACCGAAAGCGCTGTTGCTTTGCTGAAGTCTTCCTTCGCCACGGCTTCCAACGCTGCTGAAACCGTTGTCAAGGCTGCTCGCCAAGCTGCTGATGCTGCTGAAAGCAACATCCAGGCTGCCACCAACGCCAGCCTGAAAGCTGCTGCTCAAGTCACCGAAGCCAGCAACAAAACGGTTGAAGCCGCTGCCGCTGCTGCGACTGCTGCTACCAGCAAGAAGTAAGTTTTTGCTTGTCTGATTTAATCAGGCGCTAAAGAAAAAGCCAGCTCATTGAGCTGGCTTTTTTCTTGCGTGCAGTGCCAATAGTGAACGTGCTTCAGGGTGCTAGTGCCCGCGTTACGCGGGCACGATGCGTTTTACAGGGCGCGAATGCACTCGGAAATCAGGGCCGGGCCTTTGTAAATCAAGCCGGTATACAGCTGTACCGCCTGGGCTCCGGCCTGGATCTTTTCCTGAGCCTGACGGCCAGATTCAATACCGCCAACACCAATAATAGGGAAGTCGGGGCCTAGTTGCTCGCGCAGACGACGAATGACGTTCAAGGATAATTCGTGCACTGGTGGACCGGACAAACCGCCTTGCTCCTGGCCGTGGCGCAAACCCTGTACGGCATCGCGCGACAAGGTGGTATTGGTGGCAATAATGCCGTCCAGACCTTGCGATGGAACCGTGTCCGCAATGGCATCAATTTGTGATTGATCCAGGTCAGGAGCGATTTTCACCACAATGGGCACGTAGCGTTGGTGCTCTTGTGCCAATTCCGTACGTAGCGCTTGCAAGGAACCGAGCAGACGAGCCAGTTCATCCTGAGCCTGCAAGGCACGCAGGTTTTGCGTGTTGGGTGAGGAGATATTCACAGTGACGTAATCGGCGTGGGGGTAGACCGCACGCAGACACGTCAGATAGTCCTGATCAGCCTGCTCAATGGGGGTAGTCGCGTTCTTGCCAATGTTCAGACCCAAAATGCCGCCTTGCGAGCGGAACTGGCTTTTGCGCACATTTTCAATAAAGGTATCCAGGCCGTGGTTGTTAAAGCCAAAGCGATTGATCAGGCTATTGGCTTCAGGCAAGCGGAACAGGCGTGGTTTGGGATTGCCGGGCTGCGCTTTCGGGGTCACTGTGCCAACTTCGACAAAACCAAAGCCCAGTGCGCCCAGGGCATCAATATGCGCGCCATTCTTATCCAGGCCTGCGGCCAGACCCACAGGATTGCGCAGCTTCAAACCCATCAGTTCCAGAGGCTTGCTGGGCAGGTCTTTCAGCAAACTGCCCAAAATAGGAGTTTGGTGGGCGCAATGCAGGGATTTCAGAGTCAGTTCGTGAGCGTGTTCAGCATCCAGACTGAACAGCACCCGGCGAGCCAAGGGATAAAGGCTGAATAGGGCAGACATGGGGATCGATAAAAGAGGACGTTAAGCCAGCCATTCCCAACGACCTTTCATCAGGAGCTGGTAGGGGCGAAAGCGGGTTTTGTAGGCCATTTTACGGCTTTCTTCGATCCAGTAGCCTAAATAGAGCCAGGGCAGGGATTGTTGACGGCAATAGTCCAACTGCCAGAGCACGGCGTAGGTGCCCAGACTGCCGGTGTCGTCGGGATCAAAAAAGGTATAGACAGCGGAAAGCCCGTCTTGCAGCACGTCGATGACGGCCACAATTTTCAAGGTACCGTCGGGTTCACGAAACTCCAGCAGGCGCGAAGTGACATGGCTGGCCAGCAGAAACTGGGCGTACTGGGACTGGTCGTCCTCGTCCATGCCGGCGCCGGGGTGGCGACTGGCCTGGTAACGGCGGTACAGCTCGTAGTGTTCGGCATTCCAGTGCAGGGGCAGGTCTTGTACGACCAGATTGCCGTGGCGTTTTTTGGCACGGCGCTGGGCACGGTCAGGCTGAAAATGCAGGGTGTCACAACGCAGGGGCAGGCAAGCGCGGCACTGGTCGCAATAGGGGCGATAGGTGAAGGTGCCGCTGCGTCGAAAGCCTTGCTGGACCAGCTTGGAGTAAACCGTGTCGTTAATCAGGTGAGCAGGAGCGGCAACCAGCGAGCGTGCCTGTTGTTCTGGCAGGTAACTGCAACGATAGCTGGCCGTGGAATAGAATTGCAGCGTTTGGGGACTGGGTGCTTTGGGATAATTCATGCGACTCTGCCAAGCGTGATAGAGCCATTATGGGATGCTCGCGCCAGCCTAGCAAGTTGGGGGCAGGCCTAGTTGCAACGCCCCGCGCGGCCAGACCGGGCTGGGTTGATCTTTGGCCCAGGCCAGGGCAGCCATAAAGTCTTTCCGGGGGATGGGGCTGGCACCCAGACTGGCCAGATGCGATGTCTCTTGCTGGCAGTCTATATACGGGATGCCCGCGAACTTCAGGAACTCCACCAGATGGGCCAGGGCGATCTTGCTGGCATCGGTTTGCAAGGCAAACATGGATTCGCCAAAGAAAAAGCGGCCCAGATTCACCCCATACAAACCGCCGACCAGCTTGCTGCCCATCCAGGTTTCTACGCTGTGGGCGTAGCCACTGTGGTGCAAATCTGTATAGACCTGCTCAATATCCGGGCTGATCCAGGTGCCGGTCGCACTACGTTGGGCGGCGCATTGGCCTATAACTTGCTCAAAGGCCAGATCGCAGGTGACACGGACAGGGGCGTCGTCCTGATCTTGCTGCCGTGCAATCTGGCGCAGTTTTTTGCCCAGGGAGCGGGAAATCTTGAATTGATCGACCTCCAGCACCATGCGCGGATCAGGAGACCACCACAGAACCGGGTCGCCAGGGCTGTACCAGGGAAACATGCCCTGGCTATAGGCTTCCAGGAGGCGTGGAACGCTTAAATCCAGACCGGCAGCCACCAGCCCTTCGGGGCTGGCGTGTTCAGGGCTGGGCAGGGCCTGATCAGGAGCGACCCATACAAGCGACATGATCAGCCGTGGTCGCGGGGGGCGATATCAAATTCGTGAATCTGGAAGCGGCCTGCCTTGTGGTCTTCGACGTAACGCTCCAGGGTGGCGGTTACGGTGCGAAAAGCCAGGTTGTCCCAAGGGATGTCGTCCAGGTGGAAGAAGCGGGCTTCCAGGGACTCCGGACCGGGGTCCAGCACGTCGCTGATGACTTTGGCCAAGTAGTACACGTGAACTTGTTCAGCGTAAGGTACGCTGATAACGGTAAAGAGCGGGCCGGGTTCGACTTGCGCACCCGCTTCCTCGCCCATTTCACGCAAGGCGCCTTGCCCCAGCGTTTCGCCCAGCTCCATGAAACCGGCGGGCAAGGTCCAGGTGTTGTAGCGCGGCTCGATAGCGCGACGGCACAGCAAGACCTGATCGTCCTTCCACATGGGCACAATACCGACCACATTGCGGGGATTCTGGTAGTGCACCGCGCCGCAATTTTCGCAGACATCACGCATGCGGTTATCGTCCGGGGGCACCAGGCGTGTCAATTTGCTGCCACATTGATTGCAGAAGTTTTGCGTGCGTGGGGCGGGGAAATAGAAAGAGGCGGATGGCTGGGTCATGCAGATTCTGTGATGGCGGTTCAAATGGGATCGGGCTCTGGCAAAACAATATACGCCAATTCCTCGGCGGGCGACACGCAGGACGACCAGACTGTCAGGGAACAGGCTTGTGGGTAAGCGGGCAAGGACCAGCCTTCGCTGCGCTGGGCTTGCTCCAGATCCAGACTCTCCAGGCCGTGTTGGTCTGTGCGTAACTGTTCCAGCATGGCAGGAACATCACGGCCCGCCAACAAGGCCGGGCCTGCGGAGCTGCGCAAATAGAGCTTGCCCTCAGCGCTGATGTACCAGGCCTGAATAGTTTCAACAGGTCGGCCAGTATGGTCTTGCAAATGGGCTTGATCCTGGGCCAGGGAAACAATCAGTGGGGCCGCGTCCAGACGGACATAAACACGTTGCGGACCATTCTGGATAAACCAGCGGCCTTGTTCATCCGCCTGATAATTGCGGTTGAAAAATGCCAACAAACCCTGGTGGGCAATGCGCTCGCCCACTTTCCCTGGGTGCTGGTTAGCATCGCCAGCCGGGTGATGACGCCAATGACCAGACTGATCCAAAGAGATATACCCGCTGACAGCGGGTACATTGGGCCATTTTTTCATGGCATCCATAACAGCAGCATCCATAAGTTTCAGCCTTGCAGGGACGAAAACAAAGGGTGGCACCGATACGGTTGCCACCCTTGACGGTGTAGGGCCGACGACAAGGTCGACCCTGGGGCAAGGCGAGTTTGTGTCTTAAGCCATATAACTGCGCTGCATGGTTCCGGGGATGGTGTGCGAAAGAGGCTTTTCAACTTTGATTTCCGGTGTGTCGTTGCCTTGCAGGGCTTTGGATAACAAATTGGACAAGCGTTCGCGCACGTCTTGGGGCACATGACTAAATACGCCCGATAGCCACTCGATGTAATAGGGCAGCAGGTGCTCGCACAACTCTTGTCCGGCCTCGGTGAGTTTAACAGTGAGCACGCGGCGGTCCGAGGTATTGTTCTGGCGTACCAGCAATTGCTGCTGTTCCAGCCCGTCGAGCAGGCCGGTGATGGTGGCGCGGGTCACGCCAGCTTGTTCTGCCAATAGCGCGGGGCTCAGGCCAGAGGGTTGGCGGCTAAGCAAGAACAGCAGAACCAGACGTCCTTCGGACAGACCAAATTCGTTCAGAACAGAGCTGGAAGCGCGATTAATGCTGGAGGCCAGCGACAGAACGCGTAAACACAGTTCGATATCCTCGGTTTTAGGGTGGGCCTGGCGTTGGGATTCGCTCAGGATAGTTTGATATTTCAGATCGAGTAATTTCATAGTGCTGTGCCGTTAAGGAGTGCGCGGCAAAGAGCAGTAGTTATTTAGAAAGAATCAATAAAACCCAATAAAAACGGGTTTGCTTTCTTTTATTACTGAGCCGCTACTTTTAATGTGGAAATTTATCTTATTTTTTAATTCCATTTTTACTGATTTAAACATCTTTTATTGATTAGGAATTTTCATTTAGTAAAATAAGGTCAATTTTTTTCAGTATAAGCGGCTATGGGTTTACAGAATAGTCGTAAAGCCTGTGTATACTCTTTTGCCTTCCTTTTTTTCTCAAACTGCAAGGTTTCCGGACTTCCTATCCGGGCAGCATGGGATGATTTTTGATCCTGTGCTGTGAGTCTTATGGCTTGAACGCATCAAAATGATGCAAGCGCGCAACGCTCGTGTCCAAAGCGCCAGACTCTTGTTACAGACATGATGAGCGAGCTATATCGGAGATACACCGCTAAATTAAGCGAGTTTTCAACTGTCAGTCAGGAAGACAAGGCGGCCCAACTCAAGAAAAACCGCAAAACGACGTGCATGTGAGCGCTCGGCGTTTACAATGTTCAAAGCGCTTCCCGAGCTCGACGATGCCTTCAAAAAAGGCGGTTGGATCATTCACCCCGCTTGGCGGATTGCAATAGAGGCCCGTTTTTTACGGGCCTTTGCTTTCCGGAATTGGATACAAGCATTATCCAAAGCTTATTAGCGGTATTTGCCAGCATGTCCCCGAGCCCCTGCCAAGTTCGCAAGAAATGGTAGGGCTTTGTTCCGTTTGTAGTCCGGGATTGAGTATGAGGCGTATCAAAAAAGTCTTGCTATCGTTATTAAGGAAACGAAGGAATTATGAGTCAGTTCCGTATCGAACATGATTTGCTGGGAGACCGCCAAGTCCCCGATGAAGTCTATTATGGTGTTCATACCTTGCGTGCCAAGGAGAATTTCCACATTACCGGTACGCCTATTTCAACTTACCCGGAACTGATTAATGCTCTGGCGCTGGTCAAGCAGGCAGCTGCTCAGGCCAATTTCAAACTGGGTTTGCTGGAGCAGGATAAGCACGACGCCATTGTGGCTGCATGTCAGGCCGTACAAGCGGGCAAGTGCCATGAGCATTTTGTGGTAGACATGATTCAGGGCGGCGCAGGTACCTCGACCAATATGAATGCCAACGAGGTTATTTGTAACCTGGCCTTGGAACATATGGGGCACAAGCGCGGCGAGTACCAGTATCTTCACCCCAATGAAGATGTGAACATGGCCCAAAGCACCAACGATGTCTATCCAACGGCTTTGCACCTGGCTGCCTACCGTTCGCTGGACCCGCTGTTTGCCGCCATGGAACGTCTGCGCGACGCCTTCCTGAAAAAGTCCGAGGAATTCTCCTCGTACATGAAGATTGGCCGCACTCAGTTGCAAGATGCTGTGCCCATGACCCTGGGTCAGGAGTTCAACGCCTTTGCCACCATGATCAACGAAGACATCGTGCGTCTGAAAGAATCGCGCAAGCTGATGTGTGACGTGAATCTGGGCGGTACGGCTATTGGTACCGGCATTACGGCTCACCCTGAGTATGCTCAGCTGGCTGTGGCTGCCTTGTCCGATCTATCCGGTGTTCAACTGCGTGTCTCTGACGATTTGATCGAAGCCACTCAGGATTGCGGCGGTTTCCTGCACCTGTCGGGTGTGTTGAAGCGCGCTGCCGTCAAGCTGTCCAAGCTGTCCAACGACTTGCGTCTGCTCTCCAGTGGCCCTCGTGCTGGTATGGGTGAAATTTGTCTGCCCGCCGTGCAAGCTGGTTCGTCCATCATGCCCGGTAAAGTCAACCCCGTGATCCCTGAAGTGGTCAACCAGGTTGCCTTTGAAGTGATTGGTGCCGACATGACCGTGACCATGGCTGCTGAAGCCGGTCAGTTGCAGCTGAACGCGTTTGAGCCTGTGATTATTCACTCCCTGTTGCGTAGCATGGCTTTGTTGAGCAATGCTTGCGACACGCTGACCCAGTTCTGCGTGGTAGGTATCACTGCCAACCGTGAATGCCTGGAAAGCAATATCGAGCGTTCCATTTCCCTGGTCACCGCCTTGAACCCGTTCATCGGTTACAAAGCTGCTACCTCGGTTGCCGCCGAAGCCTTCCAGACAGGTACCAATATTCGTGACGTGGTTCTCAAGCGTGGTTTGATGGATGCCGAGACCCTGAATGACGTGTTGCGTGCCGAATCGCTGATCCAACCTCGTGATCTGCGTGCTGCTGACCCAGCCTGAACCAATCTGAACCAGGCCTGATTGGCCAGTCTTGGCCGACGCCGGTAACAGTTTGGGAAGCCTCCATTGTGGGGGCTTTTTTCTGTCCGCTCGATTCGTAAAGAGAGATACTGTCGCTTGTCTACAGGCAAGGAGCAGCGGGGGATGATGGAATCGGTTTACTGGGCGGTGGCTGTTGGCGCCATTGTGGCGGGTTTTGTGCAGGGTTTGTCGGGCTTTGCCTTTGGCATGGTGGCCATGTCCTGCTGGGCCTGGTTTCTGGAGCCTCAACTGGCTGCGGTGCTGGCGGTATGCGGTGCCTGGACAGGGCAGATGATTGCCGCCTTCACCCGGCGGCGTACCTCTTATTGGCAGATCCTGTTGCCAGTCTATAGGACTGATGATGCTGGCTGTGCTGATCCCTGTGCTGGCGGGCGCGCGCCTGTATGTGGGCATTAGCCAAAGCACGTTTCGGGCCATTGTTTTAAGTCTGCTGCCCCTGTCCGGCATTGCCATGCTGGTCTCGTCCGTGCCACAGCTGCTGGCGCGCTAGAGCAGGTGGTTGAAGCCTCTAGGGTAATGCTCTATATCGAAAAAAGGCCTGTTTACCTGATAATAAATGTCGGCGATGGGAATGCATTTCGGCTTCCCGCCCACTGGAGCAGAGCCTGTGAAGTTTCTGGGATTTCAATTGTTGTTTGGTGATCACTTGGCACGCAGTGTGCGTGGGGTATCCTGCGCGCCCCCCTGCAAGGCTTGAGCCCAAGTTTCAAGGCGTTTTTACGCCATCTTTGATTACCTGATTGCAACTGGAGTCTGCTATGACTGACTTGTTTGAAAATCCAATGGGCCTGATGGGCTTTGAGTTCATCGAATTTGCCGCTCCCCAGCCTGGTGTGATGGAACCTGTCTTCGAGATGATGGGGTTCACCAAAGTGGCGGTACACCGCTCCAAGAAAGTGTCCCTGTATCGCCAGGGCGAGATCAACCTGATCCTGAATGAAGAGCCCAAGAGCCACGCGGCTTACTTCGCCGCCGAGCATGGCCCTTCGGCCTGCGGCATGGCGTTCCGCGTGCGCGATGCGCAAAAGGCCTACGAGCGCGCGCTGGAACTGGGTGCCCAGCCTGTCGAGATTCCTACCGGACCGATGGAACTGCGTCTGCCTGCCATCAAGGGTATTGGTGGTGCCCCTCTGTACCTGATCGACCGTTTTGGTGAAGGCAACTCCATCTACGATATTGATTTCGTTTACCTGGACGGCGTGGATCGTCATCCCGTGGGCGCGGGCCTGAAAGAAATCGATCACCTGACCCATAACGTGTATCGCGGCCGCATGGCTTACTGGGCCCAGTTCTATGAGCACCTGTTCAACTTCCGTGAGATTCGCTACTTCGACATCAAGGGTGAATATACCGGCCTGACGTCCAAGGCCATGACCGCCCCCGATGGCAAAATCCGCATTCCCCTGAACGAGGAATCTGCCAAGGGCTCGGGCCAGATCGAAGAATTCCTGATGCAGTTCAATGGTGAAGGCATTCAGCACGTGGCTTTCCTGACCGACGATCTGATCGCCTCCTGGGACAAGCTCAAGGCCATGGGCATGCGCTTTATGACCGCACCGCCACAAACCTATTACGAGATGCTGGAAGGCCGCCTGCCTGCACACGGTGAACCCACCGCAGAACTGCAAAGCCGTGGCATTTTGCTGGACGGCACATCGGAAGGTGGCCACCGCCGTCTCTTGCTGCAGATTTTCTCTGAAACCTTGATGGGCCCCGTGTTCTTCGAGTTCATTCAGCGCAAGGGCGATGATGGTTTTGGTGAAGGCAACTTCAAGGCCTTGTTTGAATCCATCGAGCGCGATCAGTTGCGCCGTGGTGTCTTGCAGGCCGAGTAACAAGGTTCTGCGCCTGTGCTGGACGCACGGGTGCTGATCTGTCCCCACTGTTTGGCGATGGCAAACAGTGGGGATTTTTTTTTGGGCTGAATCTATATATTCAGTCCTGCTTGCCGCGTGGTGGCTGCAGGATTCTGAACAGCTCCAGCATCAGGTCAGATTGGGTAATCATGCCTACCAACTCTTTATGGTCATTGACCACAGGCATGTGACGGTGGCGGCCCTGGCTGAACAAGGGAATCAGCTCTGCCACCGACCAGTTTGCGTTGGCGGTAACGGCAGGCGCAGTCATGATCTCGGCTACTGTGGGGGCTGCACGCTGTCGGGGGCTCAAGAAGCGCTTGAGTCGCTGGCGCAGATTATCCGGCTGATCCAGTCCGGCGCGTTGCAAGAAGTCCGACAGGGCCAGGATACCAATCACGTGCTTGTTCTGATCCAGCACGGGCAAGGCCTTGATCTTGCGCTCGCGCATCATGTCCCAGGCCTGCTGCAAGGGCGTACTGACCAGGCAGGACAGAGGCGCATCATTCATCAGGGTGGAGCAGCGGCGTGTGCCCAGATTGCGTCGGAAGGCAGACTGGTGCACATAGCTGACCAGCTTTTCCAGATCATCGTGGCTGATGTTCAGAGTCTGGTTGTAGTGGCTTAAAGCCGCATCGTAATCCTGGTCCGTAAAGCGGGCTGGTGTGGCGGCCGGACGTGTTGCGGGTTTATGTACCGGCGGATAAGCCACACCGGTCAGGCGGTTGTACAGCATGCCCAGAAGGATCAGCACGCAGGAGTCAAACAGCACCGGAAACAGGACGAAGTCGTAGTTCTGAATACCATTCAGAGCGGGAAAGACCGCCATTGCCAGACTGGGCGGATGCACGCAGCGCAGGGCCAGCATGATGGGCATGGCAACGCAGACGGCCATCGTAATGGCAGCAATCGGATGAGGGAGCAGCACCGCGCAGGTAATGCCTGTGAGTGCGCCCACCAGATTGCCCAGCAATATGTTCCAGGGCTGTGCCAACGGGCTGCTTGGCACCAGAAAAATCAGCAAGGCGCTGGCAGCCAGGGACGCCACCAACCAATGATGCGTATGTGCAAAATCCGACAGGTACAGGCTAAGAGAGGAAACCAACAACACGCTAAGCGTGGCGCCTAGCGTGGCACGCAGCATTTCAGGGCGTGCAATGGCCAGCGACTTGGGGCGCAGGCTGTCAAACCAGTGACGAAGTAAAGCAGGCATACCCACCAGGGTGAAGAAGAAAGACAGCTTTAAATCATACTGCTAACTCTTCAATTCAGGGCTTAGCCCCTTGCTGGATACCGGGAATGATGGCGGGGCCTTTGCGCTCGGTGGCGATTTGTTGAGGCACGGCATCTACCGTAATCACAATGTGTTCGCGTTGCAGCGAATCCAGCAGCACACCCGGTGCCAGCTCCTGGCCAGGGCGATACGCACGTACCGGCTGTTGATTGATGCTGAGCAGGGCTGCCCCCGACTGGCCGCTTACGATCATGCCATGCAAACGCAACTCGGGCAGCGCGGTGCTGCCTCCAAACCACTGCGCAATTTGCTGCGTGCTGATCTGTTCGCGGTGGTCTTCTTCCAGTACCGGCGCAATGGTCCCATCCGAGGGCAGGAACAGGTTGATCAGCAAATTGATCAGGGCCAGAGCGATACCGGCCTGACACAGACGCAACCAAAGATGTGACGGAAATATGGCGGAAATAATACCCATTTAGACTGCATCGCATAGTGCTTTGGCAGACGGCCGAGATGGCTGTCTTAAGGGCTCTTAGTGTGCGTGTGCTGCATGAAGCCCGTATGACAAGAGCTTGGGTTTTTTTGGGTAGCTTATTTCCTTCATGTCTCGATCTACTTTATCTCGCCGTCCGGCACGCCGTTTGGCCGGCTCTGTTCAGTCCCGCGCTCAACAAGGTTTTTCTCTGATTGAGGTCATGGTGGTGGTGGTCATCATGGGCATTATGGCCGCCCTGGTCGTCCCCAGTCTGATGGACCGTCCCGATCAGGCACGTGCCGTCGCCGCTCGTCAGGACATTGCTGCCCTGACACAGGCCCTGAAGCTGTACCGCCTGGATAACGGCCGTTACCCCAGTACCGCTCAAGGTCTGGCGGCACTGCACCAGCGTCCCACCCAGCCTCCCGAGCCACGCAACTGGCGTCCTTATATGGACCGCCTGCCCAACGACCCTTGGGGCAATCCGTACCAGTATCTGCAACCCGGCGTTCATGGCGAGATTGATGTGTTCTCGCTGGGGGCGGATGGGCAGGCCGGTGGGTCGGGCAGTGATGCCGATATAGGCAATTGGGACTGATGTGGCTCAGCGGGGCTTTTCCTTGATCGAGACCCTGGTGGTCTTGCTGATCGTGGGCATTGTCAGCAGCGCGGGTTTAAGCGTGCTGGTGCTGGACCGGGATCACGGAATACAGCGAGAAGCCCGTCAACTGGCTCTGCGTCTGGCCGAGCTGCAAAGCTATGTGCGTGAAAGCGGGCGTAGCGTCGCCTGGAGTGCGGATCAGCAGGGCTATCGCTTCAGCTTGATCCCGGACGCTACGGATGGTGCCAGCCCCACTCCGGGCTGGCTGCGCGATCAGGCCCGTTTTGCCCAATTGTTTCCCCAACGATCCTGGACTTTGGAATCAGTGCGTGTGCGCCTGGAGCCGGCGGGACCGTGGGTTTTTGTGAATGAATGGTTGTCCGCGCCGCGTCAGCTGGAGCTGGATGATGGTCACGAGGTCCTGCATTTACGCAGCGACCCGACGGGCCGTTTTGATGTGCAGTCATGACAGAGCGTGGCATGAGTTTGATTGAAGTATTGATTGCGCTGGCGATCGTCTCGGTGGCCTTGACCGCCGGATTGCGCGCACTGGGCCTTAGCGCCTCTGGTAGCCAGGCCATGCATGAACGCAGCCTGGCTCTGTTGGCAGCCGATGGTGTGGTGGCCGAGATGCGGCTGCGCCGCCTGTTTCCCGATCCGGGTGAAACCGTTGTGCCTTGTCGTCAGGGGGCCTTGAACTTGCAGTGCAAGCAAACCGTGCAGGCCACGGCCAATCGCTTCTTTCGTCAGGTAACGGTACAAGCTTTCTTGCCCCAAGGCCCCGTGCTGGCCGAGTTGCACGCGACCTTGGCGTCCTTGCCATGACAGACGCGAGCCAGGAAGGCTTCACTTTGGTGGAAATGTTGGTTGCCCTGACCATCATGGCCTTGATCAGCCTGATGTCCTGGCGTGGCCTGGATGCGGTCTTGCACGCGGATGAGCAGCTTGGCCGACAGGCGCGCCAGACCCAGGCCTTGTTCAATGTCTTGTCCCAAATGGGCCGGGATCTGGAGTTGCATCTGCCCACCGCACCAGGTCCCGCGGATCCGACGGGGGCGATGGCGGTATTGCCAGCCAGTATTCGCTGGCAAGCCAAGGGCGAAGGCCCGGCCATCCTGATGATTGAACGTCGCGCCGAAGCCGGAGCGGGAACCCAGCAGATTCAATGGCGTTTGCAGCAAGGCGTGTTGCAACGGGCTATTGCCCAGGCAGGAACGGTTTACCCCTTGCCCGAGTTGGGCCCTTTGCAAGATGTGCTGGAGCAGGTCACCGCCTGGAACTTGCGTATCTGGATTCCGGCGCGTGGCTGGCAAAGCTGGCCGTGGCCCGATCAAGCCAGGGCAGCCGCTACAGGCATAGAACTGACAGTGCAGTTGGAAGGGCAGGAGCACCCGTATCGCAAAGTGGTGATGCTGCTATGAATCGGGCATCTCAACAAGGCATGGCGGTGATCAATGCGCTGGTGGTCGTGATGGCGGTGTCCATTGCCACCATGGGCATCGTCCAGCGTCAAAGTGGGCTGGCAACCCAGTTGGCCAGCGAGCGCGATTACATGCAGGCCAACTGGTTGCTGCGCGGTGCGCTGGATTGGGCTGTGCTGGTCTTGCGTCTGGACTCGCAGCGCTCGGCTGTGACGCACAAAGGTGGACTGTGGGCACAGGCCCTGAGCGAGCTGAAGATAGAGACTCCGGACAAGACCCGTGCGGCTTACTTCTCCGGCTATATCCAGGATGAGCAGGGCAAATTCAATCTGGCTTTATTGCTGCGCGATGGTCGCATTCAGGCCCGCTATGTACAGGCATTGGAACAATTGCTGGGCAATGTGCAGCAGGAACCCTCTTTGGCTTTGGAGCTGGCCCAGCGATTGGAGCGGGCACAGGCCGGGCAAGCGCCTTGGCCCTCTCATTTGCAGGACTTCTTTCCCAATGCAGAGCAACAGGCCAAGCAACTGGAGCCATATCTGAGCTATTTGCCGCAAGCCAAATCCGTGAATGTGAATACCGCCAGTGCCCAGGTGCTGGCGGCAGTGCAGCCTTCCGTCAGCCTGGTGGAATGGCGTGGCCTCTTGGAGCAGCGCGACCGGGGCCAGTGGTTTCGGGATCAGGCCGATGTGCAGGCCCGCCTCCAACGTCAGGAGGCGCTGAAGGGGCAAACGCTGAGCGTGCGCAGTGAATGGTTTTTATTAAGTGGCGAGTTACGACTTGACCATAGCCGGGTGGCGACCCAGGCCCTGATCAACAGGGCCGCGGACCGCAGCCGGATTGTCTGGATTCGTTGAAGTGATGAGCAAAGTGCTGCGTATTTATTTGGACTCTCCGCCAAGGCTGGATCAGCCGGTGGACTTTGTGCTGCGGGACAAGCGCGCCAGGGTATTGCGCCGTGGGCGGGGAGAGGTGCAGGAGTTCAAGGGCCTGGCCCGCTCTTTGGAACTGGTCCTGCCTGCAGGGATGGCGACGGTGACGGAAGCGCGTATTCCCTCGGTCAGCGCCTCGCGGCGGCAGGCTGTGGCGAGTAGTGCGGTCGAGCCTATGTGCTTGAGTCCTATCGAACAGGTGTGGGTGGCCTGTTCGGCACCGGGGCCGTCCGGGATGAGTCAATTGGCCTGGACGGAGCGCCAGCCTTTGCTGGCTTTGGGGGAGCAGGCGCGTCAGTTGGGACTGCCGTTGAGCGGGGTTTATGCCTGGTCCGATGGCCATGAGCAAGACAGGCAGGGCCAGGGCCAAACCTTGACCGTACCCGCCTGCTCCTTGCTGATGCCGGAGATGGCCGCCAGTGGCGGAAACAGCGTGCTACGACAAAGCCTGTGGTGGACTTTGGCCGCCATCTTGAGCTGGACCTTGGTCTTGCAGCAGCAGGCGCAATCGTTGCGATCCCAGATGAAACAGGTACAGACCCAGATGGAGCAGGCGGTTCGGCAAGCCTTGCCACACCTGCCCGTTATCGTCGCGCCCTTGACGCAGGCCAGACAGCATCGTGATGGTTTGCTGACCGAGAAAAGCCCGGCCTCGGCTCCCTTTGATCGTTTATTGATGGCCAGCGCCGTGCAGTGGCCTGCTTTGCAAGGACAGGTGCGGGCATTGAGTTTCAAAGATCAGCAATTGCATTTGACGCTGGCTAGCGAACTGGCCGCGCAGCCTTTGCCGGCTGAATCGGATCTGGAGTGGAAGCAGGGCGAGTCTGCCCGCCAATGGGAAATTGGTTTCAGCAAAGCAGCGCAAGCAGCCAGCCAGCAGGGGGCGCCGCAATGAGCAAATTCACCGCACTCCAGCCTGTATGGCTGACCGTACAAAGCAAGCTCGCCCTGGCAAGACAGTACTGGCAAGCCTTGGGCCGTCGGGATCAATTGGCCTTGTCGGTATTGGGCGCTTTGCTGGTTTTGATGTTTCTGTGGTTGTTGCTCTTACGTCCTGCCATTCGTGATCTGGCCTTGGCAAAACAGGAGCTGCCTCGTCTGCAATACGAGATGGCGCAACTGCAAACCGTGCTGTCGCAAATTCAGGTTCTGGATAAAGAGCTGGTCGCGCCTGTGGATGGACAAGGGCAAGACAAGGCGTTGCAGCGCAGCTTGCAGACCTTGGGTACCCAGTGTCAGACAGAGCAGTCACAGGCCGAGCAACGTGTTCTGGTCTGCCAGGCCGTGGCCGCTCCTGCCTTGATAGATTGGCTGATGCACGCCCCTCGCGTGCTGGGCTTTGCCGTGCAGGAAGTCAGCATGAGTCGCTCTGTGGTCGATAGCCGTGAACGCGCCGGTCTGCTGGATGGCCGCATTGTGCTGCGTGCAGGAGAGCCTTCATGAAAAAGCTGACCAAGATCATGGGGTGGGTTTTGCTGGCGCTGTCTCTGCTGCTGGCCGCCGTGCCCTTTCTGCCTGCCCGCATGATGCTGGCCTGGCAGCCCGAGCAGTTGCCGCTACGGCTGGAAACCGCCCATGGCAGCCTGGCCTCCGGTCAAGGCTTGCTGGTAGTGGGTTCGGGTCTGTTGGCCCGCACCGTTCCTGGTCCTGTCAGCTGGCGTTGGCGTTTGGCACCCTGGCCGCAAATGGAGTTGAGCCATGGCTGGTTGGATCAGCCTGTGCGCCTGCAGGCCAGCCTGCAAGGTTGGCGTATTTCGGGCCAAAGCCTGACCGCTCCCGCCGCGCTGTTAGGACGTTTACATCCTTTGTTGCAGACCGTGCAACCGCAAGGGCAATTGCAGCTGCGCTGGCCCAGTCAGGCTCTGGCCGCTGAAACCGGGCCGTTGCTGGAACTGGATTGGCGTAATGCACGCTCCGCGCTGGCAGCCCAGGCCGAGCTGGGTGATTACCAATTGGCAGTCAGCCGCAAGGGTCAGGGCGTGCAGTTAAGCCTGCGTACCTTGGCGGGGGATTTGACCTTGGCAGGTCAAGGTCAGTGGGGGCCGGATGGTGGGCTGTTTGAAGGACGCGCCCAAGCCAAACAAGCCGACGATCAACGATTCAAAGAGTTACTGGAGGCCTTGGGGCCTCAGCGTCAGGGTGTGACCCAATGGCAAATAGCCACAACGACTAGCAAGCAGGAATAACGATATTTTGACTATGAGTACCTTGACTAAACGACCTCATGGGCTGCGGCCTCGCTTCCTTTTAAGCCTGGGTGCAGCCGTGCTGTTGAGCGCCTGTGCGAGCAATGGTCAGAAGCCTGAACCCGGCCCCGATCCTTCTTCGTTTTTTGCCTCGGTAGGCAAGACGCCTGTTCGTAGCACTCAGGCTGACCCGCGCTTTGCCAATAGCAATACGTCGCCTCCGGCTGTGACGCGTCGGGTCCCGCAGCGTGTCGGGGGCAGTGCTGCTCCGATCGACTTGCCCGATCCGGCCGAGTTCCCGCAAGGCAACGACATCACACTGAATTTTGTGGATGCCGAGCTGGATGGGGTTGTAGCTGCCTTGGCCCGTTTTACCGGCCAGAACTTCATCGTGGACCCTCGCGTAAAAGGACAGCTGACTTTGGTGTCCGAAGTACCGGTCGATGCCCGTACCGCCTACGAGATGCTGTTGTCTGCCCTGCGCATGCAAGGGTTTGCCGTGTTGCGTAGTGGCAAGGTCAGTCGGGTGGTCCCTGAAGCTGAAGCGCGCCAGCAGGGCGGTGCAGTGCGGGCGGCCGGTACCGGGGCCAGTGGCAGCGGCGAGCTGGAAACGAGGGTGTTTACCTTGCGTTATGAAAATGCGACCGCCTTGGTTCCGGTGCTGCGGCCGATGATTTCGCCCAATAATCCCATCAATGCCTACCCGTCCAACAACACGCTGGTGGTGACCGATTACGGTGACAATCTGGACCGCATCGCTCAGGTCATTGCGGGGATCGATACCCCCGCAGGCTTGAACACGGACATTATCCCGATTGACTACGGCGTGGCCCTGGATGTGGCAGCCCTGGCCTCGCAAATGCTCGATACGCCCGGCAACGATGTGGCGCAGCGCATTACGGTGGTGGCCGACCCGCGCAGCAACTCGGTTCTGGTGCGGGCAGGCAGTCCGGCCCGGCTGGATCTGGCCCGTGACCTGATCCGGCGTATTGACAGCCCGGAAAGCAATAAAGGCAATTTGCATGTGGTCTATCTGCGCAATGCTCAGGCGGTGCAGCTGGCTGAAGTGCTGCGGGGGGCCTTGACTGGGCAAGCGCCTTCGGGGAACGCGAGTACCGGGAATCAACAGGCGAACAGCAATAGCCTGGCACCCGCCGCCAACGCCAGCACCACCGGCGGTGCCAAAGCCATGGACACGTCGGCCACCGCCAAGCAGCAGCCTCAGGCCGAGATGGGTTTGAGCGCCGCAAACAATGCTAGCGGCACCGTGGCCTTTAGCGCTGGCGGTGCCACTGTGCAGGCTGATCCATCCACGAATACGCTGATCATTTCGGCCCCTGATCCGGTTTACCGCAGCTTGCGTGAAGTGATCGATCAACTGGATCAACGTCGCGCTCAAGTGCTGGTCGAGAGCCTGATTGTGGAGGTGAATGCGGAGAATGCGGCCGAGTTTGGCATCCAGTGGATGACAGGCGGTGGCAATATTGCCGATGGAGGTTCAGGTTTTGTCGGGGGCGCCAATCTGGGCGGCAGCGGGATTAACAAGGCCGGGGTGACCACGCTGGATTCTTTGGCGGCGGGTTTAAGTCTGGGCGTGGTCAAAGGCACGGTGAACGTGCTGGGCCAGCAGATTGTCAATCTGGGCGTCCTGGCCCGGGCGATGGAGCGCCAGGGCGGCATCAATATTCTGTCCACACCCAACCTGATGACGCTCGATAACGAAGAAGCCAGCATCATGGTGGGCCGTACCGTGCCCTTTGTGACGGGGCAGTACACGACCACGGGTGATGGGGCCAGTAATCCCTTTCAGACCATTCAGCGCGAGGATGTGGGCCTGACCCTGAAAGTGCGTCCGCAGATTTCCGAAGGTGGGACCGTCAAGATGGCTCTGTACCAGGAGGTCAGCAGCCTGGACCCTACTACGTCGGTATCGCCCAGCGCGCCTGTCACGCGTAAACGTGCGCTTAGTACCAATGTTCTGGTCGATGATGGGCAGATTATTGTGCTGGGCGGCTTATTGGAAGACTCGATTGAGGATGGTCAGCAATCGGTTCCCTTGCTGGGCGATATTCCGTTGGTGGGCAACCTCTTCAAATACGAGAAACGCAAGCGTACCAAAACCAATTTGATGGTGTTCCTGCGCCCTCATATTGTGCGTAATGCCCAAGATAGCCAAAGCCTGTCTTTGGACCGCTACAACTACATGCGTGCCGTGCAGACAGGCTTGCCCGATCGCTCCACCTGGTTCCACCCGGATGCGGGACACATGGTGTTGCCACAGGCCGCAGGCTCGTCCGGAGCCGTGGACCTGCGAGAGACGCTATGACCCGCCTGCCGTACTCCTGGGCACGTCAGCACCGTGCGGTGCTGACGCAGCAGCAAGGCGTGGGCACGCTGGTGATTAGCGAGCGTACACCGGATTGGGCCTTGGTGGAATTGCGGCGACGCTATCCCGAGCTGGACGAGCGGCAAGTTCCGGATGCGGAGCTGGATACCCTGATTGATGCCAGTTACGCACAGGGCGACGATGCCGCCAGCGTGGTGGATGCGGCTGCCAATGAGGTGGACCTGGATCGCCTGATGCAGGAACTGCCCGCTGTCACCGACTTGCTGGAAAATCAGGACGATGCGCCGGTCATCCGCATGATCAACGCCTTGTTCACCCAGGCGGTGCGGGACGGTGCCAGTGATATACACCTGGAGCCTTATGAAACCCATTCGGTCGTGCGTTACCGGGTGGACGGCCGTTTGCGCGATATCGTCAGCCCGCGTCGAGCCTTGCATGGTGCTTTGGTGTCCCGCATCAAGATTATGGCCAGCCTGGATATTGCCGAAAAACGCCTGCCCCAAGATGGCCGTATTGCCCTGAAAGTGGGGGGCAGGGCCTTGGACCTGCGTGTCTCGATTCTGCCTACCGGACATGGCGAACGTGCCGTGATGCGTTTGCTGGACAAGTCAGCCGGGCAACTGGAGCTGGAGCGTCTGGGCATGGCCCCGGACATCCTGGCTCAGCTCGATGAGCTGATTCATCAACCACACGGCATTGTGCTGGTTACCGGGCCTACCGGCAGCGGTAAAACCACCACCTTGTATGCCGCTCTGGGCCGTGTCGATACAGCCCGCAGCAATGTGCTGACGGTGGAAGATCCGATTGAATATGACTTGCCCGGCGTAGGCCAGACGCAGGTCAATCCCCGTATTGAGTTGAGCTTTGCACGTGCCTTGCGTGCCATATTGCGACAGGACCCGGACATCATCATGATCGGGGAAATTCGGGATCTGGAAACCGCGCAGATTGCGGTGCAGGCTTCTTTGACAGGTCACCTGGTGCTGGCCACCTTGCACACCAACGATGCCGTGTCCGCCGCGACTCGCTTGGTCGATATGGGTGTGGAGCCTTTTTTGCTGGCGTCTACCTTGCGTGGCGTGCTGGCCCAGCGGCTGATACGCAAGCTGTGCCGACATTGTCGTCAGCCTGCCGAGCACGGGCAGTATCGGGCCAGTCCTGCTGGTTGCGAGCATTGCGCTCACACGGGTTATCAAGGCCGTACCGGGATTCACGAGCTGTATCGCATCGATGAACGTGCCCAGCACTTGTTGAATGCTGCCGGAGCCGAACCTGCCTTGCGTCAGGCCGCGCGTGAATCGGGTATGCGTAGTTTGCGCGAGGATGCCCAGCGTTGGGTAGAGCAGGGCATCAGTACCCCTGAAGAAGTATTGCGCGTCACGCGCGAGTTATAAGGGGGCGAAAGAGCATGGGTACTTATCATTATGAGGCGGTGGACCAGGCCGGACGCAGCGAGCGGGGTGTGCTGGAGGCCGAGAGCGAACGGCTGGCGCGTCAGCAATTACTGTCCCGGGGTCTGCTGACAGTTTCCCTGAAGGCGGGCCGTAGCCGAGCCGCTGCCCGTGCTCGCAGTGCGGGCCTGCGTCGTACCGAGTTATCCTGGCTGACCCGACAGTTAGCCAGTCTGGTGGCGGCGGGCTTGTCTCTGGAGGCCAGCCTGGGCGTGGTGATTGAGCAGGCGACTCGTCGGCCTTTGGTGCAATTGCTGGCAGCCCTGCGTGCGGATATTCGGGCAGGACAAAGCTTGAGTGAAGCCTTGGCGAATCATCCGCGCGACTTCCCTGAGATCTACCGAGCATTGGTGCGGGCAGGGGAGCAGTCTGGCGAGCTGGAACAAGTGCTGGACCGTCTGGCGAGTTTCATTGAGGACAGTGGAGCCTTGCGCGGCAAGGTGCTGACGGCTTTTATCTACCCAGCCATCGTCAGCCTGATTTCCGTGGCGATGGTGGTGTTTTTGCTGAGCTACGTCGTCCCGCAAGTGGTCGGTGCTTTCACCCAAGCCAAACAGCAACTGCCCATGCTGACTCGGGTCATGATCAGCGCCAGTGATTTGCTGCGTGAATGGGGCCTGGTGTTATTTGTTGTGCTCTTGCTGGCGGCTGGCCTGGTGGCTTTTTTGCTGCGACAGCCGGCCTTGAAGCTGGCCTTTCATCGGCGTCTGTTAAGCGTGCCTGTTCTGGGAGGCTACTTGCTGGGCGTGGATACCGCTCGCTTCGCTGCCACGTTAGCTATTCTGGCTGGCAGCAATGTGGCCTTGCTAACGGCATTGGAAGCGGCCGGGCGTACTGTGTCCAATCTGGCCTTGCGCGGTGCCGTGAATCAGGCCGCCATCCATGTGCGTGAGGGTCTGCCTTTGGCGACCGCCTTGCAGCGTAGTGCCTTGTTCCCGCCGCTGTTAGTCCAACTGATTGCCAGCGGTGAAAAAACCGGTGAGCTGGCGCCCATGCTGGATCGGGCTGCGACGACCTTATCAACCGAGCTGGAGCGCAAAGCCCTGACCATGACCGCCTTGCTGGAACCTTTGATGATTTTGCTGATGGGCGGTTTGGTGCTGTTGATTGTTCTGGCAGTGATGCTGCCAATTATCGAGATGAATCAGCTGGTGCAGTAAAAGGCGGTAGGGTGCTTGCCCTGTTCCTCTACAGATCATTGCCGCCACCTAGTTGTCTGGCGGCAATGCTGACTAATACTTAAGTCACTTGCGTTGAGCCAGCTATGTCGAGGCCGTGGCCTTGATGCGGCGGATTGTCCTGGGATGCACGTCATATTTTTTGGCAACGATGTCCAGCGGAACTTGATTGGTCAGCGCAATAAGTGCTTCTTTGTGTTGGGCGGGTGATAAGGCAGGGCGTCTGCCTAGTGGCCTGCCATTGGCACGCGCTGCTGCCATTCCTGCGCGAGTGCGTTCGCTAATCAGCGAGCGTTCAAACTCAGCCAGGGCGGCCATCATATGAAACAGCAATCTACCACCCGATGTTGTCGTGTCTATATTTTCCGTCAAGGAAATGAAATGGATATTCTCTTTGCCTAAACGATCGATCGTGTCGACCAAATAGCGTAGTGATCGGCCCAGCCTATCCAGACGCCAGACAATAAGCGTGTCACCCGATTTCAGTTTTCGCTGCAGATGATTCAATCCTGGACGTGTTGCTTTAGCCCCTGATATCCCTCTATCCGTATAGATATGATCACAATTCACCTTTTGTAAAGCCGCGATCTGTAGGTCCAGGTTTTGATCCTGTGTTGAAACGCGTGCATATCCATATTTCTTACTCATAGTACCCATCTTCCTAGCGCAAAGCGCAGCCTCCCCCCTCCCACTCGACCACATCTCAGTGCAATCGATGTTAGTAAACCCAAGATGGTCCAGTGGAATGTTGGCCACGCGATGTCAAGTTTTACTAACCGCATGCAAACCTGCTGCCACGTAAACGGCGATTGAGGTAGCTCGTACTGCAATAAAAACTATTACGTAATTTTTTATTAACGCTGTGTTTCAGATGCAGATACTGATTAAGTGTTAGCGGCGGCCACATGTGTGTCAACACGAAGCAGGTCTGACCGATGCACTTTCTGAAGAACGTTGCAGCCAGCCATAGGCAAGCGTCAACAATGGTTAAGAAAAGGCGTAAATAGGCTTGCGATTTTGACAAGAAGCCTCCTTTTAGTCCCAACCGAATAGCGCATCGAAATGATCCTTTTCAGCGTAATTTTCACGTACAAACGTGTCTATTTGTTATGGAATCGATGTTGACATAAAGGAGGCTTTTTGACCGCTGTCAGGTGGAAAGCCAGACGCTGATTCACACACAGCGTCCAGAGTGCCAACCGGCGAAGCGGGGCGCGTAATGGGCGTCCAGTCGCTAGAGTCATTGTCCTGCTGGTTGCAGCAAGTTACTCCTTCAAGCAGCTATTTGCTTTTAGGCTTGCGAAGACTGGCAACGCTTGCCCAGGCCTATGATGCGCGCCTGTTCCAGCAAGCCTTTTTGTCCGCCATTTCGGCGCGCCTGCGTCCCTACGGCATAGCACGCAGCGACATCCTGGTGCTTGATCAAGTGGTGTTGATTGGTTTGACGAATTGTCGTCTGCCCACCCAGCTTGACAAGGACCTGTTTCTGGAACGAGTCAAAGCGGCGCTGTGCTACGAGCCCGTTCGCTGCGGCTCGGACCGCATCCTGGTCAATGTTGTTCCGGCTTGGGTTGAAGCATCGGGCGACCGTCCGGTTTGCCTGTCTCAATTGCAGTCTCTGGCCAGCACCATTGCCTTCTCCGAGCTTGAGCCTCCTGTTTGCGAGCAGACTCGGCGCGACATGGCTTTGGCGACTCGTTTCTTTGCAGATATGCGGGACGAGAAGGTTGCCCTGTCATTTCAGCCTGTGGTCTTTGTGCAGGATCGCGAGCAGGTTCTGTATTACGAAGTGCTGTTGCGCTGGGATGATGCGCAGAACAGTACTCAGTCCGTTTCTTGTGCGCCGGTTGTTCAGGCCATAGAGCGCTTGCATGTGACCGAACGCCTGGATGCCAGCGTTCTGTGGTCGGTGGTACAGGTGCTGGAGCGTGATCCGGATGTTCATCTTGCCTGCAATATTTCCCCCTTGTCTTTGCAACAGGGGCCGTGGTGGCGGCTGCTGATTGCGGTGCTGCGTGGTGCGCCACAGCTGGCCAGCCGTTTGACCCTGGAAATTACCGAAACGGCTTCTGTCTTTGATCAGGAAGCCGCCATTAGCCTGCTGCGCACCTTGCGCGGCCTGGGCTGCAAAGTTGCCATTGATGATATTGGGACCGGATTCAATACCTTGGATCTGGCTCGGCAGATCCGACCCCAGGTCTTAAAACTTGATAAATCCCTGGTGCATCAGGCACGGGACAGGGACGGCCTTGCTGCCCTTCATTCTTGGGTTCATGCCTCGCATGGCATCAGCCAATACGTCATCGCCGAAGGAATTGAGACTGCCCTGGATTTCCAGTTGAGCGTCGATGCCGGCGTGCACGCCGTCCAAGGCTACTACATAGACCCCCCCTGCGTCCTGCCCCCCCGGGAGGGGGCGGAGCCTTTGTGCGTTCGAGACAGTTTCAGCCCCACACACATCAACGTAGCACTCAACACGTATTCCTTAAAGGATCAGGAACAGAGATGAATCACGTCTATAAAACCATCTGGAATGAGCAAACGGGAACATTTGTTGCCGTTTCTGAGCACAAGAAAGCCAAAGGCAAGCGCAGTTCCTCGTGCGTCAAAGGAGGAAAGCGTGCGTCTTTTTCCGCACGCATGGGATGGCTCGCCTTGTTGACAGCAAGCGCATTGGCGATGAGCAATGCCTGGGCGGCAGTCGAGATTCCAGGCGACGGTCAGAGCAACCTCATTGACTTCACCAGCCCAGGCGGCACCATTCGGTTTACGGGTGGTGGTGGCAGCATCGTGGGGTTGAGTAGCCTGATGATCTCCGGCGCCTTGAGTGCCGATCAGATTACGGTGGGTGGTGAGTCTGTGGCGACCCAGGCGCAGCTCAATGCTACGTCCGCTGAGGTGCAGACCAATACCGGCAAGATTGATGGGCTGGAAGGGCGGGTCACGAGCAATGAGTCCACTCTGACGGATCATGGGACTCGCATTACGGACAATGAAACGGCCATCATGGCCCATGACAGTCGAATTGCGGGCAACGAAACCGCCATCGCTGCACATGACACTCGAATTGGCGCTACTGAAACAGGGTTGGTGACTGTTAACGATCGTCTGATTGCCTTGGGAGTGGATGAAACCAATCCTGGCGTGAAGTATTTCCGTGCGAACTCGGAGCTGCCTGATTCCGAGGCGAATGGTGAAGAATCCATTGCAATTGGCCCTGAGTCCAAGGCAGAGGGGGATCGCAGTATTGCTGCAGGACAAGGTGCGCTGGCCGACGCCGACAGCGCGATTGCATTGGGTGACGGTGCCAGTGTCGCCAGCGCAGACAGTCGACCCAAACCGGAGGCAGCCATTGCCATTGGAAAGGATAGTCGGAGCAGCGGTTTGGCCAGCGTTGCGGTAGGCCGCGAAGCAGCGGCAAGTGGAAATAATGCGCTTGCCTTGGGTATGCAGGCACAGGCCAGTGGGGCTAACGGGATCGCCTTGGGTTTAGGTGCTCAGGCTGATGCAGAAAACAATATCTCTATCGGTAATGGCGCAGGCCAGGCCACTGGCAATCATCTGCCGGGTGATCGTTCGCACAATATTGCCATCGGTCAGGCCAGTGGTCAGAACGTCAAAGGTCAGTTCAATGTGGCGCTGGGTGATGGCACCGGCAATGGCGTGGATGGCAACGAAAACGTGGCGATTGGCCGAGATGCCGGCCTGAATGTCATAGGCGATAGCAATGTCAGCCTGGGCAAGAATGCGAATCGGGGGCTGTCATCAAACCGTGCGATCGGTATTGGTGAGGACTCCGGCGCTGAAACAGAAGGCGTGGCGATTGGGTACAAGGCGATTGCCGGTAATACCGGGGTCGCGATGGGTCGTCAGACAACGGCATTGGGAACGGGTACTGCCATTGGCCCTAATGCTCATGCTGACAGCAATTTCGTAGCCCTGGGGTTGAACTCTCATGCCGCGCAAAACGATGTGTCTGGCTTGAGCAAGTTCACCAATAGAGGCTTCAATGGCAGTGCCGTTTCCGTTGGTAGCAGCCAGTCGGGCAGTGAGTTCACACGTCGTATTGTGAACGTGGAAGACGGTGCCAATGAGACCGATGCAGTGAACGTGCGCCAGTTGCAGTCGGCTGTTGATCAGGTGACGCTGGGTGCGACTGTGGATTATGAAAAGCTGGCCGAGAAGGTTGGCGAGGACTGGGGCCAGCAGATTGCCGATAGCAAACCTCGTTACTTCAGCGTTAATGATGGTGGTGTCGACAAGGGCAACAAGAACAATAACGGTGCTGCTGCAACAGCCATCGACTCGATTGCCATCGGCCCTGATGCAACTGCCAAGGAAAAGGACTCGGTTGCTATTGGACATATGGCAGGGGCAGAGGGAGCGTCATCTGTTGTGCTGGGACACAACATCAAAGGCTTGGGGCTGAATTCCACGACTATCGGTAACTCCCAATCCGAAGCGCGGGACGAGAGCGGCGTGGCAATCGGTACGCACGTTGTCAGCCGTGACAAGAACTCCATCGTCATTGGCCGGGATTCCTACACAGATCGCCAGGCAAACGGTCCCTCGGTCGAGAACTCGATTGTGATCGGTACAGAATCCAGTTCTACAGCCGTGGAAGGGATTGTGATCGGTAAAAACTCGGTGGTGAATGCGGCTCGCGGCATCGCTCAGGGTAGCAATGCGACGGCAACGGCTAATGACGCTATGGCGTTTGGCACCCGATCACGGGCGGCTGCCGGTGATTCCCAGGCCAGCGGTACGGATGCCAAAGCCTTTGCGGCACGCGGTATTGCAATGGGTACTAACGCTCGCTCCGGCCAGTCTAATCCTGATGTCGAAAATCAGGACAAGAACCGCGACTCCATTGCGCTGGGTACGGACTCCATTGCCCAGTTCAATAGCAGCATTGCGGTAGGTCGCGAAGCTCAGGCCACCGCTGATTTTGCACAGGCACAGGGCAAGGGTGCACATGCCTTTGGCGAGGCATCGATTGCACAAGGCCGTGACGCTTGGGCGCTTGAGCGTCAGGCAATCGCGCTGGGTGACGGCTCCCGCAGCACGGCCGATCGTGCTGTCGCTATTGGACAGGGTTCAAAGGCGCTCAATGCACGCTCGGTAGCGCTGGGTGATGGTGCAGAAACAGCAGGCGCGGTTGGCACCTTGAATGCTTCTTTGAACGGGCTGAACTACGGCAACTTTGCCGGAGATCGTCCTGTTGCTACCGTCAGCGTGGGTACGGAGCAGGAAAAACGCACAGTGACGAATGTGGCCGCGGGCCGGATCAGCGCCAGCAGCACAGATGCGATCAATGGCAGCCAGTTGTATGCCACGAATTCGGTGCTGGGCAATGTAGCTAACACCACGAAAAACATTTTGGGTGGCAATGCCACGCTGGCCTCTAATGGCAACCTGAGCATGAGCAATATCGGAGATACCGGTGAAAACACGGTGCACGATGCGATCAAGTACGCGGCTCAAGGTTGGAATGTGAGTGCCAATGGTGCCATGGCTGAGAACGTGAAGCCGGGTGGTTCGGTAGACTTCAGCAATGATGACGACAACATCGTTATCTCGCGTGATGGCACCGATCTGGCTTTCAATCTGGCCGATGATCTGACTGTGGGTAATAGCATCACTGTAGGCGATACCGTGATCAACGGTGACAGCGTCACGACTAACAATCTGACTGTTACGGGCGAAACCCATTTGGGTGACAGCTTTGTTGTCCAAAACACCGGGGATGTTATCTACAAGGGCAACGAAATTGCCACCCAGGCTGATGGCTTGAGCTTTGCGGGCAACACAGGCAGCACCATTGCCAAGACGCTGAGTGACGACACACCGCTGACCATCTCCGGCGAACTGGCCGAGGGAGCAGAGTCCACGGGTGCCAACCTGCGTGTTGATAGTGACGGCAACAAGCTGAACCTGGTCATGGCTCAGAACCTGACGGATCTGAATAGCATCACCATCAATAACGGTGGTCCGGTGATCAACGGTGCCGGCATCAATATGAACGGCAAGAAAATCACCAATCTAGCCAAAGGGACAGACGACACCGATGCGGTGAACGTGTCGCAGTTGAAGGATGTTGAAGAGGTTGCCAACGCAGGCTGGAACATCAGTGCCAATGGTGGTGCCGCCGAGAACGTCAAACCCGGAGCATCGGTGGACTTCAGCAATGACGACGGCAACATCACCGTGACGCGCGATGGCACCGATCTGGCTTTCAATCTGGCCGATGATCTGACTGTGGGTAATAGCATCACTGTAGGCGATACCGTGATCAACGGTAACAGCGTCACAGTAGGTGACACGATCGTTAATGGCGACAGCGTCACGACCAACAATCTGACTGTTACGGGCGAAACCCACCTGGGTGACAACTTTGTTGTCCAAAGCGGTGGTGATGTTATCTACAAGGGCAGCGAGATCGCCACCCAGGCTGATGGCTTGAGCTTTGCCGGCAATACCGGCGACGCGATTGCCAAAACGCTGGGTGACAACACACCGTTGACTATCTCGGGTGAACTGGCCGAGGGCGCAGAGTCCACGGGTACGAACCTGCGTGTTGATAGTGACGGCAACAAGCTGAACCTGGTCATGGCCAAGGATCTGACGGACCTGAACAGCATCACCATCAATAACGGTGGTCCGGTGATTAACGATGCCGGCATCAATATGAACGGCAAGAAGATCACCAATCTTGCCGAAGGTACGGATGACACCGATGCGGTGAACGTATCGCAGCTGAAAGAAGTTTCAGAGGTTGCCAACGCAGGCTGGAACATCAGCGCGAATGGTGGTGCTACTGAAAACGTGAAGCCTGGCGCCTCGGTGGACTTCAGTAACACGGACGGCAACATCAACATTTCTCGTGATGGCACGGACCTGGCCTTCAACCTGAACAAGGATATTGATCTGGGCGCAGACGGTAGCCTGAAGACAGGAAACACGGTCGTGAACAACGACGGTCTGACTGTGGATGATGGGGCAGGTAACAAGACCTCCACGACTGCGGCAGGCACCACGGTCAGCAATGCCGCCGGTGACACGACTACCGTAGGCGCAGGTTCGATCACGGTGGCAGATGCGGCCGGTAACAGCACGGCTATCGGCAGCACGCAGGTCGTGGTGGGCGGAGCAAACCCGGTCACGATCAATGGTGATACCGGCCGAATCGGCGGACTGACCAATCTGACTTGGGATCCGGACAACTACACCAGCGGTCAGGCGGCGACCGAAGATCAGCTCAAGCAAGTCAATGACGTTGCCAGCGCTGGCTGGAATGTGACCGATGCGGATGGCAATAGCGCCAATATTGGCCCGAACGGCCAGGTTGCCTTTGTCGGTGACAAGAATGTCACGGTTGAGCAGACTGGCACCGATGATTCCGGACAGGTTGAAGTCAAGCTGAACAAGGACATTGATCTGGGAGCAGATGGCAGCCTGAAGACCGGCGATACCGTCATCAACAACGCAGGGGTTGCGGTAGGAAACGACGTACACCTGGGTAACACCGGCCTGACCATCAATAATGGCCCGAGTATCACCCTGGCTGGCATCAACGCAGGTGATATGCGCATCACCAATGTTGCCGCCGGTCGCAATCCGACCGATGCCGTCAATTATGGTCAGCTCCAGCCTATCGAGTCCTTCATTGGTCTGGATGGAAACGGCTCGTTTGCCTACAACGGTGGCCAGCACTCCTCCTTGAAAGATGTTCTGGACAGCATGCACTGGAATGTTGAAGCACCGACGGATGGCAAGGAAGGCGGCAATACCGGTGGTTCCAACGGCAATGGTTCCGGCTCCACAGGTGGTGGCAATAATGGCTCCGGTGACGGCACGCCTATCCATAATGGCAACACGGTGGGCTTTGTTGAAGGGGACAACATCGTTATCTCCAAGACGGACCGGGTCAATGATGCAGGCCAGACCGTTGGCGCTGATATCAAGGTGTCGGTATCCCAGGATCTGAAGGTCAATTCCATTACGGCAGTGAATGTTCAGGCCGATGAAATTCAGATCAATAACGGTGGCCCGATCATTAACGAGAACGGCATCAATATGTCCGGCAAGCACATCACTAATGTGGCGGCGGGCGTGAATGACACCGATGCGGTCAACGTAAGCCAGTTGAATCAGGTGGCGGGCAATCTGCAAGGCCAGATCAACAATATTCGCCACGATATCAATCGTCTGGATAACCGCTTAAGTGCAGGTGTGGCGGCCGCGATGGCAACAGCGTCTCTGCCTCAGGCTTACTTGCCGGGCAAGCACATGATGTCCATGGCCGGCGGTACCTGGCGTGGAGAGTCCGGTATGGCCATTGGTTTCTCCGGTATTACCGATAACGGTAAGTGGGTTTACAAGCTCTCGGGCAATACCACCTCGCGCGGTGATTACGGTGGTGCCGTGGGTATTGGTTATCAATGGTAAGTCGGCCCTGACTCTATGGTGCATCGGCGCATTGGCGCCGATGCACAGCACACACTTTTGAAGGAATTCAGATCATGAAGAAAAATTGGTTTGGGGCTGCTTTGCTGGGCAGCCTGGTGCTTGCTGGTTGCGGAACCTTGAGTCAGGTGGACTCGGAGGGCCACACGGAAAATCCGGTGTTTCCGGAAGTGGATAAAGCAACTTTTCACACGGGCTCTTACCCGAATATCGACAATCTGCGTCAGGTCCGGGAAGGCGTGACTCGCGATCAGCTGTATGACCTGCTGGGTCGCCCGCACTTTGCTGAAGGCTTCAAGGTTCGCGAGTGGGATTACCTGTTTCACTTCAACACGGCACAGGGCATCAAGACTTGTCAGTTCAAGGTGCTGTTTGATCAGGACAAGCTGGGTCGCAGCTTTTACTGGAAGCCTGGTGAATGTGCTTCTGTTCTGGATGCGGCACCGAAAACCGCAACCATTCAGCCGTTCTCGCTTTCCGGGGACGTGGCCTTTGCGTTTGGCAGTGCGACCTTGACCAGCGCAGGTCTGAGCACGATTCGTGATATTGCCGGCCAGCTCAAGCAAATGTCCGACATCGAACGGGTGACGGTTTCCGGCCATACGGATCGGATTGGAAGTGCGGCATCGAATCAGCGCTTGTCGCAGCAACGTGCCCAGACGGTACGACAGGCCTTGTCCGCCCAGGGCATTCCAGCCGCCGCAATTGTGACGCAAGGCTTTGGTCAGGACCGCCCCCTTGTGCAGTGTGATCAGCCCAATCGCAGTGATTTGATTGCCTGCCTGGCACCGAATCGTCGGGTCGATATCGAAGTTCAAGGCCAACGCTAAGTTGGATGCGGCAACCAGGCACGCACCCGTCTTGGCCGGGTGTGTGCCGTGATCGAGAAAACAATGAATATTCTGCACAAATTAGCAGTGTTGATTCTGGCTGGTGGCCTGGCTGCTTGTCAGCAAACCATGCCTCGTCATATTTCCGAACCTGTAGATCCAGCACCGCCTGTCATGCAAGGCGCGGGTGGTTCGAACAATGCCAGCACGGCAGCGCCGACGGCCTCTCGTACTCAAGCTCCAACTGTCATTACCCTGCATTTGGCGCAAGAGAAAGCAGAAGCGCCCTTGGTGGCCGTGGATGTGGGGGGAACCTCGCTGTATGCGCTGCCCCAGCCTGTTTTGACGCAATCCGATCTGCACCGCGTCACCCCTGTGAGCACTCAGGATCAAGGTACGTTTTTGCTACTGGAGATGAACCAGAACGGCATTAGCAAACTGCGCAGTGTCACGGCTCAGGCACGAGGCCACTATCTGTTGTTAAGTGTGCAAGGGCAGTTGGTAAGCGTGGCCCGTATCAGTGAAACGATTTCCGATGGGCGTTTGCTGATCGGAACCCAGAACGCCCAGCATACACAGGCCATTATTAAATTGATGCAGGGTGGTCGGTGATAACAGGACTGCGTATCGCGCCCTATGTATGATTTTGATGTGGTTTTTCTCCTGATTGCACAGCCTGCATCATCGCGTGTGGGCGATATGCTGGCCCTGCATGATTATTTGGCCGGCTCCGGGGTGTGCACGACGGTAGCAACCAGTCCTACAGACCTTGCCACTTTCGGAAAGCGCCAGCGCATTCTGATTATTGACGGGGAGGGCGAGAGCGCGTTTGATGTGTACGCCGTTATTTCCGCGATGCGGCAGCTGGATAATGTCGCCCTCCTGTTTCTGGCCGATGAGTCCCCCCTGTCCAGTGAGCGTGCTATGTATGCAGGGGCTGACGTTTGCTTGCCTGCCCGTACTGCTTACTCTGCTGTTTTGCGCGCGGTTGTGGAGTTGGGCAGCGCCCGGATATCGGTCCAGGTCAAAGAGGAAAGAGTGGCGACGAAAAGAAAGCGGCAACGTAGAAGGCACTACCTAGGCCTGGGTCTTCGGTCGCGCTTAACCCGCTAAGTTTGCTGGATCCGCGGGCTTTTAGTTGCCGCTTCACACCAGTCACTACAAAAAAAAGCCCCGATGCCAAGCAAAGGCATCGGGGCAAAACGTGTGCGTGGTGCGCACGCACACATAGTCAGACGATAGAGAACTATAGATGCACAGCGTTTAAGTCTTACAGGTAAGCCGGAATGCCCAGAGCCGGATCGCTGACACCGTGCTCGCCAAATTCCACGCGGCCAGCGAAACGACGGTAGTAGCTTGGGTCGCTGTTGCTGCGCACCACAAAGTCGTACCAGTGACCGCTGGATTTCAGAACCCAGGATTGCTTGGCTTGCTTGCCCGGTTCCACGGTCACTTCCCATGGGCCATCCTCACGGTAAGCCATGGACTGGATGGTGAAGGTGCAGGCCGACTGGCCACCGTTCATCATTTCCAGATAAACATCACCTTTGGTCACTTCGTAACAAACGCGGATTTCTGGACGGGCGGTGTCGGGCTGGCTCAATACGCTGACATCACCACGGAAGTGGCGGTGGAAACCATTCGGGCCCAATACCCACAGGTCGTAGTGCCCCAGATTGTTCGCCTGCACGTCCCAGACATCGTCCAGAATCTGGTCGGGAGCGACCATGTAGCGGCGCGGGATACGGTCCAGGTTCAGCTTGTCGTAGACGTGGAAAACAGCGGCGGCTTTACCTGTGTTGGAGAACAGCAGTTGTACGCCTTTTTCGCTGTCACAACGGGCGCTGACGTGCAGCTCGTAGGGCAGGGCACGCGATGGGCGTACACCGGTTTGCTGCACGGGAATGCGCTGGTTGTCCACGGGCTGAGGTACTTGAGCCAGACGTTCCTGAGCGTTGCGAATGGCATCAGCCTCTTGACGGTTGCGACGGCCGTTCAAGGTAGGCAGTGGCTCGTCGTTCGGGCTGGCAAAGTTGAAGGCCGAGGTCAGGTCACCACACACGGCACGGCGGTAGGGGCTGATATTGGGCTCCATCACACCGAAGCGCTCTTCCATGAAGCGGATGACGGATGTGTGATCAAACACTTGCGAGTTCACCCAACCGCCACGGCTCCAGGGGGAGATTACGTACATGGGCACGCGCACGCCGGGGCCGAATACTTTGCCATCGCGTGGAGGCTGGCCGGCCAGACCTTTGGGACTGGGGTAGTTGTAGTATTCAAACGCGATTTCTTCTTCGCTCAGCGAGGTCTTGCCAGCAGGTTTGCCAGTGACAGGGTCAATCGATGGGGCTGAAGGGGAGGGAATGTGGTCAAAGAAGCCATCGTTCTCGTCAAAGTTGACCAGCAATACGGTCTTGCTCCAGACCTCGGGATTGGCTGTCAGTGCATCAAGCAGCTCTTGGGTGTACCAAGCGCCTTGCACGGGGCTTGAAGGGCCAGGGTGTTCAGAGTAGTTGGCTGGGGCCACCACCCAGGAGATTTGTGGCAAGGTGCCGGACTCGACATCCTTGCGGATTTGTTCCAGAAATCCGCCGTCGGGCATGGTGTTGGCAATGCCTTTGAATAGAGGATTACCGACGTCGTCAGATGGTTCGTACGGGTCATTGGTGGGTTTGCCCGATTTTTCAGCGGCAAGTCGGTACTGGATAAAGCCAGCCAAGGGGTTATCGGTGAAGTTGTCAGGCAGGTTCTGGTACACCTTCCAACTGATACCGGCTTCTTCCAGGCGTTCGGGATAAGTTTTCCAGGTGTAGCCGCCAAAGATCGAGGGCCACAGGCTGTCCCACGCATTGTTGACGGTACACTCGCCTGTGCCGGTCGGACCGTTTGTGCCGGTCCATAGGAACATGCGGTTGGAGTTCGTGCCGGTGTGCATGGAGCAGTGGTAGGCATCGCAGATGGTGAAGGCGTTCGCCATCGCGAATTGGAAGGGCAATTCGGCTTCGCGGTAGTAGCCCATGGAGTGACGATTCTTGTGCTTGGGCCAGAAGTCCATGCGGCCGTGGTCCCAGGCAGCCTGGCCGTCCGACCAGGAGTGCGGTGTGCCGTTAACGCGCTGGGCATTGCCTTTGGTGGCGTCCAGATGATAGGGCATCACGGTTTCGGTCGAGCTGACATTTTGCTGCCAGACGTTGCGCCCATTGGGCATTGGGATTGTGAAACGGTCTCCAAATCCACGCACGCCTTTCAGGGTGCCGAAGTAGTGGTCAAAGGAGCGGTTCTCTTGCATCAGAACCACAATGTGTTCTACATCCTTGATGGTGCCCGTCTTGTTGTTGGCGGGGATGGCCAGCGCTTTGCGGATACTGGGAGGAAAGGCGGCCAGAGAACCGGCTGCCAGGCTGGCTCCCGTCATGTTGCGTAGGAATGTGCGGCGTGAAGTCATTGTGCTTAATCTCTTAATCAATCAAGGGGCGCATTTGAGTTGCGGCGCAGGTTCTGGGTTAGGTTTGCCCGGCTCAGCAGGTTCTTCGGTAGAGCCGGAGCTGTTCGAGTTGCCTGTGTCGTTACCGCCGCCGCAAGCAGCCAGCAGGCCGCAGAACATCAGCAGTACGGATGCGCGTTTTATGCGCTCAACAGTAAATGAGGTGCTCGTTAGATTCATGAGAATTCCTTGGTTGTGCTATCAGGGTTGGAGGCTGGACAAGGGTTTGCGCGATTCGTAAATACTGGTCAGCTCGTCCGTGCTCAGGTCACGATCCCAGATGGCCAGTTCGCCAAAGTCCATATTGATGTCGCTGCGACCCCAGCGTTTGTAGTACTGGCCGGTAACGTCTTCGTTCAGCCCCAGTTCGCTGGTGCCGGTTCCGCCCAATGCGGCGATTGTGCGGGCCTCCAAGGCTACAGACCCGAACTGCGCCCCTTTTTTGGTATCGAATACGTGCCCACGCATGATGCCTTTGGACTTGTCAATCACGACGGCTATGTAGGCCCATTGGTCGGGTGTGACGTTGTAACCCTGACTTTCATTGCGACCGCCCCCATAACCGGTGTTAAAGCGGACGTCACAACCATTGGCGTTGAACAGGCCCAGTGCAAAGCCGGGAGTGTTACCGGAGTCGTAGTTCTTGTTGGCCATGATGGGAGCGCCATAGCCGTGACAGTTGTCGGGGGTTCGGAACCAGAAACCGATGGTCAGTTTTTGCACACCACCTGTGCCCAGCAACTCGCGGCTCAAGGACAGGCGATAACCCCGGTTTCCATTGGCATCGGCTTTGCTACCGACCAGGCGCAAGCCCCCTTTAGGCTGGGAGGGATCCAGGAAGTCAGCAGCAATAAGTTCACCGCTCGGGACGCTAGGGCTGGATGTTTGCAGGCTGCTCCCGCCCTTAGCATCGGTAAAAGGTTGTGAGCTGAAGGTGTAGTAGCTGCGCAACCCATTTTTCAGCGTGTCGGCCAGCTTGGGAGGGGGTTGGTACCCGACTTCAGCCTTGATGGTGGATGCGGCCTTGCCTGAACTTATCGAATAGATCAGCGAGTAAGTCTGAGCATTTTCCGATACTGGCAATGGGTCGGAGTACTGGGTTGTGCCGGCAGGCAGGGTAGCGATCAGCTTGCCGTCGCGCATGACCTGGATTTCCTGCGAGGCGTCACCATCCAGTACCCATTTCAGGTCCACCATGTTCTTGTCGGCGGGTTTGCTGAAGGACACGTTGCGCACACGAGTTTCAGCTTGCAGTGGGGAGCCACGGAAGCGGTACTGTTCGCTTTGGATGCCCAGGTGGGACAGCACAGTGGGGGCAATGTCGATAACGGCCGCCAGGGTGTTCATGTCCGTCGTGCTGGTCACGGCGCTGTCAACGGCTGGCAAGGAGGCCAGTGTCTTGTTGGTGGCGATGAAGCTGGTCTTGTTGCGGTTGAATTGCGAGCCAGTGGTGCCGCCAAATTCGTCCAGACCATAGCTGGTGGTCAGAATGACCAACCAGTCTTCCGAAGCGTCTGCCTGCTTGCGTTTTTCGATCAGGGCAAACAGTTTGTCCACTGAGGCCAGCGAGGCTTGCACGGCTTGCTGGTAGGCCTGGCCACCCATGCCACCCTCGGAGGCAGCACGGGCGGGAGCCTGGATTTGGGCCAGGATCAGGGATTTGCCTTGCTGCAGGTATTTTTCGGTTTGCTCGCTGACACAGCTGTCGGAGTCGGTACAGTTGGCTGCTTCGAGGATGCGTCCGGCCTGCAGGTCTTCACCTAGCAGCTTGCGGTAGTCGGCGGCGCTCAGGGCCATGGCGGCCTGGGGCTGCTTGTCAGCCAGGGCTAGCAGGGTGGGGGCGCTCAGTGTGGGGGCGGCAGTGCCTACGCCACGCAGGCCGTGCTGGTCTGCCCAAACGCCGGTGATCAGGGAGGCCCAGCCAGGGACGGGCAGGGTGCGTTGTTCGCTGCTGGTGCCGACATAGCCGCCGGTTTGTGCGGGGGCGATGGTCAGTGATTTCAGGGCGGGGTGCTGGCCGGCCTGACGGGCTTGCAACAAGGCTTCGTAGCTCAAGCCGTCGATGGTGACGATCAGTGCTTTTTTGCCACCCAGGGCCTGGGGTTTGTCGCCGGGTTCAACGGTAGGGGGTTCCGGGTCCACGCCAGGACTGGTGGAGCCATCATTGCCGCCGGAGCCACCACTACAAGCACTTAGCAGCAAGGCCATGGACAGAGTAAGCCCGGCTTGCTGCATGCGCTGCAATGCCGGGGACTTGGGAAGACGGGGAGAGAAGGTCATACAGCCACTCGTGTAGAAAAGTGAAAAGAGAGGCCAGACTGGGCGTGGGGGTGGGCTGCTCAGTTGGCATCGGATCAGGACTGCGGGCAGTGTAGGAAGGGCGTATGACTGCCCTGTGAACGGATCAGCAAATCCGCCGATGATTGGATTGTGTTTTATGTGAAGGGATGGACGGGGGTGGGAGCAGTGGGGCTCAAGGGCTGGCTGGCTGCGGCTTGGCAGGCATATGGCGGCTTGATGGATGGTTTGTTACGGTGGCGTGGTTTGGCGGGGTTTTAGGCGTTTTTTATGCTTTAGGCTCAAAGTTGTTGTTGTTGTTGTTGTTGTTGTTGTTGTTGTTGTTGTTGTTGTTGTTGTTGTTGTTTGCTGAGCTTGAAGGTGGAGCAGGCTTGGGGGCGTTGGTTGCTGCAGAGTGGGGGGCCTGAGGCATTCTTCGTAGGGCGCTGCTCGGGGTGCCGGCACAGGGGCGCGGGGCGGACCACTTGCCGACGCTGCGCGTCGGTGCCCTTGGCAGAGTGACAATCGGGGCGCAGCCTGAACTCGCCCGGTGGTTTGTCCCCCGGACAAACCACAAGCGTCGGGCTCAAGCAGCAGGCTGCTCGCATCCCCGATCGTCACTCCGCCTGCGGCAAGTGGTCTGACTCGCCCCGCGCCCCTGTGCCGGCACCCCGAGCAGCTCTCAATGGCTTCGAGAGTGAGGTCGGGAATCGTTGTTTGGGTGGAGTGCTGGTTTGAGTTGTGATGGGGCAGGATCGTTGTTCGGGCTGACTTTAAAACCGTCCGGGGGGAGGGCGTCATGTCACCCCGTCAGTTCGAACCCAGAGTCGAGGCGAGTGGAGATGGTGAACGGAGGGGGGGCCGTTGGGCCGCTAAAGATAGTGGTCAGCTAGCTAGAGCAGCCAACTCAAGCGGCTCTTGCTGGAAACATCGAGAGATTGAGGATGAACAATTTCTACAGCGCGCTTGGCGAATGTATGGGGAATGCCAGCATGGTGGGTTCGCTCAGTCCTGTCAGGGCTTGGATGACTTTTTGGGCTTGGTCCACGGGGGCGCTGCTGATGAAGGCGCTGTTGCCTGCTTGGGCTTGTGTGTTCAGGCAGTTGGCCTGCTCCAGGCGACGGTGCACTTGGGCGGCGACGGCAAAGGACGGTTCCAGAATATGGAAGCGCGAGCCGCTGATGGCTTCGATTGTGGGACGTAAAAAGGGGTAGTGTGTGCAGCCCAGGACCAGGGTATCGGCCTGGCTTTGCAGGGCGGGGGCCAATCGTTCTTTGAGTTCTGCTTCGATTTCCGGGCCTGACAGTTGCAGGGCCTCGACCCGGTCGGCCAGCCCTGGACAGGGAATGCGTATGACTTCCACGTCGCTGGCATAGCGGTCAATCAGGTTTTGCAGGCCGCCGCTGTCCAGGGTGCGGCTGGTGGCCATCAGGGCGACGCTACGGCTACGGCTCAGGGCGGCAGCCGGTTTTATGGCGGGTTCGATGGCGATGATGGGGATGGAAAGCCTGGAGCGCAGGGCGGGGGCGGCTACCAGTGTGGCGGTGTTGCAGGCGATGACCAGTGCCTTGCAGCCTTGGTCTACCAGCAATTGAGTCATTTGCAGGGTACGCTCCACAATCCATTTGGGGGATCGGTCTCCGTAGGGAGCGTATCGGGAATCGGCCAGGTAGAGCAAATGCTCGTTGGGCAGGGATTGGCGCAGGGCACGCCAGATGGACAATCCGCCGACGCCCGAATCAAACACGCCAATAGGGGCTTGTGCAAAAACGGCGGGGCGGGATGGACTCATGGCGCTGAACGATGCTTGTGGGGCAAAAATTCTATTATGGCGCTTTTGTCGTGTTTGGAGCAGTGGCTTCAGCCTGGTTTACAGCGGCTGTCTCCTTTAGGCCCTGTTCCAGGTCTTGGTTGGTGTGTGGGGCGGTCTTTCCATGACCGCCCTGTTGCTGCGTTCAAGCCAGGTTCTTCAGGACGCCTCCCACCGCATCGAAGAGCGAGTTGAGTTGCTCGGGGGTAGAGGTAAAGGTGGGGCCAAATTGGAGGGTGTCGCCACCAAAGCGTACGTAAAAGCCCTGTTTCCAAAGTTGCAGTCCCGCTTCAAAGGGGCGGATGGCGGGGTCGCCATTCCGTGGGGCGAGCTGGATGGCACCCGCCAGGCCGCAGTTGCGGATGTCGATGACATTCGGGCTGTCGCGCAACTGGTGCAGGGCTTGTTCAAAATGCGGAGCCAGTTCAGCGGAGCGTTGCAGCAGATTGTCCTGTTCCAGCAACTCCAGGGCAGCCAGTCCAGCGGCGCAGGCGACGGGGTGGGCAGAGTAGGTGTGCCCGTGGCTGAATTCCACGGCGTGCAGTGGCAAGTCCTGGCCCATGAAGGTTTGGTAGATTTCCTTGCTGGCAACGACCGCGCCCATGGGGATGGCACCGTTGGTCAACTGCTTGGCCATGGTCATGATGTCGGGGGTGACGCCAAAGTATTCGGCCCCGGTATAGGTTCCCAGGCGGCCCAGGCCGGTGATGACCTCATCAAAGACCAGCAAAATGTTGTGCTGATCGCAAATCTGGCGCAGGCGTTGCAGGTAGCCGGTAGGTGGCACCAGTACGCCTGCCGATCCGGAGACGGGTTCGACAAAAACGGCGGCGATGGTACTGGCGTCGTGCAATTCGATCAGTTTCAGCAGTTCGTCGGCCAGGGCAAGGCCCCCTGTTTCGGGCTGGCCGCGCGTGAAGGCGCAGTCTGCTTGCAGTACGTGGGGCAGGTGGTCGGCATCCATCAGTTGCCCGAACATCTTGCGGTTACCGCCTATGCCTCCCAGGCTGGTGCCGGCCACGTTCACGCCGTGGTAGCCACGAGCACGGCCAATCAGACGGGTTTTGGTCGCCTGGCCTTTAATACGCCAGTACGCCCGCACCATCTTGACGACCGTGTCGGTACATTCAGAACCGGAGTTCGTGAAGAAAACATGATCCAGACCGTCAGGGGTGTGCTGGGTCAGCTTGTCGGCCAGCTGAAAAGCAGCGGGGTGTCCAAACTGAAAGGCGGGAGAGTAGTCCAGTTGCCCGAGTTGACGATGCACGGCGGCCTGGATTTCATGGCGAGCATGTCCGGCACCACAAGTCCAAAGCCCGGACAGGCTGTCAAAAATCTGGCGGCCATCCTGATCGTACAGCCAGTTGCCTTCGGCTTTGACGACAAGGCGCGGGTCCTGCTGGAAGTGTCGGTTCGCGGTAAAGGGCATCCAGTGGGATTGAAGATTGAGTTCACTGGCAATCTGCTGTGGCGCAAAGTAGGGTGAGTTCATGGTGGTCTCCTCAAGGCGGTGAATACCCCCAGTGTAGGCAGCTAAGTTGTTGAGTAAAATACGTTTTTATTCAACTTCACTTATTTTTTTACTCACCTATATGCAACTCAAAGGACTCTTGCAGGTTTCCGATTTTGATTTGCGTCTGCTGCGTGTGTTCAGAACGGTAGCGCAAGTGGGCAGCTTTTCGGCTGCGGAAGGCGTGCTGGGCATTACACGTTCGGCCATCAGCTTGCATATGAGCGATCTGGAAAAACGTTTGGGTGGAATCCGGCTGTGTCAGCGTGGCCGGGCGGGTTTTGCCTTGACGGAAGAAGGGCGACAGGTACTGCGGGCCAGTGAAACCTTGATGGCTGCGGTGGAGAATTTCCGCAGTGAGGTGAACCAGCTGCATTCCAGTTTGCGGGGGGACTTGAATATAGGCTTGATGAATAGCCTGATCTCGCAGCCTCATATGCACATCACCTCGGCCTTGCGTGCCTTGCGGCAAAACAGTGAGGCGGTGCGCGTCCATATCAGCATGAGTACGCCGGGTGAGATTGAGCGTGGTTTACTGGACGGTCGCTTGCATATGGGTGTGTTGCCTGAAACCAATGCCTTGAGCGGGCTGGAGTATCGCACGCTTTATGCCGAACCTTATTTTCTGTATTGCTCCTGGGAACATCCTTTGTTTGCCGCGGCGCAAGAAGGGACAGTGTCTCAGGAAGTCTTGCGCCGGGCTGCAGCCATTGCGCCTGCTTATCGCATGAGCCTGGAGGCGATCGGACAACACCAGGATCTGAATTGTGTTGCCACGGCCAGTGACCGGGAAGGGATCGCCTTTTTGATTTTGACGGGGGAATACATCGGTTTCTTGCCCGAGCACGTGGCGGCTCGCTGGGTAGAGAAGGGCCAGATGATTGCGGTGGACCCGCAGCAGCGTCAGTTCACGATTCCCTTGTCCTTGGCCATGCGTAAGGACAGGCGCGCACACGCGATTGTGGATTATTTTCTGGGCCTGTTAGATAGTGAGACTCAAAACTGAAACGGCCAGCATAAGCTGGCCGTGGGGTGGTGTCCCCAAGCGGTCAGATAGGCTTGGCACGATGCCACAGAAGGGTGCCTGTGCCCAGCTTGCCTGCGACGGTGATGGGCGTGCCTGTCGTCAGTTCGAGCTCATCCTGGGTAAGACGTGCCAACCGCGGTTGGGGAATACCGAGCCAATTGGGAGATAGGGACATATCTACAAAGTGGGTAACACACTGAGAGGTTTCATCGACCGCAAATGTTCCTGCGTAGGCCAAGTATTTGTCTAGTAGCGTTTGGCTGCTGTCTCGCTCCGTTCTGTCTTTGCTACCTAGTTGCGCTGTCACATAGCCTGTTTCTGTGTACGTCAATTGCCCAATGGGATTTGGCCCAAACCCCGGGTAATTGGGCGAGCCATCTTCCGGGACAAAATCAAAGGACACCAATTGCCAGACACCGATCAGCTTGCTACGTAAGGTATGGGCCATCAAAAACTCCTGAATAGACAGTGTTGTTGCGTTATGTAACTAAGCCATCATGCTGTCTTTTCGTTTGTTATTCAATGACTTGCCTATTCTTATTTTCTATCGTCAGGCCCTACGCTTCATGACTTTTTAAGTGGCAATGGTCGGCATAAATTACCCAGTATTTCCAGTGCGTGATCGCTGTGTTCTGTCCACGGATGGCCAAAGTTAAGACGTAGGCAATGGCTGTAATTCTGGGTAGTTGAAAAGATGGAGCCTGGTGCCAGACTGATGCCTTGTGACAGGGCCTGGCGATGCAGTTCTAAGGTCTGCACACTTTTTTCCAGCTCTACCCACAGGAAGTAGCCGCCCTCGGGGCGGGTTGCCCGAGTTCCTGCGGGGAAGTAGCGTCCCAAGGCTTTGGAGAACTGCGCATACTGGCTTTTTAGTTGAGTGCGTAAACGGCGCAGGTGTTGCTCGTACGCACCTTTTTCCAGGTAGCTGGCCAGGGCCAGTTGGGTGGGCACGGGGGACGTCAGGGTAGTAGTCAGTTTGGCTTGGGCGACTTCACGTATATAGCGTCCCGGCACAGCCCAGCCGATGCGATAGCCGGGTGCCAGGGTTTTGGAAAAAGAGGAGCAGTGCATCACCAGCCCCTGACGGTCAAAGGCTTTGGCGGGACGGGGGCGCTCCGTGTCGAAGTACAGTTCGCCGTAAACATCGTCCTCGATCAAGGGGATTTCATAGCGGGCCAGCAGCTCGACCAATTGGGCTTTTTTGGCATCGGGCATCAGGCTGCCCAGCGGGTTCTGGAAGTTGGTCATCAGCCAGCAGGCTTTGGGGGCGTGATGCTTGATCGCGTGTTCCAGCGCTTCCAGATCAATGCCTTCACGCGGGTGGGTGGGCACTTCCAGGGCTTGCAGCTTCATGCGTTCCAGCGATTGCAGCGCGGCATAAAAGGTGGGCGATTCCACCAGCACGATGTCACCCGGTTGAGTTACCGCTGCAAGACATAGGTTCAGCGCTTCCAGAGCTCCGTTGGTAATCACAATATCGTTGGCATTGATGGCCATGCCTTGAGCCAGATAGCGCAAGGCAATCTGGCGACGCAGGGGAGCGTGGCCTTGGGTCAGATCGTCCACGCTGGCCCAGGGATCTTGCTGTTTCAGACTGGCAGACAAGAAGCGGCCCAAGCGTTCCAGAGGAAAGAGCACAGGGCTGGGGAAAGCGGAGCCTAAAGGCGCTACGGAGCGCTCTGAACTGGATTGCAGGATCGCCATGATCAGGTCGCTATTGTTAACGCTGGTCGCTTGCAGCGGTGGCTGGGAGGCCGTGTCCGCCTCCAAGGTATGAGGCGCCAGGCTGGAGCAGACGTAGTAGCCCGAACGAGGACGCGCCTTGATCAAGCCTTGTGCTTCCAGTCGGTAATACGCCTGGAAAATCGTCGAGGCACTGATCTTGTGCTTATCCATCAATTGACGCACAGAGGGCATGCGCTCGCCTGCGGCAACTGTGCCGTCAAGAATGGCCTGGGCCAGTTCCTTGGCCAGCGTCTCGTACAGTTTCATGTCCTTCTGTGCTCCATCTGATACGGTAATTTCAATAAATGTAGTTTTTTTATTATCTGATGGGTATGTCTTCAAGCACAAGCAAACGGCAATTTGCGGGGCTTTCAGGACAACTGATAGGGTTTTTTAAGCTTTAACTGATTCTTGGAATGCTCTGTGCCGACAGGTAGCCTTGCCGGGTGTTTTCGTCCGTGCCCGTGTGGGCTGCGGGCCTATCTAATCAGAGGAATACCATGAACCCGACGGCGCTTTTGCTTGCCGCATTCATCCTGTCGATTGCCGGGCTTTTTGCCTTTATCTGGTCCTTGCGCAAGGGCCTGTTCGATGCTGACGTCAGTGGTGCGCGCACTATTTTTCACAAGGGCGAAATCGGCCAGCCCGAAGAGCCCTCGGCCGATGCTGCCCAACGGCAGGCGCTAAGCCTGGCGGCGGCCGACCATATTGCAGAGAACCATGGTCAGCAAACCAGCGCGCTTGAAATGGCGGCGCGTGAACAGGCCGACCGTTCCAGTTCCATGCCTGCGTTCTTACTGATTGTCTGTGCGGTAGTCTGGCTGGTGGTGGCCTCGTTTGCGGGTCTGATCAGCTCCTTGAAACTGCACTGGCCCGAGTTCCTGGGTGACGTTTCCTGGTTGAGCTTTGGCCGTCTGCGCACGATTCACCTGAATGGCGTGGCATATGGCTGGGCACCCATGGGCTTGTTGGGGCTAACAATCTGGATGTTGCCGCGCTTGCTGCAAACCCCTTTGCTGGGTGGCCGTTTGGTGATGGTGGGCGGTCTGGTCTGGAATGCTGCGCTGGTGGCGGGGATTGGTGCTTTGGCCATTGGCTTGAATGCGGGTTTGGAGTGGTTGGAAATCCCCTGGCAAATCGGTGTGCTGTTCGCCTTTGGCGGCATGATGATCGGCATGCCGCTGGCCTTGATGCTCTCGCAACGCAAGGTCAAGCACTTGTACGTGTCGGTGTGGTACATCGGCGCGGCGCTGTTCTGGTTCCCCATTCTGTATCTGGTCGCCAAGGTTCCTGGCGTGCACTTTGGGGTGGAGCAAGCCACCATGAACTGGTGGTTCGGGCATAACGTGCTGGGCTTGTTCTATACCCCCATGTCGATTGCCGCTATTTACTACTTCCTGCCCAAAGTCATTGGACGCCCTGTGCGCTCCTACAACTTGTCGCTGCTGGGTTTCTGGACCTTGGCATTCTTCTACGGACAGGTCGGTGCGCACCATTTGATTGGTGGTCCTATCCCTGAATGGCTGATTACCTTGTCCATCGTGCAAAGCGTGATGATGGTGATTCCGGTGCTGGCCTTCTCGGCTAACCAGCACTTGACGCTGAAAGGCCATTTCAGTGCGCTGCGCCATTCGCCCGTTCTGCGTTTCATCGTCTTTGGCGCCATGATGTACACCGTTGCGTCCCTGCAAGGTTCTGCTGAAGCCTTGCGTTCGCTGAACTCCATTACGCACTTCACGCACTTCACGGTGGCTCATGCTCATCTGGGTATGTACGGCTTTGTGACCATGGTGATTTTCGGTGGAGTGTACTTTGCCTTGCCTCGCATTCTGAACACGGCCTGGCCCCGTCCTGCCTTGATCTCCTGGCACTTCTGGCTGGTGGTGGCTGGCTTTGCCGTGTACATGATCACGCTCAGCATTGGTGGCGTGCTGCAAGGTTTGGCCTTGCTGGATCCTGCCCGTGGTTTTATGGAGTCGGTGGCAGTCACCATGCCCTGGTTGCAAGGCCGTTCTATTGGCGGCGCCATGATGACGCTGGGCCATCTGGTCTTTGCCCTGCACGTACTGCTGATGATTGTGAAGTCGGGTGCGTTTGCCTTGACCGAGTCCCGCTCGGCTGCAGTGCGCCGTACCGCTGAGCTGGAGGTTTAAGGACATGGAAAACGAACTGAAGTTGATTATCGGGTCCATGGTGACCTTGTCTCTGGCAACGGCGGCCATGATTGTGGTGCCGTTTCTGCAGCTGAAAGACGAGCCTGCCCCGGAAGGTTTGTTGCCTTATAGCAGTCAGGAAATACGCGGTCGGGCGGTGTATCGGGGCAATGGCTGCATTACTTGTCACACGCAGCAGCCCAGTACAACGGGCGCGGGTGTGGCGGATGCCAGCCGTGGTTGGGGGCGCGCTTCGGTGGCAGGGGATTATCACTACGACGATCCGCCTTTGCTGGGCACCATGCGTACCGGGCCGGATCTGTTCAATATTGGTGTGCGTCAGCCTAGTCAGGATTGGCATTTGGGGCACTTGTACGACCCGCGCGCTTACTCGCCGGGCAGCAATATGCCTCCCTATCGTTTCTTGTTCGAGGCCAAAGACCCGGATCAGGTACAGCCTGATGAGCGTGTGGTGAGCCTGCCGCCAGGTGTGGCACCGGAAGGCAAGGTGGTGGTGGCTCGTCCGGAGGCTTTGGATCTGGTGGTGTATTTGCAGTCGCTCAAGCATGTGTATCCGATCTTGAGTGCGGATGCCGTGGGAGGTGAGGAATGAGTCGCCCTGTGCAAAGTCGTCAAAGCGAGAATGCAGATCCTCACGAGCAGTACAACCCGGTTCCGCGCGTAGTGATTCTGGTGATTTTGGCCTTGCTGGCCTGGGCGGTGTATTACATCGTCTCGGCTCAGCCCAACAGCTCTCCGCATTTGGGGGATCAGCGTCCTTTGGCGGTTCTGGCTCCTGCGCCTGGCAGTGCATCTGCGGATGGTAAGCAGTTGTATGCCAATGCCTGTGTGGCGTGTCATCAGGCGACGGGGCAAGGTTTGCCAGGGGTGTTCCCGCCTTTGGCGGACTCAGAGTGGGTGAAGGGTGACCCCAAGGTACTGGCGCAATTGGTGCTGCAAGGGGTTACGGGAGCTATCACGGTGAAAGGTCAGGAATATCAGGGGGCGATGCCTGCATTTGCAGAGCAGTTCAGTGATGCGGAGCTGGCGGCTGTGTTGAGCTTTATTCGCCATGAGTGGGGGAATGAGGAGGATGCCATTACCCCCGAGTTTGTTGCCCAGGAGCGGGCTGCCAGTGGGGATCGTAGTCAGCCTTGGCAAGGGGAGAAGGAACTGTTGGAGTGGATTGCGGCGCATTGAGGTGGCTGCGATGAGTTCTTCTGGAATTAATAATTAGAAGCACGTTTTGAAACGGTAGTACGCCGGGAACAGGCCCCCGGCTTTTGAACCGATATCTCGCCCGACCCCAGGGTTGGAGATGTCGGTTTTTTTTTGTTGGGTGTCTCGGTGTGGGGACGCCGCTTGGGGGCCGGGTCCAGGGGGGCGGGCTTGACTACTTGCCGATGCTGCGCATCGGTACCCTTGTCGATTCTGATATCCGGGCGCCCTGTGAACTCGCCCGGTGATTGGTCCCCCGGACCAATCACAAGCGTCGGGCTCAAACAGCACAGGGCTTGCATCCCGGATATCAGAACCGCCTGCGGCAAGCAGTCTGAATCGCCCCCCTGGACCCGGCCCCCAAGCGGCTCACAACGGAGAAATATAAAAAACCGATTTGTGGCGGAAGGAAGTGCTGGTTGTAGCGCGGACGGGGGGCTGTCTAGTGTTTTTGGGTTTGGTGCTTGGTGGGGCCAGGGCTTGTGGTTGGCCGAGTTGTTGTGATGAGTTGAAGGGCTACTGCGATTGGGCGGAGTGCGGCCAGTTGAAAAAGCCCAAAAGTATTCAGCAATGATAATTAGCATGCCTGCAGTATTCACACGCTGATGACAGGTATCGATCTGTAGCGAGAGCTCGTAAATCAGTAGTTTTTAGAAGGGCGCTTTGAGGGTTGCCGCTTAAGAATAAAGATCTAGGCATTGAGATCTGTCCATGCCGTGCCTGGATTTGGGAAGCAAACCGACTTGAATCGTGGATATGTATCACTGTGAACCACTTGGGTCCCTCTGCAGGGATTGGGCGGATCAGAGTACTTGCCGCGGGCAGGAGATAGCGTAGGGGGGCAAGCATCCTGCTGTTTGAGCGGGGCGCTTGTGGTTCGTCCGGGGGACGAACCACCCCGCGAGTTCAGGATGCGCCCGTAGCTATCTCCTGACTAGGGCACCGGTGCGCAGCACCGGCAAGTGCTCAGCCCAATCCCTGCAGAGGGACCCAAGTGGTGGCTTCACGGAGACCGATCTCATCATTCAAAGACCGATTTAACTCTCCGTGAAACCCCACTTATAAAAAGCAGACTTACGCCGCCTTCTTCCGTAATGTCAGCCACAGACCCGCCAAGATAGCCACCAGTCCCAGCCCTGCGCGAGCTGCCAAGGTATTCCCCAGAATCAGGAAATCCAATCCCGCCGTCACCACAGGAACCAGATAAAACAGGCTAGTGACATTGACCAGATTCCCGCTGCGAATCATGCGATACAGCAGTAACTGGGCCAGTACGGAAATCACCAGACCAAGCCAGACCACCGGTCCCCAAAAGCCCAATGTGTTCTCCCAGCGGATTTCTTGTCCCAAACCCAGGGACGCAAGAATAAACAAGCCCAGAGACAAGGAATACTGCAAAGGCATTCCTTGCAAAGCCCCCACGGGCTGACGCTTTTGAACAATGGTCCCCACAGTGATGCTCAACAAAGCAGCAATTGCAAATACCAGACCCATCACGGACAAACGGCTGACAATCAGGCTTTGATACACCACCAGAATCAGTCCTGTCAGCGATAGTGCCAAACCGGCCACACGGCTCAAAGAAAAACGCCGCTCGGTCAAAGCCAAGGTCAGAATTGGCTGCACACCCAGGATCGTCGCCAGCAGACCCGGTGTGATCCCTTGAGCCAGGGTTTCAAAATAGAAAAACGAATACAGCCCGATCATCAGCAAACCGCTGATAGCTGGCAGCAGACGTTGCCCTTTGGGCGGCAGCCAGCCGCCATTGAAGTGCCCCAGCATGATCACCATAGGTAGGGCGATGGCAAAACGCAGGATCAGCATGGCCATAACCGAGCCATGATCCAAACCGATACGCGTGAAAATACCCGCGCTGCCCCAAAGCAGTACGAACAAGGCAATAGCACCCGCTTGGGCGCGAGAAGAAGAAATCATGATGTTCTTTATCTGTCTAAATAAATTAGGTTTGTCTGCAAAGACATTCCAGGCGCATCAATGGCGCAGGAAAAGAAAAAGAGGTCTTAGGAGCAGACGCTGTAGACGCGAGTGTCGACGACGACGTCGGACACGACAGCGGCTTGATTGACGACGCCTGGGGCGACGACAGTCAACAGCAAGACAGATGGAGGGGAGCCCGCCCGCAGCGACGCGGCCCGCGACAGGGGCAGAGCGCTTGGCAAAGAGGATGCGGGGCGGTTCATGAAATAAGAATCAGATCGTTAAATCGATGAAATACTGTAGCACAAAATATATTTAGGACGCCAATAGTCAGCCGCTAGGGTAATCGCTAGTACAGACGATAGAGCAGGCTATGTAAGAATTGCACCGATCGCGATTTCAGATCGCTGCGACATTTCCGAATAGACACGACATCCGCTGCCAATGCTGCCAGCGCCGATGCCGGGCAAAAAGGCCCAGACCGGTTCAATGCTTGAACCGGTCTGGGCCTTTTTGTTTGCCTGAAATAAATCCGACCTCGTAGTTAGGTTGCGAACTATCTGGAATCCTGCTTCGCGGCACGATGCCATCGCGATACACAGAGCTCACGCAGCGTCAGCAATATCTGACGCCAGCCAGGCCGGAATCGTCACCTTGTTTTGGAGGCTTATGCCATGTTGGGTGTTGCGCTTTTCTTTATTGGGGCTGTGCTGATTGTGAATGGCGTGGGTTTGACTGGACGTATTGAAAGTCGGGACCTGGCCCCCTTTAACTTGCTGGTGGGGCTGTTGGCCCTGTTCATCAATTTGCTGGGCTTGCAGCGCGGCGAGCAAATGGCGGATTACTTTGCCGTTGCTGGTGGGCTGCTGTTTGCCTTCACCTATCTGTATCTGGCTGTGGTGCAGTGGTATGGGCTGAAAGGAGTGGGTTTTGGCTGGTATTGCCTGTTTGTTGCCATCAGCGCACTGGCCTTTGCCGGTTCTGTCAGCGATCCGCGTTTGATCGCCATGTGGCTCTTGTGGTCCAGCCTGTGGTTTCTGTTTTTCCTGGCCTTGGGACTGGGACGATCCTTGCGTATCTTGCCTGCGTATACCGTCCTGATCGGGGCCTTGACCTGCTGGTTGCCCGGCACCCTGATCATGATGGATGCCTGGTAGTTTTCATAGGAGTGCAAGCGTGGTGGGGAGCCAGAGTAATGCAGTTTTTTGGAGTAACCTGATGCTCGCTCGTAGTGTTTACCGGCAGGTCCGTCGACCTGCGCCCCTACCATGCTAGACAGGAGATGGACTTTGGCTCACAACGAACCCGTACGCGTCGGCGTTCTTTATTCCGCAACCGGCATGACCTCTACCATTGGTCAGTCGCAATGGCAGGGCACCAAACTGGCGATTGAGGAAATCAACGAGGCCGGTGGCCTGCTGGGGCGTGAACTGGTGGCGGTGTGCTACGACCCGGCGTCCAGGCCCGCTTGCTACGCTGAACAGGCCGAGCGGTTGATTGTGCAGGACCGCGTCAATGTGATCTTTGGCTGTTATATGTCCAGCAGCCGCAAGGCCGTGATCCCGATTGTGGAGAAGTGGAACAAGCTGCTGTTCTATCCCACCCTGTACGAAGGTTTCGAGTTTTCGGGCAATGTGATCTATACCGGCGCGGCGCCCAATCAGAACAGTGTGCAGCTGGCGCATTTCATGACCAGCAATTTTGGCGCGCGGGTCTACATGATTGGCTCGGACTATATCTACCCCTATGAGTCCAATCGCATCATGCGCGAGCTGGTCATGCAGCATCCCGATAGCAACGTGCTGGGCGAACACTATCTGCCATTGGATGCCAGCGAGAGCGATTACAGCCTGATCATGGAAGACATACGCCAGAAGCAGCCGGACTTTATTTTCTCCACCGTGGTGGGGGACTCCACTGCCAATCTGTATCGCGCTTATGCCAATGCGGGCTTTAATCCGCAAACCATGCCCATTGCCAGTTTGACGACCTCCGAAGCCGAGATTGCCCAGATGGGCGCGGAAATTGCCTGTGGACACTTCACCGCTGCACCGTATTTTCAGTCCATCGAGTCGGAAGTCAATGCGCGTTGTCTGGCCAGTTTGCGCAAGCGCTTTGGGGCCGACTGCCACCCTAATCTGTGCTGGGAAGCTGCCTATTCACAGATGCATTTGTTCGCCAATGCGTATCGACAATCCGCCAGTGATGCGATCGGAGATCTGCTGCCCTACCTGCTGGGCAGTGAACTGGATGCGCCTCAGGGGCGGATCAAGATCGATCCCAATAATCACCATACTTGGCTTTATCCACGGATTGGCCGCATCAATGCCGACGGCGAATTTGCGATTGTGCGCCAGGCAACGCGCCCGGTCTCGCCCGACCCGTATCTGGTTACCCATTCCTTGGGCGACTGGACTGCCAAGCTGGATACTTTGGAGACATAAAGCGTGGCCAACTCCTCTTCCTACGGTGATGAGCCGGCAAACAAGCCTTTGCGAGTGCGGAATCGTTTTCCGCATGCCACCTCGCCGCAGCTCAAGGAACTGCGGCAATTGACGATGGTGGTCATGCATCCGGACGATAGCGATGGCCGCTTGCTGACCCAGCAACTGCAGCGTATCGGGTGTTCGGTCCAGACGATCTGGCCACCCACGCAAAACCTGCCTTCAGGAACGGATCTGGTCTTTCTGGCCGTGCAGCCTGATCTTTTGCACCTGCGCCTGGATTGGGTCTGCGAGGAGGAAGCACCCACGATTATTGCCGTGGTCAATTATGAAAACCCCACGATCGTGTCGGCCGTACTGGATTTGAATATTCAGGCGATCCTGCCTTCGCCCATACGCTCTTTTGGCTTGTTGTCCACCGTGGTGCTGGCGCGTAAATACCATAAAGAACTGCGCCAGCAACGTCGGCTGATCAGCAAGCTGCAAACCAAACTGATGGGGCAGCGGCATGTGGCGCAAGCAAAGACGATCTTGATGCGTACCCATCAGGTGTCCGAGGACCAGGCCTACGATTTGATTCGTGAGCAGGCCATGAACAAGCGCAGCACGATTGAGGATATTTCGATTGCCATTGTGAATGCCAGTGAAGTGCTGTCCCTGGGGCAAAAAGGTTCGTCCTTGCGGGGGAACTAGCCAGGTGTTTTGGCCAGGCTGAGCTGCGGTGGCTGGCTAGAGCAGGCGCGTGATTGAAGTGGTAGGCATAGGCTTGCTTGGTAAAGAGAAAAAGGCAGAAACACTACCCGTTTTCATTCCTCCTACAATAGCGATTTTCTAGAGTACGCCGCTGCCCCAGCGTAGAGATAATGAGCCATCAGGAATATGAACAGCCCCGGTCTGCCCTTGCGGTGACATCAGAGCAGCGCGCTGCCTGGGTGCAACTGCAAAAAGACCGTGATCAGCTTCACGAGCAATTAGAGACTCTGAACCGTGGCCACCTGGATTTGAGGAAATTCTTGCTCAAGGCCAAGCGCAATAATTGGATTGCCTGCACTTTAGTGGTGATTTTTACCGCGCTTGGCTGGTTGCTGGATGCATCGGTCTGGCTGCGTTGGTATGTATTGCCGATTACGTTTTTCTGCTGCGCCTTGTTGTGGTTTGGCGGAAAGCTGCTGGATCGGCTAATGCAAAGCAAGATTGCGAATCTATCCGAGTTTTTGCAACAGACGGATGCACAAATAGAAAAGGGGCGGCCTATCTTCGAGACAGACCACCCCCAATCCGATCAAGCTTGAAGTTACTCAGTGGAGCTTGGTGTCGCCACTCCCCAACCCAAGGCCTGATACAAGGCAATTACATTCAGGTACGAGCCGGTTTCGGCAATCGCCAGTTCTTGCCGGGTCTGGTTCAGGCTGCGCTGATTTTCCAGCACTTGCTGATAGGCACCGGCTCCCACCTCATAACGCGTCAAGGCACGCTCATGGGCATTTTCCAGATGTGACGCCGCTCGAGTCAGGCTAAGCAGGCTTTCCTGATGTTGAGTCAGCCGTTGCAAAGAGCCCTGAATTTCTTCCTGAGCTTGCAATAGCACTTGTTGATAGTGCAGACGTGATTCATCGGCCACCGCCTCCATGCCACGCAAGCGCGCTTTGGCATGGCCCAGGCGCAGGGCAGGCCATTGCATGGCAGGTGAAACATCAAAGGCACGGGCAGCATGGCCCAGGTCGCTACCTCGCAAGGCAAAAAAGCCAATAAAGCCAGCCAGATCCAGGCGGGGGTACAGCTCGGCGGTGGCGGCGGCCACTTCGTGCGAGCTGGCCAGGATTTCCTGCCGGGCGGCGCGTACGTCAGGCCGGTTGAACAGCATGGCGTTCACATCACCTAACGGCAAGGAAGCGGCCAAGGGTGCCTTGGCACTGGGCAACGGCGTATCAATGCTCCCGGCTTGCCCGCCGCTTAGCACCTGGATGCGCAAACGAGCCAGCTCCAGGTCGCTGCGCAGTTGGGGCACCAGGGTTTTGGCGCGCTCAAGACCAGCCTGGGCATTGTCCAGATTCTCCGGCAATTCCCGACCCAGCGAAACGCCAGCCTGCACCAGCCTGAGTGTATGCTCCCAGCTGCGTACGTCATCCTCAGCCAGAGCCAGTTGCCGTTGCAAACCTTGGGCTTGCACGTATTGGCGTGCCAGTTCAGCCGCGATAGCCTGGCGAGTCAGATCAAGTTGGTCTGCACTGGCCTCGCTGCGAGCCTGCGCAGAACGGGCCAGTTGCTCCAGACGACCGAACACATCGATCTCCCAAGTGGCCTGCATGCCAAGGCGCCAGTTCTCGGTAATACCGTGATCAATGGAGCCATCGGGCGCGGCAAATTGTGAACCGCTACGGTTGTAGCTGGCGTGGGCCGTGATGGCGGGTAGACGGTCGTGTTGGCGCTCGTCGATCAGGGCGCGGGAGGCCCGCCAGCGGGCCTGTGCCTGGGCAATATCCAGGTTGTGGTCCAGGGCCTTGGCAATCAAGGCGTTCAGTTGCGGGTCTTGCAGCAAGGTCCACCAGTTTTCGCGTTGCTCGGTGGCTTGAGCGAACTGGCTGTTCCAGTTGGTGTCGGCCAAGCTTGGAGCGGTGGGAATGGAGGTGTCCAGCCCCACAGCGCAACCGCTCAGGATCAGGCTGGGGATCACCAGTCGCAGAGCACGCGCCACAGGCGCTAGCCTGTTTGATAGTTGTGGCGTCATGATGAGTGTTCTCCAGTCGAAGGGCGCAGGGCTTGCGCCAGATCGCGCGCCCGCGGGGTGTCTGCTTGATGGGCGTGATCACGCGCCAGCAAGGTATACAAAGTCGGCAAGATAAACAGGGTGAATACTGTGCCGATCAACATGCCCGAGACCAGCACCACACCCAGGCCAAAGCGGCTGTTAGCACCCGCACCGGAGGCAAACAGCAGAGGCACCAGACCAAAGACCATGGCCCCGGTTGTCATCAGCACAGGGCGCAAACGAATGCGGGCGGCTTGCAAGATGGCTTCGGGCTTTTTCAGGCCCTCTTTGAATTGCAGTTCATTGGCAAACTCCACCATCAGAATGCCGTGCTTGCTGATCAGGCCGACCAGCGTTAACAGACCTATCTGGGTGTAGATGTTGAGCGTGCCAAATCCCAGGGCCAAAGGCAGCAGGGCACCGCACAGGGACAAGGGCACCGTCACCAGAATGATGATGGGGTCCACCAGGCTTTCGTACTGCGCGGCCAGCACCAGATAAATCACCACCAGCGCAGCCAGGAAGGCCCACACCAGAGACTGACTTTCCTGGGTGAATTGGCGCGACTCCGATTGCCAGTCATGCGTGAATCCTGCGGGCAATTGACGGGCGATGTCGTCCAGATAGCCCACCGCTTGACCCAACGTGACGCCCGGTGCTGGAATGGCTTGCAGCGTGGCCGAGTTTTGCTGGTTGAATTGGCGCAGGCTGTTGGGTTCCACTTCGCTGTGGATTTGGACCATGGCCGACAAAGGCACCAGCTCGCCATTGGCGCTGCGTACAAACTGACGTGTCAGTGCTTGAGCTGTCAGGCGCAGTTCACGCTGGCTTTGTGGAATCACGTCATACGAGCGACCATCCAGCGAAAAGCGGTTCAGGTAATTCTCGCCCACCAGCACGGCCAGGGAATCAGCAATATCTCGCAGACTAATACCCATGCTGGCCGCTTTGCTGCGGTCAATTTCCACGCGGGAAACGGGCTTGTTGTAGTCCAGATCGCTGTCTACCACGACGAACAATCCGCTTTCACGGGCTTGCTGTTTGACCCACTCCATCGTGTCGTACACCGTGCGGTAGTCGCCGGGGCTGCGCAGTACCAGTTGAACCGGCAGACCGCCGCTGGAACCGGGCAAGGGGGCAAGCTGGAAGGCGAAGATACTGCTGCCGGGAATCGCGCTGACACGTCCTTGCAGCTCACCCTGTACGGCGCTGGCATCGCGCTCGCGCTTGCTCCAGTCCTTCAGGTTGATCCCGCCAAAGCTGGCAGCCGGGCCGTCTGTCCCCACAATCAACCAGGTGCTTTCGGTTTCGGCCACTTCACGATACGTGTCATCCAGCAGCTTGCCGTCGCGCTCGGCATAGGCCAGGTTGGCATTTTGCGGAGCTTTCACGGCTGTCAGCACGCTGGCCTGATCTTCAATGGGAGCCAGCTCACTGTGCGTCATTTGATAGAGCACGGGCAGGCTGATAAAGACCAGCAAGGCCATGGCGCCCGTGATCCAGCGATGGCGCAAGGAGCGGGCCAGCAATCGACCGTAGCGGGCCGACAGACCACCAAAGAAACTCTCTGCCAGGTGCGCCATGCGACCTTCATCTTGCTGTGAGGGCAGTAGCAAGGAACTCATCACTGGGGACAAGGTCAAGGCCACGACCCCGGATACCAGCACGGCACCGGCCAGCGTCAGGGCAAACTCTTTGAACAGTGCTCCAGTCAGGCCACCCATCAGCCCAATCGGGGCATAGACGGCGGCCAGGGTCAGGGTCATGGCGATCACTGGGCCGGCCACTTCACGTGCGCCCAATAAAGCCGCCACCACGGGTGAGCGTCCGGCGGCAATGTGACGGTGTACGTTTTCAACCACAACAATCGCATCGTCCACTACCAGTCCGATAGCCAGCACCATGGCCAGCAAGGTCAGCAAATTGATGCTGAAACCAAAGGCCAGCATCAAGGCGGCTGCTCCCAACATGGACAAGGGAATGGTAGCCAGCGGAATCAGCACGCTGCGGAAAGAACCCAGACACAGATAAATCACCAGCACCACGATAATCATGGCTTCGGTAAGGGTCTTGAGCACCTCATCAATCGAGGCCTGGATGAAGCGGGCGGTTTCAAAAGCCAGGGCCACTTCCACGCCGGGAGGCAAGGTGGCCTCAATGGCTGGGAGGCGATCACGAATGCCTTCCACAATCCGCAAGGGGTTGCCGCCGGGAGTGGGGAACAAGCCCAGGTGAATCGCGGGCAGGCCATCCATCAGGGCGCTGGTTTCCGTCGCTGCTGCTCCCAGCTCTACCTTGCCTACGTCGCGCAGTCTAACCAGAGAGGTGCCGTCTTCGCGCACGATCAGGTCCTGAAATTCGGCCACGCTGGTCAGGTCCGAATTGAGCTGAATATTGCTCAAGACATGCTGGCCTTTGACCATGCCGGGGGCGGCCTGATAGTTGTTGGCACGCACAGCCTGGGCAATATCGGCAGCTGTCAGTTCATAGCCCGCCATGCGGTCCGAGTCCAGCCACAGTCGCATGGCCAGTTTTTGACCACCAAAGGTCTGGATTTTCGCCACGCCATCAATCGTGGAGAACATAGGCTCCACTACGCGGGACAGATAGTCATTCAGTTCCGGGATGGAGATTGACGTCGTGGAAAAGCCTACATAGGCCACCGCAGTGGAGTCCCCGGAGGAACGTTCCACAACCGGGTCATAGGCGCCTTCAGGCAGGCGGTAGCGCACCTGGCTGACCTTGCTCATGACTTCGGTCAGGGCCTGGGTAGAGTCGCGGTTCAGCTCCATGCGCAGGGTCACGACACTGCGGCTTTGCACGGAGTTGGAAGACAGGTAATCCACCCCTTCCACCGAGGCCAGAGCCTGGGCGATGGGCTGGGTGACAAAGCCTTGCATCAGTTGTGCAGAGGCGCCGGGGTACTCGGTGGTAATCGTGATGGTGGAGTTCTCCAGCAGGGGATACTGCCGGATGGGCAGCTTGTCCAAAGAGAACAGCCCCAACATCAGGAGCAAGGCGCTGACCACCAGGGCAAGTACCGGCCGACGAACGAACAAGTCGGTAAAGCCGGGACGGGAGGTGGTGTTCATACGGGCTCCTTGTCCTTGGCGGTTTGTACTGTGGAGCCGTCCTGAATCTTGATCTGGCCGGCGCTCACAACCTTGTCGCCTTCTTTCAAGCCATCAATGATTTCGACACGCTCATCCCATTGCTCGCCAGTTTGTACGGCCACGCGCTTGACCTGCCACAGACCCTGATCCGTGGGGGAGGCCACAAACACGGTCTGGCCGTAGGCGGTGTAGGTCAATGCGGTTTCGGGCACGGTCAGGACGGGCGCTTCGGCGGGGCGCTTCAATTGAGCACGGGCGTACATCCCCGCTTTCAGGCGATTGTCGGGGTTGGGCAGCAGCGCTTGCAGGCGTATGGTGCGCGAATCACCAATCAAGGGATCGATGGCGCTGATTTCAGCCTGGAAGTTCTCGCCCGGCCAGGCGTCCACCTGTACGTGCAGTGTCTGGCCCACCTTCAGATCCGGCAGGCTTTGCTCTGGCACGGTCAGGTTCACACGCAGTTGACTGTCATCGACCAGGCTGGCGATGGCTTGGCCGGGTTGCAAGTAGTGGCCCTGATGCAAGCTGGTGATACCGATGCGACCCGAGAAGGGGGCGGCAATCTGTTTCAAGGCCAGTTCAGCGCGTTGATATTGCAGTTGGGCCTGGGCCACAGCGTGATCGGCCTGGGCTTGATCCAACTGCTCCTGGGTAGCGGCTTGCTGTTCCTTCAGCTTGCGTACACGGGTGAGCTGAATGGCGGCCTGTTTGACCTGTGCCTGCTCGCGGCGCACGCTGGCTTGTTCCAGTTCGTCATTGAGCAAAACCAGTGGCTGGCCTGCCTTGACTTGCTGTCCGGAGGTGAAATCAATCTTGCGAATACGGCCGCTGGTCTCTGCACTGAGCAGCACTTGCTGCCAGGCTTCCAGTGCACCGACGGCATGCAAAAGACGAGGAGCGGTCTGGGACTCGACGCTGGATAGTTCGACGACGGCAGGCGGATAGGCTCCCCCTGCTTGAGCTTCTTGCGAGGCTGGCAGCAAACGCCAGCCTATGGCCAATACGCCGGCCAGAACGGGAATCATGATCCAAGTACGACGCGAACTCATGCTGCCGACCCTCCTGTCAGGGAAGAGGGCCACAAAGGCTGTTTGTTGGGAAGAGTCCAGCCGAATCGCTGATCACTTTGCGACCAGTCTTCGGGTTTGAAGTAGGTGGCTGACACAAGCTGGGCTTGCCGTAACCATGACAGAGGTCCGGCAAACAGAATCCAAATGAGGGGAGGCATGGCAGGTTCCTGTGACAACAAAGAGGCAGCCAACATGGCTTGCCTTAATTAGGTACCTGGACTATAAAACCTCAAGTTAACTTGAGGTCAAGGGGTATCAAGATGGCAAAAACATTGGATTTCAGTCGTGCCTTGACGGTGGGGGAAGTGGCCAAACGCAGTGGTGTCCCTGTCTCGACCGTGCATTTTTATGAAGCCAAGGGCTTGATTGCCAGTACCCGTAATAGCGGGAACCAGCGTCGTTTTGATTCGGTGGTTTTACGCTACATTGCGATCATCAAAGTAGCGCAGCGTACCGGGATTCCTCTGGAGGAAATCCACGAGGCCTTGCGTGGTTTGCCACCGGGCAGCAAGCCATCGAGCAAGCAATGGCGAGCCATGTCCAGCCGTTGGCAGGCCAGTTTGAATGATCGTATTGAGCAGTTGACGCGACTGCGCGATGAGCTGACCCACTGTATTGGCTGTGGGTGCTTGTCCATGAGTGAGTGTCCCTTGCGTAATCCGGCCGATATTCTGGGCCAGCAAGGGCCCGGTCCCCAGATTCTGGAAAGAAAACTGGAGACCGGAACAGAGGCTTAGCTCGGGTCGGGCGACTGCGCGTACAGCGCGGTGGCTTCGGAAGTGACCAGGGACTGATAGCGCTCGAAGTGGTTCAGGATGTCGTTAATGACCTGACTGGAGGACAGGCCCATCAAGTCATAACCCCGACTGCCATCGGCAAAGACAGTACGCACTTGCCATTCTTGAGGGCGAGCCTGTTCGTTGCGTGCTGCTGCCGCGGTAAAGCTGGCAACCCGACGAGCGCGCAACTCGACGCCATAGACAAAGTTACGCTGGTTGTCGGCCTGAATGGTCAGTTGGGCCGTATCCTGCTCGCTGGTCTCCAGGCTGACATTCAGATTGCGTTTGCCCAGCTCGTCGGCCACGGCCTGCAAAGCGGGAACCACGGTTTCACCCATGAAGCGCCGGGCATCGCGTTGGTTGGGCGTGTGCAGGATCGTCGAGAGGCGTCGACGCCAGGACACTTCCGAGCCGGGAGCCGGGCCGGACATGGGGCCTTGACGACGCAATCGTGACATATCTGCCTTCATGCCTTTGAACAGCCCCAGGATCAACAAGAACATGATGATGGCAAAGGGCAGGGCGCTGACCAGCGTGACGGTTTGCAAGGCTGTCAGACCACCGGCCAGCAAGAGCAGGGAGGCAGCGGTGCCTTCCAGCGCGCACCAGTAAATGCGTTGCCAGACTGGAGCATCTTCCACCCCACCGGCGGCCAGGGTATCGATAACCAAAGAGCCCGAGTCGGCCGAGGTCACAAAGAAAATGGCTACCAGGATAATTGCCAAAGTCGAGGTTACATTGGACCAAGGCAGGTATTCCAGGAACTCGAACAGGGCCACGGATGCATTCGCGGCAGCATCCTGGGCTAGTTGGCCTGCCGCCACACCCATATCCAGGAAGATGGCGGTGTTGCCAAAAACGGTCATCCAGAAGAAGGTGAAGACGGTGGGCACCAGCAAGACGCCCAGTACGAATTCACGTACGGTGCGGCCACGCGAGATGCGGGCGATGAACATGCCGACAAAGGGCGACCACGCGATCCACCAGGCCCAGTAAAACAGGGTCCAGGCTTTCATCCAGCTTTGCCCGCGGAATGCTTGTGTACTAAATGAGCGTGCAAAGAAGTTATCGAGATAACCGCCGATATTCTGTACAAAAGCATTCATCAAAAAGGCTGTGGGGCCCACGGCGAGCACAAACAGCATCAAGGCAATGGCAACCAGCAAATTCAGTTCGGACAGGCGGCGAATGCCAACATCCAGTCCACTGACAACAGATAAGGTAGCCAGTGAGGTAACCACCACAATCAGGACAATTTGCAGCCAGGTTTCCTGCGGCCAGCCAAATAAATGCTCCAGACCGGCATTGATTTGAAGTACGCCCAAACCCATGGAGGTAGCAATACCAAATAGCGTGCCGCACACGGCAAAAATATCCACGCTATCGCCAATCCAGCCTTCAATACGCTTGCCAAATAAGGGATACAGGCCCGAGCGGATGGTTAAAGGCAGGTTGTAGCGAAAGCAGAAGTAGGCCAGCGACAAGCCAACGACCGCATAGACGGCCCAGGCGTGAACGCCCCAGTGAAAGAAGGTGATGATCTGCGCCTGATGGGCGGCTTCCACTGTGCTGGCCAGGCCCGAGGGCGGGGCCGAGAAGTGTTGCAGTGGCTCGGCCACAGCAAAGAACATCAGGCCAATCCCCATACCGGCAGCAAATAGCATCGCCATCCAGGTGAGATAGGGGTAATCAGGCTCCGAGTCGTCCGGCCCTAATTTCAAATTGCCGTAGCGGCTTAATGCCAGATAGACGACGGCAAAGAAAAACAGGGCCACAGCCAGGATATAGAACCAGCCGAAACTTTTGATGACCCAGTTTTGTAACTGCTCAAAAATAAGTGCGGCGTCTTTAGGGAAAATAATCCCGATCAGCAAAAAGACCAGGACGATAAAGGTAGATCCCCAGAACACCCGTGGATGTAGCGTGCTTTTAAAAGGCAGCCCCATGTCATGCTCCGTTTGTAACTAAGAGGGCACAGCTTAACGAGAACGACTGCCGGTTGAAAGGTTTGTTAGATTAGGAAATATTTGCTCAGGCTCGGAAAGGATCTATTGGCAAAATTAATTCCTGATGTCCGGCCTGGCGGGTCAACTCCAATTGATGCAGCACACTGGCACTGGCCGTATGCACCGCAGAATGCAGGTCTGCACCCAAAATAAGATGGGCCAGCAAGGTGGAGGCAAACAGGTCTCCGGTACCTTTGGCGGCACAATCCACGCGCGGATGGCTAAGCAGGGTGTCGGCACGCGGCTCCTTGCGAGACATCAATAATTTGATCTGACCATCCTGCCAGGAGTCGGGGGCGGCACTGGTGGCAATGACCCATTCGGTCCGGCCATTTAGCAAGGCGTGCGCGGCGCTGGAACTGCCCTGGATGGTGTCGCAAGGCTGTTGGGACAGCAAGGACAGCTCGTAATTATTGGGGGTCAGGCCCGTGGCCAGCGGCAGCAAGGTTTCGTGATAGGCGGGGATCAGTGCCGGGTCTACGTAGACGCCTACATCCAGATCACCCATGACCGGGTCCACTATCACCAGAGTGTCAGGGTGCTCTTGCAGCAACGCTTTTAACCAGCGTGCAATGATGACGGCCTGGTTGGCGCTGCCCAGATAACCGATCAGGACAGCGCGTACCTTGTCCAGCGCACCGCGCAAGACCAGATCATTCAGAAAGCCTTCCAGCCATTCATCGGGGACAGCGCCGCCGTGCACCGTGGGGTATTGCGGGTTGTTGCTGAGCAACACGGTGGGAACGGCGGCCACTTTAAAGCCGTGTCTACGCAAAGTCGGGCCGGCAACATTGTTGCCCACCCGACCGTAGACGACTTGCGACTGAATCGAAACGACATCCACATGGTAGGGATGTCGTTCACGATCGACGAACGTTACAGCAGCAGTGTTCATGCAGCGCAATCAGCGGAACTGGCCTGTTTAAGTTGGCTGAGCCAGCTGGTCAGGACCGTAGCGGCAGCGGCGTGCAGGCGTTTTTGTACCGCCATGGCTTCCAGACGCAGCATTTGCGGATCGATATCAGCTTGTCCCAGTTCGTTGGCATGACCAACCAGCCAGCGTTCCAGTTTGCTGGTGTCGGCTTCCAGGTGAAATTGCAGGCCCAGTACTTGGGTTCCGAAGGAGAAGGCCTGATTGGGGCCTACGTCCGTGCTGGCCAGGTGAATGGCTCCGTCTGGAATATCGAACTGATCCCCATGCCAGTGCAGGACGGGAATGCCGCTAACGGCGGCCAGGGGCGATTCTTTGCCCGCTTCGCTCAGTTTCAACGGAGAGAAACCGATTTCTTTCACACCCAGGGGGTAGACATTGGCACCCAGGGCGCGCGCAATCAGTTGTGCGCCCAGGCAAATGCCCAGCAAAGGTTTGCCTGCCAGCAAGAACTTGTTGATCAGTTCCAGCTCATCAGACAGGAAGGGGTAAATCTTTTCGTCGTAGGCGCCGATTGGCCCGCCCAATACAACCAGCAGGTCAGCGTCCTGTTCACCCACGTGACGCAGTGACTCGACGGAAGGGTCAATGTATTGAACTTGGTAGCCCTGTTCGATCAGAACAGGCTCCAGTGTGCCCAAGTCTTCAAAATGGATATGACGCAGTGCGATGACTTTCTTCATAAGAGGTTCTTTCAATCCAGATGGTAAGGATGTCAGCTCGTGGTACCGATGTCTACATTAATGGCACCCGATAAGGGGAAGGTGCAACATGCCAGTGCATGGCCCTGGGCCTTGTCCTGGTCGCTCAGGCAAAAATCCGGTTCAGAGCGGTACTCGCCCTCCGAAATCTGTACCCGGCACGCGCCGCAAATACCCGAGCGGCATTGACTACGAATAGGCACATCGGCGGCCTCCAGCATTTCCAGCAAGCTGCTGCCCGGTTCAGGCGAGAGCGTTTGCCCGGTGCTGCGTACATTGATTTGCAAGGGCGCGCTGTCTGCTTCAGGCAGGATTTCCACGCCGGAACTGGCGGGCGGGGAAAAAGCCTCGATCAACATGTGCGAGATGGGGTGAGCCTGAAGGGTGTATTCGCGCAAGGCCTGGGCAAAACCGTGGCTGCCGCAAATCACGACGGCCTGTGGGTCTTTTAACTGCTCCATATTTTCAAAAGAGGGGCGACCCACTTTGAAATGAGCGCTTTCGCGAATCTTTTCCTGCGTGACAAACACGGTCAGCGTGAACCAGCTGGTGCCCAGGTCCAGCTGCAGCAGCTCGTGCAGGAAAGGAATGTCGGCAATACGGGCAATACTGAGCAGCAAATGTACTTGTGGTACAGGCAAGCCGTCCTGGGCTCGCGTCGCCAATTCACGCAGCAAGGCAATGGGCAGGGTAATGCCAATGCCGCCTGCAATCATGGCGATACGCTGGTAACCCACAATGGAGTGCACCGAGATTTCACCCGCCACATATTGCAGGGGCACACTCATGCCCTCGCGCAAGGTGGCGTGCAAGTGATCGGAAACACTATTGCGCCCCGACCCTTTCACGGCAATTTCAATCAGGTCTGGATCGGCCATACGAGTGATCGAATACATACGCTGTTGAATGGTGCCGCCGGTATCGGGGTAGCTCAGGGCGACGTGCTTGCCTGCCTGCAAGGCTTGCAGAAAATCAAAATGGCCGCCCTGCACCCGCAAGGTAAACACTTTGACGTTTCCGGCCTCGGGGCGAACGGTCTCGCAGCGCGCCTGAATCATGGCTGTCATTGCAGCGCCTCCTGTTGTTCGGCCTCGGCAGGAGCCTTGCCGGACTTGCTGTTCAGGCCAATGCGTTCGATCAGGCTTTCTACCGAGCCGGTGTACACACCAATTTCGTTGGAGTCGCCGGTGTCGTGCAAGATGTCGCGAGCATTGGGGAAGTTCACCATGGAGAAGACTTTTTCCCAAGCGCCCATTTCATTGTTGGCGAACATTTCTACGGTGCGCAAAATAACGGCGCGCATATGCTCGCGCTCTTTCTGGCTCAGTCCGTGAATGATGTCCGACGCAACAAAGCTGAACACGCTGGAGTGGCTCCACTCGTCCATGGCATGGGTGCGGGTAACTTCATGGCACACGGTCTGGATGCTCTTGTCCTCGGCCATGGTCTTCAGGTAGTCGGTAATCAGGGTCTCGGACGCGCAGGCAATGGCAAAGCGGGTCAGACGACGCTCGGATTCGGAACCGCATTGGCTCAGGATGTCATTGCGCCACTGCACCAGGTTGAAATTGGTGAAATCCAGGGGCGTCAGACCACGCATGGAGTAGATGTAGTTGCAGGCCATGATGGACATGCGAGTGTGCAGGGCCTCGTCCAGCAAGGCCTGGGACATCACGTCTTGCAGCAGATTGCGGTTGGCGCTTGGGGGCGGGGTCTTGATGATGTCTTCGCAAGAAGGCGTGACCACGTTGCACTCAACGTAAATGGTCTTCAGGTTGTAAATGCCCCAGGCGTAGGACAAGCACTGCGATTTCAATTCTTCAGGAGCTTCCAGCCATGCCTGATGCCCGCGAAAAGGCAGCAGGCATTCACTGAAATCGGCCTTGTTGGGATCGAAAGCCAGATTGTTGTAGTCCGGCAGTTCCTGATTCACGGCAGCCCGGTTTTTCCAAAGTACAGACAGCTTTTGCAGCATATTCCGTACGGCGTCATCAGTTTCGTAGCTTTTGATTGTCATTTCAAACTTCCTTGCTGTTGATTGCGATCTGTTCGAAATGAACAGGTCGTTTCTTTACTCCACCTATCTTTATTTCCAAATGGAAATTCGCAGGCTTAAAAGGATTTGCCGATTCTTATGGACAAGGCCCAAAAAAATCCCGTTGCCGGGTTTCTTGAGCCGTGGGGATCAGCGTGGTTGAACTGCCGTTAAAGCAATGGCGTTTCCTGTAGTCGTGGGAAAACTGGGGATGTGTTTATCGTGTACAGATTGAAAAAGGTGATAATCTGCTTGAACGTTTAGAAGTACGGGCGTTGAGTATTCGTTGGCTGCATTCTAATGATCCTATGACAATAAATGACAGACCATTTCAAGATCATTTGACAGACCACTTAATGATAAAAATTTGAATCTTGTTTTAATTCTTGACCAGGATGATCGGGATTGGCGTTCTCTCTGTGTTTCAGAGGGTTTTTAATTCTTTATGCTTTGAATTTTTATTCAAATAACAATAATTAAAAGTGGTCTGGTGTGTTAATTTTTAATGGACTGTTTTATAGATCGATAAACAGAATAGGATGTTTATCTTTCGCCCTTGGAGTTCGTGCGTCCAGGGCAGCACTTTTGCCTGGTATCGGGCAATGAGCCACGACCCTATCGTGGCCAATCTCTAAACAGGAACTCCCATGAAGAGTCTTGCCGGTGGCGACACCCCCCACCAGCCTCTGGCGGGTTCGCAATTTCTACAGCAAAGTGATCGCAATCTTTGGGACATCATCGAAGCCGAACGGCGTCGTCAACAACACACCATTGAGCTGATCGCTTCCGAGAATTACCTGAGCCGCTCCGTTTTGGACGTGCAGGGCTCCTTGCTCAGCAACAAGCAGGCGCAAGGTTATCCTGGGCAACGGATTTACGGCGGGTGCGAACAAGCCGATCAAACCGAAGATCTGGCTATCGAGCGGGCCAAGTCGGTTTTTGGGGCCTCTTACGCCAATGTGCAGGCGCACTCGGGCAGCCAGGCCAATCTGGCGGTGTACCTGGCCTTGCTCTCGCCGGGCGACACGATTCTGGCGCTGGATCAAAGTGCGGGCGGGCACCTTAGCCACGGTTCGCATTTCAATGTGTCCGGACGCTGGTTTCAGACCTGCTCGTACGGAGTGGATCGTCAGACGCAATGGGTCGACATGGACGAGGTTCGTGCCCTGGCCCACAAGGAACGGCCGCGGTTGATCATTGCCGGAGGTTCGTCCTATTCACGTACGCCAAATTTTGCCGAGTTCAGGAATATTGCCAACGAGATCAACGCTTATTTGATGGTGGATTTGGCCCACGGCGCGGGGCTGGTGGCGGCAGGTCTGATGGAGTCACCCGTCAAACATGCCCATGTCACGACCTTCTCCACGCATGGCACCTTACGCGGACCGCGTGGTGGGATTATCTTGAGCAATGAGCCCAAGCTGGCCGAGCGCTTGAGCCAGGCCGTATATCCAGGGCTGCAAGGCGGACCTTTGCTGAACATTCTGGCCGCCAAGGCGGTGGCTTTGGGTGAAGCGATGAGCCCATCCTATAAGGCCTATGCCCAGTCCGTCATCATCAATGCGCGCAGCCTGTGTCGCCGCTTGTCCGAAGGTGGGCTGACGGTGGTGTCAGGGGGAACAGACTGTCATTTTGGTGTGGTGGATTTGCGCCCTTGGGGCCTTTGCGGGCCTTTGGTTGAGCAGGTTCTGGCTCAGTTGGGCATTAGCTTGAGCAAACACCGTGTGCCGTATGAGCAAGCCTCTGGCGCCTATTCGGGGGTACGGGTCGGCAGTGCCGCCTGTACGACTCGCGGTTTGGGTGAAGATGATTTCAAGGAAATTGGCGACATGATTCTGGCCTTGCTGGGCGGGGTGCGCAGTGGTTCGCGCAATCCCCGCACCGAGAATGCCATTTTGGAAGGGGTCGCAGACCTGAACCGGCGATACCCCTTGATGTACTGATTTTTCCCGGCTCAGCCTTTGCCCTGACGCAGAGCGTTGGCCAGACGCAACATGGCGGACTCGATCTCGTAGGCGGTCAGGGAGGCATAGCCCAGCAGCCAGCCCTGTTGTTTTTCTTCACCAATGTACAGACGGCTCAAACCCGGCAGTTGAACGCCAGCGCTCAAGGCGCGGCGCAGCGTGTGTTCTTCTGACCAGCCCGGCTCCAGAAAGCAGGGAATCTGCAAACCGCCTTCAGGTCGGGCCGCACGAACGATTCCTTGCAAGTGCTGCTCGATGGCTTCCAGCATGATCTCCCGCCGCCCGGCATACAGCTTGCGCATAGCGCGAATATGCGAGTTGTAATGTCCGTCCTCCATAAAACGCGCCAGCGTCAGCTGCAGGATTTGCGGTGTGTGACCATCCATGATGCTGCGTGCCTGGGTGAAGGGTTTGACCAGCTCGGGTGGCAGGGCCATATAGCCCATGCGCAGGCCCGGATACAGGGTTTTGCTGAAGGTGCCCAAGTAGATTGTGCGTTGGTATTTATCCAGACCCTGCACACACGCCGTGGGTAAGCCGTCGTAATGAAATTCACTGTCGTAGTCGTCTTCCATAATCCAGCGGCCATTTTCAGCCGCCCAGTGTATGAGCTCCAGACGACGTTCCAGGGACATGGTGGCCCCGGTGGGGTACTGGTGCGAGGGTGTCACGTAAATGCAGTTCGCGCCGCTGCGATCTTCATTCAGCAGATCGGTGCGCAAGCCTTGCTCGTCCACGCCAATCGGTACGACACGAGCCTCGGCCGCTTCAAAGGCTTTGCGGGCGCCGAAGTAGCCAGGATTTTCAACCAGAATGGGTTTGCCAGCATCGACCAGTAATTGCGCGCACAGGAACAAGGCCTGGCGCGTGCTGCTCAGAATCAAAATTTGATCGGCCGAGACCTTCGCACCACGCTCCAGATTCAGGTACACGGCAATCGCTTTACGCAGGGACTCGGTGCCTTGCGGATCGCCATGCAGCAGGATGTTGGCTCGATAGTCTTTCATGGCCTGACGCTGCAGGCGTTCCCACACATCGGTGGGGAAGTTGCGGGTTTCCGGCAGGCCAGTGGCAAAGGCCTTGATGGTCTGTTGATCGGCAATGCCGCCACTTTCAAACACGGCGCGACCCCGACGGCTCAAGCCCGTACCGGGTTCCATTACGCTGCGTTTCAGATCCTGGGCTTTGATGCGGCGATAGGCACTGCCGCGCAGCTCCGTGCCGACCGACTCGGAAACATAGCTGCCCGAGCCCTCGCGCCGCACGATAAAGCCGTCGCGATGCAGTTGAACATAGGCGTTTTCAACCGTATCGCGGGCCATGCCCAAGGATTTGGCCAGCGAGCGTGTGGCAGGCAGCTTGACCCCCGGACCCAGCGCGCCATCCAGAATCAACGCCCGCAAGGCACGCTGAATGCGTTGGTGAAGATCCAGGGATTGAAGTTCGTCATCGTTAAGACGCATCTTCAAGGTGTCCAGTTCAAACGAACGCGTCATGCGGTCTGCTCCAGAGAATATTAATGGTCTGACTAGTCAGACCATTGTGCTCGTAGACTTGATTGTCATTGCCGAAATAGGGGGGCCTGTTCCGGCGTTCAGGTTTGTACAGGATCTCAGCAAGTATGTCCCGACCCTTTAATTTCAGCGCAGGGCCCAGCGCCTTGCCAATGGATGTTCTATTGCAAATACGTGATGAGCTGCTTGATTTTGCGGGCACAGGGGTGTCCGTGATGGAAATCAGCCATCGTTCCCAGCCTTTCATGGATTTTGCCCATCGTACCGACGCCGCTGTGCGTCGTGTTCTGGCCGTGCCAACGGACTATCACGTCTTGCTCCTGCAAGGAGGGTCGTACCTGCAGTTTTCTCAAATACCGATGAACCTGCTTCATCAAGCAAACACAGCGGACTATATACATACGGGTTTATGGTCGGAACAGGCGGCTAATGCCGCCAAGCAATATGGGAATGTCGAAATCGTAGCCAGTTCTTATGAAACTGGATTTGATCGTATTCCCGAGATTAATGAATCTAATATTAATCGGGATGCAGCGTACTTGCATTACACAGAGAACGAAACTGCACAGGGCTTGCAATTTTCAAAACCACCTGTTTCACCTATTCCCTTGGTATGTGATGCTTGCTCCAGCTTGATGTCAAAACCGATTGATGTCTCGGCTCACGATTTGATTTATGCCTCGGCCCAGAAAAATATGGGAATTGCCGGTGTTACGCTGGTATTACTTAATCCTGCTATTTTAGACAGGCCTTTGGCAAATACGCCACAAGCTTTGGATTTTTCCATTCAAGCAAAAAAACAATCGCTATTAAATACGCCCTCAACCTTTTCCTGGTATGTGCTGGGTTTGATGCTGGAATGGATAGAGCGTGTTGGTGGAATAGAAGTATTGCACAAAATAAATAAGAAAAAGTCGCAGCTGCTCTATGAGATTATTGATGGCAGTGATGGTTTCTATATCAACAATGTTTTACCTGACTATCGATCCATCAATAATGTTCCATTTCATATTGCTGAAACTGATTTAGATATTTTATTTGTTGAAGAAGCGCAAAAGAATGGTTTTCACGGCTTGAAGGGCCATCAGTCAACGGGGGGCTTGCGCGCCAGCATCTACAACGCCGTCACCTTGGATGCGGTACAGGCGCTGGGAGAGTTCATGCGCGAGTTCAAGCGCACGCACGGTTAGGGCGTGCGCCTGCTTTGCAAGGCGGCCAAGCAAGTAGCCGCGACGTGGGTAGAAATTTTTTTAAGGAAAAGCGATGTACGACAACACACTCAGCCTGGCTGAATTCGACAAGGAATTGGCTCAGGCCATTCAGGGCGAAGAAAGCCGTCAGGAAGATCACGTAGAACTGATTGCCTCGGAAAACTACGCCAGCCCTTTGGTTATGCAGGTTCAGAACTCCGTGTTTACCAACAAATACGCCGAGGGTTACCCGGACAAGCGTTACTACGCCGGTTGTGAATTTGTAGATGTAGCCGAACGTCTGGCTATCGAGCGTCTGAAAGCGGTGTTCGATTGTGATTACGCCAACGTACAGCCTCATGCTGGAGCGCAGGCTAACACTGCAGTATTCCTGGCTTTGCTCAAACCGGGCGATACGGTGATGGGGATGAACCTGGCTCAGGGTGGTCACCTGACCCACGGTAACCCCATCAACATTTCCGGGCGTCTTTACAACATTGTTCCTTACGGAGTTGATACCCGAACCGGGCTGATCGATTACGACGAAATGGAGCGCATTGCTATCGAGACCAAGCCCAAAATGCTGATTGGTGGTTTCTCCGCCTATTCGCGTGTGAAGGATTGGGCGCGTATGCGCCAGATTGCTGACAAGGTCGGTGCCTGGTTCTGGGTGGATATGGCCCACGTAGCTGGTCTGGTGGCGGCGGGTGAGTACCCCAGCCCCTTGCCACACGCCCATGTAGTCACCAGCACAACGCACAAAACCCTGCGCGGTCCACGTGGTGGCGTGATCATGGCTAAAGGGCAAAGCGAAGATTTCTACAAACGTCTGAATTCCGCTGTATTCCCCGGCGTGCAAGGCGGCCCATTGATGCACTTGATCGCGGCCAAAGCCATTGCTTTCAAAGAGGCTCTGCAGCCGGAATTCCGTACCTATCAGCAAAACGTGGTGCGTAATGCCCGTGCCATGGCGGCGGTACTGATGCAGCGTGGTCACAACATCGTGTCAGGCGGGACAGATAACCACATGATGCTGATCAACTTGTCGACCAAGCCCTACACCGGGCAAGAGGCCAGTGATGCCTTGGCAGATGCCTATATCACCGTGAACAAGAATTCGGTGCCCAATGATCCCCGTTCGCCCATGGTGACCTCGGGTATTCGTATCGGAACGCCGGCTGTAACGACACGTGGCTTTACGGTGAAGGACTGCGAGCAACTGGCGCATTACTTGTGTGATGTGCTTGATGCCTACGAGGCTGGCACTTTAGATAAGGTCAAGCACGAGATTCGGGAAAAAATTGTGAACCTGTGCCGAAGCTATCCGGTGTATCAGGTGCAGACGGAGCCAGCGCAGCTGTGATTTGATTAATTTTTTATAGGAGCCCAGCCACTTTGGTGGTTGGGTTTTTTTTATGAATTTAATGTCTTCTGTTTTTTACTCTTTCTCTTCTGTTGCTAATTTTATATTTTTCAGTTTTATTATTATTGGCTTTCTTTTTCTTTTCTTTAATCGTGCTTATTTTATATTTTTCAATAAGCTTTGGACTGTCTTTCATCGAGAGGAATTTTACGATTCTTATCTGGACTCCACACGGAAAAATACGTTGGATGTTGAGCGCTTCAAGGTGATGTTTGGAATGGTTAGGGGGCAGGGAATTCGTACGGTGAAGGATACGCACCAAGCGATTAAGTGGGCAGATAGCGTTGCTATCCCCTTGAGAACTTTGGGTAAAGCTGGGGATTGGGTTAATTGGCCAGAGCAGGATGTGAAAAATCCTGGTTATTTTCAGATGGGAGTTTTGTTCGTCTTTATTGTTCTTCTTGGCCTTTTTGTGGCTCCCGCTTCTATTTTGTCTTTTGGCTCTGAGGCTATTGTCAAGTTTAAAGGAAGCGAGGTTTGGGCTTGGCAGGGAGAGCAGGGTATGAGATCGCTTCTTGCTCCGGATGGTAAGCGATGGGTTTTTAATATAGCGGATTGTTCGCTGGAGACAAGGAGGTCAGAGACGCCTCTCTTTCAGAATGAAATTGACTATATTTGCAATTCTGTTCAGTCAGGAGCTTATTTCTCCAGTTTGAAATCAGGGGTGAAGTCTCAGCGTTATTTTGGAATTCCGGCCTTGATTTATCTTTTGTCTTTTTTGATATTTTTAGTCAGAGCAATGCAGTCCTGCAATGCGGCACGGCGTGTGTATCGTGTTCTTCACCCGTGCCGTTGCAAGAAGTAGCGAGGCGATCAGCCCCTCAACTTCCAATCTCCATACCCCTTAGCCCGCAGCTCACAAGCCGGGCATTGCCCGCAGCCATATCCCCAGTCATGCAGGGTTTCCCGCTCGTTCTGGTAGCAGGTATGGCTGTCTTTCTGAATCAGCTTCACTAAAGCATCCGAGCCCAACTGGTGGGCCAGCTCCCAGGTATCTGCTTTATCCAGCCACATCAGTGGTGTTTCCACGGTCAGTGGGCGCTCGATCCCCAGGCTTAATGCCACTTGCAGTGCTTTCAGCGTGTTGTCACGGCAGTCCGGGTAGCCCGAATAATCGGTTTCAGACATGCCGCCAACCAGTGTATCCAGTCCCCGACGGTAGGCCAGTGCGCCAGCCAGGGTAAAGAACAGCAGGTTTCGACCCGGCACAAAGGTATTGGGCAGACCGTCTTCCTGCATGGCAATCGTCATGGATTCAGTCATGGCGCTGCCGCCTATCTGAGCCAGGACGCTAGCGTCGAGCACATGGTCTTGCCCGAGGCGCTCTGCCCAGTGCGGGAACTGCTGGCAAAGCTTGTCTCTTAGTGTCTGTCGACACTGCAGTTCCGCATGGTTGCGCTGGCCGTAGTCAAAGCCCACGGTTTCTACAAAGGCAAAGCGGTCCAAAGCCCAGGCCAGACAGGTGGCTGAATCCTGTCCGCCCGAAAAGAGAACCAGGGCCCGGCGGCGGGGAGTGTGTGGCTTCATGCTTTGACCTGTGCGGTGCTCAGGGCGCGGCGCTTCATGGTGCTGATCAGGGAGTTGAGCAGTACGCCATACATAGGTACAAACAGCAGCAGGCTGACGCCCAGTTTGATGACGTAATCGACGACGGCGATCTCGCCCCAGTGTTCGGCCATGAAGGGATTGCTGCTGTGCCAGAAAGCGATGCCGAAAAAGGCCAAGGTATCCAGTGCCTGCCCAAAGATCGAGGCGGCCGCTGGAGCAAGCCACCATTGTTTGTAGTCGCGACGGATGCGATCAAAGACCTGTACATCCAGCAGTTGCCCTAATACATAGGCGGCAAAGCTGGCCAAGGCAATACGGAACACAAAGCTGTTGAATTCGCCCAGTGCTTGCAAGCCGTTGAACTGCCCTTCATTAAAAAGCACCGAGACCACATAAGAGGCGATCAGGGCTGGAAACATCGCGCGGGTAATCACGCGGCGCGCTTCGGACTTGCCCATCAAGCGGACGGTCAGGTCGGTAGCCAGAAAAACAAAGGGAAAGCTGAAGGCTCCCCAGGTGCTATGGAAGCCGAACAGTTCAATAGGAAGTTGAACCAGATAATTGCTGGCAATCACAATAAAAATGTGAAAGGCAATCAGAAGTCGTACGTAGAACGACAGCCGTGAAGACGGCACGGTAGGCAGAGTCATGTCTGGACCTTTTTGGTGAATGGGGTGAGGGAACCCATTGAAAATGGACTGCAACCGACTATTGTACGGTCAGTTGCGGTTCGATGGAATGGTTGTTGCCCGCAAGTGTAGCGTGTGCATCAGACGCGCTTATACGTCTGCCTTGATGAGGCTTATGGCACAACCAAGGGGTAGGGGGCATGCAGAGGCTCAAACAAGCCCGCTTGCCAAAGCAGACGAACTTGTTTGGCTTGTTCTTAATGAGCAGCCCTTAGGCCGATGCAGGTTGCAGGCACTCTATCAGCAAGCGCTTGTGCAACTGATGTACTTCTTCAAAGGGCACGGGCGAGTTCTGTGGTCCCAGAACCAGCAAAACCATCAGCCACATCAGGGAGGGAGAGGCGGCCAGGATGTAGTCGGAGGGACTGACGTCAGGGCGGATGAGACCTCGCTGTATGCCCAGTTCAAAAAACGCCTGATTGGCGGTGTAGTTCTGGCTCAGGAGCTGTTTGCCCCAGTAATGAGCCAGATCCGGCACGCGGCCACTTTCTGTCATCAAAAGCCTGAACATGGCTTGCACGTCCGGGTTGGACAGGCGTTCATACAACTGGTGCAGGTACTCATCCACGATACAGGACAGGGTGTCTGCCTCGGAGGTATCGGACAACTCAAAGGTATTGCCATCAGGTGGCAGCAGAGTGCTGTGGAGCATGTCCTCGAACACTTCATCTTTGCTGCTGTAGTGCGCGTAGATGCCGGACTTGGAGATCCCGGCGCGCGCGGCGATGCGCTCCAGCGAAGTGCCCAGAAATCCCCGATGAGAAAACTCTTCAAAAGCGGCTTTCAGGATTTCGCGTTTGCGCTCAGCTGACGGTAGGTAACGTCGCTTGTTTGTGCTTTCGTTTTTAGAAGGTTTATTTTGGTGCGTGTCTGTCATGTCATCCTGTGGGGATGGGCAAGATATGGGGCTTGCAGTATATCAGGCCACTTGTCCCAGGCCGATGGCAAGCCAGCCTGGCTGCGGCTGGAGGGCTTGACGAGGGGCTGTGCTTGTTTTGTCACATTGCTGTGGAAATAATAGTTGTGCCATGAGTCTGGGTTACCGCTTGTTTCACTGGATTGCATCGCCTTTGTTTTTTAAAGCCTGAGTTTTTTTAGTGAGGCTTTATTTGTTTTTCCACTTGTTTTTATTTCCCTATTCCATAACAGGCACGGTATAACAACAAATGTGGTTGAGGCTGGTCGTTTTTTATCTGCCATGAACTTGATCTAACGCAAAGGTTTTTTATGGCTCTTTATTAAAAGGCCTGCATACAAAAAGTTTAGATGTAAACTGGTGTATTGTTAAAAAGACTAAGCAGTCGTATCTGTTTTTTGTATGTACTTTTTGCGGAGTGGCAATGGTTAGCAGGCAGTCCCTTGATCAGACTGAACAGTTAGACGCATCCGCACGAGCCGCCTGGGCTCGTATCTGGAGTTCCATCTCCCCCGAATCGCAGTTTCTTGCCTGGATGGACTGGATGCGTCATCTGGCCCTTAGCCCTGGCAAACAAGAACAGTTGCGTCAGTTGGCGCAACGTCAGTGGGAACAGCTATTTCGTGAATGGAGCGAGGAGCTGGCCGCATCAGCCCAGTTGTCTCCCCAAACCTCAGAACAAGCTGCAGCGCCTGCCTATACCGACCGCCGCTTTTCCGACCCCGCCTGGGATCGTTGGCCTTTTAATTTGCTGCGACAAACCTATCAGGCGCAGCAGCAGTGGTGGCAAAGTGCCACGGAAGGCGTAGCCGGTGTGGAGCCTCATCATCAAAAACTGATTGCCTTTGGTGTTGAGCAATGGTTGAACATGCTCAGCCCCAGTAACTTTGCCTGGACCAACCCCTTGGTGTGGGATAAAACCCTTGCAGAACAGGGGGATAACTTCAGCCGTGGCCTGGAGAACTGGCAGCAGGATATGCAGGCCCAGTTCGCGGGTGAACCGCCCGTAGGCACCGAAGATTTTGTGGTCGGCAAGGATGTGGCGGCCACGCCGGGCAAGGTGGTACTACGTAACGAGCTGGTCGAACTGATCCAGTACACGCCTTCTACCAAGCAGGTCCATCCAGAGCCTGTGCTGATCGTTCCGGCCTGGATCATGAAGTACTACATTCTGGATCTGTCCGAACAAAATTCCCTGATCAAATACCTGGTGGATCAAGGCCACACGGTGTTTTGCCTGTCCTGGAAAAACCCGCTTGCCGAAGATCATGCCTTCGGGATGGACGACTACATTCGCCTGGGCTGGAAGGCCAGCCTGGATGCTGTCAACGCCATTGTTCCCGGCCAGAAAATCCACGCCACCGGTTATTGCCTGGGCGGCACCTTGCTGGCGATTGCCGCGGCTGCCATGGCACGCGATGGGGACGACAGGCTTGCCTCCCTGACGTTCTTTGCGGCCCAAACCGACTTTTCCGAGCCGGGCGATTTGTCCCTGTTCATTGACGAAAGTCAGGTCAGCCTGCTGGAAGCTCAGATGGCCGACGAGGGCTATTTGCGCGCCAATCAGATGGAAGCCGCTTTTCAAATGCTGCGCTCCGCTGATTTATTGTGGGCGCCCATGGTTAATAAATATTTATTGGGCGAACGCCGCCCCTTGAACGATTTAATGGCCTGGAATGCAGACGCCACGCGTATGCCCGCCACCATGCATTCGCAATATTTGCGCCGCATGTATTTGAATAATGATTTAAGTCAAAACCGCTATCCGGTTGAAGGCCGTATCGTTTCTCTTGCGCAAGTTAATTTGCCTATTTTTTGTGTCGGTACTGTTTCCGATCACGTTGCCCCCTGGCGCTCTGTTTACAAGTTGCATTATCTGGTGCCTGCCGAAATCACCTTTGTCTTGACCACAGGTGGGCATAACGCCGGGATTGTCAGCGAACCGGGCCATCCGCGTCGCAAATATCAGATTCAGACCCGCGCGGCAGGCACTGCGCCTGTTCTGGTAGACGACTGGCAGGCACAAGCCGCCTCGCATCAGGGCTCCTGGTGGCCCGCCTGGACGGAATGGCTCAAGGTGCGCTCGGGAGCGGAGGTGAAGCCACCGCAAATGGGTGCCGCCAAACAGGGCTACGCTCCAATCGGCCCGGCTCCCGGTCAATACGTATTAGTGAAGTAAGCAGTCAGTTCATACAAGCTCGCTAAATGGTGAGTTTGTCGCTCTGTTTGATGTCGGCGATAGGCGCAAAGCCCATCGCTGACGTGCTGTTTTGCCTTGACGGCAGTTCCCTTTTTCTCATTAGGCATTTTTTCCAATGGCCCCACAGACCTACGATTTGAGTCTCAAGCACCGAAGCGCTGCGCGTCGCCCTCATTTCGCGCTGGCTGCCTTGCTGGTCACCCTGGCGGGTTGTGCCTCGATGGCACCCGATTACGATCAGCCCGCTTCCCCCGTTCCACAGGCTTACTCGGACCTGTCCGCAGGCCCGGCCAATGCGGTGCGAGCGCGTGATCTGGGTTGGCGTGAATACTTTAAAGACCCGGTTCTGAGCAAGCTCATTGAGACTGCGCTGGAAAATAACCGCGATATGCGCGTGGCTGTTTTACGGGTGGACGAAGCCCGTGCCATGCTGAATTTGCAGCGCAGCGAACGCTTTCCTGAATTTACCGTAGGGGGGCAAGCTGCTCGCTCGCGTGTGCCTGGGGACATGAACCCCAGCGGCCAGGCGGTGACAGGGGGTGATTACCGCGCCCAGGTCGGTTTGACCAGTTGGGAGCTGGATTTATGGGGACGCGTACGTAGCCTTGAAGATGCCGCCTTGCAAGGCTGGCTGGCTACCGAGGCAGGCCGACAAGCCGTGCATGTCGCTTTGGTCTCGCAAGTGGCCAATAACTATCTTGTGGTGCGCGAGCTGGACGAACGCGTGCAGATCGCCCGCAAAAGCGTAGAGACTCGTCAGGAGTCTTACCGCATTTTCTCCCGTCGTTATGAAGTTGGCGCAACGTCCAAGCTGGATGTGACCCAGGTGCAAACCTTGCTGACGCAGGCTCAGTCCATGCTGGCCCAGCTGGAACAGCAACGTGCGGTGCAATTACATGCCTTGCAACAGCTTCTGGGGGCCGATCCGGGCGTGTCTCCAACCGGTGCGCCTTTGAATGAAAACATCATGTTGGCCGAGCTGTCGCCCGGTTTGCCTTCGGACCTGATGGTCTGGCGTCCCGACATTATTGCGGCTGAGCACAAGCTGCGTGCCGCCAATGCCAATATTGGGGCTGCCCGTGCCGCGTTCTTCCCCCGCCTTGCCTTGACCGGCAATTTCGGCACCGCCAGCGCCGAGCTGGATGGTTTGTTTGATTCCGGCAGCAAGGCCTGGATGTTTGCTCCGACCATCTCCCTGCCCATCTTTGATGGTGGCCGCCGCAGCGCGAATCTGGACGCCTCCTATGTGCGTCGCGACATGCGCATTGCGGAATACGAGAAAGCTATTCAAACCGCCTTTCGTGAAGTGTCGGACGCCTTGTCGACACGCCACTGGTTAAGCCAGCAGTTGGAAGTTCAGCTGGTCGCCCGCAGCGCCCAGACCGAGCGCGCCCGTCTGGCGCAGATGCGTTACGACAACGGTTCGGCTGCCTATCTGGAAGTGCTGGATGCGCAGCGTGACTTGCTGGATGTGGAGCAGCAAGTGGTGCAAACGCGCCGCGCGCTCCTAGCCAGCCAGATTGCCATGTATAGCGCCTTGGGCGGTGGGCTGGACCCCTCCGAGCCCCTGACCAACACCCATAACTCCTCTAATTCGGATCCATCCTCGAGCCAGCTATGAGCAAACAATCCTCTTTGAAAAAAAATCTTGTTCCTGTCCTAATCGTTGCCGGGGTTCTGGGCCTGGGGTGGTGGGCATGGCAGAAAATGTCCAATACCGGTCCTGGTGATGGTTTTGTCAGCGGTAATGGCCGTATTGAAGCGACCGAGATTGATATCTCCACCAAGTTTGCCGGACGTATCCAAAGCATTGCCGCTCACGAGGGCGATTTTGTGAAAGAAGGCGAAGTGCTGGCCATCATGCAGCAAGACAGTCTGGAAGCGGCACGCGACGAAGCTGTGGCCGGGTTGCGTCAGGCTGAAAACAATGTGGCGGCCTCTCAGGCCCAAGTGGCCTTGCGTGAAAGCGATGCCATCGCTGCCAAAGCCTTGATTGGTCAACGTGAGTCGGAACTGGACGCAGCCCAACGTCGTCTGGCGCGTTCCACCACCTTGTCCAAAGAAGGTGCCGCTTCGGCGCAGGAACTGGATGATGACCGTGCCCGCGTGCGTGGTGCTCAGGCTGCGGTAGCTGCTACCAAGGCCCAGGCCAATGCCGCAGAAGCGGCCATTAATGCTGCCAAAGCTCAGCTGATCGGTGCCCAATCTGCCGTGGAAGCCGCCAAGGCGGCTGTGGCCCGTATCGAAGCTGACTTGCGCGACAGTGAGCTGGTCAGCCCCCGCGATGGTCGCGTGCAGTTTCGTGTCGCCCAGCCCGGTGAAGTACTGGGCGCGGGTGGCCGTGTGCTGAACGTGCTGGACCTGTCCGATGTGTACATGACTTTCTTCCTGCCCAGCGAAGTGGCCGGCAAGGTGGCGTTGGGTACCGAGGTGCGTCTGGTGCTGGATGCCATTCCGGACATCCCGGTTCCAGCTACTGTGTCCTTCGTGGCCAGCTCTGCCCAGTTCACTCCCAAGAGTGTGGAAACGGCCTCGGAGCGCCAAAAACTGATGTTCCGCGTCAAGGCCCAGATTGCCCCCGAGCTGTTGAAAAAGCACCTGGAGCAAGTCAAGACCGGCTTGCCCGGTGTGGCCTGGGTAAAGCTGGACCCCAATGCCAGCTGGCCTGAGTCGCTGACTTCCACCTTGACGGAGTAAACCATGCCCAAGCAGCAAGCGGCGGCGGTTGCTCGCGTTGTTGAACTTAGCCAGCGTTATGGCGACACGCTCGCACTGGATCGTTTAAGCCTGGATGTGCCTGCCGCTTGCATGGTCGGACTGATTGGTCCTGACGGCGTGGGCAAGTCCAGCTTGCTGTCCTTGCTGGCGGGCGCCCGTGTGATTCAGGAAGGCCGTATTGAAGTGCTGGGTGGCGATATGGCGGAAAAAAGCCATCGCGACCAGATTTGCCCGCGCATTGCCTACATGCCTCAAGGCTTGGGCAAGAACCTGTATCCCACCTTGTCGGTGGAAGAAAACCTGCAGTTTTTTGGTCGATTGTTCGGGCACGATGCTGCCGAGCGCCGTCGCCGAATTGACGATTTGACGCGCAGCACGGGCCTGCATCCTTTTCTGACACGGCCTGCAGGCAAGCTTTCGGGCGGTATGAAGCAAAAGTTGGGTCTGTGCTGCGCATTGATTCACGACCCGGACTTTCTGCTGCTGGACGAGCCTACCACCGGCGTGGACCCTTTGGCCCGCAAGCAGTTCTGGGATCTGATCGAGCGTATTCGCATCGAACGTCCCGGCATGAGCGTGATTGTCGCCACCGCTTATATGGACGAGGCCCAGCGCTTTGATTGGCTGGTTGCCATGGACGACGGCCAGATTCTGGCAACAGGTTCGCCCAAGGAACTGCTGGAGCGCACGGAAAGCAAGAGTCTGGAGCAGGCCTTTATTCGCCTCTTGCCCGAGGACAAGCGTCAAGGTCATAAGGCCGTAGAAATCCCGCCACTGGATGTGGATGCCGACGATATTGCCATTGAGGCCGAAGGGCTGACGATTCGCTTTGGCGACTTTACCGCCGTGGACAATGTGTCCTTCCGGATACGTCGTGGCGAAATTTTTGGCTTTCTGGGCTCGAACGGCTGCGGTAAATCCACCACCATGAAGATGCTGACGGGGCTGTTGCCTGCCTCCGAAGGTCAGGCCTGGTTGTTTGGCCACGAGGTTGATCCCAAAGACATCGATACCCGCCGTCGTGTGGGCTATATGTCACAGGCTTTTTCCCTGTACAGCGAGCTGACGGTCCGGCAAAACCTGGTGCTGCACGCCCAGTTGTTCCACGTCCCTGAGGACGAGGTGGAAGGCCGTGTGGCGGAAATGGTGGAGCGTTTTGAGCTGGGCCAGATTCTGGACCGTTTGCCCGATGCCATTCCTTTGGGGATGCGCCAGCGCCTGTCCTTGGCGGTGGCCATGGTGCATAAGCCAGAGCTGCTGATCCTGGACGAACCCACTTCCGGTGTGGACCCAGTGGCTCGCGACAATTTCTGGCGTTTGCTGATTGAGTTGTCCCGCCGCGACAAGGTCACGATTTTTATCTCCACCCACTTCATGAACGAGGCCGAGCGTTGCGACCGCATGTCCATGATGCATGCCGGTAAAGTGCTCGATAGCGATACGCCTGCGAACCTGGTGAAAAAGCGCGGCGCCGCTGATCTGGAAGAAGCCTTTATTGGTTATTTGCTGGAAGCCAGTGGCCCCGAGCCTGAAGTGGAACCGGCGACAGAACAAGCGGTGGTGGCAAACGAAGCTCATAGCGAAAAGCGCGAACGCTTCAGCTTGCAGCGTTTGCTGAGCTACACCTGGCGCGAAGCGCTGGAGCTGCGTCGTGATCCGGTGCGAGCCACTTTGGCCTTGGCCGGTTCCCTGATTTTGCTGTTTGTGATGGGTTTCGGTATCACGCTGGACGTAGAGGATTTGCGCTACGCCGTGCTGGACCGCGACCAGACCAGTATCAGCCAGAACTACGCTTTGAACCTGTCCGGCTCGCGCTATTTTCTGGAGCAGGCCCCCTTAACGGATTACCAGGATCTGGACGACAGAATGCGGCGCGGCAAGATTGCGCTGGCGATCGAAATTCCGCCCGGTTTTGGACGTGATGTGCTGCGCGGCAGCAAGCCGGAAATCGCCGCCTGGGTGGACGGTTCCATGCCTACCCGTGCCGAGACCATTCAAGGCTACGTGAAGGCCATGCATCAGCAATGGCTGATTACCCAAGCCAAGGAGCGTCTGGGGACGGGGGCTTTGGTCGTGCCCGCCAGTATTCAGGACCGTTACCGCTACAACCCGGACGTCAAGAGCTTGCCGGCCATGGTGCCTGCCGTGATTCCGGTGCTGCTGCTGATGTTGCCTGCGATGTTGACGGCATTGTCCGTGGTGCGTGAAAAGGAACTGGGTTCCATCATCAACCTGTACGTCACGCCGGTCACCCGCGTGGAGTTTTTGCTGGGCAAGCAAATTCCCTATATCGGCCTGGCGATGATCAACTTTCTGTGCATGTGCCTCTTGGCCATCACGGTGTTCGATGTACCCATCAAGGGCAGCTTCCTGACCTTGAGCGTGGCCACCTTGATGTTTTGCGTGATTTCTACCGGCATGGGGCTGGTGGCTTCCACCGTGACGAAAAGTCAGATCGCGGCCATGTTCTTTGCCATGATCGGCACCATGCTACCCGCCACGCAATTGTCCGGTTTGCTGAACCCGGTGTCCTCCATGGAAGGGATCAGCCGTTGGGCGGGCGAGATTTATCCGGCTACGCATATGTTCAACATCAGTCGCGGGGTATTTAACAAAGCGCTGACGTTCTCGGATCTGCACGGGGCCTTGTTTGCCTTGTTGCTGGCCATTCCGGTGGTGTTGGGCGCGGCGGTCATGCTGCTGAAAAAGCAGGAGAAGTGAGATGAGAAAACTCAAGAATGTACTGTTGCTGGGCCGCAAGGAGCTGTGGAGTCTGGCGCGCGACCCCATGATGCTGCTGCTCATTGTGTACGTGTTTTCGGTCTCGATTTACACCTCCGCGACCGCGCAGCCCGAAACCTTGAACAATGCGCCCATCGCGATTGTGGACCAGGACCAGAGCCCCTTGTCAGCGCGCATTACGTCGGCTTTTTATCCGCCTGAATTCATCCACCCGCACATGATCGAGTATGGGGAAATGGACTCGGGCATGGATACGGGGCAGTTCACCTTTGTGCTGAACATTCCACCGAACTTTCAGCGCGATGTGCTGGCCGGACGCAGCCCCGAAGTGCAGTTGAACATTGACGCCACCCGCATGAGTCAGGCCTTTACCGGCAATAACTACATCCAGCAGGTGGTGATGGGCGAGGTTAACGAGTTTGTGCGGCGGTATCGCAGCATTGACACCTTGCCGGTAGATCTGGCCTTGCGGGTGCGGTTTAACCCCACACTGGAAAAAGCCTGGTTCGGCAGTATTGCCGAGGTCATCAACTCGGTGGCGATGCTGTCCATCATTCTGACCGGAGCCGCCCTGATCCGGGAGCGCGAGCACGGCACGATCGAACACTTGCTGGTGATGCCGGTCACACCGGGCGAGATCATGGCGTCCAAGGTCACGGCCATGGGACTGGTGGTTCTGGTGGCGACGGCGGCTTCGCTGAATTTTGTGGTGCGAGGTCTGCTGGGCGTGCCTATCGAAGGTTCCATTCCCTTGTTCCTGTGCGGCGCCGTTCTGTGTCTGTTTGCCATGACTTCCATGGGGATTTATCTGGCTACCTTGTCGCGCAGCATGCCCCAGTTTGGCCTCTTGTTGATGTTGACCTTGCTGCCCATGAACCTGCTCTCGGGCGGACGTACCCCCCGCGAAAGCATGCCTGAAATTGTTCAGAACCTGATGCAACTGGCTCCCACTACACACTTCGTGTCCCTGGGGCAGGCCATCTTGTTCCGGGGGGCTGGCATTGAAACGGTATGGCAACCCTTTTTAGCCCTGCTGGTGATCGGGACGGCGTTGTTCCTTCTGTCACTGCGGCGTTTTCGTAACACCATCTCTCAGATGGCTTGATGGACTGGGCCCCGTCAGGGGGCACTTTTTTCCTTTAAGGAGATTTCGATGAGCATGGAAACACTTCCCCTGGATCTGTACAAGGCCAATGTTGAGTTGCAACTGCGTATCACGCGCCTGCTGCAGGAGGGCGGCCATCGCTGGCTGGAGTCCGTACAGAAAAGTAATTTGCGCAGCATGGAGCAGACCACGGCCGAGATTGAAGGCTTGTTGCAAACGGCTAACTGGCAGTCCTTGGCCACCTTGCCCGCCGACACGTTCTGGCGCTTGTTCCAGCACGGCGTTAACGACAGCCAGACCATCAATCAATTAGCGATTCAGAACCAGACCGAGTTCACCTCCGGTTTGCAGGAAGCGCTGGAAGCCTGGCAGAAGTCGGTGATGGCGGTGGTCAGCAATACCAGTGCGGCCGTGCCAATGATGGATATTTTCAAGCAGTGGGGCGCACCTTGGGCAAACGCTGCCAGCGCCTCTGACACTAAAAAGGGAGCATAAGCGGTATGTCTACGGTTAAACGCACGGCCTTGGTGACAGGTGGTATGGGCGGTCTGGGCCAAGAGATCGCCCGTGCCCTGCATGATGCGGGCCATCAAGTCCTGGTGACTCACTCGCGCAGCGAGGCTGATGCCCAGGTCTGGCTTAAAGAGCAGGCCGATGCAGGTTATGTGTTTCAGGGCTATCACGTTGATGTGGCCGATTTCGAATCGTGCCAGCAAATGGCGCAAGCTATCGAGAAGGACGGTCTGCAAGTCGACATCCTGGTCAATAACGCCGGTATTACGCGCGATGGCACGTTCCGCAAGCTGAGCAAAGACAAGTGGGACGATGTGCTGCGCGTCAATCTGGACTCGGTGTTCAACGTGACCAAGCCTTTTATTGACGGCATGCTGGAGCGTACCTGGGGCCGAGTGATCAATATCTCGTCCATCAATGGCAGCAAGGGACAGTTCGGTCAAACCAACTACTCGGCCGCCAAGGCAGGGATGCACGGTTTCACCAAGGCTTTGGCTCAGGAAGTGGCGCGCAAGGGCGTGACCGTGAACACAGTTTCCCCTGGTTATCTGGCCACCAAAATGGTCATGGCTGTGCCTGAAGATGTGCGTAACAGCATTATCGCGGGCATTCCAGTCGGCCGTCTGGGCAAGCCCGAGGAAATTGCCGCTCTGGTCACCTTTATTGCCAGCGAAGCAGCTGGATTTATGACAGGTAGTAATGTCGCCATGAATGGCGGCCAGCATATGTATTAAGTCCGACCCGGTTCGGCTGCTGCCTGTATGGGCCCGCTTGTCGGGCCTGCGACTTATGAAAGGAATGGATATGCACAAAGATATCGCCATTGTTGCTGCGACTCGTAGTCCCATCGGCCGTTTTCAAGGGGGGCTGTCTACGGTGCCCGCCCACGATTTGAGCGCACAACTGATTCGTGCCGTGCTCCAGAGTACGGGCGTTGCAGCCGAACAGATTGATGAAGTTATTCTGGGCCAGATTCTGACCGCCGGCGCTGGTCAGAACCCGGCCCGTCAGGCCGCGGTGAACGCTGGCCTGCCTTATGAAGTTCCCTCCATGTCCCTGAACAAGCTTTGCGGTTCAGGCTTGAAAGCGGTGCATCTGGCGGCTCAGGCCATCGCCCTGGGCGATGCCGATCTGGTGCTGGCCGGTGGTCAGGAAAGCATGAGCCTGGCTCCCTTTGTTGTACACAAGGCGCGTACCGGCTTGGGCCTGGGCCACGCCATGATGGATGACACCTTGTTGCGTGACGGTTTGACCGACGCTTTTCATAACTATCACATGGGGATCACGGCAGAAAACCTGGCCGAGCGTTATGGCATCACCCGCGAACAACAAGATGCTTTTGCGGTGGAGTCCCAGCGTAAAGCCGTAGCCGCCATGCAAGCCGGACGCTTCAAGGACGAAATTACCCCCATCGACGTACCCCAGCGTAAAGGCGACCCTGTGCGCGTCGAGGCCGACGAACAGCCGCGTGCCCAAACCACGCTGGAGTCCTTGGCCAAGCTGCGTCCTGCCTTCAAGAAAGACGGCACGGTTACCGCCGGGAACGCGTCCACCATCAATGACGGTGCAGCCGTACTTTTGCTGGCCAGCGCAGAGAAAGCCAAGGAATTGGGCCTGCCCGTTCTGGCCTGGATTCGTGGCTGGGCCAGCACGGGCGTAGATCCGGCCATCATGGGTATTGGCCCGGTATCGGCCAGCCGCAAGGTCTTGAAGAAGGTGGGTTGGGAACTGGATCAACTGGACCTGATCGAAGCCAACGAAGCCTTTGCCGCTCAATCGCTGGCGGTGGCCAAAGACTTGCAGTGGGATATGGACAAGGTCAACGTCAATGGCGGTGCCATCGCTTTGGGTCACCCCATTGGTGCTTCCGGCGCGCGCGTGCTGGTGACCTTGGTTCATGAAATGCGTCGCCGTGGTGCCCGGAAAGGTCTGGCCACCTTGTGCATTGGCGGTGGTCAAGGCGTAGCGATTGCCATTGAGGCCGCTTGAACAGATAGCTGATGGAAGGGAGAAGATGATGACAGATAAGTCTCGTGACGACAGCACGGCCTGGTCCTCCTGGATGATGAATCCCTGGAACCTGGGTCAGACCGTCTCCTCGTACCTGGTGGACGCCTGGCAGCGCGCCATTCTGTATGCCGATATCGAGCGTCAGGTCGGGGATCAGTACCAGGCTCAACGCAAGGTTGAGGTGCCCAATGTGCTGAACTTCCCGGCTGAACTGGTCATGTCGGGCCTGAGTCTTCCCCGACCCGTTAACTATCTGATGGTGCGCATTCTGGCACCGGAAGATCAGCCTACCGATCCCAGCAAACGTCCTTTCCTGGTGGTGGACCCCAGGGCAGGGCACGGGCCGGGGATCGGTGGCTTCAAGTCCGACAGTGAAATCGGTGCTGCGCTGCAAGCCGGGCACCCTTGTTACTTTGTTGGCTTTTTACCGGACCCTGTTCCCGGTCAGACCGTCGAGGACGTGATGCGTGCCCATGCTGCCTTTGTCAGCAAGGCGGCTGAGCTGCATCCGGAAAGTCAGGGCAAGCCGGTGGTGATCGGCAATTGTCAGGCGGGCTGGCAGGTCATGATGGCCGCCGCCGTCTGGCCGGAGCTGTTTGGCCCCTTGATTCTGGCCGGTGCGCCCGTGTCCTATTGGGCCGGTCGCAACCCCATGCGCTATGCCGGTGGACTGTTGGGCGGTAGCTGGCTGACCGCCATGACCAGTGACCTGGGCAATGGCCGTTTTGATGGTGCGTGGCTGGTCAAGAATTTCGAGAACCTGGACCCGGCCAATACCTTGTGGTCCAAGCAGTACAACGTGTACGCCAAGGCCGACACCGAGGCCGAGCGCTATATCGGTTTCGAGAAGTACTGGGGCGGTTATGTCTTTCTGAATGATGTGGAAATGCAGTACATCGTGGACAACCTGTTCATTGGCAACAAGCTGTCTACAGCCCAGTTATTGACGTCGGATGGCATCCGTATCGACCTGCGCAATATTCGCTCGCCCATTGTGGTGTTCAGTTCCTTTGGCGACAACATCACGCCGCCTGCACAGGCCCTGGGCTGGATTACTGACTTGTATCTGGACGACGATGATGTACGCAGTCACGACCAGACCATTGTGTTCACGACCCATGATCGTATCGGGCACTTGGGTATTTTCGTGTCGGGCAGTGTGGGCAGCAAAGAGCACCGCAAATTTGCCAGCACGATTGATCAAATTGACCTGTTGCCCGCCGGAATTTATCGGGCCACTGTCGAGGAAACGCCTGACGACGACACCTTATTGGATGACCCCTATCTGATGTCGGTGCGTCAAAGCAGCCTGGCTGAAATTGCCGAGATTGTGCAGCCTGATCCCGAATCTGATCGCCGCTTTGCTGCCGCTGCCCGTCTGTCGGAGATCAATCTGGCTTTTTACAAGAGCACCTTGCAGCCTTGGGTAAAAGCGTTGACCACGCCTTATACCGCTGCGCTGCTGGAAGCATTGCATCCCATGCGCTTGTCTTACGAGTCCTGGACCAGCGCCCACCCCTGGGCCGCAACAATCCACCAATGGGCCGAGAATATCGCACAGCAGCGTCAGACTGTGGATGAAGATAATCCCTTCCTGGAGGCGCAGGAGAATTTCTCCCAGGCTATGGAACGGGTCTTGAATAATTACCGTGATCGTCGCGACAGCATCTATCAGATCTGGTTCGACACCGTCTATGGCTCTCCTTTGCTGATGGCCCTGGCCGGTCATGCACCGGGCGATTCCATCCCGGCGCGTCCCCATCCAGGCAGTTCGCCCGAGCATCTGGCCTTTGTACGCCAGCAAATGCACAGACTGGATGGCTTGTTGAACGAAGGCGGTTTGCTGGAAGCAGCACTGCGTGGTTTGTTCCATATTGCCAAGCAGCGCAACAGCGTGGACGAGCGTTATCACCATGCCGCCATGCGTTTGCGCGAGCAATACGACACGGGCAATTTTGATATTGAAAAAATGCGTGCTGCAATTCGCGAGCAGGCCCTGGTGCTGGCGCACCACGGTCATAAGGCCGTGGAAGCGATTCCCCATTTGCTTAGCAAGCAGACGCCCGAGGAAATCCGTCTGGTGGCATCCCTGATCAAGAAATTGATCAGTGCTATAGACGAGCAGGATGCCGCTCCCGAGGCGGTGGTCAAGGCGTCTGAAGAAGTGTTGGGTTTGTTCGAGTCAGCTGCCAAACAGCAGGAGCAGGCAGGGAAACCGGATGAGGCAAGCACCAAGCCTGTAGTGAACACGGCGGCCAAGACGGCAGCCAAGACCCCAGCATCAGCGGCCGAGAAAGCTGCAGCTCCTGCGCCGGTGAAATCTGTCGCTCAGACCTTGATGGCGACGGCAGCAACACCAGTGAAAACCGGTGCCCAAGCCTCTAAAGCGACGCAAGCCAAATCAAAGACAGCAAGCTCGGCAAGTAAAACGCAGCCAGCCGCTAAAGCAGCTGCAAAACCGGCTGTGGCAGAGCCAGTGAAACCGGCTGTGAAGTCGACAGCAAAGCCGTTAGCTCAAACCGCAGCAGGCATTCCCGCTAAAGGCGGGGAGGCAGCAGCCAAGCTGGTGGAAAAGGTAGAAGCCAAAACCGCTGCGCCCAGCAAAGCTGCTCCTGCCTCTGCTAAAGCAGCAGCTGAAAAAGCGGCTTTCGCAGCTGGCTCCTCATCCGTTGCAGCCAAGTCGCCTTCAAAAGCGTCGGCATCCCAGTCAGCCAGCACCGGCGGTACGGCATCCAGGAATCGTCAGCGCAAATCCTGAGATTTGGCGTGAATGAATTTTTGAAGGAGTTTCAAGCATGAAGTATTCATTTTCCGGCCACTCTGCTCTGGTAACGGGTGCGGCCTCCGGCATTGGTGCCGCCACGGCCCGTATGCTGGCGGCCAATGGCTTGTCGGTCGTGGTGTCCGACGTACAGGCTGATGCCGTGCAGGCCGTGGTCAAGGAAATTGAGCAGGCCGGTGGCAAGGCCGTGGGCAATGTGGCGGACGTCACCCAGCCTGATCAAGTGAAAGCAGCCGTCGACTGCGCCATTGAGCATTTCGGGGCCTTGCACTTTGCCGTCAATAACGCCGGTGTGGGCGGGGATTCCGGCCCGGCTGGCGAAATGGACCTGGATGGCTGGCGTCGCCTGATCGACATTAATCTGAACGGCGTAGCCTATGGCCTGCGCTATCAGATCCCCGCCATTTTGGCGGCAGGGGGCGGCGCCATTGTGAATATGTCTTCCATCATGGGCCTGGTTGCCAATCCGACATTGCCCGGCTACAACGCGGCCAAGCATGGAGTCGTCGGCCTGAGCCGTTCTGCGGCTTTGGAGTATTCCTCCAAAGGCATACGCATCAATACCATCCACCCCGGTTATGTGGATACCCCCATTCTGTCGGGCTTTGATGAGGCCGCGCGCGCTGCTTTGGTGGCCCAGCACCCGATTGGTCGTTTGGGTCATGCGGATGAAATCGCCCATGCCATTGCTTTCCTGCTTTCGGATGGTGCCAGCTTCATGACGGGCGCCTGCATGGTGGCCGATGGGGGCTACACCTCTATTTGAGTTGGGGGATCACGTCGCTGCGAGAACAAAATCAGTATTTCAATCCAAAATTAGCCAGCGAAAATCCGGGCCCCACTTTTACTGGGGCCTATTTTTAAGGAGTTCCACAATGAAGTATTCATTCTCTGGTCACTCTGCTTTGGTGACGGGGGCAACGTCAGGTATTGGCGCTGCAACCGCACGTGTGCTGGCTGCGAATGGTTTGTCTGTGGTGGTGTCCGGTAGAAATCGTAGTGCCCTGGAGGAGGTGGTCAAGGAGATCGAACAAGCGGGTGGCAAGGCGGTAGCCCAAGTAGCCGATGTGACCAAGCACGAGCAAGTGAAAGCCTTGGTGGATTGTGCCATTGAGCATTTCGGCGCTTTGCACTTTGCTGTCAATAATGCAGGCATTCTGGGCGGCTCCAAGCCGGTTGGGGAGATGGATCTGGATGATTGGCATCGCCTGATCGATACCAATCTGAATGGCGTAGCCTATGGCTTGCGCTATCAGATTCCGGCTATTTTGGCAGCGGGTGGTGGGGCGATTGTGAATATGTCGTCCATCATGGGCCTGGTGTCCAATGCCCGTTTGCCCGGCTATAACGCGGCGAAACATGGGGTAGTGGGGTTGAGCCGAGCCGCAGCGCTGGAATACTCCTCCAAAGGCATACGCATCAATACGATCCATCCCGGCTATGTGGATACGCCGATTCTGTCGGAATACGACGAGGCGGCGCGGGCTGATCTGGTGACTCAGCATCCTATTGGACGTTTGGGCCATTCTGACGAAATTGCCCATGCTATTGCCTTCCTGCTGTCGCAGGGGGCCAGCTTCATGACGGGAGCATGTCTGGTGGCGGACGGAGGCTATACCGCCCGTTAAGTGACAGGTTTGGCGGCTCTTTTTTGTGTTGGAGCCGCCATCCTGTGCTCAAAATATACTGATACTCGATACTCGATACTCGATACTCGATACTCGATACTCGATACCCGATACCTGCTCCTTGGTCCTTGATGTAAAAAGGGTCGGTACCGCTACTCCAGCCTTATTTCACGCCAATAATCTTGATCGTGGTGATTGATACCGAGCCGGGCGGCACGCCTGTGTCGGCATGAGCTTCGGTGATAGGAATGTGGATTCTTGCAGAACCACCAATACCCAGCTGTTTGACGATATCTTGGAAAAGTGGCGGTAGATCCCTGGTCAGGCTGGTTTTGCTTTCCCTGGCCGCCAACACTTCACCCGTTCCTAGTTCTTCATCCAGCTCAAACAAGATATCGCTGCTAGCGGTGACCATGGGAGCCTTCCCCTTGCTCAAGATTTTGTAGACCACACCATTAGGCATTGTGACTGCTCCTTTTTCTACCCCAGCCGCAGCAAGAACAGACTTGGCTTGCTTTTCGTTCTTGGACAGCATGGCTTGCTCCAATAACTTGTCTACGTTGGCCAGCTCCACAGAAATGATGCTGGAGGACAGCTGCAGGCGTTGATCGATCTTGTCGCTGAAGCCTTGTGAGAAGGCTTGCAAATCCAGTGTTTTGCCGATGGAGGCCAGCTTTTGCGTCTCGTGAGGCGCACTGTCCGCATACCAGGCACCGATGGCATAGCTAAGACGGATATCCGGCGAGGCAGCATCATTTACGATCATGCGCCTGGGCGTCCCGGCAGTGTCGGCCTTGCTGGCAGTAAGAGCCTGCGCGACCAATCGGTGCTGCAAATCCTGTTTCGCTTCTTTCAGACCATCAATTTCTTTCTTGAGTGTGGCGATTTCAGCCGCATTCGCGGCAAGCCGGTTGTTTTGTGACTGGCCATTAGACAGCTCCAGGCTTCGGTCTCTTTGCAGGCTTTCCAGTTCTGAAGCCAAAGCATGCTTTTGGTTCAGCTCCTCTTCCAGACGCTGACTTAATTCCTTGATCCGCGCTTGATTCTGCTCCTGATCGATAGCAATGGGCGCCAGGACCACAGAGCCATCCGGCTCTGCCTGTAACTGCTGTAATTGCTGTTGTAGCTGGCTGTTCAGGTTTTCAGTATCCGACAGGCGCTGCTGCAAGGTGATCAACTGAGTGTTGGCTTGATGCAGTTCGTTCCGGAGCAAGGTGTGGCTTTTGTCCTCATCAGAATCGATAGCGAAAGAGGGGGCTGTGTTTAGTTGTATGGGATTTGGGGTGGGTTGGGGGCGCGCAAGACCATCGCCAATGATGTTTTCCTGGGCCAGACGGTCCAGTAGTCCTGTTCCAACTGAGTGAGAGGCTTCATAGAAAATCAGCAAGGTGCAGCACAGGGCGGCGTTGAAGTACTTTTTCATAGCTTGTTCAGGGATTGAACGCGATCGACCATATTGGTATAGACGGCGTTATTGATCCGGATGCAAACCAGGGAAAGCATTTTGTTGACTTCGGTCAGCATGATTTCAGACGCATTTTCATCAATCAGGGATTCATTGGCTTTGTAAATGCCAAAGTTTTCATCAATGGTCTGCATCTGCTGTCGATATTTTTCATAGGAAACGGGGTCCAGCTCTTTCAGCGCGGCGAACTCTTGAAAGCACTTGTCTTCCTTGCTGGACACGGTGGATTCCTGGGCGGGCCGAATCGAGGGGGTAGTTTGGCAAGCGGAAAGAAAAAAGGCGACCAGAATGGCCGCGCCGGAAACAGCGAATCGCATAAACACCTCGAGACGTTCGACTATCTTTATTCAGGTTCTTTTATAGGGGACGAGCATTGGGTTCGAGCGTTGCAGCCAGGTTCGGCAATGCAGGCCTGTGTTGCCTGTGTTGGACGGTGAGGTCACTCAATGTGATTGCACTGCCTGAGTCTGTGCTGCACTGAAATTGGACCATGTGGATGCGGGCAAAAAATTAAGAACTATCTGATTTTCACGGCTTGCCTGACTGTTGGGGCGGGATGTAGATCAGCGACAGAAGCAGCAGCAACAGGCAGATGGAGGCAGACAGAATATTGGTGCCGCTCCAGCCTGCAAAGCTGAACAGAAAAGCGGGGGCAAAGGCACCCAGTGTGGCGCAGATGGAAACGCCCAGATCATTCAGGCCCTGTACTTCCAAAGCCTGCGGTTTGTCTTCCAGGCTGTTGCTCAGCAAGGCACTGCCGCCCACATAAGTGAAGTTCCAGCCTAATCCCAAAATCAGTAAAGACAGGCTAAGTGCTGTATAGCCGTGGGCCACGATATTGATCAGACTGCTAAGCAGCAAAAGTACGATGCCGCTGATGGCAATGGTTTTCAGACCAAACCTTTGGATCAGAATGCCGGTGAAAAAAGAGGGGGCAAACATGGCCAGAACGTGCCATTGAATGGCGGTACTGATGTCGGAGAAATGCACATGAAGGTGGGACATATGCATGGATGCCTGAATCATCAGCAGATTCATGATGCCGTAGCCTATGGCCGCAATGCAGATAGCAATGGCCAGAGTCTTGTTGTGCAGCACCAGCCCAAGTGTCTGGCCACGACTGGTTTTTTTGAGTGTGGTGCTCTGGACCGGCTTCACTTCCTTGATCAATAGATTCAGGAGTAGCGACACCCCAGCCAGTACGGTGAAGGCAGCATAGCAGGCGGCAAATTCCTGTCCGAAGCTGCTGGTTTTCAAACCCCGTATCAGCATCGGGCCAGACACGGCGGCAATCACCCCGCCAGCCACAACTAATGAAATGGCTCGTGGTTTCAAGGTGCTGTTCAGTCCGTCCGTGGCCGCAAAGCGATTGAAGTTGGCAAAGGCAATATAGGTTCCCAGCAGAGCGTGTGAGGCTACCAGCCAGGAAAACTGCTTCATTTCGATCGCCCAATAGCCCACCACCCCCGATGCAGCCAAAGGCAGACTTGCCAGCAGAAAGGATTTCTTACGACCTATGGCAGCCATCAATCTGGAGGCGGGCAGGGTAAAGAGCATCACGAACAGGAACTGAAAACCGTAGGGCACGGTGGATAACCAGGGCTCGGGAGCCAAACTGCCACCTACCAAAGCAGCCATGGTGACAGACATGACGGCAGTGGTCAGGTTGATGGATTGGGCCAGGAAGTAAAGGTAGGTTCTGTAAGGAAGGTGGGTGGCAGTCATGGTGCTACGTGGTGAGGGATATTGAGGCTGATCGTGCAGTCAGGAACAGCGGAAGTGTGATGCAACGCGTTCTGTATGTGCAGGAGAAAATGCGGGTCACGCCTGCACATGCTGGTGGGGATTTTGGCCTTGTCGGGGGCCCCTGTCTCGAACAGTCGGTGTACTATCCTGAAAACTGTTAGCTAATTTTTTCTAACAGTGTTTGGGGAGCAGGCAGGTATGGATTTTCACGAGCGTTTGAAGGACGCCATCCTCCAGGGCGAGTGGGCGGTAGGGCAGCAGTTACCTTCGATTCGCAAGATGATGGTAAGGGAGGGTTTGAGCCATCACACAGTCGTCAGTGCGTACACCCGTCTGGTGGGTGAGGGCATGCTGGAGGCCTTGCAAGGGCGCGGTTATTTTGTGGCCCGCTGGTCCGGTTTGAACGAGGACCTGCCCATTCTGCCGTCCGAAGCCCCGATGGATCCCTTGTTTAAACTGCTGCAGGCCAGGCCCGAGCAGTGCAAGCTGGGCTGTGGTTGGTTGCCCCTGCCTTGGCGGGATACGGATATGCTGGCCAAGGCCATACGCAAAACGGCCCGATCTGGCCGTAGTGGTTTGGTGGAGTATGGCGATATTCATGGGTATCTGCCGTTACGCAAGCAGTTGTCCCTTTTGCTGCGTCAATCGACCTTGATCCAGGTTTCCCCTCAGCAGATTTTGACGACCCTGGGAGCAACGCAAGCCTTGGATCTGATCTCGCGCACGGTGATTCGCGCCGGGGATCATGTTCTGGTGGATGAGCCTTGCAGCAGTAATTTGATCAAGCTGATTCGTTTGTGCGGTGGGATACCTGTCGGGGTGCCTCGTCTGGCGGATGGGCCGGATGTGGCGGCGCTGGATCGTATTTTGCAGACTCACAAAGTGCGGGCTTTTTTCTGCAATAGCACGTTTCATAATCCAACTGCTGCGGGTTTAAGTCCCAAGGTGGCTTTTGAAGTGCTAAAGCGCGCAGCCGAACACGATTTTCTGATTGTGGAAGATGATGTGTATGGGGATTTTTTCCCTGGTGTGCGTCAGACGTTTGCGGGGTTGGGGGATTTTGAGCATGTGGTCTATATAGGCAGTTTCTCCAAGTCGCTGTCGGCTTCCTTGCGTATCGGCTATCTGGTTTGTGGGCCGAAGTTGATGGAGTCCTTGCTGCGTCTGAAATTGTTGACCAGTGTGGCCGTACCGGGGTTTTGCGAGCGTTTTGTGAATACGATTCTGGCCGATGGCACTTATGCCAAGCACACGCAGGCGATTCAGCGCCAGTTGATGACGCATCAGCAAGTTGCGCAAAAGGTACTGAAAGAATACGGCTGGGAGTTCGAGGTGCAGGCGCAAGGTGGAATGTTCTTGTGGATTCGGCATCCGGATCTGCCGGATTTGACGGACTTTATTCAGCGGCTGGAGAGCAAAGGGGTTTTGCTGATGCCGGGCAGTGCGTTTGCCGTCAGCAAGGAGTTCAAGGACAGGACGCGATTGAATGTGGCGCATTTGATGCCTGCGGTGTTTGATTGTCTGGATGTGAGTGTGGGAGCTTGATTCTTGGTCAGTATCTGGGTTTTTTTGCCAAGACGCCCCTCAAGCCCGCCGCCCGACCAATCTGCTGAGCCCTTGCCGGTGCTGCGCACCGGTGCCCTTGGCGTACCATTGCTCCGGGCGCGCCCTTAACTCCGGGGGTGACTGGTCCCCCGGACCAGCCACAAGCGTCCCCGTCAAACAGAAGGGCGCTTGCATCCCTACGCAATGGTTCGCCGGCGGCAAGGACTCTGACCCGCCGATTGGTCGGGCGGCGGGCTTGAGGGGCTTGGGAAATACATAAAGAACAAGCCAGAATCCCAAACTGGGTTCTGGCTTGTTGGTGTAAAAAAACCGGCCCCGTTTGCCTATGCATACAGGTGGGGCCGGGGTCGGCTTAAGGCTTCAGAACGGGTTGGTGTCCTGCCAGGGGTTTCATCGATTCCACGGCGTAGGCTACGTTCAGGATGCGTGCTTCTTCAAAGGCAGGGCCGATGATTTGCAGGCCTACGGGCATGCCGTTGGAGATACCGGCGGGCACCGTGACGGCCGGCAGACCGGTCAGGTTGCTGGGGCCGGTAAAGCGGATGCCTTCGTCGATGAAGTCCAGCGTTTTTCCGTTGATGTTGACGGTATCCATGCCAATGTCCGGTACCTGGCAAGGCAGGGTGGGGGCGATGATGACGTCTACGTCGCTGAAGGTGCCGGTAAATTGCTGTTTCAGGGCGCGGCGTACTTGCTGGGCTTGCAGGTAGTCGATGCCGCTGAACAGTTCGCCCAGTTCAAACAGGAAGCGAATGTCACCGCCAAAGTCTTCTGGGCGTTTGATCAGGTCCTGGTGGTGGATGGTCGCCGCCTCGGTCAGGCTGACGGCCAACTCGGCCCATTCGGAGTAGCGCAGGGCAGGCACTTTCAGGGGGATGACTTTGGCGCCCTGTTTTTCCAGGTCGGCCAGGCGGTCGCGAATGACTTTTTCAATTCCCGAGTCGACGTTCTTGAAGAAGTAGTCTTCGATGATGCCGATGCGCAGACCTTTGACGTTGCCGTTCAGGGCGCTCAGGTAGGAGCCGGCAGGGACATTGGCGCAGGTCGGGTCGCGGGGATCAAAACCGGCAATCACTTCCAGCATCGCGGCAGCGTCCGCTACGGTTTTGGACATGGGGCCAACGTGGTCCAGGGTCCAGGCCAGTGGGTAGACGCCAAATTTACTGACGCGTCCGTGCGTGGGTTTCAGGCCCACAATCCCGCAAGCGGCCGACGGGATGCGAATGGAGCCGGCTGTGTCAGTACCCAACGTGTTGTAGGAACTGTGGGAGGCAACGGCGGCGCCGGAGCCACCGCTGGAGCCGCCGGGGACACGATCAGGGTTCCAGGGGTTATGCACGGCACCAAAGTGCGGGTTGTTGTTGTCGATACCCCAGGCATATTCGTGCATGTTCAGCTTGCCGGTGAAGATTACCCCGGCATCGCGCAGCTTGGTGGCAACGGTGGCGTCGTCCTTGGAGACAAAGTCCTTGTGAATCTTGGAGGCCATGGTGGTGACCTCGTTCGCAAAGTAGATATTGTCTTTCAGCGCCAGGGGCACACCATGGAACACGCCCTTGTACTTGCCGGCCATGATGTCCTGTTCGGCTTGCTTGGCACTTTTTCTGGCCTGCTCGGCGGTGACGGAAATGTAGGCGTTGGTCTGTGGGTTCGACTTGTCGATGTAGGCCAGTAGGTTGTCAGTCACTTCGACAGGAGAAACAGCCTTGTTGCGCAGTTTGTCCGCCAGTTCAATGACGCTTAGCTCAAGCAATTCCTTATTCATGGTGATCCCCTCCGGCCAGGTGTTTGATAGCAAGGTCGGCATCGTCAATGGCAATACCTTCCAGATTGCCTTTCATGGCTTGAATCTCGCGCCATTTGGTCTCCAGCTTGGCCAGATGTTCGGGACTGGGGTGTATTCCTTTTGCAGCCAGGGTGTCTTTGACACTTACAGTCATTTGTCCTCTCCTTATCGTTTTCAAAACCGTGCATGCGCCGATGACGCGCACAAAAAAAGCCCCACCCCTGGTGACAGGGAGTGAGGCTTTATTGCCTGCATGTCGCTGGCAACGTTGGCAGCGCATGCATGTGTTTTGGCAGACTCAGATGTCTGCTTTTTCAATCTACAAAATATTGATGCCTAAACATACTGGGGTTTACCAGAGGGCGTCGAGGACGGGAAAAGCTGGTCGATTTTGCAGCTTTCCGGCCTCTGATCTATGCGCTTTAGCCGGCTTGATTCACAGATTTAGACAGTAGGTAAAAAGCACTATCGGAATAGTCTTATGGTTTGTTGGGGTATGAATTGGTGAAATTGTATCTGGGTCTTTTTACATACCTATTTAACAAAAGGTAATCCCATGAGAAATAAAAAATTCAAAAGCAAGTTGTGTTCAATGCTGGTAGCCGGTTTTATTACCTGCTTTTCCGTGAATACTATTGCTCAAACTAATGAGGATTGCATAAGAAATACGGATTTGAATTTATATGATTGGAAGGTTGAGCCTTATGGAAATGGGTTCTATAACGGTCAGGTAATAGCCTCGGCGCTGACATACTCGACATTTTTTTATTCGGGATACGAGCGCAAAACCAGTGTGGATGCAGGGGGGGTGAACGGTGGTGAACACCCCTATAACGCTATTCCTATGCCCAAAACACCTGGTGTGGGAGTGCGAGTTTCCTGGAATGGATTTTATAGCCTTTACGCGTTTACTGCTTCTTCTGTCCGTCCTAACGGAACCCCGGTTTCTGTTCCTTATCTGGGGAAGATGTTGACTGGAGAAGGCCCCAGAAGCTACACGATTTCGTATTATTTCAAATACGAAATTGTGGTGATCGACGCGGAAAAATATAAGGGTGGGAAGCTTGAGGTAACTAATGAGCAGGCAGTTACTGCTTTTGTTTCTCGGACTAGTTCAGCAGGCAGAAACACAATTTGCGTTAATGGGATTCTTGATTTGATGGCGCCTTTGGTAAAAGGGGGTGGAATTCCCGAAATGCCCAAACCTCCAGCTCCTACCTGTTCGTCGGCGGACCTGAACCGGGTGGTGTCCATGCCGCCCATCACCCTCTCGCAGTTGGCCGCATATGGCAGCAGTCGCAGCGAGGGGAGGATCGCTGAACAAAACTTTGAACTGGTAGGCCGCGGCTGTCCGGCAGGTACCACGATCAAGGCCTTTTTTACCGATACTCGTGCCAGTTCGGAGCCCAAGAATTATTTGCGCTCTTCACATCCGTCGGTTGGTGTGCGTCTGTATCACCGGGATAGCCAGCAGCCAATCGGGTTTGGGCCTGCGCCTGTGGGTTCCACTTTGCCGGACCGTCCCCCCGTCGTGGAAGGGCCAACAAGCAGCTCTTTATCTGATATGTATTTGCCTATCACCGCCCAGTATGTGCAATTGCCCAATGTGCAAAGCGGCACGGTAACACCAGGCAGTTTGCAGGCCGAGGCCGTGGTCACTTTCATGTATGACTAGGCCTGTGATGGCATCCGCTCATACAAAGAGCGGGCTGCACTGGCAAGGGCTGGGGTTTTCAGACTATTCCTAGGCCATTAGCCCGCAGGAAATCTTACGATCTCAGTTATCGATTCTGGCCTGGAAATTCCAGTCTGTTCATTGTTAGCCGGGGACATTCATGTTCGCACCATCCACTTCTCACCTGCCACCTACGATGGTGATGAACTTGCTTCGTCAGCCTCGCTCGGAGTCCGGCTTGTGGATGCCCCGGCGCATTGTCCCTGCTGTCGGGCGTTCTGCTAAAGCAAGCGCAGCTCCGGTAGACAGCAAGGCCTTGAGCAGCCGCCTAGTCCGGCCTTACGGCTTTTCGGGCCGTAGCGGGTGCGCTCAGGCTGAACAGGGCGGGATGCTGATTACGCGGGCCGTTTTGCTCGATGCCTTGCGGAAGGAGCAGGTTCAGGCGTGGCTGCAGCCCAAGGTCTCGGTGCAGTCCCAGCAGTTGGTTGCGTTGGAGGCTCTGGCGCGCTGGCGTCACCCTCAATGGGGTGTCTTGTCACCCGATGTGTTTTTGCCCTGGTTCAGTGAGCATGGCCTGGACGAGGCTTTGCTCTTGCATATGCTGCAAGAGGTTCTAGGTTTACAGGCCTATTGGCGTCGTCAGGGTTTGTCGGTGCCTGTTGCAGTGAACCTGCCCACTCATTTGCTTGATGATGTCAGCCTGCCAGATCGTCTGATGGCCTGTGTACAGGAACAGCAGGGGCAGGCCAGCCAGATTACGTTGGAGTTGCTGGAAAACTCCAACACCCGGACGCCCTGCGCCTTATTTTTAGGGGCTTCACGCCTGGTAGCGATGGGCTTTGGGCTGGCGCAAGATGATGCCGGGGTGGCCTACAGCTCAATGGAACGTTTGATGTCAGCCCCGTTTTCAGAACTCAAACTGGACCGGCAAAGTGTGTATGGCTTGGCGCACAGTCGCGAGCAAAGCGAACAGGTACAAGACTGGATCCGGGTGGCCAAGCAGCGTGGCCTGCGTGTTACCGCCGAAGGAGTAGAGCAGCAGGAGGATCTGGATTGCTTACGACAAATGGGCTGTGATTATGCTCAAGGCTATTTGTTCGCCAAACCCACACCCGCCTTTGAGCTGGATATGTGGATGCGTCAGCGTTGGGCGACATGAATCAAGCATGCCCGGCCCTGCCTTGTGCGTATTTAGGAGAACAGGTTGTTCTGGGTACAGAACGCAATCAGGTCCTGGTTGTTATGCACGTTCAGTTTGCGCATGGCCGATGCTTTTTGGGCGCTGATAGTCTTGATGCTGCGGTTTAATTGTTCAGCAATGGCGCTGATGGAGTCTCCCATGGCAAACAGGCGCAGGACTTCAAATTCCCGGGGGCTCAGGGACTCCAGGCGTTCCTGTACCGAGCTGGTCAGCACGTCTTTGGGCGTATCTTGCTTGAAATTGGCCGGGTAGTACTTCACGCCCTGGCGCAACAAGTGCAGGGCGACCAGGACTTCAGAGAGCTCGTCCTGTTTGAGGACAACTCCTTGTACGCCAGCATCGTACAAAGAAGAAATAATCATGGGGTTGGACACCATGGTCAGCACAATCAGTTTGACGTCTGGAAAGTGGCGCCGTAGATAAGAAATGAAGCGCATCCCGTCGCCATACTGCTCATCGCCGGGCATGGAGTAGTCGGTAATGATGGTATCGGGCTGGTTTTTCTGCAGGTGCTCGACCAGCTCCGAGGGGCTGGCAGCTACGGCCTCAACGCTCAGGTTGATATCGCGGCCCAGCAGCTCGCGTATCCCCATCAAAATCAATGGGTGATCGTCTGCAATGATGACGCGCAGTTTCTGAATGGCGGGCATTCGGGTTTCCTTGCCTGTTTTGCTAGACTTGTTCAATCAGCTCGCGTAGTGCCTGGCACACGGCAGCGGCTGTATGAACTTGTGTTTCAGTTTGTTGAGTATTTTGCCTGAAATTCTGTTCCAGTTCTTTCACTCTGTCCGCGATTTCATGCAGACCCATTACCACCAGAGCTCCAGCCATGCGATGCAGGACGGCCTGGCTTTGCGCCGCGTTTTGCTCTTGCAGGGCTTGTTCCAGAGTCTGTAAATCCTTGCTCATGGTGCTGCGGAAAATATCCCGATAGCGTTTGGGCACAGGTGAGGTAGCTAACGATTCCAGCAGACTGCTCAGGGTGGCCAGATTCATGGGCTTGACCAGGCATGCGTTCATGCCGCTTTGCGTACAGCGCTGGGCTTCGTCGCGCATGGCGTTGGCGGTAATGCCAATGATGGGTGCATTCATGCCTTGTGCACGCAGTTGGCGTGCCAACTCGTAGCCCGTCATATTGGGCATATTGACGTCTGTCAGTAGCAAATCATGGTTGTTGTCATCCCACAGACTCAAGGCCTCTTCGCCATCTTGAGCCAGGGTTACCTGATATCCCAAACGCTCCAGCTGTTCCCGCAAGGTCGCCTGATTGAGCGGGTTGTCTTCAGCGACCAGCACATGCAGGCCTGGGCGGCTGGGGGGCTTGATCGCTGTTTTGGCGGGTGGCGTGGACTCCAGGATTTGTGCCGGCGTGGCATGTTGTTGTGCCCGCCAGCGCTCCAGGGAACGAGCGATGCTTTCGGGACTGGTGCCATCCGCCTCGGGCAAGGTACTACTGCCATCGCGTGCCGAGACACTGAGGTAGGGGCCGAGCCAATGAGGTACCGGCTGGCTGCCGGGCATCATCACATCCAGCAAGATCTCTTCGGCCTGGCCTGTCAGAGAGTCGCTGGGCAGCAGGGCTTGTGCCTGGGCATTCCAGCGGATGAGCCAATTGCAGATTGACTCGGACAATTCGGCATGGGGTGTTCGCACATGCAGCTTCATGCCATGCAGGTTCGGGGCAGGGCGGGTTTGGGCCTCTTTGGGCTCTATGTCCAGATTCAGCGTAAAGGAGAAACTGCTGCCCAGTCCTGGTTCACTGGTTAACTGAATCTGACTGTCCATCAGTTCGGCCAGACGGGCACAGATGGACAGGCCCAAGCCTGCTCCTCGTATGGTGTGCTCGCCCGCATGGGCGACATAAAAGGGGGTAAACAGCTTGTCCTGTCGTTCGTGCTCAATGCCCACGCCACTATCAGCCACCTGAAACATTAATTGGGCTTTTCCTTGGGCAATCTGCTCAAGACGCAGTCGCACAATAATGTGACCTGCCTGAGTGAACTTGACGGCATTGCTGATCAGATTGCTCAGAATCTGACGTATGTGCAGAGGATCGCCCAGGACGCAAGAAGGGACATCCGGGTCTATATGGCAAAACAGCAGCAGGTTTTTTTGCTGAGCCATGGCGGTATAGGTGGCGGTGCAATCCTGGACCAAAGCAATCGGGTCCAGGGGCACCGACTGCACATGAGTTTGGCCCGCTTCAATCCGGCTGATATCCAGAATGTCACTGATGATCTGCAACAATTGGCGCGAGGCACCTTGAATTCGGTCTACCTGTTGATGCTGCTGGCTATTTAATTCGGTCATGGACAGCAACTCCAGGGAGCCCAAAACGCCGTACAGAGGCGTGCGAATCTCATGACTCATCGTGGCCAGGAAAGCGGATTTGGCCGTACTGGCTTCATCGGCGGCCGCGCGCGCGCGTTCCAGTTCACGCTGGATTTCTTCTTGTGCCGTCAGGTCCATCAACACACACAGCAGAACGTCCTGCTCATGGTAGCGGCTGGGTGCGCAGGCCAAATGCAGGCTGCGTCCATCTGCTAAATCTACTTTGCCTTCGGTGGCCTGCGCTCCCTGTTGCTGCAAGGTGTTCAGGGCCAAGGCTAGCGGTGCCTGTTCAGGTAATACATCCCCCGCATCCAGACCCAGCCATTCCAGTGCCTGGGCATTGCCAAAAATAATCTGCCGTTTTTCTTTGCTGATCACGCACAGAGCTACCGGCGAGGTATCAATGATGCTGCGGTTGAAGTCCCGGCTTTCCAGCAGTGCACGTTGGGCCTGACGTGCTGGCTCCACCACACGGCGCCCGTACCAGCGGGCATAAGCCATGCCGCCCAGCAAACTCAGCAATAAAAATACGACCGTGCCCAGGGGCACCCATGTGCTGTCCAGCAACTGACTGGGGCTGATCAGGTAGCGCCCTGTCCAGGTGCCGGAGGGATCGCTCATTTGAAAGGCCAGGCCCCGCCAGCTGATGCTAAAACCATCGTGCTGTAAATCAGGGGAGTCGTTTTTACCGATCAGCAAACCTTGCTGGGTATGGTGCAGCCAGAATCGATACCCGACAGGCGCTTCGGACTGATTGAAAAATTCCCGCAGCCTGCCTTTGTCAAACAGACTCATGGCCTGGAATCGGGCCGGGTCTGCACCAGGTACGGGCAGTCCGGGCAAGGCAACCGGGATGATGCCCAGCATATGCAAGGGGTGGTCGGGCAGGGAAACCCACTTCACTGCTTGTGGACCGGGTAAAGGCGTGCTCCAGGGCTGGACGTGGTCGCGTGCTTCTTTGTGCGACGCAATAGGCAGGACCGTATCTGTGCGGGAGGATTCCAGCTCCGGAATGCTCAGGCTGTCCTCCATGTCGGGATGGAACAGGAACAGGTAGCCGGACGGAAAATAGGATCTGGCCCAAAAGGACGCAAAGCTGTCGGCCAGATCGGCACCCAAGGTTCCGTAGGCCTCTTTGGGGGCACGGCAATGCTGCTCGCAAATCATGGAAAAGGAGACACTGGCGGTGGGTCGCCAGATATTGACGGAGCGGCCGCTTTCTACCGGCGGCGGTTCCGGCTCTGGCCCTGCCTGCAGTTTGGCAGCATCAGCCTTGAGCTGCGCTAAAAATCGTTCCTGTTCGTGGATATAAGCTACCGTCACGGCGAAATCAGATTTCAGACGATGGCGCTCCTGGCTGAAAAAATGCTGCCCGCCTACGAGCAGAGCGCCCAGCAAAATGAAGGAGACAGGAATAACGCTGAGCAATAGCCGTGTGTGTCCACGCGAGCGCCGCGTCATACGATTAAAAGGTGAGTTGGCCATGGTTCTCCGTGAGGTCGCCGTGTTGGGCAATTCCTGCCGTATCATACCGTCCCGCGCCGTGGTCACGACGCAGCAATTGCAGATGGTCGGATAGGTCTAGAGAGTCGCAGGCTGCAGGCTGTCGCGCAAGGCGGCCATGGGCAGAGGTTTGATCAGCAGGGCATCCATGCCTGCGGCGGACCATTCTTTGTCTTTGTCCAGAATGGCATTGGCGGTAATGCCAATAATGCGTCCCTGGTAGCCTTCCGCACGCAGGGCGCGGGCCAGAGAGTAGCCATCCATGCCGGGCATGAACAGGTCGGTAAACACAATATCAAAGCGATCTTTGTTGGCCAGGGTCAAGGCGGCTTCGCCACTGGCTTCCAGATGGGTGGTGCAGCCCAACAAGGTCAATTGCTCCTGAAGAATTTGCCGGTTAACCGGGTTGTCGTCCACGACCAGTACACGTTGGGGGCGTACGGAGGGTTTTAATGTCTCTTTGGTCGGCTGAGGCGCGCAATCGAGCGCTTGAGCCTGCTGCACCGCTTGCATGATGTGTTTCATGGCGGTCGAGGCAGTGTAGAAGCAGTCGGGATTATCGGCTTGAGGGGGTTGGGTCTGGGTATTGGGTTGAACCATGACCTGGCGGCCAGTCCACTCAGGTGTACTGGTGGCAAAAGACGGCCAGCTATGCACCAGCACAGCCCCCGGTTTGGCGACTTGCCCGGTGTAGGGCAGGGCATAGGCACCCCAATGACGGAGCCATTTGCTGACGTTGGAAACGATTTCCGGGATGTCTCCAGTTACATAAACGGGGCGGAACGCCAATTGGGACTCGGGAGCCGGAGCTGTGCCGGGCGGGGAGGCCACAGGCAGAATCACTTCAAACGTGATACTGGTGCCCAGGCCCGGTTCACTGACCACAGACAGAGAGCCGCCCATCAGGCTGGCCAGGCGCTGACAAATGGGCAAGCCCAGACCCGTGCCAGGCTGCTTGTTGGCGCTGCCTTCGTTAAGGCTGAAATAGGGCAGGAACAGTTTGGGCAGAACCTCTGCACTGATGCCCTGTCCGGAGTCCGTAATCTGAAAGCGCAGTAACAGGCGGTTGCCCGGCTGGGGTTCAGTATGCAGACGCAGCACCACATGGCCAGAAGTGGTGAACTTGATGGCATTGCTGATCAGGTTGCTCAGAATCTGGCGAATCTTCAGGGGATCACCAATAGTGGGAACCAGGGCCCTGACAGGGGTGATGGAATACAGTAGCAAGCCCTTGTTTTGTGCGGTTGCAGCAAACGCTGCAATAGTTTCATCCACCTGCTCCTGCGCACAGAATTCGCGCGGTTCCAGGGTGACGTGCCCCGCTTCAATACGAGACAGGTCCAGCGATTCACCCACTACCCGGAACAGTGTTTCGGCCGAGCGGCGCAAGGTGTCCAGATAGGGCGAAGGGTGTTGCTGCTTTTCGGACAGAGACAGGAGCTCCAGCGTCCCTAGAATTCCGTACAGGGGCGTGCGGATTTCATGACTCATGGTGGTCAGGAATTGAGTTTTGGCGATGTTGGCGTTCTCGGCCAGTTGGCGGGAGTGACGCAGGGCAGCCTCTTCGGCTTTTTCAGCGGTGACGTCAATAATGGAGCATAGAGCCGCGGGCTGTCCGCGGTAATGCAAGCTGATGGCATGGACACGTACACTGCGCCCGTCCTTCAGGGTAACGTCGGTGCATGTGCTGGGCTCATGCTCACCGGGTAAGCGCGTACGCCATTGATCATCACCTTGCATCCAGGTGCGTGCCTGCAGGTTTTCTTGAAAAACCACTTCACCTTGAGCGTCGACCAGGGCCAGGCCGACAGGAGCCATGGCAACCAGCTTGCGATTCAAGGACACGCTATCGACCAGGCTTTGTTGCTGCTGGCGCGCAGGTAGCAACAAGCGCCTCCGTATCAGGCAAGCGCCGACCAGAACAACGGTGGTAAAGACGGTGAGGGTCAGCAAGGCCGTGATCAAGGCATTGCGGCCATCGTGCAATAACTGTTTGGTGGGCAGGGCGTAGAGTACGCGCAGGCCGCCCGTCCCAATGGATTTGCTCAGGATGATATGTTTGGGCCAGCCTTTGCCGTCAAAACCAAAGTAGTCTTGCTGAACCCAGCGCAACTCGGACGCATCAGGCGGGGAGCTGCTGTACAAAACAGCTTGCCCGCGTATATCGAACAAAATGTATTCCGTGCCAGGTGGTGGTGGCGTCAAGGTCAGGGCGCGGTCGATATTGTTCAGTTCAAGACCCAACCAGGCTCCCTGACGGTTTTCTCTGTCTATAGGGGTGTAAGCCACCAACTGCGAGAAAGAGTCATTGTCCTGGTGTAGCCAGAGTACGGGAACTTGACGGGCGTGAGGCTGTTTATTGATGGTGTTCAGGCGTGTGGCTAGCGCATTCGCCTGTGGTTCCCAGAACCGGCCCTGGCCGTCGCGCTCCAGACGGTAGTCTCGGGCAGGATCCAGCTCGCTGTATCGCAAGGTGCCTGTGCGATGGATGGCATTCCAATGGCGGCGCGTCAGTAAAAAGACGTAGTGATCGGCTGAGCCATTGTTCGGGGTGTCGAGCGTTTCCAGGTTTTGTCTATTGGACGAGAGCTGCACGGTGTCGGGAGAAACCGCTGCTGCGGCCACGGCGCGCAGCAGGACCTCACGCTGGTCAAAAAATAATTGGGCGTGGTCGGCAGCACCGTTCAGTTGCCGACGGTACTCGGAAATCAGGTGCGTAGCCGATGCATACAGATATGCCCCGGTGCCCAAGGAGGCACACAGGATAAGGATTAAGGACAAGGCACCCAGCAAGACGCTGGGAAAGCGAGGAACCTGCATGCAGGGCAGGTTCTCTCGCATGGGGCTGCCTCTTAGCTGAACGGGCCTCATACTGTTCCGTCCTGGCTTGCGCCTTGGTTGGCCAGATCGCCGGGCAGCATGGGATCGGGTTCACGCTTGACACAGTTCAGGCGAAGCAACTGATAGTTCAGGCTTTCGGCTTGTTCGGCCAGCTCGTAGCGGGCGCGACACAGCTGACCATTACGGCTGATATCCAGATAGCCGCGCATTTGTTCAGGGGAGACCATGGTCAGGATACGGCCACGCGGGTCGGTCATGCCCAGTTGCTGGCCGGCGGCATCCCGCACCATGGCGCCAAAGGGCAACGCTGCACCTTGCTCATCGCGCAATTCAAACTGTACGCGGTAACCGACTTCGGCCTTGAAAGTAGCCAGGGCAACCGCACCGCGGGTAGGGACGATTTGCTGCACGGCGTTGTCGAATTCGGCATTGCGCGGGGCGTTGCGTGTATCCAGGCTGACGTGGTTGCTGCGGTAGGGGGTGGCATTGGGGATGATGGCGTAGCCGTTCGAGCCGGTCTTGACACCTGCGTGGCTGGATACGCCTACCCCGGCTACAGGCGGCTCTACTTTGGCCAGCATGATGGTCTCGCCCAGCGCCTGCCCCAGGTTTACCCCACCGCTATGCGCGACAAGCGAACCATTGGCCGAGAAATTGCCGGAGCTGTGCTGACTACCATAGGAGTAGCCGGCATTCATGCGGGCAAAAGAGCTTGCTGTTCCTACGTTGACCGAGGCGCTGCTTTCACCGGCAGCACTGCGGCCACCAGCAACGGCGTAGCTGATCTCGCGCTCGGTAGGCAGCAGGCCGCTGGCACCGGCCTGGACAGCATTGCCACTATTGTCGTGGCTGACCGTGGTGAAGCTTTGCGGTGCATTTTGTCCGCTGCCCAGGGGAATGCTCAGAGTCAGCATGACCGCGTTGTCGTGCGAGCGCGAAGGACCAAAGGAAGACTGCAGGTTCCGGGTACGGGTGTACGACAGGTTGTAGTTCACCTTGCCGATATGGTTGCTGTAGCCCACCGACAAACTATTGGAGGAGTTGTTCTCCCAGTTCTTGTTGTAGGAAGCGCTCAGGTACAGATTGCCACCGCCTACAGGTTGGCTGATATTGGCATCGATGCGCTGGCGCGAGTCACGTTGACCGTACAGGCGCAAGTGCGCTGGTGCTTCTGTGGCGGTGACGTGATCGGACAGGGTGCGATAGCCACGGCTCAAGTCGTGACGCATATTGATGGACACGTTCGAGCCGGTAGCCTCGATGAACTTGTTGTAACGCAGGTTCATGCTGGTGCCCTGGGATTGCTGGCCCTGGACACGACTGGTGGAGCGGGTCGCATCCAGCGAGACCGCACCCAACTGGGTGTTCATGCCGACCCCCAGGGAATAGGCATTGAAGTCTTTGGACACCTGCACCCCGGCGGCCAGGGTGGTGTTGGCGCTGACGCCATACAGCATGGAGCCGCTGACAAAGTGGGGACGCTCCTGCATTTCGTCGTTCAGGCGCAGTTGACCGGCGGCGATGTCATAGCTCAGGCGGCCTTCACGCACCATCAAGGGCGGGGCAGAGAATGCCTGGCGCAAGATGCGACGCGAACCATCGGCTTCGATAATGGTGATTTCCAGATCACCGTTCGAGCCCGAGGGCGCCAGGTCACTGATGGCGAAAGGACCGGGGGCGACGTTGGTGGTGTAGATCACATAGCCGTTCTGGCGTACTTCGACCGTGGCATTGCTTTCGGCCGTGCCACGGATAACCGGCGCGTAGCCCTGCTCGCTGTCGGGGCGCATGGCCTCGTCCGAGAGCATCTGCACACCCATAAAGCGCACACTGTCAAACAGGGGCGAGCGGGTATACGTCTGCCCGGCCAGCAACTGGCTTTTCAGGGACACGATATCGCGCTGGGCATAAGTGTTCTGGCTGGTAAAGGAGCTGGAACGATTGGTGCCCGAGGTGTAGTAGGAGTTGTTGCGTATGCGCCAGGGGCCGATGTTCACACCCAGGCGCAGGTCTGCACTCAGGTGGTTGGTGGCGGACATGCCTTTGCTTTGATCGCGGCGTACATTGACACCGTAGTTCACAAAGGCAGCTGTCTGGCCTTCGTCCCACAAAGAAGGATCAACATAACCGCGTTTGCTGGGGCTCAGGTAGATCTGCGGGATGCTCAGCAGCAGACGCAATTGGGCACTTTCGTAGACCACCGTGGCGTCGGGCACAATTTCAGGCAGACGCAAGCAGGTGGACTCGGCCGACACGGGAGCGGGCAATTTGCTCAGATCAATCCCGATCTGCTCGAGCATCTCCTGGTCAAAGCAGGGCTCGTTTTCGTCCGTACGCGGGTTGCGTTTGAAGGTGATGTCGCGTCGTCCGGTACGCTGCTGGTTCACGTACAGGTCCACGCGCTGTACGCCTTCAGCGACGTTGCTGCTCGAGAGCAGGGTGCGCAAGTCGGCGGTGGAGGCGTTGCCTTGCAGGAAGGCCATGTTAAATGCCATGGAGTCACCGCTATCCAGAGCAGCAACTTGTACGGGCTCTGTCTTGTTTTCTTCGGGAGCGGGCACGGTAACGGAGGCGGTCGTCTGAGCCTGGGCAGCACAAGCTGCAAATACCATGCAGGGCAGCAAGGCAATCCGCAACGCGGCCAGTGGCTGGCGGCTGATGGGATGAATGCGATGGCAGAACAGATGGTTTTTTGTGAACATGACTCTGCACCCAGGGGGCGTGATTGACGATTTGAAGACGTGCAAGGGCTCCTGCTACTGGCCGGGTGCCAGTAGCCGAAAGGGTCAGACGTGAGAAGCGGGGAGTGGGCGGCGGGTCGTGCCGCCGGCTTACGGAGTGTCCGAGCTCAAGGTGCGGGCCTGAACTTTGCTTTGGCCGTTCAGGCGAACTTCATAGGGATCGGCGCTGCCGTAGTCGCTGATCGCACGAAACTGCAAGGTGTCTTGTGCGCCGGAGCGACCCAAGGGCAAGCGACGGGTCTGGCCAGGGGCAATCATGCCGGGGTCTTCCATTTCCTGGCCCTTCGCAGTGCGCAGGGTGGACATGGACACGTGGTAAGCGCTGGGGTTGTGGATCTCCAGCATAGGTGCGCCCTGAGCGTTGACCACGGACCACTGCAAATCGGCAGGGGCCTGGGCGGCCGAACCGGGCAAGCCGTCAGGACGGAAAAATAATTTGATGCGTTGGCGAATGGCTATCTGCAGCTGATTGTCACTGGGACTTTGTTGTGGGATTTCCTGGATGTTCAGCCAGAGCACGGTTTCGCGGTCACGAGGCAGGCCCTGGTCACCACCGGCATAGAGCACACGCATCACTTGCTGGCCGTTAGGGGCAACTTTGACCAGTGCAGGGGTAATGGCAAAGGGGAGTTCTGCTTGATCGTGATCGGTATTCGTTTCCAGCCAGGACTGAACCAGGATGGGCGAATTGTCGTTGCGAACCACAATGGACGCTTCTTGCTGCTTCTCGGGCAGGATCAGGCGGGTACCGCTCAAGGAGATGGATGCCTGGGCCTGGTTGCTCAACAGCGCAGCGCTCAGGGCCAGACATCCAAAAGCCAGTTTCTTGAAAGTTAAGATGGACATGGTTCATTCTCCTTGAGGGGTTAGTTCTGGCGAAAGGGATAACCCTTCGCCAGAGGTTCAGGCAGTCTTATTCGTAAGACAGCTCGTAGGCGACGGTCGCGTTGGCTTGGCCACCGACAACATCAGCAACGTCAGCACCGGCCTTGCGGGTGTAGTAGGCGGTCAGAGGAATGTTGATGGCGCCGTCAGCGTAAGGAGCTTCCAGCTTGGCGGTGCCGCTGGTGAAGTCCAGAATGGTTTGGTCGCTGACTAGCATGATCTGCACGTTCTGGGCGCCGCCAGTGACAGCAATACCCTTGCCGGAGGTCGCGGTAGGAGCCAGCTTCAGCTCAACTTTGGTGCCGGTGGCACATTCGATCTGCATATCGATGTTCTTGGAAATCGAGGTGATGCCGCCTGTAGAGGTAGCGGGCGTCGCTTCCGTGCCCAGAGTCTTGGCCGACACAGGGCCCATATCGACCAGCATGTTGGCACCGGAGCTGGAAGCACCAGGAGAACGCACGGTGCAACTGTCAGCGTTGATGCTGCCCACAAAGTTGATGTTGCCGCGGGCAGCAGTCGTGAGCTCGGCTTGGGCACCGGTAGCAGCAAAAGCGGAAAGGATAGTGAGGCCGAAAAGGATCTTTTTCATGATTGATTTGACTTCCGATTGTTGGACAAACGAAGCAACCTTGTTGTACGCCTTGGGGCGCTCTAAGGTTCCCAGGAGTGTGCTCTGTTTGGGCACAATTGAAGTTTAGGAAATCAATCGGGGAAAAGATTTAGGACTATTCTTAAAATGCAGTCCTATTAATTGAGAATGTTTTTTTTAATTGTTTTTTTCTGTCAAGTGGCTTGTTTGCTTGGTTTGCAATTCTTGACGATTAAGCTTGATTGGGTTTGAGTATCTATTAAGAGCGGAGAAATAACTCTAGGAATAATCTTAAATAATTGAATAGACCGTGCTTTTAAAATTTCATCATTAATTGGCTCCGATAGGGGCTGCAAACGAATTTTGATGAATGGGATGCGTGGTATGTGGAGCCGTATACTCAGGAAGCAGGAGTTTTCCCGCCAGCGATTCGTGTGGGCTAAAGCACTGATGCTGCCCATTGCCCTGCTTGTCGGGATGGGCCAAGTCCAGGCTCAGTCAACGAGCTGTTTCAGATCCAGAGACCTGACGGCCAGCTCAAGCTGGAGCATGGCCCCTAGCGGCACCGTCTTTAAAAATGGCGATATTGTAGGGCGTACGTCTGCCTATGCTGAGTACTACCTGCCCCTTGCTCACGGCGAAACAGTGAATGTCTATGCAAGCGGGCAGATAGCGGATAACGCTTATCAAGCAGTTCCCTTGAGTGGGATGCCAGGGTTGGGTTTGGTCGTTCGCTGGGCGGGGTACGCCTCCACTGTCTCTTTGACGCCAATCGGACCAAGTGCTCCGCAGGGAACGATTATTTCCAGTAGCCCGTGGATTTCTGTGCTACGAGCGCGAACAACGGCCAGTTACACGCTGGCCCAGTTCTACAGTTTTGAACTGGTGGTTATTGATGACAAGGTATATAAAGGCGGCAAACTGACCTTTACTGAAGCCAATAAAGTCCTTGTTATGACAGCCAATCAAAAGGGCACGGCTAATGCACAGCTTTGTATTAATGGATTCGTGGACCCCATGGCGGCTTTGACCGGCACCGTGCAAGTGCCTGAGTTGCCCAAACCTGCTCTGCCCAGCTGTAAGTTCTCGACCAGTACCTTGACTCAAAATGTGGTTCTGGGACCCGTTGATCCCGGTCAGATTGTGCCTGCAGGTGCAAGTCGCTCTTCAGGTGCGTCAGGGCAAGCCCATTTCTTGATTGAGGGAACGGGGTGTACCAAAGACACCAAACTGAATATCTATTTCACCGACACCAGGGATAGTGCAACGAATAAAAATTATTTGCTCTCAAGCAACCCGGCAGTCGGGGTACGTTTGTTTCATCGCGGTGAATCTGACCCCCTGCCTTTTGGTCCTGCGCCTTCAGGCTCCTGGGTGCCGTCGCGTTATGCGCCTTCTGTAGGGCCGGCTCTGACGGATGGTGCTGTACTGTCTACCGGTTTTACCGCTCAGTATGTACGGCTTCCCAATAAAACCGAATCAGATGTCAGACCGGGGCCTTTGGAAGCGGCTGCAACTTTTGTGATTGTGTATCCCTGATACGCAGGAAGAAAAAAGCGGAGCCAAGGGGCTCCGCTTTTTTTATTTGCTGGTGGCGGGTTCCTGCCAGCGTAAATAGGCATTGCGGGTTTGGGTGGACACGGACTCCAGCACCTTTTGATGTGTCACCTTATGGCGTGCCAGCAGGCGTGCATCTGCCACTGTTCGGGATTTGCAGAACCAGTGGCAGCTGTGTTGAAACAGGTATAGCTCGGCGGACAGATGAAAGGCCCGGCTTTTTGGGTCCAGCTGTTCGGGGTTGTCCACCATATGACGCAGCCCGGCAGCATGAATCTGCAATAGCTGGCGGAAGTCGCGCGTCATGGAGGGGATGATGCGTTCGGCATAGGGCACGCAAAAGGGCAGCATGCCTACTCGGGTGTTTTCTGCTGGTTCTTTTTGCAGAAGGTCAGCCAGGGATTGAATCTGGGTGGCTACCGCGTTTTCGGTCTGGGCAAACATCTCCAACACCTGCAGTTGGCGTGAGGGGTCCTGTTCGCCAATCGCGCGGGTATAGCCTTCCGTCAGCGTTTCCATATGACGTTCCAGCTGGAAGCTGCTCAAGTGGCGACCCAGCAAGATAATGCGTCCGCGTTGATACCGTGCCCGCACAAAGTGCAGGGCTATTGCGGCGACCAGAAGAAGAATTACTGTGTCCATCATCCGTGTTTCCGTGCAGGGCCAGGCACCTTGTTGTTTTCTGCTGCAGCGCCAAGCCTGGCTATAAAAATCTCGGCTGCCAAATAGCAGCCGGCCATTGTATCCCGCCATTCTTTATTCTTGTTTTCATTCTTGTCGGGGATTGCCACCAGTGAGGCCAGGTGGATTGCATAGACGGAAATCGCTGAAGAAGGGGGCAGTCCCCCCGAGCAGCCCCCAAGCTTGAAGACGAATTCAAGCTTGGGGAACTACGTATGTGTGGGGTGCGTCCTCCAGGTAGAACGCAGCCCTTGGTGCAAGGGCTGACTATAGGAGGGCTGGTGTCCAGGTTGCAGCTGGGTTCCAAGCTGCAATTGGCTCTGTTCTCACGCTTTTCCAGCGGCTGGCAGGGCGGGGCTGTCGGATGCCCGTACTTGCTCCTGGCTGATCTGACGGACTACCAGCAGCATGCACAAGGCCGAAACAATAATGCAGGGAATTGCCGAGCTGATGACGCCAGCGGCTCCATATCCCTGGCTAAGCAACATGCCTGCAAGGGTTGGACCCAGTGTTGCGCCGATACGGCCAACGGCTGCAGCGGTGCCGACGCCAGTGGCACGTACGGAAGTAGGGTAGACAATACCGCCAAAGGCATACAAGACGCCCTGGCAACCAATCACAAACGCACCCGTCAGTGCGGCAGCCCAATACATCTGCGTCAGGCCGGATGCGGCGTTCAGGCTTAACAAACCAGCCAGAATACCGCCGTACATCAGTGCAATAACCAGGGTTTTGTGCCAGCGGTCGGTCAGATACCCTAACAAGACGGTGCCCACGGTTGCGCTGACCATGAACCAGAATTGGGCTGTGCTGCCTTGCTTGCGGCTAAAGCCCAGCTCCTGGAACAGGGAAGGAAGCCAGCTCAGCATCAGGTAGACAACCATCAGCGTGAAAAAATAGCTGACCCACAAGAGCAGGGTGCGGGTGGCCAGACCATTGCTGAACAGATCCTGGAAGCGCCCTTGAACGACAGCAGGGCTTTGTCGAGCCTGCAGGAACTCGCGTGATTCGGGCAGGAACCATACCATGACAGGAATAACCAGCAGGGGGAGCAGGCCGCCCAGATAGAAGATGTTTTTCCAGTTTTCACCAAAGTTGGAGGCAGCGACCAGTGACAGAATGGCGGCCCCAACAGGCATGCCGGCATACATCATGCCCACTGCACGGGCACGGTGTTCCGGTTTGACGGATTCGGCAGCCAGCGTAATCAGATTGGGCATGGCCGCGCCCAGACCTGCTCCAGCCAGAAAGCGGACCATCAACAGGATGGCCAGGCTATTGACCCAGGCAGTGAACAGGGTAAACAGGGCAAAGATGGCGACCGAGGCAATCAGCACGGCCTTGCGACCGTATTTATCGGCCCAGCGTCCGCCCATCAGGGAGCCGGGCAGTAGCCCCAGAATGCCCGCACTTAGAAAATAACCTTGGTAGGTTTTATTCAGACCAAACTCTGCTGCTACGCCTTTCACGGCAATACCAGCAGCCTGTATGTCCATGCCTTCGATAACGGCGATCAGAAAGCAGATCGCCACGGTGATGACCGCATGTCTGCGGCCTTGAGTATGTGTCATTGCTATGTCTCCTCGGTTGACCGGGACGTTTTTCTTGTTGCTTCTGCCCCCTGCCCGCCCCGAATTCAGGGTGCAGAAACCCGCTCACTGCGCGGCAAGGCAGCGCTGAGCGGGGGTAGAACTTTTTTTAGAGTCTCGGAATCAAGCTGTGGCGCCTTGGCGCTGCAGCAAGTCCAGCGCCACGTCCACAATCATGTCTTCCTGTCCGCCCACCATGCGGCGTTTGCCCAGCTCGACCAGAATGTCCACGACTTTCAGCCCGTACTTGTTGGCTGCGGCTTCGCTGTGGCGCAAGAAACTGCTGTAGACACCGGCGTAACCCAGGGCCAGGGTTTCACGGTCCACACGGACCGGGCGATCCTGCAGCGGGCGCACAATGTCGTCGGCGGCATCCATCAGGGTGTACAGATCGGTGCCATGGTTCCAGCCCATGCGCTCGGCAGCCGCAATAAAGACTTCCAGCGGTGCATTGCCGGCACCGGCGCCCATGCCTGCCAGGCTGGCATCAATGCGGTCGCAGCCTTCTTCAACGGCCACAATGCTGTTTGCCACGCCCAGGGACAGGTTGTGGTGGGCGTGAATGCCGGTCTGGGTTTCAGGCTTGAGTACATCCTTGAAGGCCCGGAAGCGTTCGCGCACATCGTTCATGTTCAAGGCACCGCCCGAGTCCACCACATAGCAGCAGGTTGCCCCGTAGCTTTCCATCAGCTTGGCCTGTTCGGCCAGATGCTGCGGACTGGTCATGTGGCTCATCATCAAAAAGCCGGCGGCATCCATGCCCAGCGAGCGGGCGTATTCGATGTACTGCTTGCTGACGTCCGCTTCCGTACAGTGCGTGGCAACGCGTACGATGCGTGCGCCGGCGTCGTAGGCGGCTTTCAGATCATGAATGGTGCCAATGCCCGGCAGCAGCAAGGTGGCAATCTTGGCGTGCTGCACGACCGAGGCCACTGCCTCGATCCACTCCAGATCAGAGTGCGCCCCAAAGCCGTAGTTGAAGCTGGAGCCGCACAGCCCGTCGCCGTGGGCCACTTCAATCGAGTCCACCTTGGCCTGGTCCAGGGCACGGGCAATGTCGATGGCGTTCTGCACGCTGTACTGGTGACGCACGGCGTGGCTGCCGTCGCGCAAGGTCACATCGGAAATAAAAAGCTTTTTTTGTGAGTCGTGTGCCATGTTCGTGTCCTTGCTAATCATGCGGCCTGCGTCAGCAAGCGGGTTTGTGCCAGACGCTCGGCACAGGCCAGGGCGGTGCTGGTCATGATGTCCAGATTGCCTGCGTAAGCGGGCAGATAATGGGCCGCACCTTCTACCTCGATAAAGACCGACGTTTTCAGACCGGAGCGCAAGCCCAGACCAGGTACATTGATGGGCTGGTCTTCCCGGATCAGGTCAAATTGCACTTTTTGCTTGAGGCGATAGCCGGGCACATAGGCCTGAACCTTGGCTGCCATAGCTTCAACCGATTGCTCGATTTCAGCCTCTTTGCCCGGATCCGTCAGGGTGTAGATGGTGTCGCGCATCAGGAGCGGGGGCTCGGCCGGGTTCAGCACAATAATGGCTTTGCCTACCTGTGCGCCGCCTACCACTTGCATGGCTTTGCTGGTGGTTTCCGTGAACTCGTCAATATTGGCGCGCGTGCCGGGACCGGCCGACTTGGACGAGATGGAGGCAATGATTTCCGCATAGTGCACGGGGGTGACTTGCGAGATGGCCGCGATGATGGGCACGGTGGCCTGTCCGCCGCAGGTCACCATATTGATATTAGGCGCGTCCAGATTGTCTTCCAGGTTCACCACGGGCACGGTGTACGGGCCAATGGCGGCAGGCGTCAGGTCAATCACCTTGATGCCGTGTTCTTGCAGCAGCGCATTGTGGCGGGCATGGGCCCCGGCACTGGTGGCATCGAACACAATGCGAATGTCCTGGAAGTTGGGCAGCTTCAACAGCCCTTCAATACCTTCATGGGTGGTGGGCACGCCCAGCCGTGCCGCACGGGCCAGGCCGTCCGAGCTGGGGTCGATACCGACCATGGCACCCATGCTCAGGTATTTGCTTTGGCGCAGTACCTTGATCATCAGGTCGGTGCCGATATTGCCCGAGCCAATAATGGCGACGGCAATTTTGGGGTTTGTCATGTGTGTTACTCCGAACAAAGAGGACTTAGCCTGCGCTGAAGGTGACCGATACCGAGCCTATGCCCTCGATCACGGCTTCAAAGTGATCGCCGCTGGCCACCGGCGCCATGGGGCCCAGAGCGCCGGTCAGAATGACATCCCCGGCCTTGAGCGGATCACCCAGTTTGGCCAGGGTGCGGGCCAGCCAGGCGGCTGCATTAAAGGGGTGGCCCAGGCACTCGGCACCACTGCCGCTGGAGGCCGCTTCGCCGTTACGCAGCAGAGTCATGCGGGCGGCGCGCAGGTCCAGACCATCCAGGCGACGGGCGGGTCCGCCCAGCACATACAGGCCGCTGGAGGCGTTGTCGGCCACGGTATCGACAAAGCGGATGTCCCAGTTTTCGATGCGGCTGCCCACAATTTCCAAAGAAGGCATGACCCAGCCTACGGCGGTGGCGACATCCGCAAAGCTGGTGTCGGCGTGGGGCAGGTCGCGCTCCAGAATCAGGGCGATTTCGGCCTCGATCTTGGGCTGCAATACACGTTCGAAGGGGACGGTGTCGCCATCGCCATAGGCCATGTCGGCAAACAGGGCGCCGAAGTCGGGCTGGTCCACGCCCAACTGCTTTTGCACCTTGGGGTTGGTCAGGCCGATCTTGCGGCCCGTCAGGCGGCGTCCCTGCGCTAAGCCACGAGCAATATTGATACGCTGGATGTCATAGGCGGCCTGGGCATTGTCTTCACCGATCAGAGCGCGGATCGGTTCAATGGCCTGACCGCTGTGTTCGGCCTGGCGCAGGCGGGCAGCCAGCGTGTCCAGCAGTTCAATGGATGATTCGCTCATCTCAACGCTCCAGGAAGTCCAGCACCAGCTGGTTGAACTTCTCGGCGTGTTCCCATTGCGCCCAGTGGCCGCATTGGTTGTAGACGTGCAGCTCGGAGTTCGGGATACCCGCCAGCAAGCGCAGGCCGGTGTCAAAAGGAACGACACGGTCCTGACGGCCCCAGATGATCAGGGTGGGGGCGGTGATGCCGGGCAGGCGCGGGCTGAAGTCGGGGAACTGGCGCGGGTTGGCTTCCAGGGATTTCAGGAAGTTTTCCAGATGATCCTTGCGGCTGAGCATATTGTTCAGACGGGCTTGCAGCAGCTCTTCGGTCAGAACGCTGGCATCGAACACAAAGACATTGTTAAAGCGCTTCAGGTTTTCCAGCGTAGGTTCGCGGTACAGGCCGTTCAGCAGCTTGATGCCTTCGCTGGGCATGGGGGTGAACAGGCTCATGCCACCTGTGCCGCCGCCCATCAGAACCAGTTTGGCCACGCGTTCGGGCCAGGTCAGGGCAAAGGCCACCGAGCTATGTCCGCCCATGGAGTTGCCCAGCATGTGAATCTTGGCTATGCCCAACTGGTCGATGATGCTTTTGACGACACGGGCATTCAAATCCGAGCGCGAACCGCTGTTGACGATGGAGTCGCTCTTGCCCCAGCCGGGGCAGTCAATCAGCAAGACGCGATAGCCGGCCTGGGTCAGGGGCTCGATATTGCGGTTGAAGTTGGCCCAACCGGTTGCACCGGGGCCAGAGCCGTGCAGCATGACGACGGTCTGTTCGCCCTGGCCCAGATCGTTGTAGTGAATGCGCAGTTCCTTGCCTTCCTCGACCACGGTCGCGAAACGGCTGTAATCAGCTTCATTAAGACTCATGACAATCTCCTGATGTTTTGTTGTGGTGGATTTCAGTTCTTGCTGGGATGGGCGGACAAGCCGCCAAAACCGGCAATCCACTCGGGAATTTCGCGGTAGTAGCGATGGCCTGCTTCGTAAGGGCCATAGGCCGACAGCCCGGCAAAGGCGGCTACCCAGGTTTTGACTTCGTGGGCGCTGCGGCCTGCCAGGGCGGAGACCTCGTCGTTGGCGACCTCATCGAGCTGGGCATAGCGCTGCGTTTGCAGCAGATCCAGAAAGTTCTGGTCCCATTCGGGGTTAAGCGGATGCAACACCGAGGGGTCCTGGGTGAAAGCCTTGCCAGCATCAATCGTGCGTTGGGTGCGGGCGGCACGGGCTTCGGGCGACAGGGTGTAGCCTTCGCCATCCAGGGAGCGGCGCACGGGTTCGGGCGCTTCGGCGTAAACGGGCACGGGTGGCTGATGTGACAGGCCGCCGGAACCCAGCCACAGCACGCGTTTTCCGGTAGAACGGGCCCATTGACCGATGGCTTCACCCAGCAGGCGTGCACGCTTGAACGTGGGCAGGGGGGCCGCTACCGAGTTGATGAACACCGGAATAACCGGGTACTGATCCAGACTGCCTACCAGATGCTCCAGCGGATAGGCAGCACCGTGATCGACCTGCATATCGTGTGAAATCGCCACATCCACACCGCTATTGATGACATGGGTGGCGCAGTCGGTAGCCAGCTCGAAGGGCACGTTCAAGCGCCCGGCCAGACTGCCAAAATCCCCAATCGCATGGGCACCTGTGCCGATGCAAAAGCTGGGCATGACGTTATAGAAAAAACCATTGAAGTGATCGGGCGTGAACAGCACGATCAAATCCGGTTTGAAGGCGGCAATGCGCTCGCGGGCGGCTTTTTGTACCGCAAAGACTTCGTCCAGCACGGCCTGTGCCGGGTCGTGATGACCCAGCAAGGGGGTGTGCGATAAGCACTCCAGATGTGCCTGCATCCCGGTCTCCTGTTTTATGAGTGTGAAGGGGCCGCGACGCATGGAGCCGCGGCTTGTGCGGCAAGCGCAAGGCTCGCCCCCTGTTTGGCCAGATTGCGCAAGGCCTGGGTGGTATCGGCCCAGACCTCCAATGGCAAGATGGCTCTTTGTTCAATCAATTCCTTCAAGGGACGCATATCGCGACCTTGGTTGACGGTGATGGCGCCACAGATGGCACCTTCCGGGTCCAGGCCGATCAGCACAAAGGGCGTTTGCTCCAGTGAGCCACGCAGGACCCAATGAGCCGCCTGCATCTCCCCGGCGAATTGAATATTCAGGTCGCATTGATCGGTCCAGAACCAGGAGGGAGTGGCTTTGGCGGGTTCCTGGTTCAGCATGTGGCACACAGCCATCACGGCCTGGCGGTTGGCGTTCTCCCAGGTTTCCTGCCGCTGCCAGCGGCCATCCAGCCCGATCTGAACGGTGGTGTCGCCGGCGGCATAAATGCCTGGGCAGGAACTGCGGCCATGCTCATCAATGACCACGGCGCCTTGCTCGGTATTTAGCCCGGCACTGTCAGCCAGGCAGGTGTCTATGGTGACGCCTACGCCGTAAATCAGCAGATCACCTTGCAGTGTCTTGCCGTTGCTGAGTGTCAAAGCAATTTTTTGTTCAGCTTCAAGGCTTGCATGCTCGACATGGGTGCCCAGATGAACGTGGACGCCGCGCGCTTGATGGACGCCGAGCAAGTAATCGCTCAAGACTTCGGGAGCATTGCGCGACATGATGCGGGTGGCCGGGTCGATCAGCTCGACAGTTGCGCCCATGGCGACCAGGCTGGAGGCCAGCTCCAGACCAATCACGCCAGCCCCTACCAGCAGTGCATGACTACCGGGTTTGATCTGGGCGCGAATGCGATGGGCGTCGTCAAGGGTGCGCAGCACATGCGATACAGAACCCAAGGCATCCAGTTCGGGCAGGCGTCGGGCCTGCGCACCGGTGGCCAGCAGCAGCGAGTCGTAATGCAGGCTGTCGCCATTGGACAGGCTGACCTGACGAGCTTGAGCATCAATAGCCACAGCACGTACGCCCAGTTTCAGATCAATATTCTGTTCCTGGTAGAAACTTGCGGGGTGCAGTGTCAGTTGGGCCTGTTCGGGGTTGAGCAAGGCATCCTTGGACAGCGGTGGACGCTCATAGGGCAGATGAGGCTCATCACCGACCAGCGTGATCGAGCCTTGAAAGCCACGGCTGCGCAGTTCAGCGGCTGCTGTGGTACCGGCCTGCCCAGCTCCAATAATGAGGATATGTGGTGCTTGCATCACAGCTCCAGACCGCCAGCCACATTGCGGATGCCCCGGATACCCAGGCCCGCATCAGCATTGATCATGACGCCGGTCAGCGTCTGGTTGTTCTGGCGTGATGCCAGCAGCACAAAGGGGCCGGTAAATTCTTCCGGTTCGGGGAAGAACTGCAGGGGCAGGATGGCCTTGATTGCATCGGGCGAGCGAGAGTCCATGATGCGGGTGTCTTGCTGACCCAAAGCCTGCGGTCCGCGCAGATCGGTTTTCATGCCGCAAGGGCCCACGCCATTGACGCGTACCTTGGGGGCCAGCTCGAATGCCAGTTCACGGATCAGACCGACCGCCGCGTGCTTGCTGGCGGTGTACAAAGGGCCACCGCCTTCGGCGTAGAAGGCGGAGTTGCTCAAGGTAAAGATCATGCTGCCGCAGGATTTCACCAGCTCGGCGGCAGCCGCTTTGGCCCCAAGCAGATAGCCTTTGACGTTGATGGCAAACAGCTCATCAAAGCCTTTGTCCAATTGCTCCATGCTGGTGTTGATCAGGCGTGCGCCGTGATCCCAGACAGCCGCATTGCCGATAAAGCAGTCCAGCTTGCCAAAGCGGGCCACTGTGGCAGCGACCGCTTTTTGATTGTCGGCCGCGCTGCACACGTCCCCCTGGACGGCCAGCACCTTGCCTTCAAAGTGCTGCTCCAGCTGGGCGCATTTTTCTGCCGAACGTTCCAGCACGGCCACCTTGGCCCCTTCTTTCAAAAAGCGTTCCACCAGAGCCAGGCCCAGGCCGGAGCCGCCTCCGGTGATCAGTGCGACTTCGTTTTCAAGCCAGCCTTTCATGCCTGGGCCTCCAGATCGATATAGACCATGCCTTCGCTGATGATGACCGGATAGGTACGCAGCGCTTCCGTGGCGGGCTGGCACAGTGCCGCGCCCGTTTTCAGACAGAAGCGGGCAGCGTGCAAGGGGCACTCCACGGTGCCGTCGTCCTCGACATAGCCTTCGGACATGGAAGCGTTGCCGTGGGTACAGCGGTCGTCCGTGGCGTAGAAGGTGCCAGCGATATTGAACAAGGCGATCTGGCGCTCGGGGGTGTCTATCTTCAGTGCTTCGCCATCGGCCAGCGCACCGGTTTCACATGCAGTAATGCGGGTCATATCAATCAACATCGGAAAATAAGCGGGTTCAGAACAGAACGCTTAAGTTGTGGGAGGTAATGACGACCTGATCCAGAACGATTTCGCGTTCGTACAGCTCCCAACCAAAGCGGTTGTCGCTGCGGCGCACGCAATCAATGCGTTTGCCGGCATACCAGGTCTCATCCCGTTCTTTCTGAGCGCGGTACAGGATGTAGTTGCTGCGGATCTCGTAGCCCTGGCCATCGCTCGTTGGGCGGATACGCAGATTGCTCACAAAGTGACGGGTGCGGGAAGGGGGCTCTTCCGCCCAGGCCATGCCGGTTTCCAGACGTGCGACGCGGCGCTCCAGCTGGAACTTGTTGTCGTTGAAGATCCAGGTGCTCGGTGGCTGCACACTGCGCCGACGATCGCGGGTTTGCGCATTGGTCGTGCTGCGCATGTGGTAGTGCACATCCTCGGACAGCAGGTCCAGCCAGTCACGGAACTGCCAGTCATCAAGCAGTTCGGCTTCCTGGTACAAAAAGTCGGCAATCTCGTGATGCAGCTGCATGTCGACGATGGCAGCTTGGCTTGGCTCTTGAATGACGGCGCTCATTTCACCAGCTCCTCTTCGTAGGCACGGCTGCGCTCCAGCACTTCATCCCAGGTCTCGGACACCATCAGGTCGGCCCAGTACTTGTACAGGCCACGGGCGGCGGTCTCGGAGAAGATGTAATTGGTCACACCGGGTACGCCATCGCTGCGCAGCCCTTCATTGCCCAAGCCCATTTCCATGCACAGTTGCGTGCCGCGAGCGCGTTTGCCACGCAGGATTTTCTGGATTTCAGCCCAGTTCTCGGAGTCGTCCTGTTCCAGGAAACCGGCGGGACCGAAGGCACGGGTAGCGCTGCGCTCGAAGGCGGCTTTTACATCGTCGGGGGCGGCTGCATCGGCAATGCAAAAGGCCCAGACTTCTACCTGATTGGGGCCACGGGGATGCCAGACGCGTAGTGTGGCGGTGCCGTTCAACCAGCTCAGGGTAGGGAACATATTGTTGTGACCGGCCAGGCGCAGGGCGCGGACTTCACCCAGGCGTTCGTGGGCTTCGGCATAGGTGTCGCGGAAGTACTGGGAGACTTCACCGTCCACCCACACGTTGGCGTCGGGCTGCTCGGTAAAGAAGAAGCCACTGCCATGGCCGCGCTGGCCGTACTGGACGGCGTCCTTGGCGGTTTCCCAAACCGGGCGTGCGGTTTGTCCGGCGCCCAGAGCCTTGTCCTCATCACCGGGTTTCTGGCCCAGCACTTGCACGGCAGAGGCGTGCGAGAACAGGGCGTGATACTGGTCGGAGGCAAACTGCTCGGCGGGGAATTTCCAGTTGCATTCGATGGTCCATTTCTGAACACCACCGATGATTTCAGTGCCGCCTTCGCGTCGGTCCAGAACACCGTCCAGGTACCAGGCAATGTCGCCCATGTACTCTTCCAGATCAGGCGCTGTGGCATCCCAGTTGCCAAAGACCAGGCCTTTGTATACTTTGACGCGGGTTACTTCCTGCAGGCCCCACTTTTCCTTGCACAAGCCTTGCGGATAGGCGCGTGGCTCCAGCGGTACATCCACCAGATCGCCGTTGGTGCCGTAGCTCCAGCCGTGGTAGGGACAGGTAAAGGCTTTGGTGTTGCCCGAGTCTGCATAAGACACGCGCATGGAGCGGTGTCGGCATTGGTTCAGGAAGGCCTTGATCGAGCCGTCTTTCTGACGAACCACGATGATCGGGTCCTCGCCCATATAGGTATTGAAGAAGTCTCCCGCTTTGGGAATCTGGCTGGTGTGGCACAAGAACAGCCAGGTGCGGCCAAAGATGCGCTCCAGCTCCAGCTCATAAATATCCGGGTCGGTGTAAATGGAGGGGGTGACGCGTCCATTACGTGCATCGACCAAGGCTTCGATTTTTTCAGGGTTGATTCCCATCGTTTGCTCCTCGCTATTGCAATGCGTGCTTTTGCAAAACAGGTTTTTGTCGCTAGCGGCAAAATGTAGAAGCTTGAAATGAATCCGACCAATACTTGCTTTAGATCGGGTGATCGGCAAACCCGATAAGTCCCTCTAAAACCCCTTGCTTGCATGTGGGTTTCGGTTTCAGGCCAGTATTGATGCGGCTTTGGCGACACCTAGGGTTTACGCTAGCTATGATTGCTGCGCTGCAGCATTGAAGATTGGGTCTGCTTTTCAGGGCGTGGGAGCGGCGACAATAGTGCCTAAAAGAAAGGCTTGTTTTGGTCCTCACAGCAGGCAGTGTCCAACGCTGTGCGGGTACGTTCCGGGCAGGGAACGATCAATTTGACAGGAGACAAACTTGGAGTTGCGACACTTGCGTTACTTTGTTGCAGTCGCGGAAGAGTTGAATTTCACCCGTGCTGCCGAGCGGTTGTATACCTCTCAACCCTCCTTGAGCGAGCAGATCCGAAATCTGGAAGAAGAAATCGGTTATCCCTTGCTGAACCGCACGCGCCGTAAAGTCGAATTGACCGAAGCTGGTGTGATTTTCCTGGATGACGCGCGCGAGATCCTGCACAAGGTGGAGGAGGCCGTACAGCGGGCCGGCAAGGCGGCCTCGCAGGCGCGGGAAGTGCTGACGATAGGCTTTGTGCCCGCGGCCGAGGTGCGTATCTTTCCAGCAGTGCTGCCCGCTTTTCGTGCAGCCTTTCCTCAGGTCGATGTAGTGTTGCGCAGCCTGACTTCCAATGAGCAGGAGGGAGCCCTGGCGCGTGGCGAGCTGGACCTGGGATTCATGCGCGGCCCGGTGCGCGCCACCAATGTGTTCAGCGAAGTGGTGCTGGATGAGCCCTTGCGAGTGTATCTGCCTCAGGGGCATAGCCTGGAGGCTTATAGTCTGATCCCGCCGGCACGCCTGAATCGCTTGCCCATGATTGCGGTGGATCGTTCCTATGGCCGCTCCATGCACGATGTGCTGGCCCGCTATCTGGCTCATCATAAAGTGGTGCCCGAGCACACCTATAACTCGGCCAACCCCCTGATGAGTATTAATCTGGTCGCTGCTGGCCTGGGTTATACCTTGCTGCCTACCTACGCGGAATACTTCATGCCCAAGAATGTGGTGTCGCGCCCCTTGATCGGTGGCGGCCCGCGCTGTGAATTATTGATGGCCTATCCACGAGATACTGGCTGCATGAGCGAGGCTGCGGTCAGCCTGATAGAACGTATACGGGAGCTGGCTCGCTGGCACGGTTCGGGCCCCTCGGCTGCCAGTCATTTGAAACTGGCTCCCAGCAAAATCGCCTGTATGTAGTTGCACATACAGGCGAGGGCGTTTTTCAAAAATACGGGCTCTATCTTACTGTTTGATAATGTGGATCTCGTTTGACAGTTCAGGCGTATTTATTATTGTGTCCAGAACTGGGCAGGTTCTTTCAATGAAATTGACGAATTCTTCTATTTCTTCATCATTGTTATTGGCCTGGATATAGTATTTGCACGTAATTTTATGAAATCCCATTTTGGCCTCTTTATTGATCCCGTAGAAGCCATCTGTGTCTATTTCACCGTCCATCTCGATTTTGATGTCGATTAAGTCAATTTTTTGACTCTTTGCAAAGCTTTTTGCAGCAATGCATTTACAGGCGCCAATTGCTGAAAGCAGGGCCTCCAGGGGAGTCATCCCGCCGCTGCCATTATCTCTCTTGCCGGGTTCATCCAGAACAATGGAAAAATCCCTGGAAGTGCATTCAATCTTTAGTTGGTCTATTAACGTTGCGGTTGCAGAAAAAACGTGGTTGCTCATGGCTGTTCCTTTTGCTTATAGCTTGTTAATTGGCTAATGATTCCAGGCTTCTGTCTCTTTTTTAAAATTGGATATGGGTGTGCTTTAGTGTGCTCCGGTGGGAGCGTGCGGCGCTTTTGGGCTTGAAAGGTAGTTTATATATTTTTTTTGGCTGCGGCATTTATTTTAAAAATTAGCTGCCTAAGCTAATAACTGCCTGGTATGGCACGAGCTGCTGCTTGCAGACTCGGCAACGGCACTGGCTATTGCTTCCAATAGGTTATGGTGCTGGCGTTGCCGGTCCTTGGTTCAGAGACTGTCGCTGTCCTATTTATTTATCTTCTACAAAGCGCATGCGAAAGCGTCGGCCTTTGATGTTGGCGTTGGCAATTCGGTCAAAGTATTGACGTGCAATCTTGCGGTCCAGCGCCACGTAGGAGCGGGCATCGGTAATCGCAATCTTGCCAACCTGCTCGCCTTTCAGGCCCACATCGCGGGTCAGGGCACCAAGCAGGTCGCCGGGGCGCAGCTTGTCTTTTTTGCCACCCTGAATTTCCAGCGTCATCATGGGTGCGCGCAGCGGCTCTTTGGACTGAGGGCGCAAGCCTTTCAGATTGCTCCATTTCACTTCGCTGCCCTGGAACTCCTCGATCAACTTCACCCAGCGCTGTTCGCTGCGCGAGACCAGATTCAGGGCCAGGCCTTTCTGATCACCCCGGCCGACCCGACCCACGCGATGGATATGCACTTCGCTGTCTTTGGTGACGTCTACGTTGATGACTGCCCCCAGATTCTGAATGTCCAAACCGCGTGACGCCACATCGGTCGCGACCAGCACGGCACAGCTCTGGTTGGAGAATTGCACCAGAATCTCGTCGCGATCGCGTTGTTCCAGGTCGCCGGTCAGAGCCAGGGCCTGGATGCCTTCGGATTGCAGCTCTTCCACCACTTCCTGGCAACGCATCTTGGTGTTGCAGAAAATCAGGGTAGAAGCAGGGCGGAAATGCTCCAGTAGCGTCACCACGGCAGACAGACGTTGCTCGGGGTGAACTTCATAAAAGATCTGTTCGATCTGGCTGGCATCGTGCAGCGCTTCCACTTTGACTTCTGCGGGTTTGTGCAGGAAGCGGGCGCTCAGGTTGCGGATATTTTCCGGGTAGGTGGCCGAGAACAGCAGGGTTTGACGGCGTGGAGGGCAGTGCGAGGCAATGGCAACGATGTCATCATGAAAGCCCATATCCACCATGCGGTCGGCTTCGTCCAGCACCAATGTTTTCAGGGCGGACAAGTCCAGATTGCCGCGCTCCAGATGGTCCTGAATACGGCCCGGCGTTCCCACCACCACGTGCGCACCGTTGCGCAAGGCTTCGGTTTGCGGACGTGAAGGCACACCACCGCACAAAGTCAGCATGCGCACGTTAGGAATCTGGCGGGCCAGACGACGCAGTTCCGTGGTGACCTGATCGGCCAGCTCGCGCGTGGGGCAGATCACCAGGGCTTGCGGAGTCAGCTTGCTGGGGTTGAGGGTTTGCAACAGACCCAGGCCAAACGCGGCGGTTTTGCCGCTGCCGGTCTTGGCTTGGGCGATCAGGTCGCGGCCTTGCAGAATCAAGGGCAGGCTTTGTTCCTGAATGGCCGTCATTTTTTCAAAACCCAGGCTATCCAGGGTTTCAAGCAAGGCAGGCAGAAGGGGAAGGGTACTGAAAGAGGTATGGGGCACGATGGGTGACATCAAAAAGGACTGCAAAATAAAGGATTTAGCGACAGTTTACCGTTTGCGGGCCGATCGCTGGGAAATAGAAAGCGGGGAAGATGATTGGATGTTGACAAGCAAGCAAGCAAGCAAGCAAGTAGGGCTGGCAGTGCAGGGGGCTCCTGCGATTCACTGGCTTTCTTGCAATGCCTGGCGGGGGTGACAGTCCAGGCCAGGGTTCATAGGCCTGCGCTTTATAAACAAACTTCAGGGTAGATGCCGCTACCGCCTTCCGGATCAAGAAATAATTCAAACAAAAAGGGGCTGCTGATGCCGCCCCTTGTTTTTATAACGTGCTGTGCAGGCTGGAAAAAGCTTATGCCTTGCGCGACGCCCCCAGGCGTTCTGACAGGCGATTGGCCAGCTTGCGCATGGCTTCACCGGCACGGCGCTGGGCTGCTTCATCGGCTTCCTGGGTCAGCAAGCTGACGGCCACTCCGGCCACGGCAGCGCGGTTATTGGAATCAAACACGGCAGCTCCAAAGCAGTGCATACCGTCGCGTACGCCACAGGCGTCCACGGAGTATCCCAGGCGCTGCACATCGTTCAATTCCACCATCAAGTCTTCCTTGCTGCGCGGGCCATGCACGGTAAGCGGTTCGGGCCAGGGGTGATTCAAGGCCTGCTCCAGCTCCGATCCCGGCAAGGTGCTGAGCATGGCTTTGCCGGTAGCGGTATAGACCGCAGGCAAGCGCATCCCGGCACGGAAGGTGAAACCCAGCGGGCGGGTTCCGTTGCGGCAGGCAATGTAGACCACGTCTTCGCCATCCAGAATGGACAGGGTGATGGTCTCTTCAGGCAGGACGCGCATATCGTCCCAAGCGGCAAAAAACTCCTGCGTCAGATCGAGCTGAGACAGGAAGGCATTGGCCCAGCCCATCACGTGTGTACCCAGGGTGAAACTGCCATTTTCCAGCTTACGGATCAGGTGCAGATCCAGCAAGGTGGTGCACAGACCATACAAGGAACTTTTGGGCATACCCAGGCGTTTGACCAGGTCCGTAAATGACAGGGGCTCCGGCGAGGCCGCCAATTCGTCCAGTACGGTGACGGCACGTACTACAGCCGGAACCAGTTTCTTCTCTTCCACTACGACTAACTCCATAACGACACACAGGAAGTCCAATAAGCCCGGATGGACAGGGCTGAACTCTGGGAACAGGGGCAGGGTTCTGTCAGCACAGCCAGAAGCATCTCATAGGGCAATCAGCCTACAGACCAGGCGTACAGGCCCTGAATTAGGCCAGATTTGCTGTCGGGATGCCAACTTTACATTGTGCCTTCAAATGCCCCAAAACAAAAAATACGGTGACTGATGTTCTACGGGTAAACCCGTAAGCCGATTCGTTGACGTCGCGATTTTTCGGCTCCTATAATTCTATCAAGTTCACTATAAGAGAAACAGGTTCAGCATAATGAACAATATCGCGGCATCATTGATTAGCAAACTGAAGGATCCCAGCCTGGCAAAAGATCAGTCCTGGACCGCTCAGGGTTGGGTCTCGGCAGGCGATGGCAATACCTTCGCCGTTCTTAATCCTGCTACGGGTGAGTGCCTGGCCAATGTCGCCAGCCTGGCCACAGCGGAAATCGAAGCGGTCATCAGCGATGCTGAAGTGGCCCAGCGCGAGTGGAAGGCACGTAGCGGGCACGAGCGTGCCAAGCTGTTGCGCGCCTGGTTCGATGCGCTGGTTGCCAACGCGGACGACCTGGCCACCATCATGACCATGGAACAGGGCAAGCCCTGGGCCGAGGCTCGTGGTGAAGTGCTGTACGCCGCTTCCTTTGTGGAATGGTTCAGCGAAGAAGCCAAGCGTGTATATGGCGATGTGGTCGGCCACCCCCAAGCGGACAAACGCATTGTGGTGGTCAAGCAGCCCGTCGGTGTGTGCGCTGCCATCACTCCCTGGAACTTCCCTGCGGCCATGATTACCCGCAAGGTAGCGCCTGCTCTGGCCGCCGGTTGCAGCATTATTGTTCGTCCTGCCGACCTGACTCCCCTGACTGCCCTGGCGCTGGCCGTACTGGCCGAGCGCGTGGGTATCCCTGCTGGTGTGTTCCAGTTGGTCACCGGTCAATCCCGTGTGGTGGGCGCCGCTCTGACGGAAAGCCCCATTGTGCGCAAGCTGTCCTTTACCGGCTCCACCGAAGTGGGTCGTTTGTTGATGGCGCAGTGTGCTCCAACCATCAAGCGTCTGTCGCTGGAACTGGGTGGTAATGCCCCGTTCATCGTGTTTGACGATGCGGATCTGGACGCCGCCATCGAAGGCGCCATGGCCTCCAAGTACCGCAACAGCGGTCAGACTTGTGTGTGTGCCAACCGCTTCCTGGTGCAAGACGGTATTTACGATCGCTTTGCCAAAGCCCTGAGCGAACGGGTTGCTGCCCTGAAAGTGGGCAACGGTATGGAAGAGGGCGTGGAGCAAGGTCCTTTGATCGAGCAAAAAGCCGTCAATCGTTTGCGCGAATTGATTGACGACGCCGTTGAAAATGGCGCCAGCGTTCTGCAAGGTGGCCAGCCTCATCCTCTGGGCGGTACCTACTTCTCGCCCACCGTGCTGGGTGATGCAACACCGGCCATGCGCGTGGCCCGCGAAGAATTGTTTGGCCCTGTGGCGCCTTTGTTCCGCTTCAAGGACGAAGCCGAAGCGATCGCGATGGCCAATGACACCGAATATGGTCTTGCTGCCTACCTGTTCACCCGCGACAACGCACGTGCCTGGCGCATGGGCGAAGCGCTGGAGTACGGCATGGTTGGCGTCAATACCGGTTTGATTTCCAACGAAGTGGCTCCCTTTGGTGGCGTCAAGCAATCCGGTCTGGGTCGCGAAGGCTCCCGTTACGGAATCGATGAGTACCTGGAAATCAAATACATGTGCCAGCAGCTGTAAGTTGATACATGCCCGCGCTCAGCGCAGCGAAGGGGGCCGCTCTTATATAGAGCACCCCATCAGCAGAACCCCACAATAAGCTAAATAAAGGAGACGCTATGTCTATCCTGTCTGCAACCCCACGAAAATTGACTTTGGCCCTGACACTGGCCACCGCCGGCCTGATGGTCAGCACGACTGTTAACGCTGATGATGTCAAACCCATCAAGATTGGTGTGGTCACCTTCTTGTCCGGCGCCGCTTCCGGTCCTTTTGGCGTTCCAGCCAAAAATGCCGCTGAACTGACGGCTGCCCAATTGAATGAAGGTAAAGTTCCTGCCCCTTACAACACCAAGGGTCTGGGTGGCGCGCCGATTGAACTGGTTTTCATTGACGAGAACGGCGGCACCGCCAAACAGGTCAGCGAATACCGCAACCTGGTTCAGCAACAGAACGTGGACATCGTGGTTGGCTACATCTCCTCGGGTGATTGCCTGGCCGTGGCCCCCGTTGCTGAAGAGCTGAAAAAACTGACCCTGATTTTCGACTGCGGCACACCGCGTCTGTTTGAAGATGCCAGCTACAAATACGTGTTCCGTCCGGTGGCTCACGCCACCATGGACAACGTGGCTGCTGCCCGCTTTGTGCTGGAGCGCAACCCCGAGTTGAAGAGCTACGCCGGTATCAACCAGAACTACGCCTGGGGCCAGGACGCCTGGCACGACTTTGAAGGCACACTGCAAGCCCTCAAGCCCGGTGTAGAAGCCAAGACCTCGCAAATGCCCAAGCTGGGCGCTGGTCAGTACAACGCCGAAATCTCGTCCTTGATGGCTGCCCGTCCTGAAGTGATTCACTCCAGCTTCTGGGGTGGTGATCTGGAGGGCTTCGTGGTGCAGGCTCTGCCACGCGGTCTGTTCCGCAACACCCTGACCGTGCTGACCGCCGGTGAAACGGCAACACACCGTGCCAATAACCAGATCCCGACTGGCACCATCATCGGTGCTCGCGGCCCGCACGCTGCTTTCGCTCCTGACAATGAATTGAACCGTTGGTTGCGTGCCAGCTACCGCGAACAGTTCAATGCAGATCCTAGCTACCCGTCCTACAAGATGACGCAAACTCTGCTGGGTCTGAAAGCGGCTTACGAAAAAGCCCAGGCTGCCAACGAAGGCAAAACCCCTTCCACCGAACAAGTGGTTACTGCATTCGAGCACCTGACCTTCGAGAGCCCATCGGGCGATGTGACCATGTCTTTGGGTAAAGGTCACCAGGCTGTTCAAGGTACGACCCTGGGCGTGGTGAAAAACGATAAAGGCGTGATCAGCTACACCGACTTGCGTCACTTCAAACCTGAAGAAGTCACTCCACCCGAAGGCGTGAAGTCCATCGACTGGATCAAGGGTGGTCTGAAGTACTGATCCGAGCAGACGTCCTGAAAAGGACGCTGCCCTGACAATCCGGGCATGCAAGACCGTTTTTTGCATGTCCGGTTTTTACCGCCGGGCCGCTCCCAAGGTTAAGGCTCCCTGTAAGGGGGACACCGAAGGCGTCGCAGTGGTATGTGCATTACCGCCCAGTTGCTTGCGAGGTAAAGGCTCCTCCCCCAAGGAGAAGCGCACCAAGCTTGTGGCGTGGTGGCATTTTTTATTCCCTTTCCACAGAAACCGACTATGTCTCTTCTTTCTGCTGCCCTAATAGATGGCATCATGTACGCCGCCTGGCTGTTTCTGGTCGCGGTCGGACTCACGCTGATCTATGGTGTGATGAAGATCCTGAACATGGCCCACGGCAGCCTCTATACCATTGGCGCCTATACCGCTGTCACCATGGTGACGCAGTGGCTCTCTACCGATCAAAGCCCATACGGCAGCTATTTGATGCTGATCCTGGCCGCGCTTATTGCCGGTCTGGTGCTGGGGCTGGTCATTGAATATGGCCTGCTGCGCTTCTTCTACCAGGAAGAACCTGTTGTCTCTTTGCTGATTACCTACGCGGTCTTCCTGATCCTGGAAGATACCGTCAAGCTGGTCTGGGGCGTGGATCCTTATGTGATCGCCGAACCTTATGGTTTGCTGGGTAACGTCGAATTCGGCGACCTGTTCTACCCCACCTACAGCTTTGTGATTGTTGTGGCTGCCATTCTGGCTGGCCTGTTCCTGACCTTGTTCCTGAAGTATTCGCGTCAAGGCCGCATCTTGCTGGCCGTGATTCATGACCGCGAAGTCAGTCAGGCCATGGGCGTTAACGTGCAACGCTACTTCCTGCTGACGTTTATTGCTGGTGCCACGCTGGCCGCCCTGGGTGGTGCGCTGACGGCTCCTACCATCTCTGTCGCTCCCGGCATGGGCGTGGAAGTCATCGTGATGGCTTTCGCCGTGGTCGTGATCGGTGGTCTGGGCTCCTTGCCTGGTGCTGCTCTGGGCGCTGTGATTGTGGGCCTGGTGCGCTCTTTTGCCGTGCATTACTGGCCTGAAATCGAACTCTTCTCCATCTACGCGGTAATGGCACTGGTGTTGGCCGTCCGTCCTAAAGGATTGTTTGCTGCCGCCGAGGCCCGAAAGATATGAACAAGACCAACATTACGCTTAAGCAGGGCATGATTGCCCTGGTCATTACGGTGGCCGCCCTGATTGTGGGCTTTGGCCTGCCATCCTGGCAGTTTCTGATCACGGTGGCGCTGGCCAAGGGCCTGGTTGCCCTGGGCGTGGTGCTCTTGCTGCGCTCCGGCCTGGCCTCTTTTGGTCAAGGCTTGTACTACTGCATCGGCGCCTATGGTGTCGGTATGGCCATGAACTACCTGGACTGGCGTGAAGCCGTGATCCTGCTGCCATTTGCCGCTGCTTGCGCTGCGCTGCTGGCCTGGGTTCTGGGTTTTCTGCTGGCTCGCTACCGCGATATTTTCTTCGCCATGCTGAGCCTGGCCCTGTCCATGATCATGTACGGCTTGCTGGTGCGTAACCCCAGCCTGGGTGGCAGTGACGGCTTTAACGTGCACGCGCCTTCCTTCATGTGGGGTGCCTTTGCTGAAACCCTCTCGCGTCCAGGCGTGTTCGTCCTGACCGTGGTTCTGGTGGGTTTTGTGCTGTGGGCCATGCAAGGTTTTCTGCGCAGCCGTGCCGGTCGTCTGGGCCCAGCCATCAAGGACAATGAAATCCGTGTTGAATATCTGGGTGCTTCGGCTTACCGCAATATTCACCTGAGCTACGTGCTGGCGGCGGCTCTGGCTGGTCTGGGCGGTGCCTTGTCCTCGCTGAGCATCGGTCACGTGGACCCTGAACTGGCGTTCTGGACCACTTCGGGCGAGTTCATCTTTATTGCTGTGCTGGGCGGTACTCGTAACGCTTACGCACCTTTCCTGGGTGCGCTGAGCCTGGAACTGATCCGCACACTGGCTTATCAATATGCTCCTAACACCTGGCAGATTGTCATGGGTGTCAGCATGTTGGCCCTGATTGTGTTCTTGCCCGGTGGCCTGATCAGTATTCTGAACCGTCGCAATGCAGCGGCTACCTCCAACGATTCTTCTTCACCGACAGGGGCCCGCTCATGAGTCAGTCACCCTTGATTTCTGCTAAAGGTTTGTGCAAGCAGTTTGGCGCTGTCCACGCTGCGCGCGATATGACCGTTGATATCCATGCGCAAACCATTACGGGCCTGATCGGTACCAATGGCGCAGGTAAAACCACCTTCGTGAACATGTTGACCGGCTACATGAAGCCGGACTCCGGCAATATCTTTTTTGCCGGTCGCGAGATCACGGGTTTGCCACCCCGGGAAGTAACACGCATGGGAATCGCCCGTTCTTTCCAGATCCCTCAGCTGTTCACCTCCTTGAACGCCTTGGAAAACGTGGAAATTGCCCTGGGCGTGGCCAAGCAGCCCTTGTCCGAAGCCAGTGCGATTCTGGAGCGTTTTGGCCTGAGCGCCTTCGCCCAGTCCCAGGCAGGCACCTTGCCTGAAGGGATTCGCAAGTTGCTGGACATTGCTTTGGCCATGGTGGCCCAGCCTAAAGTGCTGTTGCTGGACGAGCCCACCAGTGGTGTGGCCAGTGACGAGAAATTTGAAGTGATGGACCGCGTCATGAAAGTGGTTCGTGATGCAGGCGTGACGGTTCTGTTTGTGGAGCACGATATGGAAATCGTGCGTCGCTACAGCGATCGCGTGCTGGCTTTCTACGACGGCACCATTTTGGCCAACGGCACTCCGGACGAAGTGCTGGCCCATGAGCAGGTCCGTGAATACATCATCGGCGAGCCGGTGCGACGCAATAAACAGGAGGCCGATAATGCTGCTTGATGTCAAAAATCTGGATGTACGTATTGGCCCCACCAGCATCTTGCGCCAGGTAAACCTGCAAGTGCGCCAAGGCCAGATCGTGGGTCTGGCCGGCCGTAACGGTGCGGGTAAAACCACGCTAATGCGCACCGTAATGGGCTTGCTGGCCGTGGACAATGGCTCGGTCATGTTTGATGGTCAGGAACTGGCCAAGATGCCCGCTTACCGTCGCACCAGCCTGGGCATGGGTTTTGCCCCCGAGGATCGCAAACTGATCCCCGAGCTGAGCGTGGAAGAGAACATCCGCCTGCCCGCCTGGGCCTTGAAATCCCAGGACATTGAAGAGCGTCTGGATCGCGTCTGGCGCATCATTCCTGAGTTGAAAGTATTTGGCCCACGCCGCGCCCTGCAATTGTCGGGCGGTCAACAAAAGCTGGTCGCCATTGGCCGAGCCTTGATGACGGCTGACAAGCTGCTTTTGCTGGACGAGCCTTTTGAAGGTGTTGCTCCTGCGCTGTCCAAGCGTATTGCAGAAGTGGTGGGCGAGTTGAGCAAAGAGGGCTTCAGTGCCTTGTTGTCCGGTGCTGACTTGCAGCACGCAGGCAATGTGATTGATTACACCTACCGGATGGACCGCGGCCGTATCGAAGTACCGCAGCCCGCCATACCATAAGGAGAAAGCCCATGTCGGCATTCGAGTTCAGAACCACCCCCGCTATTTATGTTGAAAGCGGAGCCGCTGCCCGGCTCGGTCAGATCCTGCGCAAGCGCTACTCGCAAGAGCGCGTTTGTCTGGTGACTGACCGTTTCCTGCACGAAAGCGGCTTGCTGGATCCTGCCCTGGCTGATCTGAAAGCCAACGGCTGGACCGTGCAAGTGATTGACGATGTTATTGCCGATCCTCCAGAGCACATTGTTTTGCAGGCAACGGAGCGCGCTCGCCAGGCCAAAACGGAAATCGTTGTTGGCCTGGGTGGCGGTTCGTCCATGGACGTGGCCAAATTGCTGGCCGTCCTGCTGGCGTCAGACCAGCCCCTGCAAGAGATGTACGGCATTGATAATGTGCGCGGCTCGCGCCTGCCCTTGGTGCAGATCCCGACCACGGCGGGAACAGGCTCGGAAGTGACGCCTATTTCCATCGTGACCACCGGCGAAACCACCAAATCCGGTGTGGTGGCGCCCGAGCTGTACGCTGATCTGGCCATTCTGGACTCGCAACTGACATTGGGCTTGCCACCGCGCATCACTGCGGCGACGGGTATCGACGCCATGGTGCACGCCATCGAGGCCTACACCAGCCGTATTCTGAAAAACCCGCTGTCGGACAATCTGGCCAAACAGGCCCTGCGTCTGATTGGCAGCAAGCTGGTGCACGTTTGTCGCAACGGCCAGGATGCCGAGGCTCGCCAGGACATCCTGCTGGGTGCCACGCTGGCTGGTCAGGCTTTTGCGAACGCTCCCGTGGGTGCCGTACACGCATTGGCTTACCCGATCGGCGGTATTTTCCACGTGCCACATGGCTTGTCGAACTCGCTGGTGCTGCCCCACGTTCTGCGCTTCAACGCTCCGGCCGCCGCTCCGCTGTATGCCGAACTGGCGGAAGTGCTGATCCCCGGCATCCAGGGTGATGAGGCCTCCAAGACCGAAGCCTTCATCAACTTCATGGAACAGATCGCCATTGATACCGGCATCGAGCGTCAACTGCGCGAAGTCGGCATCAAGGAAAGCGACCTGCGCCGTATGGCCCAGGAAGCCATGAAACAAACCCGTCTGCTGGGTAACAACCCCCGCGACGTGACTGAAGACGACGCCTTCGCTATTTACAGCGCCGCGTTCTGATAGACCGCTAACAGCGGAAACCTTTTTGCCTGAGTCTGGTGCTGTGCCGGCTCAGGTTTTTTTTTCGTCTGCTCAATGGGGGGCTGCAACGACGCTAATAGAGATAGGGAAGAGAAATAGGAATGGGGAGTTAAGTTTCTTGATGGCGCGAGTTCCGTTTTATGCGGCAGGGCAGCGGTGCCGCGTCTGCCTGATGCGTGTCAGAACGAGCGATAAGGACGTAGCTGAGGCTAGGCTGTTTGCTTGTACAGGTCGGTTTTTGGGTTATCAAGGTTATGCTATTATTAATCATCATAAATAACCTTCAAGGAGTCTATCCATGAGCGTCCTGGTAAGTAGTCCCAGCGTCTCGACCCTGGTGGGTACGCCCAAAGAGGTTAAGGTAAGTTTGGGCAAATCCAAGGCAGAACAAGTGCTGGTGCTGGCTTTCGATCACATCAAACCGGCCGCCTTCAAGGCTTTGGCAGAGAACTTCACCAATGTGGCCTCGTCCATGTTCGAGGTCTTGCAAGAGCGTCAGGACAAGGAGTCGCTGGAGCGCCTGGCCGAAGTGCTGGTGCCGCGCACGCCCCCATCGCCCCGTTTGTTGAAAGAAGCTGCCATGCTGGTGCAGGCCCGCAAGGCCGTACTGGAAAGCGGGGACTGGCTCAGTGCCGCAGAAGTGGCGCAACTGGCAGGATTGAGCACACGCAATCCCAGTGCCCAGCCCAACAAGTGGAAGAAGCAGGGGCAGATTTTTGCCATCAATCATGGTGGTGTGGATTATTTCCCCGGCTACGGTCTGGACCCGGACACCAGTTTTCGTCCCGCCAAACCCTTGGCGCAAGTGCTCGACATTCTGGCCGGGCATAAAGACAGCTGGGGCATGGCCTACTGGTTCATGTCCACCAACAGCTTCTTGGGTGGCAAGCGCCCGCAGGACTTGTTGATTTCTGCGCCGGAAAAGGTCATCGCCGCTGCGCAAGATGAAGTGCAAGCCGTGACTCATGGCTAAGCCTGCGGCTCTGGATAAAAAGCACATCCCGGCGGAGGGGGTATCGGTAATCCCCGTTCCGGACGGTGAGCTGCGCTTGACCTTGATGGACTGGCCCAAAGGGCAGTTACTGCATCGCGTTCATCAAGATAAATATTTGGCGACTCAGTTCAATCCGGGCATGCAGGGCAATGCGCGTTTCAGTCCGATTCAGGATGAGCAGGGCAAGCCGATTCCCACCTTGTACGGTGGCACCAGCCGCGATTGCGCCATGATGGAGACTGTCTTTCATGACGTTCCGCACGCCGCAGGCTTTAAAAGCTATGACAAGAAAAAGTTGTTGGGGCAGGTGCATTCCACCGTGCTGCTGAACGCGCCTTTGGTGTTAGTGGATCTGGCCAGCGTTTCGCTAAGGAAGCTGGGTGTGACACGCAAGCAACTGATCGACACTGAAAAAGATCAATATCCGGCAACCCGCCTGTGGGCTGCCGCGATTTATCAGCAATGCCCCCAAGCCCAAGGCTTGTGCTGGGTGTCCCGGCAGGACGATTCGGCGCGAGCTGTGATGCTCTTTGGGAATCGCATCGTCAAAAGCGTCTTGAAAGCCCAGGGCCCATCGCAGAGCTTGAGCGAAGATCCGGTTAGCTACGATGCCGTGCTGGATCTGGCCGAACGGATTGGGGTGGTGATCGTTCCAGGTAGTGCCTAAGTAATCGATATCTTCAGGCCTAACGTCTGCTTACAAGAGCGGCTCTATCCGGTACTGAGAGACGGCTCTTCACCGTACTAAACTAGCCCAGTTTTGCAGGGCATAGTCTGGGCTTTCCTTTTATGGCCTGATGTCGTCAGCAATGGTGCTTTCCATATGCTGTCATTGTTGAATCGACTGCTTTTTACTCACCATGATTGCGATCTCATTTTCTTCCTTACAAAACCGGCGGACGCTGACCTTGTGTTTGGCCGGTGCAGTGCTGGGCCTGCTTGAATGGGTGGCCTTCAGCAATCTGATGATGGCGCCCGCGCCGCGTGAGCATATCTGGGTGTCCTTGCTGTTGGCGGTGGGAATCTTTGGGGTGGCGTCTTTCACCTTGCTGATGCACGTCGCTGTGCGCAAGGCCTTGCTGGTGTCCCTGGGGCTGGGAGTGGCCAGCGCGGCGCTGATCTTGCAGGCGCAAGGGGGATATGCTGAGGTCGCCCTTTTTTGGCGGGCCCCGCAGATGTGGGTGGCAATGGGGCTGCTGGCGACTATTACTCTGCCATTTCTTGCCATTCTGGTAGAGCGTCCACGCGATTGGGCTGATTACCGTCGCCTGTTCGAGCTGAGTTGGTCCATGGTGTGTTCCTGGGCCGTCGCATTGTTCTTCTGCGGCCTGGCCTGGGGCGTGCTGATGGCGTGCCATATGTTGCTCAGCTTTGTCGGCATCACCCTGTTAGGGGATGTTCTGCTGGAACCCACGGTTGCGGCTGTGGTGTCTGGTGCTTTGGTGGGAGCCGGTCTGGCTCTGGCCTCGGACTCGGATGGTGGCTATCTGTCCCCCATTCTGTTGCTGAAACTGCTGCGTTTGCTGACCCCTGTTTTGCTGGTGGTGATGGTGGTGTTCATCGTCGCCTTGCCCTGGCGTACGGGTGAGGGCTTGCCACTGGCCGCCCTGTGCGTGGCGGCTGTTCTGGGGGCGTCGACTCTGGTGTCTTCTGTTGTTGCGGACGAGGATACGAATGCCAGCGCAAACCCTTTATTGCGCGCCTCGGCCCGTTTACTGGGTTTTGTCATGCCCGTGCTGGCAGGCGTTGCCTTGTGGGCGATAGGGGAGCGAGTTGCTCAATATGGTTGGACCCCAATTCGTGTTCTGGTAACGACGGCAGCGCTGGTGGCGGCGGGCTATGGTTTGAGCTACTTCTGGGCTTCCTGCCACCCTCAAAACTGGATGGCGCGAGTACGTCGCTCCAATGTGGGGATGGCGTTGGCCCTGATAGTGCTGGCCATTATCTGGCTGCTTCGCATCGGCTCTCCCGAAGCGATCTCGGCGGCTTCGCAAGTGGCCCGGCTGGAGGCCGGCACGCTAAGCGCGGATGAGTTCCCGGATACGGAAATGAGAATGTATTGGGGACTGCCAGGGCAAAAGGCCGTGGACTATGTGGTTGAGAAGAACTTGCTGGTCGGGAAGTCCGAGGATAAACCTGAGGAGGCTGTGCCGGATCAAGAGCTCGAAGTCTGGGACATCGGTGAGGACAAGGCGCGGCAGATGCTCTTGGGCTCTTTGCCCAGCTCTCCGGCTGACCATCCTTTACGTCAGTCCTTTATCGAAACCTATCCAGGTTGGGACATCGCCTATCTGGCCAAGGCTTGCGAGACTCGAACTCAGGGTAACCACGCCGGTTGCTTGCTGGTATTTGTGGATTTGTTGCCGGGCGAAGCGGGAGACGAAGCGGTTGTTCTGTCGGTCAACAACCCCATGAATAATGGTGCTGTCTTTGTGCAGACCGCTAATGGGGAATGGGAGAAGGCGACCGCTTTCACGCCCGGTTTGTCGCCGGATAATATGGGCGCCGTCATTGATGGCATTCACGCCAAGGGAGCGGTCATTGAGCCCGCGCCTTTCAGTGTCTTGAAGTTGCCGGACGGCGGCTTTATAGGTGCAGCTCAGCGCCCTTGAGGGCAGGGCGCTGATAGAGCGATCAGTGGTGATGCCTTTGGTTTGAAGGCATCACGGCTGGGCCGCAAGTCGCAGAGCAGGCTTCAAGGAGGCGGCCAGCATCTGCCCGTGGTTCAAGTCGCTGAAGTTTTCGTAGCTGACGTTCAGCCCTGCATCCTGTAAATGCTTGGCCATATCCTGTGCGGACCATTGAGCCGCAGCATTGCTCATGGAGGTACTGCGGCGCTGCCCGCCCACCATGATGGCAATGCGCTTGTCCTTGGCCAGCGTTGTATCAAAAGCCTGAGCCGTCTTGACCAGAATCCCGTCATACCACCACAGGGAGGGATCGCCCGCCACGTAGCGCTGGTACAGATCAGGATGGGTGAACAGGGTGTGCAAGGCGAACAGGCCGCCGTAAGAGTGGCCCCACAGGGTCTGGCGGGAGCGATCAATAGGCTCGCGTTCTTCCACGGCAGGCTTGATGTGGGTTTCTATATAGTCCAGAAAAATATCTGCACCGCCGCCTGAACGGCCCCGTACTTCCACAGGTTTGCTGACGCCGTTTTCCGTAACGGGAGGCGTGTAGTCGAAGGCGCGGGCAATCACATCGTGGCGCGCTTCGGTGTCGTAGCCAATGGCAACCAGGACCGGGGCAGACAAGGCGCTGATGGCTTTCAGGTCGTCCACATCAATACTGGCCATGGCGGCATTGCCATCCACCATATAAATCACCGGATGACCGCGTGCGGGGGCGGGACGGTTGGGCGTGCCTATCTGTATTTTGTAGTGCCGCTTGCTGTCTTCCGAGGACATGATCAGCGTCTCGAAGCGGTACAGGCTTTGTTGCTGGCCTACGATGGAGGGGCCGGCTGCCTCGTTCCAGGGGCGCTGGGTTTGTTGGGCGTGGGAGGGAAGTGTGAACGCCAGGCAGAGCGTGGCGGCACTGATCAGAAAGCGGGGCAGGGAGGTCATTATCAAAGTGTAGGGCGATAAGGTGAGTTGATAATGATTATTATTACATCCCGCGGCCTCTGTAGTGACGAATCAATTTATACAGCTGGTAAGCCGCGATGCTGCTAAAGAACAAAGCGGGGACAGACCAGACTGCTCCCCCACTGATCAGGTTATTACCTTCAGGCCCATAGCAGCTTGAAGAAGCGGCTTGAATGCAGTCGCGATACTGGTAATAGCGTTCGTAAAATAGCCACCAGAAAAAGAGAGCAGCGATGGTATGGATTATAAATTTCATGCTGGTTCAGCGTACAGAGACAGGCTTGCCTGCCAGTCTATCCCGATAGCGCAGGTTTCATGACGGCAAGGGTAGAAATATAAAGCCGCCATATAATTGAGAATGTGTGCTATTCTCATGTGGCCTATTTCACCCTTTCCTGCCATCCGCGCCATTAAAGAATTATTTGCGGGCCTGGCTCGGGCTGCTTGCTCCCACACTCCTATGATCAGATTTACGGTATCGGACTTTGACCGACTCGGTAGTCCGACGGGTTTTCGCTATTGCTTGCCGGATTACAACGGTCCCAAGCAGGACATGGAGCAGGTTTGTATTGCCGAAGGGCGCGTGCAGGAATACGAGGTCCGGCCCGGCATGAAGATGGTGCTTTCAGACATCATCACTCACCACCAATACCAGGCGACCTCTTTGGCCGCGCCGCAGTTCTCGGCCATTGTCATGTTGCAGGGTCGGGCGCAGACTCAGCTCGCCAGCCAGAAAACGGTCAGCATGATGGCTCAAAGTGGGGCCACCATTGCACATGCGGACGCGGTGGCCATGACAGGAACTCATCCTGCTGGGCAGCGTCTGCGTGGCTTGAACATCACTTTACATACGCCTGACAGCTTGGCTGACTCACCCTTGGGAGAGATGCTGGCCAACGTCATGGGTTCTTCGCGGATACGATTGCAACGCTGGGCGGTGCCCCCGCATTTGTTGAGCGCGATCGATCAGTTGATAGACAGTCCCTGGCAGGGCACCTTGCACAATCTGTTGCTGGAGGGGGTCAGCTTGCAAGTGCTGGCTCATGCGCTGGATGGCCTGGCCCGAGAAACAGAAAAAGATTCCCCCGTCTCCGCGCGCGACCGGCAATTGCTCGAACGTGTCAGAGAGCGCCTCTACCATTCGCCTGGCGAGGACTACACCTTGGCAGATCTGGCCAAACTGGCCTGCATGAGTCCCAGCACTTTGCGGGTGAAGTTTCAGGCGGTCTATCAATGCTCGGTATTTGGCTGGCTGCGTGAGCGCAGGCTGGAACTGGCGCGAGAGTATCTGGCACAAGGCTGGAGCGTACAGCAGGCAGCGCACTATGTAGGCTATCGCCATGCCACCAACTTCGCCACGGCATTCCGTGAGCGCTATGGCATCTCACCTAGCGAATTGAACTAGGCTGTCCCGTCATTGCCCAAAGCTCTTCAAGCGTTGCGCATTCCCCGACGGTGCTTGCATCGCTCATGCTGAAAGACCCTGCCCCTTGTGGGCTGCTTCTTTTTGTATGTGACTGTGCCGCCCTTCCTGCTTCCTCCGTATCCCTTGATGGTCTTGATGTTGGGCCTGCTCGCCTGCGTGGCACCGGCCACCATTGATGCCTATTTACCTGCATTCAGCGCTCTGGAACAGGAATTCAATGTGCCGCCACACAGCGTGCAGCAGACCCTGGGTGTGTATATGTCTGCGTATGCGGCCATGTTGCTCTTGCACGGTACCTTCTCCGATGCCTGGGGACGCAAGCCAGTGGTGCTGGTTTCCTTGCTGGTTTATGTGGCAGGTTCTGTGATGGTGGCTGTAGCGCCCAGCTTCTCGTTCTTGTTGGCGGGCCGTGTCCTGCAAGGTTTGTCCGCCGGAGCTGGCTTGGTCATCGGGCAGGCCATGGTGCGTGATTGCTATCAGGGGCAGCAGGCGCAGCGCACATTTTCTTATATCGTGCTGGTGTTCAATGTCTCGCCCGCGCTGGCGCCGATTGTGGGCGGGCAGTTGATCGCCCATCTGGGCTGGCGCTCCGTGTTCTGGATGCTGGCCGTATTGGCCGCGCTGGCGGCTTGTCTGTGCGCGCTGCGCCTGCCAGAGACCTTGCCGACGTCCAGACGTCAGCCTTTGGTCTGGGCGCAGTTGCGGGTCGAGCTATGGCTTTTGCTGTGCAATATCCCTTTTATGGGGATGAGCCTGGCTTTGAGCTTGTTGATCGGTGCGCAGGCATTTTTGATTGGTGCCGCGCCTGATTTCATCACCCATACCTTGAAGCTGCCCGAGACCGCGTTTGCTGCCTTGTTCGTGCCCTTGGTGATTGGGGCCAGCGCGGGAGCCTTGGCCTCGGCCCAGCTCGCTCGCCGTTGGGAAGCGCGCAAGCTGATTACTTGTGCCTATGGCTTGATGCTGGGGAGCTGCCTGGCCTATGTCGCCTACCTGGCACGTGCTGCAGAACCCGCGTTGCTGTGGGCGGTCGGGTTGCCGGCATTCTTTGCCGCCGGGCTGGCCATGCTGTTTCCGGTGATGACCATGCAGGTCTTGGCGCAGGTTCCCGCACGCGCAGGGCTGGCGGCTTCCTTGCTGGGGTTTTGTCAGATGGCTACCTTTTCCCTGGTCAGTGGCTGGTGCGTACCTTGGGTTTACGGGCAGCCTGTGCGCATGGCGGCCGCGATGCTGTTGGCCGTAGTTGCCAGTCTTGTCGCTTGGCTTTGGCTGCAAAAGCGTGCAGATCGGGCCGTGTCATAGGCAGGACTGATGTTTGGCATAGCGTTTTTGCGTTTGTGAATACATCGCTCTCAAGCATGAAGATGATAATTGTTCGCATCTAAAACCTTTGCTGAGATCCACCTTCATGTTTGCCGTTTCTTCCAGCTCTGCTCGCCTGCGAGTGCGTTTGCTGACACCTCTTACTCGCTCCGCCATGCTGCTGGCGGCCGCGGGCAGCCCAGCCTGGGCACAGGACAAGGCTCCTGATCAATCCCCCGTGGAGCTGTCCACAATTACGATCAAAGGCAATCGAGATCCGGGGGTGACCGAAACCAGCCAGTCCTACACCACCAAGGCAATGAGCACAGCCACGGGTTTGTCACTGTCCATTCGTGAAACACCGCAATCGGTCAGCGTGGTGACCCGCCAGATGATGGAAGACCGCGGTATGCAGACAACGGCTGATGCCTTGCAAAGCGCGCCGGGTATTTCCGTGACGCGTAGCGATACCAACCGTTATTCCTTTTCCTCGCGTGGCTTTGGTATCGATAACTATCAGTTTGATGGCTGGACCCAGCCTGTGCTCTCGCCCTGGGCTTTTGGTGAAAGCAATCTGGACCTGGTGGTGTTTGATCGGGTTGAAGTGGTGCGCGGTGCGACAGGTTTGATGACGGGGGCGGGCAGCCCCTCGGCCTCGGTCAACTATGTACGCAAGCGTCCCTTGCGTGATTTTGCAGCATCGGGGGGCGTGAACGTAGGCAGCTGGGACTTTGCCCGTGGTTATGCCGATGTTTCCACACCCATTACCGAAGATGGCCGTATTCGCGGGCGTATTGTGGGGGCTTATGGCAAGGCCAATAGCTACACCAGTTTGCAGGACACCAAGACGCGCACCTTGTATGGCGTGATTACGGCTGACCTGATGCCCGGCATGGAATTGACTGGTGGAGTGGCCTATCAGTCCAGCTCGAACAATGGCTTTGGCAGTGGTTTTCCGCTGTTCTATAGCGATGGTTCGCGTACAGACTTCAAGCGCTCTGTTTCCAACAATACGGACTGGTCGCGCATCGAGAATGACACCACCACGGGCTTTCTGGATTTGAGCCATCAGTTTGCCAATGACTTGAAGCTGCGCCTGACTTATAACCAGTCGCACACCGATGCATCCATGAAGCAGATTTTCCGGGGCGGCTACCCGGATCGGGAAACCGGCTTGGGTACTGCCAACTCCTATTCCTATTACAAGGGGGATGTGCGTCGCAAGGCATTCAATGCCTCTTTGTCCGGCCCCTTCGAGCTGTTCGGTAAAGAGCATGAGTTCTCTGCGGGCTGGATGATGTCCCAGGACCGCGTCTCCTTCCCGCAGTATCGCGCCCTGGCACCTTTGCCGGATGCGGGCAGTTTTTATCAGCCGGGCCGCGTGCCCGAACCCGTGTGGTCAGGCGAGCCCTCCCAGGCGGATGACATGAACAACAGACAGTCTGGTGCCTATGCCGTAGGGCGTTTTTCCTTGATGGATAATCTGCGCTTGATGGTAGGTGGACGCTTGAGTAACTGGGAGACGGACCAGACCTACTTTGGTGCCAAACGCCAGTATCGCAACCGCAATGAGTTCATCCCTTATGCCGGCCTGATCTACGACTTTGACGACACCTACACGGCTTACGCCAGCTATACGGAAATCTTCAAACCGCAGAACGCCCGCAACGAACAGGGTGATCTTCTGGCTCCCATCACGGGTAAAAGCTACGAACTGGGCTTGAAGGCCGCCTGGCTGGATGGCCGCTTGAATGGGGCGGTATCCGTGTTCCAGACCCGCCAGGACAATCTTGCCGAAGCCACTGGCAATAATGTGATCGGCGCGCCGCCCAATACCCCCGCCTATCGCCCCGTGTCAGGAGCCAAGGTAGAAGGTATCGAACTGGAGCTGGGCGGGGAGTTGATGCCCGGTTGGAACCTGGCCAGCAGCTTGACGACCTTCACGGCCAAGGATGCACAAGGCAAACCCATCAACACCAGCAAGCCGCGTACTTTGTTCAAGCTCTACACCACCTATCGTTTGCAGGGCGATTGGCAAGGGCTGACAGTGGGTGGTGGTATCGACTGGCAAAACCGCATGTACCAGGATGCGACCGCACCGGGCCGTAAAGTGGTCAAGGTAGAGCAGGGCAGCTATGCCATCGTCAACCTGATGGCGCGCTATGACTTCAACAAGCGCATGTCCGCCACGCTGAACGTGAATAACCTGTTCGACAAGAAGTACTACTCGCAGATCGGGTTTTATAACCAGGGCTGGTATGGGGCGCCCCAGAACGTGATGCTGTCCTTGCGGGCGCAGTATTAAGAGAGAAAGGTGCAGGCAGTAGAGCCTGATGCAAAAGCCTGCTTGCCATCGCCAAGCAGGCTTTTTTATTGGAAGCGGATAGGTTGCTTGCTGTATCTCGGACACCGAGATCTTGTCGCCCTTGAGCTACAAGTACAGCGCTGTCGGTCTGCTTTGAGGCCTGCGGGCTACAAAATCAGGACACCAAAGCCAATAAATCAGTCACCCCAATATCGACACCTGCCTGATACAACAAGGTGCTGGCCTGACCGCGATGGTGAGTCTGGTGATTAAAAAAGTGCGTCACTAAAAGCGCAAAATCCTTCTCCATACTCTGGCCCGCCATATTGCTGTAGCGTAGCGTTTGGCCCAGTTGCTCCGGTGTCAGCGTGGCGGCCCAATCAATAATGATCCGGTCCAGCTTGTGACGGTACTGATTCAGTTCTGCCAAGGTGTCGAACAACTGCTGGTCCAGTGCATGTGGCTTGGTAAACACCTCGATTTCTTCGCGCAAGACGTGGGCATCAGGATGCTGGGCAAAGCGCTGCAGCCAGACGGTGTCTCCCACAGCAATGTGCATCATGGTCTTGAACAGCGAACCGAAGAAAGCCCCGCGTTCCTGATGCAAGTCCTGCGCTGAAAGGCTCGCCGCCGCATCGTAAAGACGGCGGTTCATCTGGCTGTTGTAATCAGCCATTCGGATTGCAGTTTGAGGTGTCATGGGGGCTGTGTCAGGGGCTGGAGTATCGTGATTATTTCTTCAAACAGGCAGCAGGAGCAAGACGGAATCTTGTCTTTGCCTGTCCTGACTTGCCCCAATGTCAAAGCGCTTGACCTGCAGATAGGTAGTCAGCTACATTTCAGCCGTGGTGATTATTTGGTGACGCGATGTTTGAACTCAAGGACCTTCCCAGTTACGACACATTGGTAACGCTGGGAGCCGAGTACAGCAATCCGGATGTGGATGGCTTGCATACCTGGTTGATCTGGGCTTCTGCCACCAGCGAGATGTTATCTGCGTTTGAGGCCAATCTTGATCGGACAAGCGGTTTGTCTCAGACCCAGTTCTTTGTTCTGATTTTGCTGAAACGCAATCCAGAGGGCTTGAGCATTGGTGTGCTGGCCGACGGGGTGTCGGTCACCTCACAAACCATGACACGCATTATTGATCGCATGGAAGCAGCAGGCCTGTGTGATCGGGAGCAGCACCCACAGGATCGTCGTGCCTGGGTGGTTCGATTGACCGAGCACGGGGCACAGGTGCTGGGCCAAGCCTTGCCAGCGCATTATGTGTGGGTTGCCAAGCTGATGAGCCATTTCGATGAATCAGAGCGGGAGATGCTGATTCGATTGATGTTCAAGATTAAGCAGGAAGGCGTGTTGCCCAAGACAAACGGCGGATAGTTGTCTGCCGTTTTTTTTAAACAGATATGTAGCTTACTGTATAACAGCCAGGAACATTAAAGATGAATGTATCCGCACATGAAGAGGGATCTGTAGGTACGGGCCTGCGGGCATTGATGGTGATCTGTGCCTTGTCCGTCGTCTCTTTGCTTTATCTGCCTTTGCCGGTGCTTGCCGTCCTGGAGCAATCCTACGGGGTGGGTGCAACAGGCATGGTCAGCAGTTTTGGGTTTGCCTACGCCTTGGGTTTTCTGATTTTTGGACCGCTGTCGGATCGCTTGGGGCGCTGCAAGGTCATGGTTGGCGGCTTGCTGGCTTTGGCCGGACTGACTGCTTTGCTGGCGGTGGTGCAGTCACCTGCCGCCATTGTTGTTGGCCGGCTGTGTCAGGGGCTGGCTGCTTCTTCATTTCCTCCGGTGGCGATTGCCTATCTGGCAGAGCGGGGCAGTCCACGACAGAGGATGTGGAGTGTTGCCTGGATGAGCACCGCCTTTTTGTCGGCAGGCCTGCTGGGGCAAATATATGGCGGCTTGATTGCCGGTCGTTGGGGGCTAGGAGCGGCTTTCTTGCCCTTGAGTGGCATTTTCATGCTGACGGCATGGCGCTTATGGCGCAGAGCGGCTGATGAGATGGAGTCGCAGGGCCTGCACGGTTTTCTGCGCAATTACCGATCGGTGGGCCGACTGCTGGCCAACCCCGGATTGCTGCGTGTCTATGTGCCGGCCTTCTTTCTGCTGCTGTGCTTTGTTGCCTTTTATATGACGCTTGATAGCAAGCTGGCTGCGCAGTTCACACAGTTGGGCCTGTCTCCCATGATGACGCGCGCTCTGGTTGCCCCTGCCTTTTTGATGCCTTTATTGGTGGCGCTGGTCATGCCCAGAATGGGGCCTGAGCGAGTACTGAGCGCTGGCCTGGTGTGTGCTGCCACCGGCCTGGCACTCAGTGCGTTAGCCGGACAGGCCCATCCTTTGGGACTGCTTGGAGCCAGTTTCATCTTTGTGGCTGGGATTGGTATCAGTGTGCCGAGCCTGATCGCTCGAGTAGCCGGGCTAAGCGAATTGTCAGTACGAGGTTTGGCGGTATCGCTTTACACCTTTGTGCTGTTCATCGGCGCAAGCCTGGGGCCTTGGGTGGCTCAGCAGATTGCGGCCTGGCCTTTGGAGGATACGTATTTATTGCTGGCTGGCTTGCTGGCAGGGTGTGCGATCTATGCCCTTAGTGGATTAAGGCGCAGTGAGCTGCTCGTTAACAAGCAATAAGAAGAAAGGCAGCTATCACGGAAAGATGAGAAGGGCTCAGTTAATAAGTGCCTTTGCAAAACATCAGCGTCAAGAATTTTTAAGGGAGAGTAGAAAAATGGAAGTACTTATTGTTGTTCCGAAGGGCTTTGACCGATTTGCTCAGAATGAAAATTTATTGCTGTATGAGCGTCTGATGAAGCTGTTGCATGACGAGTCTCCTGAGCGCGGACCGTTGGCTGGCCGGCAGTTGATCGCTGGCCAGGGTTTGAGTCAGGAGCAGGTCAGTCATGCCTGGTTTGTAGGTATCAGTAAAGGCCTGCTTCAGGAGTTCAAGCATTGGCACACATGGCGAGGGAAGCGCCTGGCTGCCAAGCCCCTGGTACATAAGCATCGCCCGGAAAACACACTGATCTCTGTACCTGAAGTTGCGCAAGATGGTGGCTTTATTGCGGACTTGATGCTGGATGATCGGAACGAGCTGATGCTGGACCATCTGACTGGACAGCATGTGCAGGGAATGGTGCTGACAGAGGCGTGCCGTCAGATGTTTTTGGCGGTAACAGAGCGGTTTTGCCTGGAGGACTACCAAGCACCCAAGCGCTACTTTGTGATCAACACGATGACGATGCGGTTTCAGGCGTTTGCGTTTCCTTTGCCCGCTCAAATCCGCTATCACGTTCTGGAGCAGAAAAAGCTCAGGGCGGATCGGGTCTGGTTTCATGCTGACATGAATATTTATCAGGGCGGTGCAGTCGTTGCAGGTATGGAAGTCAAGTTCACGGTCTTTGATGATGTGCTGATTACTCAGAAGGAAAACCAGTTGGCCGCCAGTGTTGTCCAGCAGTATGTCAATGAGTTGGGCATGCTCAATGCCCAGAGCGATGTCACGGATGATGTCTCTGCCTTTCTATCGAATCAGGCAACGGCTTCTTGCCCAGAGCAAGCCTTGCTGTAGAGCGATTACGGTTTTTTGAAAGATCGTCGACCAGGATTTTGTCCTGGTCGAACTTAAGGAAAGGCAGGGGATGGGAACAATTCAATTTGCATTTTTTGATGTTGATGAAACTCTCATCAACATGAAAAGCATGTTCAGTTTTCGCAATTACTACTGGTGCAAAACGCTTGGACAAGAGGGCGGTGAGGCTGCTAGTCAAGAAGCTGAGCGGCGAATGCGTGGACAGATTGCCGATGGTACATCCAGAGACGAAATTAATCGCTTGTTCTGGCATGTGTTCAAGGGCTGCAGACAAACTGATTTACAAGCAGCGATAGCAGACTGGCATCAGCAAATGCGCCAGCAAGAGAACTACTACATTCAGCCAGCCATCCAGGCTTTGCGGGAGCATCAGCGCAATGGCGTTCAGCCTGTGTTTGTATCTGGCTCCAGTTGCGACATTCTGCAGCCCCTGGCTCGAGATCTGGACGTGCGCTATGTGCTGGCTAATCAGTTGGAGATTCTCGCGGGCAATTACACCGGTGAAATCATGGGAATACAGACCATTGGCGAAGGGAAGCGGCGAGCCGTTCAACGGTTTCTGGAGCGTCAGGCAGGATGCGCTGCGGATTGTTATGGGTACGGCGATCACATTTCTGATCTGCCCATGCTGGAACTTGTCGGTTTTCCGCGGGTGATAGCAGGAGACCCGAATTTGATGGGCATAGCACAAGAGCGTGGCTGGCCCATCTTGAATCAGTATTCCTTGTGATGAGGTAGGGATTATGTCGATACGTCTTATTGCGTTTAGTCGTTTGCTGATCCTGGGTGGCTTGGCTATGTGGTTGTCGATTGCCGTCATTAACAACGTCACGGATTCCGGGACTAATCGTTTACTGCTGAGCCATACGCTTTCTATGGATTTGGTGATGGCGGAGGAGCTGCTGGGTGCAGGCTTGTTGTGGAGGGCTTGGTCGGCGCAGTGGGCTCCGGTGGTTTTATATGTGGTGGCTGCTGTCCAGCTGACTTGTGCCATCTTGCTGTGGTGGGCCGCCCTCTCTTATGCAAAGGCTTTTTGGGTGCAAAAGGCTTGTGTTCTTTTACGTGCTCGCAATCGCGCGGTACTGGCTTTGAGCCTGTTTGTTTTTTTGTGGTTGTTTTTCATCTGCGGCGGTTTGTGGTTTGGGTATTGGCTCAAGCAGGGGCCAGTCCAGATGGTGCACTTTAGCTTGATCGTGATTGGCTTATGCGCTCTGAATTATGTTCAGACGCAAGCTGTAGAGCAAGGCCGCGCGCTCTAGCTCTTTAGACCTGTCTTGGTTTTACGGCCTTGAGTTACCAGCTGGAAAACTTGGCCGTTTTTCTGAAAGCTGATTTTGAGAACGTGCCCATGAAGTTCGTTTTCTCTAGCGTGATGCTTTCTTTTCACAGGAGTCCGCCTTATGCGAGTCCATCTTTCTTTGCCATCCTTGTTTGCCGCTTTGATGATGCAAACGGCCTGGGTTTTTCCTGCTCAGGCTCAACAGAATGTCCTTTCCATTTCGGAGAATGCCATGAGCACGCTTGCCAGCCCTTCTATTGATGCCTTTATTCCGGAAACCCATGCCCAGGTCATGAGCCGTCAGGTCAGTGCGGATGGTGAGGCCGTTGTGTTGACGCGCTATGAGCGCAAGGACGGACGTAATGCCGGTCTGGAAGGCGAGCACTTTAGTTCGGTAATTGCGCCGTCAGGTCGCCTTAAAGGTTTTGCCAATATCTCTCTGGACCTGGTGGGCCGTCCTTTGCCAGACAGCCAGCGCAGTGAGGAAATCGCACGTGCGTTCCTGCAGCAGTATGCTCCTGACTTGTTGCCTCGCATGGAAATTCATTGGATCGACAAGCATGACGAGCCGATTCGTGTGGAGCGTAATGGCCGTATGGAGACGGTCACCTTGACCGGGATGAAGGTGAAGGCTCGCAATCTGGAGGATCGTCTGTGGTTCTGGGTGATTGTGGGCCCGGATGAGCAACCTATGATCTTTGAACGTGACATCACATGGATTACCTTTCCCGGGCATAGGCAAACTGAAAAATGGCTGCATGACAGCTGGCTGAAGAAGCAGCCCAAGGAGAGTTCGAGTGGTTCCAAAGTGGGCTAAGGGCCTGCGCGGTGGGATCTGAATAGAACAGGGCGCGACTGCTTGCGGTCGCGTCTTTTTCGTTGGAGTACGTTTTTTTTGCAATAAAGGCAGACAGCCAGCCCCGGACTTTTCCTGCGTGCCTTGGCAGGCTTTATTTCATATATGGAATATCGTTTCTTACAGCTTTTTTAGCTTGATGCCTTTTTAAGCGGACAAAACTGTCCGTATAATTTCGGAATGAAAAACCGGAATTTACCTAATCGTTCTGATGCCTTGGAACGCCGGGAACTGTTGCTGGATGCGGCTAACACGGTCTTTAGCAAGTGTGGTGTCACGGCCCCTTTGGATCAGGTTGTGTCGCAGGCAGGGGTAGGACGGGCGACGCTCTATCGCAATTTCCCTGATCGGGCTGCCTTGATGGAGGCGTTGCTGATACGGGCAGCAGACCGGATTGAAGAGCGCTTCTTAAGCAAGCGCAAAGGCAATGCCCAGGACTTCAAGGTCTTGATGCAGGTGCTGGCAGGGTTCGCGCTGGAGTCGGCTCCCATGTCGGATTACTGGAAGGCGATTGACCCCAATCACCCCACCATTGTGGGGGTGCGCGCACGTTTGGTTGATCTGGCGCGCGAACCCTTGGCAATGGGGCAGGCCGCCGGGCAGTGCAACCCGGCCTTGCAGCCCACGGACATTCCCTTGTTGATTGGCATGCTGGCTGCCAGCTTGCGGGGGCGCACGGACAAGGAAAGGCTACTGTTCGTAAAACGCTCGCTGAAGTTCTTGTGTGAAGGCGTGTTGTTGCAGGTGGACCGTAATGCTCCCGATTGGGAGCCTGAATGAGTCAGTACATCAAGCCGCATCCACATTGGGAGGAGCATGAAAAGCCCTTCATGCCGGGCTCGCCATCGGCACCTCATCATGAATCGCATATCCGTATGGCTTATGGTCTGGTTGCGATTCTGGTTGGTTTGACAGGTGGTTTGGGTAATGCCCTGGTGTCGGTGAATTTGCCGACGCTGCAAGGGGAGCTGGGGTTGACGCCCTCCGAGGCAGCCTGGTTGCCCGCAGCCTATGCCATGGTCAATATCACCGCCAATTTGCTGGTGTTCAAGTTCAGGCAGCAATATGGCATGCGCCTGTTTGCCGAGATAGGCCTGGGTTTGTATGCCGTTCTGGCCTTGCTGCATCTATCCATTAATAGTGCTGAATCGCTGATTTTTCTGCGTGGTGCCAGCGGGTTTTCTGGTGCGGCGGCTAGCACCCTGGGCGTCTTGTACATGCTGCAAGCTTTCCCCAGACGCCTGCTAGGTAAGGCTTTGGTGCTGGGAGTGAGTATCACGCAAATGGCGACGCCCTTGGCCTGGGTGCTGTCGCCGTCCTTGATAGAGCTGGGGAATTGGCACGGCCTGTATAGCTTTGAGGCGGGCATGGCCTTGTGCTCCTTTGCGGCAGTAGTGCTGTTGAAGTTGCCCCCCGGCTATCAGATCAAGGCGTTTGAAAAACTGGACTTCCTGGCTTTTGCCTTGTTTGCTCCGGCTGCCGGTTTGCTGATCGCATTCTTGACGCAAGGCTATATCCGCTGGTGGTTCAACGACACAAGCCTGGCCTGGATGGCGATGGCGTCCTTGTTCCTGTTCACCGTCTGTTCGTTTCTGGAATATCACCGCGTCAATCCTTTGCTGAAAGTGCGGTGGTTGGCGCAGGGTTCCACCATTTACTTTGCCGTCGGGGCCATGATTTTGCGCTTCATCACGACCGAGCAGAACTACGGCATGGTTAATATGCTGCGCAGTTTGGGCATGGGCTCGGAGCAGATGCAGCCTTTGTTCTGGGTGGTGTTTGTGGGCATTGTGTGCGGCATTGTGCTCAGCGCCATCACCTTTGGGCCCAAGACGATTCTGGTACAGGTGTTTGCCGCGATTTTGCTGATTGGCGTGTCCAGCTTCATGGATTTTGGGCGTACCAGCCTGGACCGCCCACAGGACTTTTTCTATAGCCAATTCGTGCTGTCCATTGGCGCGGGCATGTTCATGGGACCCTTGGTGATGATTGGCTTCAAGCAAGCCTTCAAGTATGGCCCTGACCATATCGTGACTTTTATTGTGCTGCTCAACGTCACTCAGACTTTGGGCGGATTGATGGGCACCGCGACCTTGAGCACGTTTCAGCAGCAGCGCCAGCAGCATCATTACGCGGCCATTGTCAGCCATGTGAATGTGGCTGAGCCTTTGGTGGCCAATCGTCTGAAACAGCAGCAACAGGCTGTAGGGCCAACGGTGACCGATCCGATGTTGAGGGCGGCGACGGGCACGGCTCAGTTGGCACAGATTGCCCGCCGCGAGGCCAGCGTTCGGGCTTACAACGATGTTTTTCTGTTGATTGGCATTCTGGCGACGGGCTTTCTGTTGTGGCCCGTGTTGCTGGCCGCTGGCCCCGCAATTCAGTCCAGACGAGCGCAAGCCGCTGCTGGCACTTCTTCGAATTCTTAAACCTGGTCCGTATTTATGAGTCAAGACACTTCATCTGAAAATCAGGATCGCAATAGTGAGCTTGCCGCGCCGACAGACTCGGATAACGATGGCAAGCTGGGTCCGAATACTGAACCTTCTCTGCCGCCCAAGATCATCAAACCCAGCAAACGCAGTGTCATTGCGATGGCCTTTGTATTGTTGGGAGGTTTGCTGTTGATCTTGTGGGCTTGGAACCTGGGGCCGTTCAACACCACTCGCGTCACTACCGACAACGCCTATGTACGTGGGCAGATGACGGTGCTGGCACCGCAGGTAAGCGGTTATGTGTCCGAGGTACTGGTGCAGGACTTTGAGCGAGTCCAGGCGGGCCAGCCTTTGGTGCGCATTGATGAGCGCATTTATAAAGAAAAACTGCATCAGGCGCAGGCTCAACTGGATGCGGCTTTGGCTGAGTTGGCGAATCTGGATCAAGCCCAGGCACAGAACCGCGCCAGCCTGGATGCTCGCAAGGCGGCCTTGGTGTCGGCTCAGGCTGAAGCCCGTCGCTCCGAGGCGGATCGTAATCGTGCCAGGGAATTGGCAAACAAAGGTTCGATCTCGGTGCGAGAGCGAGATCAGGCTGTAGCGACTGCCGAGCTGGGGCGCGGCAATATGTTGCAAGCCAAGGCAAACATTGCGATTGCCGAAGAAACCATCAAGTCCACCGAGGTGGCTCGGGCGACCTTGCAGGCCAAGGTGAAATCCGCTGAAGCCGCCTTGGGTTTGGCTCGCATCGATATGGATAACACCGTGGTGACCGCGCCTGCAGCCGGTCAGGTCAGCGAAGCGTCTGTGCGTCAGGGGCAGTATGTGACGGCAGGTTCGCAACTGCTGTTTCTGGTGCCGGATACCCGTTGGGTAGTGGCGAACTTCAAGGAAACGCAGACGGCGGGTATTCATGTGGGGCAGTTGGCCCGATTCACCGTTGATGGTCTGGATGGCACAGAGTTTCAAGGTCATGTAGAGCGTATTGCCCCGGCCACGGGCTCCGAGTTTTCCGTGCTGCGCGCGGATAATGCCAGTGGCAACTTCACCAAGGTTGTTCAGCGCTTGCCGGTACGCATTGCTATCGATGCGGATCAGCCCGGTATGGAGCGTTTGCGACCTGGCATGTCCGTGATTGCCAAGGTGGATATTTCCGATAAGCCTGATCAAACAAAACAGGAGCATGAACAATGACCCTGTCTGCAAGAACGTATGGCATGGCCATCTTAAGTGGCGCGGCGCTGTTGTCCGGCTGTATGCCTGCTTACCGGGTCGTACCCGAGCAGGCGCAGGTAGCTGTGCCATCCGGGTGGATAGGAGCATCCTCTGAAGGCACTGTGGTCGATTCGGCCTGGTGGAAAGCCTTTAACGATCCCGGCTTGAGTGCGCTTGTGGAAGCTGCCTTGGCACGCAATAACGATATCTTGAGTGCCGCTACCCGCATCGAACAGGCAAGGGCCGCGGTGCAGCTGGCGGATTCGTCCTTGGGCCCCTCCTTGTCCTTTGACACCGGCTCGCATGCAGAGCGGGCCTTGGGGCCTGGCGGCATGGCAATCAGCCGTGCGGTGCAGCCTGCCATGCAATTGAATTGGGAGCTGGATCTATGGGGGCGCTTGAGTTCGCAGGCAAAAGCGGCTGAACTCAAGCTGTCTGCCACGCAGGCGGATTATGATGCCATTGCCTTGAGCGTCGCCTCCGAGACAGCACGTACCTATATTGCCTTGCTGGGTCTGGATGCACAGTTGCAGCAGGCCAAGGCCACCTCTACCTCCCGGACAGAAGCCTTGCGCCTGGCGCAGGAAAAGTTTGATGCGGGCTATATCTCCCAGCTGGAGTTGACTCAGGCCCAGTCCGAGCTGGAAGCGGTAGCGCAGCATATTCCACAGCTGGAATTGGCGATTAGCCGTCATCACAATGCTTTGCGCCTCTTGTCCGGGGAGTTGCCTGCGGCTTATGAACAGAACGCCAGTTCCACCTTGTCGGCTTTAGAGCTGTCTGCACCGGGCTCTGGCTTGCCGTCCGAGCTGCTACGCCGCCGTCCTGATATTGCGCGAGCAGAGCTCGGTTTGGCTTCCAGGGACGCGTCCATGGCAGCCAGCCGGGCTGCCTTTTTGCCGCAGGTTTCCTTGTCGGCACGGGCAGGGGCTTTGTACGTCAGCGCCTTGAGTTATGACCCGACCAAGATCTGGAGTTTGGGTGGCAGCATTCTGGCACCAATTTTTGACCGTGGTCGTTTGCAGGCGCAGTTTGATTCTGCAACAGCCCAGCGCGATGAGGCGGCCTTTGCGTATCGCGGCGTTGTTTTGACGGCCTTTTCCGAAGTGGAAAACGCCTTGGCGGGCCAGCGTCGTTTTGCGGAAGAGTTAAGCCACGTGACCGCGCGTCGGGACGTCTTGAAGCGCTCCTTGGAACACGCCCGCAATCGTTATGAGGCTGGCTATGCGTCTTATCTGGAACAACTGGATGCGCAGCGGAATCTGTACGAGGCAGAAAACCAGGTCATCGCCGTGCGTGAAGGTCAGTTGCAGAATATGGTTGATCTGTACAAGGCGCTGGGTGGCGGCTGGGATTATGAAAAGGCGATGAAGCGGGAGTAACTTGAAAGAGTCGGTAGAGGGGCCCTGTCAGGTGGAGCATGTGTTTTGCTGCTACTGCTCCCGCAAAATCCGCCGAATTTCCAGAATTGCCTCGGGCGTTTCCTGTACGCTGTGGGAGAAGGGAATCACCAGTTCCGAGGTCGCACCAGGTAGATGGGAGCTTTGATAGGGCACCAGCCCATCGTCCGAATACAGCAGGTCTTTTTTGGGCGTGTAATTGGCAATAATGCTGTGATACCGCACTTGCGTGGAGATCGGCATTTTGGAGGTGATCTGCATGAAGGGATCGCTGTCGCGCAGGCTTTCCACGCCATTGGGCAGGATCAGCATCTCGTCTTTGGCGGGCGTATTGCCAACCGCCACCTGGCTAAGTTTGTTGAGTTGAGTCACCACCGTAACCGGCAAGGTAATCAGTGCTGCCGCCAAGCGTGAAATACGATTTCCTGCAAACGGCGTGCCCTTGTGAGGCGCAGCAATAAAGATGGCTGTCGTCACGCCGGGCAGGGGAGAGAAGTGCACCACATTGCCAAACTCCTGATTCATTCTGGCAATGCTGACATCATCCATTTGATAACGGTCGCGGGCTGCGTCTTCCAGCAGATTGTCGGACGAGGACACCAGCAAACGTCCCAGCACACCGCCCATGCTATGGCCGATCACCACGATATTGTTTGAGGCAATGGCCTTCCTGTCCGGATCAAAATGCCGGAAGGTTTCTGTCAGGGCTTTCCGAATTTCGGCATTGTTATATGGCAGGGGCAGATTGGTTGGATAGTAGACCTGCCAGATCTGATAGCGATCCCGTAACTCCTCATCGCCCAGCACCTCATTGGCGACGTTAATCCAAGCTTCCGGGCTGCTGGCCAGGCCGTGCAGCATGATGATGACGCGGCGATTCGGGTCATAGGGTTGCAGCAGGAACACATGCGGGGATTCAAGACCACCGTCCCGTCCCAGGACGGTGCGCAAAGCCTGGGTCGAGAAGTCCGAGCGCGCCAGCCATAGCCCGTAGGCAGAGGTGTAATTGGCCGCCAAGGGCACTTGCACGTCTTTCAGCTTGACGCTGGTTTGCTGGTACGGATCGTAGCCAATAATGGTGGCGTCGCGAGTTTGCAGAACCTGGGACAGGGTTTCGCCGGGGAAAGTGATAATCCCCGTGACAGCCTGGAAAGGCGGTTCGCTGTAGGTGCTTTGAAAGCTGTTCGGCGTGACATCTTTTGACTCGTTCACGACCACCATCTCGGCTCCAAAACCGTCGCGCCGATAAATGCTGCGCACCCCGCGGAATGTTAATTGGGAGGCCGGAATCAGCTCATGGGGCTGAGGGGCGGTGGCATCGCGTACCTGGGACAGATCACCACGAATACGCCACCGACCAATCTCGATAGTTTTCTGGAAGGCGTAGCTGGTGTCGTGATACTTGGCAAACAGCAGCATGGTCGCTTGCTGCACCGCGTAGTTGTAGTAGTCACGCACCTGGGTCTGGCGGTCTTCAAATGCCCGGTCTCCTGGCCTGCGATCCGTGAAGAACAGATAGGCGTAGGCATAGCGGGCGCTTTGCAGATAGGCATCGAACAGCTCGGTCGAGAAGTCTGGCCGGGCATTGCGACGCCCCTGCAAACGCAAGGCCTCTTGCGTCCAGATCTCGGCCAAGGTGGCCATGCGCTGCTCGGTGTCCAGATTCCACAGCTCTATCAGCCTGGAAGAGCAGTGGGGAATATCTTTAGCGCATTGCTCGGGCGCGATAGCTAGACTGGTCAGCGTATCGCGTGCGGAGGCGCTGAGTTTATTAGTGGTAAGAATGTCGCCACGGCGTTGGGCAATGTAGTCCTCGGTGCTGACAGTGGCTATTTTGACGCCGGCGCAGCCGCTCAGCAGTATGGCCAGAACTGTGATGGCCCCAGCCTTGTGTAGCCCGCTCCTATGCTTGCCAGATACAAGCCGCTTCAAGCTGGTCGCGATGGCTTGTACCGGTGCCAGGTCAAGCAGCGTGTTCCGTACAGGATTAATCAAGGCCATCACGTTCTACAGTGGGTTCGTTGACGGGTTTAGAGGAGCTTGGTGCCGTGATACGGACTCAAGCAGCTGTCCAGCGGCGCCAAATCGGCAGATCTGCGGAATGTGTCCGTGTGCGAAATGCGATATTAACCTATAGGCCTGGTACTGGCAGCAGCCGGATCTGGGCTGTGCAAAGCGTGCTTAGTTTTCTTTGCTGCGGGCGCGGTAGGTGTATTCAGTCTGTATGGAGGCACTGCGTTCGTAGGCGCAGCGTTCCAGGCATCGCTGCAATGTAAAGCGCTAATTCTTGGTGAGGGGCTAGCTTTAAGCGTGTAGGGTGGACCCACATCAGAGCGTGGTGGAACTATCGGTTTGCTCTTATGGTGTTTTATCTGCTCTAACGCTTGCCTGCAGCAGAAAAGAAAAAAGCCCAAACCGAAGTTTGGGCTTTTTGAATTTGGAGCGGGAGACGAGTCTCGAACTCGCGACCTCAACCTTGGCAAGGTTGCGCTCTACCAACTGAGCTACTCCCGCATTTTTTACTGCACTACCGACTTGTGACCAGAATTACTGGAGGCGCAAGCCGGAATCGAACCGACCTAGACGGATTTGCAATCCGCTGCATAACCACTCTGCCATTGCGCCGTGGTCGATTAAAAAGGGAAGCATAGGCTTCCCTTAGGAATCTGGAGCGGGAGACGAGTCTCGAACTCGCGACCTCAACCTTGGCAAGGTTGCGCTCTACCAACTGAGCTACTCCCGCATTTTGCTGTGCAGATTGAATCTGTTTTCAGCGTTTTACTTATTAGCTATTTCTTATTAAGTAAAGAAAGCTAGTTTAGAGTGGCTATCTTTGTTTGTCAAGCGTTTTTGATATTTTGCCTAAGCTTTTTATCAGTACTGCCTAACAAACTAGCTTGCCTTCAAACTGCTTTTTGCTGCGAAACCGACGCTGCGTTAAGCAAGAACGTAACTATAGACTGCAGCAAAGAAGCTTGTCAATAGATTCTTTAAATTTTTCCGGAAAATTGTCTGTCCGAGCTATGCTTACTGCTTTCTTTGATCGTGGGACAGGGCCGTGGACAGGCAGCATAATGTGGATTTGAGCTCTTTTAATACCTTGGGTTTGGGCAGCCGCGCGCGCGACCTGGTGGTGTATGACAATGTTACCCAGCTGCCTGCCTTGCAAGCGCTGGTGGAGCAGGGCGAGCGTATCTTTGTGCTGGGCGGTGGCAGCAATGTGGTGCTGGCCGAACAAGTTGATGCTCTGGTGATCAAGGTAGAAAGCAAAGGGATTCGTTTACTGCAGGAGGAGGAAGATGCCTATATTGTGGAAGCGCAGGCGGGCGAGTGCTGGCATGACTTTGTGCAGTATTGTTTGAATCAAGGCTGGCCCGGTCTGGAGAACCTGGCTTTGATTCCCGGCACGGTGGGCGCGGCCCCGGTTCAGAATATTGGTGCTTACGGTCTGGAGCTGGAGCAGCGGGTGCACAGTGTGCTGGCCTGGAGCTTTAAAGAAGGCAAAGAGGTGGAGCTGTCTGCGGCCGAGTGTGGCTTTGCTTATAGAGACAGTCGTTTCAAGCATGACCCGGCTGGAAGCTGGTTGATTCTGGCGGTGCGCTTTGCCTTGCCGCGTCAGTGGACGCCGGTGCTGGAGTACCCCGATCTTAATAAGCAAGCTCATTTGGCGGGGGAGCCAGACCCTCAACGTATTTTTGATGCAGTCTGCGAGATTCGTCGTCAAAAATTGCCTGACCCTCGTGTCTTGGGTAATGCGGGCAGTTTCTTCAAGAATCCCCTTGTGCAGACCGAGCAGCGTGATGCCTTGAAGCAGCAATGGCCCAATCTGGTTTCTTATGAAGTTGGACAGGGCCAATGCAAACTAGCGGCGGGCTGGTTGATTGACCAGTGTGGCTGGAAAGGCAAGCGTGATGGTGCCGTGGGCGTGCACGATCGCCAGGCTTTGGTGCTGGTGAATCATGGTGGCGGAACTGCGCATGATATTGAACGCCTGGCCCAGGCGATTCGGGGTTCTGTTCGGGAACGCTTCGGCGTGGAGTTGGAACAAGAGCCCGTTATTGTCAATTAAACATCGACCGCGCCCCACCATCGCAGAGTTTGTGCCAGATGGTGGCGCACGGCTTCCATGGCCGCTTCGGGGTTTCCTGCCTGTAGCGTATCCAGAATCTGTAAATGCTCCTTCATGGCGGGCACAATGCGCTCGGGTAAAGGGCGGCGCGAGTGCTGCAGCACATTGATGCGATCACAGTTCTCTTCGTAGATTGTCATGGCCGAGCGGTTCTGTAGTGCTTGAGCCAGATAGCGATGCAAGGCCCAGTCCACTTCCATGGCCTGAATCTGCAAAGCGGTGGTAACAAGGCCGCTTTGTGCCTGCTCCAGAATCTTCTCGTGCTTGTCCCGCAAACTCTCCAATGCGGGCTGCTTGGCACAGCTAGCCAGTATCCTGGCCCCCTCCTGATCAAAGACACAGCGCAGCTGAAAGCATTCCCGTAGCGCTTCCGTGGTTGCCTCCAGAACCAGCACTCCCCGCTTGGGCAGGATGGACACCAGCCCGGCAGCCGCAGCGCGTTTGACGGCTTCACGCACTGGGGCCAGAGGGAAGTCGCTTAATTTCATCAGCTCCGCCATCGACACCATCTGCCCCGCGCGTACCTGCCCTGTAGCCAATAAATGACGAAATGCCTGAAACGCCTGGGTGGCCAGCAAAGTGTCATCAGAGGAGGAGGGAATACTCATTTAGCGTCTCCGGTTTGCGCGCGTCGGGTTTCGTATTTGATTTTAGTTATGTTTGGCATTTCAAATTATATATATTTTGAAATGCCAGACGGGATTTTAGCTTGCGGACTTATTCTTGAATAAACAGCGCTTTGCGCAGATTTATGGCGCATAAAAATAGGGGTTTTGATATCGAGTTTGGCTTGCCCAAACCCTTGCTTTGAATAGTGGTTTATCTGCTTGTGGCGGGCTTGAGCAACTGGGGAGGGGCGCGTTCAGTTCGTTTTGTTTCTGAGCGGCACTGGGAATTGAGTTTGGCCATTCATAAGCTAAAAACCCGTGTCAGCGACATAGGCTGACACGGGTTTTTTATTGAGCATTAAGTTAACTAATCATCAATTGAATCAGTCTCTTAAGCCGAAACTTCCTCCAGCGAACGTCCCTTGGTTTCCACCCCCAATGCAATCACCACCAACGCTGCAATAGAAAAGGAAATAGCCCCCAAGGTGAAAACGCCTGCATGACCGGTCCAGGGCAGGATAAAGCCCACCAGCAGCGGTCCGAACAAGGAACCCAGTCGGCCAATGGAAGAGGCAAAACCTGCGCCTGTGCTGCGTGTCCGCGTGGGGTACAGCTCGGGGGTGTAGGCATACAAAACCGACCACATGCCAAACATGAAGAACTGCATGCACAAACCGGCGCCAATCAATTGGGCCACAGGTGCTTGGCTGGTGGCGACATGGCCATAAATAAAGGCACAGCCGGCGCTACCGAATAGCATCAAGACCATGGTTGCCTTGCGTCCCCATTTCTCCAGCAACCAGGCCGAGAAGATGAAGCCTGGAATACCGGCCAGGGAAATATAGATGGTGTAGGTAACGGACTTGGTGACTTCATACCCGGCTTGTTGTAGCAGTGCGCTCAGCCAGGTAGTCAGACCGTAGTAGCCCAGCAAGGAGAAGAACCACAGCATCCACAGCATCAAGGTGCGGCGGGCGTATTGGCCTTGCCAAAGTTGGGCAAACAGCGCGCCACGTTTCAACTTCTCGCAAGGGGTGGGAGGCAGGGGAGAGGGCAGGGCCTGGCCGCCGTTGGCCTGAATAACTTTATGTTCAAAGGCCGTGGTGACTTGTTCGGCGCGGTCGTTATGGCCTGCTTCTTCCAGCCAGCGGGGGGACTCAGGAACCCAACGGCGGATCACAAACACAAACAGGGCGGGGATAGACAGGGCAATGAAGATCCCGCGCCAGCCTATATAGTCCAGGCTCAGGTAGGTCAGAATCCCGGCGCTGATAAAGCCCAGCGGCCAGAAGCCTTCCAGAATCGCGATGTACCGACCGCGACTTTTAGCGGGCACGATCTCCGAAACCATGGCCAGGCCGATGGGAAATTCCATTCCCATGCCAAACCCCAGCAGCACCCGGAACGCCATCAACTGCTCGACGTTTTGGGACAGGCCACAGGCCAGGCTTCCTACACCCCAAAAAATCATGCTCCATTGAAAGACAGGTTTGCGCCCGTACTTGTCTGCCAGCATGCCCGCAATGGCAGCACCCAAAAACATGCCTAAAAAGCTGGAGCTGGCCAGCATCCCCGCTTGCGCGGTGCTGAGCCCCATTTCTACTTTGATGGAACCTAAAACAAAAGTCATGATGCCCAGGTCCATGGAGTCAAAGAACCAGGCGGTCGCGATAATACCGAACAGCATGCGTTGATAGCGTGTCATGGGTAATCGCTCCAGGCGATTGGCCACATTGGGGGATACGGCTGTCATTGGTGTCTCCTGTAGGTCCGCTCTTGTGGCGGGTTTTATGTATAGGTGACCTGCCGTCAGGCCATGGCAGGCCTTTTTTCTTCTACTAATATATTACATGGATACTAGTGGTATCTATTTTAAGATTAAATAATGGTATGTACTTAGCTGGCTAATTAATTGTGGGTTAGTGCTCCGGCTAAAGAGCCCTCAAAAGCGTGTTGAATAATGCGTTGATAGGCGCTGGTGCAGTCAGCAACCGGGAAGGCTTTGGCAAGACGAGTCACTTGCAGGGCGTCGCTCAACAGGCGCTCCAGCTGATGCTCTTGTACGCCGCATTGGCTCAGGTCAGAGGGGGTGTCCAGTTGTTCGACCAGCGACCGCACATAGGCAGGCAGGGCCAGTAAGGTATCTTCCGGCTTGCCGGTTGGCATGCCCAGTAGTTGGGCGACTTCCAGCAATTCCGAGGCGCGAGTTTCACGCAGTTCGTCCAGAACGTAGGGCAGCAGCACGGCATTGGTGGTGCCGTGAGATTGATGCGTCAAACCTGCCAGTGCGTAGGCTATGCCGTGTACCGCATTCAGACCTGCCGTGCCGTAGGACAGGGCGGCATAGTAGCTGGCGCTGGCCATGCCATCACGGGCTTCAGTGTCGGTGCCGTCGCGATAGGTTCGCAGCATGTACTGGCCGCACAGGCGTATGGACTCGCGTGCGAACATCATGGTCAGGCTGGATCGGCCACTATAGCCAGGGTCGGGGCTGCCACCACGATCAAACAGGCTGGCATCCTGCGTCATAAAGGATTCAATCGCGTGGGTCAGGGCATCGATACCGGCGTCGGCAGTGACGCGGGGTGGGCAGCTATCGCTGAGTTCCGGGTCGATGACCGCAATGGCGGGACGCAGTGCATTGCCCATGACGGCAATTTTGGTGGCATTGTCGGGGTCGACCAGAATGGCTCCCGGTGTTGCTTCTGATCCCGTGCCGGAGGTGGTGGGCAGGGCGATCAAGGGCAAGGGCTTGGTGTGGGCGGGCCAGGTCCCGCTGTAGGTGCGTATGGGCTCCCCGGTGGGGACGGTCAGACACAGGGCTTTAGCCAGATCTATATTGCTTCCGCCGCCCAACGCCAATACGAAATCGATAGGGTGATCGGCCAGGTGAGCACGTACTTGCAGCGTGGCCTGATCACATAAGGTAGTGGAAGGATCTGGCTCGCCACCATCAAAAACCACAAGCTCAATTCCCTGTTCTCTACAGGCGGCGATGTGGTCCTGAACCCAGGTGGTTTGAATGGTGAAAAAACGGTCGGTAATCAATAAGCCGCGACGCCAGCCCAGGTGGGCAATCAAGGCAGGTAGTTCATGGCGGCAGCCGCGTCCCATCAGGGTGCGGGGTGGTGGGCAAAAGAAAACGTGTGTGTTCATACGGCAGTCCTTGCGGTGTGTAGAGAGCAGAAGGGTTCTATCAATGAGGCGATCAGTTCAGTGTGCGAGCCCAGAATGCTGTGGCCCGCATCAGGCAGGCTGTGCAAGGTGGCTTGTGGCAGTGCCTGCGCCAACCGGTGGGCGTGCTCAATGGGACAGTCCTGATCCTGCTCGCCGTGGATGATCAAAGAGGGGATGGAAATACGGGGAAGTTGCGCATACAGGTCGTGGTGCCGATTAGCCAGCCAGGTCCAGGCCACATCTAGATGACCTGCGGCCTCCAGCAGGCCCAGGCGCTGTTCCCGTTCTGCAATTTCTTGCAGCAAGGCAGGCGTGTCCTGGGCCTTGAACCATTGAGTCCGGTTCAGGCTGGCTGTGCCCGATAACAACAGCAGGGCTTGAGGCAGTGGGGCCTGTTCGTCCAGTAAAGTCAGACAGGTTTGCAGCACCACCGAGACGCCCAGGCTCCAGCCTGCCAGGACATAGGGCGTGTGTTCAGGCAAGGCTTGAATGCTGGCGCGTAGATCCTGCACAAAGCCGTCCAGCCCGTAATCTACCTGGCTGGAGCCGCGAAAGGTATTGCCTCGGCCTCGCAAGTCCGGGGTGTGCCAGGACATCAAATTCGAGCTGGCGTTGACCACTGGCAGCCAGCTGCGATGGGTGCCCTGAATCCCATGCACGGCAATGATGGTGGTTTGTTTTGAATCGCAGGCAATGCTCATGTGGCTTCCTGGAGTAGATAAATACAACTAAGATATGAGGCTGTTGCCCAGTTCCGGCCTTGTACTTGCAGCGCCAGAGCAGGCGTCAGAGTTTGGGTGTCAGCAGCAAACGCTGCGTTTTAAAGGCAGGGTCAGCATGGTTACAAGCAAGCGGAAGGTAGCGGGAAAAGGGCAGGCTCAAGATGAGGTGCTGGACATCAAGGCCTTGACGGAACCCAAGCCCAAGCTCACAGACATTGCTTACGAGCGTTTGGAAGAAGCCATCATTACCCTGAAGCTGCCGCCGGGCAGCATCGTGTCCGAGCTGACCTTGAGCCAGATGTTCGAGATTGGCCGCACGCCGATTCGGGAGGCCATTCAACGTCTGGCACGCGAACATTTGATGCTGGTCTTGCCGCAGCGTGGGCTGTTGATTCCAGAGCTGGACATGCCCAAGCAACTGCGCCTGATCGAGACGCGACGGGAGATCGAGCGTCTGATCTGCCGTAGTGCGGCCAAACGGGCGACACGCGATCAACGCGAGCAATTCAAGAGCTTGCATGATGCTTTCCTGGAAGCAGCCACCCAGAACGATGAAGTCAGTTTTATCCGGGCAGATCGACGGTTGAATGAGCTGGAAATCGAGGCGGCTCGCAATGAGTTTGCCGAGGCAGCGATGCGTCTGACACATGGGCTATCCCGTCGTTTCTGGTTCTGCCACTATCAGCAAAATCCGGATTTAACGCAGATGGGCAGACTGCATGCCAACTTGGCGATGTCCATTGCCGGGGGCGATATGGACCAGGCCGGTCAAAGCCTGGATCTCTTGATGGACTACATCGAAGAACTCGCCCGCACGACCCTGATTTCCAGCTTGTAAGGACAGGCAGGGCCTTAGCTGGCCAGGCCACGCTCCAGGGCGTGGGCCTCTTCTTTTTTCAAGGCCGGGCCGTCCGTGGTGTCGCCAGTATCTTCAAAACGGAAACGGCGAATAATGGGCTTGAGCTCTTCCTTGACGTGCTTTTCGCTATAGCCATTGAACAGGTGGCCAAGCAGACCGCGACGCAGATCCGTAGTGCCCATGGCCCAGTCTGCAATCGGGAACGTCAGGTTCATGTTGTACTTCATCATGATGCCCTGATTGTGGTGGGCGGTATGGTGGCGGCGAATGGTGTTGATGAAGGGCATATTGCGCACAAAGCTGTTCTCATGCACATGGCAGCAGTAGTGAAAGGCCTCGTACACCAGGTACTGTGCCACCATGGTCATGAATACAAAATAGCCTGCATTGGGGTTGATGATGGTTGCGGCCAGCCAGCCCAGAATCCCGCCGCCTACCCCCAACGTGGCCAGAACGCGCCAGGGGAAAAACACAATCCGGAACTCCTTGCTGGAATCAATTGTGGCTGCGTTGTCGGTGAAGTACTGGTGATGCTGGCGGGTGTGGCGTTCGTAGATTTCCCGCAAGCCAATGATGTTGATGCGTCGGTGCATCACATAACGGTGCATGGCCCATTCAACAAAATTACCCGCCAGAAAAACGGGGATCACAATCAGCCATTCCCAACCTACCGGGCCTAGCTGGGTGATGCTGTAGTAAATCGCTGCCAAGCCCACGATATAGGTCACTACCACGTGAACAATGCCGTTGTAGGCGGGGCTGATGTTGGATTTGTAGTCCTCTCGGAACTTGCGTTGGCGTTCGCTCATCATGTCGGTTGTCTCCTGCGGAAAAGGTTCATTCTTTGAATATCCAACTAACATATTAGTGATATTTTTTTCTGCGTCAAGCAGGGAAAACAGGGGGGAGGAAATGTGGCAAGGGGGCGACTTAAGGGGTGAAGCCGCTGTAGCGCTGGGTTGAGCAGTTTTCAGGCCAGGCTCAGGACTGGCTGTGCAGTTTCACTGGCGGGCTTGGAGCTGCTTTTTTTTTGCGGTGAGGCGAGGCGGGAGGGGGCAGGACGGGACACACTGGACCCAGGCTGGGGCAGGAGATGAAGGGACAGGTAAAGGACAAAAGAAGGTAAAGGGCAGGGGCACAGGCAAAGGGATAGGTGCTGGTCAGATCAATCCAGCGTAGCCACTTTCGGAAAGTAGCCAACAGGAGGAGGATCTGTTAAGCGAAGATAAAAAAAGCCGGCTCGAAAGCCGGCTTTTGGTCAGAGCGTTTGCAAGTCAGGAACTTACAGGCCCAGCACGTCTTGCATGTTGTACAGGCCAGTGTTTTTATCGCCCAGGAAACGGGCTGCACGCAGGCTGCCGTTGGCATAGCCAGCACGGCTGCTGGAGCGGTGCGAGATTTCGATGCGCTCGCCTTCGCCGCAGAAAAACACGGTGTGGTCGCCCACAATATCGCCACCACGGACGACGGAGAAACCAATGCGGCCATCCTGACGGGCACCGGTGTGGCCGTGGCGGGCCCAGTCGGCTACATCGTTCAGGGATTCACCCCAGGTTTTGGCAATGGCTTCGCCCATAGCCAGAGCTGTCCCCGATGGCGCATCCACCTTGTTGCGGTGGTGGGCCTCAAACACCTCGGCGTCGTAGCCCTGGTTCAGCAAGGCAGCCGCCATTTCAATCAACTTCAGGGTGGCATTGACGCCTACGCTCATGTTCGGGGCGAAGACAATGGCAATCTCGCGACCAGCCGCCAGAATCTGTTGTTTCTCTGCTTCGGAAAAACCGGTAGTGCCAATGACCAGACGGGTGCCGTGCTGCATGCAGGCGTCCAGATGGGCCATGGTGCCTTCAGGGCGGGTGAAGTCGATCAGGCAATCTGCCTGGGCCAGGGCGTTCAGGTCGTCCGTGACTTTGATACCTGTGTCTTTACCCAGAAAGGCTCCTGCGTCCTGACCAATGGCTTTGGAGCCGCTGTGGTCCAAGGCCGCGGCCAGTGTCAGGTCAGTACTGTTCAAAACAGCTTCAATCAGCATACGGCCCATACGGCCGTCTGCGCCAGCAATGGCAATGCGCATGTATCCTGTGTCCTTAACGTAAAGCTTAAAGCGTAGGCTGGTTGCCGCTCACGCTGGGCGTTGGGGCGGCTTGGTCGGCATCAGCGGGGGGCGGGGTGTGTTTCTTGCCTGTGTCGCTGCGCTCGAAGGGTTGGCGGTCAGGTTGCTCGTCGCCTTCCCAGCGAACCAGAGTGTCGCCTTCAAACCAGACGGTAAAGGTGCGCTGCTCGCTCTTGCCGTAGCCAGGCTTGTTCAGGTAAGGGTAGTCCCAACGGTCGGCGTGGAAAATGTCTTGCAAGGTGGGCGAACCCAGCAGGTAACGAACCTGTTCGCGTGTCATCCCCGATTGCAGGCGGGCCACTTGCTCGGCAGTGATCCAGTTCCCCTGCTGAATGTCGGCGCGGTATGGGAAGCCCCATTTAGAGGATCCGCAGGCGCTCAGGGCGGCGGCAGCCAGGCTGGCTGCGAGTATGGCGCGGATGACAGGAGTGAATGAATTGGCCTTCTTCTGCACGAAATGCCCCAGTAGGAATAAAATCGTTATCATATAAGGGTTTAGGAAAAAGCGCATGAATTGCGCATTGAACCGCCTCAAGACGAGCTGGTTTTCAACCAGGACGGACTTGAGATCCATCCCCATCAAGATGCGATAATTTAGCCATGAACGATCAAAATGAACTGAAGAACATGGGGCTTAAGGCGACTTTTCCGCGCCTGAAGATTCTGGATATTTTTCGCCGCTCCGACCAGGACGGTCAACGCCACCTGAGCGCTGAAGACGTATACCGCCTGCTTATTGCCGAAGAAGTCGATATTGGTTTGGCCACGGTTTACCGTGTATTGACCCAGTTCGAGCAAGCCGGCATTTTGGTGCGCAGCCAGTTTGACGGCGGCAAAGCCGTCTTTGAACTGAATGATGGCGATCACCACGATCACCTGATCTGCACCAATTGTGGCGTTGTGGAAGAGTTTACCGACAGCAATATCGAAGCCCGCCAGCACCAGGTCGCCAAAGACCACGGTTTTGTGCTGGAGAGCCATACCATGCTGCTGTACGGCATTTGCCCCAAGTGCTCGGAAGCAGGCAAGCAGGCCAAGCCTACTTTGCGCAGTTAATCCCTTTGTAGAGGGTCCGCCGGTGCGGGATCTGATGATTGGGGGCAGGATAGCCAGGGCGGCATCCTGAAAATTCAAAGAACAATCAGATCCGGATCACAGGGCCTCACGATTGGATACAAAAAAACCACCAGCTGCTTCGGCGCTGGTGGTTTAGCTTGCGTTTCAAAATTGCTTAACGCTGACGTGCCAGCATTTCCCGCGCATGTTCACGCGTTGTTTGCGTAATTTCCAGACCACCCAGCATGCGGGCGATTTCGTCCACGCGTTCGTCTTGCGTCAAAGGACGGATAGAGGAAAAGGTCTGACCTTGCTCGGTCGTTTTCTCGACCTTCAAATGATGGTTGCCGCAAGCGGCCACTTGGGGCAGGTGGGTCACACACAAGACCTGATGACGTGCCCCCAACTCTTGCAGCAAGCGTCCCACCACTTCGGCCACCGCGCCACCGACACCCGTATCCACCTCGTCAAAAATCAGGGTAGGCACGCGCGCTGCCTGGCTGGCGATAACAGACAGTGCCAATGAAATTCGGGCCAGCTCACCACCCGAGGCCACTTTGGCCAGCGGGCGTGGTGTTACCCCTTCGTGACCAGCCACCAGAAACTCCACCTGCTCTGCGCCGTGAACCTGGGGCGCGCAAGCGGTCAGGGCGACCTCGAAGCGACCGCCTTGCATGGCCATGGACTGCATCGCCTGGCTGACCTGTTTGCTCAGTTGCACACTGGTTTTGCGTCTTGCGGCACTTAGCTTGCTACTTAGCTCCTGGTACTGCTTTTCAGCCTGCTGAGCCTTGGCTTGCAGGGCTTCCAGATCAAAAGACTGTTGCAGCTGTGCCAACTGTTCCTGCCAGGTTTCCAGCAGGCTGGGCAGTTCTTCGGGCTCCACTTTCAGCTTGCGTGCGGCACTGAAAATGGCAGAAACCCGTTCTTCTGCCTGCGCCAGACGTTCGGGGTCCAGCTCCATATCGCTTAGATAACTGTTCAAGTCCGAAGCTGCTTCGGTGACGGCAATTTGTGCCGACTCCAAGGCATCCACAATCGCTTGCAGGCCTGGGTCATGACGCAGCAGGGCGCTCATTTCGTGGCTCGCTTTGCCCAGCAGTTGCTGTACCGAGGTTTCCTCGCCATCCAGAGCCGTCAGGGCCAAGGCACTGCCGTCAATCAAGGCCTGGGCATGGGACAGGCGGGTGTGTTCTTGTTGCAACTGGTCCCATTCACCAGCACGCAGATTCAGGCTGGACAGCTCGTTGATCTGCCACTCAAGACGCTCCTGCTCTCGTTTGCCCTGCTCAGCACTTTGACTGGCCTGTTCGACGGCTTTGCGTGCCTGGCTCAATTGCTGCCAGGACTGCGCCACTTGGCGCGCCAGGGGTAAATGGCCGCCTTGGCTGTCGAGCAGATCGTATTGGCTTTGAGGGTTCATCAGGCTTTGATGAGCGTGCTGACCGTGAATATCCACCAGCAATTCACCCAGCTCGCGCAACTGCGTCAAGGTGGCTGCGCTACCATTGATGTAGCTGCGGTTGCGACCTTGCTGGTCGATCAGTCGACGCAAGATCAACTCGTCCGCGACATCGAAGTCACGCTCGCTCAGCCAGCTTTGAATGTCTTGTTCACAATCGAAGTGCGCGCTGACTTCAGTGCGCGGACAGCCCTCGCGGATGGCTTTGGCATCGCCGCGTGCCCCCAGCACCAGGGAGAGCGCGTCAATCAGAATGGATTTACCAGCGCCGGTCTCTCCGGAAAAAACCGTGAAGCCGGAGTCGAAATCAATCGTGGCTTGATCCACGATCACAAAGTCTCGAACGTGCAGGGTACGGAGCATAGGGGTTTATTCGTTTTCGTCGTTAGGCAAAGGGATGTGATTCCAGCCCAGCTTCTGACGCAGGGTGGAAAAAAAGCTGTAGCCCTTGGGATGGATAAAGCGAATGGTGTCCTGGGAGCGACGCACGTCGATGCGGTCTCCCTGCTGACAGTCCGACCAGGTTTGCATGTCAAAGTGCACGCTGCCACCCGATTCCACCCGGCCCAGGGCCGTAATGGTCAAGTTCAGGGTGCCTGTGTCGGGTAGCACGATAGGGCGGTGCGACAGGGTTTGCGGAGCAACGGGGACCAGCAAAAATGCCTTCAGGGAAGGGTGCAGCAAGGGACCACTAGCCGCCAGCGCATAGGCCGTGGAGCCCGTGGGGGTGGAGATGATCAGGCCGTCGGAGCGCTGGCGGTACATGAATACGCCGTCAAGCTCGACACGCAGCTCGATCATGCCGCCGCGCCCGGCACGGTTGATGACCACATCGTTCAGGGCCACGCCTGAATACAGCACTTGCCCGTCACGCACCACGCGGCCTTCCAGCATGGAGCGCTCTTCAATGTCGTATTCGCCTTTCAGCACGCGCAGCAAGGCGTCGTTGGCGTCATCCAGGGGAATGTCGGTAATGAAGCCCAGGCGGCCGTGGTTGATCCCGATCAGGGGAACCTTGCTGTGGGCTAATTCGCGCGCAGCGCCTATCATGGTGCCATCCCCGCCCATCACGATAGCCAGATCGGCGCGCTCGCCAATTTGGGCATAATCGCCGATGGGGAATTCGGTAATACCGGCATTCTGGGCGGTTGTGGCCTCAAGCAGCACCGAGCAACCAGTGTTGACCAGGGTTTTAGCCAGCGATCGGATGGGCGCATCCAAGCCGGAGTCCTGGTATCTGCCAACAATGGCAACCGTTTTGAAATGCATGGGGCGAAAACCTTATGATTGATGAAATAATGGCGATCAGTGGATTATAGAGTTGCCACTCTAGGCTTGGCTGTAAGATTCTCCCCTTTATCATGCAGAGCTGGTGTTTTTAAGTGACGTACGCGACATGGATGACAGAGCAAATGCCTTGTTGAAGGTGCTGATCGAGCGTTACATCGCCGATGGTCAGCCGGTAGGGTCCCGTACCTTATCGACCATTTTTGATTTTTCCCCGGCCACGATTCGTAATGTGATGGCCGAGCTGGAAGGCCTGGGCCTGATTCATAGCCCCCACACCTCGGCGGGGCGCATTCCTACGCCCAAAGGCTATCGCCTGTTTGTGGATCGCCTCCTGGCTGCCGAGCGTTTCGAGCGGCCCGATGCACGTAATCTTAGCCAGTACCTGCCTTTTGACGAACCCAACCGGGCCGTTAGTTCTGCCGCTTCCTTGCTGTCGAATCTGTCGCAGTTTGCCGGTGTGGTGCTGGCGCCGAAAAAAGCCCAGACCTTCAGGCAAATTGAATTTATTCGTCTGTCTGACAAACGGGTGTTGCTGATTATCGTCACGCCGGATGGTGATGTGCAAAACCGCATCCTGTTTGTGCCGCGCGACTATCTGGAGCAGGAGCTGGTCGAGGCCAGCAACTTTTTCAATCAGCATTTCTCGGGCATGTCCTTCGAGTCGGTCAAGCTGGCCTTGTCACAGGAGCTCAGCTCCTTGCAGGCGGATATTTCGCGTCTGATGCAACAGGCGGTGGATGTGGGCAGCCATCAGCCCGATAGCGAAGAAGCTGTGGTCATCGCCGGTGAAAGCAAGCTTTTGAACGTGACCGAGATGGTGGCGGACATGGATCGTTTGCGCCGTCTGTTTTCCTTGTTCGAGAAGAAAACCGATCTGCTGCACTTGCTCGATGTCTCCAGTCAGGCCGATGGCGTGCAAATTTATATCGGTGGGGATTCGCAGCTTTTGCCTTTGGATGATGTGTCCGTCATTACGGCGCCGTATGGCGTGGATGGCAAGGTCGTGGGGACGCTGGGTGTGATCGGGCCATCGCGGATGGCGTATGATCGTGTGATTCCTATCGTGGACATTACGGCCCGGCTATTGTCCAATGCCCTGAGCCATCACTCTGCCAGTTAAGGTCTGGACCTTCAGTCTGTTGTTGGGCTGAAGGCAATCAGGCTGTCTAACGTACTAATCATCATGCCCAAGTTGTTTGCTTCTCCTTATTTGCCCGAAGCGCAGGACGCCGATATGTTCAATGATCAGGCTCCGGTACGCGAGGCCGGGCCCATCGGTATCTTGCTGGTCAATCTGGGCACGCCGGACCAGCCCGATGCTGCGTCCATTCGCCGCTACCTGGGGGAATTCCTGTCTGATCCCCGTGTCATTGAAATCCCTCAGCCGCTCTGGCAGATTATTCTGCGTCTGTTCATCTTGCCTCGCCGCCCCAGCAAGCTGGCACCGCGCTACAAGGATATCTGGTTGCCACAGGGCGCGCCCTTGCTGGTCTACAGCCAGGCACAGGCCGATGGCCTGCAAGAGCTGCTGCAATCGCAAGGCCATGATGTGAAGGTGGAGCTGGGTATGCGTTATGGCAACCCGTCCATTGCCAGTGGTCTGGATAAATTGAAAGCAGCGGGTTGCGAACGAATCTTGAGCTTGCCCCTGTACCCGCAGTATGCAGCCAGCACCACGGCTACGGCGGTGGATTGCGTGGCGGAGCACCTTGGAAAACAGCGCAATCAACCTGAGCTGCGCTTCCTCAAGCGTTACCATACGCACCCGGACTACATTGGCCCGCTGGCGGCACAGATACGCCGCTACTGGGATGAACATGGCAAGCCAGAGCGTCTGCTATTGAGCTTTCACGGCTTGCCGCGCCGCTGCGTGGAACTGGGCGACCCTTATTACCGTGACTGCCGTGAAACGGCGGATGCCTTGCGTGCGGCGCTGGATGAGCCTGCCGTAGAAGTGCATATGGCATTTCAAAGTCGCTTTGGCGCGCAGCGCTGGCTGGAACCCTATACCGAGCCCACCTTGCGCGAATGGGGCAAGCAGGGGGTGGGGCGTGTGGATGCCGTCTGCCCCGGTTTTCTGGCCGATTGTCTGGAGACGCTGGAAGAAATCCAGGTGGAATGCCGCGACGCTTTCCTGGAAGAAGGTGGCCGCGAGTTCCATTACATACCTTGCCTGAATGACGATCCGCAATGGATTGAGGGCCTGGGACGGCTGGCCGTGCAGCATCTGGGAGGCTGGCTGCCCAGCCGTCTGGTGCCAGCCGGATAGCGGTATTGGACGTTTTCCAAGGGGCTGGCCAGCAAAATATGCAGGCGGGTCTTGAACTGGGGGCAGATGCCCCCATTTTTATGCGATCAACGAATTCTGTAGTGGAGATACATCGAATGGCTACACATGCCGATCCCAATAAGCCTCTGGACGGGGAAGTGACGGAAAACACGCCTGAACAGGCACAACAGGGCACCCCCGAGCACGAGCAGCCAGAGATTTTGGCTCAGCAGCCCGAAGAAAGTTCGGCTGATCTGGCCACCGAGTTGGCTCAGGCCCAGGAAAAAGTGTCGCAGTACTACGACCAGCTGCTGCGTGCCAAGGCCGAGGTGGAAAACATTCGCCGCCGTGCGGAGGATGATGTCTCTAAAGCCCGCAAGTTCGGCACCGAGTCCTTTGCTGAAAGCCTGATTCCCGTGCGTGACAGCCTGGAAGCGGCTCTGGCCCAGACCGAGCAAAGCACGGACGCCTGGAAAGAAGGCGTGGAAACTACCTTGCGTCAACTGAACAAGGCTTTTGAGCGCAACAACCTGAAAGAAGTGGCTCCACAAGCCGGTGACAAGTTTGATCCGCACCTGCACCAAGCCATTTCGGCCGTACCTTCGGAGTTTGAAGAAGGCGCAGTGGCTCAGTTGCTGCAAAAGGGCTACACCATTTCGGATCGCGTGCTGCGTCCGGCCTTGGTGATGGTGTCGGCCCCCAAGTAATAGAGCCAGCCTGTCTGTGCGCGCAGGCTGTTCGGAATTAAGGCGTTTTTGACTGCTTTTTCGGATCAGCCGCTTGCACAGTAAAAAAATAAGGCCATTGCTCTTGAAATGCACGCAGAGTTCCCCATATGCATTTCATCAAATAATTTGCTTTCGCAATCAATCTTTTAGTCAGGTAAAAAATCATGGGCAAAATCATTGGTATTGACCTTGGAACCACCAATAGCTGTGTATCGGTGTTGGATGGCGACCAGGTTCGTATTATCGAAAATGCCGAAGGCGGTCGTACGACCCCTTCCATCGTGGCTTACATGCAGGATGGCGAAATCCTGGTTGGCGCTCCTGCCAAACGCCAGGCTGTCACCAACCCCACCAACACTATCTTCGCTGTCAAGCGCTTGATCGGTCGTAAGTTCACTGAAAAGGCAGTTCAGACAGACATCGAGCACGTGCCTTACACCATCACTGCCGCCGACAACGGCGACGCATGGGTGGAAGCTCAAGGCAAGAAGATGGCACCTCAGCAAGTGTCCGCCGACATCTTGCGCAAAATGAAGAAAACTGCCGAAGACTACCTGGGCGAAGAAGTAACCGAGGCCGTGATTACCGTGCCTGCTTACTTTAACGACAGCCAGCGTCAGGCAACCAAGGATGCAGGCCGCATTGCCGGTCTGGAAGTCAAGCGCATCATCAACGAGCCTACCGCCGCAGCTTTGGCTTTTGGTCTGGACAAGGCTGACAAGGGTGATCGCAAGATCGCTGTATACGACTTGGGTGGCGGTACGTTTGACGTGTCCATCATCGAAATCGCCGATATCGACGGTGAGAAGCAATTTGAAGTGCTCTCCACCAACGGTGACACCTTCCTGGGTGGCGAAGACTTTGACAAGCGCATCATCGACTACATCATCGACGAGTTCAAGAAAGAAAGCGGCGTTGATCTGTCCAAAGACGTGCTGGCCTTGCAGCGCCTGAAAGAGTCCGCTGAAAAAGCCAAGATCGAACTGTCTTCCACGCAGCAGACCGAGATCAACCTGCCTTACATCACGGCAGACGCTTCCGGTCCCAAGCACTTGAACCTGAAGATCACTCGCTCCAAGCTGGAAGCGCTGGTCGAGGACCTGATCGAACGCACGATCGAGCCTTGCCGTGTTGCCATCAAGGATGCGGGCGTGAAGGTTTCGGAAATCGACGACGTGATCCTGGTCGGCGGCATGAGCCGTATGCCCAAGGTGCAAGAGCGCGTTAAAGAGTTCTTTGGCCGTGATCCGCGTAAAGACATCAACCCGGACGAAGCCGTGGCCGCTGGTGCAGCCATTCAAGGTTCCGTGTTGTCCGGCGATCGTACCGACGTCTTGCTGTTGGACGTGACTCCTCTGTCCCTGGGTATTGAAACCCTGGGTGGCGTCATGACCAAGATGATCCAGAAGAACACCACGATTCCTACGCGTCACTCGCAAGTGTTCTCCACGGCTGACGATAACCAGCCTGCTGTGACCATCAAGGTGTTCCAGGGCGAGCGTGAAATCGCTGCCGGTAACAAGGCTCTGGGCGAGTTCAACCTGGAAGGCATTCCACCAGCAGCACGTGGCCTGCCACAGATTGAAGTGACCTTCGACATCGACGCCAACGGTATCTTGCACGTGTCCGCCAAAGACAAGGGCACAGGCAAAGAGAACAAGATCACCATCAAGGCAAACTCCGGTTTGTCCGACGAGGAGATCGAGCGCATGGTGAAAGATGCCGAGGTCAACGCAGCAGAAGACCACCGCATCGCTGAGCTGGCTGTTGCACGCAACCAGGCCGAGGCTTTGATTCACTCCACCCGCAAGTCCATGACGGACTACGGCGACAAGCTGGAAGCGGAAGAGAAAGAAGCCATCGAAAAGGCCATCGCTGATCTGGAGGAAACTCTGAAAGAAGGCGATAAGGAAGCCATCGACGCCAAGGTGGAAGCACTGGGTGTGGCCTCGCAGAAACTGGGCGAGAAGATGTACGCCGACATGCAGGCTCAAGCCGCAGCACAAGAAGGTGCTGAAGGCACAGCCCAGCAGCCCGCCGACGAGAACGTGGTCGACGCCGACTTTAAAGAAGTCAAACGCGATCAGTAATTGCGAGCCTGAATAAGGTTCCCTGGCCCGATCTTTGGCGGCATACGCTGGAGATCGGGCATTATTATTCAAACAGCGGCGTTTGGACGTCGTTAATCAAACATGGCAAAACGCGATTTATACGAAATTCTCGGTGTGGCCAAAAATGCGACGCAGGATGAAATCCGCAAGGCGTATCGCAAGCTGGCCATGAAGTTCCACCCTGACCGTAATCCGGATAGCAAGGACGCCGAGGAAAAGTTCAAGGAAGCCAAGGAAGCATACGAGATCCTGTCCGACGAACAGAAACGCGAAGCCTATGACCGCTATGGTCATGCCGGAGTCGATCCCAATGCCGGCATGGGCGGTATGGGTGGCGGCATGGGCGGGGCCGGATTTGCAGACGCCTTTGGCGATATATTTGGCGAAATCTTTGGTGGTGGCGGCGGACGTCGTGGCGGTGGCCCTCAGGTTTACCGTGGCGCGGACTTGCGCTATTCGCTGGATATCAGCCTGGAGCAGGCAGCAGCCGGTTTTGATACTGAAATTCGTGTACCAAGCTGGGAAAACTGCGAAACCTGCTCGGGTTCGGGTGCCAAGCCCGGTACCTCTGCACAGACTTGCCGCACTTGCCAAGGTAGTGGCGCGGTCCGTATGCAGCAAGGCATTTTCAGCATGCAGCAAACCTGCCCGACCTGTCACGGTAGCGGCAAGGAAATTCCTGATCCCTGCGTGGTGTGTCACGGCGAAGGCAAGGTCAAGAAGACCAAGACTTTGCAGGTCAAGATTCCAGCCGGTATTGATGATGGCATGCGCATTCGCTCCAGCGGCAATGGTGAGCCTGGCGTTAACGGTGGTCCTGCCGGTGACTTGTATGTGGAAATCCGCATCAAGCCGCACGGTATTTTCCAGCGTGATGGCGAGGACCTGCATTGCGAGCTGACCATCCCCTTTACCACGGCGGCCTTGGGCGGAACGGTGGAAGTGCCTACCCTGACAGGGCGTGGCGAAATCACCATCCCTGAAGGCACCCAAGTGGGCAAGACCTTCCGCTTGCGCGGCAAGGGTATCAAGGGTTTGCGTTCCAGCTACCCCGGTGACTTGTACTGCCACATTCAAATCGAGACACCTGTACGTCTGAACGAAGAGCAAAAGAAATTGCTGCGTCAGTTTGAACAGGCCTTGAGCGATGGTGGCGTCAAGCACTCGCCCAAAAGCGAATCCTGGACGGACAAGGTGAAAGGTTTCTTCTCCTGAATCCTGGCAGGGCTCCAGCAAGGAGTCGCCAATTAGAAAGTAAAAAGCCCGGTACTTTTGTACCGGGCTTTTTTACGCCTGTTCAACGTTCAGGCAAGCGGGGTTGCTGGCTTGATCAAGGTTGGGCATCCAGGGGTTCTGGAGCCGGCGCTGTCACCGGAGCCTGTTCTGCGGTTTCAGGTGCTGGCGTGGCGGCACCTTGCTTTTGACGCTCATGGTCAGCGGCAATCGCTACGACCATTTCCTTGGGTTTCAGGTATTTGCGCAAAACCGCATTGACTTGCTCCGCATTGAGCTTTTGCAGATCCTGGTCCATTTTCTCGGACCATTCAAAGCTGCGGCCCAGGTCCAGGTAATTCAACCACGCACTGCTGACCACGGTGTCCTGGCTGCGCGACAAGCGGCGGTAGTTCAGCAAGGCATTCACACCTTCCTTGACCTCTTGCTCGCTAAAGCCATCTTTCAGTGTTTGGGCCAGGACCTCGTCGATAGTCTTGCTCAACTTATCGCTATTGCTGGGAGCGTGAATGGCATAGACCGTCCACGAACCCTTGGGTTCATAGCTGGACGCATCCACCTGGCTGCGTACGTTGTAGGACAAGCCATCCTCTACGCGCACACGGTTCCACAAGCGCGAGGTTTCAGATAGGCCCAGCAAGTAGTTTGCCAGGTAGACAGCTGGAAAGTCCGCATCGCTGTCTTGCAGTTTCAGGCCCAGGTCCGCCAGATAGAAGGCATTTGCCTTGTCCGGCGTGTTGATGTCAAAGACCTTGGGAGCCACGGTCTGCAGTGGATCGTCCGGACGCTGGTAGGTCGGGGCTTTGCGCCAGCCTTTCAAACCATCGGCCAAAGCCTTGCGAACCTCGTCCTTGTCAAAGTCACCCACGGCGCTAAAGGCGACATCACCCGTACCGTAGAATTTTTGATGGAAATCCCGCACCTGTTTGATGTTAATCGCCTGGACTCGCTCTATGCCTTCTTCAAAGCTGGGCGTGTAGCGGATATCGTCTTTGGGCCATGGGTTGGTGTAGCGTTCAATCGCTTGGCTGGCCAAAGCAGCAGGTTCGGTGCTGGCCGATTTCAGATCGGTGACCACGGCTTGCTGATATTTCTTCAGCTCGTCCTCGGGGAAGTTTGCATTGCGCAGCACGTCCAGCGCCAGAGCAATGGCTTTGGGCAGGTTCTCGCGGTTGGAGGACAAGCTCAGGTACAAGCGACCATTGGAGCCGCTGGTGCTGAACTGGGTTTGCATGGCGGTGAACTGATCAGAAATCTGTTCGCGGTTCAGTTTCTTGGTACCGGTGCTCAGCAGGCTGGCGACGGCTGCAGCGGTAGCGGTCTGGTTCTTGAGTTGATCAGGCGAACCAAACTTGAAGGACAAGCGAGCCTCCACGCGTTCCGCGCGAGTTCCCTTGGGCAGCAGGGCCATTTTCACTTCGCCCAGATCCTTGCCCAAGGACAAGGGTTGCAGATCGGTGCGGGCCATGATGTTGGCAGGGCTAGGATCAAAGGCTTCTACCGTTTTGCCGCCATCCTTGCCGGTGTAGTCCTGTACCAGCTTGGCCACATCAACGGTGCTGGCCTCAGGAGCACGCAGCGGTTTTTCTGTGGGGATGTACAAGCCATTGCTGCGGTTGCTGGCGACCAGCCAGGTTTCCAGCGCCTTTTGAACTTGGGGCAGCTTGGCAGCTTCGACCCGGTCGCGCTGCAGGAAAAACAAACGCCAGTCGCCGCTGGCCGCCGCTTCAGATAGCGCGCTGGCCAGACTGGAGGGGTTGGCATAAGTTTGTGTCCAGCCCGTCATCCATTGGCTGCGGATGCGTTCCAGATCCGTATCTTTCAACGGGGACTTGGCCAGGCCTTCCAGCGTGTCATTCATGACCTTCAAGGCCTTTTGCTGATCCATATCGGGTTTCAGCTCGGCACCAAACAGGGCGTAGCCTGGGTCGTGGCTTTCGGAATCAAAGCTGAATACGCTGGTAGCCAGGTTCTTGTTGACCAGATTCTTGTACAACTGTCCGCTGGGGGTATCGCCCAAGGCGCTGATGCCCAGGCTCAAGTCCATGTATTCCGGGCTGGCAGCGCTGGGCAGGTGGTACAGCGACATGATCAAGGGCGCACCACCGTGACGGCGCAAGGTGACTGTGCGGGTACCGTCTTGCACGGGTTCAACCGTGTATTCGGGGCGCAGCGTGCGAGTCGGTTTTGGGATGGAGCCAAAGGCCTTGGCTATGTGCTCCAGAGTCTGATCGGTGTCGAATTGCCCGGTCACAAACAGCACCGCATTATCGGGCTGATAGTAGTCGTGGTAGAACTTGCGCAGCTGTTCAATATCCACGTTTTCGACGTCGGAGCGGGCGCCAATCGTGGTCTTGCCATAGCTATGCCATTGGTACGCAGCGGCTGTCAGCTTTTGCATCAGAACACGGAAAGGGCTGTTTTCACCGCTTTCCATTTCATTGCGCACCACGGGCATTTCCGCTTCCAGATCCTGCTTGTCGATCAGAGCGTTGACCATCACGTCGGCTTGCCAGTCCAGATACCATTTCAGGGTCTCGGGATCAGCGGCGAAGCTGGCAAAGTAATTGGTACGGTCGCTGGAGGTGGTGCCGTTGGCTTCCAGACCACGTTTGGAAAATTCTCCCAGCGCATTGCGCAAGGTGGGGGTGCCGCGAAACAGCATATGCTCCAGAAGGTGAGCCATGCCGGTTTGCCCATAGTTCTCGTGTCGCGAGCCGACCAGGTAGGTCATGTTGACGGTGGTCGTAGGTTTGGAATCGTCTGGGGCCAGAACAAGGCGCAAGCCATTGTCCAGCGTGTATTGAGTGACGCCTTCGACAGAGGGGCCTTGGGCCAGACCTGCGGGTAGGGCATAGGCTGCCAGCGAAGTGGACAGCAGCGCAGCCCCTGCAAGATGGCGCAGGCGCAGGGCGGCAATCAGTACAGAGAGTTTCATGAACACATCCTTACGGTTTTAGCGATGAAAAAGCCAGCCAAGCCGACCAGTGTCTTTTGTAGCATGGGGCCGTTTGGCTGGGTAGGCGACTTCTCTCGCAAATGTCCTGCACCATCGAAAAAAAGCCCACCAGGGGTACTGGTGGGCAAAACAGCAAGAAACCGGTCCCTGATCTTCAGTCAGGTTTGCGCTTGAGTCTGTGCAGCGCATCATGACGGAGATGGCCGATGCTGCCGGTCAAAAACTCGTGCACGGCGGCCAGTTGGCCCGGATTGTGCTGAGCAGTGGCCTTGATAATGTGCTGCGCAGCGTGTTCCATATTGGCGATCAGGCGTTTACATCGTTCCTGATTGGGGTAGAGGCAAGTCATGCGTCCATCGCGAGGGTGTGGCTTGCGAGTCAGATAACCAGCGTGCTCCAGCCGGGTAATCAGGGCGTGGTTACCACTAGGGCTAAGGTGCAGGAGCTGAGCCAGCCTGCCCGGCGACAAGTGTTTGAGCTCCAGTACAAACTCCATTGCCTTGTATTCGTTCAGGCTCAGGCCCGCTTCTTGTGCCAGTTCGTGTTTGTTGGCTTCCATATAGACATCGAACTGACGCACCATCATGCGCACAATGTCGCCTCGCATATGCCCTGACAGCACCGTATCCGGAGGATCGGTGTCGATCCAGGTCCTGGTCAGTGTCTGTTTGTCTGGCATACGCACACATCCTTAATGTGGTGCGCCACCCAGCAGTCCGCTGAGCAGACCAGTGACGGGGCCCAGCAAACCGCCATTGGCTGCTGTTGTTGTGGAACTGTCCGCAGGCAGTGATGCCTGCGCCTTATTTACGGGGCTGGTCGAGATATTGCCCAGCAAGCCTGTGACAGGCGTCAACAAACCATTATTGCTGTCTGGTGTAATGGGCAAGCCGCCTGCCAGTCCGCCCAGCAGATTGCCGACCGGAGCAAGCAGGCCGTCATTGCTTGTGTTGGTGTTAATTAAGTCCCCGCCCGCAGCGTTGACCAGATTGGTGACGGGGGAGAGAAGATTTGTGTTGCCAGGATTGTTGTTTACCAGACCATTGAGCAGCCCGTTGTTGGCAGGTGCTTGAACACTACCTTGAAGCAGGGCGCCTGTTGCATTGACCAGGCTGCCTGTCAGATCGGTAAGCGTGCTGCTAATGGGGTAAGGGTTGTCCGGATTATTCCTGACCAAATCCCCAACGTTGCCGATCGTGTTACTAACGCCGTGGAGCACATCTCCGGCAGCTTGTCCTGCATTCAGGGGAAGTGGCGTTAGTTCAAGCCCTTGAGCCAGATCGTCAACTTTCTGTCTTATATAGACAGTCGTCTGGTAAACCTGTTCAAAATCTGCAGCGGAATAAAGTACCTCGTAAAGGGGTAGGAGGGGGCCAGGCTGCTCCATCAGAGGTACTTTATCGAGTGCTGGATCGACATTCATCAAGCTCGTAGCAAATGTACTGGATACTGGCAGGGGCAGGCTGTTGACACCCACGATGTCGGCCTGCGCGCTTAGTGAAACCAGGTTAGCTGCCAGGCCGAGCAAAATGATCCTGCTGGAGGCAAAGCGTGTCTTTGTAGTCATGACTTACTCCATCTGGTGATCAGGATTGCTCAGCCATTTCAAGCAGGGCTTAGGAAGATCCTGGGGTTAAGGAATAGGGCGGTGTACGCCCCATCCCCTGTGCTTAGCGAGGGCCGCCCAGCAGTCCACCGAGCAGTCCGGTTACCGGTGCCAGCAAACCGCCATTGTTGGTGCCTGCAGCGGCTCCACCACCAGCGTTGACGCTACCCGAGGCACTGGTATCTACGGAAACGGTTGCACCGCCGCCCAGGAGTCCGCCGACCAGGCCGGTCACAGGTGCTAGCAGGCCGCCATTGGCAGCGTCTCCGCCTGCCAGGCCACCTGTCAAACCCCCGACCAGACCCGTGACAGGAGCCAGCAAGCCGCCGTTGGCCGCATCACCGCCGCCCAGTCCGCCCACCAAACCACCGACCAGGCCTGTCACGGGCGCCAGCAAACCGCCATTGGCTGCATCACCGCCACTCAGTCCGCCAGTCAAACCACCGACCAGGCCCGTCACGGGGGCCAGCAAACCGCCATTGGCTGCATCACCGCCGCCCAGGCCGCCTACCAAACCACCGACCAGGCCCGTCACGGGAGCCAGCAAGCCACCGTTGGCTGCATCGCTACCACCCAGACCACCCGTCAAACCACCGAGCAGGCCGGTCACGGGGGACAGCAAGCCACCGTTGCCAGCATCACCACCGCCCAAACCGCCAGTCAGTCCGCCGAGCAAGCCGGTTACTGGCGAGAGCAGCCCGCCTTCCCCATTACCCGTCAGCCCGCCAGTCAAGGAGGCGACAGCTTGTGTGGCGTGATTCAGGGTGTTGCCCAGCGGGTTCGTGTTGGTATCTGTTTTATGCAAGAGGCCACCGACCGAGGCAACAGCCTGACCCAAGTGGTTAACGGTGCCGCCCAGACCCAGAGGGGTTGCGCCATCAATCTGCGTACCCACATTGCTCAGGGCGCTGCCTACGCCGCCCAGCAAAGCATTGATAGGCTGACCAACACCCAGACCGTCACCCACTTGTTGGGTGACATGAGTGACCGTTGCACCAACAGGAGCGACTACGGTGTCCAGGGTCTCGCCGACATTGCCCAGGATGGGGTTCAAGCCAAGGGGCAAAATGTTGTCGACTGTCTGGCCTACATTTGCCAAGGCAGGTTCCAGGATAGGGGCAGCATCAGCACCATTGAGCAAGTCGCCCAGCCCCAATTGTCCTGTCAGGGGATACAGCAGACTGCCTTCACCCAGCAGGGAGCCTGTCAGTGCAGCAACACCGCCGGTTGCATGGCCCAGTACGGCTGTCAGTGGGTTAGGGTTGTTGGCGTCAGCATGAAGCAGGCCACCTGCGCTGCCCACGGCATTACCCAGACCACTCAGCAAGCCACCAACACCCTGGCCCAGATTCAGGGGCAGGCCGCTGTTACCCAGCTGCTCGCCCAAGTTGGTTACAACGCCGCCAACTTGCTGTGTCAGTCCATTGATGGGCTGGCCCAGGCCGGTTGCGCCACCAATTTGTTGAGTCAGGCCAGTTGCAGTGTCCACGATAGGAGCGACTACGGTATCCAGTGTTTTGCCCAGCTTGCCGCCGGTATCTTGCAAGCCGACTGGCAGTACGTTGTCGACGGCTTCACCTACATTATTCAGAGTGGTTTCCAGTGGGCCCGGTGTACGCGTGGGGGGATTGCCGCCGTTGTCACCACCGCCGTTATCGCCACCGCCGTTATCACCGCCGCCGTTATCGCCACCGCCGTTGTCACCGCCGCCGTTGTCGCCACCGCCGTTATCACCGCCGCCGTTGTCGCCACCGCCGTTATCACCGCCGCCGTTGTCGCCACCGCCGTTATCGCCACCGCCGTTGTCACCACCGCCGTTGTCGCCGCCGCCGTTATCGCCGCCGCCGTTGTCACCACCACCGTTGTCGCCGCCACCAGTGCCTGGGCCTGGATTGGTGGGGGTTTCCGATCCGCCGCCACCGCTGCCACTACTGCCACCACCGGATAAACTGCCGCAGGCAGTCAGCGCTAAAGTGCTGGCCATCAGGGTGGCCAGGAGTGTCAGGCGCAGGCCTGGTTTCTTGCTGTCTGTATTTTTATGCATTGCTTGCTCCAATAAATGATCGGGGGACTTGCTTGCTTCCTGAGTCTAGTTAAGCAATTCACGTGCCAATTTATTGGATTGCCTGCAAGCCGCATGTAAGCTGGGTTTGGTGAAAAGTAGAGGAAAAAAAGAGGGCTATTTGTTACGGGTTTTAGGGGCTGGGCGGAACGTGTTACGTAACAAAAAAAGAACCGCTGACAAGCAGCGGTTCCGTAGGGGCTGAGCAGGGTGCTCAGGAGGCTCGTGGCACCAGGGCCTTGGCATCCAGCCAGGCTTTGGTGTTTTGCCTGAAGGTGCTCATGCTGTCGACCAGAAAGTCGTACATGGCAATCAGCTGGGCAGGGTTTTGATTCGCCGCCGTGTTGATTGCCTGGTTGATAGCACGTTCCTTCACAGCCAGGACTTCACGGCATTTGTCCATTACCGGATGCAAGGCAATCACACGCTTGTCCAGGGGGTGGCGGCCGCGGGTAATGTAACCCCTGTGTTCCAGACGGTTGATCAGGGCGCTGACACCGCTGGCACTCAAGTCCATCAAATGAGCCAACTGACCTGTAGGCAATGCATCGAATTCCATGATGTATTCCAGTGCTTTGAAATCATTCAAGGGGATATTCGCTTCTTCGGCCAAGCTGGCTTTCAGGGCTTCTGCGTAGATGGTGAATTGACGGCCCAGCATTTTGCCCAGATCCATCAACATCTTTTCTGACAACATGCTTTGCTCATCGCTGTGTGAGGACCAGTTGGAGCGAGCCCCGGCGCCTTGGGCGCCAGGATGGAAGCTTACTGGCAAACTGACCGGGTTCATGACTTTATTCATCATTTCCGGCCACCTCCCAGCAAGCCACCGAGCAGACCAGTTACCGGGGACAGCAAACCACCATTGGCTTGTTCGCCGCCGGCTGCGCCAGCGTTTGCCTGTACGTTGACGCCACCTGTCAGGCCACCGACGAGACCTCCGACCAAACCGGTAACGGGTGCCAGCAATCCACCACCAGCCTGACCTTCCGCTGCTGCGCCACCACCGATCGAAACACTGCCTGTGATGCCACCCAAAAGACCCGTGACAGGAGCCAGCAAGCCACCGTTGGAGGCATCACCACCCGTCAGGCCACCAGTCAAACCGCCCACCAGATTGGTGACGGGAGAGAGCAGGCCGCCGGCCGCGCCGTCACCGCCACTCAAGCCACCAGTTAATCCACCGACCAGATTGGTGACAGGGGAGAGCAAGCCGCCGCTCGCGCCGTCGCCGCCAGCCAAGCCACCAGTTAGTCCACCGACCAAGCTGGTGACAGGGGCCAGCAATCCACCGCTAACACCATCGCCGCCACCCACACCACCTAACAGTCCGGTAACGGGTGCCAGCAAGCCACCACCTTCTCCACCTGTGATACCGCCCAGTCCGCCCGTCAGGGAGGCGACGGCCTGGGTGGCGTGATTCAAGGTATTACCCAGGGGGTTGGTATTTGCATCAGTCTTGTGCAGTACACCACCCACCGAGGCGACGGCCTGACCCAAATGGCCTACCACACCGCCCAGCCCCAGAGGTGCTGCATTGTCCAGTTGGCTGCCCACATTACCCAAAGCGCTGCCAACACCACCCAGCAAGGCGTTGATGGGTCGGCCAACACCCAGGCCATCCCCCACTTGTTGGGTCACATTGGTGACGGTGGCAACCACAGGCGCTACCGTGTTGTCCAAAGCACCGCCCACATCACCCAGAATCGGGTTCAGCCCCAGTGGCAGAATGTTATCTACGGTTTGTCCGATATTGCCCAGTGCAGGCTGCAGGACAGGTTCTCCCCCCTCTGCCAGCAAGATACCCCCCAGGCCTAGCTGCGCTGTCAATGGATGCAGCAGGCTGCCTTCTCCCAGCAAGGAGCCGGTCAGCACTTCTATGCCTTTGGTGGCGTGGTGCAAGGTGTTGCCCAGTGGATTGGGGTTCTTGGGATCGTTGACCAGCAAGCCGCCGACCGAACCCACAGCTTGACCCAAGTGGGACAGCAGACCGCCCGCACCCTCACCCAGGTTCAGGGGCAGGCCGGTTTTGCCCAGTTGATCGCCCAGATTGGTCACTACACCGCCGACTTGAGTGGTCAAGCCGTTGACGGGCTGTCCCAGTCCGGTCACACCACCGACGGTGCGTGTGGCATCCGTCACGATATTGGTAACGGGTTTGAGCGCGCCATCCAGCGTTTTGCCCAGTTGATTGCCTGTTTTGCTCAGGTTCAAAGGCACTACGTTGTCGACAGCCTGGCCCAGATTGCCCAGTGCATTTTGGGTCAGGCTAGTGTCCTTGCCACCGCCGTTGTTTCCGCCGTTATTGCCGCCGCCGTTGTCGCCACCGCCGGTACCGCCGTCACCGGGCTTGGGCAGGTTAGGGTCAACAACAGGGGGGCGAACCGACACATCCAGGCCGTCGCGAACACCGCCGCGCGAGGAGCAACCGGCCAGAACGGCGGCGCTGATGACCAATGTAGCGACAACGGCACGTTGCAAGTTGCGGTGTACCGAGGCGTTTCTTGCTGAATTCCTTGCTTTCATGTCTGACTCCGATTTGAAGTGTAAGCACGCCCTTCAAGGGCTGTTGATAGACATGAAGCAAGTAGCGTGCCAAGTTCTATTTTTGTTGTTGTGTTTTATTTTTATTGTTGTTAATCAGTGTGTTGTGAGTTTTCCTGGTTTTTGCGGATCAGGATTTCATCAAAGAACAGGGTCGGTGCGAGCGTGTTTGGAGCTGTTTTTGTGGGGTGTTCCGTTCCTGTTACGTAACGTTTTTCGTAACACCTGAGGCCGGAATCTGCCGAAATGGAAAACAAAAAAGGCCATCTTGCGATGGCCTTGGGGAAAAATCGGCAGTAAGGGTACCGGCAGGATGCCTGCTAAAAACCGTCGTAGAAGAACAGAAAGTTGGTGTTCAAGCGTACTTTGCGTTTGTCGGAGTTAACTGGCAAATCGCCCAGCGGTTTGGCGACGTTGATGTCAAACAGATAGTGTTTGTTATTGGACAGCCGTACACCAATGGCAGCGGAACGCAGGCGTCGATTGTTATAGCTGTTCAGTCGCTCCAGGTTGTACCAGGCGCGTGCCCAGTCATAGGCAATATAGGGCTGAATGTTGTTGAGCCAGGTGGAGGAGTTCGTAAAGCGTCGATTGATTTCCAGCGTGGCGCCTATGCCTTTATCGCCAGCCAGCTCGCCTTGCGGATAGCCATAGCCATGTCGCCAGGCACCAAAAGAAACCTGTTCGGAGTTTGGCAGGACGTTCGAGCTGTACTGGCCGCTGGCCGAAAAGCTCATGCCAAATTGCCCTGGCAAGGCCAGATTCTGCTTGAAAGAGGCGGTCCAGCGGGTGAAGTCCAAGTCCAGATCGGACTCGGCATCACGTTGCAAGTAGGTGTTCAGAGACTTGCGGGCGCCCATGGCATCCAGACCCTTGTAGACCCCCAGATTGACCTCGCGAGATTGACGCTGCGAGGCATCGGTATAGCGCAACTCAGCCTTCAGGGCGCGTACGTCGGTGGTGTTCTCGATCCAGACATTGTCCAGCGTCTTGTGGGTGTAGTCGTCCAGGGAGCGACTGGCATAAAAACCTGCCGTGCCTTTCAGACTGCGTTGATTGTTCAAAATAAAGGGATAGCTGATCGCCGCCCCGATACGTTCGTTGATGACCTTGCGGTTCCAGCCCTGGCTTTCCAGAACTTCATCACGCGGCTTGGAGCGATAGTGGTAGCCATCAATCTCCAGATTCAAGCCATTACCGGTCAGGGGAATGGTCAGGTTGCCGCTGACGTACTTCACGTCCTCAGAGCTGGTGGGGATGGCGGCAGTCAGCTTCAGCTGTTCGCCCAGAGGCGTCAGGCTATTGGCGCTTAACTGCACCAGAGCCTGTTTGCTGGAGCCCATTTCCGCCACGCTGGCATTTGCGCTGAAAGATTTGTGCTGTGCATTGATGACCAGCTCGGAGGCGCCATCAGTACGTACGGGCATGTCCAGCTTGGGATCTATTTTCAGGCCCGGAATGGTGCGCAGCAGATTCATGGTGCGCTCCAGCGTGCGCTGGGTAAGCGGCTTTTCATCCACCATGGCTTTGGCGATACGCTCGATGCGAGCCTGGCTGCGACCTGGATCGCCTTCAATACGAACACTGCCTACATGGCCTTCCACCACCGTGACCTTGATGTGTCCTTGCGCAAAGTCCTGTTGCTGCAAGATGGCAAAAGACAGGGGGTAGCCCTGCTGTTGATACAGGGCGGTGATCTTGTTCACCTCGTTGATCAGCTGGGCAATGCTAAGCGTTTTACCGGCCAGCGGTTCCAGAATCGCGGTGATCTGTTCAAAAGGAATGCTGCGACTGCCGCTGACATCAAAGCTGCGCACCACCACTTGCAGTTGTAGTTGCTGCTGCAATTGAGTCTGGGTGGCAGCGGGCGGAATGTTTAGAGATGGCGCACGCGTGCTGGGGGCCGGTGCATTGATGGGCGGCAAAGAGTCGACCGGGTTCCCCCGCAAGGGGGCGTCCGCCCAACTTTCTGAACCAGTAGTGGCCAGCCCCATAAATAATCCCAAGCTCACAATCAGGCTGGGATTTTTTTTTCTAAGGAAGGCCAGTGACAAGTGATGCTTGGGATTCATATTCATTAATCATTATTCGCTGTAAATCGGGCGCTTTTTTCTACTGTGCCGTAGTTTAACTTGGCTGTCACTTTTTGCTGTTTGAAAGCAGGGTATTTCCTCTTAGTGCTTTAAAACACTTTAACTATTACATTTTGAAACGTAAAAAAAATAGCCCTGATTTAGCTCGTTAGCAAACAGTCTTGTATGTCTGTATTCATGCTTAGTTGGGGCTGCGCGGGTTTTCCCTTGCTAACAGCAATAAATTGAAAAAAACCTACTTTCTTTCAAGTAATTAAAGCTGTCTTGCAGGTGCTCTGTAGCAGTAGCCAGTCAGTTTTTTTGTTGCATTCTGAAATGATAAAAACGGTAACATTAACAAACTTCGACACAATACGGGTAAGTAAAAGTTTCAAATTAGCTGTTTTTTGGCCTTTTTTTATGGGAAATTGGCTGTTGTAAATACACAATCATGCGTTTTTCGTATCTTTGGGCTAGAATTCGTTTGTGTATTTGATGTTTGTTGCACGTAAACCCTAGTAAAAACAGATACATACATGGGTTTAAGATGATTTCAACTGAAAAATACAAAAATTGATAACAGTTAGCAGTGGAAGTTGCCAAAGTTGGCAAAGTGTAGTGCCCCAAGGGGCCTTGAATCCTCGCTGTTGAGGGTAATTTTTTCTTTTTGAATGGGGACAGTCATGAAGACTCAACTTCAGCAATTCTGGAACGATGAAGACGGTGCAACGGCTATTGAGTACGGCCTGATCGCAGGGCTGATCGCTGTGGCGATCATCGGTGTCTTGACCGCGCTGGGTACGAATTTGGATGCTCTTTTTACAACGATATCTGACAAGATCAGTGGTGCAAAGTCCGTCACGTAATAGTTTTTACGGACTCTTGTTTTGATTAAGTAAGACGTTTTGATGGTGCATCAGCCACTTCAGGTCTGGCTGTATCTTTTAGCTTGAATGGCTGATGCTTATGTCCGTTTTAATTAAGCTTTCCTTTATTTTTATTCTGCTTTTCTTTTCCGCTCAGATTATCTATAGCGATCTGAAGCTCCGGAAAATCCCTAATGCCTTATTAGTTTTTTATGGTTTGGCGGTTCTGTTGCACAAGGTTTTTGTCAGTGTGTCCTATGGCCTTCCCTGGGGATGGGGGGCGGGCTGGGGGGACTCCCTGATCGGTTTTGCCGCCGCCTTGATCGTGTTTTATCCAATCTGGTTATTGCGTTTGATGGGTGCGGCCGATGTAAAGCTGATGGCCGTGCTGGGCCTGGCCCTGGGGTGGAAGGAAGCAGGCATGGTGGTGTTGTTTGGCACGGTACTGGCGGGTTTGCATGCCTTGGTATTGGTGCTGATTCCATCCTTGGAACGTAAGTACGGATTTGCTTTGCCGGGAACCCGCGTCAAGGCGCGTAGTGTGCCTTTAGGGGCCTGGTTATCCCTTGCAACAATGGGGTGGGTATGGATGCAAAATCAATAAAGCCCCCACGAGAGGGCCAATTAGCAAAACGGCGTGGCGTAGAAAAAAAATACCAATACGGAGCCTACGCACTGGAATTTGCATTGATTTTTCCATTGTTGTTTCTCTTCATGTATGGCTTGCTGACGTTCGGTCTGATCATGACCGCGCAGCAGTCTCTTAATTTCGCGGCCGAATCCGGTGCCCGCGCTGCTTTGCTGGAGCCAGGCGCTGGGCCGGGTGGCCCCATGCTCAGTCCGGATCGCCTGCAAGCACGGGTAAATCGGGCCAAGGAAGTGGCCGCCGATCAGGTTCAGTGGCTAAGCACTTGGGTAGGCAGTGAGCATGTGCGCATCACCACGGATTTGCTCAGTGATGAGCTGCGTGTGGGGATTGTGTACGACTACCTGCAAGCCCCCCTGATTCCTCGTTTTGCTCCCGATACCTTGTTTGCGCTGGTTGTGCCCGAACAGTTAAAGGGCAATGCGCAGATCAATCTGCTGGTTGCCGGTGAAGTGGGCACAGCGGGGGACACGCCATGACACGTGCCGCCTGTCTCCTTTCTGCTGCACAACGTCAGCAAGGTGTTGCTGCCATCGAGTTTGCCTTGATGGTGGGGATTTTGTTGTTGATCTTCAGCGGCATCATCACCTTCAGTTCCTTGTTTCTGGCCAAGCAAAAAATGGACCATCTGGTCGGCGATCTTTCTCGCCAAGCGACGATGCAGGTCAAGAACGCCGATGAGATCGCGCCTTTTATAAATCAGGAACTGGCCAGGAACTATGGCAGGGGCCAAGCCAAGAGCGACGCGTTCTTGCATTGGTTTGGCGACCTGAGTGCGGATGTTCAATCCCAGGCTTGTGCCTCGGAGCCTCAGTATGACTGCGCCCAGCTTTCCCTGAAGCTGGAGCTTGAACCCGGAATTCTTTCTCAAACCCTGGATCTGTTCAGGCCTGAAGAGGGTCAGGCAGATCAATTGCGCAGCTTAAGCGCCAAGACACTACTCGTACTCAGGAGACCACATTAATGAGCGGCATTATGAAGGGGGCGGCAGTCCTTTTATTGCTGATCGCAGCCGTATTGGTTGCGTTTGCCTTGTACCTGGGCATGAAGCCCAAACCAGAGGTGGTCCAGCCTGTGCTCAGCACGCAAAGCGTAGAGCCAGCAGCCAACTTGCAGGCGGTGGTCGTGCTCAAACGGGATGTGAAAGCGGGGGAAACCTTGCAGGCTGATGCCCTGGAATTGGCGCAGTGGCCTGCGGCCCCTGCCCAGTCTTTCAACACGCTGGAAGCCTTGAGCGGGAAAACCCTGCGTTTTGACCTGGGCCAAGGGCAGCCAGTGTTAAGCAGCTTCATCGCCAAAAGTCTGGCCAGCTATCTGGAAGAGGGTGAGCGCGCCGTCAGCATTCCCATTGATGTGATCACTGGCGCCAGCCACAGGGTAGAGCCGGGCGATCTGGTCGATATCTTCATTACCTTTAACAGCGGCAACGAAGTCAATGACACCCAGGCCCGCCTGTTGATGTCGCGTGTGCGCGTGCTGGCCTATGGCGGTGCTTCGCTGTCCGGGCCAGATCCAGCAGAGGCCAATGCGACGAATCGTGCCGAGACTCAGGCGCGCCACGCCATGCTGGCCGTCCCCCTGGAGTCGGTGAACGAACTCCTGCTGGCCAGCCGTAGCGGCAGCCTGCAACTGGTCCTGCGTGCTCCCAAGGACGAGAGCTTGCCGGACGCCTCCTTGTTCCCTGAATTTGCGGGTCTGATTCCCGCGCGTGCTGGTCTGGATGCCGATCAGCGCGATGCCTTGAAACTGCCGGATAACCGCGCCATGGCCGGTTTGGGCTTGCGTGAATTTGCAATCAGCCAGACCGAAAAAGAACAGGTGCAGGCACGAGCCCGGGCCAGCGGAGAGCCGCATGCTGCGCCGCCGCGCCGCACGGAAGTTATTCGCGGGGGCCGTTTAGAGGTCATTCAGTATTAAGCAATACAGAGCTTGTTGTGGGGACGGGTCAGCCTGCCTGTGAGGGCTGACGAGACGCGACGCAAGGCAGCATGGATTAAACACATGAGACAGAAAATCAAAAAAGCAGGTCTGGGTTTGGGGTGCTGGTATGCGCTCTGCTTGTCGGGTTTGGCACCAGTGCCGGTGATGGCGCAAACGGCTCAAACCAGCGCCAGTCAGAAGGTGATACGTCTGGTGGCCAACGATCAGGATATTTTGCGCTTGTCGCAAGTTCCGCAGCGTGTGGCGATCAGCGATGAAAGCGTGGCGGATGTGCAAATTCTGTCTGCATCGGCCGGGCAGCGCGGCGAGGTGCTCCTGATCGGCAAACGCGCGGGTACGGCTGATTTGCGTGTCTGGATGCCTGGTCGCACGAATCCGGATCGCTGGACGATTGAGGTGACCAGTCAAGTGCAACAGCAACTGGCACAGGCCGGTCGCCCCATGTCGGCGCAGGTGTCCAGCGCCGGGCAGCAGTCCTTGATTACGGGTAGCAGCCCCTCTTTGCTGGATCACCAGGATGCCATGGCCGCCGCACGCTCCGGCGCTGGTCCGGATGCGCCGGTGCTGGACCTGTCCGAGGTCAGCACCAGTGGCATGGTGCAGGTGGAAGTCAAAGTGGTGGAGGTTTCCCGCGAAGTCATGAAAGACATTGGCCTGAGTGCCAATGCCATTGGTGGCAAGCCCTGGTCGGGCGGGGTGAACTTGTTGCCCAAGGCTCTAACGGGTGGATTGAGCCTGGGGTACAACTCGAGCAACTTCAGTGCGACCTTGAATCTGCTGGAGCAAAATGGCCTGGCCCGTGTGCTGGCCGAGCCGACTTTGGTGGCCATGTCTGGTCATAGCGCCAGCTTTTTGTCCGGTGGCGAAATTCCTATCCCCAGTTCGGGCGGTTTGGGAACAACGACGGTGGAGTACAAACCTTTCGGGATCGGTCTGACGGTAACGCCAACGGTGCTGTCTCCTGAACGTATTGCCCTGAAGGTTGCCCCTGAAGCCAGTGATCTGGATTACTCGAATGTGGTGCAAATGCCCGGTGGCGGTGTGATGCCTTCTTTGCGTACCCGTCGAGCCGATACGACTATTGAGCTGGGTGATGGCCAAAGCTACATCATCAGCGGGCTGGTGTCGCGCCAAACCGCTGCTGCCGTCAAAAAGATTCCCTTCCTGGGGGATTTGCCGATTCTGGGTAGTTTTTTCCGCAACGTGCAGTACAGCCAGAAAGAGCTGGAACTGGTCATTGTCGTCACTCCCCGTCTGATCAAACCTATCCAGAAAGGCGCCACGATTGCCTTGCCGGGTGGTCGTCAGGAAAAACTGGATGACGCACCCAATGCCTGGGGCTACTTCTTGCTGGGCCGCCATGGTTACGAGCAGATGCCAGGGTTTTCGCGCTAAGCGCGTGGAGTGGTGACGTGCAACGATATCGGGAATACCTCTTGTGTACAGAGCACCCCGAGCTGGCTGTGATGATCAACACGGCAGCTGCCGGGCTCCTGACGGTAAGGGCGATTGAGCCCACGACCGAGAGTTTGCGCCGGGAGCTGGCCAAGCAAGCGGAACCTTTGGTGTTTTTTGACTTTGTTCATGGACAGCATGGGGAAGAGAACGGACAGGTAGTAGGTTTGGTTCGCAGTCTGGCGCGGCTCGATGCCAGTGTGCAGCGTGTGGCGGTAGGGCGGGCATCCGTGCCCCAAGGCCCCGTCAATGCCTTGCGGGCGGGTGCCAACGAGTTCCTGAACCTGGACACGAACGAAGATCTGCATCATCAGTTGCAGGTATTGATTGAAAAGCTGGGTCAGACCCAGCACAGCCCTTTGCTGGACAAGCCTTTTCGCAGTGTGCTGTTGATGGGCGCGCGTATTGGTGTCGGTTGCAGTACCGCTGCCAGCAGTCTGGCCTGGCTCTTGCAACAAGAGATGAACCGCATGGGCAAGGAGGTACGAGGTTTGACGTCGGCCAAGCCCTTGCCGGTTGAACTGGTGCCGCTGTCCGAGCGAGTCGGTTTGCTGGATCTGGGAGCACCTACCGGGGACTGTGCCTTGTACATGGGCCTGGGTTCGGAATTTGACTTCATTCAGGCGGCATCACAGCGTCATCGAATGGACGACACCATGTTGCATTCGGCACTGGCACAACACAGCAGCGGCTTGAACCTGCTGTCTTTGCCCGCCGATGTGAATACCTTGAATCAAATCAGTCTGGACGATTCGCTGGGTTTGTGCAGTTATTTGCGTGAACGCATGGGCTGCCTGGTGATTGATGCTGGCGGTTTTCCCAATCCGCGTTTTCTGGTGGAACTGGAATCGCTGGTGGACGAGGTGCTGGTGGTCACAGACCAAAGCATGGGGGCGCTGGTGTCTCTGGCCGAGTTCATGGCCGTGCGTGCGCAGTTCGATGCGCTGGCCAATGTGCGTCTGGTGGTGAATCAGTTTGATCCGGCTTACGGTTTTTCTGGGCAGGCCATTGCCGAGCGCTTTGATCTGGAGCTGGCCGCCGTGCTGCCGGATCGGCGTCTTGGGCATATGCGCAGCGCCGGTCTGGGCAAGATTCTGGTGCAAGTAGATGAGAAGGACCCCTATACCCGTGCCTTGCAAAGTTTGGCATCGGGTTTGATGGGGCGCAGGCAGGGGCTGTCACAAAACAAGGTCAGTACGGTTTTGGGACGGTTGAAATTCAGGTTCGGGGGCTGAACAGGCCCAAGCATGGAAAAGTAAGGCATGAACAATACTTCATTGCTCGGTGGGCGTCCCGACCTGATTCAGGTCCGGGAACAGGCCCATGAACATTTGCTGGCTCGCATCGAAGAGTTGGGAGCCGAGTTTGGTCGCTGGACACGGCAGGCCATACAGGATTTTGTTGGCATCGAATTGGCCAGCTTTGTTCGTTTGAAACGGGTGCCCGTCAACGAACAGGAAGTGCGCGAGATCGTGCAGGCGTTGACCCGTGAACTGGCGGGTCTGGGGCCTTTGGAAGACCTGCTGGAGGATCCGGCGGTTGAAGATATTCTGATCAACGGCTACGACAAACTGTTTGTGTCGCGCGGTGGCGTGTTGGGCCAGGAGCCCAGTGGGTTTACGGATGATCAGCACGTGCTGCGTATCGTGCGCCGTATTCTGGCTCCGTTGGGACGCAGGCTGGACGAGTCGGTTCCGATGGTGGATGCCCGCTTGCCCGATGGTGGCCGCCTGAACGTGGTCATTCACCCCCTGGCGGTGGATGGCCCCATGGTCTCTATCCGTAAGTTCCGCAAGGACCCGCTAAAGCCTGAAGACTTGATGCGTTTGGGCGCGTTTGACGAGCCGGTGGACCGGCTGCTGCAAGCCGCAGTGAAATCGCGCTGCAATATTCTGATTTCTGGCGGGACCAGTTCCGGCAAGACGTCCTTGCTCAATGCTCTGGCTTTTTACATCCCCAAAACCGAGCGTGTCGTAACGGTGGAAGATACCGCCGAACTGGCCTTGAATCACCCGCATGTAGTGCGCCTGGAAGCACGTCAGGCCGGGTATGACGGCAGCGGCGAAATCTCGATTCGCGAACTCTTGCGCAACAGCTTGCGTATGCGTCCGGACCGGGTGGTCGTAGGGGAAGTGCGGGGTGCCGAGGTCATCGACATGCTGCAAGCCATGAATACTGGTCACGAAGGCTCCATGGCCACGATCCACGCCAACTCGCCGCGCGAATGTGTGTATCGCGTAGAAATGCTGGCCGGTTTCGCAGGCTTTCAGGGCAGCGAGGACAGCTTGCGCAGGCAGATCGCCAGCGCGCTGGACTTCATTATTCAGATTGGCCGCCTGCCCAATGGCAAGCGCCGGGTACTGTCCATTACTGAAATTACCGGCATGGGTGATGGCGTGATTGCCATGCAAGAGCTGTATCGCCACGAATCCTATGTGCTGGATGATGGCACCGAGCAGGATCGCTGGGTCAGCCTGGGCATTCATCCGCATACCCGCAAGCTGATGCAGTACCGCGATCAACTGGCTAATGAGCAGGTTCAGGCTCAGGACAACACGCCTAAAGAAGGCGGTGGTTTCTGGGATTGGAGACGCTAAATGATGGCTTTGTATATCGCTTTGGCGGCTGTGATTCTGATGCTGGGCGCGGTACTGCTCTGGGCCAAGGGTGCCCAGCGTCAGCAGGCCCAGCGTTCGGCACAGGTGCTCGAGCAGCAGCTGGCTTTGCGCCCGGCGGTACAGAGTAGCGTACGAGCCCAGCCCAGTGCGCAGGATGCCTGGTTGGGAGCACCGAAGGGCTGGCGGGAGTTCATGCTGCGCACCGGCATTCAGCCTTCACGCCGTTTTTATCTGATTCTTTTGCTGGGCACGCTGGTGCCGCCTGCCTTGTTGCTGGCTTTTGTCGGGCCGGTTGCAGGTGGGGCCATGCTGCTTGCCACCGTACTGGGCGCCTATACCTTTCTGTGGTTTCGCAGTGATAAGCGTCACCGCAAAATCGTCTCTCAAATTCCGGACTTTCTGGATCTGATGGTGCGCTTGATCACCATTGGCAACAGCATGGGAGCGGCCTTTTTGAATGCGGCTGACAACACGCCGCAACCCCTGGGCCAGGTATTGCAGGATGCAAATTCCCTGCACCGTTCCGGGCAGGATCTGGATGTGGCCTTGCGAGCAGTTTCGCGTCAGCACGGCTTGCACGAACTCTTTCTGGTTGCCGCTGTAATCAATGTGGCGATGCGTTTTGGTGGTCGCAGTGATCAGACCATGGAACGTATGGCCGGCTTCATGCGAGACCGGGAAAACGCCCGCAGCGAGTTGGTGGCCTTGTCTGCCGAGGTGCGCCTGTCCGCCTGGATTCTGGCGTTATTGCCGATCCTGATCGGTGTCTACATTCTGATTTTCAATAACGAGCTGTTCCTGACCATGTGGAACGACCCGGTGGGGTTTCGCATGCTGCTGTTCGCAGCAGTCTTGCAGTGTGTGGGTTGTTATTGGCTGTATTGGATGGCACGCAATGTCTAGGAGCAAGACATGATGGCCTTGGAAGCACAAACCGTTCTGGTCTGGGGAGCTGTGGCTTGCGCTCTGGCTGGCCTGATTCTGTTTGCCTTGTGGTTTCACAACCATTGGCAGCAGCGTCAGCAAGCCATGCGTTTGAGCCAGGCGGTGGATGAACGCCTGAAAGGCGCGCCGCACATGACGCAGGCGCCCAGCCAGTCTCGCCAGACGGTGGAACAGATCAAGATGCAGGCGGGCAGCCTGGGCGAGCGCTGGCTGAAAGGGCGCTTCGGGTCCAGTCTGCTTAGCGAGGAAGATCGCGTACTCATCATGAATGCAGGCTTCAAGCACATTGATGTGGCGCGGCAGTATTTCGTCCTGAGTCGAGTCGGCCTGAGCATCGTTCTGATTGTCCTGTTCAGCTTGCTGCCCATGACTCGCAGGCTGAATGAGTATGTGCCGTTTGTGTCTGTGTTCATTGGCTTTGCCCTGGGCTGGATGCTGCCCAAATGGTGGCTGGCGCGTCGTGTTTCGCAACGTCGTATGCGTATTGCTGCCGAGCTGCCCCTGTTTGTGGATTTGCTGCGTTTGCTGCAAGGCGTGGGCCTGTCCATGGACCAGACCTTGCACACTATCGAGCGCGAATTCCATGACGTGATTCCCGTCATGGGCTCAGAGCTGACCATTGCGGTCGAGCAATATGCCCGTGGTCGTACTCGTGAGCAGTCGTTGGAGCGGATTGCCAGCGGCTTTACCAACGAGGATCTGGCCGTGATCTGTCGCCTGATTGTGCAGGTGGACCAGCACGGTGGTGCGATGCAGGAACCCTTGCACCGCTTCGGTGTGCGCTTGCGCGAGCAGCGTCGCCTGGAGCTGAAAGCCAAGGTGGGCAAATTGACCGTAAAGATGACGGGCGTCATGGTGCTGACTTTGCTGCCTGCCTTGTTGATTATTACTGCGGGGTCAGGTTTTCTGGCCTTGTTCCGTGGCTTGAGCCAAGTGGCCGGAGGGTGACTTTGATGAAAATGTCGACATGGACTCGTCCCTTGATGCGCTGGGCTGCGCTGGGTTTGGGTAGTACTTTGCTGGTGGCGTGTTCCACCACGGATTCCGCCTACGAGCTGGTGCGTCAGCAACAGGAACAGGAAGCCTTCTTGCAGAGCAAGGAAATTGAGCATTGGGAAAAGCGCAGACCGACGGACAAGCAGATGGCGGTACGCATGCTGGAAGAGACGCAAAAACAGGGCCGCTACTTTGCGTCCCTGGCCTATGCCGAAGCCATGGAAAAGGAGTATGGCGCAGACCCGGAGGTCATGGTGTTGCGGGCTGAAGCACAGCGTCAAACCGGACAGCTGGAGCAGGCAGCGCACACCTTCAAGGCCCTGTTGAATACACCCGTGGCCGGACGGGCTTATCAAGGTTTGGGTTTGATTGCTGGCTCGCAAGAACACTTTGATCAGGCTGCTCATTTCCTCAAGCAAGCGGCTGGGCAAGACCCCACGAATGCGATTGTGCAAAGCGATCTGGCTTATGCCTACTTGCGTTCCGGTCGCCCTCAGGAAGCACGTCTGGCCTTGGGCAAGGCGGCCGAACTGGCCCCGGATAACCCCAAGATACTGAGCAATATGGCCTTGTATTTGCTGGTCAGCCAGGAAACGCAACGGGCTGGTTTTGTGATGCAGCAAGCAGGTATGGACGCCGCAACCCAGCAAGCCATTGTGCAGATGGCCGAACAGATTGGACAGGATCTGGAGCAATTGCACGCCCGTCAGCAAATGCAGAAACAACACGAGCTGCGCATGGCAGCGGCTGCAAAGGATGAGCAGGCCAGAGCCCAGGCGGTGGCATTGAGTCCGGCTACTCCGACGGCGATGGGCCAGGTCGTCTTGAACCGATCCGCCCAGGCACAAAACCCGGCCGTGGCTCGTCCTGCTGCGGTTGTGGTTTCTTCTACGCAAGCGGGCTTGAACCGTCCCTTGCTGGAAAGCCTGGGCCCTGTGTCTTCGTCAATGAATTGATTGCCGTTTTTTCAAGGATATCGCAATGAACCGATCCCGCATTTTGGCCTGCTGCACCTTGTTGATGGCCAGTAGTGCCTGGGCGCAGACACAAGCTCCGCTGACTGGAACCATGGTTTCAGGCACCAGCACCTACCCGGTCAGCACCAGCCCGGCAGCGGCCAGCAATCAGGGTGTGCACACACCGGCCGCTCCGGCGGCAGAAACAGCGCCCGCTGAGCGTCAGCCTTACGAGAAGTACCGCTTGAGTGATGAGGAAGTACACCCTTGGCCTGAAGTGGAAGGCCTGCCTGTGCATGTACAGAACGAGCGCCGCCATATTCCGCCGCGCATCGAGGTGGGGCCTGATACCCGCAGCCTGCTCAGCATGCAGGCCGACCCGGACCGAGAAGGCAAGGTCTTGCCGGTGCATGGTGCGGCAGCCAATCTGGCCTGGGAGCGCTATTTGGAGAGCTTCAAGCATCCCATTCCTGAGTACATGAAAGAGCGCATCAAAACAAACGGTAGTGATTAAAGCCCACAGGGCTGGAGTGGGTCAGGAGAGCGAGATGAAATGGGGAAGAACTCGAACCCAGAGCGAGCAGGCACATAAGCAGCAAGGTTCCATTATTGTGCCTGCAGCCGCCGCGTTGCTGGTGGGGCTGGTGTTGCTGGGGGCGGCGCACCTGGGGCATAACTTCCATGTGAAGCGGGGGCTGCAAAACGCGGCTGACTTGGCTGCACTGGCGGGGGCGCAGGCCTTGGGTTCCGGGGATGCGCTGGGCTGCCAGCAAGGTGAAAGCATGGCCAGGTTCAGCCTGAATAGCCAGCCCGATTCGCCTGCTGCGGGTTTGACGGGCGATGGTGCCAAAGTCTTTTGCGGTAAATGGAATAGCAGCCACAGTGATCCGGCCCAGCGTTTTGTTTCTTCCTTGCCCGCTGATTCCGTGCGCGTGCATTTGAGCTATCAGCCGCCTTCTCTGTTCCCTTTCTTTACTTCCTCGGTGATTGAGGCGGTTGCCACCGCCAAGAACAGTGAGCCGGTTGCGACCTTCTCCGTGGGCAGTCGCCTTTTGTCCTTGAAGCGCAATGGTCTGGTCTATAACCTGCTGCGCGGCGTGGGCCTGCGCCCGGACCAGTTGACGGTGCTGGACTCGGCCGGTTTGGTCAATGCCAAGATTACGCCTTCCGGTTTGTTGAAAGCCTTGGGATTGCCCGCCACGGTTATCGCAGGAGTGGGTACACCTGAAGAATTGGCCCGGCTGGAGCAACTGACTTTGGCCGATTTGCTCAGTGCCAGTCTGGCCTTGCTGGACCAGCAAAAAACACTGGGTCTGGACGTTGGGGCCTTGCAGGAATACATCCGCTTGTTGCTGGGCGTCGGGCCTCTGGATTTGCCCGTCAAACTGCTGGGTGAGGGCGGTATTCTGGCCTTGATCGATGGTGTGGATCCCTTGTCGGCCTTGAATGTGAACCTGGACGTGCTGCAACTGGTCAACACGGGACTGGTGGTGGCCAATGGCAAGAATCTGATTGATTTGAACCTGACTGCGCTGCCTTCCGGTTTGACCAATATGTTCAATAACGCCCTGGATTTGCGAGTGCGGGTTGTGGAGCCGCCCAGCATCGCCATGGGCGGGATAGGCACTAAAGCGAACTCGGCAGGTGTGCGAGTCTATCTGAATCTGGATACTTCCAAGATTCCGCTGGTGGGTCTTGTTCTGAATGCGCTGGGAACGCGGGTTAGTCTGCCTGTCATTATTGAGCTATCCCAAGCCTCCGGCGAGTTGGTTAATGTCTGCCGCGCACCGATTGCCGAGAATCAGGCCACGATTGCGGTCAAATCCTCGCTGGTGAACGTGTGTCTGGGCAAGTTCCCACATTCGGATTTTTTCTCGACTAGCAATAGTTGCAAGGATGAATCGTTTGGGGGAATTCAGCGTCATCAGGTGATTAATGTGTTGGGTATCCTGCCTTTGACCGCTAAAGTCACCTTACCCTTAATTGATACAAAAAATCCGGTTCATGTAACGTTGACCGCGCCTCCGGGCGAGCCTTCAGAAGCAACTGTCAACGCCACTCAGCTGGATTTGTCTCGCAGTGTGAGTCTGCTCTCCGATGCTGTTCTGTCGGGTATCCTGGGTGATTTGCTGAACACCCCCTGGAGTGGCGCGTCCGGCAAGCGTCAGATGGCGGAAAGTCTGGTGGGCGGTGGGGCCGGCCGCTCAGTTTCTGAGGTCGTGAACGAGATGAACTGGTCCAAGGAGCGTATGGATCAACTGGCCCGCACCATGAGCCAGAATGGCTTGATCGGTGTGCTGGGCGGAACCCTGGGCTTTGTCGATAATTTGCTGACAACCCTGCTGGGTGCGCCCTTGAGTGATCTGGCCTGCGTGATTGGTGGGATTGGTGGTCAGCAAGCGATGCGCGAATGCCGGACAGGGGCGGTAGAGGTGCTGGTCTTTAAAGACTCCAACCTGGTCGGTGCCGTATTAAGTCTGGTTGTCGCGTTGTTGGACCCGGTATTGCAAGGCTTGAGTGCTCTGCTGGAGGGGCTGCTGAAGCTGCTGGGCCTGAGTCTGGTCGAGGCCGACGTGAAACTTCATGATGTGCAGTGCGGTACTGCCTATCTGGTGCAATAGCGCGGGAGGCGAATACAGCAATGAGCGTCAGCTTTATGGGTAATGAACCCGTTTTATACGTCTGGGAGGGTAGTTCCGATCTGGTGACGCGTGCCGAGCGCGCCATGGAGCCCAGTTCGGTAGCGGTCATGCGCGTAGAGCCTTCCCTGGTGCTGGACGCCGAGCGTCATCCCACGCGCCATGCGGTTGCATTGGTGTCCGTCAGTGTGATGGCCCAGGGACGTTTTGAACAGCACCAGTGGCTGGTCGAGCACGCCATTCCAGTGATCTGGGTGGCCTCGGAGGACCGAGGCTACGACCCGCGTTTTTACCCCTCGGCCTACTCCTATACCTTGCCGCTGTCTTTCAGTCAGGCCGAGCTGCGTACCCTGGTGGCCAAGCTGGCCGGGCTGACCGCACAGGTCGAGCGAGAAGGGCAAGGTGGTCCTCAACCATTAGTAGCCGTATCGCCTGTGATGCGGGCCTTGATTGCTGAAGCGGATATGTACGCCGATAGCGGGGCCAGTGTTCTGATTCATGGTGAAACAGGTGTGGGCAAAGAACGCATCGCTCAATTGCTGCACGAGCGTTCCTCACGAGCGCAAGGGCCCTTTGTTCCGGTGAATTGCGGGGCGGTGCCTGAGGGCCTGTTTGAAGCCCACTTCTTCGGCCACGCGAAAGGGGCTTTTACAGGCGCGATCGGTGCTCATAAAGGTTATTTCGAGCAGGCGGATCAAGGCACCTTGTTCCTGGATGAAATTGGGGATTTGCCCCTGCATCAACAGGTCAAATTGCTGCGTGTACTGGAACAGCGTTCCGTGACGCGTCTGGGGTCGACGCAACAGATTCCGGTAGATTTTCGTATGGTGGCCGCTACGAATAAAAACCTCTTGGGACTGGTGCAACAAGGCCAGTTCCGTGCGGACTTGTATTACCGTTTGGCCGTGGTTGAGCTGCTGATTCCGAATCTGGAACAGCGTGGCTCCCAGGAAAAAATCGCCATTTTCTGCGCCTTGCTGGAACAGGCCCTGGAGTGCGACGTCGAGGACATCCCTCAATGGGTTCTGGATGCGGTGGGCAGCATGCGCTTTAACGGCAATGTGCGCGAGCTGGCTAATCTGGTGGAGCGCGTTGCTGTCATGAGCAAGCAGTTTGGGGCCTGGGAGTCGGTGCAGTTGCGGCAAGTGCTGGAACGTTTCAATGCCCCCGTTATGGCCCCGGCTCTGGCTTTGTCTGAAGGTGCGCCCATTCTGGAGCGGCCCGAGCCCGTCATCAGCCTGAGCGCACAGGAGCAGGAAGAGCGTGCACGTATTATTTCGGTTCTGGATACCCAGAACTGGCGACGGCAGGATACTGCTGCCGTATTAGGGATTTCTCGTAAAGTTTTGTGGGAAAAGATGCGCAAATTCAACATAAAGGCACAAGATGCGACAAGCCGCGTTTAGAATACGGGCTGATTCTGTGTATCAAGCTAAACACAAAAAAATTGTTTATCAAGGGATGGGTATGGTGAACCTTAGTCAGAAGACGGCGGTGTTGCTGTCCTTGGGGGGACTTCTTTTATTGTCAGCGTGTAGCTCGGTGTCTTTGGTGCAGGAGCCAGAGCGGCCCGTGGTCGCGCAAACCCAGGAACAAGAGGTTGAAGAGGTAGCCCCGGTTGCGGCTCCAGCCGCTGCTCCAGCGCCCGCAGCGGCCCCGGCTTATCAAAACACCACTGTGGCTCATTTGCAGCAGCTGATTCAGGCCCGTGCCGTGCAAGAGCTGCGTACCGCCTATAACGGCCGCTTCGGTGCCAGTCTGTTGTTCTCTGCCGAAAGCATGACCTACTACGTGGCCCTGTTCCAGCAGCGCGAGTTCTGGCGCGTCTTCAAGACCACCGACGAATCCCTGGCCGAGCGCATGTACACCCAGTACCGTCAGGACACGGTGGACTATGCCGCCGCCGATCTGGAGCGCATCAAGCTGCAGGCTGAAGTTGCCAAGGCTGAAAAGCAATTGAATGAAAGCGCCGATCAACTGACCGTGCTGCAGAACGACTTGGCGTTGCAGCGTCAGCAAGAGGCCTTGGCCATTGCTCAGCGCGAGGAGTCCCGTCGCGAAGCCCAGGCGCTGGCCGAACAAGAGCGTGAAGCCCGAGAGCAGTTGCGTGAATTGCAGAGTCAGATCAAGGATCTGGAGCGACAGCGTGCCGGGATGTTGCAGCGTCAACGAGGTCGCTGATCGCTGCAATAGCAAAACCTGATTGAAAGCCCGCACAGTCGCAAGACTCTGCGGGTTTTTTAATCGTAAATAAAAAAAGACCCGAAATTCGGGTCTTTTAACTTGCTGCTTGATAGAGGTCTGATGCTACCGCGACAAGTACCGCATTGCCTCCTCCAGCCCTGCGCTGGTGACGGGGTACATATGGTCGGACATCAGATTCTGAATGATGGCAATGGACTGGCGGTACGGCCAGTAAGCCTGCGGCTCGGGGTTGAGCCAGGCAATACGTGGCCAGTGGTCGTTCAGTCTTTGCAGCCAGGCTGCGCCGGTTTCCTTGTTGTAGTGCTCGACAGAACCACCTGGGGCCATGATCTCGTAAGGACTCATGGTGGCATCGCCCACGATAATGACGCGCCAGTCCTCGTTGTACTTGCGCAGCAAATCCCAGGTTTCCAGTCGTTCGCTTTGGCGGCGTGAATTGTTCCGCCATACCGATTCATACACGCAGTTATGGAAGTAGTAGGCTTCCAGGTGTTTGAATTCGGAGCGTGCGGCCGAGAACAGGGATTCAACCTGGGCGATGTGGTCATCCATGCTGCCGCCTATATCCAGCAACATCAGCACATTGACGCGGTTTTGTCGCTCGGCCTGCATTTGCAAATCCAGCATGCCCGCATTGCGAGCCGTCTCGCGTATGGTGCTGTCCAGATCCAGCTCGGTAGGGGCGCCCTGACGTGCAAAGCGTCGCAGGCGACGTAGCGCCATCTTGAAGTTGCGTGTGCCCAGCTCTTGCTGGTCGTCGTAGTCCACGAACTCGCGCTTTTCCCAGACCTTGATGGCGGTACGGTTCCCTGCCGAAGGGCCACCAATGCGGATACCTTCGGGATGATAGCCACCATGTCCAAACGGCGAGGAGCCGCCGGTTCCAATCCACTTGTTGCCGCCTGCATGACGCCCTTGCTGCTCTTTCAGACGTTCCTTGAACATCTCCAGCAGCTTTTCCAAGCCATGCTTTTCCAGTGCGGCTTTCTGTTCCGGAGTCAGGTTACGCGTCAGGGTTTTGCGCAGCCAGTCCTCGGGCAGGGTTTTATCTTTGGCGAGCGCTTCCAGCTGCGGCTGATAGAACTCCCCAAAGGCCAGATCAAAGCGGTCGTAAAGCGTTTCGTCTTTGATAAGAACCAGTCTGGATAGATGATAGAAATCGTCCAGCGTGGGCGGCATGATGCCTTTGCACAAGGCGTCCAGCAGCGTCAGGTGTTCCTGAATGGAGACCGGCAGGCCGCGTTCGCGCAGGTGGTAGAAGAAATCAAGCAACATGGCTGTGCTGCCTTAGTTTGTCCAGCAAGTGGGCGCGGGTATCGGGCCACTCGCCTGCCATCAAGCTGTAGAACATGGTGTCGCGTATCGTGCCATCGCGGCGGATGGCATGGTGGCGGACACGACCATCGAAACGCGCTCCCAGCCGGGTGATGGCTTGCTGGGATTTGAAATTCAGGTGGTCGGTACGCCAGCCCACGACTCCGGCTCCCAAGGTCTCGAACGCATATTGCAGCAGGAGCAGTTTGGCCGCGGTATTGACGTGGCTGCGCTGGGCGCTGCGGGCGTACCAGGTGTAGCCGATTTCCAGGCGGGCCACTGGCGCAATAATGTCGTGATAGCGCGTAGTGCCGACAGCCCGGTCTGTTCTCAGGTCACGCACCAGAAAGGGCAGCATATGGCCTTGCTCCAGGCCGTCCAGCGCCTTTTTTACATAGTCCTGGGCCTGGCCGGGGGCGGGCACGCTGGTTACACGTACATTCCAAAGTTCGCCATCGGCAGCCGCGGCATCCAGTAACTCCACGTGCGCCAGTTGCAAAGGCTCCAGACGCACGTCCCATCCTTCCAGTGTCACGGGGGCCAATGGCTGGGAAAAAGCGCTTGTTTGCATATCAGCTCCGGCGCTGGCTGCGTTGGCTCATAGCGGCCAGACGCTGCATCAAGGACAAGTCCTGTTCGTTTTTCAGCAAGGCACCAGCCATAGGGGGCAAGCCTTCATCCAGCTCGTGCAGGGCATCGGCAGGAATGTCGTTGGCCAGCAGCAGACGCAGCCAGTCCAGGAATTCCGAGGTAGACGGCTTTTTCTTCAGGCCGGGAACATCTCGCAGGGCAAAGAAGGTATCCAGGGCGCTGGATAGAATGTCACTGCGCAGATTGGGGTAATGCACCGCCACAATCTGCTCCATGGTTTCGCGCTCGGGGAAGCGAATGTAATGGAAGAAACAGCGGCGCAGGAAGGCGTCGGGCAGATCTTTTTCATTATTGGAGGTAATGATGATCAAGGGACGATGGCGCGCCTTGACGGTCTGGCGAGTCTCATAAACATGAAACTCCATGCGGTCCAGTTCCTGCAGCAAGTCGTTGGGGAACTCGATGTCGGCCTTGTCGATTTCGTCGATCAGAACAACCGTGGGTTCCTCGGACTCAAACGCTTGCCACAATGTGCCCTGCACAATGTAGTTGCCAATGTCGCGGACTTTTTCATCGCCCAACTGGGAGTCACGCAGACGCGACACCGCATCGTATTCATACAGGCCCTGGTGGGCCTTGGTGGTGGACTTGATGTGCCATTGCAGCAGGGGGCGTCCCAGGGCACGGGCCACTTCCAGGGCCAGCAGTGTTTTGCCGGTACCGGGTTCACCTTTGATCAACAAAGGGCGTTGTAGCGTCAAAGCGGCGTTGACGGCCAGCTTCAAATCATCAGTGGCAACGTACTGATCGGTGCCTTCAAAACGGGTCGTAGTAGTCATAAATCGGCTCAAACTTGTACTTAAAATGTTGATCTGTCAAGAATAGAAACTCGGGTATAAATACTAGTATCAGTCATCCTTGGCAATTATCATACAATCGACTCAGTACTCGTCGGTCAGCATCACAGAGCCAGGTGTCGCGTTGATTCCTTTTTGCTGCAATAGACGCAGAGCCTGACCCGGACCGTTTTCAACTCCACGACAAAGCGAATAGCGATGATGAAGTTGCAAATGAAGCGGTATGTCTCTTTCTTTCTTCTGGCCTCAAGCTCCTGTCTGCCCTGGGCAGCCCAGGCGCAGGATTCCGAGCCGATCAAGGCCAATCCCGAGGCGGCGCGCGACAAGATCTCCATGTGTATAGGCTGTCATGGCTTGCCCGGTTACAAGGCCAGCTTTCCCGAGGTCTATCACGTCCCCATGATTGCCGGGCAGGGGGCTGCTTATATAGAAGCAGCGCTCAAGGAGTATGCCAGCGGCGCTCGAACCTTCCCCACTATGCAAGCCATTGCGCTGAGCTTGTCCGAACAGGACATGGCGGATATTGCCGCGTACTACGCGGGCAACAAACCTTGAGGACGGGGAGGCACCTATGAGAAAAACAGTCTTGCTGGTGGCAATGGGGCTGATGGCCGGGGTGGCCGGTCAGGCAATGGCCGCTGAGGATCTGGTCAAGGCAGGCGGGGAAGCCTGGAAGAATCTGAATTGCGCATCCTGTCATGGTGACGATGCGAAAACGCCCTTGAACCCGGAATATCCCATTCTGGCCGGTCAGCATGCCGATTATTTGCGGCAGGCCTTGATGGCTTACAAGCGTGGGCAGGCCGGGGCACCGGCAACGTCCAATATCCGCAAGAATGCCGTCATGGGGGCTATGGCCAATACCATGAGCCAGGCGGATATCGACAGTATCTCCGTGTGGCTGTCGCGTCAGCCCGGCCCCTTGAGCAATAGAAAGTAAGGCAGCCTGCGGCTTTAGTCGCGCGTGCTGTGGCGCAAAATCAATTCGATATAGCGCTCGTTGTTCAGCGGTGTGCCCAGACGTTGTGCTTCCCAGATCACCTCGCCCAGCGCTTCCATAATGATGTGCGCTGCGGCGTGCTGATCGTGCCGGGTCAATAAGCGCTGATACGCCGCCTTGATGCCTGGAGGCTGGTCAATGGACAGTTGTTCATTGATAGCCAGGTGCATGGACAGATGCAGGAAGGGATTGCTGCGTCCTTGCTCCACGGAATAGTCCTGGTTGACGGCGTCGGCGTTGCGCAAGTCGTCGTGGTATTCAGGGTGCTGTTGCACCAGGTCCACCGCCATGGTTTCCAGAGCGGTCAGCAGATGACCACTTTGGTGCTTGTCCCAAGCTTCAATGAAAAATTGGCGAACCTGCTCGCGAGAGGGGTTGAACATGGTGGAATCGAGATAAAAATAGTCAGAAAATGCGAATCTTAGGCGCGTGTTTTGCGTGAAATGGTGGGGGCGCAAGGCCGGCACAAGCTGCAATCGGGGCCGTGTAGAATGGATAAGTTGCCAAGAATGCAAGCATTTTTGGCAAGCTTTGAGTTTACAGGTGCCTGAATACGCGCGAATTAAGTTAAACTCTTATATAAGACTTCGGAAACGCGAAAGCGTTCCGTGTTTAGCTATCCCTAATATTGGAGCACAACTGGAGCATCCATGTCCTATCAGCATATCAAGATCCCCGCGTCGGGGCAGAAAATTACAGTTAACGCGGATTTTTCCCTGAATGTTCCCGATCAACCCATTATTCCTTACATCGAGGGTGATGGTACGGGCGTGGATATTTCGCCAGTCATGATCAAAGTGGTCGACGCTGCTGTTGCCAAGGCTTATGGCGGCAAGCGCAAGATCGAGTGGATGGAAGTGTTCGCCGGTGAAAAATCCACCAAGGTGTACGGTTCCGACGTCTGGCTGCCAGAAGAAACTCTGGATGCCGTTAAAGACTACGTCGTGTCCATCAAAGGCCCTCTTACCACTCCCGTTGGCGGCGGCATCCGTTCCCTGAACGTGGCCCTGCGTCAGCAACTGGACCTGTACGTCTGCCTGCGCCCAGTGCGCTACTTCAAGGGTGTTCCTTCGCCTGTGCGTGAGCCAGAAAAGACCGAAATGGTCATTTTCCGCGAGAACTCCGAAGACATTTACGCTGGTATCGAATTTGCTGCCGAGTCCGAAAGCGCCAAGAAGCTGATCGACTTCCTGCAAAACACCCTGGGCGTGAACAAGATCCGCTTCCCCAATACCTCCGGTATCGGTGTCAAGCCTGTGTCCCGCGAAGGTACCGAGCGCCTGGTGCGCAAGGCCATCCAGTACGCCATCGACAACGATCGCTCTTCCGTGACCATCGTTCACAAGGGCAACATCATGAAGTTCACCGAAGGTGGCTTCCGTGATTGGGCTTACGAACTGGCTCAAAAAGAATTCGGCGCTGAATTGATCGACGGCGGCCCATGGTGCAAATTCAAGAATCCCAAGACTGGTCGCGAGATCATCGTCAAGGATTCGATTGCTGACGCCTTCCTGCAACAGATTCTGCTGCGTCCTGCCGAGTACGACGTTATTGCCACACTGAACCTGAACGGCGACTACATCTCCGACGCTCTGGCTGCTCAAGTGGGTGGTATCGGTATCGCTCCCGGTGCCAACCTGTCCGACTCCGTGGCCATGTTTGAAGCCACCCACGGTACTGCTCCCAAGTACGCTGGCAAAGACTACGTGAACCCCGGTTCGCTGATCCTGTCTGCCGAAATGATGCTGCGTCACATGGGCTGGACCGAAGCTGCTGACCTGATCATCTCCAGCATGGAAAAATCCATCACCTCGCGTAAAGTGACTTATGACTTTGCCCGTCTGATGGAAGGCGCGACTCAAGTGTCCTGCTCCGGCTTTGGCGATGTCATGATCGAAAACATGTAATGAATACAGGCTGTTAAAGCCGGTTTTCTGCATGAGAAACCGCCGACCTTCGGGTCGGCGGTTTTTTTTCGTCTCATGCTGGCGCAGGCCATTTTCTCTCTCTTTTTTCTGCTTTTTTTTGTGCTAAAAATATTTTTGATCGTTACTTTTATGCAATTAAAAATAAGCTTGGTTGATGATATTTACTAGGTGAAAACCCGAATAAACTCAATAAAACAAGCGGGTTTAGCGTTTTCCATGATTATTAATATTGCGATTAACTGACGATAGTTATAAATTTGCCATATTAAATAATTCTAAGGAGCTGTTATGACTATCACAGGAGCTACATTGGTCGCCGAGCGCGAGCGGATCACCGTTACCCAGGCGCCATCCCGTCAGGAGACAGAGGAGATTCTGGAGCGTATCCACGAGATCGGCCCGCTGCTACGTGAGTTGGCCCCGCAGGCTGACCGTAATCGCATGTTGTCAGACGAGGCGGTTCAGGCTTTGGAGTCCACCGGGGCCTGGCGCATTTCGGCCTTGAAGCGCTACGGCGGTTATGAGGGTGGGGCGGAGATGCTCTTGCAATGTGCCAGCGCCGTGGGCTATTACGATCCGGCAGCAGCCTGGTGTGTGGTGATCTCTAATGGTTCGGTCATGCTGGCCAACCGCTTTAGCGATGCCATGCTCGATGAGGTGTTTGCAGACGGTCCAATCCGTGCGGCGTCCATTTTTGCCCAACCCCAAGGCACGGCAACGCCGGATGGCGATGGCTGGCGCATTACGGGCAAGTGGCCTTTTGCCTCGAACAGCAACCACTCGGACTGGGCACTGGGGATTTTGTTCATCAAGGAAAACGAGCAGGTCGAGCCCACCGTGGGCTTTGTGCTGATGCGTCGTGATGAGTTTGAAATTCAGGATACCTGGTACACCATCGGTATGCGCGGTTCGGGCTCCAACACCATGGTGGCAGAAAACCTGTGGGTGCCCAAAGAGCGCCTGATTACGTTTCAACAACTGATGGGCGATGTGCAGGAGCAAGATCCCTTGGCCACGTTTGGCCGTCGTTTGACGCCACACCTGACCATGTCCACCTGCATTCAGGCGCCATCTTTGGGAGCGGCTCAAGCCGCCGTGGATTTCACTACTGGAGTCAGTGGCAAGCGCGGCATTACCTATACCCATTACAAGAAGCAGTCGGACTCGGGGGCGTTTGTGCAGAACCTGGGAACGGCAAGTATTCAGATTGATGGTGCTCGTTTGCTGCTGGAACGCGCTGCGGCGCAGATCGATGCTGCTGCTTCCGGTACCGTGCCCATGCCTTTGGAGCTACGTGCTCGCCATCGTGCCGGGATCGGCCATGCAGGACACGAGCTGGTGGATGCGGTGAACAATCTGTGCTGGTTGCATGGCACCGCCTCCTTCGCGGAAAACAGTCTGCTGGGCCGCATGTGGCGCGATATTAATACAGGTACTCGCCATGCCTCCATTACCGCGCCAATGGGATACGAGCTGCACGGTAACGGCATGACCGGTACGCCTTATATTTCCAACAAGCTCTAAACCATGACGGCGACCTTGCGGATCAATGCTCCTTCACGCCGTTGTCATGCCGACGGCGTAGAGGTGCAGGCCTGGTATGGCCTGCGTTATGCCCAAGGCACGCGCCGTTTTGAAGCGGCGCAGGCAGCGACGGGGCGAATGGCAGCGACCTCTCTGGATCAGGTGCCTTTGTTCCCGCAGCGCCCCAGCCGTCTTGCGGCGGTCATGGGAGCAGGCAGTGCCAATCCTCAATCTGAAGACGCTTATTTTTTGAATGTGTGGGCACCTGCGCAAGCACAAGGTCTGCCCGTACTGTTCTTTATCCACGGTGGAGCCTGGGTGAGCGGTGGCGCTTCTTTGGATTGGTATGACGGCACCCGCCTGGCAGCGCAGGGCATGGTGGTGGTCAATGTGAATTACCGTCTGGGTGCCTTGGGGCACCTGGGCGATGCACAAGCTGACGATTTGCCTTTGCCGGCAGCCGACCTGCTCTTGGCACTGCAATGGGTGAAAGATCGTATCCATGCCTTTGGCGGAGACCCGGACAAGATTACCTTGATAGGGCAATCGGCGGGTGGCTGGTATGCGCATTTGCTCAGCGTGCTGGAGTCCACACGAGGTTGGATTGATCGTGTTGCTTTGCTCAGCATGGGAACGCGCACGCCGTGGTCACCCGAGCAACAAAGAAAAACCACAGAGCGCCTGCGACAAAGCCTGGGTGATCAGTGGCTGACGGTGAACGTGGATATCTTGATGCAGCACGGCATGATGGCCTTGGACAAAGAGCCGCCACGTTTGGCTCATGCTCCTTCGGCATTCTTGCCTGTGGCCAGCGCCGGGATGCCGCCCGACTTCTTGAATCCTGACTGGGCGGCACAAGCCTGCCATGCGCAGGCGGTGTATCTGCGTTGTACTGCCCAAGAGTCCTCGGTGTTCTTTTTTGACGTGCCTTTTCATCGGCAGGCGACGCAAGAGCAGGTCGATCAGGCTTTGGGTGTATGGCCTGTGGGAGATTTGCCAGACAGCCTGCTGCGAAATGGGGTGTATCAGGGAGCAGGATCGGGTCTGACGCCGTATCAACAAGTGGTGGCCGCGTCGTCCTGGTTGCAGTTTCAGCGTTTTCCCACGCAGTATGCGGCTAGTCTGAAGGCAGCGGGGCGCTCGGTGGTTTGGCGTCACTTCATGGAACAAAGCCCGCTTGAAGCGGTGTTCAGCGGGCATTGTTTTGATTTGCCTTTCCAGTTTGGCAACTTCCGGGCCTGGCAGGATGCACCCATGATGCAGGGGGTGACGCCAGAGCGGTTTGAGCGCATCGCCCAGGATTTGATGGGCGACATCGCACGCTTTGCAGGGGCCTGACTAAAGGAGCAGGTTTACTCCGTGCCGCGGGCCTTCCAGTTTGGAATGGCCTGCTGCACGTGTTGCGAGCTCAAGGGACTAAGCAGTCGATGCAAGTCACCGAACAATTTGCGGGCCGTATTGCCTACCCAGTTGTCTGGCAATAGCTCGGGTGCAAGGCCTGGGTCCAGAAAGGGCAGTCTGCGCCAGCGTGTCACCATAGGCATATAGAGTCGGAAGGCTTCCAAAGGGTCGGCCGTGCCTTGGCGTAAAGCGGTTTGCCACGCTTCAACTTCGTGTTGATACGAGTTCAAGAAGGCCTGGTACTCATTGGCCAGCTTGTCCCAATTCCACCAGCGGGAGATCTTTTCCTGAATATCGCTCAGGCCACTGGGTTCGCAGGTGAACAGCTCAATATAGGGCCAGAGCTGGTGCTCGCGTATGTACTCGACAGCCTCTGCCTGCAAGCGCGCCGGACCTATATACAGCCCCGCATTTACCGTGCCAAACCCCATGCGAGCCAAGCCTGTACGAATCTTGTGACGGTTCTGGCGTTCGCTTTCAGGAACGGAGAAGGAGACCAGCAGCCAGGGGTCCCGAATATTCATGGAGGGGGAGGAAAAAATCCGCTCGTCACCGGCCTGCATATGCGGCTCCAGTTCGGCCGCCAAGGCATAGCCTTTGCCCGAGGCGGCTTGTCGGCTAACTAGTACGCCTTTTTTCTTGAGCCGGGAAATGGCGGAGCGCACGCTGGATGGTTCAGCGCCCAGGTCGGCCAGAAGTTGAACCACGCTGGCCACGGGAATGATGACGCCGGTGGGGCGGGCGAACAGACCGTAGAGCGTCAGAATGTAGTGGTGCGGGGCAAGTTGCTCGTGCTCGCCATGGTCTCGGCTAGCGATGAACTCATCAATCGCGACGCTTGCTTTCATTCTGTCTTCCGGTGGTGGGGCTGATTGCTACCCATTTTTGATAGTAGGTTTGTAGCGGGCCATTTTACCGTGCGTGCCCCGGCGGCGCTAGCGTAGCCGCACTGGGGCTGCTTGCGTCCTGCTTGCCAGGGCGCCAGCTTGAGCTTCTTAGGGCAGGCTTTTCTCCAGCACGCTGTCCAGCACGACGATGTCCTGAATGTGCGGGGCGATGGCATCCAGCATGGCCTGGTGAGCATCACTCTGTCTGTAGGCGTCCAGTGCCTCTTGAGTGCGGAATACAGACAGCAGGGCATGGCTGTAGCGCGCCGAACTGCGTGACAGGTTCGGCACCCATTCAAAGCGTTCTATGTCTGAGCATTCCTGATGTATGCGGATAAAGGCCTGGTCCAGCTTGGGTTCCAATTCCGGGCTGACAGGGGTGTGGGGTGCCATCAAAACGATATGTAGATACATGCTGTCCTTGTGGATTCCGAGAGGTTTTAAGCTTATAGATTATTGCAAATAAATAATGACGAAACATAATACGCAATAATATTCAGATGGATTGTATAGGCCTATAGCTTTTAAAACGACGAATTTTCATAGGGTTAATACCTAAATTCAACAAAAACCATCCTCGTTTACCTATTTTGTTATTGCAAATAAATGACGATCGAAACAGAATTGAGGCCAAGCGAGTGTGTTGTCGCAGAGCTCGCCTCATTTTGGGTTTTGGGTCTTTAACGCCTGAGCAGAGTCATCGTCATGAAAGAAAACATAAGTGGGTTGGGAGCCAGGGTGGTGCGCGAAGCCTTCGGACATTTTCCATCCGGGGTAGCGGCCATTGCCGCCGTACTCGATGGCAAGCCGCAAGTCATTGTTGCGTCCAGTTTTTCCGTAGGGGTTTCGCTGGATCCGCCTTTGGCCGCCTTTTTTGTGCAGAAAAGTTCCTCGACCTGGGCGCTGCTGTCTCGCGCCTCGCGTCTGGGGGTGTCAATTTTGAGTGCTGAACATGCGGCTATTTGCCGTCAGCTGGCCGGACCGGACAAGGACAGCCGCTTCAGCGATATCGAGGTCGAGCTGACCGAGGAGGGGGCCGTCCATATACAAGGGGCATCAGTCTGGTTTGACTGCAGTGTTTTTCAAGTGCATCCCGCCGGGGACCACGATGCCGTGCAATTGCTTATCCACGATGTGCAGATCGAGCGCGAAATTTCGCCACTGATCTTTCATCGTTCTCGTTTCACGCAGTTGGTGGCCTGAGCCACCGGATCAAAAACAATAAACAAGAAGCATAACTATCACAGTGAAGGGGACATCTCTTGGACGCACATACACCATCTTTGCGCGAGCAGCCCATGACTGCCGCGCAGCGTCGACGCGTTATTTTGGGGGTTGGGGCGGGTAACGCCCTGGAGTGGTACGACTGGACGGCTTATTCGATTTTTGCCGCCTATTTTGCCAAGCAGTTTTTCCATAGTGAGGACCCGCTGGCGGCTTTGCTGGGCACACTGGCAGTATTTGCTGTGGGTTTTTTCATGCGCCCGCTGGGAGGCATCTTTTTTGGCTGGTTGGCCGATCGCAAGGGGCGGCGTTTCACCATGACCCTGTCCATGCTGGTGACAGCCTTGGGCAGTTTGGTGATTGGTATTGCTCCTACGTATGACATGGTGGGGCCGATTGCCGCCTTGTTTTTGTTGATGGGCCGTTTGTTGCAAGGGATTGGCCACGGTGGGGAGGTGGTTTCTTCCTTCACCTATGTCACCGAAATGGCACCTGCTCATAAACGTGGGCTGTGGTCTTCCTCCGTGTTTGTGTTTGTCACGATCGGGGTATTGGCGGCTGTGTTGCTCAGTGCCTGCCTGACCAGTCTGCTGGGTGAGGATGTTGTTCGGGCCTGGGCATGGCGTGTGCCTTTTGTCTTGGGTGGGGCCTTGGGGGTATATGCGCTGTATCTGCGTAGAAAGCTGGATGAAACTCCCATGTTCAAAGCCCGTCAGGCCGCAGCGCAAGCGGCAGGCAAAACGGCGCGCCCGGGCGCACGCGTGTTCTGGTCGGAGGTCTGGAAGTATCGCAGTGCCTGCTTGCGCGTATTTGCCTTGTCGGCCGGCGGCACCGTGCTGTATTACGTCTGGGCCATCATGGCGCCCACCTTTGCCATTACCTCCCTGGGCATGCCTGCCGCCAAAGTGATGTGGGTGGGGGTGGGGGCCAATCTTTTTCTGATTCTGTGCCTGATTTTCTGGGGCGCATTTTCGGATCGGTTTGGTCGCAAGGCGAACTGGTATTTCTTCTCCATCGGTTCAATCATCAGCATCATCCCGCTGACCATGGTGCTGACTGGCGGCCAGGGCGAGATCTGGCGTCTGGTGGTGTTCATGGCGGGCGGCATGCTGTTGATCTCGGCACCCACCGCCATCATGCCGGCCTTTTTCCCCGAGCAGTTTCCAACTCGTATCCGTGCGGTTGCCATGGGCTTGCCCTATTCGGTCGCTGGTGCCCTGACGGGCGGGACCGCTCCCTATTTGCAAGCCTGGCTGCATTCCATCAATCAAAAGCAGGTTTTTGACTGGTACCTGATCGGCCTGTGCGTTCTGGCCCTGTGGGCCACCATTGCCTCGCCCGAGACCAAGGGCAAGGATTTGCACGACTGATGTGTACAGGCGCTGCCCGGCTGAAAGAGCCGCGCAGCGCCTTTTTTGAATTTTCTAGGAGTAGTGAGATGTTGCGTGAGCATATTGAAGGCAAATGGATTGCTGATTTTGTAGAAGTGTTTGGACTGTGCAAAGTACAACCCGGCGAAATGGCAGTCGTGCTGTCCGAGACGCAATCGCGCTCCGTGCTGGCCGAGCTGGCTGAGTTGGCCCTGACGCAAATGGGGGCACGGGTTTGCCATGTGAAACTGGTCTCGCCACGTCTGAAAAGCAATATTGCCCTGCGCTCGACCGGGACGTCTTTGGCGCTGGAAGGTATGGACCCGATTGTCCAGGCTTTGGCAGGCAGCCAGTTCATTGTGGACTGCACCGTAGAAGGGCTGCTGCATTCGCCCGAGCGTGCCGCACTGCTGGCCAAAGGTGCCCGCATCATGATGATCAGCGACGAGCATCCCGAGATTCTGGAACGGGTCAAACCCAGTCCTGATTTGCAAAGCAAGTGCGATATTGGCGGCAAGCTGATTACCGATGCCAGTGTCATGCACATTAGCTCCGAAGCCGGCACGGACCTGACGGTCAGCCTGGCGGGTGTGATCGGGCGCGGCAGTGCCGGGATAGCCGACAAGCCGGGCAGCTTTGGGTATTGGCCTGCTGGCCTGTGCATTTGCTACCCCAGCAATGGCAGTGTGAATGGCACGCTGGTGCTGGATAGTGGAGATGTGAACCTGACCTTCAAGCGCTATCTGGAATCGGCGGTGACCCTGCGTATCGAAAACGATTATGTCGTGGCTATTGAGGGCAAGGGCGTGGATGCCGATTTGATCCGCTCCTATTACGCCAGTTGGAATGACAAGGATGCCTATGCGGTCAGTCATGTGGGCTGGGGCATGGCACCGGCGGCTCGCTGGGATTCCATGGCCATGTATGACAAGCGCGATACCAACGGAACCGAGTTGCGCGCCTTTGCCGGTAACTTCCTTTTCTCTACGGGCGCAAATCCAGCGGCGGGTCGTTTCTCCGATTGCCACTTCGACTACCCAATGCGCAATTGCACGGTTAGCCTGGATGGCCGTGAAGTCGTCAGCAAGGGGGTGTTGCAAGGCGATCTGGCCTAAAGCGCTAGCCAGGGCGGTACCAGCAGGAGAATGGGCCTACAGAGCCCGGCCGGCTGAGGCCGCCCTTTGATATTCCGTGGTACAAAACCAAGCTCAATGGTTTATGGCTAGATGGTTCAATAGTCATCAAGCTGTGCAGGCGTGTCGCGGCCGCTATTTTGTTTTGTGTGAAGGCAGCGCGACCCAGCCTTGCTTTGTTTTCAAGGGTACGGATTATGCGCGAAGGATTGGAGAAGCTACTGGCGGCAGGCAAGGATAATGCTTTGTTGCGCTTTGGCCTGGGCAATGCATGTATGGGTGAGGGCGATTTGGAAGCGGCTCGCGAACATTTGTCCAAAGCCGTGGAAATGAATCCGCGTTACACCGCAGCCTGGAAGCTGTTGGGCCGGGTGCTGGTGAACCTGGAGCAATTCAAACAGGCCAGGGAAATTCTGGAGCAGGGCTTGGTGATTGCCCAAGAGCAGGGCGACAAGCAGGCTGAGAAAGAAATGCAGGTGTTTTTGAAGCGGGCCGTGAAGGCTTTGGACCAGGCAGCAGAATAAAGACTGCGAATGGGCGACTGATATTTTCTTATCATGCGGGTATCAGTGCATTCCCTAAGTGTGACAGCTTTATAAATGGGGCACAATACGTTCCATGCAGGTGAGGAGACATAGCCCCGCAACGCTGGGCAACAAAGACCGAAATAAAACGGTCACTATTATAAAAGCAATAGGCAGTACAACATAACAACAATAAAAAAAAGGCCAGCGAAAGCTGGCCTTTTTTACGTCTGTACCTAATGGAAAAAATCAAACACCGGGTTCGGACATGGCTTGCAGCACCAGTTTGACGGCACCTTGCCCACCTTCGTTGGGCGCGCACTCCATATAAGCCAGAACGCTGGGCAGCTGGGTTAACCAGCGACGCACGGCATGACGCAAAACGGGTTCGCCATTGCGCGAGCCGTAGCCCGTGCCGTGGACAATTCGTACACAGCGCACGCCGTGCTCCAGACAGGAGCGCAGAAAGTTGTCCAGTCGCTCGCGGGCCTGTTCCAGATCCGAGCCATGCAAATCCAGGCTGGACTCAATCGGCCAACGGTTGCGTTCCAGATCGCGCAAGACATCGGTGCCACAGCCAGCACGCAAATGTCGTAGATCGTTGCTTTCACCTTGCACGCTGACATATTGGTCAGAGGCCTGGGGCAGGGCGGGCGTACTGGTGGGCGCACCTACCGCGTGGCGACGACGTTGCTCCAACTGTTCCGGGCTAGCCGCAGGACGGCTCATGACTACGCTTTGACCACGTTTTTTCAAGGGGGCGACGTCCCGCATGGACTGGCGTAGCCAGGCCCTGTCGCTGGGGTCCAATAAGGAAACGGGGTCTTGGGCCGCTGTAGCATTACTGGCAGGAGCCAGTTTGGCTGGCTTGCCACCGGGATCCGGTGGGCGGGGGCGCTTGCGAGCCTGGGGACGGGCGGGGGCCGGGGGCGGATTGAGATCCTGGCGGACCTGACCTTGTAACTTCTTCAGGTCTGCCAGACTACGCCCTACGGCTTTGGGCTTATTTGTTTTCATCCAACCAGCGCTGTGCGTCCAGGGCGGCCATGCAACCGCTGGCTGCACTGGTAATGGCCTGACGATAGATATTGTCTTGCACATCGCCCGCGGCAAAGACGCCAGGAACGGAAGTCATGGTTGCCATGCCTTTCAGACCGCTGCGAGTCGTGATGTAGCCGTCGTGCATCTCCAGCTTGCCTTCAAAGATCCCGGTGTTGGGCTTGTGGCCGATGGCGATAAAGGCACCAGTCACAGCCAGGTCTTCAGTGGCCTGGGTCTGGTTATTGATGATGCGCACACCTGTCACGCCCGAAGCGTCACCCAGCACTTCTTGCAGTTCGCTGTGCAGTTTCAGCTGGATATTGCCATTCTGGACGCGGTCCATCAGCTTGTCGGTCAGGATGGGTTCGGAACGGAAGGTATCGCGACGGTGAATCAAGGTCACGGTCTTGCAAATATTGGACAGGTACAGGGCTTCTTCCACGGCGGTATTGCCACCACCGACCACGACCACGTCCTGGTTCTTGTAGAAGAAACCATCACATGTTGCGCAACCGGACACGCCACGGCCCATGAATTCCTGCTCGGTTGGCAGGCCCAGGTATTGGGCAGAGGCGCCTGTCGCAATAATCAGCGAATCGCAGGTGTAGACTGTGCCACTATCACCATTCAGGGTCAGGGGACGGGTGGACAGATCAACCGAGGACACCATGTCAAAGATTAATTCTGTTTCGAATCGTTCCGCATGAGCCTGGAAACGTGCCATAAGATCAGGTCCCTGGACGCCTTGGGCATCGGCTGGCCAGTTATCTACATCTGTGGTGGTCATCAGTTGGCCACCTTGCTCCATGCCGGTGACCAAGACGGGGTTGAGGTTGGCGCGGGCTGCGTAGATCGCTGCGGTATAGCCGGCCGGGCCTGAGCCCAGAATGAGTACTTTTGCGTGCTTAGTAGTCGACATCACAGAAAATCCGAAAAAGACGATCTCCAATTATAATGAGTCCATGGCAAGAATACCTGCAACATCCCCTCGTTCGTCCCGGTCATCCAAAAATGTGCGTAATGGGCCTTCAGCCCTGCAACAGCGCCTGACAGGACTGCTGCGCGAAGCACGGTGGATTATCTTCGCTGCTCTGGCAGCCTGGCTGGGCCTGGTACTGGCAACCTGGGATCCGGGCGATCCCGGCTGGTCGCATTCCGTGCACTCGGGTCTGACCCAAAACGGCGGGGGCATCTTTGGTGCCCACATCGCCGATTTCCTCTTGTTTCTGTTTGGTCTGACGGCCTGGCTTTGGGTGGTGCTGCTGGTGCAGCGCGTGGCCGTGGGCTTTTACCGTCTGACCGCTTTGCTTTTGCCCAGCACTAAAAACGAGGATGTTCTGCCTCGGGTGCGCTGGGAAATTGGCATAGGCTTTTTCTTTTTGTTTCTGGGCAGCATGGGCCTGGAATCGCTGTTTTTTAAAGATCTGGGCCAGCAATGGCAGCTCCCTGCGGGGGCTGGTGGGCAGTTAGGCCAATTATTATCGCAACTATTAGTAACTTCGATAGGCTTTGGTGGAGCCTCTCTGGTGCTGATGGGCCTGCTCGCTGGCGGAGCCAGTTTGTTCTTCGGTTTTTCCTGGCTGACGTTGGCAGAACGTCTGGGCGGCTTCATCGAAGGGACGATTCGCCGTTTGATGACTTTCTGGTCAGCCCGTCAGGATCGTCGCGTGGGCGAGGTCAAACGTGCCGAGCGCACGGAAAGCGTGGTCGCCAAGCAGGAGCAACTGGTCCACGAACAGCCTGTGCGTATCGAACCTGCTTTTGTGGCTGTGCCCAAATCCGAGCGCGTCGAGAAAGAGAAGCAGCAGACCTTGTTCAAGGCGCCTCGTCAGGCTGGCGAAGCGGGCGATTTGCCTCCGCTGTCCCTGCTGGACCCCGCCTCTGACAATGTAGAAACGGTGTCGCCGGAAACCATTGAGTTCACCTCGCGCCTGATTGAAAAGAAATTGTCGGACTTCGGTGTTGCGGTGACGGTGGTGACCGCCCAGGCGGGGCCGGTCATTACGCGCTACGAGATTGAGCCTGCCACCGGCGTGAAGGGTAGCCAGATCGTGAATCTGGCCAAAGACCTGGCCCGTGCCTTGAGTCTGGTCAGCATCCGGGTGGTGGAAACTATTCCCGGGAAAAACCTGATGGGCCTGGAACTGCCCAACCCCCGCCGCCAAATGGTGCGTCTGGAGGAAATCGTAGGCTCGCAGACCTATCACAGCAGTGCTTCCTTGCTGACCATGGCTTTGGGCAAGGATATTGCCGGTAAACCCGTGGTGGCGGATCTGGCCAAGATGCCTCATTTGCTGGTGGCAGGTACAACCGGCTCCGGTAAGTCCGTGGGGATTAACGCCATGATTCTGTCGCTGCTGTACAAGGCAGACCCGGCAGACGTGCGCCTGATCCTGATCGACCCCAAGATGCTGGAAATGAGTGTCTATGAAGGCATTCCTCATTTGCTGGCTCCGGTGGTCACGGATATGCGTCTGGCCTCCAACGCCTTGAATTGGTGTGTGGCCGAAATGGAAAAACGCTACCGCTTGATGAGCAAGCTGGGCGTGCGTAATTTGGCCGGTTACAACGCCAAGATACGCGAAGCGCAAAAGCGTGAAGAGCCTATCCCCAATCCTTTCTCTTTGACGCCGGACGCTCCCGAGCCGTTGTCTGTTCTGCCCATGATTGTCGTCATTATTGACGAGTTGGCAGACTTGATGATGGTGCAGGGCAAGAAGATCGAAGAGTTGATTGCTCGTTTGGCCCAGAAAGCCCGTGCGGCTGGTATCCACCTGATTCTGGCTACTCAGCGCCCTAGCGTGGACGTGATTACAGGTCTGATCAAGGCGAACATTCCTACCCGTATTGCTTTTCAGGTGTCTTCCAAAATCGACTCGCGCACCATTCTGGATCAGATGGGTGCGGAAACCTTGCTGGGCATGGGCGATATGCTCTATCTGCCGCCCGGTACAGGTTTGCCTAAACGAGTGCACGGCGCTTTTGTCAGCGATGAGGAAGTTCACCGCGTGGTTGAACACTTGAAAGAACACGGCGAACCCGATTACATCGAAGGCCTGCTGGAAGGTGCTGTCGAAGGCGAATCGGGTGAGGGGGTCAACCCCGCTACTGGCATGGTCGATGCTGAAGCGGACCCGCTGTACGACCAGGCTGTTCAAGTCATTATCAAGAATCGTCGCGCTTCGATTTCGTCGGTGCAGCGTCATTTGCGTATTGGTTACAACCGGGCAGCCCGACTGCTGGAACAAATGGAACAAGCCGGTCTGGTATCGGCTATGCAGCCTAACGGTAACCGTGAAATTCTGGTCCCCGCAGGAGGTGCCAAAGATGAAGATTAAGACACTGCTGGTCAGCATGTTGCTGGCCACTACACCTGCCTTGACCATGGCCGCTTCGGCCAGCGAGCAATTGCGCTCTTTTGTGCAAGATGTGCGTGCTGCGAAAGGCGAGTTTTCCCAGCGTACGGTCGATAGCAACGGCCAGTCCAAAGGTGCGCCGCAATCCGGGCAATTCGTGTTTCAGCGCCCTGGACAGTTCAAATGGCATGTGCAACGCCCTTATGAACAATTGATCGTGTCTGACGGCAAGCTGCTTTATCAATACGACCCGGATCTGGCCCAGGTCACCGAGCGTGGTGTGGACCAGTCCATCGGCGCTTCGCCTGCTGCGATCTTGTTTGGTACTGGCAATCTGGAAGACTCCTTCCGTCTGGTTGAGCAAGATGCACGGGATGGATTGGAGTGGATCCGAGCCACACCGTTGCAAAGCGATGCCGGCTTTTCCTACGTAGACATCGGCTTCAAGGATCGTGAGCCACGTCGTCTGGAATTGCAGGACTCGTTCGGCCAAACCACGTATATCGACTTCACCGGCTTGGAACCGAACCCTCGGATTACCTTGGGTACCTTCACGTTCAAGGCTCCTGCCGGAGTGGATGTCGTCTCCATGCCTTGATGCACATTCTGTTTTTGTGCCGCTATCGTCAGGGTCAGTGTTTGGCTGGCTTTGACAAAACAAGTTTTCAATACAGACCTGGTCCGCTTGGCCAGGTCTTGCCATTTTAGGAAGGGCGATCGCCATGCGTGATTTGTTCGCTCAGGAACCCGCCGCACCTTTAGCCGAAGCACTGCGCCCCAAAACCCTGGATCAGGTGGTGGGGCAGTCTCATTTGCTGGGCGAGGGCAAGCCTCTGCGCCTGGCTTTTCAGTCCGGCAAACCACACTCCATGATTTTCTGGGGGCCTCCCGGCGTGGGTAAAACCACGCTGGCACGTTTGACGGCCAGTGCATTCGAATGCGAGTTCATCGCCTTGTCCGCCGTCTTTTCAGGCGTGAAAGATATCCGAGCCGCCATGGAGCAGGCCCAACAGAATCTGGCGATGGGCAAGCACACCATCCTGTTTGTGGACGAGATACACCGCTTCAACAAGTCTCAGCAAGACGCGCTTCTACCCTATGCTGAAAGCGGCTTGGTGACCTTTATTGGTGCCACCACGGAAAACCCGTCCTTCGAGGTTAATTCGGCCTTGCTGTCGCGGGCGCAAGTCTATGTGCTCAAATCCCTGACGGATGATGAGCTCAAACTCCTGCTACGCCGTGTACAGGAACAAAATGCCCTGGATGGCCTGGAGTTTGAGGATCAAGCCGTCGACACCTTGATCGGTTATGCCGACGGCGATGCCCGACGCTTTTTGAACTTGCTGGAGCAGACCAATACGGCCGCCAAGACTTCCGGCACCGAGCTGGTCACGACAGACTTCCTGCAAAATGCGCTGACCCTGAACTCCCGGCGTTTTGACAAGGGGGGCGACAATTTCTACGACCAGATTTCTGCTTTGCATAAATCGGTGCGCGGCTCCAACCCGGATGCCGCCTTGTATTGGCTGACCCGGATGCTGGACGGCGGGGCTGATGCCCGCTATTTGTCGCGCCGCATCATACGCATGGCTTGGGAGGATATCGGTCTGGCCGATCCGCGCGCCATGCAAATTGCCAACGATGCAGCCTTGACCTTCGAGCGCCTGGGCAGCCCCGAGGGGGAGCTGGCGTTAGGGCAGGCCGTGATTTATCTGGCTATCGCAGCCAAGAGCAATGCCGGTTATATGGCATACAACCAGGCCCGCGCCTTTGTGAAGCAGGATAAAAGCCGCGAAGTGCCAGTGCATTTGCGCAACGCGCCCACCAAGCTGATGAAAGAGCTGGGCCACGGTCATGCGTATCGCTATGCGCATGACGAGCCCAATGCCTACGCGGCGGGTGAGACCTACTTGCCAGATGGTATTCCCGATCCGCATTGGTATCAGCCCGTGCCTCGTGGTCTGGAAATCAAGATTGCTGAAAAAATGGAGCGCCTGCGTCAGCTGGATGAGCAGGCTGGTAAAAAAGACACCTAAGACAGGACAGGCGCTTGCCTGACCTGTCACCCCCGTATTTCCCGATATCTCCGTACTGCTTGCGCTGTGCTGCGCTTGTGGTGGCTTGTGGTTAAAATCACCAGATCAATCGGGATTGAACCATCACCTATATGGCTATTAAATGTTAGATCTGAACCAATTACGCAAAGACTTGGAGCCGCTGGTACAGGGCCTGGCGAAACGTGGCGTGCAATTTGACACCGAGCGTTTCCAGCAGCTGGAAGCCCGCCGCAAAGCGGTACAGGTGGAAACCGAAACCTTGCAGGCCGAGCGCAATGCACTGGCCAAACGCATCGGCCAGCTCAAGTCCAAGGGCGAAGACGCCAGCGAAGCATTGGCTCAATCCCAGCAAATTCCGGTGCGCCTGAAGCAGCTGGAGCAGGACTTGTCCCAAGTGCAGGCCGAGCTGTCCTCCTGGTTCGCCACGATTCCTAACCTGCCGCACGAAAGCGTGCCGGTAGGCGAGTCCGAAGAAGACAACGTTGAAGTACGTCGCTGGATCCCCGGTCCTAAAGATGATCAGGGCAATCCTGCGCACATCACCTTTGAGCCGCGTGATCACGTGGATCTGGGTGAGCAGTTTGGTCTGGATTTTGAAGCCGCTCGCAAGCTGGCTGGCGCCCGTTTCATGGTTCTGCGTGGTCCTCTGGCTCGCTTGCACCGTGCTCTGGCCCAGTTCATGCTGGATACCCAAGTGGAAGAGCACGGCTATACCGAGTGCTACACCCCATACATCGTGAACGCGTCCACGCTGTATGGTACCGGCCAATTGCCCAAGTTCAAGGACGATATGTTCTGGGTCACCAAAGGTGGTCAGGACAACGAGCCAGCCGATCCGACCGAATCCAAGCCTGAAGACCTGTACCTGATCTCGACCTCCGAAATCAGCCTGACCGGTACTGTGCGTGACGAGATTCTGGCCGGTGACGATCTGCCTATCCGCCTGACTGCTCACTCGCCTTGTTTCCGTTCGGAAGCCGGTAGCGGTGGCCGAGACACCCGTGGCGTGATCCGTCAGCACCAGTTCGACAAAGTTGAAATGGTGCAGATCGTTCATCCTGAAAAATCCTATGAGGCGCTGGAGTCCATGGTCGGTCATGCCGAGCACGTTCTGCAGGCTCTTGAACTGCCATACCGTGTAGTGCAACTGTGCACTGGCGATATGGGCTTTTCTGCCGCCAAAACCTACGATCTGGAAGTGTGGTTGCCTGCCCAGGACACGTTCCGCGAGATCTCGTCGGTGTCGAACTGCGAGGCTTTCCAGGCTCGTCGTCTGCAGGCGCGTTTCCGCGCCGACAGCAAGGCACGTCCGGAGTTTGTGCATACGCTGAACGGCTCTGGTCTGGCCGTAGGCCGCGCCTTGGTGGCTGTGTTGGAAAACCACCAGCAAGAAGATGGCAGCGTGATTGTGCCCAAGGTTCTGCGTCCTTATATGGGCGGACTGGAACGTCTGGTGCCGGCTAAATAAAGTCACTGTCCGAATGGAAAAAGGGCTGATGACCTTTGTGGTCCTCAGCCCTTTTTCATTCATGGTTCCGTAGTGATGGATTAGTCATCATCCCAGTAACGCTCCTGCTGTTTGCGCCAGCGCTTGTGAGCGCGTCGCTGCTCCTTGCGCCATTCCTTGTTGGAGCGACCATATTCCACGTAGCCGGGACGATAGACGTAACGTGGCGGGTGGTAAACCACTGGGGGTGGGGCGACATAAACCGGGCGTTCCACAACATGAGCGGGTGGGTAGTAGATCGGCCCGTAACCGATACCCGGAATACCGACATTGATATCGACATTTACACCGCCCGCAGAGGCGGCGCTGGTGCTCAAGGCCATTAAACCGGCTAATAGTAGTTTTTTCATAAGCTGCACCTCTAATGACACTAGCTGCAGCGATTGTTGCCTAAAACCTGTAGTCCAAACGTTAGGTAATCCTGGCAAAGCACTTCCAAACGCAACACGGTTCGTATGCGCTATGCCAGGGGTTTACCTTTCTTAACACATGTTTCTCCTTTTGCGGCAGGAGGGCATGAGTGCATCTAGAAGGTATGGCGTTCAACCTGACGATGGCGGACAGGGCGCCGGTTGTAGTTCGCGTGCAGCTGCCGACCGTGCACAGAATCCAGTTGCTTGCTCAAGTGTGGCGCATGGCGTACGTTGCGTTGCGCAGGCTCTGCACGTGGCTTGGAGTTGACTTCCAGAAACCAGAGACAGAGTGCGGCCCAGAAGAATAACGACAGGATATTGACCAGTCCGCCTCGCAAAGAAGCGTAGCCTGTCGCTTCTGAAGCCTGGATACGCAGTAGATCAGACAGAACCGGGATGGAACCCAAGGTTTCAACTACCAGGCTGCCTGGTATCCGAAAAGCCCAGCGCAGAGTCTGGAGAACCTCATTCAGGCTGTATATGCCGTCGCCGTTGGCGTCGATAATCCATTGGAAGGTTTGCATGACAATTCCTTTTATCAAGTCCAGCAAGTTGTGCCGGAATTACAAGGACTGCCTTGGAAAGGCAGGGCTGCGATGCATCAATGTGTGTTTCCAATATAGGCCTGCGGCTCAGGGTGAACAAGTGAATTAGGCCAAAATAGAGGGTAAACCCTTGATTGAAAAGAGCTCTTTGGTTTGAGTGGCTGGTCTTATCAAGAAACTCCGCTCTTTGACGCAAGTGCTATGTCTCTTTAGTGCTTGTCAAAGAGTGTTCTTTGATCTATATTTATGGGCTTGCTTGTAACCATATAAGCAATCGCGGACAGGTGGCAGAGTGGTCGAATGTACCTGACTCGAAATCAGGCGTACGTGCAAGCGTACCGTGGGTTCGAATCCCACCCTGTCCGCCACCTGGAATTTTGAAAGCCCTTGATTATTCAAGGGCTTTTTTATTTTCTGCTGGTTTGATCGTCCTGCTCTCTCAGCATGGTTTATTGGCTGTTTTGTCACATAAGAACGTTAAGGTAAAAGTGTCAGTCGCGGCCGATGTTCGGAAAACTCATCCGCAACATTGTGTATGGCCGACTTTTCCCCGCGCAGGCCGAAGTTCTAGGGGGTAATGCGCTAGTACTTGGTCCGATGGCGTTTGGCCTTGTTTTGCAAGCCTTGATGATTCCGGACAAAACGAGCCCATTGCATTTCCCGGCAGTGCAGGCCGGCGAGTACACTTTGGGTTTCAGTTCCCTGTTGTCAATACTCACGAGGTATCTATGCTGAAAGGTAAAAAAGCGGTCGTAACAGGATCGACCAGTGGTATCGGTCTGGCCATGGCCACCGAGTTGGCAAAAGCCGGTGCAGATGTGGTGATCAATGGTTTTGGTCAGCCTGAAGATATCGAGCGCGAGCGCAGCACGCTGGAGTCCAAATTTGGTGTCAAAGCCTATTATCTGAATGCAGACCTGAGTGATGCACAGGCCACGCGCGACTTTGTTGCCAAGGCGGCAGAGGCCTTGGGCGGTCTGGATATTCTGGTCAATAACGCCGGTATTCAGTACACCGCGCCTATCGAAGATTTTCCGGTTGATAAATGGAACGCCATCATTGCCTTGAACCTGTCGGCTGTATTTCACGGCACAGCGGCTGCCTTGCCTATCATGCAAAAGCAGGGTTGGGGGCGCATTATCAATATCGCCTCGGCTCATGGTCTGGTGGCATCGGTAAATAAATCGGCTTATGTGGCTGCCAAGCATGGTGTCGTGGGTCTGACCAAAGTGACCGCACTGGAAAATGCTGGCAAGGGTATTACGTGCAACGCAATCTGCCCGGGCTGGGTACGCACTCCCTTGGTGGAAAAGCAGATCGAAGCTATCAGCCAGCAAAAAGGGATTGATATTGAAGCTGCCGCACGCGAGCTGCTGGCTGAGAAACAACCTTCCCTGCAGTTTGTGACTCCTGAACAATTGGGCGGTGCTGCTGTGTTCCTGTCGTCTGCCGCCGCAGACCAAATGACGGGTACGACGCTAAGTCTGGATGGTGGCTGGACGGCTCGCTAATTGCTGTCAAAGCGTGTTTTGTAGATGGCAGATAAAGGGCATGGCCCTTTATCTGTTTGGATAGAAAGGATATAGGCGCATGTTGTTATTGCTCTCGCCAGCGAAAAAGCTGGATTACGATTCCCCTGTACGCACGCAGCTGGAAACCCAGCCTCTGTTTGTGGAGCAGGCGCAAGGCTTGATTGATATTTTGCGCACTCAGTCCGAAGAGGATATTGCCGGCTTGATGAAGCTGAGCGACGACCTGGCGCGCTTGAATGTCCAGCGTTACCAGGAGTGGGAGCCCAAGTTTGACCGCTCCAATGCCCGTCAGGCCATTCTGGCTTTTAATGGTGATGTATATGAGGGCATGGCTGCAACGGATTTGTCGGACAAGGAGCTGAAGTGGGCCCAGGACCACATTGTGATTCTTAGCGGTTTGTATGGTGCTTTACGTCCTTTGGATTTGATGCGTCCTTACCGTCTGGAAATGGGCACTCGCTTGAAGAATCCCGAAGGTGCCAATTTGTACGCTTACTGGGGCAGCCGGATTGCCAATTATTTGAACGAGCGTCAGGAAGGCGAAGCCAAGCCCGTTGTCTTGAACTTGGCTTCCGAAGAGTATTTCAAGGCGGTCGATCAAAAAGCCTTGCGTGCCCGTGTGGTTCAGTGCGTTTTCCAGGACGAGAAAAACGGTGTCTGGAAGATTATCAGTTTCTACGCCAAGAAAGCCCGTGGTTTGATGGCCCGCTTTGTCATCGACAAGCGTGTGCAAACAGTGGAAGGCTTGAAGGCGTTTGATCGCGAGGGGTATGTATTCCAGCCTGAGCTCTCCAGCGAGGACAAGCTGGTGTTCCGTCGCTCCGAGCAGGAAAGTATGTAGCTTTATTGCTTGCGCCGTAGGAGTAGCTCTTTAGCTGATCTGCGGTCTTGCAGGTAAAAAAAAAGAAAGGCAAGGCCATGTATTTGCGCCTTGCCTTTTTATTCTTGGTCCTGCGAATTGAAGAGGGCTGGACACCCTATGCTCTTTTGCCTTGTGCCTTGTGCCTTGTGCCTTGTGCCTTGAGTTCTTGTTTATTTGGTCCCGACAACGAGCTCCAAATGTATACGGGACATGGCATGGTCATCAGGCCCCTTGCTGCTTCAGTTCCTGCTTGCGCTCAGGCGGCAGTTGCGGGCCAGCGCTGTATTCCAGGCCTCTCATATCCTGACGTATCAGTTGGGCGGCCTTGACCATCTGACGGATAGGGTAGGCCAGCATGGCCAGCTCACCTTCGGTTTCGATGGAAGCAGGCGGGTCAGCATCCTGGTCGTTAATCAGCGCGCCAATGGCATCCAGGGAGTTCTGGATGCCTGGCGGAATCTGACTCAAATTAGCCAGAAGCGGGGTAGCGGCGCTGATTTGCGAGGCCAGCACGTGGTTCTGAATCAGCAGGTTGTTCAGCAGGGATACATTGGCTTGTCGGCTGACAGGCTCATCCATCATGCGATAAAAGGCCGAGGCAAAGTTGCTGAAGGCAATGTGTACGTTCTTGTTTGCCACTTGCCAGGCGGTGTCGGCTTCCATCAAGTCCAGATCCACCTGGTTTTTTTGGGCCTCTGTCATGGTGGGTTCGCCTTCCTGACCGTTTTTAAGGATCTGGTTATGCAGGCGGCTCAAGCGAGCGAATTCCAGCCCTGCACGCCAGAACTCTTTGTTGGCGGCCAAGGCTGCTCGGGCCAGGCCTGTCATGGCGCTGGACTCCCAGTTGGGCAGCAGGTAACTGGCGGCCATGGCGATGCCGCAACCAATCAGCGTATCCACCAGACGTTCTCCAATGATGAAGGAGCCGCCCGTGGACAGGAATTGGAAGGACAAAATCACAAAGATTGTGTTGAACAGGGCCGATAGCAGGAAGTTCAGCTGAACCAGGCTGTTACCCAGGAGGTAGGCCAGCAACATGGCGATCAGATACAGCTCGCGGTTGTCCGTTAGCTTCAGAAGCAGGAAGGCCGCCCCGCAGCCCAGTACCGTGCCAAAAAGGCGCCAGCCATTGCGTTGGCGCGTGATGGCAAAGCCCGGTTTCATAATGACCAGAATGGTCAGGATGATCCAGTAACTGTGTGCTGTCAGTGCACTGACCAGGCCCAGTTCGCTTTGGAAATGAGCGCTGAGTGCACCCACTCCCAGGGCCACCATGGACGCAATGCTGACACGTGCCGCGTAGCGGAAGTGCGAAGACTTCAGCTTCATATTGCTGCTGAGCATGCCCAAACGCAGTTCTTCACGCGAGAGCATGCGGCTTAGCGATTTATTCAGGTATTGATCGACTGGCATATTCTGGCTGGCACGATGCGACAGGCTTGCCATGCTGTCCACAATGCGGTTCAGGTTACGCAGTCGGCGCAAGACCTGGACTAGCAGGGCGTAGGTCTCAGGGTCGGATTGAGACATGCCCTGACGTTTGTACTTCTCCAGCTCGTATTCCATGGCGCGGATTTCCGCTTTGACGCTGGAGCGACGGGTGGTGCGAGCGCTGCGCGAAACATTCATGGCAATGCGGCCGATATCCAACGAAAGCTTGTGCAAGCCATCACGCGCAAAAACCATGAAATCGCTGTCGGAAAGCTGACGGCGCAGGACGGTGTAGTCGGTATAGGTCGCGACCAGCGAGTCCAGAATGCTGACCATATTCAAGAAGATGGTCAGCAGTGCCTTGCGATGGTGATCGCCTCGTCCATAACCGCGCGGCAATTCACGCAGTACCACGTCGCGAGCAGCCTGGTGCTTTTCGGTCATATTGGATTGAAGATTGATCAGCCGTCTATAGCAGGCGTCCAGATCCGAGGTGGAGTCATAGAATTGCGAGCGCGCTTCCATGTATTCAGCCGTGGCAAACAGGGCTACCGCCAGTGTCTGGCGCTCTTCCCGATACCAGAACAAGCGTCGGAACAGGGTGCTGAACAAGTAATAGGACAGACCGCCGGCAAAGGAATACAGCGTGTGCGCCAGTACCTCGTGAGGCTGCATGGGAAAGCGCATCGTCAAGGTCATCAGCAGCAGGGCGGCAAATCCGATCAGCCCGCCGCGACGACCAAACACGGAGAACATGCTGTACAGAAAGCACAGAAACGGTACGCACAGCACCAGCAGCAGGGGAGAGCTGGAGGCCAGACCTGTCAGGCCAACGGTGACCGTGCCCAGCGCAATACCGCCCAGCATTTCATTGTTGCGATAGCGGCGTGGGCCGCCGGGCTGGTCAATGATGGCAACGCAGGTGGCACCCATGGACGCAATGACGCCAATGTCATAGTGACCAAAGAAGCGGCCCAAAATAATGACCGGCAACAGCACACCGATGGACTGGCGCAGTCCGCCGAAAAAATAGTGGCTATACAGGAATTGTTTTAATTGTGGGATGGGCGATGCCATAAAATACCCGGACAGCTCGTCATAGGTAGACAGTATATCGTTTTACGTATGCAAGCTTTAAGCCTGTTTTTTTGCACTTTACCAACAATCACAGTTGCTCGCTTTGTGCAGTCAAGGTAAAGTAACCAGGTGTTTTTGCTCCTTATCCGAGCAAATTGTAGCGAGGCACTGTTAACCGGGCCATCCGCCCGGTTTTTTGCGCCTAAAAACTTTGTTGCTGGCCGCGTCACAAGCGTGGGATGCCAGGACTTCCGTTTCAAGCTAACGCATACGTTTGTGTATGCACGCACTGGGTGTCGAAGAGTGCAGGCCGGACGGTAATGTGTCTGGGTGGTGTGGTCCTGTGGGCCATGAAGCGCCAGATCATGTTGCTGACATCGGTTCAAGCTCGGACCGTCGTGGTCAGTCGATATTGCAGAGCAAGACTGAAAGGAAAACTCATGTCTGAATTAAATGGCGCAGATATTGTTGTGCGCACGCTCGCGGACGAAGGCGTGGAACACGTTTTCGGTTATCCGGGTGGTGCCGTTCTCTATATCTACGACGCAATCTTCAAGCAGGACCGCTTCCAGCACATTCTTGTGCGTCATGAACAGGCTGCTGTTCATGCTGCGGATGCCTATTCCCGTTCGTCCCAAAAAGTTGGCGTGGCACTGGTAACCAGTGGCCCGGGCGTCACCAATGCCGTCACCGGTATTGCGACCGCTTACCTGGACTCCATTCCGATGGTCATCATCAGTGGGCAGGTCAGCACCCAGGCAATTGGTGAAGATGCTTTCCAGGAATGTGATGCCATCGGTATCACCCGTCCTTGCGTCAAGCACAACTTCCTGGTGCGCGATGTTCGTGATTTGGCCGATACCATTCGCAAGGCATTTTTTATTGCCACGACAGGCCGTCCTGGTCCTGTGCTGATTGATATCCCCAAAGATATTACGACTGCAACGTGCAAATACACGCCCAAGCGTGGCGAGGTCAAGATGCGTTCCTACGCACCTGTGATCAAAGGCCATCAGGGGCAGATCAAGAAAGCTGTCCAGATTCTCAATAGCGCCGAGCGCCCGCTGATTTACGTTGGTGGTGGTGTGGTGCTGGGTAATGCTGACAGCGAACTCAATGAGCTGGTCAAGTTAAGCGGTGCCCCTTGCACGACTACCTTGATGGGTCTGGGTGCCTATCCAGGTACGGCGGATCAGTACATCGGCATGCCCGGCATGCATGGTACTTACGAAGCCAATATGACCATGCAGCATTGCGACGTTCTGATCGCAGTGGGTGCACGGTTTGATGATCGAGTGATTGGTAATACCCGCCACTTCGGTCAGAACCCACGCAAGATCATTCATATTGATATTGATCCTTCGGTAATTTCCAAGCGCGTGAAAGTTGATGTGCCTATCGTGGGCTGTGTCAAAGACGTGCTGACAGAGTTCAATGAGCTGTATGCGCAAAGCCGTCAGGAATCGCAGAACCAGCCCTCCCTGAATGATTGGTGGAAACAGATCAATGTCTGGCGTGGCAAGAACTCCTTGGCCTACGCCAAGTCGGACGAGCTGATCAAGCCGCAATACGTGGTGGAATCCCTGTGGGAAGTGACGGGCGGCAACGCTTTCGTGACTTCTGATGTGGGTCAGCACCAGATGTGGGCGGCTCAGTACTACAAATTCAATAAGCCTCGTCGCTGGATCAATTCCGGTGGCCTGGGCACGATGGGCGTGGGCTTGCCTTACGCAATGGGTGTGCAAATGGCCAACCCTGGCCAGGATGTTGCCGTCATCACTGGTGAGGGCTCCATTCAGATGAACATCCAGGAACTGTCTACGTGTAAACAGTACCGCTTGAGCCCCAAGGTTCTTTGCCTGAACAATCGTTATTTGGGCATGGTGCGCCAGTGGCAGCAAATCGACTACGGCTCGCGCTATTCCGAGTCTTACGTGGATGCACTGCCTGACTTTGTCAAACTGGTGGAAAGCTATGGTCACGTGGGTCTGGAGATCGACAAGCCAGCCGATGTGGTCCCCGCTATTCGCGAAGCCTTCACCACGCACAAAGACCGCCTGGTATTTCTGAACTTCATCACGGACCAAACCGAAAACGTGTTCCCGATGGTGAAAGCAGGCCGCGGCCTGACAGAAATGCTCTTGGGCCCGGACGATCTGTAAGGAGAGAATCATGAAACACGTCATTTCTATCCTTCTGGAAAACGAGCCCGGCGCACTGTCCCGTGTGGTCGGCCTGTTTTCGGCCCGTGGCTATAACATCGAGACCTTGACGGTTGCTCCAACCGAGGACGACACCCTGTCTCGCATGACTATCGTTACCCGAGGGGCGGACGACGTCATCGAGCAGATCACCAAGCACTTGAACCGTCTGGTTGACGTGGTCAAGGTGGTGGATCTGTCCGAAGGCCCACACATCGAGCGTGAACTCATGCTGATCAAAGTGCGGGCGGTGGGCAAGGAACGTGAAGAGATGAAGCGCATGGCGGATATTTTCCGCGGTCGCATCATTGATGTTACGGACAAGACATACACCATCGAATTGACCGGTGTTCAAGACAAAATTGCTGCTTTCATCAATGCGCTGGATCGTACGGCCATTCTTGAAACAGTGCGCACCGGGGTCTCTGGTGTCAGCCGTGGCGAACGAGTCTTAAAGCTGTAAGCCAAGGCTTTTTCAGGACATAATTACCGCTTTTATTCAAGGAGCTGCTTTTCAAGGCAGCTCCTTATAAAGGGTAAACACGGCCTGACGCTGTGTAGACCGCGGTGGCCCTGTTCTGAAAGTAATGAGTCAAGGTCCTTTTTGTGCCGCTGCTGCATGAGCGGCCATTCTCGAATTGCTGTTTAAGCGAAATTATTAAATTTGGAGCACCTGAAATGAAAGTTTTCTACGACAAGGATTGTGATCTTTCCCTGATCAAAGGCAAGACCGTTGCCATCATCGGTTACGGCTCGCAAGGCCACGCTCACGCCCTGAATCTGCACGAGTCCGGCGTTAACGTGGTTGTTGGTCTGCGCAAAGGCGGCGCTTCCTGGAGCAAAGCCGAGAACGCTGGCCTGAAAGTTCAGGAAGTGGCTGAAGCCGTCAAGAGCGCTGATGTCGTCATGATCTTGTTGCCTGACGAAAACATTGCTGAGGTTTACCGCAACCAGGTTGCTGAAAACATCAAGCCCGGCGCCGCTCTGGCATTTGCTCACGGCTTTAACGTTCACTACGGCCAAGTTGTGCCACGTGACGATATCGACGTCATCATGATTGCTCCCAAGGCTCCTGGTCACACTGTGCGTGGCACCTACAGCCAAGGCGGCGGCGTTCCTCACCTGATCGCTGTTTACCAGGACAAGACCGGCGCTGCTCGCGACGTGGCTCTGTCTTACGCATCGGCTAACGGCGGTGGCCGTGCCGGTATCATCGAAACTAACTTCCGCGAAGAAACCGAAACCGACTTGTTCGGTGAACAGGCTGTTCTGTGCGGTGGTGCGGTTGAGCTGATCAAGGCTGGTTTCGACACGCTGGTTGAGGCTGGTTACGCTCCTGAAATGGCTTACTTCGAGTGCTTGCACGAACTGAAGTTGATCGTGGACCTGATCTACGAAGGCGGTATCGCCAACATGAACTACTCGATCTCCAACAACGCCGAATACGGCGAATACGAGACCGGTCCGAAGATTGTTACCGACGAAACCCGCAAAGCCATGCGCCAGTGCCTGGAAGACATTCAGACCGGCGTGTACGCCAAGAACTTCATCCTGGAAAACGCCGCAGGCGCTCCTACCCTGATCTCGCGTCGTCGTATCAACGCCGAATCGCAGATCGAGCAAGTGGGTAGCAAGCTGCGCTCCATGATGCCTTGGATCGCCGCTAACAAGCTGGTCGACAAGTCCAAGAACTAAGTTTGATATCGGGGCAGTCCCATACGCTGCCCTGGTCTTGAGCCTGAACCGGCTGACGTCTTGCGGCGTTAGCCGGTTTTTTTATTGCTGCAAGAATTTGGCTTTCAGCGGCGCCTCTGCTGGGGCTAAAAAAAGGATGGAAGCGCCTTGTTTTCGTCTTATAGCCGTATCGGTGAGGGCGCGATAAAATGCAGTGCTTGGTTTGACCATCGTGCCCCTGTTGGGGTGGTGCGCAAGCGAGTTCGATAAAATCTACTGTTTATCCATGAACTCCCTGGCCGCAGGCCTCTTGGTCATTTCTGTTCGCTCTGGCTTATATATGCTGGAATTATTTGCACTCTGTAGCCTTGGGGACAATGCTACATTCGAGTGTTCAGTCCTTAGCAACAACTCTTAAAGCATAAATTATGCCCAATTTGCTCAATGATGAAACCCGTCGTCGGCGTAGCATCTATCTTCTGCCCAACGCATTTACGACCGCCAATCTGTTCGCGGGTTTTTATGCCGTTGTGCAGGCCATGAATGGCCGCTTTGAGGCGGCAGCCATCGCCATTTTCCTGGCGCTGGTGTTTGATGGTATGGACGGGCGGGTTGCTCGTTTGACCAATACTCAGTCCGCCTTTGGCGAGCAGTACGACTCCATGGCCGACATGATCTCCTTTGGTGCAGCGCCCGCGCTGGTCATGTACGTCTGGGCCATGCAGGGATTGGGCCGCTGGGGCTGGTTGGCTTCCTTTATTTACGTAGCTGGTGGTGCGCTGCGCCTGGCCCGCTTCAATACCAATATTGAAGTGGTCGACAAGCGCTTTTTCCAAGGCTTGCCCAGCCCGGCAGCCGCTGCGCTGGTCGCTGGCTTTGTCTGGCTGGCGGTGGACAACAAGCTGTCTCTGCAAGTGAATGTGATTCCCTGGGTTGCCTTTGGTTTGACCATTTATGCCGGCCTGGCCATGGTCTCCAACGCGCCGTTCTACAGCGGCAAGTCCTTTGCGATCAGACGTAGCGTGCCATTTTGGGTCATGCTGCTTTTTGTGCTGGTCTTCGTGTTTGTCTCTACGGATCCGCCGGTCTTCCTGTTTGGCCTGTTCTGCCTGTATGGCTTGTCGGGCTGGTTTGTGATGGCCTGGCGCTGGCGTCGAGCCCGTGCTTTGGCACGACTTCGGCGTGGAAACAACTAAAATCCCCGGCTTTGGCAGGCGAGCAGGCCGAAATGCTTAACGCCTTGTCCGGTTTTTCGTTATAATCGTTTGCTTGCACTTGGCCTGATGGGCCCGGTGCACTCAATCTCATTTTCAACACGTTAGGGCACCTCGGTCCTAACGCAAGTCTTAGAGGCTAAATAAAATGGCAGTTGCAGATATCAAAAAAGTCGATATCGTTTCCGAGTTTCAGCGTAAACAAGGCGATACAGGCTCCCCAGAAGTGCAAGTGGCTTTGCTGACCGCTCGCATCAACGAATTGACCGGCCACTTCAAGGCTCACAACAAAGATCACCACTCCCGTCGTGGTCTGTTGCGCATGGTTAGCCGTCGTCGCAAATTGCTGGATTACCTGAAAGGTCGTAATCCAGACGCTTACCGTGCTTTGATCGAAAAACTCGGTCTGCGTAAGTGATACCGGGGCTGGCTCCCCGCTAAACAACCGTGCATTCGGCGAACTGGTTTCGCTGTGTGCACGGTTTTTTTATTGTAAGGATTCTCCTAATGTTCAATAAAGTCACCAAGTCTTTCCAGTACGGCGAACATACCGTCGTTCTGGAAACCGGCGAAATCGCACGTCAGGCGTCAGGTGCCGTGCTGGTTTCGATTGAAGACACTGTTGTGTTGGCCACTGTTGTTGGCAAAAGCGAAGCGAAAGCAGGTCAGGACTTCTTCCCGCTGACCGTTGATTACGTCGAAAAAACCTACTCCGCTGGCAAGATCCCTGGTGGTTTCTTCAAGCGTGAAGGCCGCCAATCCGAGCGCGAGATCCTGATCTCCCGCCTGATCGACCGTCCACTGCGTCCTCTGTTTCCTGAAGGCTTCTACAACGAAGTTCAGGTCATCATTCACACGGTATCGGTCAACCCTGAAATTGATCCTGATATCGCTGCCATGATCGGCGCCTCGGCTGCCCTGGCTATTTCCGGCATTCCTTTCAACGGTCCTGTGGGCGCTGCCCGTGTGGGTTACATTGATGGTCAGTACGTGCTGAACCCATCCGCTACTCAGCTGAAATCTTCGGCTCTGGATCTGGTTGTGGCTGGTACCGAGCAGGCTGTGCTGATGGTTGAGTCTGAAGCCAAGCAATTGTCCGAAGAAGTCATGCTGGGTGGTGTGGTGTTTGCTCACGAGCAAATGCAAGCAGCCATCAACTGCATTCATGAACTGGTTGAAGAAGCTGGCAAGCCGGAGTGGGATTGGCAGCCTGCTGCTGTTAATGAAAGCCTGTTGGCTGCGGTAACCGCTGCTGCCGAAGAGGGTCTGACACAGGCCTACCAGACTCGCGAAAAACAAGCTCGTACCGAGCAAGTGCGCGCTGTTTACGCTCAGGTTAAAGAAACGGTCAAGGCTCAGGCTGAAGCCGCCGGTCAGGATCAGCCTGATATGGTTGCCGTCGAAAACATGATGTTCGACCTGGAAAGCAAGATCGTGCGTTCGCGTATCTTGAGCGGCGAGTCCCGTATTGATGGTCGTGACACCCGTACCGTTCGTCCTATCAGCATCCGTCTGGGCGTTCTGCCCCGTGCTCACGGTAGCGCCTTGTTCACGCGTGGCGAAACTCAGGCATTGGTGGTCACCACTCTGGGTACCAAGCAAGACGAGCAGATCATTGATTCGATTATGGGCGAGTACCGCGATCGCTTCATGATGCACTACAACATGCCTCCATTCGCCACTGGTGAAGCTGGCCGTTTCGGCGCTCCCAAGCGTCGTGAAATCGGTCACGGTCGTCTGGCCAAGCGTGCTTTGACTCCCTTGCTGCCAGCCGCTGAAGATTTCCAGTACTCCATCCGCGTGGTGTCCGAGATTACTGAATCCAACGGTTCCTCCTCCATGGCATCGGTGTGTGGTGGCTCCCTGTCCATGATGGACGCTGGTGTGCCTGTGCAGGATCACGTGGCTGGTGTGGCCATGGGTCTGATCAAGGAAGGCAACAAGTTTGCTGTGCTGACCGACATTCTGGGTGACGAAGATCACCTGGGCGATATGGATTTCAAGGTTGCCGGTACCGAGAAAGGTATTACTGCTTTGCAGATGGACATCAAGATCCAGGGCATCACCAAGGAAATCATGCAGGTTGCATTGGCTCAGGCTCACGAAGGCCGTATGCACATCCTGGGCAAGATGAAAGAGTCCATCGACGGTTCCCGTACCGAGATGTCCGAATTCGCGCCTCGCATGCTGACCGTGAAGATCAATCCCGAGAAGATTCGTGACGTGATTGGTAAGGGTGGTGCAACCATCCGTGCCCTGACCGAAGAAACCGGTACACAGATCGATATTTCGGATGACGGCACCATCACGATCGCCAGCGCCGATCTGGACAAGGCCCGCGAAGCCGAGCGCCGTATTAAAGAGCTGACCGCTGAAGTGGAAGTGGGTCAGGAATACGAAGGTCCTGTGATGCGTTTGCTGGACTTTGGCGCGATTGTGCAAGTGCTGCCAGGCCGTGACGGCTTGCTGCATATCTCCGAGATTGCCAACTACCGTATCGCCAACATCAATGACGTGCTGAAAGTGGGTCAGGTTGTTAAGGTCAAGGTCATCGAGGCTGACGAGAAAGGTCGTCTGCGTCTGTCGATCAAGGCTATTGGCGGTATCGAGGCTCAAGGCGGTCCAGCTGCTCCTGCTGCTTCCTGATAGCGTTTGCAGTCTGCTTGAAGAAAAACCCGCCGAAAGGCGGGTTTTTTGCGTTCGGCTGCTTTTTGGGAGCGTGGCTGCGTATCGGCTTGTGCCAAGAGCTGGAGGATAATCTGTTGGTGCTGTACCTGTACCTGTACCTGTACCTGTACCTGTACCTGTACCTGTACCTGTACCTGTGCTTGTTATGCCTGTGGTTTCAGCCGTAGCCTTAGTTGTAGTTGTAGTTGTAGTTGTAGTTGTAGTTGTAGTTGTAGTTATGGCTGTGACTGTGAATGTAACTGTGACTTTGCTTGTTGTTGGTTCGCTATTTTTGATCTGTTTGCTTCTTGGGAGCAGTTTCGGTCCTGGAGGAGCTGGAGAGGCTTTACTTACGGAGCGGGGGGTAAACAGTCGGTCAGGTTCAGGTGGTGCTTGCGGGGTGATGGCTTGGATTGGGTTTTCAGGCAGGACGCAAAAAAGCCCGCTTTGAAGCGAGCTTTCTTGATTGGTACTTATTTGTCACGAGCGAATAAAAACCGAGGTTTTTATGGTGGGCAAAGAGATCTGCCTGCTATCGTGAATATTTGGTGCATCCAGCCGGAATCGAACCGGCACGATCAAAGATCGAGGGATTTTAAGTCCCTTGCGTCTACCAATTCCGCCATGGATGCAGCGGGAGATGATGGCGGAAGCGGTGAGATTCGAACTCACGGATGGGTTACCCCATCGCCGGTTTTCAAGACCGGTCCATTCAACCGCTCTGGCACGCTTCCTGTCTGTTGGGCTTTTCTTCCTGATAAGTCACATGCACAAAAAAGCACGGAGGCCAGGAAAGCCTTAAAGTGTAACGTATAAATTTGCTAGCGTCATCGAAATAATCTGTTTTCATGGCTGGAATAGGGCGTTGATGCCAGTGCCTGTGATAGATTGCAGCAGGTAAGGCGGCTGCTTATGGTTTGTGCTTGCAGCCGCGCTGGAAAAATAGTCTAGATATCAGGGAGTAGGTATGCGAGCTGTTGAAATTACCGAGTTTGGAAAGCCGGAAGTGTTGCGAGTGGGCGAGCGCCCCATGCCACAAACAGGTCCTGGTGAAGTGCTGGTCAAGGTGCTGGCGGCGGGCGTGAACCGTCCGGATGTCTTGCAACGAGCAGGCGCTTACCCGCCACCGGCTGGTGCCTCTGATATTCCCGGCCTGGAACTGGCCGGTGAAATCGTATCGGGCGATGTGCAGGGCAGTGGGTTCAAGATTGGGGATCAGGTCTGTGCGTTGGTCACTGGTGGTGGCTATGCCGAATATTGTGTGGTGCCAGTACAGCAGTGCTTGCCTATTCCTGCGGGTTTAAGCTTGCTTGAAGCGGCGGGCCTGCCAGAAACCTTCTTCACTGTCTGGAGCAATGTGTTCGACCGTGGTCAGCTGAGTAAAGGTGAAACCCTGCTGGTTCATGGCGGTGCAAGCGGAATTGGAACAACAGCGATTCAGCTGGCGGTGGCTTTGGGGCATACGGTATATGCCACGGCAGGCAGTGATGAACGCGTGGAGGCCATTAATCGCTTGGGCGGGATCGGCATCAACTATAAAACCGAAGTTTACGAAGACGTCATCAAAAGCAAAACAGGCGGCCGTGGTGTTGATGTGATTCTGGATATGGTCTCTGGCGACTACATCAACCGGGATTTGACGTGTCTGGCCGATGACGGCCGTATCGTCATTATTGCTTTGCTGGGTGGGGTGAATGCCACGATTAATTGTGGGGAGATTCTGCGTCGTCGCCTGACTATTACCGGCTCAACCTTGCGGTCCCGCTCTGTCGAGTTCAAGGCGCAACTGGCGCAGGCTCTGAAAGAGCGTGTCTGGCCTTTGCTGGAAGCAGGGCAGGTACGTCCCTTGATTCATGCCACTTTCCCCTTGGAAAAGGCGAGCGAAGCGCATGCCATGATGGAGGCGGGTGAGCAGGTGGGCAAGATCATTCTTGTTCCATAAAAGCAGCAAGGGTGGCATAGCCACCCTTTTTCTTGCCGTTCTGAAACGAATTTTCTGTCAAATATGCGCGAAATGGATTAGCACGCGCTACAATAGCCGGTTAGCTGCGCCATGATTGTGGGCGTTGGTGTAACTTTTTGACTGGCATCAAGGGAGCAATGAGCGTACATTCTTCGCGTAAACGACTGGTTGCGGGTAATTGGAAATTAAATGGCTCGCTTGATGGCAACAGCCGTCTGCTGCAAGAACTGCTCGTTCAGCCTGGTGCGCAGGCAGATTGTGATGTGCTTGTATGCGTTCCTTATGTGTATTTGCCTCAGGTGGCAGGTATCTTGAAAGATTCGACCATAGCGGTCGGTGCTCAAGATGTCAGTGTCCACGCCAAGGGTGCATACACTGGGGAAATCTCGGCGGCAATGCTGGCTGATATCGGCTGTCGCTGGGTGATTGTCGGGCATTCCGAACGCCGTCAGTATCACCAGGAAAGTAGCGCTCAGGTTGCCGCCAAAGTTGTTGCGGCACTGGATGCGGGCTTGACGCCTATTGTCTGTATTGGCGAGCAGTTGGCCGATCGTGAGGCGGGGCAGGAAACCTGTGTGGTGCAAGATCAGCTTGAACCCATTAAGGCTCTTGGGGCTGAAGTGGTATCCAAACTGGTCCTGGCGTATGAGCCGGTCTGGGCTATTGGTACGGGCCTGACTGCAACGCCGGAGCAAGCGCAGCAAATGCATCAACAGATTCGTGCCTATATGGAGTCGGATCAGTTGCGTATTTTGTACGGTGGCAGCGTGAAGGCAGATAATGCCGCCGAGCTGTTCGCCATGCCGGATATTGATGGTGCCTTGGTGGGTGGTGCATCTTTGGATGCGCAAGAATTTTTACGTATTGTGGCCGCTTAAAGGGTCTGGAGTCTTTAAATGCAAGATTGGATGTCTTCCGTTCTGATGGCGGTGCAGGTTATCTCCTCGCTGTTGATTATTGGTCTGGTTCTGCTGCAGCAAGGCAAGGGCGCTGATATGGGCTCGGCCTTTGGTGGCGGCTCGGCAGGGAGTGTGTTTGGTGCGGCAGGTGCGGCGAACTTTTTGTCGCGCATGACCAAATGGGCGGCAATCGTCTTTTTTGTGTCCACCGGTGGTTTGGCTTGGGTTGCTCATCATCCTGCGCAGAAAGTAGATGCGGGGGTGATGCAAGGTTACGAATCGTCTGTTCCTGGCGCAGCTCCATCGGGTGCAGCTTCGGTTCCGGCCCCTGACGCTTCTGTGCCAGCTGCAGTTCCTTCGGCAACTCCTGAGCAAAGCGCTCCTGCGGTTCCTGCTGCTGAGTAAGTTCGATCTGTTTGGGAGTTCAATGCTGCTCTATATATAGAAGGCGGTAAAGATCACAAGCAGGATCGGAAAATACGATATCAAAGCCCGCCTCTAATGGCGGGCTTTGTCTATTTGGCGTTGTTTGTGTGGAATATGCCTGTGTACGTGCTTTTTTAGGTGTTTTGGGCTGTTTTGTACTGACAGCTTTACTTTCGTCATGCTAATATCGCTGTCTTGATTGCTTGCCGACGTGGTGGAATTGGTAGACACGCTATCTTGAGGGGGTAGTGGCGAAAGCTGTACGAGTTCGAGTCTCGTCGTCGGCACCAAACAAAAAGTTGAAAAGTTCTGCGATTGCGGAGCCTGGAAATAAAACCTGATCCTGACAAAGGGCAGGTTTTTTTTTGCCATTTTTTGGGCGTTTTGCCGTCTTGTGTAAATTGCTTGTGTTGTGATTTTCAAGACTTGGTCTTGATTGTCTGAAAAGTGATTGAACCGGGTCAGTGAATGCTGAATCCCATGTTGCTGTGAATTCCCATAATGTGGGAATTTATCAAATGGATTGAGTGGCCGGCTTTGGCTCTCGATAGGCTGGGGTCGGCGATCTTGTCTTTTTCGGTGCTGATTTCATTTTTTGCCTTATTTGCAGAAAACCAGCATTGGCAACCGATTGCTCGGATCACTTAAAGCAAGTTCTTAAGAAGATTCCGGCTTTAGCCTGCTAATTGTCGTGCTTGTTCAAGGCGGCATGGAAAGCGGCTTCAAGTGGGTTTTTGTTGTGTATAGCCAACAAGCTGTGCACAAAGATTCACGTTTCCGAAGGGTTTCGTAGTCAAGCGACGGGAATTTTGATGCAATAGCGTTAACTTCCCATCGCGGAGTTAGAAAGAGCAGCAGCACTGTTGTAGTTGGGCTGCTCTGATTTACTCAAATCTACGGAGATTTCTTACATGAAAAAGACTCTGCTCGCTGCTGCTCTGATGGCCGGCTTCGCTGGCGTCGCACACGCAGAAACGTCTGTCACCCTGTACGGTATTCTGGACGCTGGTATTGGTTACCAAAAGCTGAAGTACAACGAAGCCTTGTACCTGTCGAACGTTGACGCTGGTGATTTCTCGCAAAAGCGTACCGGTCTGATCAATGGTATTCAGTCCGGCAACCGCTGGGGTCTGAAGGGTTCCGAAGATCTGGGCGATGGCCTGCGCGCTGTGTTCGTTCTGGAAAGCGGCTTTGACCTGGGCACCGGTAACTCGGCTCAAGGTGGCCGTCTGTTCGGTCGTCAAGCCACTCTGGGTCTGGCTGGCGACAGCTGGGGTCAATTGGATTTCGGTCGTCAAACCAACATCGCTTCCAAGTACTTGAGCGCTGTTGCTGATCCTTTTGGCGGTGGTTTCGACCAAGCTAACATCGGTGGTGCTTTCACTGCAGCTAACACCGCTCGTTACGACAACATGGTCATGTACCAAACCCCTAACTTCTCCGGCTTCCAGTTCGGCGTTGGTTACTCGTTCAACGTGAACGGCAACCAGGCTTACAAGGTTGACGGCGGTAGCCAAGAGAACAAGCGTGGTGTGACCACCGGTCTGCGTTACGCTAACGGCCCTATCGGCGTTGCTCTGACATACGACCAGTTCAAGACACCTGAAAGCCAAGGCGACAGCGTTTCTGTCAAGTCTTGGAACATCGGTGGTAGCTACGACTTCGAAGTTGTGAAGGCTTACTTGGCTTTCGGCCAGACTCGTAACGGTCTGTTCGCAACTCAAGACTACGCTGGTAGCGCCGGTCTGCTGAAAGATGCTGGTATCGAAAGCAGCATGATTGGTCTGGACGGTCTGAAGATCAACTCCTACCTGGTTGGTTTGTCCGCTCCTGTTGGCGCTGGCACCATCATGGGTTCTTGGACAATGGCTGACGCCCGTTCGGCTCCAAATGCTCTGTCCAACAGCCCTCTGTCCTGGGAAATGAAGAAGCAGCACACTTACAGCCTGGGTTACAGCCACCCGCTGAGCAAGCGCACCAACGTGTACGCAATTGGTTCTTACGCCAAGAACGTTCACTTCGTGCCTGATGCCAAGTCCACGCTGTTCGGCGTTGGTCTGCGTCACCAGTTCTAATCGATTTGCGTAGCATGTCTACGCATCTCGATGAGCAAGTCTTCGGACTTGCTTGAGCTGAAGAAGTATAAAAAGCCATCTTTCGGGATGGCTTTTTTATTGCTCGTTGTTTAGGGTGTTCAGGTCGGTCTGTTTGGATTGCGGCTCTTGGGCTGTTTTGGGGCTGTTGCTTCTGGGGGTGTTGGTATGTGCTTGTCCTCGCTCTTGCGGTTTTGTGTGCAGATCTGTTGGGTGGGGCGGTGCTACGGCCCACTGTGCCTGGCGTCCGAATCGCTTGTGTGTTGTGCTTGCCCATCTACTATTCCGACTGCTCGGTCTTGTTTGTCTTGCTTACAAAATAAGCGCGAAAAATCGTTTTCCTGGCTGTTGTCGCTGACATTTTCCTTACAAAAGCGGGTAAGATAATTAATCAGCGCTTGAAATCGCAACCCTTAATAAAGTAAATAATCAATAGCTGAAGGGTTTTTGGTCAGGTAGCTGACAGTTTTTGCGGCATGGGTGCAACACCCGTGCATAGATGTAATGGTTTGGGGTTATCCCCCAAAACTGTGCTCTCAAAATGCTACAATCCAAGAGTTTATTTACTGCGATTGGATGCTTTGCATGAACCTGCAAGAGTACTTTCCCGTTTTGCTATTTATCATCGTCGCCACTGGGATTGGCCTGGCTCTACTTTTAGTCGGTCGAGTGCTCGGTCCAAACCGGCCCGATGCTGAAAAGCTCTCTCCTTACGAATGCGGTTTTGAAGCATTCGGCGATTCGCGCATGAAGGTGGACATTCGTTACTACCTGATCGCGATTCTGTTCATCATGTTCGATCTGGAAATCGCTTTTCTGTTTCCCTGGGCCATGGCCAATGGAACAGTAGGCCTGGTCGGTTTCTGGACCGTTATGGCGTTCCTGGCCGTTTTGACGGTCGGTTTTATCTACGAATGGAAAAAAGGCGCTCTGGACTGGGAGTAAACCCATCCATAGAGAACCCTGCTAGGGGTTTTCGCGTCTGCTGCTGGGCATAAGGGGCACGAGGATGCGTCTTGATGACAGCGGGTTTGGTCAGCAACAGGATAGGCCGGGGCTTCCCAGGGTCTGATCCGGCAAAAGGCAACTACTATGGCTATCGACGGCATTCTCAAAGAAGGTTTTGTGACGACCAGTGCAGACAAGTTTCTGAACTGGGCAAAAACAGGGTCCATGTGGCCCATGACATTTGGTCTGGCCTGTTGTGCAGTGGAAATGATGCACGCTGGTGCAGCTCGTTATGACCTGGACCAATTCGGCATTATTTTCCGTCCCAGTCCACGTCAATCTGACTTGATGATTGTGGCGGGCACCCTGTGCAACAAGATGGCACCCGCCTTGCGTAAGGTGTACGACCAGATGGCCGAGCCACGCTGGGTCGTTTCCATGGGCTCCTGTGCCAACGGTGGCGGTTACTACCACTACTCCTACTCGGTCGTTCGCGGCTGTGATCGCATCGTGCCGGTAGATGTGTATGTGCCAGGCTGCCCTCCGACTGCTGAGGCTTTGGTTTACGGCTTGCTGCAGATGCAGAACAAGATCCGTTTGACCAATACCATCGCACGCTGAACGGTTAGAACAGGCTAAACAAGACTATGACACGGCTAGAAACTTTAAAAACCAACTTGCTCTCTATCCTTGGCGAGCAGGCTGCGTTGACGCAAGCGCGCAATGAACTCACTTTGGAAGTGCCCGCTGATGCATGGGTCGACACTTGCACATTGCTTCGCGACCACGCTGATCTGCGCTTTGAGACCTGTATCGACTTGTGCGGGATTGATTATTCCGCCTGGAAAGCGCCTACCTATCAGGCTGCATCGGCTCAGTTTCCCCATCGCTTTGCCGTCGTACTGCACCTGATGTCCTTGAAGCACAACTGGCGCCTGCGTGTGCGCTGCTTTGTGCCCAACGACGATTTCCCCGCTTTGCCAACCCTGTTCGAGGTCTGGCCGTCGGTGAACTGGTTCGAGCGCGAGGCGTTTGACCTGTACGGCATTATTTTCGAGAACCACCCTGATCTGCGTCGCATCCTGACCGACTATGGTTTCATCGGTCATCCGTTCCGCAAAGACTTCCCCATCTCCGGCTACGTCGAAATGCGCTATGACACCGAGCAGAAGCGGGTCATTTACCAGCCCGTCACCATTGAGCCGCGTGAAATCACGCCACGAGTGGTGCGCGAGGACGATTACGGAATTGGGCGATAAGCATCATGGCAGAAATTCAAAACTACACCCTGAACTTTGGTCCTCAGCACCCAGCCGCACACGGTGTGTTGCGTTTGGTGCTTGAGCTGGACGGCGAAGTCATTCAGCGTGCTGACCCCCATATTGGTTTGTTGCATCGCGCCACCGAAAAGCTGGCCGAGCACCGCACTTTCCTGCAAACCCTGCCATACATGGATCGTCTGGACTATGTGTCCATGATGGTCAACGAGCACGCTTACTGTATGGCCGTGGAGCGTCTGGTCGGTGTTGAGGTGCCGTTGCGTGCCCAATACATCCGCGTCATGTTTGACGAGATCACCCGCATCCTGAACCACCTGATGTCGGTCGGTTCGCATGCGCTGGACGTGGGTGCCATGGCTGTGTTCCTGTACGCCTTCCGTGAACGTGAAGACCTGATGGACTGCTACGAAGCGGTCTCCGGCGCCCGTTTGCACGCGGCCTACTACCGTCCAGGTGGCGTTTACCGCGATCTGCCCGGCACCATGCCTCAGTACAAGGCCAACAAATACCGCTCCGACAAAGAACTGAAAGCCATGAACGAAGCGCGTTCGGGTTCTTTGCTGGATTTCATCGAAGACTTCACCAACCGTTTCCCCACTTGTGTCGACGAATACGAAACCCTGCTGACCGATAACCGTATCTGGAAGCAGCGTCTGGTGGGCGTGGGCGTGGTCGATCCTGATCGTGCCAAGGCGCTGGGCTTTACCGGCCCCATGCTGCGTGGTTCGGGCGTGGAGTGGGATCTGCGCAAGATGCAGCCCTACGAAGTCTATGATCGCGTCGAATTTGATATTCCTGTGGGTCGCAACGGTGACTCTTACGACCGTTACCTTGTTCGTATCGCGGAAATGCGCGAGAGCAACCGCATCATCCGTCAGTGTGTACAGTGGCTGCGCAACAACCCCGGTCCTGTCATCACGGATAACCACAAAGTGGCGCCGCCATCGCGCGAACGCATGAAAACCGGGATGGAGGACTTGATCCACCATTTCAAACTGTTCTCCGAAGGTATGCACGTGCCTACTGGCGAAGTGTATGCCGGTGTGGAGCATCCCAAGGGCGAGTTTGGCATTTATCTGGTATCTGACGGCGGTAACAAGCCTTACCGCATGAAGATCCGTGCTCCGGGCTTCGTCCACTTGCAGGCCCTCGATGAAATGAGCCGCGGTCACATGATTGCCGACGCGGTAACGATCATCGGCACGCAGGACATTGTGTTTGGCGAGATCGACCGCTAAGGTCGCGCCTGGAAAAACGGAACCGAATTATGTTGCTTTCCGAAAAAGCCTACCAACAGATAGATAAGGAACTGAGCAAGTTCCCGGCAGATCAACGTCGCTCTGCCATCATGGCCTCCCTGGCCATTGCCCAGCAGGAAAAAGGCTGGGTATCGCCAGAAATTATCGAGGATGTGGCTCAATATATTGGCGTGGAGCCTATCGCTGTGCAGGAGGTTGCGACCTTCTACAACATGTTCCACACCAAGCCCGTTGGCCGCGTCACCATTTCCGTTTGCACCAACTTGCCCTGTGCGCTGCGTGATGGCGTCAAGGCAGGCGAGTACCTGAAAGAGAAACTGGGTATCGAATACGGTGAAACCACGGCGGACGGCCAGTTCTCCCTGATCATGGGAGAGTGCATGGGTTCATGTGGTGATTCGCCCGTCATGCTGCTGAACAATCAGCATATGTGCGTGCGCATGGAAGCCGAGCGCATTGATGCCATGCTCGAAGAATTGAAGACATACGGAGAATCGGCATGATTGCACCGGACATTCTGCGCAAGTTCGCACAGGGATTGGAACCTAACCCTGGTGGCGACCTGTCGCGCAGCATGATTTTTCATGATCGTCATATTCAGCCACAGATTCTGGCTGGTTTGAACGGCGACAACTGGGGCCTGGAAGAGTACGTCAAGCGTGGTGGCTATGAAGCTCTGCGTAAAGTACTGACTACCGGCATGAAGCCCGAAGACGTGATTGCTGAAGTCAAGACTTCGGCCTTGCGCGGTCGTGGTGGTGCAGGTTTTCCATCGGGTTTGAAGTGGAGCTTCATGCCCCGCAGCTTGCCCGGACAAAAGTACCTGGTATGTAACTCCGACGAGGGCGAACCCGGCACTTTCAAAGACCGCGATATCCTGCGTTTCAACCCGCACATCGTGATCGAAGGCATGGCCATTGCAGCCTACGCCATGGGTATTACCGTGGGCTACAACTACATCCACGGTGAAGTGTTCGAAATCTATCAGCGTTTTGAAGAAGCGCTGGAACAGGCCCGTGCGGCAGGCTTTCTGGGTGACAAGATCCTGGGTTCGGATTTCAGCTTCCAGCTGCATGCGTTCCACGGTTACGGTGCCTATATTTGCGGTGAAGAAACTGCGCTGCTGGAGTCCCTGGAAGGCAAGAAGGGCCAGCCTCGCTTCAAACCACCATTCCCGGCCAGTTTTGGTCTGTACGGCAAGCCGACGACCATCAACAACACCGAAACCTTCGCGGCTGTACCCTGGATTTTGCGCAACAGCGGTCAGGAATACCTGGAAGTGGGTATCCCCAATGCGGGCGGTACCAAGATCTTCTCCATTACTGGCGACGTGGAGCGTCCCGGTAACTACGAAGTGCCTCTGGGTACGCCGTTTGCCACCTTGCTGGAACTGGCAGGCGGCATGCGCGACGGTCGCAAACTGAAAGCTGTGATCCCTGGTGGTTCCAGCTCGCCCGTTTTGCCCGCCGACATCATCATGGCGACCAACCTGGACTATGACTCCATTGCCAAGGCTGGTTCCATGCTGGGTTCGGGCGCTGTCATCGTGATGGACGAGACTCGTTGCATGGTCAAGTCCCTGCTGCGCCTGTCCTATTTTTACTATCACGAAAGCTGCGGCCAGTGCACGCCGTGCCGGGAAGGCACAGGCTGGTTGTGGCGCATGGTGCATCGTATCGAGAACGGTCAAGGTCGCCCAGAAGATCTGGACATGCTCGATGACATCGCACAGAACATCATGGGTCGCACCATTTGCGCCCTGGGTGATGCTGCTGCCATGCCGGTGCGCAGTTTCGTTAAGCATTTCCGCGACGAGTTCGCACACCACATCGAGCATAAAGGCTGTGTGGTGCCTCAATATTTGTAGGCCAGGACAACGTAATGGTAGAACTCACCATCGATGGCATTAAAGTTGACGCCCCGGAAGGCAGCATGGTCATTCAGGCTGCCCATGACGCTGGGGTCTACGTGCCGCACTTCTGTTATCACAAAAAACTGAGTATTGCCGCCAACTGCCGCATGTGTTTGGTGGACGTGGAAAAAGCGCCCAAGCCTTTGCCTGCTTGCGCCACTCCCGTCACCAACGGCATGGTTGTGCGTACTCGTTCGGAAAAAGCCATTGCCGCTCAAAAAAGCGTCATGGAATTCCTGCTGATCAACCACCCCCTGGATTGCCCCGTGTGCGATCAGGGCGGTGAGTGTCAGCTGCAGGATCTGGCCGTGGGTTACGGTGGCTCCGAGTCGCGCTACAAGGAAGAAAAGCGCGTTGTGGCCGCCAAATCCATGGGCCCACTGATCTCGACCGAAGCCATGCAGCGCTGCATTCACTGCACCCGCTGTGTGCGTACTGGCGAAGAAATCGCCGGCGTTCAAGAGGTTGGTATGCTCAACCGCGGCGAGCACGCCGAAATCACCACCTTTGTGGGGCGCGCAGTCGAGTCCGAATTGTCGGGCAACATGATTGACGTTTGCCCCGTGGGTGCCTTGCTGTCCAAACCCTTCCGCTTCAATGCCCGTACCTGGGAATTGGCCCGTCGTCGCAGTGTTAGCCCGCACGACAGCGTAGGTGCCAACCTGGTGCTGCAAGCCAAGATGGACAAGGTACTGCGTGTTGTTCCTTTCGAGAACGACGAAGTCAACGAGTGCTGGATCAGCGACCGTGACCGTTTCTCCTACGAAGGCCTGTACACCGAAGATCGTCTGACTCGCCCCATGGTGCGCGGTGATGACGGCCAGTGGCGCGAAGCCTCCTGGAACGACGCCATGCAAACCATCGTTGCCGGCATGAACGCCGTGCGCGAGAAGTTTGGTGCAGATCAGCTGGGCTGTATTGGTTCGGCTACCTCCACGACTGAAGAACTGGCTTTGCTGGCTCGTCTGGGTCGTGCTCTGGGTACCGAAAACGTGGACTTCCGTCTGCGTCAGACCGATGCCCGTCTGGATGGTGCTCTGGCCGGTGTGCCTTGGTTGGGTATGCCTCTGACCGCTTTGAACGAGCTTGATCGCGTTCTGGTCGTGGGCTCCTTCCTGCGTAAGGATCATCCCTTGATGGCTCAGCGTCTGCGCCAGGCCGTCAAACGTGGCGCTCAAGTTTCCTTTATTGATTCGGCTGCCGATAATCCATTGTTCAATGCGATTGCTGGCCGCATGACGGTGGCTCCCAGCCAGTTGGCCAACTCCCTGGCTCAAGTGCTGGTTGCCGTTGCCAAAGCCAAAGACAGCGCAGTTCCTGCGGGTCTGGAAGGCGTGCAAGTTTCTGCTGAAGCTCAGCAGATTGCTGACAGCCTGGTTTCCGGCGAACGCGTGGCTATCTTGCTGGGCAATATGGCTGTCAACTCGGATCAGGCCAGCGTAATTGCTGCCAACGCCAATGCGATTGCACAGGCTAGCGGTGCCAAGCTGGGCTTCCTGACTGCCGGTGGTAACACCGTGGGTGGCTACTTGGCTAACGCCGTACCGGGCAAGGGCGGTTTGACTGCCGAGCAAATGCTGGCTCAAACCCTGCGTGCTTACCTGGTTCTGAATGTTGAGCCAGCACTGGACAGCGATCTGGGCGAACGTGCAGTAGAAACCCTGAAGTCCGCCACCTTCTCGGTCGCGCTGACTTCCTATCGTTCCGCTGCCGAGCAGTGGGCCGATGTGATGCTGCCTGTGTCTCCTTTCACTGAAACCTCCGGCACCTTCGTGAACGCCGAAGGCCGTGTACAAAGCTTCAAGGGTGCTGCTGCTCCTGTGGGCGATACACGTCCGGCCTGGAAGGTTCTGCGCGTGCTGGGCAATCTGTTCCAGCTGGATGGTTTTGACGATGAAACCTCGGAATCGGTTCGTGACTCTGTCATGGCTGCCGGTGTGGAATCGCGTCTGTCCAACCAGATCAATCTGGCTGCCAGCGTTCTGCCTGCAGCAAGCGGTCTGGAGCGTGTGGCAGATGTGCCTATCTACCGTAGCGATGCGCTGGTGCGCCGTTCGGCTCCCTTGCAGGAAACACCTGCTTCGGCAGCACCTACGGCTCGCATGGCCGCTGCCACGCTGGCCCAACTGGGTCTGGCTGACGGCGATCTGGTAAAGGTTCGTTCTTCGCAAGGCGAAGTCAGCCTGCCAGCTCAGCTGGATGACACCGTGGCATTGAACTCGGTGCGTGTTGCCACCGCTTTTTCTGAAACAGCCGCTTTGGGTAGCGCATTCGGTCAATTGACAGTGGAGCGTGCATAACATGGAATTTCTCTCTGCCATCAATAGCTACGGCACGGACCTGCTGGGTCCGACCGCATGGTATGTGGTGTGGACGCTGCTGAAGGTTGTTGCCATCGCTGTGCCCGTCATTCTGTGTGTTGCCTACCTGACTTACTGGGAACGCAAGATGATCGGCTTCATGCACGTTCGTCTGGGACCAACCCGTGTTGGTTACCGTGGCTTGCTGCAGCCTTTCGCTGACGTTTTCAAACTGCTGACCAAAGAGCTGATCGTTCCTGCGAAGTCCAACAAGGTCCTTTACCTGCTGGCTCCGGTTGTGACGCTGATGCCTGCTCTGGCTGCCTGGGCTGTGATTCCTTTCAGCCCCGATGTGGTTCTGTCCGACGTTAACGCCGGTCTGCTGTACATTCTGGCGATTACCTCGCTGGGTGTGTACGGTGTGATCGTGGCCGGTTGGGCTTCCAACTCCAAGTACGCCTTGCTGGGTGGTCTGCGTGCAGCCGCTCAGGTGCTGTCCTACGAGCTGGCCATCGGTTTCGTGCTGATTACCGTGCTGCTGGTTTCCGGCACGCTGAATCTGTCGGGCATCGTGCTTGGTCAGACTCAGGGTTACTTTGCGGACAAGGGCTTGAACTTCCTGTCCTGGAACTGGCTGCCATTGCTGCCACTGTTTGTGATCTACGTGATTTCCGCCGTGGCTGAAACCAACCGTCACCCGTTTGACGTGGTGGAAGGCGAATCGGAAATTGTGGCCGGTCCCATGGTGGAGTACTCCGGTACCGGTTTCGCTCTGTTCTTCCTGGGCGAATACGCCAACATGATTTTCCTGTCGGCTCTGGCGTCCATCATGTTCTTGGGTGGCTGGACTCCCATTGTCGAGTTCGCTCCATTTACCTGGATTCCGGGGTGGCTGTGGCTGGGTCTGAAGACCTTTGTCGTGGTCTCCATGTTCATCTGGTTCCGTGCAACGTTCCCACGTTACCGCTATGACCAGATCATGCGTTTGGGCTGGAAAGTATTTATCCCGCTGACCGGTGTTTGGCTGGTTATTGTGGCGATCTGGATGCAGACGCCCTGGAACATCTGGCATTAAGGCTAAGGGGCAAGATTATGGAAGCAATCAAAGATTTCTTTGGCAGCCTGATGCTGTCCGAGATGCTCAAAGGCATGCGCCTGACGGGGAAGTATTTCTTCAAGCGCAAGGTAACCCTGCGTTATCCCGTTGAAACCACGCCCGCTTCGCCACGTTTTCGCGGTCTGCACGCTTTGCGTCGCTACGAAAACGGCGAAGAGCGTTGCATCGCGTGCAAACTGTGCGAGGCCGTATGTCCCGCCATGGCCATCTCGATCGAATCGGCAGAGCGCGAGGACGGTACCCGTCGTACTACGCGTTATGACATCGATCTGGCCAAGTGTATTTTCTGTGGTTTCTGTGAAGAAAGCTGCCCGGTCGATTCGATCGTGGAAACGCACATTCACGAGTACCACGGTGAAAAACGCGGCGATTTGTACTACACCAAGGACATGCTGCTGGCTATCGGTGACCGCTACGAAGACGAGATCGCTCGTCGTCGTGCCGCAGATGCACCTTATCGCTAAGGCCGGAGCTCTACACTCATGTTATTTACTACTGTTCTGTTTTATGTGCTGGCGCTGGTGATGGTGGTGGCCGCGTATCGCGTGATCGCTGCCAAGAATCCGGTTACAGCCGTATTGCATTTGATTCTGGTGTTCTTCACGGCCGCCATGATGTGGATCACGATGGGCGCCGAGTTCCTGGGCCTCTTGCTGGTGGTGGTCTATGTGGGCGCCGTGATGGTGATGTTCCTGTTCGTCATCATGATGCTGGACGTTCGTCAGGAATCCGCTGCCAAGAAATTCAAGGCTCACGTGCCTATGGGGCTGTTGATCGGCGCCATCATGGTACTGGAAATGGGCTTTGTGCTGACCAAGCTGTGGTTCACAACGGCACCTGCTGCCGCGGTGGCTGCGGACTACAACAACACCCGTGTTATTGGCGAGTTGATGTACTCCCAGTACGTGCTGGCGGTGTTGCTCGGTGGCATTGTGCTGCTGGTTGGCATGATCTCGGCCATTGCACTGACTCTGCGTAAACGTGAAGGTGTCAAACGCACCGTCTCCAGCGAACAAGTCAAGGTTCGTTCGCAAGACCGTCTGCGCATGGTTTCCATTCCTTCTCAAACCGAAAAGCCGTCGGCGTCCAGTTCGGCTGACGCTGTCGTGCCAGGAGACAAATGATGATGACGCTGACGCTTGCGCACTATTTGGTCCTGGGCGCTGTGCTGTTCACGATCGGCCTGTTCGGCTTTTTCCTGAACCGTCGCAACCTGATTATTTTGCTCATGTCTGTTGAGCTGATTCTTTTGTCGGCCAACATGAACTTTGTGGCCTTCTCCACCTGGATGGGCAACGAGGCAGGTCAGGTGTTTGTCTTTTTCGTCCTGACGGTCGCTGCGGCCGAGGCGGCCATTGGTCTTGCAATTCTGGTTCTGTTGTTCCGTAACCTTAATTCGATCAATGTCCAGGATCTCGACCAGCTCAAGGGTTGATGGGATAGCACACTAATGAACTCCATAAATCTTTACTTAACGATTGCGCTTGCTCCCCTGGTGGGTTCGGCGCTAGCCGGTTTGTTCGGTACCGGCTTTCTGGGTCGATTTATCGGCAAGACAGGCGCTCACCTGATTACGATCGCGGGCGTGCTGATTTCCTTTATCGGCTCGGTCATGGTCATGTTGCAGGTTCTGGAAGGCCAGACCTTCAACGGTCCGGTCTACACCTGGATCACCATTGGCAGCATTCAGTGGGATATCGGTTTCCTGATCGACAAGCTGACTGCCCTGATGATGGTGGTGGTGACGTCCGTGTCGCTGATGGTGCATATCTACACCATTGGCTACATGAAAGATGATCCGGGCTACCAGCGCTTTTTCTCCTACATCTCGCTGTTTACCTTCTCGATGCTGATGCTGGTCATGTCCAACAACATGCTGCAGCTGTTCTTCGGTTGGGAAGCGGTGGGTCTGGTGTCTTACCTGCTGATCGGTTTCTGGTACGAGCGCAAGACTGCAATTTTTGCCAACATGAAGGCCTTCCTGGTCAACCGTGTGGGTGACTTCGGTTTTGCTCTGGGTATTGGCTTGCTCTACGCCTACACCGGCTCCATGAACTACAGCGACGTGTTCGCCAAGGTTCAGGAACTGAGCACCATGACATTCCCCGGTACCGACTGGCAATTGCTGACCGTTGCTGCTCTGGCCCTGTTTGTGGGTGCCATGGGTAAATCGGCTCAGGTGCCTTTGCACAGCTGGCTGCCTGACTCCATGGAAGGTCCTACTCCTATCTCGGCGCTGATTCACGCCGCGACCATGGTGACGGCCGGTATCTTCATGGTGGCTCGTTTCTCGCCTGTGTTTGAACAGTCGACAACCGCGCTGTCCTTCATCATCGTGATCGGTGCAACAGGTGCCTTGTTCCTGGGCTTGCTGGGTATTATCCAGAACGACGTCAAACGCGTTGTGGCTTACTCCACCTTGTCCCAGCTGGGTTACATGACGGTCGCTCTGGGTGCTTCGGCTTACTCGGCTGCTGTGTTCCACCTGATGACACACGCTTTCTTCAAAGCCTTGCTGTTCCTGGGCGCTGGTTCGGTGATTATCGGTATGCACCACGATCAGGACATCCGCAATATGGGTGGTCTGCGCAAGTACATGCCTATTACCTGGCTGACTTTCCTGATCGGTACGCTGGCTCTGGTGGGTACGCCGTTCTTCTCGGGTTTCTACTCGAAAGAGCACATCATCGAAGCCGCAGGCGAAGCCGGTATCTGGGGTTCGACCTACGCTTACTACGCCACACTGATCGGTGTGTTCGTCACCTCGCTGTACTCCTTCCGTCTGTACTTCCTGGTATTCCACGGCAAAGAGCGCTTCCGTGACGTCAAGCACGACGAGTCGCATGGTCACGACGACCATCACGCTCACGGTGGCGATCCTCACGAGTCGCCTTGGGTGGTTACGCTGCCTCTGGTTCTGCTGGCCATTCCGTCGATCTTCGCCGGTATCTGGTTCGTTGATCCATTGCTGTTCGGTGGCTACTTTGAAGGCATTGTGACGGTTCTGCCCGAGCATCCTGCAATGGCAACGCTGGCCGAGCACTGGACCGACTGGATGGCTTACGCCTTACATGGTTTTGGCACGCTGCCATTCTGGCTGGTTGTGGCTGGTGCTGTGGTGGCCTGGTACATGTACCTGGTTAATCCTGCTTTGCCTGCCGCTATCAAAAAGAACTGCTCTTTTATCTACCGTATCCTGGAGAACAAGTACTACGTTGACTGGTTCAACGAGCAAGTGCTGTCTCGTGGCGTTCGCTGCCTGGGTACGGGCCTCTGGAAAGGTGCTGACCGCGGTCTGATTGACGGCCTGGTGGTCAACGGTAGTGCACGCGTAGTGGGCTGGGTGGCTGCAATCAGCCGTCATATCCAGTCCGGCTATGTCTATCACTACGCCTTTGCCATGATCCTCGGGATCCTGGCGCTCTTATCCTTTTTTGTACTGACGGTTCGGTAAATGGCTAGCGATATGGCGTCTTCTACTCTTCCTTGGTTAACGCTGGCGATTTTCGTACCTATCGTCGCTGGCCTGTTGGTGCTGGCTCTGGGGCGTGATGATCGTCCCACCTTCACCCGCTGGCTGGCTCTGCTGGGTTCGATTGCCGGTCTTGTTGTCACTATTCCTCTGTACACGGGCTTCAATCCCGGTACGGCCGACATGCAGTTTGTCGAGCTGGCCCCCTGGATTGATGCCTTCAAGGTGAATTACCACCTTGGCGTGGACGGTATTTCCATGTGGTTTGTTCTGCTGACCGCTTTCATCACGGTGATCGTGGTGCTGGCGGGCTGGCAGGTGATCAAGAACCGCGTGGCTCAATACATGGGTGCCTTCCTGATCCTGTCGGGTCTGATGGTTGGCGTGTTTGCCGCTCTGGATGGCTTGCTGTTCTACGTGTTCTTTGAAGCCACGCTGATCCCGATGTACTTGATCATCGGTATCTGGGGTGGTCCGAACCGCGTGTATGCATCGGTCAAGTTCTTCTTGTACACCTTGCTCGGCTCGCTGTTGACCCTGATCGCATTCATCTACTTGTGGAATGTGTCCGGCGGTACTTTCGATATCCTGACCTGGCATAAAGTGCCGCTGGATTACACCACTCAGGTGCTGATCTTTGCTGCTCTGTTCATGGCTTTTGCTGTGAAGGTGCCTATGTGGCCTGTCCACACCTGGTTGCCGGATGCCCACGTGGAAGCACCTACTGGTGGTTCCGTGGTGCTGGCTGCCATCATGTTGAAACTGGGTGCTTACGGTTTCCTGCGCTTTTCCCTGCCCATCGCTCCTGATGCTTCGCAAGGTCTGGCCGGAATCATCATTGCCCTGTCTCTGGTCGCGGTGATCTACATTGGTCTGGTCGCCATCGTTCAGGACGATATGAAAAAGCTGGTGGCTTACTCCTCTGTGGCTCACATGGGTTTTGTCACGCTGGGCTTTTTCGTGTTCAACACCACGGGTATGGAAGGCGCGATCATGCAAATGATCTCGCACGGTTTCGTGTCCGGTGCCATGTTCCTGTGTATCGGTGTTCTGTACGACCGTCTGCACAGCCGCCAAATCGCCGATTACGGTGGTGTGGTCAAGGTGATGCCTCGTTTCGTTACCTTCTTTGTGCTGTTCTCGATGGCCAACAGCGGTTTGCCAGGCACCAGCGGCTTTATCGGTGAGTTCACCGTCATTATGGGCGCGGTGGAGTACAACTTCTGGATCGGTCTGTTGACAGCAACAGCGCTGATTACAGGCGCGTCTTACTCGCTGTGGATGCTCAAGCGCGTGGCCTTTGGCCCCGTGGGTAACGACAATGTTGCCGGCATGAGCGACCTGAGTGGCCGTGAGTTCTTCGTTCTTGGCGTAATGGCGATTGCGGTGCTGGGCATGGGTGTTTATCCCAAGCCATTTACCGAGGTCATGCACGTTTCGGTTGAAGCGTTGCTGCAACACGTCTCCATCTCGAAACTGTAGGCCGAATCACTATGGATACTACCTTTAACTTTTCTCTGGCTTTGCCCGAGATCCTGCTCCTGGTTCTGGCTTCGTGTGTGCTGATTTTTGATGCTTTCAGCAAACACAAACAGCGCCACTCGACGTTTGTTCTGAGCCTGTTGACGCTTGCCGTGGTTGCGGCCAGCGTAGCCTGGCAGTGGTCCAAGGGTGTGAGCGGTGTCTCGTTTGGTGGCCTGTTCGTCGCAGACGAGTTGGCGCACTTCCTGAAGCTGCTTTCGTGTGCTGCGGTCGCCGCTACCCTGATCTACGGTCGTGAGTACGCTGAACAGCGCGACATGATGGAACGCGGTGGTGAACTCTACACCCTGACTCTGATGGCCCTGCTGGGCCAGATGATCATGATTTCGGCCAACAGCATGTTGACCGCTTATCTGGGTGTGGAGCTGATGTCCTTTGCGCTGTACGCACTGGTTGCGCTGCGTCGTGAACACCGTCAGTCCATTGAAGCGGCGTTGAAGTACTTCGTTCTGGGTGCGTTGGCATCGGGTATCTTGCTGTACGGTATGTCCATGATTTTTGGCGCTACCGGCCATCTGGAATTCCCACGTATCGCTGAAGTCATCGCTAACGGTCAAGCCGAGCGTCTGGCTCTGGTCTTCGGTGTGGTGTTTGTTGTGGCAGGTCTGGCCTTCAAATTGACGGCTGCTCCTTTCCATATGTGGACACCGGACGTCTATCAAGGCGCTCCTACTACCGTTACCCTGATCATCGGTGCTGCTCCTAAACTGGCTGCTTTTGCCGTAACCATGCGCTTCCTGGTTGAGGCTCTGCACGGTATTGCCGTGGACTGGCAGCCCATGTTGCTGATCATGGCTGTGCTGTCGCTGGCTCTGGGTAACCTGACTGCTATCATGCAAAAGAATCTCAAGCGTATGCTTGCGTATTCGACCATCTCGCACATGGGTTTCATTTTCCTGGGCTTGCTGGCTGGCGTGTTCAATGGCGAGACTCACTCTCAAGCCTACGGTGCTTCGCTGTTCTATGTGGTGATCTACGTTCTGACCACCCTGAGCACTTTCGGTCTGATCCTGATCCTGAGCCGTCGTGGTTTTGAATGCGAAAACATCAGCGACCTGAAGGGCCTGAACCGCCGTAACCCTGGTCTGGCCTTGATCTGGCTGCTATCCATGTTCTCCCTGGCTGGTATTCCTCCGCTGTCCGGCTTTGCTGCCAAGCTGAGTGTTCTGCAAGCTGTGGTGGGTGCGGGCTATGTCTGGCTGGCCGTGTTTGCCGTCATCATGTCCTTGATCGGTGCTTTCTACTACCTGCGTGTCGTGAAGGTTGTTTACTTCGACGAACCTGAAGGTGAAGAGCATCCTGTGGCAACGGGCTTGCTGACCAAGCTGGTCATGCTGGTAAACGGCGTTCTGATTATCGGCCTGGGCGTTTTGCCTGGTGGCTTGATGGACACCTGCATCCGCGTGATTCAGTCTTCCTTGCAGTTTTAAGTAGGTAGCACTATGGACCAAAGCCTTTCCATCTGGGTCTTGATTGTTCTTTCCGTGATTACGGCTAATCTGCCGTTTCTCGTGGAAAAGCCCTTGCTGGTTTTGCCTTGGTCCATGCCGGGCGAGCGCTCAGGCCTCTCGCCCTGGCTGCAGCTGATCGTTGGCCTTGTGTACCTGGCCGTGCTGGCTGCTTTGGGTTTGGGAATCTACACGGTGATTGCCTCCAGCTCTGGCCTGAGCTCCTTGCCAGTCATGTTGGGCAAGTTGTTTTTGGGTCTGGCTTTGGTGGGAGCCATGTTTTACTTTCCGGCCTGGCGCTCCCGCCATCAGAAAGTTTCCAAAGGCTTTTTTTCTCGCCTTCTGGAAGTCTGTGCGTTTTACGGGATTATGGGTGCGTACGGCTTTGCTTTTGAAGCCAGCATCGGTAACCCGTTCAAGCAGACTTGGGTGTTCTACACCATTACCTTTGCTTTATTTTTGGTGATGGCGTACCCCGGCTTTGTGTATCGCTATTTGATGCGTCATCCCAAGGGCAAGTTTGAATAGTGCTGACTGCATGAAAAAACCTCGCAATTTTGCGAGGTTTTTTTTGTCCTGAATGTCTGGGCCATGCCGTCAGCGGCTGGCTTTGACGCATGTGAGGGGCTGCACACCGCGTGTGCAGCCCGCAGAATCGATCAAGGTTTGTCCAGGGGAGCATGGGTAGCGCCAGCCACGCCCAGACGCTTGCAGACGCCCTGAGCCTCTTGGGCGAGAACCAGTGTCAGTTCCTCGGCAGGCAGGGCACGACCCAAGGCAGCGCTTTGTCCGCTCCAGAGGGAACTGAATTCGGTACGGCCTTGTTTTTCGGCTTCGATACGCAGCGGGCTGAGAGCCGAACCCGCATGGGGAAATACCGGAGCGCTGGCACTTAAAGGACCGATTTCATCCATCAGACGAGTGCGGATACTGCGGGCAGGGCGACCGGAGAACAGATTGGTCAAGGCTGTGCTGTCCGAGCGACTATTGGACAGTGCTTCGCGATGCAGTGGAGTGATCTTGGATTCAGGGCAGAACAGGTAGGCCGTGCCAATTTGAGCGGCGCTGGCGCCCAAGGCCAGGGCGGCAGCAATACCGCGTCCATCGGCAATACCACCGGCCGCAATTACGGGAATAGTGACGGCATCGGCAATCTGGGGAACCAAGGACATGGTGCCCACTTGGGTATGCACTTTATCGTCCAGGAATATGCCACGGTGGCCACCGGCTTCCAGACCCTGGGCGATGATGATGTCGGCGCCGTGCTCTTGCAGCCAGACTGCTTCAGCCGTCGTGGTAGCGCTGGACATGATCAGGGCACCGGCTTTTTTCACGCGCTGGACCAGCTCGGGGGAGGGCAGGCCAAAGTGGAAGCTGACGACTTCGGGTTTCAGGTCTTCGACCAATTCTGCATGTTGGCTGGAGAAGGGCGCGCGTGCCGCTTTGGGCAATTCCTGATTGGGGTCCTGGCCGTATTCCTGGTAGTAAGGCATCAGGCGCAGACGCCACTCTTGCAGAGCCTCTGGCTCCAGGCGCAGGTCTTCATGACAAAAGAAGTTCAGATTGATAGGGGCCGATACGGCTTGCCGGAACAAGCCTACTTGTTCCCGAATCTGCTCCGGGCTGAGCATGGCGCAGGCCAGAGAGCCCAGGCCGCCAGCACGAGCAACGGCAATAGCCAGTTCGCTGTCTTGGGCGCCGGCCATAGGGGCTTGAATGATGGGATGTTCGATGTGGAGCAGATCCAGCAAGGTATTGTTGGGCCAGATGTACATGGAGGGCGTCCTCGGTCATTTCGCGATAGCTTTTATCGTAGCAGGATGAGTTCAGGCTGAAAACTGACATTGCGCCTGTTGGCAGGGCCGTGCCGGGGCCGCAGCAGGCTACAATAATCGTCTTTTGGCACAGTGGCTGTGCTGTATTTTCTTGCTTTGTGGACGATCTGATGTCTCATCTCATTCTTCAAGGGCCGCGCCTGGATAGCGCCATCATCGAAAAAATTGCGGCAGTGGTGCAGGCCGATGGAGTGCAGGAGCTGGGTCCTACCGCCGTGCGCCTGCTGGGTGCAGATGCTACGCAACGCGCTGAGGTGCAGGCCCTGTGCAAGACCGGCGCGATGGATTTTGCTTTTCTGGAGCAGATTGATCGCCTGAAAGAAATGCGTGTGCTGGCAATGGACATGGATTCCACGCTGATCAATATCGAGTGTATTGACGAGATCGCCGATATGGCTGGCCGCAAGGAGCAGGTTGCCACAATTACTGAAGCGGCCATGCGCGGCGAAATCAAGGACTTCACCGAGAGTCTGAATCGTCGTGTCGCATTTCTGGAGGGTGTGCCCGTCAGCGATCTGACTCGCGTCTATGAAGAGCGCTTGCAGCCTAACCTGGGTGCAGACCGCTTGATTGCGACGGCCCATGCCCACGGGGTGAAAACTTTGCTGGTGTCGGGGGGCTTCACCTTCTTCACCGAGCGCATGAAAGACCGTTTCAGTCTGAGCTACGCCCACTCCAATACCTTGGAAGTGGTGGACGGCAAACTGACCGGTAAAGTGTTGGGCGCAATTGTAGATGGTCAGGCTAAAGCCCGTTTCCTGCAGGAACTGGCGGCTGAGCTGGGTGCAGGTCCAGAGCAGTGTATTGCGATTGGAGATGGGGCCAATGACTTGCCCATGATGTCCAAGGCCAAGTACTCGGTGGCTTATCGTGCCAAACCGTTGGTGCAGGAGCAAGCCAGCTTTGCCTTGAATCACTCTCCGTTGGATGCCGTGTTGAACTGGTTCCGCCTGGACGTTTGATGTCGGCGGATCGTCAGCCTAGTATGGCGAAAAAATGAAGGTGGGCGCCGCAAACTCAAGGCTTACTTTTCTTTGCGCAAGCTGTTCAAGACATTACGCACGGCTTGAATACGGTTCTTGATTTCCTCGCCTTTGGCAATTTCAACCTTGAGCTTGTCCGGCCCAGCCAGGCGTACCTGCTTGTTCTTTTGCACCAGCTCAATAATGCTGACCGCGTCCACATTGGGCTTGGAGGAAAACTGAATCGTCGCTTGAGCTTCGCTGGCATCGATTTTCACAATACCCAGCGGTTCGGCCTTGATGCGCAAGCGATGCACGGCCAGCAGGTTTTCGCCCGCTTCTGGTAGCAGGCCGTAGCGGTCGATCAGCTCCTCATGGATATGGATCAGGTCGTCTTCGGTACGGGCGTGTGACAGGGCTTTGTAGTGTCCCAGACGGGCATTCACGTCCGGACAATAGTTGGCCGGCAGCAGCGCAGAAGTATGCAGATTCACTTCGCACTGCAAGGCAAAGGGCGAGTCCAGGTCAGGCTCTTCACCCGCTTTCAGGGCTTTGACGGCGGTGTTGAGCATATCCGCATACATGGAATAGCCCACTTCCTGAATGTCGCCGGATTGGGATTCGCCCAGCACTTCACCGGCACCCCGGATTTCCAGATCGTGCATGGCCAGGAAAAAGCCGGCACCCAGTTCTTCCATGGCTTGAATGGCTTCCAGCCGCTTTTTCGCATTGCTGGTGATGGCATCCTCGCCGGGGGTCAGCAGATAGGCATAAGCCTGGTGGTGGGATCGACCCACTCGTCCGCGCAGCTGGTGCAGTTGAGCCAGACCCAGGCGATCCGCACGGTGGATGACGATGGTATTGGCCGTGGGTACATCAATGCCGGTTTCAATAATCGTGGTGCACAGCAGCACGTTGTAGCGCTTCTGGTAGAAGCCCTTCATGACGGTTTCCAGTTCGCGTTCCGGCATTTGGCCGTGGGCCACTGCAATACTGGCTTCCGGCACCAGTTCTTCCAGACGGGCACGGCGGTTGTGAATGGTTTCGACTTCGTTATGCAGGAAGTAGACCTGACCGCCGCGTTTCAATTCGCGCAGCAGTGCTTCGCGTATGGTGCTGCCATCTTCACGACGCACGAAGGTCTTGATCGCCAGACGTTTTTGCGGTGCCGTGGCAATGACGGAAAAGTCCCGTATGCCTTCCAGGGACATGCCCAAGGTGCGTGGAATAGGTGTAGCGGTCAGGGTCAGGATATCGACTTCGGCACGCAGCTGTTTCAAGGCCTCTTTCTGGCGCACACCAAAGCGGTGTTCCTCGTCGATGATGACCAGACCCAGTTGTTTGAAACGCACGTCCGAGGACAGGATTTTGTGCGTACCAATCACAATATCTACGCTGCCATCGCGCAGGCCCGCAATCGCGGCCTGCGTTTCCTTGGTCGAACGGAAGCGGGACAGTTCGGCAACACGGATAGGCCAGTCGGCAAAACGGTCCGAGAAGGTCTGCGCATGTTGCTCGGCCAGCAGAGTGGTTGGGCACAACAGGGCAACCTGTTTGCCATTGGCCACGGCCAGAAAGGCGGCACGCAGGGCGACTTCGGTTTTACCAAAGCCCACATCCCCGCAAACCAGTCGGTCCATAGGCTGGCCTGACGTCATGTCGTTCACGACGGCTTCAATGGCAGCAGCCTGGTCCGGTGTTTCCTCAAAGCCAAACCCTTCGGAGAAGGCTTGATAGTCATTGAGCGGCAGCTTGAACTTGAAGCCTTCACGAGCGGCGCGCTGAGCGTACAGGGCCAGTAATTCCGCAGCGCTGTCACGTGCTTGTTTCGCAGCACGGCGGCGGGCCTTATCCCATTGGCCGGAGCCGAGCTGGTGTAAAGGTGCATGCTCGGGATCAGCACCGCTGTAACGGGCAATCACGTGCAACTGGGCTACGGGCACATATAAAGTGCTGCCTTTGGCGTATTCCAGGTGCAGGAACTCGACCGGGCCTTCGCCCAGGTCCATTTCTTTCAGGCCGCAGTAGCGACCAATCCCGTGCTCGGCGTGAACGACGGGGTCGCCTTCACGTAGCTCGGACAGGTCCCGCACCATGGCTTCCACATCGCTGCTGCGCTCGTTGCGGCGACGGCTGCTTTGGGTGCGAGTCTGGGTGGGGTAAAGGTCGTTTTCAGTCAGCAGGCTCAGGCTGTCATGCACCAAGGCAAAGCCACGTGACAAAGGCGCGACGACCAGGGCAAAAGCCGCGTCTGACTCCAGGAAATCGGCCAGACTCTGGCAGTCTGTTGCGGGTGACAGATCATGTTCACGCAGCATCTGCAGCAGCGTTTCTCGACGACCTGCCGAATCTGCACACAGCACGGTCCGGTTTTTCGGGTCCAGCACTTCTTGCCGCAGTTGAGACAATGGATCCTTGTCGCGTCGGTTTACCGCGACCACAGGCAAAGGCTCGAAATCGGGATGAGCGATAGGCTGGTTGTCAGCCTGGGCGCTCAGGCTCAGGCGGCTGAAAGGCTTGATGCCATTGAAAAACTGCTCGTCTGACAAAAACAGGCTTTCTGGAGGCAGAATCGGGCGTTCACGGTCGTTCTTCAGGAAGGAAAAACGGCTATGAGTATCGCTCTGGAAGCGGCCAATCGCGTTTTGTGCATCCCCGTGAGTAATGACCAGGCTACCTTGGGGCACATAGTCCATCAAGGTGGCCGTTTCTTCAAAGAACAGCGGCAGATAGTATTCAATACCGGCAAAGGCAATGCCATTGCCTACATCTTTATAGGGCAGGGCGCGTGAAGGATCGCCTTCAAAGAACTCGCGAAAACGAGCCCGGAATTGCGTGCGCGCCTCTTCATCCATGGGGAATTCACGGCCGGGTAGCAGCTGGATTTCCTTGACCGGATACAGGCTGCGCTGGGTGTCGATATCAAAGCTGCGTATGCTTTCAATTTCGTTGTCGAACAGGTCCAGACGATAAGGCAGCACTGAACCCATAGGGAACAGGTCAATCAGGCCACCGCGAATGCTGAATTCGCCTGGAGCGCTGACCTGTGTCATATGGGTGTAGTTGGCCAACATCAACTGGGCGCGCAGTTGCGCCTCATCCAGCTCGTCGCCCTGGCGGAATGAGAAGGTGTAGGCGGCCAGAAAGGAGGGCGGTGCCAGACGATACAAGGCGGTGGTGACGGGGACCGTCAGTACATCGACCTCGTGCATGGTCAGGGCATGCAAGGTGCGCAAACGCTCGGAGATCAGATCCTGGTGCGGAGAGAAGCTGTCGTATGGCAGTGTTTCCCAGTCCGGCAGTTGGCGAACGCGCAGGGCGGGGCCAAACAACAGGATCTCCTCGGCCAGCCTTTGGGCCGTCAAGGGATCGGCGCAGAGCACCAGAATAGGCGCTTTATGTTGGCGGGCCAGGTCGGCAATCAGGCAGGCATCACCCGAGCCGGGGGGCATGGGCTGCGAGTAGCGTTGACCGGGGCGTAAGGCAGCCAGCACATCTTGGGTGCTGGGCAGGGACAGGGAGTGCTGTTTTTCGGTTTCCATCAGGATTGTCATTATAAAATCACCCACCTATGAAGACTACCTTGATTGCAATTGTTCCAGCCGCCGGTATTGGCTCGCGCGCCCTGGATTCTGCCACGAAGGCGCAAGGCTTGCCCAAGCAATACCGTTTGCTGGGTGGGCAGCCCATGTTGCGCCGCTCGGTACAGGCTTTGCTGGCTGATGAGCGCATCAGCCAGGTGCGGGTGGCCGTGGCCCCCGGTGATACCTGGGCCGCCGCCGCCCTGGAAGGCTTGCCGCGCACGATTTGTCTGCCTTGTGGTGGAGAAACGCGAGCAGAAACGGTGCTCAATACCTTGCAGAGCCTGGATAAGGACGAACAAGCCTGGGCTCTGGTTCACGACGCTGCTCGTCCCGGTTTGCCCAGGAAGGCTTTGGCGCGCCTGATTGATGCCTGCTTGCAGGCGCAACGCGGTGGCTTGCTGGCTTTACCCGTGCCTGATACCGTCAAGCGCGCAACGCCCGCCGAGCCGGTCGCGGTGCAGGGAACAGTGGACAGAGATGGACTGTGGTTAGCGCAGACTCCCCAGCTGTTTCCTGGCCATACTTTGCGTGAGGCTCTGCTAGCGGCTAAAGAACAGGGTTTTGCGGTGACGGATGAGGCCAGCGCCATGGAGTTGACGGGCAGCCAACCCTTATTGATATTGGGTTCGGCGCGGAATTTTAAAGTCACCTGGCCTGAAGATTTTGAATTGATGGAGAAATGGTTATGAGCATGCCGATTCGCGTAGGACAAGGTTTTGATGTGCATGTGCTGTGCGAAGGCCGGCCTTTGATTCTGGGCGGCGTCACCATTCCGCATACGCATGGCCTGATGGGTCATTCGGATGCCGATGCCTTGCTGCACGCCATTACCGATGCGATTTTGGGGGCGGCGGGTCTGGGAGATATTGGGCGTCACTTTCCGGACACGGACCCAAAATACAAGGGTGCCGATAGTCGAGTGCTGCTGCGTCATGCTTATGAGCAGGTACGCGCGGCGGGCTGGTTGGTAGGCAATGTGGATGCCACGATTCATGCGCAAAAACCCAAGATCGCACCACATGCTCCGGCGATGGTGGCCAATATCGAGGCCGATCTGCAATTGGAACCCGGCAGTGTGAACATCAAGGGTAAAACAAACGAGGCGATCGGTTTTGTGGGACGCCAGGAAGGGATTGCGGTGACCTCAGTCGCCCTGTTGTACCGTGCTTGATCGGCTTGGGACTGAACCCGGCCTTGGGCAAGGGGGGCTATCCCCTGCCTAAGGCTCAAGGTACTCAGATGGCTTTGGTGTCTTTATCGCCTTGCGTTCCAGGTGCATTACGACTGGCACGGATGCGGGGCAATTGAATGCGCGCGGTCAAGCCCTCGGACGGCGCACTGACCAGCTCGAAGTGACCTCCGACTTGTCCCAGCAAACGCTCCACAATAGCTAGTCCCAAGCCTGCGCCACTGACGCCTGTGCGTGCAGAGACGCCGCGCGAGAAGGGGCGCAGCAGGCGCTGGATATCGCCCTTTTCAATACCGGCTCCCTGATCCTTGACGGCAATCACCAGAATATTGCCATGCTGATGCGCCGACAGCTCAATGCGTGCCCGATCATCCTCAGGACTGCGTCCATAGCGACGGGCATTTTCGATCAGGTTGGAGACGATACGCTTCAAGTCGTGAGCGCTGATGCGAGCATACAGATTGGGTTCGACGGAGGCCGTCAAAATTCCACCCAGCGATTCGGTATGCGTGCGTTCGCGTTCGTAGACGTCATTGAGCACGGCGGAAACATCAATGCCATGTTCAGGGACTGCCGTAGCGGGACGGGCGTATTCCATCAACTGACCAATACTGTGGTCAATCTGGGCCAGGTCCTCGTCAATGGCGGCGCGGGTTTCGTCCGAGACCTGGCTTAATTCAATTTCCAGACGCATGCGCGCCAGCGGTGTGCGCAAGTCGTGCGAAATACCGGCCAGCATGATTTCCCTGTCGGCCTCCGTCTGGCGAATGTCGCGCGCCATGCGGTTAAAGGCGATATTCATGTCGCGGATTTCAACCGGACCTTTTTCAGGCAGGGTACTTGGGGTCTCGCCACGGGCCAGTTGCTGAGCCACTTTGGCCAACTGAGCCAAAGGCCGGTTCACAAAACGCACACTGACAGCGGCACCAATCAAGGCCAGCAGCAAGGCGGTAGCGCCCCAGCCAAGCCATTCCACGCCGGCAGTCAGACTTAATTGTTCGCGATCAAAGACCAGCCAATACTGATCTTCATTGATATCAAAGGAAACCCAGATGCCCGGCACGCTGTTGACCGACCACATGATCAAGGTCTGGCTGCCCAGTGCGCCACGCACTTCGGTAGAGACGTGCTGCCAGTAGTTGGAGCGCGGCAGGGGTTCCAGTTCGTCCGTGTTCTCGCGTGGTTGCACGCGCAGACTTTCCTTGGTGGCCAGATCCAGCAACAGGGCAGGGCGTACCGCCGGGGGCGCGTACACCAGGGCCGAGCGGGTGATGCTGACAATGGACGCCACGCGCTGCGCCATTTGGGCTGCGCGTGGGCCTTCTTCCATACTGAAGAATACTTGCAGCCAGGCACCCAGGCTGACGAGCATCAACGCTGCGAGCAATAAAAAAGACCGGCTGAATAAACCCAGCCGGATACTTGAGTTTTTTGTTGCTCGGCGTTGGGCGGCCACGGCGGGCCGCCCTTCTTGCTGACCGGAAGACAAGGTCAGTTACCGCCGTCTGGAACAAAAACGTAGCCCAGACCCCAGACCGTTTGAATGAACACGGGCTTGGAGGCATTGGGTTCGATCAGCTTGCGCAGACGCGAAATCTGCACGTCCAGGCTGCGGTCAAAAGCTTCGTATTCGCGGCCACGCGCCAGTTCCATCAGTTTGTCGCGCGACAAGGGGATCTTGGGATGACGGGCAAACACCTTCAGCACGGAGAACTCGCCCGTTGTGATGGGGACGACTTCGTTGTTGCGTGTCAGTGTTCGTGTGGACAGGTTCAGCACATAGGGGCCGAACTCGATCGATTCATTTTCCTGACTAGGTGCGCCGGGGTGTTCCTCGGTACCACGGCGTCGCAAGATAGCGTTGACACGGGCTAGCAGTTCGCGGGGGTTGAAAGGTTTGATGAGGTAGTCATCGGCGCCCATCTCCAGGCCCACGATACGGTCGATTTCTTCGGCCTTGGCTGTGAGCATGATGATGGGAGTGTTGTCGTGTCCGCCGCGCAGCCGACGACAGATGGACAGGCCATCCTCGCCTGGCAGCATCAGATCCAGTACCAGCAGATCGAAATGCTCGCGTTGCCAGAGTTTGGCCATTTCTTTACCGTCTTCGGCGACGAAAACGTTGAACCCTTGTTCAGACAAGTAGCGGCGCAATAAATCGCGCAGCCGGGGATCGTCGTCAACGACAAGGATTTTGCGGGTGAGGGGGGGGGTCGGCGTATTCATAGCGAAAATGTAACAGGCATCAGAAACCGCGTATAGGGGGGTGTAGAAAAATATTACACATTAAGCGTTTTGTACTATTTATGCGCCTTGCAGCGGATTTGGACTGGCTTCACAGAAGATTATATGGTGGCAAATAGTTTGACAGCCCGGCTTGAGTCAGGTCAAAAAAAGAGCGGCCAGAGGGCAAATACACCCGAAATTCCATGGTGGACTGCTTTGTCCTTGTCCGATCCCAGGGAGCTGCCTATTTTGAGTCTGCTTAAACTAAAATAGCGCGATGGATGCACATATTCTTGCCCTGGAGACTTCCTCCAATCTCTGTGAACTGACCTTGTTGTCTCGCACCCAAGCGGGTATTTCGCTGGTGGAGCTGAGCCACGAGGGGACTGGCGATCATGCCGAACGCCTTTTGCCCATGGCCGAGCAACTGCTGGAGCAGGCCGGTCTGGATAGGCACGCCCTGACGGCGATTGCTTTCGGCCAAGGCCCTGGTGGTTTTACCGGCCTGCGCGTGGCCTGTGGTGTAGCTCAAGGTATGGCTTTTGCTCTGGACCTGCCGGTGCTGCCCGTTTCCTCCTTACTGGCGGCTGCTGCTTGCGGTACGCCGGTAGAAGGCACAGCCTATGTGGTGGCACAGGATGCGCGCATGCAAGAGGTCTACGCGGCTGTCTACTGCTGGGCAGCTGAGAAGTCCTGGTCTGTGCTGCAAGGCCCGGTCTTGCTGGATGCCGCGCAGGTCACTACCTGGATCGCCCGTTTGCAGGCTGAAGGTTTGATCGCAGAGCAGCAGCCTATTCAAGTCGTCGGTGACGCATTGGAGCAGTTTCCTGATCTGGCCCCAGCTGTTCTAGCACAGGGCTGGGAGGTGGGTCAGGCATGGCGTGCAACAGGTGCCAGCGTGGCGCATTTGGCTTTGCATGATCTGGACGAAGGGCGGGGTATCTCCCCGGATCTGGCCATGCCGCTGTATGTGCGCGAGAAAGTCGCTTACACCATTCAGGAGCGTGAGCAGGGCTTGGGTGGAAACCCTGCGGCTCTGGATCAACCTCTACAAATTGAAGCCATGCAGGCCGGGCATGTGTCCGCCGTGCTGGATATTGAGCGTCGTGTGGAAAGCCATCCCTGGACGGCAGGCAACTTCACGGATGCCCTGGGCAATAGCGCGTACTGCTCCCGGATCATTCACAAACAAGGCCAGGTGCAAGGCTATGCCGTTTGGCTGCAAGCTCCCGATATGATTGAGCTTTTGCTGATTGGGGTGGCCCCTGAACAGCAGCGGCGCGGTCTGGCTTGGCAATTGCTGGACGACGGCCTGCAGTGGGCTCGTCAGCATCAACTGGAGCGCGTGGTTCTGGAAGTGCGAGCTTCGAATGCTCCGGCTATCGGCCTGTATCAGAAGTACGGTTTCAAGGCGGATGGCCTGCGTAAAAACTACTATCCGCTAGGCGATGGACTGCGTGAAGACGCGGTCTTGATGAGTCTGAACCTGGCCAGCAGGGCTGGGGCATGATCGATTTTCAGCCTATCTCCCCTCTGCAACGCACCTGGCTTTTGGAGTTGGGGCTGGAGCGTGCTTTTCTGGCGCGTCTGCCGCAGGCACAGCCGCTTGGGCAATCCGCAGCCATAGCAGCAGCCCCTGCGCAAGAGGCTGCAGCGGCCCCGCAGACGGCTCAGTTTGCAGGCCGAAATCTGGATGATGCAGGCAGCCCTGCGCCTGTTTCAGCTCCCGCAGCGGCTACTGATGCCATGTCGGCGCGTGATCAGGCGCTGGCGGTTTTGCGTAAATCCGGCGCTCGACCTGTTGCAGCGGCTCCTGTGGAGGAAGTGGTTCAGCGGCCTGCTGTACTGATTCAGCCCGAAAAAGCCCAGGATATGGCCAGCTTGCTGGAGCAGGTACAGGCTTGTCAGGAATGCGGTTTGCATACGGGCCGCGCTCAAGTGGTATTTGGTTCAGAGCTCTTGTCCGAGCCGGACTGGATGATTATTGGTGAAGCGCCGGGCACCAGCGATGATCGCAGCGCCCAGCCTTTTGATGGCAAAGCCGGTCTGCTTTTGCAAGCCATGCTTAACAGCGCGATTCCTGATGCTTCGGTCTATAAAACGCATCTGGTGAAATGCCGCCCCTTGGGCAACCGTCCACCCACCCAAGAAGAGCTGGCCGCGTGTCGTGCCTTTCTGGATGCACAAATTCGCTTGGTACAGCCCCGTCGCTTGCTGGCCGTTGGCCATTTGGCGGCGGTGGCACTAAGTGGTCGTGATGAAGATCTGGAGGCTTTGCGGGGCCAGGCCCTGACGTATACCGATGCCCAGGGTCGTAGCCTGCCTTTGGTGGTGACTTACCATCCTGCCTCGCTGTTGCTGCGCCCGCAGCACAAAGCCAATGCCTGGCGGGATTTGTCCTTGCTGCGCAAGTTGCAGGGCCAGTCCTGATCTCAGTTCTTGCAGGCGGCTTTTAGCGCTGGGTTGCCTCGTCAGACGTCATCATGGAAAAACACCCCAAAGATTGGATTCAAGTCCAACTTTTGGGGTGTAGTGCCTTTTTGGGGCTGTCCCTTACTTGGCCGTCAAGGCCTGCCCATGACCTTCCTGGCCTATGCAGGCCTCCAGCTCGGGATGCGCGCGTAGATTGGCGTTTTTCCAGATGATGAATACCGTCATCAAGGACGCTACCATCAGGCCAAAGAACACAATGATGTAGTTGATGGGCAAACGCAGCCACAACAGCAGGCTGTACAGCGCCAGCATGAACAGAATGTTCAGCTGTTCATTGAAGTTCTGCACGGCAATGGAATGACCGGCCGACAACATGACGTGGCCACGATGTTGGAGCAGGGCATTCATGGGAACGACGAAAAAGCCGGACAAGCCGCCGATGCCCATCAGCAGGGTGTAGACCGCCCATTTCTCGTGCACCAAAGGCATGAGCAGAACCACAAAGCCCATTGCCACGCCCACTGGCAGAACGGCCAGTGATTTCTTCAAGGGAACGCGGGCCGCAAAAACGGCGCCAAAGACCGTACCCAATGCGGCCACGCCCATCAGAACCGAGGCCTGGTCCAGACGGTAGCCCAGATGCTGAGCGCCCCATTCGATCACAATGAATTGCAGCGTGGCACCGGCACCCCAGAATAAAGTGGTTACTGCCAGCGAGATCTGGCCCAGCTTGTCACGCCACAGAATATGTACGTAGGTACGGAATTCCTTGAGCAGCAGAATGGGGTTCTTTTGTTGGGGCGGGTAGTCGATATTGGTGCGGGGAATCAGCAGGTTGCACAGCGCTGCCGACAGGTAGATAAAGGAAATCAGCAAGATAGCGACTTCGGCACGCGTCTGGGCCAAAGGTGCAATCAGGGGGTGTTCGGCCAGCGAACTGGCGATCGACGGGTTGATCAGAATGCCGCCCAGCACGGTGCCGCCGATGATGGACAGAACGGTCAGCCCTTCAATCCAGCTATTGCCCTTGACCAACTGTTCGGGCTTGAGCATTTCGGTGACGATGCCGTATTTGGCGGGAGAGTAGGCAGCAGCACCGATACCTACCAGGGTGTAGGAGACAAAGACCAGAACCAGCTGCTGGGAGTCGTTCATGCCAAAGTACTGGTGGCAGAACATCAACATACAGCCTATCAGCTTGATGGCATTGGTGGCGAACATCACCCGGCCCTTGGGATACGAGTCGGCAAAGGCCCCTACAAAAGCGGCCAATAGCACGTAGGACAGCGCAAACCACCATTTCATCATGGGGACCATCCAGATAGGTCCGTGCAGGTCAGCGATCAGGGCGATGGCGGCAATCAGCAAGGCATTGTCGGCAACTGACGACAATGCCTGCGCGGCCATGACCAGATAAAATCCTTTATTCAAAATACATCCCGAATACGTGTGCCCACAGGTGCAGTCTCGGGACTGCAGAGCACGAATCAAAGCCAGGTGTCAGGCCTGGGGAGCTTTTTCAAGGCGGCTCCCCATGGTTTTTCTGACCAAGCCTGAGCCGGTGTGAAATTTACGAAGAGAGATGGGGAGCAAGAATAACAGGGACTGCGGGGGCAGTGGTATCAGAAATTCATTGCGGCTATCTGTCTGCGCGGATTTTCTGGCCGGGCGGGCGCTGGCAAAGCGCTATTGTAAATGCCCTGTCTGACACTCTTGTCCTGCTTGCCAAGCAGGGTAAACAGGACTTGACGGCAAGGGGGAGTTTACTGCCTTATCATCCCAGCAGCCGTGCCGTGGTTTTCATTTGTTTTTTGGCGTGTTTTGCTGTGGGTGGCAGGTGCTGCGGTATCATACGACTCGCGGTGCCGGGCAGATCAAGATGCGCCTGTGCGCCTGTTCAAATTGGTCTTTTCTGAGCTGACTTCTACCCTGTGCGTCTAACCCAGATCAAACTAGCTGGTTTCAAATCCTTTGTGGACCCGACCTCCATCCCAACTCCCAGTCAGTTGGTTGGCGTTGTCGGGCCCAACGGCTGTGGAAAATCCAACATCATCGATGCGGTGCGCTGGGTGCTGGGCGAGAGCAAAGCCTCCGAGCTGCGTGGCGAGTCCATGCAGGACGTGATTTTCAATGGCTCCTCGCAACGCAAACCGGCGGGCCGCGCATCGGTTGAGCTGGTTTTCGATAATTCTGAAGGGCGGGCCTCGGGTCAGTGGAGCACCTATGCCGAGATCTCGGTACGGCGTGTCCTGAGCCGGGACGGGACCAGCAGCTACTTTCTGAACAATCAGGCGGTTCGTCGGCGTGATATTCACGACATCTTCCTGGGTACGGGCTTGGGGGCGCGGGGTTACGCCATCATCGGGCAGGGCATGATCAACCGCCTGATTGAAGCCAAGCCGGAAGAACTGCGTGTGTTTCTGGAAGAAGCCGCGGGCGTATCGCGCTACAAGGAGCGTCGTCGCGAAACAGAAAGCCGCTTGCGCGATACCCGTGAAAACCTGCTGCGAGTGGAAGACATTCAAAGAGAACTGGATGCGCAGCTGGAGAAACTGCAGGCGCAGGCCGAAGTGGCACGCCAGTATCGTGACTTGCAGCAAGACGGTGAGCTCAAGCAAAACCTGCTGTGGCTGCTGAAAGAGTCCAATGCACAGAGCGATCAAAAAGCCCGTTTCCTGGCGATTGAACAGGCTCAGACCAAGCTGGAAGAATCCATTGCCGGTTTGCGGCATGCCGAATCCACGTTGGAGTCGCAGCGACAAGCTCATTTACAGGCTGGCGATGCCTTGCATCTGGCGCAAAGCCAGTTGTATGAGGCGGGCTCTCAAGTGTCCAGCCTGGAAGCGGAAATCCGCCACGTGCTGGATTCGCGCAGCCGCATGGCGCAGCGCCGTGAGCAACTGGAACAACAGCAGCATGACTGGATTGAACAACAAGAACATTGCCAGCAAGAACTGGAAAACAGTGAGCAGCAGCGCGAAGAAGCCGCGGTAAAGCTGGAAGAATTACAGATTCTGCTGGAGGAGGCGCAAGGCGCCTTGCCCGATCTGGAGCTGCGTGTACGCGAACAGGCCCAGCGTCGGGACGAAATGCGCATGGCTTTGGCGCGTCTGGAACAGAACTTGGCCCTGGCTGCGCAATCACAGCGTGATGCCGACCGCCAGATTCAAGGCGTGGAGCAGCGTCAGGAGCGCTTGAAACAGGAGTTGCGCGAACTTAATGCTCCGGACCCGGACAATCTGGAGCGCCTGCAAGGCGATCTGAACATGCTGCAAAACCAGTTGCAGCAAGCTCAGGAGCATATGCAGCAACTGGAAGCCCAACTTCCTCGACTGGAAGAGGAGCGCAAGAAGGCGCAGGAGCAAGCCTTGCAAGGCGGGCAGGATATGGCCCGCCTGGAAGCACGTCATCTGGCCTTGAGTCGTTTGCAGGAGGATGTGGCGCGCAAGGGAACTCTGGAACCCTGGCTGGCCAAGCATGGACTGGAGAGCATGAAGCGTCTATGGCAAAGCCTGGGCGTGGAAAAAGGCTGGGAAACAGCGCTGGAGGCTGTGCTGCGCGAGCGCATGACGGCCTTGGAGCTGCGCCGCCTGGATATGGCCGCAGCTTTCGTCAGTGATGCACCACCGGCCCGTTTAAGTTTTTATCAGTTGCCCGAAGCGGGAGCGCCGGCCAAGCCTGTCCTGGATTTACCCTTGTTGACTTCGGTGTTGCGACAGCAAGAGGGTGGCTTGCGCAGCTTGCTGGATAATTGGTTGCACCAGGTTTATGTCTGTCAGGATTTGAAGCAGGCCCTGAGCTTGCGCGATCAACTGACAGATCAAATGGCAATCGTGGTGCGTGACGGCCATTTGGTGGATAAGCACAGCATTCGCTTTTATGCACCCGACTCCGAACAAGCCGGGATGCTGGCACGTCAGCAGGAAATTGCTCATCTGGAGCGCGAGCTGCGCGGCGCTCAACTGATTGTCGATGAACTGGGCCATACCAGCACCCAGGCCGAAATGGCCTTGCAGCAAGTGCGTAACGGCCTGGTTCCGGCCCGAGCCCGCGTGGGCGAGCTGACAGCTCGGATGCACGATGTGCAGCTGGAGCACTCCAAGTTGGCCCAACAGGCGCAGCAGTCGCAAGAGCGTGGTAGCCGCATCAACGAAGAGCTGGAAGAACTGGCGGTACAGCGCGAAGAGCTGCAGGCGAACCGCGAGGAATTCGAGGCCCGCTTTGAAACGCTGGATGTAGAGCTGGCTGAACATCAGGGCGTGTTTGCCGAAGCGCAGATGGAAGGCGAGAAGGGCGCTGAACAGGCAGAACAGGCCCGTCGTACCGTACACGAGCGTGAGCGCGCCGTGCATGATGCCCAGTTTGCCGAGCGTGCTTTGGTGCAGCGCATGGCCGAACTGCAGCGCAATCTGGCCCTGGCGCAGGAGCAGGCACAACGCACAGCCGGTCAGCTGGAAGGTTTGCAAGGCGAACTGCTGGATCTGGATGCTTCCGCTGCACAAGCCGGTTTGCAAGATGCCCTGGAGTTGCGTGCCGAACGTGAAGAAGCCGTTCGTCTGGCAAAAATTCAACTCGATACGCTGGCTGCCCAATTGCGTGAGCATGAACAGGCTCGTGCCGAGAACGAAAAGAATCTGGCACCCTTGCGCGAGCAAGTCACTGAATTGCAGTTGCAGGAACAAGCGTCGCGTCTGGCGGTCGAACAGTTTGCTGAACAGCTGGACAGCAGAAAGGTGAACCGTTCCGAACTGTGGAGCTTGTTACAGGAAAAGACACCGGAATGGCAGCGTGTGGGCTGGTTGCAGTCTGAAGTGCAGCGTATCTCGCGCCAGATTGAAGGCCTGGGTCCGGTGAACCTGGCGGCCCTTGAGGAGCTGACTACGGCCCAGGAACGCAAGACCTATCTGGATGCTCAGCATAAAGATTTGAGTGATGCCATCGAGACCCTGGAAGATGCAATTCGCAAGATTGACCGCGAGACGCGCCAGTTGCTCATGGAAACATTCAACATCGTTAATCAGCACTTTGGCGAGCTTTTCCCAAGGCTATTTGGTGGTGGAGAGGCTAAACTGACGATGGTGGGCGATGAAGTGCTGGAAGCTGGGGTGCAGGTCATGGCTCAGCCACCAGGCAAGCGCAATAGCACGATTCATTTGCTCTCTGGTGGTGAAAAGGCATTGACAGCGACAGCGCTGGTTTTTGCCTTCTTCAAGCTCAATCCCGCGCCCTTTTGTTTGCTGGACGAGGTGGATGCGCCACTGGATGATGCGAATACCGAACGCTATGCCAATCTGGTGGCCAGCATGAGTGATCAAACCCAGTTTTTATTTATTTCTCACAATAAAATTGCCATGCAGATGGCCAAACAACTGATCGGGGTCACCATGCAAGAGCAAGGTGTATCCCGAATTGTGGCAGTGGACGTAGACGCTGCCATGCAAATGAGCAGTGTGTAAGCCTGTTTTTTTTAATCCGCTAGTGTTGATTCGACGGAACTGACAATGAGTGATTTGCAAATCGCACTGATTTTATTGGGCATTTTGCTCATCTTGCTCGTGGTGGTCTTTAACTGGTGGCAAGACCGCCGAGTGCGCCAGCAGATGCAAAGCCAATTCCCGGATGGGGATACCGATCCCTTGATGAGCCAGCTCACCGAGCTGGAACGCCGCGAGCCCAGCATGACGCGTGGCGGCGATTCTGCGTCTGCTGACGGTGAGCACGATGCGGCCGAGGCCGACTGCACGACCGAGGCCGTTATCGATATCAGTTTCAGCCAGCCCGTGGATGCTCAGGATCTGGCTCAGGCCTTGCAATCGGTATCGCGTACCGGTGCCAAGCCTGTGCGTTATTTTGCGGAATGCGAAGGGGGCGGTCATCGTGCTCGCCTGCGTTCGGGCGAGTCCTACGCCAGCATGCAGATTGCCGTTTTGCTGGCCAACCGTAGTGGCCCCTTGTCGGCGATCGAGTGGTCGCAGGTCTGGATGGCTGCGCAAGCGCTGGCACAGCAGTTTGATGGTTCGGTAGAAGGTCCGGAACAGGATGATGTGCTGCGTCGTGCGGCTGCCCTGGATAATACCTGCGCTGATCTGGATGCCCTGGTGGGCGTGTCGGTGCGCTTGCCTGGCCCCATGCCTGCCTCGTCCGTGATTCAAATGGTCAAGGATGCCGGTTTTCTGCCCTTTGGCCAGCAACTGGCCTGGTTGGCAGATTCGGGGCAACCCCGTTTCACCGCCATGTTCGATGGTGTCCAGCCTAAAGATATTCAGTCGGCCAGCATTGAGCGTATCGACTTGCTGCTGGATTTGCCCAACAGCCCGGCGGACGATCATGCCTTCAGCCGCATGGCAACGGTGGCCCGTGATCTGGCCAGCCGTCTGGACGGCGTGGTGCTGGATGATCAAGGTCGCCCCTTGCCCGAGAGCACCGACCAAAACATTGATGAACAACTAAGTAATCTGTACGAACGCCTGGAGCAGGCTGGCTTTACAGCAGGCCAGGAACGTACAGGCAGGATTTTTTCGTGAGCTTGAAGCGAGTACAGCAGTTACATGAAGAACTGGCCCAGCATAACTGGGCCTATTACGTTCAGGATGCGCCCAGCATTTCGGACGCGCAATACGACGCATTGATGAACGAGCTGCTGGCGCTGGAAGCCGAGCACCCGGAATGGATTACTCCGGACTCGCCCACACAGCGTGTGGGTGCAGCGCCACTGGACGGTTTTGATACGGTTCAGCACGCTGTCCCCATGCTGTCCTTGGGTAATGCCTTTGATGCTGAAGAAGTTCAGGCCTTTGACAAGCGTGTCGCCGATACCCTGGTCGAGGCAGGTGTGGTGGGACTGGACCGTCGGGTAGATTATCTGGCCGAATACAAGTTTGACGGCCTGGCGATCAGCTTGCGCTATGAGCAAGGCCTGTTGGTACAGGCATCGACTCGCGGTGATGGCACCACGGGCGAGGACGTCACCAGCAATATTCGCACCATCAAGTCCATTCCTCTGCGCTTGCGTGGCGATGCGGCACGATTGCCCGCCGTGCTGGAGGTGCGAGGCGAGGTTCTGATGAACCGGGCGGACTTTGAGCGCTTGAACGAGAACCAGACCAAGCGTGGCGAGAAAGTATTTGTGAATCCGCGCAATGCGGCCGCAGGCAGCTTGCGTCAGCTGGACCCGAAAATAACTGCCAAACGGCCTTTGCGCTTTTTTGCCTATGGTTGGGGTCAGGTCAGTCCCATGCCTGCTGCGAATCAGCCACAAAGTGCCTTGTTTGCGGAACCCGCTGGCGAGGCACTGCCCCGTGATACTCAATCGGGCATGATGGACTGGCTGGAAAGCCTGGGTATGCCCTTGAGCCGCGACCGTAAAGTCGTGAAGGGCGTGCAGGGCTTGCTGGATTTCTACGGTGAAACCCAGCAACGTCGTCCCGGTTTGCCCTTTGAAATTGACGGTGTGGTCTACAAGGTCAACTCTTTGGCTGCGCAGCGTGTTCTGGGCTATGTGGCCCGTGCGCCGCGCTTTGCCGTTGCTCATAAGTTCCCCGCGCAAGAAGAAATGACGCGTGTGGAGAGTATCGAGTTCCAAGTAGGCCGTACCGGGGTTGTCACACCCGTCGCACGTTTGAAGCCGGTGTTTGTGGGCGGTGTCACAGTCACTAATGCCACGCTGCATAACGAAGACGAAGTGCGTCGCAAAGATGTGCGAGCGGGCGATACCGTCGTGGTACGCCGTGCTGGTGATGTGATCCCTGAAGTGGTTGCTGTGGTGTTGGAGCAGCGCCCCGAGAGCAGCGTGCCTTTCGAGATGGTCAAGGAGTGTCCCGCTTGTCAGTCGGCACTGGAGCGTCTGGAAGGGGAGTCTGCCTGGCGTTGTACTGGTGGTCTGATTTGTCCTGCCCAGCGCAAGCAAACCCTGATTCACGCCGCCAGCCGTAAAGCGCTGGATATTGAAGGCTTGGGTGAAAAGCTGGTGGATCAGTTGGTGGAAACCGGGCTGGTGCATACCTTGGCCGATATCTTCAAGCTGCAAGTCGAAAAGTTGGTGCTACTGGAGCGTATGGGACGCAAATCGGCCGAGAATCTGATCGAGGCGATTGATAAGGTGCGCGAGCCGGCTTTGAATCGCTTGATTTACGCCTTGGGCATTCGCCATGTGGGTGAGACCACGGCGCGCGATCTGGCACAGCATTTTGGCTCCTTGCAGGCATTGGAGCAGGCTGATGAAGAAGCGCTGCTGCAAGTCAATGAGGTGGGCCCGGTTGTAGCAGCTTCCGTACGGCACTTTTTCCAGGAGCCGCATAATCGGGAGGCCCTGGATGCGCTGCTGGCGGCTGGGGTCACACCTCAACAGGCGCAAGCCCGCGCCAATAGCGCTAATCTGCCGCTGGCGGGCAAAACGGTGGTCATTACGGGTACGCTACCCAGCATGAGCCGGGACGAAGCTACACGCCGTGTATTGGAAGCAGGGGGCAAGGCCAGTGGCTCGGTCTCCAAAAAGACCGCCTATGTGCTGGCAGGTGCAGAGGCGGGTTCCAAGCTGACCAAGGCGCAGGAGTTGGGCGTGACTATTCTGGACGAAGCCCAGTTCCTGGCTTTACTGGCGGGTGAATAGCGCAGGGGGAAGAAGTGAAGTTCTGCCACCTTGCAGGCTTAGCTTTTTTGCCAAGAGTCTATGAGTCAGCAGGATATTTGCTCTGGTAGCTATTTTTCGACTTTTAGGCAGTGCGCTAAGCACGCACTGCCTTTTGTTTTAATGCGCGTTGAATAGTCCTGGTGGTGGTTCAGCAGTGATCTGGGCTTTTAATTACCGCATGAACGACCTGCACTACAAACAAATATGGCGCCCTTGAGGCGCCATATTTGTCTTTCCTGCCAGCCGCCTTATCGGGATGAGAAAGCGGCCTGCAGAGCCATTACTTGATATTGGCTTCTTTCAGGATTTTCTGCTGGTACTCGGCCAGCTTGCGCTGACGCATCATTTCTTCCAGCTGAGGCTTCACTTCGGCCATGGCGGGGAAGGTCACAGGGCGAGCATCGTCCACCTGGATGATGTGCCAGCCAAACTGCGACTGCACAGGCGCAGCGCTCAGCTCGCCTTTTTTCATCTTCTCTACAGCCTGAGCGAACTCGGGCACGTAGGTGGAGCTAGGAGCCCAGCCCAGATCGCCGCCTTGCTGACCGCTGCCGGTGTCGATGGAGTCTTTCTTGGCGGCATCAGCAAAGCTGATTTTCTTGGACTTGATCTTGGCCAGCAAATCTTTGGCGGCAGCCTCGTCCTTGACCAGAATGTGGCGCACCTTGTATTCCTGCTGACCTTCTTCCATCGCCTTGATGGTGTTGTATTCCTTGGTCAGGTCGGCGTCGGTGACGGGGTTCTTTTTCAGGTAGTCAGCCATCAGGGCACGGACCAGAATGCTCTGGCGGGCCAGTTCCAGCTCTTGCTGAACCTGGTTGGTCTTGTCGATACCGGCTTTTTCAGCGGCTTGCACCACAGCCAGACGGTTGACCATTTCCTGTTTGACTTGCTCACGCAGCTCGGGCGAGTCCTTGGCGCCTTGCTCGACCAGAACGGCGACGAACTGATCCAGGTCTTTTTGCGTGAGGTTTTTGCCGTTTACGGTGGCAATCGTCTGTGCATAGACGGGAGCAGCCATAGCGCAGGTCAGGGCAAATGCGGCAATACGTTTCATGAGCATCCTTAAGCGGTGGTTTTGGCTTGAATAGCCAATGCGTGAATCGGGAAAGGCATTAGATCGTGGACGCGATCATACACAAGTCTGTGTCGTGCCAGTGTTGAAATTCCATCAAATTGTTTCGAGGCGATGATCACCCGAAAGTGGCTTGCACCACCTTGTGCACCAGCGTGGCCAGCGTGCAGATGGGATTCATTGATGATGTCCAGCTCCGACGGTTCCAGTGCCTGGAGCCGTTCGTGAATCAGGGAAGCAAGTGCGTCTGTCATGGTGAAATCAGGATTTTGGGGGAGTGGAGTTGTCGGAAGAGTCTTGCAGGTAGCGGCCCAGCCACAAGGATTGGGCAACGACAAACACCAGCATCAAACCCAGCAGGCCGAAGGCCTTGAAGTTGACCCATTGGGATTCGGTAAAGTGGCCCGAGAAGGCAACGTACAGATTGACCAGGCCCATGGCGACAAAAAAGCTCGCCCAGACCAGGTTTAATTTGTCCCAGACATGGCCGGGCAAGACCAGATGGGTGCCCATGAATTTTTGCATCAGATTGCGATGCATCAGGTAACGTCCGCCCAGCAGCACCAGAGCAAAGATCCAGTACAGCACCGTGGGTTTCCAGCGGATGAAGACATCATTGTGGAAAAACAGGGTGGCACCGCCAAAGACCACAATGACGGCCAGATTGATCCAGTGCGAGGTCTCGATCGCCTTGCGGGTGAGCTTCAGCCACAGTATCTGCAGGACCGAGGCGGCCATGGCCACGCCGGTGGCGACATAAATGTCGGAGAAGCGAAACGCCAGAAAGAACAGTACGAGCGGGAATAGATCAAATAAGAGCTTCTTCATGCTTCGGGTTCAAAAGTCATGGATAGAGAGTTAATGCAATATCGTAGCCCAGTGGGTGGGGGACCGTCTTCAAAGACGTGCCCCAAATGAGCATCGCAGACATTGCAAAGCACTTCAGTACGGCGCATGCCGTGACTGGTATCCAGCTCCTCGCGCACATTGTCCGGGTTCAGGGGCGTGAAGTAGCTGGGCCAGCCGCAACCGGCATCAAACTTCGTGTCCGAGGCAAACAGGGGTGTGCCGCAACCGACGCAGCGGTAGATGCCGGGCGTGGTGGTGTCCCAGTAGCGGCCGGTAAAGGGGCGCTCCGTCCCTTTCTGACGGGTGACATAGAATTCTTCGGGACTGAGCTGGGCGCGCCACTCAGCGTCTGTTTTACGTACTTTTTCCACGTGTGCTGCCTTATGAAAAACAGTTCAATGCCTACAGGAGGTGCAGTCCTACATAGTAATCGACAATTAGAGTGCGTTTGGAACAGAGGGTTCCAAAGTGCAGATCTTCCTGACCTCCAGTAGGCTCTCCAGTGAAGAAAATCGCGGCACAGGGCACTTAATTAGTGAGCTATCACTTTAGTTAGTGCACTATTTAAACTTTTAATATTTAAGGTAAACACCAATATCTGAAATTCTCGTGACTTGATACGTTTCTGGTATGTGCTGGTGATTATCTGTATTACGATTTTTTGACCGTTGAATCGGTCCACAACAATGAACAAAATTTGGGAGAAAAGGATGAACTGCATTACTACTGGTCGCCTGACGACATTGGCTGCAGCCCTGGCCTTGAGCCTGCCCGTGGCCGTGTCCGCGCAGATCAAGGTGGGTGTGACGGTGGCAGCGACAGGACCGGCGGCCTCGCTGGGCATTCCTGAGCGCAATACAGTCAGCCTGCTGCCTACTGAAGTGGCCGGCCAGAAAATCGAGTACATCGTTCTGGACGATGCAACCGATACCACCGTAGCCGTACGCAATATGCGCAAGCTGATCACCGATGACAAAGTGGACGTGGTGATCGGTACTTCCGTGACCCCCGGTTCCCTGGCCATGGTGGACGTTGCCGGCGAAACCAAGACTCCCATGATCAGTGTGGCCGCCAACGCCAAGATTGTTGATCCTGTGGAAGGCGCCCGTACCTGGGTGTTCAAGACCCCTCAGAATGACCAATTGATGGCCGGTGCTCTGGCCGATGCCATGGTCAAGCAGAACGTCAAAACCCTGGGCTTTATCGGCTACAACGACGCCTACGGTGACGGCTGGCTGAACGTGATTACCGAAGCCGCTCAAGCCAAAGGCATCAAAGTGCTGGGCGCCGAGCGCTATGGCCGTAACGACACCAGCGTGACCGGTCAGGTTCTGAAGTTGCTGGGCACCAAGCCTGATGCCGTTCTGATCGCCGGGTCCGGTACCCCTGTTGCCTTGCCCCAGCGCGAACTGAAAGGTCGCGGCTACGCTGGCATCATTTACCAGACACACGGTGCCGCCAACAGCGACGTGCTGCGTGTGTGTGGCAAAGACTGTAACGACATGATCTTGCCAGCCGGTCCATTGCTGGTTGCCGAACAACTGCCTGACAGCAGCTCGGTGAAAAAGACCGCCATGGACTACAAGGAAAAATACGAAGCCAAATACGGCGCTGGCTCCATCAATACCTTTGGTGGCCATATGTGGGATGCCGGTCTGCTCGTGACCGAAGCCATTCCGGAAGCCCTGAAGTCCGGCGCCAAGCCAGGTACCCCCGAGTTCCGCGCAGCCCTGCGTGATGCTCTGGAGCAAACCAAGGAACTGGCTGCTTCCCAAGGTGTGTTCAATATGTCTGCAACGGACCACGCCGGTCTGGACAAGCGTGCCCACGTGATTGTGAAAGTGGTCGACGGTAAATGGACGTATCAGCCTGATCTGTAATATCTGACAGGCAAAAACCGGCTCAAGAGCCGGTTTTTTCCAAGGCGGGTGCTGGCTGAGCCTGGCACCCGTTCCCGCTACAGGCCTGCGTTTGCCGTAAGCCCTTTGCCCTTTTTGTTGTACAGGATGTTGTCCGACATGGATACCACCATCGCTTTAATTTTGTTGCAGGATGGCATATTGAATGGCGCCATCTATGCTTTGCTCGGGCTCGCCCTGGTTCTGGTCTTCCTGGTTACCCGCGTTATCTTTATCCCGCAAGGTGAGTTCGTCACCTTTGGCGCCTTGACCCTGGCCTTTGTGGTCAATGGCCGCATGCCGGGAACCGTTATTTTGCTATTGATCGCCGGTGCGCTGGTGTTCTTGCTGGAGTTGCTCTCTGCCTTGCGCAGCCGTAGCCTGGCCGGCATGCCCCGCAAGTTTCTGGTCAATATCGTGATCCCTGTCGCGGTTTACTTTGCCGCTCCCGCCATTGTCAGCTCGGAGCTGCCATTGTGGGTGGCCGTGCTGTTCTCGCTGGCGGTAGTGATTCCTCTGGGCCCTATGGTCTACCGCCTGGTATACCAGCCTATCGCCGAAGCCAGTGTGCTGGTGCTGCTGATTACCTCGGTCGCCGTGCACTTCGCGCTGACGGGTCTGGGCCTGGTGTTCTTCGGTCCGGAAGGCTGGCGCACGCCTCCCTTCATGGAAGGTGAAGTGTCCCTGGGGGCAGTGAGTTGGTCCGCTCAAACCTTCTTTGTGATGGGCGCCTGCGTGGTCCTGATTCTGGCCTTGTGGGGCTTTTTTGGTAAGACCCTTTACGGTCGCGCCCTGCGTGCAACGGCGGTGAACCGTCGTGGTGCCCGTCTGGTGGGTATCAGCACCAATATGTCCGGCTCCCTGACCTTCACTCTGGCTGCGGCCATCGGTGCCTTGTCAGGCATGCTGATTGCGCCTGTAACGACCATCTACTACGACACGGGCTTTTTGATTGGTCTTAAAGGCTTTGTGGCTGCAATCTTTGGCGGCCTGATCAGCTATCCCGTCACCCTGCTGGGCGCTTTGTTCCTGGGTGTACTGGAAGCGTTTTCCTCTTTCTGGGCCAGTGCCTACAAAGAAGTTATTGTATTTACCATGGTGATACCGGTGTTGTTGTGGCGCTCCTTCGGTAGCAAGCACGTGGATGATGAGGAGTAAATCACATGAGACACTGGCTGACGCTACTATTTATTGCGGTTCTATTGGTTTTGCCGCAGCTGGGCGCAACGCCCGAATTCTGGATTACCCAGCTTAACTATATTGGTTTGACCAGCTTGGTCGTGCTGGGTCTGGTGTTGTTGACTGGCGTGGGTGGTCTGACTTCTTTTGGTCAGGCTGCATTTGTGGGCCTGGGTGCATACACTACGGCGTACCTGACGGCTCGCCTGGGCTGGTCGCCCTGGTTCAATCTGCTGATTGGCATGGCCATTACCATGATGGTGGCCTACATTCTGGGCGCGATCACACTGCGTTTGTCCGGACACTTCCTGCCTCTGTGTACCTTGGCCTGGGGCCTGGCCTTGTACTACCTGTTCGGCAATCTGGAGTTTCTGGGTCAGTACGATGGTATTTCCGGTATTGCTCCTTTGGAGTTCTTCGGTATTTCCCTGTCCTCCGGTCGGGATATTTACTACCTGATCTGGGCCTTTGCCTTGCTGGCCATGTGGGGTACGCGTAACTTGCTGAACTCCCGTCCCGGACGTGCTATTCGCGCTCTGAAGCATGGCAGCGGCATGGCCGAGTCCTTTGGTGTGAACATGGCCAATTACAAGGTCATCGTGTTCGTTTACGCCGCTTTGCTGGCTTGTGTGTCCGGTTGGCTCTACGCGCACTACCAGCGCGCTGTCTCGCCCAGCCCCTTCGGTTTGAACTACGGTATTGAATATCTGTTCATGGCCGTGTTGGGCGGAGCTGGCAGTGTCTGGGGTGCCGTTCTGGGTTCAGCCCTGGTGCTGAGCCTGAAAGACCAGTTGCAGAACTGGTTGCCCAAACTGCTCAATACCGACATCAACTTCGAGCTGATCGTTTTCGGCATCTTGATGGTTCTGATCTTGCAGTACGCGCGCGACGGTTTGTGGCCCATTCTGCAAAAGGCTTGGGAACAGGTTTTCGGTGCACAGAAGCGTCATCAGGCTGCTCCTCCACAAGCCGAGGCTTTGCCGCAGCGTGAGCGTCCGCAGGCCGGTTCGCTGGTTCTGGAAGTGAACAAGATCCGCAAGGAGTTCGGTGGCCTGGTCGCTGTGAATGACATCAGCTTCACCTTGAATGCAGGTCAGATCATGGGCCTGATCGGTCCTAACGGTGCGGGCAAGAGCACGACCTTTAATCTGATTACCGGCGTGCTGTCGGCCACCAGTGGTCAGGTCAGCTTTCTGGGGCAGCGGATTGATGGCAAACCTGCACGCGAGATTTCTCGTCTGGGCGTGGGCCGTACCTTCCAGCACGTGCAGTTGCTGCCAACGATGACTGTGTTGGAGAACGTGGCACTGGGCGCTCACTTGCGTCGGAATGTCGGTGTAGTGTCCGCTGTCCTGCATACCGAGCGTCGCAGCGAAGCCGAGCTGTTGCACGAAGCGGCTGTTCAGCTGCAGCGTGTGGGTCTGGGTGACTATCTGTACGAAGAGGCGGGCAATCTGGCCCTGGGCCAACAGCGTATTCTGGAAATTGCCCGTGCTCTGGCTTCTGATCCGCTGCTTTTGCTGCTGGACGAACCGGCTGCCGGCTTGCGCTACAAGGAAAAGCAGGAACTGGCCAAAGTGCTGGATCAGCTGCGTAGCGAAGGCATGAGCATTCTGCTGGTGGAGCATGACATGGACTTTGTCATGAATTTGACGGACAAGCTGGTGGTCATGGACTTTGGCACCAAGCTGGCCGAAGGTTTGCCCAAGGAAATTCAGGAAAATCCAGCCGTGCTGGAAGCCTACCTGGGTGGTATTGATGACGACCTGGATCTGGATCAGGTCAATGAGCCCGCCTCGGCAGGAGCAGCGCTATGAGTTCGGCACAATCGAAAGACATTATTTTGAAGGTAGACAATCTGGCGGCTCAGTACGGCAAAGTCAGTGCCGTGATGGGGGCCAGCCTGGACGTGCGTGCCGGCAGCATTGTGACCGTGATTGGTGCCAACGGCGCCGGTAAGTCCACTTTGCTCAATGCCATGATGGGTTCTTTGCCCAGCGTGGGCCGCAGCACAGGCTCGGTGCAGTACGAAGGGCAGGAGATCAGCCATTGGGAAGTGGAGCGTCGTGTTGCGGCCGGTATTTCCCTGGTGCCAGAGCGCCGCGAGCTGTTTGGCAGCATGACGGTAGAAGACAATCTGCTGCTGGGCGGTTTTCGCCTGTATCGTGCCCGCCATCCCGGTTGGCGCGACACCATGGACAAGGTCTACACCTTGTTTCCCCGCTTGAAAGAGCGTCGTACACAGCTGGCAGGGACTTTGTCAGGCGGGGAGCGGCAGATGCTGGCCGTAGGCCGTGCCTTGATGGCGCAACCCAAAGTGCTGATGCTGGATGAACCCAGTCTGGGCCTGGCGCCGCGTGTGGTGCGGGAGATCTTCATGATCATTGCCCGACTGCGCAGTACCGGCGTGGCCATCTTGCTGGTCGAGCAAAATGCGCGTGCCGCTTTGCAAGTGGCTGACTACGGTTATGTTCTGGAGACGGGCGATGTGGTGCTGCAAGGGCCCGCGTCTGACCTGGCTCATAATCCCCGAGTGATAGAAAGCTATCTGGGCTTGGGGCAGGGCAAACGCGAGCAGGAAGAGGCGACAGCTTAGAAGCGGTAGCCGACCCCGATGGTGGCAACCACGGGGTCCAGCTTGGCTTTGCCAATGGACTGGCCGTTCAGCTTCACGTCTGGGCGGATGCTGATGTAACGTACGTCAGCATTCAGGAACCAGTTCTTGTCCAGCTTGTAATCCACACCGACCTGGGCAGCAAAACCCCAGCTGTTTTTCAGCTTCAGGTCGGAACCCGCCAGAGCACCGCGCGACTCGGTGTCAAAGAACATGGTGTAGTTCACGCCCACGCCCACGTAGGGCTGGAAGTCGCTGTCAGGCAGGAAGTGGTATTGCAGACTCAGGGTTGGGGGCAAGTGCTTGGTCTTGCCGATACGACCCAGATTGCTGTCGATATTGTGCTGGAAGGGGAAAGCGCCCAGCAGCTCAATACCAATATTGCGGGTGGCCATGTAGGTCAGCGAGAAGCTGGGGCGAGCATTATTGCCTACGTCCAGCTTGACGGTGCCGTCAGCCACAGAGCCGTTATTGGATTTTGGGGATACCCAGGTCACGCCACCTTTGAGCAAGAAATCACCCGCTTCGTGTGTTTGGCCTTGAGGCGCGTACAAAACAGCGGCCAGTCCAACAGCAAGCAAGGACAGGTGCAGACCTGGAATCAAGTGGCGGGATTTCATAGGAGCTCCGTAGGTGTGTGTAAAGCCTACAGAGTGCATGAGGGCTGGGTCCGCGGATTTGATCCAAAGCAAGCTTCAGAGGTAGTTGGTCGCCTGACCTTGTTGTAGATCAAGTAAGCAGAATTCATGCTGAGCCAATTTGGCCGCTATGTCTGTTTTTCGCATCACCTGGTAACAGCCCGGAAATGGAAAACCTTGGAACCCGTCCGGTTATTTCTGGGCGTTTTTCCACTTTTCGGGATGCCTGTTTATTGGGATCCTGTACCTGCCTTCCAGGCAAGGACAAGTAGGGGGAAGACGCAGGTTTGGAGCTTGGCGAATCAAGTGCTCATACATTCAGGAGTGCGTGCAGGGCTTCGTATTTATGGCTTAATTCGTTGCGGCTGAATCGCTCGATAATTTGCCCTTGTTCCAGCACATGAAACTGATCGCTGAACTCTGCCGAGAATTGCGGGCATTGTTCGGCCAGCACAATGGTGTAGCCCTCATTGCGCAGCGTGCAGATCAACTTGCTCAGTGTCTGGGCCTGCACCGGGGCCAAGCCCTCGGATACCTTGTCCAGAAGCAGCAGATTCACACCCGTGCGCAGCAAGCGCGCAATCGCCAGTATCTTTTGTTCCCCAGTAGACAGGTGGGTAGCCATATGGTGGCGACGCTGCTCCAGACTGGGCAATAGTTCATAGATTTGTACCAGCGACATTCCACCACCCAGGGTTGTTCCTATGGCAGGTGGCAGCAGGAGGTTTTCCTCGCAGCTCAAGCCGGTAAAAATGCTTTGTTCGTAGGGGCTGTAACCCACGCCCAGATCTGCCAGCTGATGCTGGTTCAGGTGAATGGCTTCGGTGCCCTGGATACGGATGGAGCCGCGGCGGCTATCCGTTAAACCCACGATGGCGCGTAGCATGGCACTGCGGCCGGCCCGGTTGCGGCTCAAGACAGTGCAGATTTCGCCGGAAGCGACCTGCAAATTCAATCCGCGCAAGAGCGGGAACTCTCGGTGCCAGGCGTACAGATTCTCAATATCCAGGGCAGCCCGTGTCATGAGAACGCTCCTTGTCGTGAGTCGTCAATATGGGCCTGTACGTTGGCTGGTCGGCGCAGGAACCCGTTACGCGTCCTTTGCCTCTTACCGCGGTGATTCCATCGCCAGCAAACTATAGGCAGAGTCCGTCATGCGTTTCAGTATGGAAGCGCCGACGAAGCAAGACTATGCGGGTTTGTCATAGGATGGTCCGGTTTAATGCACTGTTTGGTAAACAAATGTTGTTAAACCGGGTATGTGTTACTTAAGTGTTAACGGTTTTCGGTTTGAAGTCGCACAAATCCGAGATGCCGCACTGGGGGCACTTGGGCTTGCGGGCTACACAAATGTAGCGACCATGCAAAATCAGCCAGTGGTGAGCGTCCAGCAAAAAAGGCTTGGGTATGACTTTCTCCAGCTTCTTTTCCACTTCGACCACGTTCTTGCCGGGCGCAATGCCGGTGCGGTTCGCTACACGGAAAATATGTGTGTCTACCGCAATGGTGGGCAGGCCAAACGCGGTGTTCAATACCACGTTGGCAGTTTTACGACCTACACCGGGAAGCGCTTCCAGAGCGGCGCGATCACAGGGAACCTTGCCTTGATGCAAGTCCAGCAGCATCTGACAGGTCTTGATGATATTGGCTGCCTTGGTCTTGTACAGACCGATGGTCTTGATGGCCTCGCGCAAACCTTCTTCACCCATGGCCAGAATTCCTTCCGGTGTGCCATACTTGGGAAAGAATCGGGCTGTGGCCAGGTTCACGGAGCGATCAGTGGCCTGGGCCGACAAAATCACGGCAATCAGCAGCTGAAAGGTGTCAGCGTATTCCAGTTCGGTGGTGGGTTTGGGGTTGGCAGCCTGAAAACGACTGAAAATCTCGTAGCGCTTGGCAGCGTTCATGGTGTGGTTCCGCTTGCAGTCTTGCTGGCACGGCGGGCACGGGCGCGAGCCAGGGCAGAGGCAATGGACGCCTCGCGTTTATCAGCCTGATCGGCATCATTGGCCAGAACGGGTTTATTGGCCAGGGTACGGGCCGCCAGGTCCGAGCTTTCCTTGTGGCGATTCAGCAGGCGCTCCCGGCGCTGTTCGGTATCCAGACGTGCTTGAGCGGCCTGTTCGGCGCTCCAGTCGTCGGTGGGCACCATGCTGATGCAGTCCACAGGGCAGGGCGGCACACAGAGCTCACAGCCTGTGCAGCGGTCGGCCAGCACGGTATGCATCAGCTTGTTGGCGCCAATAATGGCGTCCACCGGACAGGCCTGGATGCACAAGGTGCAACCAATACAGTGTTCTTCGATAATCACCGCCCGACTGGGGCCGGTGAATTCGCCACAGGACGGATCCAGGGGCAGGGCCTCACGACCCAGCAGCTCGGCCAGGGCATGTACGCCCTCTTGCCCGCCCGGTGGGCAGCGGTTGATGGCCTCGCCCTCAAGCGCGATGGCTTGGGCATAGGGCAGACAGGCGTCGTAACCACAGCGGGTGCACTGGGTTTGAGGGAGCAGGGCGTCAATGCGCCGTATTAAGGTGTCGGACATGAATGCAAAAACGGGGCCAACTGGCCCCGTCAGAAACGGCCTGAGCCAAATATCAGTTGTGCTGACGGATGAAGTCCCTGATTTTAGGACAGATCAGCGTGCGCCAGCGACTTCCGGAGAAAATCCCGTAATGCCCACAGTTGGGTGCGGTGAATTGTTGCTTGAGTTCAGGGGCAATTTTTGCGCACAGCGCTTGAGCCGAATGGGTCTGGCCCTGGCCGGAAATATCGTCCAGTTCGCCCTCTATGGTGAACAAGGCTACGCCATCAATATCTTGTGGACGAACCTGTTCGCCATGCACGTGCCATTGGCCCTTAGGCAGGCGGTGCTCCTGGAACACAATGCGGATCGTGTCCAGATAGAACTCGGCGGGCATATCCAGCACGGCATTGTATTCGTCGTAGAAACGGCGGTGTGCTTGTGCGTCGTCATCATCACCCTTGATCAGGTGCTGATAAAAGTCGTAGTGCGAGCTGACGTGACGATCCGGATTCATGGCCACAAAGCCGGCATGCTGCAAAAAGCCGGGGTACACGCGACGGTGAGCACCGGGGTACTTGGTGGGCACGCGATGAATCAGATTGTTTTCAAACCAGGAGTAGGACTTGGTCGTGGCCAGACGGTTCACTTCCGTAGGCGACTGACGCGTGTCGATGGGACCACCCATCATGATCATGCTGCGCGGCATCACGGCCGAGCGGCGGGTCGCCATTAGCGAGACGGCAGCCAGTACTGGCACTGTGGGTTGGCAAACCGACATGACGTGCACCTTCGAGCCCAGCGCCTGGATGAACTCCTGCACATACAGAACGTAATCGTCCAGATGGAAGGGGCCGGCCGAACGGGGCACCATGCGGGCATCAATCCAGTCGGTGACATAGACGGAGTGATCGGGCAACAGCGCGCGTACGGTTTCACGCAGCAAGGTGGCGTGGTGGCCGGACAAAGGGGCTACCAGCAAAATTGTGGGGTCCTGAGCGGCTTTGGGGTGATCGCGCTCGAAGTGGATCAACTTGCAGAAGGGCTTGCTCAGGTGTTCGACCTCGCGCACGGCAACGGTCTGGCCGTCGATCCGGGTTTCGTTCAGCCCCCAGGCTGGCTTTTCGTAATCCTTGCCGATACGGTGTACCAGTTCAGAGGCCGCCGCCAGTTGGCGCGACAGGGGCGTGTAGGCCAGTGGACTGTATGGGTTGGAGAACCATTGGGAGCTGGTGCCGGTAAAGGCAGCCAGCGGGGCCAGAAAGGACCGCTGAAGTTCGTGCAGATCGTAAAGCATAGTGTGCGCCTTGGTGTTGCCTAATTTGATACAGAGGAATGTATATGCTTATTCCTGTGGGAAACAATACGACGTTTACCGTTCCTCTGTACTTGGGATTTTCCCTTGCTGCAGTGCGGCAAGTTTTTTTATCAAAAGGCGAGATTGGGCGCAAGAGTGGCTGGATAGGAACGCAGCCACCGGGTCGGACTTCTATAGAGCGAGCGAAGGGCTTAGCGCTCCAGATACTGTAGTTTGTTCTCCACACCGTTCCAGTCGTCCGCATCTTCCAGCGGTTTCTTGGAGCGGTTGATGCTGGCAAAAATAGGCGTCAGTTCTGCGTTCAGTTCGATGAAGGGAACTTGATCCTGCGGCACATCTTCTTCAGCAAAAATGGCATTGGCCGGGCATTCGGGAATACAGACGGCGCAGTCAATGCACTCGTCCGGGTCAATCACCAGAAAGTTCGGGCCTTCACGAAAACAGTCGACGGGGCACACATCCACACAATCGGTGAATTTGCACTTGATACAGTTTTCGGTGACGACGTGGGTCATTTCAGTAACACTCCTGCGGTATCGCTAAGGCGGTCAGTCACGGCAAAGGGCCGTGGATGGGGTGCGCGACAACGCACAGGGCCTGAACGATAAAAATGGGATTTAAATCGAATCTTTCGATTTTAACGAATATTCAGCTTCTTGCTTATTGAGATGGCGCAATAGCTCACCTGCTAGATAGCTGTACGCAAGAACTGGCGCCCGTGCTATGGTTGCGCAATCAAAATCGGTAGGTTTGTGATGATCATTACCTCTTTACTTGATACGGACCTGTACAAGTTTTCCATGATGCAGGTTGTTTTGCATCATTTCCCGGCTGCGCACGTGGAGTATCGCTATAAGTGCCGTACTCCCAATATTAATTTGAGCCAGTACCTGGACGAGATTCGGGCGGAAATTCACGCACTGTGCCAGTTGCGTTTTTCAGACGCCGAGCTGGATTATTTGCGTAGCCTGCGCTTTATCAAAAGCGACTTCGTCGATTTTCTGGGCCTGTTCCACCTGCCCGAGCGCTGCATTCAGGTGCAGGCCGGTGATGTGCCCGGCGAGATCGAAATTTCGGTTCAGGGGCCCTGGCTGCACACGATCCTGTTCGAGATCCCGGTGCTGGCCATTGTGAACGAGGTTTACTTTCGCAACGAATGTCCGCAGCCGCCATGGGCAGAAGGGCGCGAGCGTCTGCAGTCCAAGATGCGGCTGGTGGTGGATGATCCGGCCCTGAGCGACTTTCGTGTGGCTGACTACGGTACGCGCCGCCGCTTCTCCAAGCAGTGGCACGAAGAAGTGGTCACTACCATGATCGAGCAGATGAAGCCGCACTTTGCGGGCACCAGCAACGTCTGGTTGGCCATGAAGTATGGGGTGACGCCGCTGGGCACCATGGGCCACGAATACTTGCAGGCTTGTCAGGCTCTGGGCCCCCGTTTGCGTGACTCGCAGATTTTTGCTCTGGAAGTGTGGGCCAAAGAGTATCGCGGTGACTTGGGTATTGCCTTGTCGGATGTCTACGGCATGGATGCCTTCCTGCGCGACTTTGACATGTACTTCTGCAAGCTGTTTGACGGTGCTCGCCATGACTCGGGTGACCCATTCATTTGGGGCGAGCGCCTGCTGGCGCACTATCAGGCCAACCGTACCGATCCACGTACCAAGACCTTGGTGTTTTCTGACGGTTTGACCATACCCAAAGCCATTGAGCTGGCCCTGCGTTTTGCAGGTCGCTGCAAGGTGTCTTTCGGGATAGGCACCAACCTGACCAATGACCTGGGCCATGAGCCCTTGCAGATTGTCATGAAGATGGTGCGTTGCAATGGCCAGCCCGTGGCGAAAGTCTCGGATGCGCCTGAAAAGACCATGTGTGATGATCCGGCGTATCTGGCTTACTTGCGGCAGGTTTTTCAGCTGCCTCCGGCTTAGAGCTTGGGCTTCCCTTCTTGAGGTCCTTGCTGCTTGAGGCAAATGCTGCTTGGGTAGGGGAGCTAAGGGCATCGTGGTCAGTGATGCTCGTGATTTCAGGCGGGTGGCATCGTTTTAAAGCGATAAAGCTATAGCACTAAAAGTTTGAATCAAAGCCTTTTGCACACGCAAAGGGCTTTTTCATAGACACAGCAGTGCTGCCAGATGCCCACCGGCTTCCCGAGCTTGGGCAATTTGCTCTTCGCTCAAGGTCTTGGGAGCCAGAATGGCTTCTGGCGTCTGGGCGTGAAAATTGAAGATACGGATGGGGGCGGCCAGCTCCAGCCGCCAGCCCGTACAAATCCGTTCCAGTTGCCGTTGTGCACTTTGCCCGTCGCTACCCGCACTGATCAGGGCGGAATAAGGACGCCCGTTGAGTTGATCCAGCACCTCGTAGTAGTTCCGGTCCAGACACTCTTTCATGGCACCGCTCAGACTGCCCAGATTCTCGGGCGCGCAGAACAAATAGGCGTGGGAATCGCGCAAATCCTGTGCTTGCACCTGATCACAATGCAAGCGTTTGATACAGACCTGCTCTGTCTCGCCCAGTTCTTTGAGGACCTGCAGCGCGCCTTCCTCGGCCTGTTCGGCCAGTTGACGGGCGGCGCCGGTACGGGAGTGCCAAATCAACAGAAGCTGGCGGCATGTGTTCAGACTCATAAGCTCTTACTCGCGGTGATAGACTAGCGTCTACAGTATAGAGAGCCACTTCAGCGCTGAGTGGCCACATCGACGTAATCCACATGAATCACACCGCTTCTCCCCCTATGGCCGAGTCGGCCTTCAATCCTCAATGGTTCGCGCAAGCCAGCCACGGACTGGATGAAGCAGGGCGTACGCTATTGCAGGCGGCTGCCGACTGGGCGGGGCCTATTTTGCTGGATCTGGCCGGAAGTACCGGCGAACCCTTGGACAGCCATTGCGCTCAGGTCGCGCTTATTTTGGCTGGCTTGGGTGTGGACGCTCAAACCCGTGCCAGCGCCTTGCTGGCCGTCACTCCTGCTCCTGGGCCGGAGGTCAAGCAGGACCCGGTTCAGAAAGCCTTTGGTGCCGAAGTCATGACGTTGGTACGTGGCTCGCGAGCCTTGTACCGTCTGGGTTCGCTGACAGGCCAGGCCAAGGAGCAGACAGGCGGGGGCGATCAAAAGGAAATGAAGCGCAAGATGCTGCTGGCGATGGCCGCTGACTTGCGCATTGTGATGATGCGCCTGGCGTCGCGCCTGCAGTCCTTGCGCTGGTATCGGCAGTCCAAGACCGTCTGCCCGGTCGAGTTTGCGCGTGAAACGCTGGAGCTTTATACGCCCTTGGCGAATCGTTTGGGGATTTGGCAGATCAAGTGGGAAATGGAAGATCTGGCCTTTCGCTTTCTGAATCCCGAGGTCTACAAGAATATTGCCAGTAAGCTGGAAGACAAGCGCGTAGAGCGCGAAACCCTGATCAGTCAGGTCCGCGACCAACTGCTGGCAGCCTTGAAACGCGAGCATATCGTGGCTGAGGTTTCAGGCCGGCCCAAGCATATCTTCAGTATCTGGAACAAGATGCGCAACAAGCATCTGGATTTCGATCAGCTGTTTGATCTGCGCGCCTTGCGTGTCATTGTTGATGACGAGCGCAGCTGCTACCACACCCTGGCGGTGGTGCATTCGCTGTGGACGCCGGTGCCCGAGGAGTTTGACGATTACATCTCCCGGCCCAAGCCCAATGGCTACCGTTCCCTGCATACCGTTATTGCGGATGCACAGGGGCGCTGCTATGAAATCCAGATCCGCACACGCGACATGCACCAGTTCGCGGAATACGGGATGGCTGCCCACTGGCGCTACAAGGAAGCTGGAGCCCAGGGCGGACAGCAGGTGGCCGATGGTGAGGACGATAGAAAGATCGCCTGGATGCGTCAATTGCTGGCCTGGGACAGGGAGGCGTCCACCTCGAACGCTACCGAGCCTGCCCCGCAAGCAGACAGCAGCAAAGATTCGGCTTCCGAAAAGGTAGTGGAGCCCGTTGCCAGCAAGAAACCGGCTGTTGCCAGGCCTTTGAAGGCTCAGGAAGACGAACATATTTATGTGCTGACGCCGCAGGCTCGGGTTATCGAGCTGCCTGTGGGGGCGACGCCGGTGGACTTTGCCTACTACCTGCATACCGATCTGGGCCACCGTTGCCGGGGTGCGCGGGTTGATGGACAGATGGTGCCTTTGTCCACGCGCTTGTCGACTGGTCAGACGGTAGAGATTGTGGCGGCCAAATCCGGCGGTCCATCGCGTGACTGGCTGAACGTGCAGTTGGGCTTTCTGGCCAGCCCACGCTCGCGCTCCAAGGTGCGCGCCTGGTTCAACGCGATTGAGTTGCAGCAGCGCATCTCTCAAGGCCAGAGCATGGTCGAAAAAGAGTTACAACGACTGGGTCGTACGGCCGTGAATCTGGAGCAGATGGCGCAACAGCTGGGCTTTGCCAAGGCGGATGACCTGTATGTTGCCGTGGCCAAGGATGAGTTCAGCCTGCGCCAGGTGGATGCCTTGTTCCGTGAGGATGTGCAGGAGGAAGAACCCGTACAGCGTGTGTTTGATGCGGCCCGGGAAAGTGTTTCCAAGACCGGGAAAAGCGGCGTGCTGGTAGTGGGTGTAGATTCGCTAATGACGCAGCTGGCCCGTTGCTGCCGTCCCGCACCCCCTGATCTGATTGCTGGTTTTGTGACTCGTGGCCGGGGAGTGTCCATACACCGTGCCGACTGCAAGTCCTACCAGGAACTGGCTGATCGACAACCTGAAAGGGCTATTAGCGTCGATTGGGGCGATACGGGGGATACTCAGTATCCCGTGGATCTGGCCATTGAGGCTCAGGAGCATCCCAGCCTCTTGCGTGATCTCTCGGAAGTGTTTGCCCGCCTGCGTTTGAACGTAACGGGTATCAACACCTTGAGTCGCCGCTCGTTGACGCGCATGATATTTACTATTGAAGTGCGTGATGGCGAGCAAATTCAAAAGGCTTTAGCGGCCTTGAACGAGTTATCGGGCGTCAGCGCCCGCCGCTACTCGTCCTGAACTGCTAAAATCGGTAAACCTAAACCTCGCGGGCGTTGTGCCCGCGATTGTTCTTGTCAATCAAGAGAGCGAGCTTTGAAAACCTATACCTTGCCCGACCCGGATGGACATTTTGGTCAGTTTGGTGGTTCGTTTGTCGCTGAAACGCTGGTCCACGCCCTGGACGAGTTGAAAGCAGCCTACGAACAGTATCGGAACGATCCTGAGTTTCTGCGTGAGTTTCACTACGAACTCAAGCATTTTGTCGGTCGTCCCAGCCCCGTGTACCATGCCCGTCGATGGTCGGAGCAACTAGGTGGAGCTCAGATCTGGTTCAAACGCGAAGATCTCAATCACACTGGCGCACACAAGATCAACAACTGTATCGGTCAGATTCTGCTGGCTCGCCGCATGGGCAAGCCACGCATTATTGCTGAAACCGGTGCAGGCCAGCACGGCGTGGCAACGGCTACGGTCGCCGCCCGCTATGGTCTGGAGTGTGTGGTCTACATGGGTAGCGAAGACGTACGCCGTCAGGCTTCCAATGTGTACCGCATGAAGTTGCTGGGTGCGACGGTCGTTCCTGTGGAATCCGGTTCGCGCACGCTGAAAGACGCGCTGAACGAAGCCATGCGCGACTGGGTCACCAATATCAGCAATACCTTCTACATTATTGGCACGGTGGCTGGTCCTCATCCTTACCCGATGATGGTGCGCGACTTCCAATGCGTGATCGGTGACGAGTGCGTGGAGCAAATGCCTCAGGACGCCGGTCGTCAGCCGGACTACGTTTTGGCGTCGGTGGGCGGTGGTTCCAATGCCATGGGCATTTTCTACCCCTACATCGAGCACAAGGATGTGGAGCTGATCGGAGTGGAAGCGGCTGGCCGCGGTCTGGATACGCTGGAGCACTCGGCTTCCCTGAACAAGGGCATGGTGGGTGTGCTGCACGGTAACCGTACCTATGTGCTGCAGGACGATGACGGTAACGTCATGCCTACGCACTCGGTGTCCGCTGGCCTGGATTACCCCGGTGTGGGTCCCGAGCACGCCTGGCTGAAAGATTGTGGCCGTGCGCAATACGCCACCTGCACCGATGAAGACGCCCTGAAAGCGTTTCACGATTGCTGCCGCATCGAGGGCATCATGCCCGCGCTGGAGTCCTCGCACGCGCTGGCGCATGCGGCTCGCATTGCCCCGACTTTGCCCAAGGATAAAATCATCCTGGTCAGTTTGTCCGGTCGCGGTGATAAGGACATGCACACGGTCGCCGAGTACGGCGGCTTGACTCTGTAAGCAATCGGGAACGGATATGTCGAGTAATGTGCGTCTGAAAAAGACGTTTGAAGGTTTGAACGGGCGCTGTGCCCTGGTGCCTTATATTACGGCCGGAGACCCTTCGGTGCCCGCTACCGTGGCCTTGATGCATGCCTTGCGTCAGGCCGGGGCAGATGTCATTGAATTGGGTGTACCGTTTTCTGATCCCACTGCCGATGGCCCGGTGATTCAGCAAGCGGCTGAACGTGCCATCAGCCGTGGTGTGGGCTTGCGTAAAGTGCTGGAGATTGTGCAGCAGTTTCGCTTGATCGACGAGGAAACGCCGGTTGTTCTGATGGGTTACGCCAATCCTATTGAGCGTATCGGTCAGGCTGAATTTGCCGTCATGGCGGGCAAGGCGGGTGTGGACGGTGTGCTCACGGTGGACTACCCACCTGAGGAGTCCGAGGATTTCACCCGTTTGCTGACCGAGCAAGGCGTGGATACCATTTTCCTGCTCTCGCCCACGTCCACGGACGAGCGCATTGCCAAGGTAGCCGCTTTGGCGCAGGGCTATGTGTATTATGTGTCCCTGAAAGGTGTGACCGGTTCGGCCCAGATTGATGTGGCTGATGTGGAACACCACTTGCAGCGTATTCGTCAGCACGTCAAAATTCCGGTCGGAGTGGGTTTCGGGATTCGGGACGCGCAAAGCGCCAAAGCCATTTCCCGTAGCGCGGATGCAGTTGTCATTGGCTCCAAGCTGATCCAGACCATGGAGCAGGCTGTGCAGGAGAACGCTGGCAAAGAGCAAAAGGATATGGATGCAGCTGCGGTTGCAGCAGCTAGCCAATGGCTCGCGCAGATACGTCAGGCACTGGATAATTAGCCTAAATACCTATTCCGCGTATAGAATCATCTGCCTGTTCTTTAGGAGCAGGCGCTTTTTTTCAGAATAAAGAGCTTGGTGGGCCGGGTGCCGGCCAGGCGAAAACAGGATCTAACAATGAGCTGGATCGAGAAAATACTCCCGCCGCGAATTAACCGTAACCCCGAAAGCAGCCGTCGCGTTCCCGAAGGGCTGTGGGTGAAATGTCCGTCGTGTGAGTCTGTGCTCTACAAGGAAGATCTCCAGGCCACTTTGAATGTCTGCCCCAAATGCAGCCATCACATGCGCATTGGTGCTCGTGCCCGGATCAAGTCCTTGCTGGACCCTGAAGGCCAGACCGAGATTGGTTCCAACACCCGTCCTATGGACCCCTTGAAGTTCCGCGATTCGCGCAAGTACACCGAGCGTGTTTCCGAGGCGGCCAAGCAGACGGGCGAAACTGAAGCCATGGTGGTCATGAGCGGCACGATTCTGTCTGTGCCTGCCGTGGTGGCCTGCTTCGAGTTTGAATACATGGCCGGTTCCATGGGTTCCGTGGTAGGCGAGCGTTTCACACGTGGTGTGCAGGCGGCTATTGCCAACCGTAGTCCTTTTATTTGCGTGGCCGCTTCGGGTGGTGCGCGTATGCAGGAGAGCTTGTTCTCTCTGATGCAGATGGCCAAGACGACGGCTATTTTGGCTGAATTGTCCGAGGCGGGTTTGCCGTTTATCAGCATTTTGACTGACCCCACCATGGGTGGTGTGTCGGCCAGTTTTGCTTTTATGGGCGATGTGGTGATTGCCGAGCCTAATGCCTTGATCGGTTTTGCCGGTCCTCGCGTGATTGAGCAGACTGTGCGCGAGAAGCTGCCCGAAGGCTTCCAGCGTGCCGAGTTCTTGCTGGAGAAAGGCGCTATCGATATGGTGGTTGATCGTCGCGAGCTGCAGCGTGAGCTGGCCGAGTTGCTGGCTTTGCTGACTCGTCAGCCGGCTGAGGCTGTGTCGCGGCATTCTTGATTGCCAAGGAATTGCTAAAGAAGAACGCCACCTGGGTTTAGGTGGCGTTTTTTTTGGGCTGCCGTGTTTTTGTTTTTTTGCAAAGCGGTTTTTGGTATTGAGGCGTTGGCTTGTGAGTTGAAGCTTCAGGGCGAGATTGGCTTGGTTTTCTTGGTGTGGGGAGTACGACCCTGGGGCGGGGCCCTGGCCCGTGCTGCGCACGGGTACCCTTGGCTATTGAACAATCCAGGCGCCCAGTGAACTCGCCAGGTACTTGGTCCCCCGGACCAAGTACAAGCGTCTGGCTCGAACAGCACTGGGCTTGCACCCTGGATTGTTCAATGGCCCGCGGCCAAGTCCCTGACTCGCCCCAGGGCCGTACTCCCCACACCAAGAAAAAAGGAATATCGCAGAGGGCTCAAGAAGAGGGAGACGGAGCCTAGATGGCTGCTCTTTATGGATACGAGAGGAAAAAAAACGCCGCCCCAAAGGGCGGCGTTTTTAGTCTTGCTGTTTACTGCGTTTCGACCTGTTGCAGCGGCTCGTTGTTCTCGGTTTCTGCAGCACGTTGCTTGCGTGGGCGACCCAGGCGCACTGGTGCGGGCTGGTAGTCGTCCTGTGTTGCCGAGCGAACGGTTTCCACTAGTTCGATGCCCGCTGCGTTCAGTACGGCTTCCAGAGGGGCGGCTGTGGGCTTCTGTGCTTGTTCGGCAGCAGGGGCTTTTGCAGCTGCAGTCGTTTGAGTCTCAACGCGAGTCTCTACGGCTGTGGTTTCCACTGGAGTGGCTTCAACGGCCGGGGCTTCAACTGCAGGTTGTGCTTCTGCGGGAGTAGCAGTTGTCTCCACGGCTTCAGCTTGAGCTTCGGTGGCTTCTGCTTTGGCTGGTTCGGCAGCAACTTCTGCTTGCGCAGGAGCAACAGCTTCTTCAGCGGCAGGAGCTTCTGGCGCTACCTCGGCCTGAGCGGCTGGAGCAGCAACTTCTTCCTGGGCAGTAGCGGTTTCTAAGGCTGCAGTTTCCACTGGAGCGACTTCAACGGCTGGGGTTTCTGCTGCGGCTTGCGTTTCTGCGGGCGCTGCGGCTGTTTCTACAGCTTCAGCTTGAGCTTCGGTCACTTCTGCTTTGGCAGGTTCGGCGGCAGCTTCTGCTTGCACAGGAGCAACGGTTTCTTCTGCGGCTGGAGCTTCTGGAGCAACTTCGGCCTGAACGGCTGGAGTGGCTATTTCTTCCTGGGCTGGAGCGGTTTCAACAGCGTTTACCGGGGTCGTAGCGACTTCTTCAGCTTGTTGTGCGGCTTGAGCAGCGGCAGGAGCTTCTTCAGAGGCCTCTACGGCGACAGGAGCGGCTTCTTGGGCTGCAGGTGCCTCTACGGCTGCTTGTGGCTGTTCAGGCTCGGCTGCTGCGGTTTGGGCGGCAGCTTGTTCCTGGGCATCCAGGGCAGCGGGGTTGAAGCTAGGTGTTTCGTGAGCAACGTAGGCGCTGGTATTGCCTTCTTCGTTGTTCTCTTCGTTCTCGGCTACGGCGTTGGCGTCGGTGTTGCGACGACCACGACGGCTACGACGACGGCGACGTTTGCGCTCTGGGTCCAGAGCGCCGTTTTCGCTGTTCTCGTCGGTTTCGGCATCCGAGTTGTCGCTGGTATCAGCGCTGTCGGCCTCGGCCAGCTGTTCAGCGCGGTTTTGCGCTTCTTGCTTGGTGGCGGCCACGGCAGCAACTGCGGCCACGCTGGCCACTGCGGCAGCAGCCTGTTCGGGCTGGGCTTCTGTGCTGGCGACGTCTTTGTTCAGCTCGACGTTTTCTGCGCTGCCTTCTTCACGGCGTTGACGGCCACGGCCACGGCGGTTGCGTGGGTTGCGGCTGTTGCTGCTGCCTTCGTCGGCAGTGGCGGGCGTCGTGTTGGCGCTTTGTGGAGTTTCCAGAGCAGATTCGTTACCTGCTGAGGCGTTGCGGCGGCGACCACGGGTATTACCGCCGGTGCTTTCCGTGCTGGCTTTTTCTTCCTGAGCCGCTTCCGGGCGGTTGGACTGGCGACGGCCACGACCACCTTGGCCACGGCCACTATTGGATTGGCCGGGACGACCTTGGCGGCGGCCAGAGGAGGATTTGCTGCCTTCGGATTTGGTGGTCTCGGCCACGGGTTCGGCAGGTGCGCCGGACAACCAGTTCAGCAGGCGCTTGAGCAGGCCGGGCTTGTTGTCGCTAGTAGCGGCGCTGGCGGCTGCGGCGGCAGCAGGCTTGCTCATGGGAGCTGGCTGGGCCGGTGTGGTGCTCTTGACCAGGGCTTCTGGACGAGGCTTGATTTCGTGGCTGCGATGCGGCACCAAGCTGTCTTGCTGCTCAGGCTGCTGGACCAGCTCGTAGCTGCTGCGCAGTTCGTCCAGACGGGGGTCGTCGTGGCGCAGGCGCTCGATGATGTGGTGTGGGGTTTCCAGATTCTTGTTCGGAATCAGGATCAGGGCAATGTTCAGGCGCGATTCGATCTTGGTGATGTCAGCGCGTTTTTCGTTCAGCAGGAAGGTAGCCACATCCACCGGCACCTGAGCGTGCAGGGCGGCCGTGCCTTCTTTCATGGCTTCTTCTTGCAGCAGACGCAGTACGTGCAGGGCGCTGGATTCGGCATCACGAATGACGCCAGTGCCGGTGCATCGTGGGCAAGTGATGTGGGAGCCTTCGTTCAGGGCAGGGCGCAGGCGCTGACGGGACAGTTCCATCAGACCAAAGCGCGAGATCTTGCCCATCTGGACGCGAGCACGGTCCAGGTGCAGGGCATCACGCAGGCGTTGTTCGACAGCACGCTGGTTCTTGCTGTCTTCCATATCGATAAAGTCGATAACAATCAGGCCACCCAAGTCACGCAAACGCAACTGGCGGGCCACTTCGTCGGCGGCTTCCTGGTTGGTGCGCAGGGCGGTTTCTTCAATGTCGGCACCACGTGTGGAGCGGGCCGAGTTCACGTCAATGGCAACCAGGGCCTCGGTGTGGTCGATAACGACAGCACCGCCCGAAGGCAATTGCACGGTACGCGAGTAGGCGGTTTCGATCTGGTGTTCGATCTGAAAGCGCGAGAACAGCGGGATGTCATCGCGGTACATCTTTACGCGATGCAGATTGTCGGGCATGACCACGCTCATGAAAGCGGCGGCCTGCTCGTGAATCTCGTCCGTGTCGATCAGGATTTCGCCAATATCGGGCGAGAAGTAATCGCGGATGGCCCGGATAACCAGGCTGGATTCCAGATAAATCAGGATAGGAGCTGCATTGTCGCGGGCAGCGCCGTCAATGGCGGTCCACAGCTGCATCAGGTAGTTCAGGTCCCACTGCAGCTCTTCGACGCTGCGGCCGATACCTGCGGTGCGGGCGATGATGCTCATGCCCTGCGGGATGTCCAGCTGGTCCATGGCTTCGCGCAGTTCCTGGCGGTCTTCGCCTTCAACGCGGCGCGATACGCCACCCCCACGGGGGTTGTTGGGCATCAGAACCAGATAGCGGCCTGCCAGGGAAATGAAGGTGGTCAGGGCAGCGCCCTTGTTGCCACGCTCTTCTTTTTCAACCTGGATGATCAGTTCCTGGCCTTCAACCAGGGCATCCTGGATGCGGGCGCTGCGTACATCAACCCCTTCTTTGAAGTAGCTGCGAGCTACTTCCTTGAATGGCAGAAAGCCGTGACGCTCTTCACCGTAGCTGACGAAGCAGGCTTCCAGGCCGGGTTCGATGCGGGTGATGACCCCTTTGTAGATATTGCCTTTGCGCTGTTCGCGCCCGGCTGTTTCGATGTCGAGGTCAATCAGTTTTTGACCGTCGACAATGGCGACGCGTAGTTCTTCTTGATGCGTCGCATTGAACAACATGCGTTTCATGAGTGTGGATCTCCGTTGTCATGGAGCACCGAAATATCGGCGCACGACCGCGGGTCACAGGTGTGTAGCGCTATAGCTGCATCAGTTTGGTGCAGGCAGGCAAAATCGGCCTACCGGCTTATAGTCTGGGAGGCACGAGTCGCGCCAAAGCGCGAAGTTCAATCAGCAGGGGGGTCAGAGTCACGGTGTGTGTTTGACGAATATAAAATTGCTGGGGGAACGGCAGCCGCATAAATCATGCGGCTGGTGCAAAAGAGCGGGACAATCTGTGCAGGAATTCAGCGCCGCACGCGGGAGGAAAACATCTCTTGGAAAGCGGGCCTTCTTGCCACACGACTTTCGCTATTTCGGACTCACCCCGGCGACCTTATGACCCGGAAGCTGGAACTCAAGGATACAATTATCAGTCCTTGGTCATCCAACGGAGACGCACCCTTTGCATCTCTACGCTGGACCCAGTCTCAGCTTCCATAGGCTGAAGCGATTATATGCCCCTTTTTGTTATGTGCAAACCTCATGAATCACAAAGATCAGCCCCTCAAGTGCGAATATTACGCATTGATGAAACGCGGGCAGGTCAGCGTATAGATAATTTTTTGTTACGTGAATGTAAAGGGGTGCCAAAAAGCCACATTTACAAAGCGATCCGTGGCGGTCAGGTGCGTGTGAATAAAGGCCGTATCAGCAGTGACTATCGTTTGCAGGACGGCGATATGGTGCGCATTCCGCCGCTGCGCCTGCCCGAGCCCGAGCAGCCGCGTCATGTTCCTGCTGCCGTTTTCCCGGTGGTGTTCGAGGACGAGCACCTGATGGTCATCGACAAGCCTGCTGGTGTTGCCGTGCATGGTGGCAGTGGTGTGTCTTTTGGTGTCATCGAGCAGTTGCGTGCTGCCCTTCCTCAGGAGCCCTTTCTGGAGCTGGCCCACCGTCTGGACCGGGATACCTCCGGCTTGCTGATTATCGCCAAGCGTCGTGCTGCCCTGGTTGGTTTGCACGATATGTTCCGCGAAATCCGTGCACGCAAGTTTTATTGGGCGCTGGTGCAGGGCGATTGGGTGAACGATCGCCAGCATATCCGTTTCCCCTTGCTGCGCTGGCTGACCGAAAGTGGGGAGCGGCGCGTCAAGGTTGACCCGACTGGCAAGCCTGCGCATACCATCATCACCATGCAGCGCCGTTTTGGTCGCTTTACTTTGGTACAGGCGGAGCTGAAAACCGGCCGCACCCACCAGATCCGGGTTCATTTGGCCCATTCGGGCTTTCCGATTGTGGGCGACGACAAGTATGGCGACGACGCCATTCGCGATCAATTCGCCCGCCAGGGCTTCAAGCGCATGTTCCTGCATTCGGGACGCCTGGAGTTCAATCATCCTGTCACCGGACAGCCTCTGGTTCTGGAGGCCGCCTTGCCGGCTGCCTGTCAGGCCGTTCTTGAGCGTTTGGAGAAGTAGTTATGACGCGTTACGCCGCCGTTCTGTTTGATTGGGACGGCACAGTTATGGATTCGACGTACTCAATTGCCAGTTCTATTCAGTTGGCCAGTGCGGATCTGCAATTGCCTGTGCCCTCGATTCAGCAAGCCAGCTGGGTTATTGGTTTGTCGCTGGAAAGCGCCTTGTATCGCGCTGTGCCGGATTTGACTGCCGAGCAGATGCCGCTGTTTCTGGAGCGCTATCGGCATCACTTTATGCAGCGCGACCCGCATATCAAGCTGTTTGACGGAATTTTGCCTTTCATGGGTGAACTTCGGGGCCGCCAGATTGCCTTAGGAGTGGCAACGGGTAAAAGTCGTCAAGGTTTGGATAGAGTGCTGCAGCAGGTCAATCTCAGCACTTTTTTTGATGCTACCCGTTGTGCAGATGAAACCCGCAGCAAGCCGGACCCGGAAATGCTGCATCAATTGCTGGCCGAATTGATGTTGGAGCCCGAGCAGGTCTTGATGGTGGGCGATACCGTGCACGATATTCATATGGCGGCCAATGCGGGCATGGATAGCGTGGCTGTCACTTACGGCGCGCATGATCCTCAAACCCTGGCCAAGGCTGAGCCCACGGTCATGGTTGATAATGTGGCGCAAATGCGCGATTGGGTATTGGCACGGATTTAATAGGCGGCAAGCCGGTTTGACGACCATCTTGCCAGACAGGTTCAGGAGATGGAGATGTTCAAATCACGTTCGCAGCCCATACGTCCCTCTGAAATTACCGACGAGTCGGTCTGGCGGGCGCGCCGCCGCCTGCTTTTGCAGGCTCCCGGCGCCTTGGCCCTGGCGGCCAGCTTGCCGGGTCGGGCTCAGGCGGTCCCGGTAGGGCAGGACTTGTCGTTCACGCCTTCCCAGCGCTGGAAACTGGACGATATGCCCACCAGCGAGTCCGATGTCACCTCCTACAATAATTTCTACGAATTTGGCACGGGCAAGGAAGATCCTGCCCGCCATTCGGGGAAATTCAAGACTGAACCCTGGACTTTGCAGATTGACGGTTTGGTGAACAAGCCGCTTACCTTGGATATGGACCGGATATTGAAGCTGGCCCCTTTGGAAGAGCGTATTTATCGTCTGCGTTGTGTTGAAGCCTGGTCCATGGTGGTGCCCTGGGTGGGCTATTCCTTGTCGGCCTTGCTAAAGCAGGCGTCGCCCCAGGGTTCGGCCCGCTTTGTTCGGTTTGAAACAGCGGCGGACCCGGAAACCATGCCGGGTCTACGCTCTCGTATCTTGGCCTGGCCCTATGTGGAGGCGCTACGGTTGGACGAGGCCATGCATCCTTTGACTCTGCTGGCTACTGGTCTGTACGGAAAAAGCCTGCCTGTTCAGAATGGAGCGCCGGTGCGGCTGATCGTGCCGTGGAAGTATGGGTTCAAATCGGCCAAGTCTTTGGTGCGCATCACCTTGACGGACACCATGCCCGAGTCCAGCTGGATGAAGGTGGCTCCGCATGAGTATGGCTTTTACGCCAATGTGAACCCGGAAGTGCCGCATCCCCGCTGGAGCCAGGCCACTGAACGTGTCATCGGTTCGGGATTCTTCGCCACCAAAAAGCCGACTTTGCCTTTTAATGGCTATGCCGAAGACGTGGCAGGTCTTTATGCCGATATGGACTTAAGGCGTTATTACTGATGAGTACCTGGAAGGCTGCGCAGTTGGATAGGCTCAAGCCCTTGGTATTCTTGCTGGGCTTGTTTCCCTTGGGGCGCTGGGTATGGTTGGGTTTCAACAATGGCCTAAGTGCCAATCCAGCTGAATTTTTGACCCGATCCAGTGGGGTTTGGGCCTTGGTGCTCTTGCTGCTGACCCTGGCTTTAAGTCCTGTAAGGCGTTTGCTGGCTCAGCCCGCCTTGGTGCGTTGGCGCCGCATGTTGGGCTTGTTCAGTTTTTTTTATGCAGCTTTGCATACCCTGGCCTGGGCCTGGTGGGATCGCTCGGGCGACTGGCTGTCCATGTGGCAGGACGTGGTGCAGCGGCCCTTGATTGCGATCGGGGTAGTGGCTGTGCTGATTTTATTGGCCCTGACCCTGACCTCCACGCATGGCTGGCAGAAACGTTTGGGTCGTGGCTGGAGCCGCTTGCATCAAACCGTGTATTTGGCGGCGGTCCTTTCCATCCTGCACTTTTACCTGATTCGTACTGGTAAAAATGACGTGGTGGAAGTTTATGTCTATGGTTTGGTTCTAGTGGGCTTGCTGGTTTTGCGCCGCTGGCCCGTATTGAATAAGACAGTGCACTAAGCAAAACAGGTAATGAGCATAAGCCCATTACCTGTTTTTTTATCAATCCAGACTTTGCAGAATGGCGGCTGTTTCGGCATCCAAAGTGCCGTCGTAGCGGGCTGGGCGGTAGTGCATCTGGAAGGCGGCGATCACGTTTTGTGTGGCCTTGTCAAACACGCCGCTGTCAGGCGTTTCGTAGCCTGCTTTGCGCAGCAGGGCCTGGGTTTGAGCGGCAGAGGGCAGGGGACGCGTGGCGTACTGCGCCTGCAGTGCTCGGGCCTGTGATTCCTTGTACCAGCGGCCTATGCCTGCTTGGGCCAGTTCCTTCCAGGGGAAATGAGGGCCGGGGTCCAGCTTGCGTTGTGGGGCAACATCGCTGTGGCCAATAATATTGCGGGCAGACACGCCATGACGCTGAGCCAGGTCTTTCAACAGTGCTTTGATTGCTTCAATCTGCCCGGACGTATACGGAGCCCAGCGACCATCTGCCAAGCGGCCCATATTAACGATTTCGATGCCGATAGAGCCGGTGTTCAGGTCTGTGAAACCGTACCAGGAGCCCAGACCTGCATGCCAGGCGCGGCGTTCCTCTGGAACCAGACGGTAGACAGTGGGACGGCGCTCGTCACTGACCAAGTAATGGGCGCTGACATCACGCTGCGTCAGCACCTTCAAGGAGGTGGCGTGGTCGCCAGCGGTGTAGTGCATGACCAGATAACGCACTCGGCTGTTCTGGCCCTGAGCGCTATAGCTGTCATCAAGTTTGAAGGGACCGCTACTGCCACAGGCCGCCAATAAGGCCGTCAGGCTGAGTACGCCAATCTGAACGCTGCGCTTCAAGGCGGGTGCAAGAAAAGACAGGGATTTCATCTTAACGACCAGCCAGAAACAGGAAAATGCAGGGGGTTTTGTCCAGGGCAGGCGGCTGGCGCTCGCGCCATTGTTCAATGGTGGCAGTCTGGACCAATTCACGTGTACCTGTCAGGTCACGAGCCAGGCACAAGCGTGTTGTGGGCTTGAGGGACTGCAGCAAGGTGCTGTACATGGCCTGGTTGCGATAAGGTGTTTCGATCAGGATCTGGGTTTGTTTCAGAGCTTGGGACTGGCTTTCCCATTGCTTGAGCTGCTTGGCGCGAGCGGCCCCATCTACAGGCGCATAGCCGTGGAATACAAACTGCTGACCGTCCAGGCCGCTGGCCATCAGGCTCAGCAAAATGGAAGAGGGGCCAACGTGAGGGCGCACGGGGATCTTCATTTCGTGGGCCATGGCAACCACCAGCGCACCGGGGTCGGCGACGGCGGGGCAGCCAGCTTCCGATACCAGACCAATGGCTTGACCTTGCAGGGCTGTTTTCAACCACTCACGCATTTCGCCGGGTTTATTGCCGCGCTTGTCCAGCGTGTGAATGGTGATTTCTTGCAGAGGTACCACGGGCTCAACCAGTTTCAGGAAGGCGCGGGCGGTTTTGGCGTTCTCGGCAATAAAGACGGTCAGTTCGCGCGTCAAAGCCTTGACGTCGGCGGGTAGCCAGCCGCTGATCGGGCTCTCGCTTAAGCCTACGGGGATCAGGTGCAAAGGGGCGGCTTGGGGCATGGCGTATCAGTCCTAAACGGAAGGGGGCAAAAGGGTGGGGCGCAAGGGGTTCAAGCCAAAGTGACGCAGCATGGTGCACAGCTCGATCAGCGGCAGGCCAATGATAGCGGTTGGGTCGTCCGAGCGCATGGACTCCATCAGGGCAATACCCAGGCTTTCGGCCTTGGCGCTGCCAGCGGTGTCATACGGTTTTTCCTGCAGCAAATAGTGCTCGATTTCTTCATCACTCAATGCGCGAAAACGACAATTGGTAACAATATCGCTGCACAGAAATTCCTGGCCATCCGTCACGCATAAAGCGCTATGGAAATCGATGTCTTGACCGCTCAGGCGACGCAGTTGTTTCTGCGCACCGGCATGGTCGCCAGGCTTGCCAATAACATCCTGGCCCGATGTGGCGACCTGATCGGAGCCGATCACGAGGGCGCCTGGGTTCAGCTGGCTGATACGGGCCGCTTTTTCACGCGCCAGACGCAGGCTGAGCTGGGCGGGAGCCTCTGCGGGAAGTGGGGTTTCATCAATGTCAGGAGACTGACAGGTGAAAGGCAAGCCCAAACGCGCTAACATAGCGCGGCGATAGACTGAGCTTGATGCAAGGATGAGACGCATAGTGTGTTTTAGCTGTGCTTTGGTTTGACTGCCTTGTGCTTAGCACGGTATTATCTAATGTTTTCTTCGTTATTGAAATGGTTGTGGGCTAGCTTGGCGGTTTGCCGACTGCGCTTTACATGCTTCAATACCGAGGGGCAGGAAAAAAAGCAGTACAAGAAAAAGTGGTAGAGCCCCCAAGCGATACCAAGGCAGTGAAACAAGCAAGCAGCAAACAAGCGAAAGCGACAAATAAAGCAGAACAAACAAGCGGTTCCAGATCCTGGTAAAACCGTGGTTTGATGCCCTAAGCATACTTATGACGACACAGTATATCGACACCTTGAATCTAGCCCGTGCCCCTCAGGAAATGTCGGGCCAGGTGCTGGTGGAAGATTTGTCTCGTCTGGTATCCGATTTGCCCGATCAAGGCGATTTGCGCATTGACTGGAGTGTGTCGGGTCGGGAAGATTCTGCCCGGCGTCGTTTTGTGCATGTGCAGGCCAAAGGTAGTGTCATTTTGGAATGCCAGCGCTGTGTGAAGCCTTTTGAGTGGCCCATCGATATTTCCAACGAAGTACAGATTGTGGCAACCGAGGACGAACTTGAGCTGGATGATGACGATACGGAAGGTCCTGATCGCATCTTGTGTGAAGGCCAGTTGGATGTCCTGGGACTGGTCGAGGACGAGCTGATTCTTAGCGTGCCTTATGTGCCGCGCCATGAGGTTTGTCCCGATGCGCAGTCGCTGTCCATGGAAGCCAAGTCTGACGACCTGGATGAGTCCGCCTTTGAGCGGCCGTCCCCGTTTGCCGTATTGGGCTCGCTCAAGAAGTCTTGATTGTTTGTTACTAATTCGTTAATTTTTTCGGGCTGCACCCATTTATTCGGGGTTGTCCATCTACAGGAGTCATCATGGCTGTTCAGCAGAATAAAAAGAGCCCGTCCCGGCGTAACATGCGTCGTTCGCACGACGCGCTTACTGGTCCTTCGACGGCTATCGAGCCTACGACTGGCGAACTGCACCTGCGTCACCACATCAGCCCTAACGGCATCTACCGTGGCCGTAAAGTGCTGAAAACAAAGAACGACGAGTAATAGTCTCTTTGTCGTTGCAAGCAACATAGGTTGCATGCTTGATGTCTAACAAAAAAATACGTATTGCCATCGATTGCATGGGCGGCGATATCGGTTTATCCGTCACTGTCCCTGCAGCGCTGCTTTTTGCCAAGCGCTATCCGGATGTGCACTGCTTATTGGTTGGCGAGCCTCAGGCCATCGAGCAAACATTGCGTGCGCAAGGTAATGTCGATACCTCCTGGTACGACATTCTTCCCGCATCCGAAGTTGTCACCATGGCCGATTCGGTCGAGGTGGCCCTGCGCCGCAAAAAAGACTCCTCCATGCGAGTGGCTGCCCAGTCCGTCAAGGACGGGATAGCTGATGCCTGCATTTCTGCGGGCAATACCGGCGCATGGATGGCAATTTCGCGCTACGTACTCAAAACTCTGGATGGGATTGATCGCCCAGCCATTGCCACGTCCATCCCTAATCAAAAGGGCGGGGCCACGATCATGCTGGACCTGGGTGCCAATGTGGATTGTTCCGCAGAACACCTGTTGCAGTTCGCCATCATGGGTTCTGCGCTGGCCAGTATCGTGGATCGTCATGAGCGTCCCACCGTGGGCTTGCTCAATATTGGTGAAGAGGTCATCAAGGGCAACGAGGTCGTCAAGAAGGCGGCTGAATTGCTGCGCTCCAGCGGACTGAATTTTTACGGCAACGTAGAAGGCGACGATATCTGCAAAGGTACCGTCAACGTGGTCGTGTGCGACGGTTTCGTGGGCAATGTGGTCCTTAAATCCATTGAAGGGCTGGCCAAGATGGTCGGCAGTATGCTGCGCGACGAATTTACCCGTGACCCCTTGAGCAAAGTGTCCGCTTTGCTGGCTCGTCCTGTCTTGAATCGTTTCCGCGACAGGGTGGATAATCGCCGTCATAACGGTGCGGCCCTTTTGGGTTTACGCGGTATTGTTATCAAGAGTCATGGTTCTGCCGATGCCTACGCTTTCGGTTATGCTTTGCAACGGGCCCGCGGTGCGGTGCTCAATGGTCTGCTCAGCGGTACCAGCCAGGCAGTCGAACGCATCATGCAAAGTGTGAACTTGCATGAAGAGCAAAGCGGCGAACCAGATACACGCCATACTTCAGAGCCCTCGTCCTCATAAGAACGGGCTTGATCGGGAACATAAAATGACGATATTTGCCAAGATTATCGGTACAGGCGGCTACCTGCCTCCTCGGATTGTGTCTAACGATGATCTAGCGGTGGAGCTGGCTCAAAAGGGTATCGAAACCTCCGATCAGTGGATTGTCGAGCGTACCGGTATTCACCAGCGTCATCTTGCCGATCCCGGTGTCCGTACCAGCCACTTGGCAACCCAGGCCGCGCGTCAGGCGCTGGAAGATGCGGGCATTGCTGCCCAGGATCTGGACCTGATTGTGGTGGCTACTTCCACTCCCGATTACGTTTTCCCCAGCACCGCGTGTCTGGTGCAGGCCGAATTGGGCAACAAGGGCGCTGCCGCGTACGACGTACAAGCGGTGTGCAGCGGCTTTGTCTATGCACTGACGACTGCCGACGCCATGATCAAGGCCGGCCGTGCGCGCAATGCGCTGGTCATCGGTGCCGAAGTGTTCTCCAGCATCCTGGACTGGAACGACCGCTCTACCTGCGTCCTGTTTGGCGACGGTGCGGGCGCTGTGGTTCTGCAAGCCAGCGATGAACCCGGTGTTCTGGCTGCCCAGCTCAATGCAGATGGCAGTCAAATGGGTATTTTGTGCGCGGCAGGCAATGTCTCGCACGGTCAGGTAGTGGGCGATCCCTTCCTGCGTATGGATGGTCAGGCTGTGTTCAAGCTGGCTGTCACTTCTCTGGCCGCTTCGGCCAATCAAGTCTGCGAACAGGCTGGCGTCTCTCTGGCCGATATCGATTGGCTGGTGCCGCACCAGGCCAACGTTCGTATCATCAATTTTCTAGGTCGTAAGCTGGGTATCCCCTCCGAGAAGGTGGTTATCACGGTTGATCAACATGCCAACACCTCGGCAGCCAGTGTGCCATTGGCCCTGAATGCCGCTCGCCGGGATGGTCGTATCCGTGCCGGTGATCTGGCGCTGTTGCAAGGCGTGGGTGGCGGCTTTACCTGGGGTTCGGTGCTGGTCCGCTGCTAAGTAGCGCGATCCGGATTACCGCCTCATCTCTTTGGGTTTTTCTACCATGAAAATTGCGTTTGTCTTTCCAGGACAAGGCTCGCAGTCCGTAGGCATGCTCGATGCCTGGGTCGAGTCTGCTGTCGTACAGCAAGCCATTGCACAAGCCAGCCAGTCGCTGGGCCAGGACCTGGCTCAGTTGATGGCACAAGGGCCTGCCGAGGCTCTGAACCTGACTACCAATACTCAACCTGTCATGCTGGCTAGCGCCGTGGCCATGTATCAGGCCTGGATTCAGGCCGGTGGCCCCGCTCCTGCCGTGATGGCCGGTCATAGCCTGGGTGAATACTCGGCCCTGACTGCTGCCGGTGCTCTGAGCCTGGAACAAGCAGTTCCGCTGGTTCGCATCCGTGCCGATGCCATGCAAGCTGCCGTACCTGTGGGTGTCGGTACCATGGCTGCCGTGCTGGGTCTGGATGACGATCAAGTGCGCGATGTGTGTGCTCGTGCCTCTGAGGGACAGCAGATTGTTCAGGCTGTTAACTACAATGCGCCTGCTCAGGTTGTGATAGCCGGGAATGTGGAAGCGGTAGATCGTGCATGTGCGCTGGCTAAAGAAGCCGGTGCCAAGCGTGCCTTGGTGCTGCCTGTATCGGCTCCTTTCCACTCCAGTCTGTTGGAACCGGCAGCTGCTGTGCTGGCCCAGGCTCTGGCCTCGGTTCAAGTGCAAACTCCTGCTATTTCCGTGATCAATAACGTGGACGTAGCCGCGCCTACCGACCCCGAACAGATTAAAGATGCGCTGGTCCGTCAGGCCTGGCATCCCGTGCGCTGGGTTGAGACCATCCAGGCCATGAAGGCCCAGGGAGTCACCCACGTGGTCGAGTGTGGTCCAGGCAAAGTGCTGACGGGTCTGGTCAAGCGTATTGACCGTGATCTGGTCGCCTTGTCGATCAGCGACCCTGCGTCCTTGCAGGCCACTTTGGAAGCCCTGGAGGGAGCATAAATGCAAGAATTGGATCTAAGCGGCAAGACTGCCCTGGTAACCGGCGCATCGCGCGGTATCGGTCAGGCGATTGCTAAAGAGTTGATGGCACGTGGTGCCAAGGTGGTTGGTACCGCTACTTCCGAGTCCGGCGCACAGGCGATTTCCGCTGTGCTGGATCAGAATGGCAGCTACGGCCATGTTTTGAACGTGGACGACCCGGCTGCTTGCGAAGCGCTGATTTCGGCTTTGAGCAAAGAAGACGGTGGCCCGCACATTCTGGTTAATAATGCCGGTATTACGCGTGACAATCTGGCCATGCGCTTGAAAGATGAAGACTGGGATGCCGTTATCCAGACCAATCTAAGTGCCGTGTTCCGCCTGTCGCGTGCCGTTATCCGCCCCATGATGAAAGCCCGCTGGGGCCGTATCATCAGCATCACTTCGGTGGTGGGCGAGAGCGGTAACCCCGGTCAAGCCAACTACGCAGCTGCCAAAGCCGGTGTCGCCGGCATGAGCCGTGCCTTGGCGCGCGAGCTCGGTAGCCGTAACATTACAGTTAATTGTGTCGCTCCGGGCTTTATTGATACGGACATGACACGCTCTCTGACCCCTGAGCAGTCGGCGGCAATTTTGTCGCAAATCCCCCTGGGACGACTGGGTGCTGCTGAAGATATCGCTAATGCGGTAGCCTTCCTGGCCGGGTCGCAAGCGCAATATATTACGGGCAGCACCATCCATGTGAATGGTGGTATGCACATGTAAGGCTTGGCATCGCGCCCGGCTGAGGTAAAATTGCGGGATTATTTGGGGCCTATTGCTTGAGCCGGCGTTGTAAGAATAACGTTGGGCCTCATACAAGAACGCCGTTTTTTGTCATAGCTTATCCCTCTTAGCAGTATGGATTGGCTATAATTTGCGGGAATTTTTCCCAACTTGGAGAATCTGCATGGAAAGCATCGAACAGCGCGTCAAGAAGATCGTCGCTGAACAACTTGGCGTTAACGAAGCCGAGATCAAAAACGAATCTTCTTTTCTCGACGACCTCGGTGCCGACTCGCTCGACATGGTCGAGCTCGTGATGGCGCTCGAAGACGAATTCGAAACCGAAATACCAGACGAAGAAGCTGAGAAAATCACGACGGTCCAGCAAGCTGTGGACTACATCAATTCTCACAGCAAGCAGTAAGTTCAATTAAGAGGGTGGGCGGCATTGTGCACGCCCTCGCTCCAGAGCGGTTTCCAGAGAGTAGCCTGTGCCCGGCGGCTTTAGCTTGCAAGACGCAGTTATTCCCTTTAAACCGCTTTTTTTGTGTTTAGGAGTCATCCGTGAAACGACGTGTCGTGATTACCGGGCTGGGTATTGTTTCCCCGGTCGGCAACGATATTCCTACCGCGTGGGATAACATCGTCAATGGGCGTTCGGGCATCGGGCGTATTACCCGTTTCGATCCTTCGGCCCTAACAGCCCAGATAGCGGGTGAGGTCAAGGATTTTGATTTAACACCATACATTTCGTCCAAAGAAGCCAAGCAGATGGATACCTTTATCCATTACGGCGTGGTGGCAGGTATGCAAGCCTGGAAGGACTGCGGCCTGGACATCAACAGCATCAATGCTGAGCGTGTCGGCGTTATCGTAGGTTCGGGGATTGGTGGTTTGCCCCGCATTGAAGAAACCCAAAAAGATTATCTGGAACGGGGCCCACGTCGGATTTCCCCGTTCTTTGTGCCTGGCTCCCTGGTCAACCTGGTGTCGGGACAGCTGTCCATCGGCCTGGGCCTGAAAGGTCCTAGCTACGCTGTTGTGTCGGCATGTACAACCGGCCTGCACTCCATTGGTGACGCTGCTCGCTTGATCGAGTATGGCGACGCCGATGTGATGATTGCCGGCGGTGCCGAGTCCACCGTGTCCCCGCTGGGTATTGGCGGTTTTGCTGCCATGCGTGCTCTGTCCACCCGTAACGACGATCCTGAAACGGCATCGCGTCCCTGGGATATGGACCGCGACGGCTTTGTGCTGGGTGAGGGCGCTGGTGTGCTGGTGCTGGAAGAGTACGAACACGCCAAAAAACGTGGCGCACGCATTTACGGCGAGTTCTCCGGCTACGGCATGAGCTCTGACGCTCACCATATCACTTCGCCCGACCGTGACGGTCCGCGTCGTGGCGTGATGAATGCCTTGCGTAACGGTGGCATCAACGCTGACGAAGTTCAGTACGTCAACGCACACGGTACTTCCACGCCATTGGGCGATGTGAACGAGTCCGAAGCATTGAAACTGGCTTTTGGCGATCACGCTTACAAGCTGGTGGTCAACTCCACCAAGTCCATGACGGGTCACCTGCTGGGTGCGGCCGGTGGTATTGAAGCGGTGTTCACCACCTTGGCGGTGTATAACCAGATCTCGCCCCCAACCATCAACATCTTCAACCAGGACCCTGCCTGCGACCTGGATTACTGCGCCAACCAGGCGCGTGACATGAAGATTGATGTCGCTCTGTCCAACTCCTTCGGGTTTGGCGGCACTAACGGTTCGATGGTGGTTCGTCGTCTTCGCTAAGCTGGACTGCCCCACTCGTAACGCCCAGTCCTGGTCGATCGGAGCTCCGGCTCCGGTGCGCCGACTGGGCGCTTTTGTCTGTGCCTTGCTTGCAGCAGCCCTGGCCTGGACAATGTCTAGCTGGCAATGGCCCTGGGCCCTGGCAATATTGGCAGGTGCTTTGTGGGCTTATTTTTTGTATGCTCGCAGTCGTGGGGCATGGGATGAGCGCGCTACACTAGCGTATCGTGCAGGGCTATACTCCTTGAAGTGCGAGGGGGCTGCAAAGGAGTCCGTGCAAATAGAGCAGATCTGGCGTTGTGCCTGGTTCATGACCTTGCGTTTGCGCCGTGATTGCTCCAAGGCTTGCCGTACCGTGACCGTATGGCGCCGCGCCCAGTCGCAGCAGGACTGGTGGGCCTTGTCTTTATGTGCCAACCGACTGTCTCATCAGGTCCGTGCTCAGAATAAGGATTCTTAATGAGTGAACGCGATACCGATGCCGAACTAGTTGCACGTGTTCAGCGTGGGGATAAGCGAGCCTTTGACCTGCTGGTACTGAAGTACCAGCGCAAGATCATGCGTCTGCTCAGCCGCATGGTACGTGACCCGTCTGAAGTCGAGGACGTGGCTCAGGAAACCTTCATCAAAGCGTACCGAGCTCTTCCCCAGTTCCGGGGCGAGAGTGCTTTTTACACCTGGCTGTACCGCATTGCGATCAACACGGCCCGTAACTGGCAGGCCTCGGCCGCCCGACGTCCCAATACTTTGCAGAACGTCGAAACTGAAGAAGGTGAAACTTTTGACCGAATCGACAACCTAAGCGATATAAGCACGCCAGAATCGATGATGGTCAGTCGCCAGATTGCTGAAACGGTAAATACAGCGATCCAGGCACTGCCCGAAGAGTTGCGGACGGCTATCGTGCTACGTGAAATAGAAGGTATGAGCTACGAAGATATTGCTCAGACCATGGACTGCCCTATAGGAACTGTACGCTCACGCATCTTTCGAGCCCGTGACGCCATTGCTGCGCAATTGCGTCCCATACTCGATGGTGAAGATAGTGAACGACGGTGGTAAGGATTGATGATGCAAGCCCTGAAATCCCATTCCGATGATGATCAACTCAATGCCTGGGAGGCCGCCGTGTCTTCCTGGGTGGATGGCGAGGCTGAAATACGCCCCGAGGAACTGGACTCCCCCTACGGGCGTCAAGTCTGGGATACCTACCATTTGATTGGTGACGTCATGCGTACCGATGCGCTGGCGATCCGTACGTCGGATCGCTTTTACGCGCGTCTGTCCAAAGCAATTGACGAAGAGCCTACCGTGCTCGCCCCGAATGCCATGAAACGACCCTTGGTGCAGCGCTATGGTGTCAGCGGCCTGGCCGTGGTGGCTGCCGTGGCTGCCGCCTTGTGGGTAGGCCTGCCGTATATGGGGGTGAACTCCGTGCCAGGCACGCTGGTGGCCAGCGCCCAGGATGATCAGCTCTGGAATGATTACGCGGATTTGCACCGCGACTTTGTTGGTGCCGGTCCGGTACGCCATGTTTCCTTTGAAAGTGGAGCCCTGGGTCAATGAGGTCTGTACGTATGCCGTCGCAGATGGGCTTGGCGCGTCTCTATAAGGGCTTGTTTGCCCTTTCTCTGGCGGTGCTGTGCACACCTGTACTGGCTCAGGATGCCAGCGGGCTGGAGCCCCTGGATCTGCCCTGGTTGCAGAAAGTCCATAAAGCGGCGCGTGACCTGGATTATTCCGGGGTCATTATTTACACCCAGGATCAGGCCAGCCAGTCCATGAAACTGGTCCACATTATTGATGGTACCGGCGAGCGCGAGCGTCTGGAGATTCTGGACGGCGAGCCGCGCGAGTTTCTGCGTCAGAACGAAGTCACCCAATGCCTGATTCCCGAAAAGAAAATGGTGGTGATCGAGCGTCGTGAAAACGAACGCTTTCCCAGTTTTCTGGTTGGTGATGTCAGCCAATTACCCAATTTTTACGATATGCGCCGCTTGCCATCGCGCGAGCGCGTGGCCGGTCGCCCTTGCGACCTGATCGAGCTGGTTCCCAAGGATGATCAGCGTTACGGCTACCGCGTGTGTGCCGATACCGATCATCATTTGCTATTGAAAATGCAGACTCTGGACCCACAACAAGAGGTAGTGGATCAGATCGCTTTTGCCTCTGTTGCCTTTGGCGAGCAGGTGGATTTGCAGGAACTGCGTACCAGTTGGAACCCCAGCAAGTGGGAAGTGGTCGAACCCGAAGTACGAAAAATAGATTTGAACGAGCTGGGTTGGCATCTGGCCATGCCTGCCGGTTTTACCTTGCGGTCCGAAATGCTCCGGCCCATGCGTGCGGGGCGTCAGGTTACCCATTTGATGTTGTCTGATGGTCTGGCTGCCATTTCCGTGTTTCTGGAGAAGGTAGGGACCCCTGAAGCAGAAGAAAACAGCCTGGGTGCCTTTCACCGTGGCTCCATGAATATGTACCGCAGTCGCATTAATGATTATGTTTTGACCAGCACGGGTGCCGTACCTGTACAGACCTTGCGCGCCTTGCTGGAAGGTACCCAGTTCACCCCTCTATCCCGGACACATTGACTATCGTCCACCAGGAGTCTTTGAATGGAAAAATCGAGTCAAAAAATGCGTATTCCTGTTCTCTCGGCCTTGACGGCGGCCGTGATGCTGGCGGCGGGTGCGCCTATGGCCTACGCGCAGGCTCAGCCTGTCACGACAACCGAGCAAGTCCAGAGCACGACGCTGGGGCTGCCTGACTTTACTGGCGTTGTTGCCAAGACCGAGGATGGAGTAGTCAATATCCGTACCACCGAGGCCGTCCGGGTGCGCTCCCCCGCCATGGGTCCGGGTTCGGATCCTTATGATATGTTCCGCTGGTTCTTTGGGCCCGATTTCATGCCGCCCGGCATGGCGCCGCAGCGCCCTCGTGGCGGTGGCAATGAAGGCCAGCAGCCTCAAGAGCGCACAGTGCCACGTGGTGTGGGTTCGGGTTTCATCATCTCTGCTGACGGCTACATCCTGACCAATAACCATGTGGTGGCCGACTCCAATGGCATTTTCGTCACGCTGAGCAACGGCAAGGAATATCCAGCCAAGATCATCGGGACGGACGAGCGCACCGACGTGGCCCTGATCAAGATCGAAGCCAAAGACCTGAAGCCCATGGTGATCGGTGATTCCAAGCAGCTCAAGAAAGGACAGTGGGTTCTGGCTATTGGCTCGCCCTTCGGTCTGGAATCCACCGTGACCTCCGGGATTGTCAGCGCCATCAACCGTGAAACCGGCGATTACCTGCCTTTCATTCAGACCGACGTGGCTGTGAACCCTGGTAACTCCGGTGGTCCGCTGATCAATCTGAATGGTGAAGTAGTGGGTGTGAACTCCCAGATCATTTCGCGTAGCGGTGGCTTCATGGGTATTTCCCTGGCCATTCCTATCGACGAAGCCATGAATGTGGTCGAGCAGCTCAAGTCTGACGGCAAGGTGACTCGCGGTCGTATCGGTGTGCAGATCACTCCGGTAGCCGATGATGTCGCTACCGCACTGGGTCTGAAAGACAGCAAGGGAGCCTTGGTCAGCAGCGTGGAAGAGGGCGGTCCTGCCGCCAAGGCCGGTATTCAGTCTGGCGACGTGATCCTGAAGTTCAACGGTCGCACCATTGATCAAATGACAGACTTGCCCCGTATTGTGGGAAGCACCAAACCAGGTCAAAGCTCCACACTGGAAATCTGGCGCAAGGGCAAGTTGCAGACCATCAAGATTGATGTCGAAGAAATGCCTTCCAGCAGCCCAACTGCTGCCGCCAAGGACGAGAAAGACAGTTCTGCTGCCAGCACGGCCGATGCCTTTGGCTTGAAAGTGACGGCAGTTCCTGCTGCTGATCTGAAGCGTTTGGGCGTTGAAAGTGCGGTTCAGGTAACAGAGGCCACGGCCCCTGCCAGCGAAGCCGGTCTGCAGCCTGGTGACCTGATTTTGCGTGTCAACGATAAAGACGTAGGGACGCCGGATCAATACGCTAAAATGGTGGCTTCCTTGGATAAATCCAAAGCAGCAGCCTTGCTGGTCCTGCGTGCAGGGCAGTCGCAATGGGTTTTGATTACGCCATCGAAATAAAAATTCTGTAAAACGGCTAAAATGGTAGTCATTGATGAACTCCGGCCAGGGGCCGGAGTTTTTCCGCCGCTATTCGCGGGGGCAGTTTGCCCCGAATGGATACTGGCTCCACGTGCGCCCGTCTGACAGGACGGGTCTTGCGTTTTCGGCGCGTGGACTGAAAAGGGGCGTCATGTGCGCCCCTTTCTTGTGCCGTCTCTCTGGCATTGCGCCTCAACATTTTCTTTGTTTATTAACGGGTTTATGGATCACATCCGCAATTTCTCTATTATTGCCCACATCGATCATGGCAAATCGACCTTGGCTGACCGCCTGATCCAACGCTGTGGTGGCCTGGCCGACCGCGAGATGTCGACCCAGGTTCTGGATTCGATGGACATCGAGAAAGAGCGTGGCATCACGATTAAGGCCCAGACCGCCGCTTTGCACTACAAGGCTCAGGATGGCAAGGTATACAACCTGAACCTGATCGACACCCCCGGCCACGTTGACTTCTCCTATGAAGTCAGCCGTTCCTTGTCGGCCTGTGAAGGTGCCTTGCTGGTCGTGGACGCTTCCCAAGGTGTGGAAGCGCAGACTGTAGCCAACTGCTATACCGCTTTGGATCAGGGCGTGGAAGTGATTCCAGTGCTCAACAAAATGGACTTGCCTTCGGCTGACCCGGATGCCGCTCGCCAGGAAGTGGAAGACGTGATTGGCATTGATGCCAGTGACGCAATTGCCGCCAGTGCGAAAACCGGCCTGGGTATCGACGAGATTCTGGAAACCATCGTGGCGCGTGTTCCGCCGCCAGTGGGTGATCCGACTGCTCCCTTGCAAGCCCTGATCATTGACTCCTGGTTTGACAACTACGTGGGCGTGGTCATGCTGGTGCGCATCGTCAACGGTGTGCTCAAGCCCAAGGAAAAAATTCTGCTGATGGCCACCCGTGCGACGCACCTGGTCGAGCATATCGGTGTCTTTACCCCCAAGTCTGAAAACCGTCCTCATCTGTCTGCAGGCGAGGTGGGTTTCATTATTGCCGGCATTAAAGAGCTGGAACACGCCAAGGTTGGTGACACCATCACTCTGGCCGGCAAACCGGCTGAAAAAGCCTTGCCGGGCTTCAAGGAAGTGAAGCCTCAGGTGTTTGCCGGTTTGTACCCGGTGGAAAGCAGTGAGTACGACCAGCTGCGCGACTCTCTGGAAAAGCTCAAGCTGAACGACTCGTCCCTGATGTTCGAGCCCGAAGTGTCCCAGGCGCTGGGTTTTGGTTTCCGTTGCGGCTTCCTGGGCCTGCTTCATATGGAAATCGTCCAGGAGCGTCTGGAGCGCGAATTCGACATGGATATCATCACCACCGCACCGTCGGTGGTGTACGAGGTCGAGCGTCGTGACGGCGAAGTCTTGATGATTGAAAGCCCTTCCCGCATGCCGGAAGTGGCCCATATCGAAGACGTACGCGAGCCTATTGTTGTGGTTTCGCTGCTAATGCCGCAGGAATACGTAGGCCCGGTCATGACCCTGTGTACAGCCAAGCGCGGTTTGCAGTTAAATATGACCTATCATGGCCGTCAGGTGAACCTGGTCTATGAGATGCCTCTGGCCGAGATCGTGCTGGACTTCTTTGACCGACTCAAATCGGTATCGCGCGGCTACGCTTCCATGGACTACGAGTTCAAGGAATACCGTTCGGCCGATGTGGTCAAGGTTGATATCCTGATCAACGGCGACCGGGTTGATGCCCTGTCCATGATTGTGCACCGTAGCAACGCCCGTTACCGTGGACGCGAAGTGGTCGCCAAGATGCGCTCTCTGATTCCGCGGCAGATGTTTGATATTGCGATTCAGGCTGCCATTGGCGCCGAAGTTATTTCTCGCGAAAACGTCAAGGCATTGCGCAAGAACGTGCTGGCCAAGTGTTATGGCGGCGATATTTCTCGTAAGAAAAAGCTGCTTGAGAAGCAAAAAGCCGGTAAGAAGCGGATGAAGCAAGTTGGGAACGTGGAAATTCCGCAGGAAGCCTTTTTGGCAATTTTGCAGGTCGAGGATAAGTAATGCTCTGGTCGGCAGCTCAAGCCGACCACAGCCAGGACTGCTTTAATTTCTTTAAAGGAAACCGATGAGCTGGGATTTCGCTCTGATTTTGTTTGTACTGCTGATATTGACCGGCGCAATCTGGTTTTTGGATCGTTTCTCCCTGCGCTCGCGCCGTCTGGCGCGTGCGCAGGCCGCGATGCAGGCGGTACCGGAAACGGCAGCTCAAGACCCCGAGCACTTGCAGCAACTGCGCCAGGACGCTTATGACCAGGCCAACCGTATGCCGTGGTGGATTGAGTATGGCGTCAGTTTTTTCCCAGTCATTCTGTTCGTGTTTGTATTGCGCTCTTTTATCATCGAGCCTTTTCGCATTCCGTCGGGCTCCATGTTGCCCACGCTGAAAAATGGCGATTTGATTCTGGTGAACAAATACGAGTACGGCATTCGCCTGCCTGTCAGTGGTACCAAGGTTGTGCCTTTGGGCCATCCCGAGCGTGGCGATGTGATTGTGTTCCGCTATCCCGTTGATACCACTGTGGATTACATCAAGCGTGTGGTTGGTGTGCCCGGTGACCGCGTGGAGTACCGCGACAAGGTGCTGTCCGTGAATGGTCAAGTCATTACCCAAGTGCGCAGTGGCGATTACTACGAACCGGATCGCTCCGCCTACATTGGGCGCTATCTGGAAGAGCTGGGCAAGGTGCAGCACAATATCTTGCTGAACAAGACTCAGCCTCAGGGTTTGATGCCTATCGTGGCGTTCCCCAACCGCGACTCCTGTGAGTATTTCTCCAACGGTATCTCTTGTGTGGTGCCCGAAGGTAATTACTTCGTCATGGGAGACAATCGCGACAATAGTCTGGACAGTCGTTATTGGGGCTTTGTGCCCGATGAGAATATTGTGGGACGCGCCTTCTTTATCTGGATGAATTTCCGCGAACTTAGCCGTATAGGTCGCTTCCATTAATGAAACGTCTTGCTTTGCTTGAAGCCGCTATCGGCTACTCCTTCAAAGACACAGGCCTGCTTGAGCAGGCCTTGACCCATCGTAGCCACAGCGCTCGCCATAACGAGCGGCTGGAGTTCCTGGGGGATTCGGTCTTGAACTTCACGGTTGCGGCCTTGTTGTTCGACCGTTTCCAACGCATTGATGAAGGCGATCTGTCCCGCCTGCGAGCGAATCTGGTCAAACAGGTCGCTCTGGCGGAAATTGCTACTCGTCTGGGTTTGTCGGATTATTTGCGTCTGGGGGAAGGGGAGCTGAAAAGCGGTGGTTTCCGTCGTCCCTCCATTCTGGCAGACGCGCTGGAAGCCATTTTTGGCGCTGTCTTTCTGGACGCGGGCTTTACGCAAGCCCAAACCGTCATCACCCAGCTCTATGAGCCCATGCTGGTAGATGTGGACCCCAAAACCTTGGGGAAAGATCCCAAGACCTTGCTGCAGGAGCTGCTGCAAGGTCGCAAGCTGGATTTGCCGGTGTATACCGTGGTGGCCACCCATGGCGCAGCCCACGATCAGCTCTTCGATATCGAATGCACGATCGCCAAGCTCAACATCCATGTTCGTGCCAGTGGCAGCAGCCGTCGTGCGGCTGAACAAGCCGCCGCTACGCAGGCCATTGCTATTTTAGAAGCTGAATTTCCAGCCAAGACGACGCGCGCCAGTCGCCATCGTCGCCCCTCACAATTGACACTGCCTGTGGCAGTGTCGCAGGAAACAGAATGACAGAGACCCCTTTTCGCTGCGGCTTCGTGGCTATTGTTGGACGACCGAATGTCGGCAAGTCCACGCTGGCCAATGCCCTGATCGGCAGCAAGATTTCGATCGTGTCGCGCAAGGCGCAGACCACGCGTCACCGCATCAACAGTGTGCTGACGCGTGATCACGATCAAATGGTGTTTGTGGACACCCCCGGTTTTCAGACCAAGCACGGTGGGGCCATGAACCGCATGATGAACCGCGTCGTGACCCAGGCCCTGGCCGATGTGGACGTGGTGGTGCATGTGGTCGAAGCCGGCAAGTGGTCCGCTTCGGACGCCGAATTGCTGCCCATGCTGCCTAAAGGTGGCAAGACCATTCTGGTCATCAACAAGGTGGATGCCTTGAAAAGCAAGAATGACTTGCTGCCCTATATCGCCCGCCTGTCGCAGGAATTCGACTATGGTGCCGTGATTCCGGTCAGTGCTGCCAAGCGTCTGCAACTGGACCCTTTGCTGAACGAGATCGCCTCCCGCCTGCCTGAAGGCGAGGCCATGTTTGACGCTGACACCATTACCGACCGCTCGGTGCGCTTCATTACCTCGGAGCTGCTGCGCGAGAAGATCTTCCGCCTGGTGGGTGACGAGCTGCCGTACGGGTGTACCGTGGTTATCGAACAATGGGACGAGAACGAGCAGGGCGCGCGTATTTCGGCATGCGTGGTGGTGGAGCGTGAAAGCCACCGTCCGATTCTGTTGGGAGCGGGTGGCATGCACATGAAGCGCATTGCAACCGAGGCTCGCCAAGATATTGCCAAGCTGATCGACAAGCCTGTGTTCCTGGATGTGTATATCAAGGTGCGCAAGGGCTGGTCCGATCGTGAAGCGGTCCTGCGCGACCTGGGGTATGAGTAATCCCCGTCATCGCTTTCAGGACGAAGCGGGCTACATACTGCACACCAGTGCCTGGCGTGAAACGTCCCTGATCTGTCATGCCTTTACGCGTAACCACGGGCTGGTGCCCCTGGTCGCGAAAGGCGCTAAAAGGCCGCATTCCATTTTGCGGCCTGCTTTGTCTGTGTTTCAGCCTTTGTTATTGGCCTGGTCGGGCAAGAATGAAGTCAAAACGCTGACACGGGCGGACTGCGCCGGGATTCGCCCCTTGAAAGGTCGTGCCCTGATGTCGGCCTGGTACATGAACGAATTGCTGATTCGTTTGTTGCCGCGTGAAGACCCACATCCTGTTCTGTTCGATGCCTACGAAGAGGCTCTGGTGCACTTGGCCCAGATTCCTCGTCCACCCGTGGCGGGGGCCTTGCGGCGCTTTGAGTGGGTGCTGCTGACCGAAACCGGCTATGGCTTTGATGAAGCCACGCCGGACTTTGACGATCCTGTCGGCGAGCCGGAGTTGCGCATACGCTTGCGCGAACGCCTGAACAGCTTGCTGGGTCGCCCCTTGCATACCCGCTCCGTTCTCATGCAGCTGCAACGCTATTGATATGGCCGTCTCCCTTCCTTCCGTGCTGGTTCTGGATACCTGCGTACTGATCTCCAACGTACTGCGCCGCCTGCTCCTGGCCCTGGCTGACGAGCAGTTGTTCAAGCCTGTCTGGAGTCCGGTGATCGGGGACGAATGGCGGCGTAATGCGGGCAGGTTGTGGAAAGTCATGCCCACCTCTATCGAGGAGCAGTGGGAAGCGCTGCAACAGCGTTACCCCGAAGCCGATTTAGGCGATAGCAGCGAGTTCAAGAAGGACTTGCGCTACTCCGATGCCAAGGACTGGCATGTGATCGCCACTGCCCGTTTGGCACAGCAGCGTTATCCCGGTCAGCCGGTGGGAATCCTGACCCGTAATCTGAAAGACTTTAATCGTTCCGAGCTGCGACGTCTGGGAATCAGCCTGTGGGAGCCGGATCAGTTTTTGGGTTTGCTCATGGCCGCTCATCCGGATGTGATGCAGCGCTTGCTGGATGGTTTGCCCGCTTTGATGCTGACGCCCGAAGCGCAGGCACTGAATACGCATACTTTGTTAAAGCGTGATCGTTTGTTCAGTGTGGGGCAGGCTTATTTGCGGCGTCAGAAAATGGATGAGGCGCACTCATGAAGCAAGGTGTATTGCTGTCGGTCCTGGCCTCCGCTTTATTTGCCTGCCTGTACTACTACGCTACCGTCTTGCACCCGCTCAGTGGCGAGCAGATTTTTGCCTGGCGCATTGTGCTGGGCTTGCCTGCCTTGGCTTTGGTGATCACGCGCGCACGACGCTGGCGGGAGGTACGTTGGGTTCTGCGACACTGGCCCGGTAATTGGCGCTATTTTGCCTTGCTCTTGCTGGCTGCAGCCCTGGTCGGGGTACAGCTCTGGATTTTTGTCTGGGCGCCTTTGCACCAGATGGCGCTGGACGTGTCCCTGGGCTACTTCCTCTTGCCGCTGATGATGGTGCTGGTAGGGCGGGTGATCTACAAAGACAGATTGAGCACTATTCAGTGGATTGCTGTGGCATTGGCCGGCGTGGGTGTGCTGCACGAGCTGTTCCGCGTAGGGAGCGTCTCCTGGGCGACAGCGGTGGTGGTTGTGGGTTATCCACCTTATTTCATGCTGCGCCGTTATCTGCGTCTGGGCTCGCTGGCTTCACTCTGGTTTGATCTGAGCTTCTTGTTCCTGCCAGCTTGCTGGCTGCTCTTTGTTCAAGACACGCAGATGTGGGGCCTGTTCGCGGATCAGCCTCGCTTGATCTGGCAGGTCCCGGTTCTGGGCCTGATCAGTTCCGTTGCACTGGTCAGCTATCTGTCTGCCAGTCGTCAGTTGCCTTTGGCCTTGTTTGGCATTCTGGGTTATGTGGAGCCGGTGCTCTTGTTCTGGGTGGCGTATTTGCTGCTGGACGAGCCCATGAGCGCGAATCAGTGGTGGACCTATATTCCGATCTGGATTGCCATTTCCTTGATGGCGATGGAAGGTTTCATCAAAATGTGGCGACCCGGACCCCCTGTGCCGCCTCCCAAGGCGTAAATTCTGCTAGTTAGTACCAGCCAGTGCCGAAGGGCAGTTAGCGTCTGCCCAGACGTTCTGGGGGCTTCCTGAATGAAGTAGAACTCCGATAGAAAACGACTCCTGAAAGACCCTCTCCAAAGTTGGATAGCTATCCATGCTTTTTGGAAGGACATGACAGGAGTCGTTTTTTTACTACGGGGCTCTTCTAGAGGAGATAGGCCGGGCCGTACCAGACTGGGTCCTGCGCGATATAAGCAGGCTGCTTAGCGCAGTTTCTCCGGGCAGTCAGGTTGATTGCGCAACAAATTTGCCTGGGTCACCGAACAACCCGCTGGTACGTCTTCCGTAATCCAGACATTCCCACCAATCGTGGAGCCCGCACCCAGCGTGACGCGGCCCAGAATCGTGGCACCCGCGTAAATAACCACGTCGTCTTCCACGATGGGGTGACGTGGCTGGCCTTTCAGCAGCAAGCCTTTTTCGTCCTTGCTAAAGCGCTTGGCACCCAGGGTGACGGCCTGATAAATACGAACCCGCTTGCCGATGATGGCGGTCTCGCCAATAACAACGCCGGTGCCGTGGTCGATGAAACAGGAGTGATCAATTTGCGCGCCGGGGTGAATATCAATACCGGTCTGACTATGGGCCAGTTCTGCAATAATGCGCGCCGTCAGGGGCAGTCCCAGATTGGTCAGAGCATGGGCGATGCGGTGATGGATCATGGCCAGCAGACCGGGATAGCACAGCAGTACCTCGTCCACATTGCGGGCAGCCGGGTCGCCTTGATAGGCGGCGACCACGTCCAGATCCAGGGTGCGGCGCAGGTCTGGCAGCTTGTTGGCAAAAGCCTGTATGGCCTTGTGTGCCTGCTCTTCAATGGTTTCGCGATCGTACTTGTCACCACGGAGCAGAGCAGCGCGTTGCAGCTCGATACGCGCCTGTTGCAGCAGCGTATTGAGCGCCTGGCCCAGGTGGTGGCCGACAAAGTGGTCTTCATACTCGCGACGCAGCTCCGGGCTGCCCAGACGCATGGGAAACAGAATGCCTTTGAGCTGTTCGGTCACTTGAATCAAAGCTTGTACCGACGGAAATTCCTGGCCTTCAAGCTCGTTCAAGCGTTGATGCGCCTGTCGCCACTCTTCGCGGGCCCCGCGCAGATTGTCGACGATATGTTGAGTTTCAAAGACTGCCACCAGTGTTCTCCAAAGGGGAAATTTTCTACAAGGTTTACTATACCCGCGCGTCTGAGCAAGGACACGAAAAACAGGGCGCTGCGTCAGGGTGATTCCCTTTGCCATGGCTCAGGCCTGGTCGTGCCGCTTCAAGGCCCCATGAGCTTGGGGCAAGACCAAGCAGATGAGGGGCATGGTCAGGTTTTCAAGCCAAAGTGCTTGAGCGTGCGGATAATAAAAAAAGCCCCCTTCGAAAAGGGGGCTTGGGGAGTGTGGGGTTCGCGATCTTATTCGCGGTTACCGCCCAGCACGCCTAAAAGCACCAGCAGGTTGCTGAAAATGTTGTAGACGTCCAGATAGATCGCCAGGGTGGCTGACACGTAGTTGGTTTCACCACCGTTGATGACGCGCTGCAGATCAACCAGCAAGAAGGCCGAGAAGATACCGATAGCCATCACGGAGATGGTCAGCATCAGCGCAGGCAGTTGCAGGAAGATGTTGGCCAAGGCCGCAACCAGCAAGATAACGGCACCGACAAACAGGAATTTCTGCATGCCGGAGAAATCACGCTTGGTGGTGCTGGCAATAGCTGCCATGGCGCCAAAGACCGCAGCGGTACCGCCAAAGGCCAGCATGATCAGTTGTGCGCCATTACCCATGCCCAGGACAAAGCCCAGCAGACGGGACAGCATCACACCCATGAAGAAGGTAAAGGCCATCAGCAGGGCGACACCCAGCGAGCTGTTCTTGTTCTTTTCGATCAGGAACATCAGGCCAAAGGCACCGACCAGGAAAACAATGGCGCTCAGGCCTGGGCTGGCGCCCATAACCCGGTTAATGCCGGAGGACAGGCCCAGCAAGGCTCCCAGCACGGTGGGAATCATGGACAGGGCCAGCAGCCAGTAGGTGTTGCGCAGGACGCGATTGCGAGCAATCAGCGACTGGGCGCCCAGGGTGCCGTTATGCTCAGGCAAGCTTGATTGACGAAATTCGCTCATGATGAGTCCTTAGAATACAGAGAGATCAGTGGTCAAGAATAACTGACAACTACCTGAATAATCAAGAATCTTCTTTATTATTCAAGCACCCAGTTTATGGGCATGCACTTGGCAGCCCTGTGCCTGGTACACACGCCAGCGTTCGCGAGCCTGGGTACGGTCAGCTTCCCGTTCGGAGACAATTTCCAATATACGCGGGAATTGTTCAAAACCGGGCGGGCATTGGGCATCCAGATTCAACAGCCAGCTTTGCTCACCTGCGGGCACGGGGGCGGCACTGGTCAACAAAACAGGGGTGGTGGCTGCCAAGGGGTCTTCCACACCGACGTGCGGGACAAAAGCCGTGGATTCAAAACCCCAGAGCAGGCGATCGAAACGGGCCAGTTGGCGGGCATCGGAAAGATACACCACCACCTGACGGCCCGCCTCGTAGTGCTTGCGCACGACCTCGCAGGCCATACGCAAGCGATCTGGCGCGCCGAAAGCGAAATCGACGCGGCTCATGCTTAGCGACACTGATTAAGCAGGTACTGAACCAGCAAAGGCACGGGACGGCCTGTGGCGCCCTTGTCCTTGCCGCTGCGCCAGGCAGTGCCGGCGATGTCCAGGTGAGCCCAGCGGTACGCTTTGGTGAAGCGGGACAGGAAGCAGGCGGCGGTTACCGAACCGGCTGGTGGGCCACCAATATTGGCCATATCAGCAAAGTTCGAGCGCAGTTGCTCCTGGTAGGCGTCGTCCATGGGCATGCGCCATGCCGTGTCACCCGTTTGCTTGCCAGCTTGCATCAGTTCATCAGCCAGGTCGTCGTCGGTCGAGAACAGGCCGGTGTTGACGTGGCCCAGAGCGACCACGCAAGCGCCGGTCAGGGTGGCCATATCAATCACGGCAGCGGGTTTGAAGCGCTCGACGTAGGTCAGGGCATCGCACAGGACCAGACGGCCTTCGGCGTCCGTGTTCAGGATCTCGATGGTCTGGCCAGACATGCTGGTCACGACGTCGCCCGGTTTATTGGCGCGGCCGCTGGGCATGTTCTCGCAAGAAGCCACTACAGCGATCACTTCACGGTCGATGTTCAGTTCGGCAATGGCGCGCATGGTGCCTAGAACGCTGGCAGCACCGCCCATGTCGTACTTCATTTCGTCCATATTGCCGGCTGGCTTGATGGAGATACCGCCCGAGTCGAAGGTCAGGCCCTTACCCACCAGAACGATAGGACCGTCCTCGTGTTTGGTCTTGGTGTTGGGGGTATGGCGCAGCACGATGAACGCAGGCGGTTCATCCGAGCCCTTGGCCACCGACAGGAACGAACCCATCTTCAAGGCTTCGATCTGCTTGCGCTCCAGCACTTCGGCCTTCAGCGTCTTGAATTCCTTGGCCAACTGCTTGGCGGTTTTGCCCAGGTAGGTAGGAGTGCAGATATTGCCGGGCAGGTCGGCCAGCAAGCGAGTCAGGTTGACGCCGTTACCAATGGCCTGACCTTGCTCCAGACCGGCCTTGGCTTCGCTGGCTTGGGTGCGGGCCGTCCACAGCAGGAACTGGCTCAGCTGGGGAGCAGGTTCGGGCTTGCTGAACGTGGCGGTGTAGCGGTAGCTGGCGCGGCATACGGCCACGGCAGCGTCCTGAGCGCGGCTGCGCAAGGTGGTGCCTTTGCAATCAATGCTGGCCAGGGCCGAAACGGCTTCTTTCAGGTCTGCTTTCAGGCAGTAAGAAGCAAGGCAGGCCTGGGCTTGCGTATGAGTTGCTGCTTTGTATTCCTCTTGAGCGCCTAAGCCGACTAAAATAACGCGTTCGGCCTTAACACCGGGCAGATTGCGCAGCACCAGGTGGGTATTGGGCTTGCCTTTAAACTCGGCTTTGACAGCAGCGCTCACAGCTCCGTTGCTGGCGCGGTCGATAAGTTCCGCTGCGGGGCTTAGAATGCCCTCGGCAAAGACGCCTACGCCTAGTGCGGCCGTCTTAATTTGGTGCAAAGAAGCGGATGTCTGTGTGCTAAATTCCATTCAACTATCCTCAGTGTGTCGCAAATCGTACCTGCGATTATCTCGCAAATTCTCATATGTCTCTATTTAAACGCTCTGCGGTATCCGAAATCTTAAGTCACAGTGGCGTTGTACTGTCCACTTTGCTGATTGTGTGGCTTAGTGTACTTCTGGTGCGTTTGTTAGGCGAAGCGGCCAATGGCACGATTGGCCCTGACGTGGTGCTGGGTCTGGCCGCCTTTTCCAGTATTACCGCCTTGCCGATTATTCTGGCCGTTTCCCTGTTCATTGCCGTGCTCACTACGGTGACGCGCAGCTTTCGGGAATCCGAAATGGTGGTCTGGTTTGCCAGCGGCCTGTCCTTGAAAAGCTGGGTAACGCCCGTTTTGCAGTGTGCAGTGCCGGTTGCCATTCTGATTGCCGTTCTGACCTTGCAGGCTTCGCCATGGGCTTATCGTCAGATTGCCGAGTACCGCCAGCGTTTTGAGCAGCGCTCGGACCTGAGTAAGGTGACCGCCGGGCAGTTTATCGAGTCCGATGATGGTGCCCGTGTGTTTTACGCCGACTCCCCAGAAAAAGAAGGGGATGAGCTGGGTAATGTGATCGCCCGCGTGATCGACCCGCAGTGGCTCAGCATTGTGACTGCGCAAAGTGCCCGCATGGAAGAGCAGCCCAATGGCGATCGCTTTCTGGTCTTGAGCGAAGGCCATCGCTACGACTTGAAGCCCGGTCAGGCTGAATTCCGTATGGTGGACTTTGAAAGTTATGGCATGCGTCTGGAGAGCCGTGATGCAGGCAATACCGCTGAAACGATCCGCGCCCGTGCCGAGCAGCAGATCAAGGCTCGTCAAACCACCTTGTTACTCAGTGATGACGATGCCGAGGCGCGCTCACAGATCATGTGGCGCTTGGCTTTGCCCCTGGCGGCACTGAATCTGGCCTTGCTGGCGATTCCTCTGGGAGCGGTGAATCCCAGGATGGGACGCTCAGGCAATATTCTGGTGGCTGGTCTGGTAGGTCTGCTCTATATGAACCTGATCAACCTCTCGCGCGGCTGGATTCGTAATGGCCAATTGGGTTTTGAAATCGGTTTGTGGCTGGTTCATGCCATCTTCTTGCTGATCATGCTCTTCATGATGTGGCGTAAATTGCGCATCAAGGCACCTAAACCGCCAGCAGTAAGCTGATCGGCAAAAGGGGCGTCCAGCCCCCTTTTTGTGCCTGTCGAATGGCTTTTTGATCGGTTTGGCGGCTCAAGCCCCATCCAGCAAATCCTGCCGCTCTTCCACTGACTGCTTCAGAAAGTGCCACAGCCGAGTCAGGCTGGGGTTCTGGCGTTGCTCTTCATGACAGAACATCCAGAAGCGTCGACGCAATTCCACCTGGTCGGGTAGAACACAACGCAGGCGCGGATCGGTTTTTGCCAGGAAGCAGGGCAGAACGGCAATTCCTTGCCCCTGCAAGGTGGCCTGGTACTGCGCAATCACGCTGGTGCTGCGAAAGCGTACGGCGGCGGATCTGACGATTTCTTCCAGATAGCGCAGGCTGTCGCTGAACACCAGATCATCCACATAGGCAATAAAGCGATGCTGGGACAAATCCTGCACGCTTTCTATGGGCGGATGGCTGTTCAAATAATCCTGATGGGCATAGAGCCGCAAGCTGTAGTCTGCCAGGCGCGTACACCAGTAAGGGCCGCGTTGGGGGCGCTCCAGTGCAATGGCCAAGTCGGCATCCCGGCGTGACAGACTGATAGGGCGGGGTACAGGCAAAAGCTCCAGGGTCAGCTCTGGGTATTGGGCCTGGAAAATGCTGAGCAAGGGCGTCAGCACATAGCTGCCAAAGGCTTCGGTGCAGCCCAGGCGCAGCTTGCCGGTCAAGGGTCTGGCCTTGCCCGTAATCGCATCGCGAGCCGCCAGCAAGCGGCTCTCTACCGGCTCCATGCGTTGCTGCAGATTCTGCCCTTCGCTGGTCAGACTATAGCCGCTGACCGTGGATTTGTGGAACAGCCGCAAGCCCAGCTCCTGCTCCAGCGCCTGGATACGGCGTGCCACGGTGCTGTGTTGAACGCCCAGCCGTTGAGCGGCAACGCTGATACGCTGGCAGCGGGCCACTTCCAGAAAGTAACGCAGATTATCCCAGTCCATCGTGATGGGCCCGCCCTGAAAAAGACTTGTGCATAAATGCCCAGCTCCTGTGCATTTTTCAACATGGTAAACGGGTCTTGAGGCTTCTACACTCGATGAGAACCCTCATACAAGTGGGATAACAAATAAGGCTTAGCCGCCTGAGCAATTCATTGGAGACATGCTATGACGGAAGTGGTTCGTGTACCTTTGCTGATCGATGGACAACATGTTCAATCCAAGAGCACCCGTTGGGACGATGTGCTCAATCCAGCCACCCAGGAAGTCGTGGCCCAAGTGCCTTACGCCACGATGGAAGAGCTGGAAACCATTATTGCCAGCTCGGCCAAGGCTTATGAGAGCTGGCGCCATTCCAGCCAGGGCGCGCGCATGCGCGTCATGCTGAATCTGCAGCGTCTGGTGCGTGAAAACAGTGCCAAGCTGGCTGAAGCCATCTCGCGTGAACACGGCAAGACTATGCCTGACGCTGAAGGTGAAGTAGGCCGCGGCCTGGAAGTGATCGAATACGCGTGTTCCATTGCTTCGATGCAATTGGGCGAATACGCAGAAAACGCTGCGGGCGGTATTGATGTCTACACCCTGATCCAGCCCTTGGGCGTGTGTGCCGGTGTGACCGCGTTCAACTTCCCGGTGATGCTGCCCTGCTTCATGTTCCCGCTGGCTGTGGCTTGCGGTAATACCTTCGTGCTCAAGCCTTCCGAGCAGGATCCTAGCGCCAGTCTGATGCTGGCTGAACTGGCTCTGGAAGCTGGCCTGCCTCCAGGAGTGCTGAACGTGGTCCACGGCGGTGCAGATATTGCCAATGCCCTGGTGACCCATCCTGAAGTCAAGGCTGTGTCCTTTATTGGTTCGACGGCCGTTGGCACCGAAATTCACCGTCGTGCCACTGAAGCTGGCAAGCGCTCGCAAGCCATGATGGGCGCCAAGAACCACTGCATTGTGATGCCTGATGCGGATCGTGATGTGGCGATCAACCAATTGCTGGGCGCTGCTTTTGGCGCGGCCGGCCAGCGCTGCATGGCGATCTCGGTAGCCGTGATGGTCGGCGAAACTGGCGAGTGGGTTGATGAACTGGTCAAACGTGCTGCCACCATGAAGGTCAACGTAGGTACGGACCGTCAGGCCGATCTGGGCCCCTTGGTCTCGCCGCGTGCTCGCCAGCGTGTGGAATCCTTGATTGAAGCCGGTGTACAGGAAGGTGCCAGTCTCTTGCTGGATGGTCGTGGCGTGAAAGTGCCTGGCTATGAAAGCGGTAACTTTGTCGGCCCAACCATCTTCAATGATGTGAAAGCCGATATGCGCATTTACGAAGAAGAAATCTTCGGACCCGTGCTGTGCATTGTGCGTGTCAATACGCTGGAAGAGGCGGTGCAGTTCATCAACCGCAACCCCAACGGTAATGGCGTGTCCATCTTCACCCAGGACGGCGGCCATGCGCGCTACTTCCAGAACCGTATTGACGTAGGCCAGATCGGTATCAATATTCCTATCCCTGTGCCGGTGGCCTGGTTCAGTTTTACTGGCTCGCGTGCGTCCAAGCTGGGTGATCTGGGTCCGAACGGCAAACAAGCCGTTCAGTTCTGGACACAGACCAAAACCGTGACGGCCCGCTGGCAAGCTCATGCCAATACGATGAATACAACAATCAGCATGACGTAATTGTTGAATCTATATATATAACTTAATGCAATAAGCGAGCTGTTCCTTATTACATATAATAGCCCTGTACCTGGGGCTATTAACATATGAATATTCAACAATTCCGCTTTGTCCGAGAGACCATCCGACGTAACTTCAATCTGACTGAAGCCGCTCGCTCGCTCTATACCTCCCAGCCGGGGGTGTCCAAAGCGATCATCGAGTTTGAAGATGAACTGGGCATCAAGATTTTTGAACGTCATGGAAAACGCATTAAGGGCTTGACCCGACCGGGCGAAGCTGTCGCCGAGGTGATCGACCGCATCATGCGCGAGATCGACAACCTCAAGCGTGTCAGCGACGACTTCGCCCGCCGTGATGAAGGCACCTTGGTGATCGCTTGTACCCACGCCCAGGCACGATATTTGCTGCCCAAGGTGATCCCTGAATTCCGCCGTCGCTTTCCCAAGGTCCATATGTCCTTGGCTGAAGGCAGCCCGCCTGTGCTGGCCCAGATGGTGATACACGAGCAGGCTGACGTGGCCATCGCTACCGAAACCCTGGCATTGACGCCGGGCCTGGTCGCTTTGCCGGTCTACACCTGGGAGCATACGGTGGTGGTGACGCCGGATCATCCACTGGCTGATCTGCCTGCCAACAAGCAGCTGTCCATTGAAACCCTGGCGCAGTACCCCATCGTGACTTATGACCATGCTTTCTCGGGTCGAGGTTCGATCGACGAGGCCTTTGCCAAGCATGGCATCACTCCGGATATTGTGCTGGAAGCTATTGATGCTGACGTGATCAAAACCTACGTTGATGTCGGTCTGGGTATCGGTATCATCGCAGGCATCGCGTTCGATCCGCGTCGTGACAAAGGTCTGGTGGGCCTGCCAGCGGGGCATTTGTTTGGCGCACACCACACCAAGGTGGCGGTGAAAGCCGGGGCTTTCCTGCGTGACTATATTTTTGAACTGCTGGAGATGCTGGCACCGGAATTGACCCGGGATGTGGTGCTGAGCGCTCTGGATGAGAAACAAGCTGGTGGCCCGTTGTAGAGCTAGCCGCTGTTTAGTTGGAAATACGGGCCATCGTGATTACACGGTGGCCCTTATTGTTTGTGCAGTCGGCGTGGTTTTGCAGGGCAGGTGAGAGCTTATGGTCAAAGGCTATAAGTAAAAATTGAAACAAGCTATCGACTTAATTGACTATGATAATAAGAATGATTATCATTATCCAACTTTCTTAGCCAATGGAGCTTCCTGTGTCTCAATACGTCAGTGCAGTCGTGGTTGGAGCAGACCGTCTGGGGAACATTCCCGACTTGCTCAAGATCCACAATATCTCGATCAAACATCATATTAGCGGGCGTGATCCAGCCCACCAGAAAAAAACCCTGCAGTTGCCTTCCGGCACCGATTTGCTGATTTTGCTGACCGACTTCCTGGGTCACAACGTCATGAAAACCTTCCGGGCTGCTGCCTTGAAGTCCGGTATTCGAGTAGTTGCCTGCCGACGCTCGGTTTGTAGCATGAAGCAAGCCTTAACCCAATGCGGCTATTGTGAATCTTGTCCGCTCGGTAAGTCCAAGAGCCACTAGATTGGCGGCATGACTTACTGGGGCAAAGAAGGAATCTTTACAGATCAAAAAAAAGCCACTGTTATGAAACAGTGGCTTTTTTGTGTGCTGCCGGTTTGGCAGCAGGGCGGTCTTATTTGACGCTACGCAAACGAGCTTCCGACTGCTGCGTATCGGCAGCCGCCAGACGGCGTGCGCCGTTATAGCGTTTTTTCCAGTAACCCACTTCCATGTTCTCGACGCGGACAACAGCGCCAGTGCGAGGGGCGTGGACAAATTTGTCATCACCCAGGTAAATGCCTACGTGAGAGAAACGAGCGCCACGAGTATTGAAGAAGACCAGGTCACCTTTGCGCAGCTCGCTACGGTTAACCGAAGTGCCTTCTTTGGCAATGTCCTTGGATTGGCGGGGTAGCTTCAGACCCAGGGACTTTTCAGCCACGTAGGACACCAGACCGCTGCAATCAAAGCCAGTGCTGGGAGCATCGCCACCAAAACTGTACTTCACGCCCAGGAAGTCCAGGGCGGCGTTGGCAAGGCCGTGGGTAGAGGAAGAAGCTTGGCTACTGCGGCTTTCGGCGCGCCCTTGGCGACGATCGCTGCTGTAAGCAATATTGATGTCGTTACGAGCGCGGTTGGCTAGATATGTACCCAGCGGGTCGGACTCGGTCTGGAATTCGTAGTCGGCGTAATAGCCGTGATCCAGTTCTGCACGATCTTTGTTCTGGCTGGACTGTTGAGTTCCAGTGGTGGCACACCCTGTCAGAGCGAGCGCGCCGGCTAACAAAAGATACTTGGCGCTGCGATAGGTAATGTGCAAAAGTGCGGGTGGATTCAGGTAATGTGGCGGCATGACCAGGGCTTTTTTAAGGACTTGGTGGGCAGCAGCACAACCTTGATGCCTATTTTTGCTGAAATTAGCAGCAATTGATGGGTATCAGGGCTGTAAGTATGGCTAAAAGCACCATACTTTGCCGGACGTTGCTGTGCGTTGAATGTTTGGCAGTGTACCGGATGATAATTGCACCGTAAAGCATTGTAGGAGTGTATTTTGCGATTGAATCATACTGTTGCAAAGTGCGGCTGACAGCGGTTTTCAGGCCCTGTGCATGGGTCCAGTGCTCTTCTTGCTGACTTGTTGAAAGTTAGCCGAAATAGAGCGAAGTTTTACTGTTTATAGGGATTGAATGATGCGATTTATGGGACAGGCCCTAGGGAAAGCCCTGAACGAAGGAGTACGGCTGCGCGAGTTGTGGGCTTGGGCTATGTATGATTTCGCAAACTCTGGCTACACCACCGTCATTTTGACCAGTGTTTACAGTGCCTATTTTGTTGGTGTCGTCGCCGAAGGCCGCAGCTGGGCTACCTTGGCGTGGACCTTGGCCTTGTCCGCTTCGTATTTGAGCATCATGTTGACCATGCCGGGGCTCGGTGCAAAAGCCGATGCACGTCAAGGCAAAAGGCGACTTTTGTTCACCAGCACCATAGGCTGTGTGTCGGCAACCGTGATGCTGTATTGGGCCGGTCCCAATGACATCGTCTGGGCCCTGGTTTTTATCGCTTTATCCAATTATTGCTACTGCATAGGCGAGTCCATCATCGGCGCTTTCTTGCCGGAAATTGCCCGGCCTGACGCCTTGGGGCGTGTCTCCGGGTGGGGCTGGGGTTTTGGTTATTTTGGTGGCATGTTGGCCTTGGGACTTTCCCTGGCTTTTCTGACCTGGGCGACCTCGCAAGGGTGGACGGCTCAGGAGTATGTGCCGGGAATTGCCCTGATTACGGCTGCCTTGTTTGCCTTGTCAGCCTTGCCTTCTTTTCTGTTTCTGCGCGAACGCAGTGCACCCAGCGGGGCAGAGCAGCAGGGCATGTTGTCGCGCCTGATTGCATCGGCGCGTGATGTGCATCAGCATTTTCCCGATTTCCGCACCTTGTTGTTATGTGGTGCTGCCTATCAAGCCGGGATTGCCGTCATTATTACCTTGTCGGCGGTGTATGCCACCGAGGCCATGGGTTTCACCATGGCGCAAACCATGACACTGATCTTTACCGTCAATATTGCGGCCGCTGTGGGGGCTTTGTTGTTTGGACATGTGCAGGATCGCATCGGCCATAGACGTGCTCTAGCACTGACGCTGTGTGCCTGGCTGGTCATGGTGGGCATTGCTGTCAGCACGCGTTCCCTGGCGGGGTTCTGGGCGGCGGCAGCCGTCGCCGGGCTATGCATAGGGAGTAGCCAAAGTGCGGGGCGAGCCATGGTTGGACTGCTGGCTCCCAAGAGTCGTCTGGCTGAATTTTTCGCCTTGTGGACCTTTGCCATTCAACTGGCCGCAGTATGTGGTCCGCTGTCTTACGGTCTGGTGACTTGGCTAAGCGGCGGGAACCACCGCTTGGCTCTGGCCTGCACGGGATTATTCTTTCTGGCGGGCCTGCTGATCCTGTCGCGTTTGAATTTTCAGCGCGGCATTTTGGCCAAGAATCAAGCCGATCTCAGTTGTCAGGATTGAGTAAGTAAGGCGCGTTACGTTTATATAAAATTAAGCTGGGCTGCCCATGCGTGGCCCAAAAAAAACACCAAATATGGAAAATAAAGGAGCCAACACCATGAGCGGTCCAACGTCTATTGAATCCGTCCTGTCGGAAAGCCGAGTCTTTCCCGTGTTCCCCAAACTGGAACGCGAAGCAAGCATTGCTGGCATGGCGGCCTACCAGGAGCTTTGCCAGAAAGCCGAGCAGGACAACCCCGGTTTCTGGGCGGAGTTGGCCCGCGATCGTCTGGTCTGGACCAAGCCTTTTACCCAGGTTCTGGACGACAGCAAGCCCCCGTTTTACAAGTGGTTCCATGATGGCGAGCTGAACGTCTCGGCCAACTGTCTGGACAAGCACCTTGGCACCCCCACTGAAAACAAAACTGCACTGATCTTTGAAGCCGACGGTGGTGAAGTCACCAAAGTGACCTTCCGCGAACTGTATGAACAGGTTTGCCAGTTTGCCAATGGTTTGAAAGCCCTGGGTTACAAGACGGGCGAACGTGCCCTGATCTACATGCCCATGTCGGTGCAGGCCATTGTGGCCATGCAAGCATGTGCCCGTTTGGGTATTACTCACTCCGTCGTGTTTGGTGGTTTCTCGGCCAAGAGCCTGCACGAACGTGCCGTGGACGTGGGTGCCTCCCTGGTCATTACCGCTGACGAACAGCGTCGTGGTGGCCGTGCCATCCCCCTGAAAAATGCAGTTGACGAAGCCCTGAGCGGCGGTGACTGCGAAGCCGTGCGTCACGTCATTGTGTACAAGCGCACGGGCGGCCCCGTTGCCTGGCATGAAGGTCGCGATCTGTGGTGGGAAGATGCTGTCAAAGGTCAAGGCAGCGAGTGCCCAGCCGTGTCCGTGAATGCAGAGCACCCTCTGTTTGTTCTGTACACCTCCGGCTCTACGGGCAAGCCTAAAGGCGTGCAGCACTCCTCGGCAGGTTATCTGCTGGGTGCCATGCTGAGCGTGCAGTGGACCTTCGATGCCAAGGACAGCGATGTGTTCTGGTGTACCGCCGATATCGGTTGGGTAACAGGCCACACCTTCATCACTTACGGCCCTCTGGCTGCTGGCGTGACGCAGGTTGTGTTTGAAGGCGTGCCTACCTACCCGGATGCTGGCCGTTTCTGGAACATGATTGAACGCCACGGCGTGACGGTGTTCTACACCGCACCTACCGCTATTCGCTCCTTGACCAAGGCAGCCGAAGCGGACGAGGCCATTCATCCCAAGCAATACAATCTGGATACCCTGCGCATCATCGGTTCGGTGGGTGAACCCATCAACCCCGAAGCCTGGATGTGGTATTTCAAGAATGTGGGCCGCGAGCGTTGCCCTATTGTGGATACCTGGTGGCAAACGGAGACCGGCGGTCACGTCATTACTCCCTTGCCTGGCGCCACTCCCCTGAAACCCGGTTCCTGCGGCCTGCCGTTCCCCGGCATGGACGTTGCCATTGTGGACGAGGTGGGTGAAGAAGCGGAACGCGGCAATGGCGGCTTCCTGGTCATTCGCAAGCCTTGGCCCAATATGATCCGTACCATCTGGGGCGATCCAGACCGTTTCGTGAAAAGCTACTTCCCCCCCGAGCTGAAAGGCTATTACCTGGCCGGTGACGGCGCACAGCGTGATACTGACGGTTACTTCTGGGTCATGGGCCGTATCGACGACGTGCTGAACGTTTCGGGTCACCGCTTGGGCACGATGGAAGTGGAGTCTGCCCTGGTGGCACACCCGCTGGTCGCTGAAGCCGCTGTTGTGGGCAAGCCTGACCCCACGACGGGTGAAGCCATTGTGGCCTTTGTGGTGCTGAATGGTGATCTGCCCTCCGGCGAAGAGGCCGACAAGGTTGCCGCTGAGCTGCGCAATTGGGTAGGCAAGGAAATCGGTCCTATCGCCAAGCCTCGTGAGATCCGCTTTGGTGAAAACCTGCCCAAGACACGTTCGGGCAAGATCATGCGTCGTTTGCTGCGCTTTGTTGCCAATAACGAGCCGATCACCCAAGACGTATCCACGCTGGAGAATCCGGCCATTCTGGATCAGTTGTCCGAAGCGCACTAATTTTATTTGGTAGTTCCTGTTTGACCCTGGTTTCTTTGCAGAGCCAGGGTTTTTTTATTTCTCCTGATTATTTTGTTACTGAAAACCTGCGCGGTGTGGAATTAGCCTAGCATTGAGTCCGTGGCCAAAACATCGGTCCATGAATTCAAAGAAAAGGGGAAAGGTTTGAGCGGGGAACAGCAGGCAGACAGGGGCGCTTTGGCGCTGATGGGCTTGGTGGTACTGACCTGGGGCATGAGCTGGGTCGTGATGAAGGCGATGACTGTCTACATCGGGCCAGTGGATCTGATTGCAGCACGCTATGCGGTGGCATTTGTTTTTTTATGGCTGGTGCTGCGTCTTAAAGGCGGGCATTTACGTCCTACGCCATGGAAGCTGAGCCTGGGCGTCGCCATTTTCCAGACTACCGGCTTTCAACTGCTTAGCCAGTTTTCCTTGCAAGCCGGTGGGGCAGGCAAGATGGTGGCCCTGGCCTACACCATGCCAATCTGGATTCTGCTGTTGTCCTGGCCCATGTTGGGGCAACGACCTCAGAAACGTCACGTAATGGGTATGGTGCCCGCGATTTTGGGCTTGATGCTTCTGATTGCGCCCTGGGAAGGAATGGGCGGCATACTTGGTTCGGTTCTGGCGACATTGAGTGGCGTGAGCTGGGCCTTGGGGGCGGTTTTCTCCAAACAGCTATTTGAGCGTCATCGAGTGGAGCTGCTCAATGCCACAGTCTGGCAGTGTCTTCTGGGGATTGTGATTGTTCTGCCCTTGAGCTTCCTGATTTCCCAGCGTCCTATCGTGATGGAATGGCAGATGTTCAGTGGCGTTCTGTACCTGGGCGTGATTGCAACTGGGGTAGGTTGGCTGCTGTGGATGGCGGTAGTCAGTCGTGTCAGCGCGACCTTGGCGGGGATGTCCAGTCTGGGCGTGCCTGCACTGACTGTTTTGCTGGCCTGGCTGTTGTTGGACGAATGGCCAACTCAACTGGAGTTAATGGGGACAGGCCTGATTCTATTGGGGCTGTTCGTAGTGAACTGGCCCAGCCGATCTCGCAAGTCATAGAGCAAAAAAAAAGCCACCCTGAGGGGTGGCTTTTTCGACATTAATACTTCTGGCCTTGGCGGTGACACCAAGGCCAGATTTGTTTTTACATGCCGTTGTACACCGGACCTTCGCCGCCTTGCGGGGGAACCCAGACGATATTCTGGGTGGGGTCCTTGATGTCACAGGTTTTGCAGTGCACGCAGTTCTGTGCATTGATCTGCAGCTTGTCGTCGCCAGTTTCAGTCTTGATGAACTCGTATACGCCAGCCGGACAGAAACGGGCTTCGGGGCCACCGTAGCGAGCCAGGTTCACCGCCACAGGAACGGACGGATCTTTCAGCGTCAGGTGGACAGGTTCGTCTTCTTCGTGGTTGGTGTTTGAAATAAACACGGAGCTGAGACGATCGAAGGTGATCTTGCCATCTGGCTTGGGGTAGTCGATACGCGCGCATTCGGCTGCAGGCTGCAAACAGGCGTGGTCAGGCTTGTTGTTGCGTAGTGTCCAAGGCATTTTTCCTTTGAACAGGCCTTGCTCCACAAAGGTCATGACGGATGCAATCGAGCGGCCTTTCTTGAACCATTGCTTGAAGTTGCGGGCCTTGTTCAGCTCCTCATGCAGCCAGGACTGTTTGAACTTTTCTGCAAATTGCGACAGCTCGTCTTGCTTGCGTCCGGCTTGCAAGGCTTCAAAAGCGGCCTCAGCGGCCAGGGAGCCGGATTTGATCGCAGCGTGGCTACCCTTGATGCGCGAAGCATTCAGGAAACCGGCATCACAACCGACCAAAGCACCACCGGGGAAGCTGAGCTTGGGCAGCGCCAGCAGACCACCGGCGGTCAGGGAGCGAGCCCCGTAAGCAATGCGCTTGCCGCCTTCAAACGTGGCGCGCAGGGCAGGGTGGGTTTTGTAGCGCTGAAATTCTTCAAAGGGAGACAGCCAGGGGTTGGCGTAATCCAGACCGACTACCATCCCGACCATGACCAGATTGTTATCCAGGTGGTACAGGAAAGAGCCGCCGTAGGTGTCCGAATCCAGTGGCCAGCCAGCGGTGTGGATCACCAGGCCGGGCTGCGATTGGGAGGGGTCCACTTCCCACAGTTCTTTAATGCCAATGCCGTAGCTTTGGGCATTGCGGGACTCGTCCAGCTTGAAACGCTCGGTCAGCTCACGGCCCAGGTGGCCACGCGAACCTTCGGCAAAAATGGTGTAGGACGCCAGCAGTTCCATGCCGGGTTGATAGTGGGCGGTGTGCGTGCCGTCGCGGGCCACACCCATATCGCCCGTCAGGACGCCACGGACCGCGCCGTTGTCGTCATACAGAATGTGGGCAGCGGCAAAGCCGGGGAAAATATCCACGCCCAGGGCCTCGGCCTGTTCACCCATCCATTGCACGACATTGCCCAGGCGAACAATGTAATTTCCATGGTTTTTAAAACAGTCAGGCAGCAACCACATCGGGGTGCTGCGTGCGCCTTTTTCGGTCAGGAAAAGGAATTTGTCTTCAGTCACCTCTACCGAAATAGGAGCGCCTTGCGCTTTCCAGTCTGGCAGCAGCTCGTCCAGGGCGCGCGTGTCCATGACAGCGCCTGACAGGATATGGGCACCCACTTCAGCGCCTTTTTCCAGGACACAGACGCTGATTTCTTGTTCTTTTTCTTGGGCGAGCTGTTTAAGACGTATCGCGGTGGCCAGGCCTGCAGGGCCAGCGCCGACGATAATAACGTCATATTCCATCGATTCACGTTCAGACATTGCTGCTGATCTCCTATTACGGCTTAGCGCTTTGTTCTTGATTGTTGGCGGGTGAAATTCGTGTACTGTGCGTACGGTCGATTGTATTGTAGTCTGAGCAATCCCGTTTTGAGTTCAGAGGCCAGAGGCAGTGCCCCTTGGCTTCCGGCTTCATCAGTAAATATCAGTAAGGAGAGCATGTAATGACACAAGTAGTAGATTCTGGTGCAGGAGCCACTTTTGATATTGCCGTGCGCTGGGGCGATCTGGATGCCATGAATCATGTTAACAATACGGTCTACTTTCGCTACATCGAGGAAGCCCGTGTCCAGTTAATGATGAAGCTGGGCATGGTGCCACCTTCTCCACGTACCGGGGTGCTGGCGCACGCCAGCCTGGATTTCCTGCGTTCGGTCCTGTATCCGGCCACTGTGCGGATTGTGCACAAATTGCTGAAAGTCGGTGGCAGCAGCATTGAGTTGGAAGTCTTTGTATGTGACGCAAATCAAGCTGATGTCATTTATGCACGTGGCCGCTGTGTGCTCGTGTCCATTAACCCCCAAGGCGGCTCACAACCTTGGACCGAAGATGAGCGTAAACAGATACACTCGGTTTTTCAGGGTTAAGCTTTACGTATACGGAAAGCATAGTCAAGTCGTAGAATGCCTGATAGCACTGTATGGTGCATAGCGGCATTATTGGACAAAGTTTGCTGTTTAGGCCAATTAAAGAGTTATTGGAGAGTCAATTGAATAAAGTCTATCCAAGCGCCAAGGAGGCGTTGCAGGGGGTCGTTGCCGACGGACAGACAGTCGCGGTAGGTGGATTCGGCCTGTGCGGAATTCCCGAAGCGCTGATTGCTGCGCTGCGCGATAGCGGAGTCAAAAACCTGACCTGCATTAGCAATAATGCCGGGGTGGATGGCTTTGGTCTGGGTCAGTTGCTGGAAACACGCCAGATCCGCAAGATGATTTCCTCCTATGTGGGCGAAAACAAGGAGTTCGAGCGCCAGTATCTGGCGGGCGAGCTGGAACTGGAGTTCACTCCTCAGGGCACACTGGCTGAAAAGCTGCGTGCCGGTGGCGCAGGCATCCCTGCGTTCTTTACCGCAACGGGTGTGGGCACTATCGTGGCTGACGGTAAGGAAATCCGCGAGTTCAACGGTCAGCAATACGTGATGGAAGAGGCCCTGGTGCCCGATGTATCGCTGGTTAAAGCTTACAAGGCCGACCGCAGCGGCAACCTGGTGTTTCGCAAGACCGCGCGCAACTTCAACCCGAACGTGGCCATGGCTGGAAAAATCACCATTGTCGAGGTCGAGGAAATTGTCGAGACCGGCAGCCTGGACCCGGATGATGTGCATTTGCCCGGTATTTATGTGCACCGTATCGTGCTCAATGCCCAGCCCGAAAAGCGCATTGAACAGCGTACCGTTCGTTCTTCCTGATTAGCGAGGCAAGATAATAATGGCTTGGAATAGAGATCAAATGGCGGCACGCGCCGCTCTGGAGCTTCAGGACGGCTTTTACGTCAACCTGGGTATCGGTTTGCCTACGCTGGTTGCCAACCACGTGCCCGAAGGTATTGAGGTCTGGCTGCAGTCGGAAAACGGTTTGCTGGGTATCGGCCCCTTTCCGACTGAGGACAAGATTGACGCTGACCTGATCAACGCAGGCAAGCAAACCATCACCACCTTGCCCGGTTCGTCCATCTTTTCCTCGGCAGACTCGTTTGCCATGATTCGCGGCGGCAAGATCAATATCGCGATTCTGGGTGCCATGCAGGTGTCGGAAAAGGGTGATCTGGCCAACTGGATGATTCCCGGCAAGATGATCAAGGGTATGGGTGGTGCCATGGACCTGGTCGCTGGCGTTGGCCGTGTCGTGGTTCTGATGGAACACGTGGCCACCAAGAAAGACGGCACAGAAGACCTGAAAATTCTGCCTTCTTGCACCTTGCCCCTGACGGGCGTGGGGGTAGTTGACCTCATCATTACCGATCTGGGGGTGATGGAAGTGACGGAAAATGGTTTAAAGTTGCTTGAGTTGGCACCAGAAGTCAGCCTTGAGTACATTCAGTCCAAGACAGGCGTCCCGCTGGACGTCAGTGCTTTGGCCTGATCGGTCTCTCTGGCTAAAAAAGCTTCGGCGCGAGTCGGAGCTTTTTTTATGCTTGATCGGTGCGTGAACGCTGTTTATGTAAAGGAAGTTGGCATGGCCCATCCCCCCGTTGCCGCACGCTTGCAGGCGCTGCGCGAACAAATGCAATTTCAGTCCGTGCAGGCAAGTATCTGGCCTACATCTGACCCCCATCTGTCTGAATACCTGCCCGATCGCTGGAAAAGCCGTCAGTGGCTAAGCGGATTTGTCGGGTCGGCCGGGCTCCTGGTGGTGACGGCAGATTGGGCCGGTTTGTGGACCGATAGCCGTTATTGGGAACAGGCTGCCAAGGAGCTGGAAGGTAGCGGCATTCAATTGCAACGTGCGGGCGAGGCCGGGGTGCCGGAGCCAGCCAACTGGCTGGCGGAACATTTGCCTGCCCAGTCGCGAGTCGCACTGGATAGCCAGTCGGTGTCGGCACAAAGTCTGCTGGCCTGGCAAAAAGCGACGCCAGAGCTGGAATGGGTGCTGGAGGCTGACTTGCTCAGCCCTATCTGGACGGAGCGACCTGCTGCACCTGTTGGTCAGGTGGTGGAGCATTTACCCCCGTTTGCCTGCCGCACTCGTCAGGAAAACTTGAGCAGCACGCGGGCGGCCATGCAGGAGCAGGGGGCACATTGGCATTTGCTGAGTGCGCTCGATGATATTGCCTGGACCTTGAATTTACGCGGCAGCGATGTGTCCTATAACCCGGTGTTCCTGTCGTACCTGCTGATAGGCCCGGATCAGGCGTTTCTGTTTGTGGATAGCAACAAGCTGTCAGCAGGCATACAGGAGGCGCTGGCTGTGGATGGCGTGCAAGTTCAAGGCTATACCGAACTGTCCTCCTTCATGCGCGCCTTGCCGGCATCCATGCCCATCTTGCTGGATATGGCTCGGACCACGGCCTGGGCCGCCCAACTGGCTGCGCATTTGAATGTGGTCGAACACATCAATCCCGCTCAATTGCTCAAGTCCTGCAAGACCGATGCCGAGCTGGATCATGTGCGTGAAACCATGGAAAAAGACGGCGCTGCCTTGTGCGAGTTCTTTGCCTGGTTTGAACAGCAAAGCGATGTCAATGAGCTGGATGTGGACGAACATATCTGCGCGGCGCGTGCTCGTCAGGAAGGTTTTGTCAGCCCCAGCTTTGGCACGATTGCCGCCTATAACGCCAATGGTGCCATGCCGCACTATCAGGCTACCCAGCAGTCCCATGCCCACATCGACGGCAATGGTTTATTGCTGATCGACTCGGGTGGGCAGTATCAGGGCGGGACGACCGACATTACCCGTGTAGTGCCGGTAGGTCAGGTGTCTGCCGAGCAGATTCGTGACTTCACGCTGGTGCTCAAAGGCATGGTGTCCTTGTCCATGCTGGTGTTCCCGGAAGGCATTGCCGGTCAGCAAATTGATGTACTGGCCCGTCAGCCTTTGTGGGAGCAGGGCCTGGACTTTGGTCATGGCACTGGCCATGGCGTGGGTTACTTCATGAATGTGCATGAAGGCCCGCAGTCCATTTCCTGGCGCGGTCGTATCGGGCCTCATTCCGCCATGCGTGCCGGCATGATTACCTCCAACGAGCCTGGCTTGTACCGTCCCGGCCAATGGGGCATTCGCATCGAGAATCTGGTGGCGGCGGTTCCGGCCCTGCGCAGCGAGTACGGGCAGTTCCTGCGTTTTGAAACCCTGACCCTGTGCCCCATTGATACGCGTTGTATAGATGCCGCACTACTGACGGCTGCCGAGCGTAACTGGCTCAATGAATATCATCAGCAAGTGCGTGAACGTCTCTTGCCTCGTGTTCAGGGGGATGCACGCAAGTGGCTTGAGCAAAGGACGCAGGCGATCTGATCGCCACCCTCTGCTCTTGTCAATAGCTGCAAGGGCTAGTGGTATTTCCGCTGTGAAATGCCACTAGTCGGGTCGCCAAGCATGGGCGCTTGCCGTTATAATCCAAATTTCCCGCTATCGCCTGATTTGACCTCAGGCGCCTTTTATAATGACCACCAAATATGTATTCGTAACGGGAGGCGTTGTGTCCTCCCTGGGCAAAGGTATTGCGGCTGCATCCCTGGCTGCCATCCTGGAGTCCCGCGGTTTGCGCGTGACTATGCTCAAGCTGGATCCCTACATCAACGTAGATCCGGGCACCATGAGCCCCTTCCAGCACGGTGAAGTGTTTGTTACTGAGGATGGTGCGGAAACCGACCTGGACCTGGGCCACTACGAGCGCTTTATTTCCGCTCGCATGCGCAAGGTCAACAACTTCACCACGGGCCAGATTTACGAATCCGTGCTGCGCAAAGAGCGTCGCGGGGACTATCTGGGCAAGACCGTGCAGGTTATCCCGCACATCACCAACGAAATCCAGGATTTCATCATTCGTGGCGCCAAGGCTGCCTACAATGGTGAGGCCGATGTTGCCATCGTCGAGATCGGCGGCACAGTGGGTGATATCGAATCCCAACCTTTCCTGGAAGCTGCCCGCCAGATGAATCTGCGTCTGGGCCGCAACAACACCGCTTTTGTTCACCTGACGCTGGTGCCTTTCATTGCATCGGCAGGCGAGCTGAAAACCAAACCTACCCAGCACTCGGTGCAAAAGCTGCGTGAAATCGGTATTCACCCACACGCTTTGCTGTGCCGTGCGGATCGCGTCATTCCTGACGACGAACTGGCCAAGATTTCGCTGTTCTCCAACGTGCCCATGGACGCCGTGATTTCGGTGTGGGACGCGGATTCCATCTACAAGATTCCAGCCATGCTGCACAAGCAAGGTCTGGACAGCCTGGTGTGCGATGCACTGGCGCTGTCGCCTCCACCGGCTGATCTGTCCATGTGGGATCGTCTGGTACAGGCCTTGGAAAATCCGGAGCACGAAGTGCGTATCGGTATGGTCGGCAAGTACGTAGACCTGACCGAATCCTACAAGTCGCTCAGCGAAGCACTGGTTCACGCCGGTATTCACACCCGTACCCGTATCAATATCGAGTACCTGGATTCCGAAGTCATCGAGAACGAAGGCACCGATTGCCTGAAAGGTCTGGACGCCATTCTGGTGCCAGGCGGCTTTGGCAAACGCGGTACCGAAGGCAAGATTCGCGCCATTCAATACGCTCGTGAAAACGGCGTGCCATTCCTGGGTATCTGCCTGGGCATGCAATTGGCGGTGGTTGAATTTGCTCGCAATGTGGGCAATCTGGTGGGCGCGAACTCGACCGAATTCGATCCATCGGCCGTGCACCCGGTTGTGGCCTTGATTACCGAATGGGCAGACCGCGAAGGCAAGATTGAGCACCGTGATGGTTCCTCCGATTTGGGCGGCACCATGCGCAAGGGCGCACAGCGTTGCCCAGTGAAGCCAGGTTCGCGTGCTGAAGCCATTTACGGTCCGGAAGTAAATGAACGTCACCGCCACCGTTTCGAAGTGAATACCTTGTATGTGCCACGTCTGGAAGAAGTGGGCATGGTGATTTCCGCTCGTACTCCTACCGAGAACCTGCCAGAAATCATGGAATTGCCTGATCATCCCTGGTTCATGGGCGTGCAATTCCATCCGGAATTCACTTCCACTCCGCGTGATGGCCATCCGCTGTTTACCAGCTATATCAAAGCTGCTCTGGACTACCAGAAAAAATCAGCCTGATAATTTGGTATGACTGAAAAGGCCCGCGCTACGCGGGCTTTTTCATTCGGGGCGACAGAGTGCGTTGCCCGCTTTCCTGGGAGTTGTCATGATCGAACAGCTGGATCATTTGGTGCTGACCTGTACCGACCCGCAAGCCACAACCCATTTCTATACACAAGTGTTGGGCATGAAGCAGGAAGTCTTTGGGCAAGGACGCATTGCCTTCAGCTTTGGCTCGCAAAAGATCAATTTGCATGTGCGTGGGCAGGAGTTCGAGCCCAAGGCGCATTTGCCGGTGCCGGGGGCGCTGGACCTGTGCTTTATTGCCAGCATTCCGCTGGAGCAGGTGATCGCGCATCTGCAGTCACAAGCTTGGCCCATTATTGAAGGGCCGGTGCAGCGTACAGGAGCTACCGGCCCGATTCGCTCAGTCTATGTGCGCGACCCGGACTTGAACCTGATCGAAATCTCCGAACGATTGGGCTGACAGGCTTGCTGCACTGCGGTGCAGCAGCGCCGTCAGGAATGTGGGAGAATGCAGAAATACTGAAACGAGGTCTATTATGGATTTATGCGGTTACGACGTTGGCCTGGATCGGCCCTTTTTTCTGATCGCTGGCCCTTGTGTGATTGAATCGCGTCAAATGGCGTTTGATACAGCGGGCCAGCTTGCTGAGATTACTTCGGCTCTGGGTATCCCCTTTATCTACAAAAGCTCGTTTGACAAGGCCAACCGGAGTTCGGACAAGTCTTATCGTGGCCCCGGCATGGCCGAAGGTCTGCAGATTCTGGCGGATGTGCGCTCGCACTACAAAGTGCCGGTCCTGACCGATGTGCACGACAAGGACCAGGTCGATGATGTGGCGGCCGTCGTGGATGTGCTGCAAACCCCGGCTTTCCTGTGCCGTCAGACCGACTTTATTCAGGCCTGCGCTGCTACCCTGAAACCCGTGAATATCAAGAAGGGCCAGTTCCTGGCTCCTCAGGATATGGTGCAGGTGGTGGCAAAAGCACGTGCGGCAGCGATGGAAATGGGCGGAGATGGCTCCACCATCATGGTCTGTGAGCGTGGTGCTTCCTTTGGCTACAACAACCTGGTGTCCGATATGCGGTCCCTGGCGATCATGCGCGCCACGGATTGCCCGGTCGTGTTTGATGCCACGCACTCGGTACAGTTGCCGGGCGGGCAGGGCACGACATCGGGTGGTCAGCGTGAGTTTGTGCCCGTCCTGGCGCGTGCTGCTGTCGCAGCGGGTGTGTCGGGCGTGTTCATGGAAACTCACCCTAACCCGGACAAGGCCTTGTCTGACGGCCCGAATGCTGTCCCTCTGTCGCAGATGGCAGACTTGCTGCGGACATTGCAGCAGATCGATTCGATTGTTAAAAACAGCGGTGCCTTACAGCACGGCTATTAAAAGTAGTTTGGAGACACTATGTCCGCATTTTTGATTGCTAATGTCGAAGTAACCAACCCCGAGCAGTACAAGCAGTACCAGGAGTTTTCCAGCATTGCCATGAAAACCCACAACGTGAAAGTGTTGGTACGTGGCGGTGAAACGGTCACCCTGGAAGGCAATGCGCCTTTGCGTACCGTGGTTATGGAGTTCGACACACTGGAACAGGCCCAGGCGTTCCACGATTCCGAGGAATACCGCCGTGCTCGTCAAGCACGTGAGGGTGCTGCCAACATGACGATGTACGTGGTGCAGGGTCTGTAAGAAGCGGACTACGCCATGTAGTCAGGCAGGAAAAAGGGAGTGTGAAAACACTCCCTTTTTTGATGCTTGCAGGGACACAGTCCGACCTTCTTGAGCACGATGGCAGGAAGGAGTTGTGTGGCTGTTTAGAAACGCGGATCACGCAGGGCTGGTAGGGTCAGCTCACGTATGAAGCTGGCGGGAGACAGTTGCAGCAGGCTACGCACAATCGTGAGCACGTCATGCACTGGAATCGTCTCGCCCTGGCCACGCTCTGCGGCGGCGTGCAGTGGCACATCCAGGCCGTCTTCCGTATTCAGGTAGCCCAGTTGCAGGCAAGTGACAGCCAGGCCTTGATCTCTATAGCCTTCACGCAGACTGTCTGCCAAACCATTCAAGGCAAATTTTGTCGCTCCGAAGGCAACTTCTGGGCGACCGCTTTGACGCAGACCCGAGGTGGAACCAGTCAGAATCAGGCGGGGCTGTCTGCTGCGCAGTAAATGAGGCAGCAGATGACGTATGGCCAGTAAGGCTCCAGTCAGATTCACATCGACCAGACGACGGATGGCCTGATCGTTTTGCGACAGGAAATCGTAGTCCTCACTGAAGGCCGTGTCTTCCCAAATCCCAAGGTTATAAATCAGCACGTCCAGTGATTCCGGGCAGGCGGCTGCTAATTGGCTGGCGGCGTCAGGCTGGGACAAGTCGGCACTGATCCAGTGTTGATTGATGCCGGGATCGGGACTGAGCGGGTTGGCCGATGGTGCGGGTGTCCGGCGAGCCACGCCATAAAGCGTGTTGCCGTCTTGGGCCAGGCCGTCCATCAAGGCGCGTCCCAGCCCCATGCTGGCACCGACAATCATGATATTCATACTGTTTTCCTGTGGGGAGGATGTGCTTGGAAAGCGGTGCTTTCCGGATGGTCGCTATTGTGTACCGGGATGCCGGGATAAGGGTTGATTCAGGCAGCGCTTGTCAGGTTTTTATCACTCTCGTAAAATTATTGACTAGGCAATAATTGCATGGTCAATGGAAATGGTAAACGTATCGGAAACAGCACAAAAGACGCCGGGGCGGGTCTTGTCAGTCACAGAATCCATACTGGCGATGATGGGGCTGTGCTTTGTGGTGATGTTGGTGGCAATTGATCAGACCGTGGTCGGGACAGCCTTGCCCACCATTGTCTCCGAGCTGTATGGTTTTGAACTGTATGCCTGGGTGGCAACGGCGTATTTGCTGACTTCAGTGATTACCGTGCCTATCTTTGGCCGTCTGGGAGATTTTTATGGACGCCGCCGCTTTGTGCTGGTGTCCATCGTTTTGTTTACCCTGGCTTCCGTGCTCTGCGGCATGGCGCAAAGCATGTTGCAGCTGGTACTGGCACGTGCTTTGCAAGGGATTGCGGGGGGCATGCTGGTGGGGACCGCATTTGCCTGTGTGCCTGATCTGTTTCCTGACCCCCGTGTGCGTTTGCGCTGGCAAGTCATGCTGAGCGCTTCCTTTGGGATTGCGAACGGGATAGGGCCCTTTCTGGGCGGAATTCTGACCGAGCACTATGGCTGGCGCTCCGTGTTTTATGTGAATCTGCCCGTGGGTTTGTTAAGCCTGTATTTTGTCTATCGCTATTTGCCGCAGATCCGTCATTTTCGTCAAACCCAGGTCCGCATGGATTACTTGGGTGCTTTCTTGTTGATGGTCGGTTTGGCCTGTATCCAGTTGCTGGTAGAGTTGCTGCCGCAATATGGGGGCAGCTATTTGATGGTTTTGCTTGGCCTGTGCAGTGTGGCCGCTTTTGTTCTGCTGGTGACCTGGGAGCGACGGGTGGCAGAACCTTTGCTGCCCCTGGTCTTGTTCAGTAGCCCAGCCCAATTCTCTTTGCTGGTTCTGTCTGCGGGCTTGGGCTTTATTCTGTTTGGTCTCTTGTTCTATGCGCCCTTGTTGTTGCAAGGGGGGTATGGCCTGCGACCACAAACCGCCGGTTTGTTGATCACACCCTTGGTCGTGTTCATTACGGTGGGCAGTATTATTAATGGCCGTACGATTACACGCCTGCGTCGTCCTACCTTGATGCTGTATCTGGGCCTGGTGCTGTTGACGATCGCCTGCCTGGGTATGGTGTTCATCAAGAAGACCGATCCGCACTGGCATTTTGTGATCTATGCCACTATTGCTGGCACCGGGGTCGGTTGCATCATGCCCAATCTGACAGTATTTGCGCAGGAAATTGTGGAACGCTCCATGCTGGGCATTGCCACGGCCATGCTACAGTCCATGCGCATGGTGGGTGGCATGTTGGGTACTGCTGTGGTCGGAACCCTGATCAATTATCAGTATGGGGAGACCATCCGCACGCAATTGGCGGCTTTGCCCACAAGCCTGGTCAACTCCCTGCAAGATCCGCAAGTTCTGATGAGTGTGAGTCAGCAGACGCAGTTTCTGGAGCAGGCCGGGCAGGAAGGGCAGGTGTATCTGGGCTTGGCCCGCGACGCCCTGGCACATGCCGTCAATATGGGGATGGCCGTGACCTTGCTGCTGATAGTCTGGTGTTTTTATTGGGTACGCAAAGTGCCACCGATACGTTTTAATCGTCAAGAACAGTCTTGAACATGATGAATGAATTTCCGCAACTTCAAGCGGCTCAGCAGCTGGGGCGCACGTATCGCAGCCTGATGGCGGCATTTGACCAGCAGTTGGGGATGCCCTTGCCACGCTGGCGCATCCTGATTTCCCTGTACCAGGAAGAGGGCAGTCTGTCTCAAAAGCAGTTGGTGCGTCTGCTGCGCATTGATCCGGCTGCAGTGACACGGCAGCTTAAAAGCATCGAGTCCCTGGGACTGGTCGAGCGTTTCACGGATGAGCAGGACAACCGGCTGACCAATGTGCGTCTAAGCCCCGCTGGCCGCGAGCTGGTGGAAGCTACCTTGCCCCGGCGTCGTCGTCTGGTGGAAGCCATGCTGCAAGACTTCTCTGATCAGGATCTGAATCAGTTGATCACCTTGCTGGGCAACTGGGAAAGCGCCTTGTTGAAAGCGGCCGACAAAGATTTACTTTGAGACGTATCGGTACTTTTTGTATTTACAGAGACGCCGCCTAGTCTCGGAGTTTCTGGTGATAATAAACACGTGCCGGTTTCGATCCGGATGAAGGCAGGGTCTTGAATCCAGGCTTTTTTCCAGCTTTCGGGACCAGACATGGCACGGCTGTGTCATGGGCAGGTACAATCCTGTTTTAGCAGGAGGGCAGGGGGCGCTGATTGCACTATAGCTGTCGCGCTTGCTGATCTTTTCAACTTCCAGGCTAGGCGCCTTTTCAAGCTGATTTTCACATCGGCTTACGGCGATATGCCCGGCAGCAGGATTGTTTAACTTATCTAGCTTAATGCTACTTCAGGCAGGACTGTCAAAATCATGAGTGCAATCGTAGATATTATTGGCCGCGAGATTCTGGACTCCCGTGGTAATCCAACGGTGGAGTGTGATGTATTGCTCGAATCGGGCGCTATGGGGCGTGCCTCCGTTCCATCTGGTGCATCCACTGGCGCTCGCGAAGCGTTGGAGCTGCGTGATGGTGACAAGAGCCGTTACCTGGGCAAAGGTGTTTTGCGCGCTGTCGAGAACCTGAACACAGAAATCTCCGAAGCCTTGATGGGCTTGGATGCTCAAGAACAAACCTTTATCGATCGTACCCTGATCGAGCTGGACGGCACCGAAGACAAGAGCCGCTTGGGCGCTAACGCCATGCTGGCTGCCAGTATGGCTGTGGCCCGTGCCGCTGCTGATGATTCGGGTCTGTCCCTGTACCGCTACTTCGGTGGCAGTGGTGCCATGGCCATGCCCGTGCCAATGATGAACGTCATCAACGGTGGTGCACACGCCAACAACACCCTGGATCTGCAAGAATTCATGATCATGCCCGTGGGTGCCAAGAGCTTCCGCGAATCGCTGCGCATGGGTGCAGAAGTATTCCACACCCTGAAAGGCCTGATCCACGATCAAGGCATGTCCACCGCTGTGGGCGATGAGGGTGGTTTTGCTCCTAACGTGGCCAACCACGAAGCCGCTATCGAACTGATCCTGCGCGCTATCGAACAAGCTGGCTACGAACCCGGCACCCAGATCGCTCTGGCCCTGGACTGCGCCGCTTCCGAGTTCTACCGCGACGGCAAATACCACCTGGCCGGCGAAGGCGGCGTGTCCCTGAGCTCGCAAGACTTTGCCAATCTGTTGGCCAACTGGTGCGACAAGTACCCCATCATCTCCATTGAAGATGGTATGGCCGAAGACGATTGGGATGGCTGGCGCATTCTGAGCCAGCAACTGGGCGACAAGATCCAGTTGGTTGGTGACGATTTGTTTGTAACCAACACCAAGATCTTGAAGAAGGGCATCGAGCTGGGTATCGGCAACTCCATTCTGATCAAGATCAACCAGATCGGCACCCTGACCGAAACCTTTGCTGCCATCGAAATGGCCAAGCGCGCTGGTTACACCGCCGTGATTTCGCACCGCTCGGGTGAAACCGAAGACTCCACGATTGCGGATATCGCTGTGGCTACGAATGCCATGCAGATCAAAACAGGCTCCCTGTCCCGTTCCGATCGCATGTCCAAGTACAACCAGTTGTTGCGTATTGAAGAAGAATTGGCAGAAGTTGCTACCTTCCCAGGTCGCGAAGCGTTCTATAATCTGCGCTAATTCTGTTTGATGAACCGGGTCGGAAGACCCGGTTCTTATATCGCCATGCGCCTTATCGTCCTGCTTCTGCTGTGCCTGACCCTGGTAACCCATTACGCTTTATGGTGGGGCAAAGGCGGTTGGCTGGATGTACGGCAAATGCAGACCAAGCTGGTTGCGCAAAAAGAAACCAATGAAGCCCTGACGGCGCGTAATAACGCCTTGCTGGCCGAGGTTCAGGATTTACGCTCGGGTACCCACGCAGTCGAAGAGCGCGCCCGTAGCGAGTTTGGCATGATGCGTGAAGGCGAGATCTTTGTGCAAATCGTGCCTCCCGGTGGTTCGGCTGCCACGACAAGCAGCCCACGTTAAGAAGTAGCGCGCAAGGCGCTGCTGGAACTGCCGATCGGCCAGTTCATTTCTGATTACTCTTCTACCTTATGTTTGGATCGTTGATCCGGGCTTTGTTGCGCCCTTTGTATGTGGGCCTGGATCGGGCTTGGTTATAAGTCGCAGGCATTTCAGGGTCGGAGTGGTGGCAGAGTAGCTATCGAGTTCCTTTGGCTTTGTTGGTTTTGTGACGGCCTTATCCGTGCTTTCCTTCTCCTTGTTCCCTTCACTGCCCCGACTACGGCCACAAGAGGCTGTAACTCTGTCTACCACTTGTGGCAGGAATGCGTTTATAGCGTCCTATGCTGCCGACTCCTGAAGCCGCCCCGAATAGCGCGGCAGTTAGTAGCAGGCAGGGTTTGGGGGCGGGGATTCAGCTCCTCCTGAGTCTGGGGTGGGTACGGCTGGTTCTGGAGAGGAGGCGCTAGCACCAGGCCCTTGAATAGAGTCACTCCATGAGGGAAGACGAGCACTCCCGTCCGTTGATGGTATTTCCGCTGGCTCTATATCTGCTGACCAGCCTGTTTGGGAAACTGGCAAGGCATGCTTGTTTTCAGTCTGCTGGGCATAGACGACCCGACCGTCAGCCAAGTCATCCCACTGCACGGCATCAGACTGCATGGTGTGTCTGATTTCCAGGCGGAGCCAGACTGCTGCCGAACCTGGAGGGCCAGGCATGCTGGCAGCAAGCTTGGGTAGCAGGCGAAGCAAGGAAAGAGGGCCCGGCTTATGGGCAAAGAGCAGGTACAAGTGCAATGTGTTGGCTTGGTAGATGCTGGGGCCGCCGTGGCTGGCTTGATCTGCTTGTTGCGGCTGCCAGCCCTGGGTAATGCTTGTACGCCCCTCATGAAGCCGGGAAGGCCTGCCATGCAGCATAAAAGCCTGTGGTGAGGGCGACAGGATCTGGATTTGCCACTGATCGTGTAGCGGCACTTTGGCGGCGGCCAGTGTTTGGCTGAATGCCGAGGCAATGGTTTCAGGTCGGGCATGCTGCACGCTGGCCTGGCGAGCCGCCTGCAACAGGCCGTGCTGCAGGCGTACGCGCAAGGAGTACAGCGTCAGCACGTCCAGCACCAGCCAGCTCAGCAGGATGATTGCAAGCAGGGCTACCATGATGTGGGTGCCTGCCAAACCAGATTGATGATGGGGTGAGGAAAAAGAATCAGCCATGATGTTGTCATCATGGCTGAGTGTCTTTTAGCTTGGTAGAAGGACTTGTGCGGGTGTAGTCCTTCGTAGCGGTTTCTGCTTAGTGCAGGGTATCGTCACCAGGCTGGGTATCGCCCTTGTCGACAAACAGGGACGCGCAGTCAATTGCATCGTACTGATAGGGCTTGCCGCAGAAGTTGCAGGACACATTGATGGTGTCTTGTTCTGCCAGCATTTGCTCGATTTCTGCCCGGCCCAGCATGCGCAACATATTGCTGACGCGTTGACGGGAACAGGGGCAATGCCAGCGCACGGACTGAGGTTCAAAGACTTGCAGGTCTTCTTCCCAGAACAGGCGATGAATCAAGGTGTCGCTATCGAGTTGCAGCAATTCTTGTGTCTGGACGGTGGAGCCCAGCGCCAGGGCGCGTTCCCAGGTGTCCAGATTTTGCGCCAGGCTGTGGCCGCCTTGGGGCGGGATACGTTGCAGCAACAGCCCTGCACAACGGTTTTCGTCGGCGGCCAGCCACAGGTGGGTATCCAACTGCTCGGAGGTGCGCATATAGGTTTGCAGAACCTCGGCAACGGTCTCGCCTTCCAGAGGCACCACGCCTTGGTAGGGGCGGAAATCCTTGCTGCTTTGACGCGGGGCCAGTACTACGGTGAAGCGGCCTTGGCCTTGGGGGTTGAGCAGGGTTTGCAAGGTGCCGGTTTGGGGCACGGGATGGTTCTCACGCAGCGACACCGTTGCGCGTATGTCCATGTCGGACGTGCATTCCACCACCAGCAAGGCGATCGGGCCGTCGCCCTGGATTTGCAAAATCAGGGAGCCGTCAAACTTGAGGTTGCCCGCCAGCAGTACCGAAGCGGCTACCAGCTCGCCCAGCAAGTCGCGGATGCAGGCAGGATAGTGCTGGTGTTCCAGACCCATTTGCCAGGCTTGCTCAAGATGAACAATCTGGGCTCGTGTGCTTTGGTCGGCGAACAAGTATTTTTTTAAAATGTCAGTCATGACTTTGCTGTACTACTAAAAAATGAAGAGGCAGCCTGCCTGCTCAGGTGGCTGCCGAAGTAACACGGGTAGGGCGCGCATCGATCAGGCGAGTCTTGCTAAGACGGTCGTGCAGGAACTGCTGGTCTTTGTCGAACCAGGTCCAGATGAAGTTCAGAAAAGGCGTAAACACGATAAGCAGGTCCGTGGACGCATAGCCTGTGTAGCCAGACAGAAGCTGAACCAGCAAAGCTCCCAGCAAGGGCAGGGGCCATAGCAGAATATAACGCAGCAGCAGGGTACGCAGGGCAGGAATCTGACCTTGCTCGTCTACCAGTCGCATATGCCAGGTTTTCATGGGCAGGGTCTGTCCCACTTTGCGCCAGCACAGCACGAAATAAATCCCCAGCGCAATAAATAGAACGATCTGACGCACATGACGCAGATCCAGGCCGCTACGGCTTTGGGTCAAGGTATCAAACAGATAGCCGGTGGTGAAAATAACGCCAAACAGCAGGATGGATTCATACATCATGCAGGCAAAGCGTCGCCAGCGGCCAGGAGTAGTGAAAGTGGGTGTCATGGTGCGTCTTGAGGCAGGGAAGACTGCCATTATCGCGTATATCGCTGCCTAACGGAATGCTGCCAGTTCAAGGCTGGAACAGAAGGCATGGAGTCGGGCGGGCCCCAGAAGGGTAGAAAAGTAATCAAGATATGGGGGGCTTGTCCCAATAAACAAGGGCCAAGCCATTTTCATGGACTTGGCCCTTGTCGCCTTGTGCAAGACGGCTTGACGCTTATTCGGCGCTGGCTGAGTCTTCGCTGGCGTCCGAGGCTGTCTCGTTATTGCGATAACTGGCCGGAACCATGTCAAAGCAGAACAGACGGCAATCCAGAGCACCGTTGTACAGCGGGTAACGACGCTTGGGCTTGAGGCGCATATGACGTGGCAGCTCCAGGTCGCTGCTGATCATGTTCACGCTCCAGTTGGCGAAGTTTTGCTTGAGGTTGCTGGCCCAGTTGGGCCAGAAATCCTCGTCCTGATGTTCCAGGCGCTCGCCGTAAGGAGGATTGGTGACAATCCAGCCGGCTTCCGTTTCGGGACGAATCTTCAGGGCATCGCCTTGCTCGAAGCGAATCGTCTCCAGCGTCAGGTGCGAGCGTTCCAGGTTGGAACGGGCTGCATCCAGAACGGTGGGGTTGATGTCGTAGCCAATCAATGGAGTATCCAGACGAGGAGCGATCATGGAGCGCGCTTCGTCTTTGATATCACGCCACAAGCGCTGGTCGTGGCAGCGCAGACGCTCGAAGTGGAAGGGGCGCCAGATGCCGGGAGGCGCTCCCAAAGCCATCCAGGCGGCTTCGATCAGAATCGTGCCACTACCGCAGAAGGGGTCGATCAAAGGCTTGCTGGGGTCCCAGCCAGACAGGGCCAGCAGGCCCGCTGCCAGGTTTTCACGCAAAGGCGCATCGCCCTTGTCGTGACGCCAGCCGCGCTTGAACAGAGACTCGCCACTGGTATCCAGGTAGAAGGTGGCACTGGTCTCGTCCAGGAACAAATGCACCTTGGCATCCGGGCGTACGGTATCGATGGAAGGACGTGCGCCTTCCAGATCACGCAGGCGGTCACAAATCCCGTCTTTGGCGCGCAGATTGCAGTACTGCAAGCTTTGCATGGGGCTGCGTACGGCCGAGGTGTCGACACGCAGTGTCTGCTCGGGGCCAAACCAGCGTTCCCAGGGAGTCACCCGAGCCAGGGCCAGAATGTCCTCTTCGTTGGTGACAGGAGCGTGCGAGACTTCCAGCAAAATGCGTGTCGCCAGTCGCGAGGACAGGTTGGCACGCATGACACCGATCCAGTCCGCATCAAAATGGCAGCCCGCACGGCCGGTTTGAACGTTCTCGTAGCCTAGTGCTTGCAGTTCCAGCGACAGCGCTTCTTCCAGCCCTTGTGGGCAGGGAGCAAACAGACGGTAGCGTTCCCCTTGCAGAGCCTTGACCTGGACGCGCTCGTTTTGCTCGATATTGCTATCGGGCAGGCGCTGACCGGGCTTGGGGGCCTGGGGGCTGTCTACACGCTGAATAGGCGAGACATATTGAGGAAAGGCATCGGAGTCACCGGCCGGGCTAAACAGCTTGCTGGGCATTTTGCCGGCAGGGGTACGCTCCGAAGATTCCTTGTCACCTTTGAAAGCAGGACGTTCACGGCGTTCACCCGAGAAATTGCGGCGCTCGCCCGTTTGAGGGCGGCTGTCGCGGTCACGATTGAATGCAGGGCGTTCACGACGCTCACCGGAGAACTCACGACGTTCGCCCGATTGCGGACGGCTGTCACGGTCACGGTTGAATGCGGGACGCTCACGGCGTTCGCCGGAGAATTCACGACGTTCGCCCGATTGCGGACGGCTGTCTCGGTCACGGTTGAATGCAGGACGTTCACGACGCTCACCGGAGAATTCACGACGCTCCCCCGATTGTGGGCGGCTGTCGCGATCACGGTTGAATGCAGGACGCTCACGGCGTTCGCCGGAGAATTCACGACGTTCGCCCGATTGCGGACGGCTGTCTCGGTCACGGTTGAATGCGGGGCGTTCACGACGCTCGCCGGAGAATTCACGACGTTCGCCCGATTGCGGACGGCCGTCGCGGTCACGGTTGAATGCGGGACGCTCACGGCGTTCACCGGAGAATTCACGACGTTCGCCCGATTGCGGACGGCCGTCGCGGTCACGGTTGAATGCGGGACGCTCACGGCGTTCACCGGAGAATTCACGACGTTCACCCGATTGCGGACGGCTGTCACGATCGCGGTTGAATGCAGGACGTTCACGACGTTCACCGGAGAATTCACGACGTTCGCCCGATTGGGGACGGCTGTCACGGTCACGGTTGAATGCGGGACGCTCACGGCGTTCACCGGAGAATTCACGACGCTCACCCGATTGTGGGCGGCTGTCGCGGTCACGGTTGAATGCAGGACGTTCACGGCGTTCGCCCGAGAATTCCCGGCGTTCACCTGAGAACTCACGACGCTCACCCGATTGTGGACGGCTGTCGCGGTCACGATTGAATGCGGGTCGTTCACGACGTTCGCCCGAGAATTCCCGACGTTCACCGGAGAACTCACGACGCTCGCCCGATTGTGGGCGGCTGTCGCGGTCACGGTTGAATGCGGGTCGTTCACGACGTTCGCCCGAGAATTCCCGGCGTTCACCGGAGAACTCACGACGCTCACCCGATTGTGGGCGGCTGTCGCGATCACGGTTGAATGCGGGACGCTCACGGCGTTCGCCTGAAAATTCGCGACGCTCGCCCGATTGAGGACGATCTGCGCGGTCGCGGTTGAAAGCAGGGCGCTCGCGGCGGTCCTGGTCACGTTTCTCTACGTAGGGGCGGGCCTCGCGCTTGGGGCCGCCCAGGCGGTCTTGCTGCAGGCTGGCTGCACGTGCGCGCGCACCCGAGCGCACGCGGGGTTCCGCATTGCTGGCTTTCTTTTTAGCGCCTGGGTTCAGGCTTAGTGTCTTGCGTTCAGATTGGTCTGACATGAATAAGGTATTAGAAGGGTTTTATAACCACCAGGATGAGGACCAGCAGCAGAACGATGACCGGAATTTCATTGAACCAGCGGAAGAATACGTGTGAGCGGCTTTGTTGCCCTTGCTGGAACTGCCGCAGATAGCGTCCGCACACACCGTGAAAGGCAAACAGGATCAAGACCAGGGTCAGTTTGGCGTGCATCCAGCCCTGTCCTTTGCCTATGCCGTAATACAAAAACAATCCCAGGCCTGTCAGCAAAGTCAAAATGGCCAGAGGAGCCATAAAGCGATACAGGCGCCGGGCCATGCCCAGAAGCGTTTCATAGGTCTTGGCATCTTGCTCCTGGGCCAGATTGACATAGATGCGGGGCAAGTAGAACAGCCCTGCAAACCAGGAGGTCACAAACAAGATGTGAAATGTTTTTAGCCAAAGCATGATTTAACCACGCATTTGGCCATTGCCGTGCAAGACCCATTTGTAGGTCGTCAGGCCTTCCAGGCCGACCGGGCCACGGGCATGAAGACGGTTGGTGGAAATGCCGATTTCGGCACCCAGGCCGTACTCGAAGCCGTCAGCAAAACAGGTAGGCAGGTTCACCATGACGGAACTGGAGTCCACTTCGCGCTGGAAGCGCTCGGCCAGGCTCAGGTTTTCCGTCACGATGGATTCGGTGTGCTCGGAGCTGTACTGGGCGATATGGTCCATGGCCTGGTCCATGGAGTCCACAATGCGGATTGCCAGAATGGCCGCGGCAAATTCGGTTTCCCAGTCTTCCTGGGTAGCAGGGGCCACATTGGCAACCAGGGCACGGGTCTGCTCACAGCCACGCAGTTCCACCCCTTTTTCCTGCAATTGGCGGGCCATTTCTGGCAGGAAAGCGGGTGCAATGCTGCGGTGAACCAGCAAGGTTTCCATGGTGCCGCAAATACCGTAGCGGTAGGTCTTGGCGTTGAATACGATGCGGTTCGCTTTTTCCAGATCGGCAAATTCGTCCACATAGACGTGGCAGTTGCCGTCCAGGTGCTTGATCAGAGGAACCGTGGCTTCGGCGCTCAGTCGTTGGATCAGGCTCTTGCCACCACGCGGGACAATGACGTCCACGTAGTCGTTCATGGTTACGAGCAGGCCAACAGCATCGCGGTCCGTGGTGGGAACCACTTGCACGGCTTCTTTGGGCAAACCAGCACGTTCCAGGCTGCTGGAGATGATCTGCGCCAGGGCCTGGTTGGAATGAAAGGCTTCGCTACCACCGCGCAGAATCGTGGCGTTGCCCGATTTCAGGCACAGGGCAGCGGCGTCAATAGTCACATTGGGGCGCGACTCGTAAATGATGCCGATGACACCCAAAGGGACACGCATCTGAGCCACGCGCATGCCATTCGGGCGGGTACGCGAGGCGCTGATCTGGCCAACCGGATCATCCATATCGGCAATTTGACGCAGGCCGGTGGTCATGATCTCCAGGGCGCGGTCGGACAGGACCAGGCGTTCGATCATGGCCGGGGCAATCTGACGTTCACGTGCCGCTTGCAAGTCCAGCTCGTTGGCTGCTTGCAACTGGGCTTTTTGCTCAATCAGGGCATCAGCCATATAGCGCAGGGCGTCGGCCTTGGCTTTGCCTGTGGCGGCGCGCATACGACGGGCAGCAAGCTGGGCGCGCTTGCCCAAATCTTGCATCATGGAAGACAGATCGCCGACCTGGGTGGCGGCAGAGGACTGGGTGATATCGTTCATAGCCGTGTAACTCTCCGGTTCAAGAGAGCATTATCGCAACAATTAAGAAGTTAAGGGGTATCGGACGCTTAGCGGCGGGGCGCTTGTGTCGCGACCGCGATACGCATGGTCAGGCGGCGCATTTCTTCCCACGGGTCTTGCTGACGTCCGTTGGGGTGCAGGCCTTTGATCAAACGGTCTATATCGTGTGCATGCAGAACCGAAGCGGGCCAGCTTTGAGGCGGGATACGGTCCAGGGCCTGACGAACGAGTTTTTCACGCGGGCCAAAAATGCGGTATTGGCGAAACAGGTTGGACAGATCCTGCCCTTGCTGACGCGCTTGTGACAAGCGGGCCAAGGTACGCACTTCTTCGCCTACAGCCCACAAGACCAGCGGTAGGGCTTCGCCTTCTGCCTGCAAGCCATCAAGCACCGTCAGGGCGCGTTGACTGTGGCCTGCCAGCATGGAGTCACGCAGATCAAACACGCTGTAGCGAGCTACGTTCAGAACCGCGTTTTCCAGTTCTTCCTGGCTAAGCTGGCCAGGTGGGTAAATCAGGGCCAGTTTCTGTATTTCCTGATGGGCGGCCAGCAGGTTGCCTTCAACCTTGTCAGCCATCCATTCCAGGCTGTTGCGCTCCAGGCTTTGGTCCTGGGCTTTCAGGCGTTGGGCAATCCAGCCTGCCAGAGAGTTGCGGTTGATGGGCTGAATGTCAACCCAACAGGCCACCTGCTCCAGAGCCTGACACCATTTACTGTTGCGCGTGGCCTTGTCCAGCCGGGGAAGTTGAATCAGAAAGCTGGTGCCATCCATTTGCCCCCCGCTGATCAGCTCGCACAGCTTTTGCAGGGCGTCGCCGCCTGGCTTGCCAGGTTTGCCGCTGGGAATATTGACATCCACCAGTTTTTGATCGCCAAACAGGGAAATGTTCTGGGCTACAGCAAACAGCTGCGACCAGTCGGCCCGTGCATCCAGGGTAAAACTGCTGCGTTCGGTAAAGCCGTCCTGGCGGGCGCGGGCGCGCACCGCATCCGCCGCTTCAACCAGCAACAGAGGCTCGTCACCGGACACCACATAAAGCGGTTGGAAAGCGGCGGTTGGCGTGGCCAGCTCGCGCAGCAAGGTGTCGTGGTCGGCCCTGCGTCCCATTCTTACAGCGGAGCCTGTTGTCGAGTGGGCAGCAGTTCCATCTCTTCCATGGAGCTGGCCTCTGGTTGGCTGCTTATGTAATGGTAGGCACTGGTGACGTCGGGCGAACTCAAGCGACGCACAATGCGATTGATCAGAGACTGTTCCATGTCGCGGAAAATCATCTCGATTTCGCTATCTTTGGCTTGCACGGCCTCGGCATCGTACGGCACTTCACGAATGACATTCAGTGTTGTGGGCGGCAGGATCACGCGGCCTTTGGCGTCCAGCAGCTCGAACACAAATGTCAGTTGCAGTTCGTACTCTTCCACCTGGCCTTTGGCGTTGATGGAAATTTCGCGTTGATTACGGCTGTGGGAGAGCTGTTGCAAGATGGCTTCAGCGTCTTGCGGGCGCTCCACAAAGCGGGTTTGCGGTGAACTGGCCGACAAGGTTCGACGCAGATTCGCGCCAAACGCACTGTTGTCCGTAATGTTGGTGTAAATCGTGTCGAACGGCAGCGGGGCCACCCCTTTCAGGTGAAAGCCACACGCTGTCAGAACAACACTGAGCAGGATTATCAAGCCCGCCAGTCCCCAGAACCTGGGTGCAGGAACAGACAAGGATCTGGAAGGAAGCAGGCGGGCTAGGTGCATGATTAACCTACGACGTTAACGAGTTTGCCAGGCACCACAATGATGCGCTTGGCGGGGCGGCCTTCCAGATACTTGAGCACGGCAGCGTGTTCGGCTGCGGCTTGTTCAATGGCGGCTTTTTCCGCTCCCTGAGGCACGACTAATGAACCGCGCAGCTTGCCATTGACTTGCAGCATCAGCTCCACTTCGTCGGCAATCAGGGCTTGTTCATCCACAGCAGGCCATTGGGCGTCGAGCATATCGCCCAGGCTGTCTGCCCAACCCAGTTCACGCCACAACTGCCAGGTGATGTGAGGGACGACAGGGTACAGCACGCGCAACAGAATGGACGTGGTTTCAGCCAGTGCACGTTGTGCGGCGGGAGTGTCTTCCCATTGAGTCTGCTCCAGGGTGTTGAGCATCTTCATGCAAGCCGAAACCACGGTGTTGTATTGAATACGCTCGTAGTCGTAATTGGCTTGCTTGAGCAATGAGTGAATTTCCAGACGGGTACGCTTGGCGGCCGCATCCAGATCGCTCCAGTCGGTGGCTTGTTGGGCGTTGCCAGCGCGCAGAGCATCGGCGTGGTTATAGCAGAAGGCCCACAGGCGACGCAGGAAGCGGTTGGCGCCATCCACGCCCGAATCCGACCACTCCAGGGTTTGCTCTGGCGGGCTGGCAAACATGATGAACAGGCGGGCGGTATCCGCGCCCAGCGTGTCGATCAGGGATTGGGGGTCCACGCCGTTGTTCTTGGACTTGGACATGGTGCCGATGCCGTTGTACTGCACGGGCTGACCATCGCTCTTCAAACGGGCACCGATAATCGCGCCTTTTTCGTCGTAGACGTTTTCGACGGTTTCAGGCCAGAAGTACTCGATACCACCTTGAGGTGTGCGGCGGGTGTAGCTGTGGTTCAGCACCATGCCCTGGCACAGCAGGCGGGTGAAGGGCTCGTCAATCTTGACCAGGCCCATGTCGCGCATGACTTTGGTCCAGAAGCGGGCATACAGCAAGTGCAGCACAGCGTGTTCGATACCGCCGATGTACTGATCCATGGGCATCCAGTAATCGGTGCGTGGATCGGTCATGGAGTCGTTCAGATTGGGCGTGGTGTAGCGCAGGAAGTACCAGGACGAGTCCACAAAGGTGTCCATGGTGTCCGTTTCGCGACGTGCAGGCTTGCCGCAAGAAGGGCACGTGCACTTCAGGAAGGCTTCGTGCTTGTTCAACGGGTTGCCGCTGCCATCGGGAATCAGCTCTTCGGGCAGAACGACGGGCAGGTCTTTTTCCGGAACAGGAACCGGGCCGCAATCCTCGCAGTGGATGATCGGGATCGGGGTGCCCCAGTAACGCTGACGGGAAATACCCCAGTCGCGCAGACGGTAGGTGGTTTGTTTCTCGCCCAGCTCTTGAGCATTCAGGTCTGCCGCAATTGCGTCCACGGCGGCGGCATGCGCCAGGCCGTCGTACTTGCCGGAATTGATGGTTTGACCTTGCTGCTTGTCGCCGTACCAGTCTTGCCATTGAGTGGCGTCGTACTCTTTGCCTTCAACGCCAATCACTTGTTGAATAGGCAATTGGTATTTCAGGGCAAAGGCGAAGTCGCGCTCGTCGTGAGCAGGCACGCCCATGACGGCACCGTCGCCGTAGCTCATCAAGACGTAGTTACCGACCCAGACAGGAACGTCCGCACCGGTCAGTGGGTGCTTGACGCTCAAGCCGGTAGGCAGACCTTCTTTTTCACGGGTGGCCATATCGGCTTCCGTGGTGCCGCCTTTCTTGCATTCTTCAATAAAGGCAGTCAGCTCGGGATTGTTGCGGGCAGCCAGGGCGGCCAGCGGGTGTTCAGGAGCAACAGCACAGAAGGTAACACCCATGATGGTGTCCACGCGGGTGGTGAACACATACAGACGACCGTCCTGAATCAGTTGGCCTTGCTCGTCACGAATATCGTGAGGGAAGGCAAAGCGCACACCCTGGCTCTTGCCGATCCAGTTTTCCTGCATCAGGCGGACACGCTCGGGCCAGCCGGGCAGGCCGGTTTTCACGGTGTCCAGCAGCTCTTCAGCGTAGTCGGTAATGCGCAGGTAATAGCCGGGGATTTCACGCTTTTCAACCAGCGCGCCCGAGCGCCAACCTCGGCCTTCAATAACCTGTTCGTTGGCCAGAACGGTTTGATCCACCGGGTCCCAGTTCACGGTCTGGGTCTTGCGGTAGGCAATGCCTTTTTCCAGCATCTTCAGGAACAGCCACTGGTTCCATTTGTAGTATTCGGGATCGCAGGCACACATTTCACGCGACCAGTCGATGGCCAGACCCATCGCCTGCATCTGCTTTTTCATGTAGGCGATGTTGTCGTAAGTCCACTTGGCGGGCGGAACCTGCGATTTGATGGCGGCGTTTTCAGCGGGCATGCCAAAGGCATCCCAGCCCATGGGCATGAGAACGTTAAAACCGCGCATGCGTAGCTGGCGCGCCATCATGTCGTTGATGGTGTAGTTGCGCACGTGGCCCATATGTAGCTTGCCACTGGGGTAGGGCAGCATGGAGCATGCGTAAAACTTGGGTTTGAGCGAGCCATCGGGAGCGGTGGCGTTTTCGACGGCGCGATAGGCGTCCCGATCGGTCCAGTTTTGCTGAGCGAGTTGTTCAACCTCGCTGGGGTTGTAACGTTCCTGCATGAGTGGCAATACCGTTTTAGACAAAAGTAAAGGAGTATCCGCCATTATACGGGGCAAATCTCGCTGTGGACGGCTGCAAGGTGGGCAGTGTGCATGAGCGTAATGGCAGACAGGAGGCAGGCCTGTCACAGCAGCCTGTGAAGGGCAAAAAAAACCCCTGCAGGGCAGGGGCTTTTTTTGAAAACCAATCCGCTGCAGGAGCGGGGCGCGAATTAACGCAACTTGGTTTCTTTGTACTCGACGTGCTTGCGAACGACGGGGTCAAATTTCTTGATCACCATCTTTTCAGGCATATTGCGCTTGTTTTTGGTGGTGGTGTAGAAGTGACCGGTGCCGGCGGACGATTCGAGTTTGATTTTTTCGCGTATACCTTTAGCCATGATGAGCTCCTGGTTAAATGTTTAAGAAGCGCAGCTTAGTATTTTTCGCCGCGGGAGCGCATTTCGGCCAGAACGGAGTCGATACCGTTCTTGTCGATGGTGCGGATAGCGTTAGCGGAAACGCGCAGGCGAACCCAGCGGTTTTCACTTTCAACCCAGAAACGACGGGACTGCAGGTTTGGCAGGAAGCGACGCTTGGTTTTATTGTTGGCGTGCGAAACATTGTTGCCCGACATTGGGCCTTTTCCGGTCACTTGGCATACGCGTGCCATGGTCATACCCCTTGAGATCTAAATCAGCCTCCGCTAAACGAAAAAAGCCGCGGGCGATTGTAAAATTAGGATCGTGTTAACCCCAGTGCTGGGGTACAAAGAAGATTATTCTAATATGGAAAAATCACTTAGATCAAGTTTTACCGTGCTTTCCTTGCTGCGTTGCGGCCAAACAGCCACGATAAGACGGCACAACTGGCCAATACGGCGGTCAATGGCAAAGCATTGGAAGAGGACCAGCTGCTGACCGCAAAACCGGCCAGCGCACCACAAAGCATTTGCAAAGCGCCCATCAGGGCCGAGGCCGTTCCCAGGCGATGGCCTTGTTCAGACAGGGCAAGGGCCGCGGAATTGGGGTTCACAAAGCCTTGGCACGCCATAAAGCCCATCAGCGTCACCATCAGCCAGGTCAGGTCCAGTACGCCCAGCAGGGTCAGAACGGCACCCAGCAGGGTAAAGATCACTTGCAGTCCCTGTGCCACGCGCAGCAAAGTGGGCGGGCTGTACGTATTGAGCAAACGGGCGCTGACTTGAGAGAAAACAATCAGACAGGCGGCATTCGCGCCAAAATAAAAACCGAAATGGCGCGGCTCGACTGCAAATAAATCAATAAAGACGCGTGGCGATCCGGCGATATAGGCAAACATGCCTGCAGAACTGAAACCGGCGGCCAGCGAATAAAACATGAAAGGCCGGTCGCGTAACAAGGCACTGTAATTATGGGCAATCAGTTTGGGTTGCAGTGGCAGGACTCGTTCGGGGGTCAGGGACTCTTTCATGGTGAAAAAAGTCAGCAGCCACAAGAGCACGCCACAGCCAGCCATGAAGTAGAAAATACCGCGCCAGTCGCTAAACAGCAGGATCTGACCACCGATCAGCGGGGCCAGAATAGGCATGACGCCCATAATCAGCATCAGCATGGACAGGGCGCGGGCGGCTTCACGGGTCTCGAAACGATCCCGGATCACGGCACGGGGAATAGCCATGCCAGCGGCACCACCAAAGGCCTGCACAATGCGCCACACGGTCAATTCATCAATATCGCTGGCGCGTGCACAGAAAAAGGAAGCGGTGGCGAAAATCAGCACGCCCAGCAGCAAGGGCAGCTTGCGCCCGAAGCGGTCGGCCATGGGGCCGTACACTAATTGAGCCACGCCCACACCCAGCAAGAAACCCGCCAGCGTGCGCTCTACCATGCCCGCCGAGGTGTTCAGGCTCTGGGCCATTGCCGGGAAGGCGGGCAGGTACATATCAATGGCCAGTGGCCCCAGGGCAGTGAGCAGCCCCATCAAGATGAGCCAAGGGGGAAATGCAGGGGAGTGGTTGCGTGTCATCGGGCCAAGTATTAAGGTGGGGCAGATCCTGGCCGAGAGCCTGAACCCACTACCCTGTGCCGAGCATCAATGCAAACCGATGCAATGGGCCAAAGGCAGGCAGTTTAGCATGGGGCAAGCTCAACTCCGGTCTAAGTGCTTTAGGTGTAAAGCATATGATTCGTGACTTTGACGCAACGGATTCAGGGGCTGATTGTATTAGGCTACAGGATTGACAGCTTACGGGCGGTGTGTCGAAAGAGGCGACACATTGTCATCTTTGTTTGTTTACATACAAGGAGGCGAAGTTGAGTTCAATTTCATCAATGGTCCAGGCCAAATTAGATCAACTCAGCATTCCGGTTCGGCTGACCTTGCCCAACGGCGAGCAAGTTGGCCCGGCTGATGCAGCGGTTCATCTGATCATTAAAGATAATGCCACCTTGGCGCAGCTGGCCGCCGGGCAATCCGGGCAGTTGGGAGAGGCCTACGTGGAAGGGCGTATGGACTTTGAGGGCTCCATGCGGGATCTGATGCAGCTGGCAGCGGATATTTTGCCGGGCTCCCCGGTTGACGCTGCCCAGGCAGGCTGGCTGACTTCCATCGTCAAGCATCTGACTTCCGTCTGGCGCCATTCCCAGGAAAGGGACGCCAAACAGATCCAGTTTCACTACGATTTATCGGATGATTTCTACGCCTTGTGGCTGGACCCGCGTCGGGTCTACTCCTGCGCCTATTACCGCGAACCGGACATGACGCTGGCGCAGGCTCAGGAAGCCAAGCTGGACCACATTTGCCGCAAGCTGCGTCTGCAATCGGGCGAGCGCTTTCTGGATGTGGGAGCCGGGTGGGGCGGGCTGCTGATATGGGCGGCTGAAAACTACGATGTGGACGTGACGGGCATCACCTTGTCCCGTAACCAGCATGCCTATGTGAACGGGCTGATCGAGCAGAAAGGTTTGTCGGGCCGGGCCCGCATGATGTTGCTGGATTATCGCGAGCTGGATGAACTCAAGCCTTATGACAAGCTGGCCTCGGTCGGGATGTTCGAGCACGTGGGCCGCGCCCAGCTTAGTGCCTATTTCGACAAGTTGCGCCGTTTGGTCAAGCCCGGTGGTTTGATTCTGAATCACGGCATTACAGCCGGTGGCGTGGACAATAGCCAGCTGGGTGCCGGGATGGGCGACTTTATCGAGAAATACATTTTCCCCGGTGGAGAGCTGACCCATATCAGCCATGTGTTGCGTCATCTGGCTGAAGGTGGTCTGGAAGGCCTGGACATTGAGAATCTGCGTCCGCACTATGCACGCACGTTGTGGGCCTGGAGCGATGCCTTGGAAAGTCAGTTGGACAAGGCCAAGGCCACGCTGGATTCCGAGCAGGGTCAAAAATCCTTGCGTGCTTACCGGGTTTATCTGGCTGGTTGCGCCATGGGCTTTGAGCATGGCTGGATTGCCTTGCACCAGGTTCTGGCTCAGGCGCAAAGTGCTGGGCGGGCACAGGAGCTGGATTACGCGCCAGACCTGGTGTATCCATGGCGTCGGGACTATATGTACCAGCGTTAGAGGGCGCGGTCTGGAGGGGCAAATGACAAGGCTTTATGCCTTGTCATTTGTCTTTTTTGGGGCTGCTTTTACGCCACTCCATCAATTCTGAATTAATAGGTAACAAAAAAAAATTTAGAAAAGCGCTAAAACCACGCCAAACAAGGGTTTTGTTGCGTTTTTGCCATTGACATATTCCAGAATTTTGATGGTTTTTCGAGGTAAGAATTTGTTTTTGATTGCAAAGGCCCGTAGAATGGCCTCCTTACCAGATTCATCAATTCGATCTAGAACCGCCTGAAACTGCGTGTTCTATTCGCACCAAATCATCGCGCCGCGCGGTGTAACCCTGGCCCAGCCGTTTTGTTTCGGTCAAGGCAGCGAACAGTACAAAAAGGGCTCAGCCCTGAATATTGTTCCGGGTTTTTCGTGAGTGCCTGGCACTCGCTCTATACGTAGGTATGTATTGGCGATAAGAGCATCGTCTTCCGCACACCCCTTTAGCCTTGGCGCCGACTGATCATGCAGGACGCGTCCACAGTAACTCAAGGAGGAGCATCATGTCTTCATACTTCCCTCACGCCGGTGCCAAGTCGCGCTTGCACCGCTTTCCCCTGATTCAAGCCTCTGTGCTGACCAGCGTGTTGCTGGGTTTGTCGTCCGCCGCACAAGCCGCTACCCCGGTTGCCTGCGAACTGGACCGCACGGTTCGCTTTGGCGGCATGAATTGGGAATCCAATCTGGTCCTGACTGAAGTCGAGCGTTTTATCGCTGACAAGGGTTATGGCTGCAAGACTGAGGTCATCTCGGTCGAGACGCTTCCGGCCTTGGCCGCATTGGAGCGAGGCGACCTGGATGTCAACACTGAAATCTGGCTCAACAGTGTGGCTGATCCCTGGAAACAGGCTGAAGCCAAGGGAAACGTAAAACGTATTGGTGATATTTATATGGGTGGCGAAGCCTGGTTCATTCCACGCTACACCGCCGAGCGCCTGCCTGAACTGAAGTCCGCAGCGGACCTGCCCAAGTTCAAGGATGAATTCAAGGACCCTGAAGAGCCCGGTAAAGGCCGCTTCTATGGCTGCCCGGCAGGTTGGGGTTGTGAAGTGGTCAGCGGCAATCTGTTCAATGCCTTGAAGCTGGGTGATACCTTCACCTTGTTCTCGCCCGGTACTGGTGCCACGCAGAAAGCGGCTCTGACCTCTGCTTATCAGCGCAAGGAAAACGTGGTGTTCTACTACTGGTACCCTACGCCGCTGGTGGGTTCCATGGATCTGGTCAAGCTGGAACTGCCCGCTTATGACGAGAAAAAGCACGGGTGTCTGACGGACCCGGATTGTGCCAATCCAGAGCCTAGCGATTACCCCGAAAATCCGGTGTTCACGGCTGTGAATACGGAGTTCTCCAAGCAGGCTCCCGAACTGACGGCCTTCCTGGCCAATGTCAGCATGCCCCTGGAGCTGATGAACGACACCATGGCCCACATGGAAAAAACCGAAGGCGAGCCTGAGGATGTGGCGCACTGGTTCCTGAAAGAGCACGAGGACACCTGGTCCAAGTGGGTGCCCATGGAAGTGGCTCAGCGCGTAAAAGCCGCTCTTTAGTATTCGTGTCGTTGTAGGGCGAGGCCGGCCTCGGTGACTGCACCCCATGCGGGTGCGGGTACTGAGTCGTACCTCGCTTTTCTGCCTGGCCCCATTGTGGCCGGCAGGCTCATGGCCGGGCGATATGCCCGCGCCGCATGCACGAGTTTTACGGAGTGTTTTTTATGTTTCCTGAGTTGATTGATCCGCGCGCCTTACGTTTGCCCATCGATCAGTTCGTGGGTGATCTGGTTGCCAATTATTCCAGTACCTTGCGCGCCATGACCCAGCCTTTGCTGGACATGCTGGTCTTTATGGAGTCCATCTTGCGCAGCAGTCCCTGGTGGGCCGTTGTGCTGGTGGTGGTCGTGCTGGGCTGGGCTGCCAGCCGTCGCGTCCTGTTTTCCGTGGCCATGGGTGCCATGCTGTTCGTCATTGGTTTGATCGGCCTGTGGGATGCTGCCATGCAGACCCTGGCGCTGATGATCGTGGCCGTTTTCCTGTCTGTCCTGATAGGCATACCGCTAGGTCTGTTGATGGCCAGCTTCAACTGGCTGCGCCGCATCATGATGCCGGTGCTGGACGTGATGCAAACCATGCCCAGCTTTGTGTATCTGATTCCGGTAGTGATGCTGTTCAACCTGGGCAAGATCGCCGCCCTGATTGCCACCATTATTTACGCCATTGCGCCGGTGATTCGTCTGACCGATCTGGGTATACGCCTGGTCGACAGCGAAGTGCTGGAAGCCTCGCGTTCTTTCGGGTCCAACCGCTGGCAGCAGCTCTACGGGGTGCAATTGCCATTGGCCATGCCCAACATCATGGCGGGTATTAACCAGACAACCATGATGGCGCTGGCCATGGTAGTGATCGCCTCCATGATCGGTGTGCGAGGTCTGGGCTACGAAGTGCTGCAAGGTATCAACCGACTGCAAGTAGGCCGTGGCCTGATGGCCGGTTTGGGTATTGTGCTGCTGGCTATTCTGTTTGACCGTATCACACAAGAATTTGGCCGCCGCTTTCAGACACGGGAGGCCTCATGAGCAAGATTGAAGTTCGCAATATCTACAAGATCTTTGGCTCCCAACCCGAGCGCTGGCTGGAAGAGGCCCGCAACGGTGTGCGCAAGGACGAGCTACTGGCCAAAAGCGGCCACACCTTGGGGCTACGTGACATCAGCCTGTCCATTGAGCATGGCAGCATTTACGTCATCATGGGTTTGTCCGGTTCGGGCAAGTCCACCCTGATCCGCCATTTCAACCGCCTGATCGAACCGACAGCCGGGCAGATTCTGGTCGATGACGTGGATGTGATGAGCCTGGATGGCAAGGCGCTGATGCAGTTCCGCCAGCAAAAGATCAGCATGGTCTTCCAGCGTTTTGGCCTGTTCCCGCATCGCACGGTGCTGGAGAACGCGGCCTACGGTCTGCAAGTGCAGGGCATAGGACGTGCCGCCCGTGAAGAGAAAGCCACTTACTGGCTGGAGCAGGTAGGGCTTCAAGGCTTCGAGAATCAGTATCCGCATCAGTTGTCTGGCGGTATGCAGCAACGTGTGGGTCTGGCGCGTGCCTTGGCCACCGATGCCGACATTCTTCTGATGGACGAAGCCTTCTCTGCGCTGGATCCGCTGATTCGACGTGAAATGCAGGACCAGTTGCTGGAACTGCAGGCCCGTCTGAACAAGACCATTGTGTTTATTACGCATGATCTGGACGAAGCGCTGCGTCTGGGCAACCGGATTGCCATTCTTAAAGATGGTGAACTGATCCAGGAAGGCTCGCCCGAGGATATTCTGCTCTCGCCCGCCAGCGATTATGTGCAGGCCTTCTTGCAGGATGTGAACCGCAGCAAAGTGCTGAACGCTGCTCATGCGGTGCGCGATTCCAGCAAGACGCTGACCTTCACCATGCGTACCCGCGCTGTTCATGCGCTGGAGCGCTTGAGCGAACGGGGCGTGCGTTATGCGCCTGTGCTCGATGGCAAGCGTCTGGCCGGTGTCTTGATGCGTTCCAGTGCTCAAGAAGCAGTGCAGCAAGGTGCACGGGATATTTCCGGCTTTGTGGACGAGATGAGTTCCGTGCCCGCCACCATGGGTCTGGATGAAATCCTGGGGCAATTGCTGCGTAGCAGCGAACCTTTGGCCGTCACTGGCGAGAACGACGAGTTCCTGGGCCTGCTCTCGCGCAGCAAGGTTGTGGACCTGGTCAGCCCGCTGATTGATGCGGTGGAGGAATCGCCAGATGCGGCTGCAGAGTCGACTCCGGATGATACGGCCAAGATCGTGGAAGCCATTGAAGGCAGTAAACCTGCTGCCTGAGTTAGCCTTGTCTTGCTAAAGCGATAAAGAAAACGGGTCCTGTTGAATAACTGGCCCCGTTTTTTTTTTGTTTGTGCTTTCACGGTTTGGCTTATTTTGGCCTTAGGCTTTTAGTGCTGAGCAATGAGCCGCTGGATGTCTGAGTCTGCCATGGACCTGAATGCCGGCAGCTCATGCTTTGCTTGTTAGGACGCCCGCGCCTTGCGTCTTGCCGGATTGTAGATACGCAGAATATGGCTGTACCAGAATAGCAGCAGCAAGGCCGAGGCCCCCAGGCCCAGGCTGGACATGGTCCACAAGCTGGCCGCACCCACAGGCGCACCCGGTGCCAGCCACTGAATAACCCCTTCCAGCGATCCGGCCGCCGGTCCAAACCCTAACCACCAGCCACCGCCCAGACCCAACACGCTTAAGGCAAAGAACTGCAGCAACATGGGAACAAAAGCCACTTTATAGGCGCGCAGCAAATAGGAAATCAGGCACTGGAACGCGTCGAAAAAGTGGAAGAAGGGCAGCAGTTGCAGCAAGAGCAGGGCGCGCAGGGCTACGTCGGCATCGTCGGTATAGGCATGGGCCAAGGTAGGGCGCAGCAGAACCAGCAGGCTGATCGTCAGCGTGACCCCGGCCAACACAATCCCCAGACTTAACATTCCCACATGGCGGGCACGATGATATTGCCCGGCTCCAATGGCTTGAGCGCTGACCGAGGCCGCAGCAACACCGACGGCCATGGGCACCATAAAGCAGACAGCGGCCAGATTGGCCATGATCTGGTGTGCACCCGAAGCAAAGACCCCTTCGCGGGCTACCAGCAAAGCCATGAAGCTGAAGGCGCAGATCTCGATCAGGTAAGAGCCGCCCATGGGCAGGCCCAGGCGCAGCAGTTCTTTCTGCGCCGTCCAGCTAGGCAGGCCCAGTCGCAAGCTAAAGGGCTTGTAGAAGCGGTCGGCGCGCAGCAGCCACAGGCCAGCAGCCAGCATTAGCCAGGAAACCACGGTGGTCGCCAGGCCCGAACCGACGGCTCCCATGGCTGGCAAACCGAATTTCCCGAAAATCAGCATCCAGTTGAACAGGGCCTTGAAGGCCACGCTGAACAGATTGATCAGCATGACGGCTTTGGGGTGAGAGGTTGCCGTGCCCAGGCAGTAAATCGTTCGGAAAACCAGGGAGGCGGGCAGGGCCAGAATCAGGCTGCGCAAATACCAGGTCACCCGGTCGTGAACCTCAGGGCTCAAATCGCCCGACCAGCTTAGCCAGATATTGGGAAAGGCCAGCGCCAGGGTGCCGATCAAGGTCAGCAACAGGGCCAGCCACACGCCTTGCCCCCACCAGCGGCCTACTTCAGTCAGGCGGCGCGCGCCAAATTGCTGCGCAATGATAGGAATGAGGGCGTGGATGACACCCATCAAGCCAATAAAGACGGTGATGTAAATGGATACGCCCAGGCCCATGGCCTGCAAGTCGACCGGACTGCTGTGGCCGACCATAACGGTATCCAGCACCCCAAAGGCGATACCCGCCCAGGAGCCGACCAGCACAGGCCAGGCCTGACGCAGGATTTGGCCTGCCTGGCCTTTCCAGTTGTGATGAAACACGGAGGACATGATTGAAACTTACTGAGCTTGTACTCGCAGCAGACGGAAAGCCTCGTGACGATCTGGCCCGCGTTTACCTTGCCAGAGCTGGACCGCATTGTCAGGAATGGGGGCCTTGCCATCTTGCAGGTCGCGCAGGGAGAACTGTTCCAGCACCAAAGAGCAGCGGTTGTCGAAATTGATCTTGATGTTGTTAAACACCAGGAAGGAGGCTCGTTGTCCCGAACCCAGGCCCCAGGAGCGCAGGCATTCGCCGGGCTGCCTGTGTTCGCGCAGGGCGGCGGACAGTTCACCGGAGACGTCCCGGTAACTACGTACGTAGTCCAGCGAGGGCATCCACAGGGTAACCAGCAGGAGCCAGGTCGTAATCAGGCCACCTGCAGACAAGACCGTGCCGCGCAGCAGCCCTGGCGGGTTGGTGGACAGGCGCCAGCGTACCAGGGCGATCCAGGCGAGCGTACCTAGCGCGGCAATAATCATGACCGGCCAGGAGATAAAGGTGTCATAACCTTGAGTCTGGCGGGCGATATTGTGCGAAATCTGACGTGGCCAGCCGGTTTGTTGCGCAATCCAGCCCAGCCAGACCGTGGTTGCCGTCAGTGAGAAGCACATGATGGCAAACCAATCCAGCGTATTGACCACGCCACGCCGCAAGGTGGGCAGCGAGAACGCGGCCAGGACGGCGCAAGGTACGACCAGCAGGGCGTATTCAGGCTCGAAGGCATCGCGGATAAACAGCAGGCTCAGCAGCGGGACCAGCAGGCTGATGGCAGGCACATAAATATGCGGGGCCTTGAACCAGCTGCGCCACTGCCACATTGCCAGCAGTGCCAAAGGCCAGGTCGGCCAGAGGAACCACAGCAAGTCACGCAGATTATTCAGTTGTTCCTTGAAACCCGCCCAGCCCCAGGCGGCCAGATGCCACAGACGCCACTGTTCAGTCCAGTACACACTGACGCGTTTGGCGGGAATCCACCAGGCCATGATGATGGCCAGGGTCAGGACGGCACTGAGGGCCAGCCATTGGCTGTGCTGACGCAAGGGGCCGCGTGGAATGAAGCACAGAGCGGTAGCCAGCATGATGGGGCCAGCGCCCAGCCAGCCACGGGTCAGGAAGCAGGCGCCCAAAGACAGGCCCAGCATGATCGCACCGGAAGCGGGACGGTCAAACATGCGCACCAGGCTGTACAAAGCCAGAGCCTGGAAGGCAATGATGGCTGGTACTTCCGAGGTTTCGTGCATACGCCAGAGGATGCCGACCGTGGCTACCGTCAGCAGCAAGGTGGCGTCGGCAATCATGCGCCCATAGTCCGTGGGCGAGGGCTCGCCCCCAAAGGGCAGGCGCAGCGGTTGGGCCTCAGGGCGTCGAGCCAGCCAGTAGGCGCTGTGCCAGACCGAAGCCGCCAACATGCCGAACCACAGCAGGTTAGGCAGTCGAGACGCCACAATATTGGCATTCAGCTCGGAGGTAAAGAGTTTGAGCAGTGGCGCAAACAGTGTAATGAACAGGGCACCCAGCCAGGTGGTCAGCGGCCCGTCCTGGGCATGTGCCAGATCGCCCACCTGCGGCAACAACAAGGCCTGACCGCTGGGATCTGACAAAGCGGTAAGCATGGTTGCAAGCCCGATGACATCGTCTGCCTTCCAGGGATCGCGGAAAAACAGACCCGCAAGAATGTAAATAGTCCCAACGACCAGCAGGACCAATCGGGGAAGTTTGACGGCAGCGGTAGCAGTCAGGCGAGCAGGGGTGGAGGTGGGTATGAGGCTGGATGACACGTCTAGGGTAAAACAGTCTGTTGATTCGCCCTATCTTAATGCAAAGGGGGCGCCTTGGCCGGGAAATGTGCGGTAAAAAAAAGGCAGCCGAAGCTGCCTTTTTTGCGCTGAACGCGGTATGCCGAGAAAGAGAGCTTATTCGCCTTTCTTGACGGTACCAGCCGTACGGGCAAAACGGGCGCGGAATTTTTCAACGCGGCCAGTTTCCACGATACGGGTTTGAGCGCCCGTGTAGAAGGGGTGCGACTCGGACGTCACGTCACACTTGAACAGCGGGTAAGTCTGACCGTCTTTTTCGGTGGTTTCGCGAGTCTGGACAGTGGAACGGGTGATAAAGGAGTTGCCCGTTTGCAGGTCCAGAAACACCACGTCACGGTATTCTGGGTGAATGCCTTCTTTCATGATGATTCCTGTTTTGACAAATAAGGACCGCCAGCAAGGCACGTATTTACAAAAATAAAGCTGCGCAGGGCAGATTTCCAGTCTTGTAAGTACCGGCACTAAAAAGCTAGAGGGCTGTTTTTTTAACCGGGTTTGGGTTTTGACATCCTGCCCGATTGAATAATGCCTAAAGACTTTTTGCCACGTATCCGATGAAGCCTGAAATTTTAGCATTGAGCCGCCGCTTTTCAAAGAAAACTCCATCAAAGCGCGGCACAAGCGCAACAAGAAGCCGCCTAATGTTGGGCGTCAGGTCCCGAAACCCGGAGATTGTCAGGGTTCGGGGCGTCTTGCTTGATGGTCGATAAGGTCGTCAGTCGATCTGTTTGCGCTTGCGGAAAGACAGAATCCAGATGCCGACCGCCAGCTCAAGTGCCGCAATAATCCACAAACCGCTTTGGAAATTACCGCTGGCGTCTTTCAGGGCACCCAACATGAAGGGCGCGCCAAAGCCGGCCAGGTTGGCGACCGAGTTGATGAAGGCCACGCCAATAGCTGCTGCCGAGCCTGCCAGAACGGCGTTAGGCAGTTGCCAGTACACCGGAATGCAACCCATGGTGCCGGACACGGCAATAATCAGGCTGATGAAGGCCATGCGCAAGGGTGCTGCTTGTCATGGGGTGTCTCCTTGTGTGGTACAGCGTGTTATGGCTGATCTGGGGGCAGGCGCTCGGCCATAAGCTCGCAGGCAGCAATGATGGGATTGATCACCGGCACAGCCAGCCTGCTTTGCAGGGCCTGGGCGCTTTGGGCCAGTGGGCCGCCGCCGATGATGACGGCGCGGGCACCGTCCTGTTCGATACACGCCGCGACGCTATCGGCCAGTTCCTGATCCTGACGATCAGGGGCCTGGGCCAGATCCAGTGGGGCGGTAGGGGTCAGGCGCAGGCCGGAGAATTGTTCGCTCCAGCCATAGCGCTGTACTTGATCCAGAATGGATTGCTCCAGACCGGGGGTGGTGGTGGCAATGCCAAAAGGCGTGCCTGCTCGGGCAGCCAGCATCATGGAGGCCTGACCGATGCCGATGACCGGAACCGTGAGGCGTTCAGTCAGGGCTTGCAGGCCGGGATCTCCAAAAGCGCCGACGATGACGCCGTCAACGTCTTGCGCCTGGGCTAGCACCTGCGGGTGCCTGGATATGGCGGCGGCCTGCTCCAGTTCTTCCATTTCGGTCAACATGCCCGGTCCCTCAGGGGCGGTCAGCCCCCGGACCTGGATGTCGCGGCGCTGCAGGCTCTGGAAACAAGCCTGGGCAAGCGCCACCATCATGTCCGTGGTGGGACGGGAAGTATTGGGGTTGATGAGCAGTACGGTATGAGACATAAATACAAGGGCCGCAGCAAGGCGGCTTTTTAAGTGAATCAGGTATCCAGGGGGCGACCAAAGGTTTCGGGCGCCAACTGCAGGACAGCGGCAAAGGTGATGTACATGCCCGCCATCAAGGTGAACATGCCGGCTACGCCGTAGCCTTCCAGCACCCAGCCGCTAAGCGTAGGGATAAATGCGCCCGCCAGGGTGCCTAGTGCCAGAATGAAGGCGGTGCCAAAGGCGCGGACGCGGGTGGGATACAGTTCGGGGGAGAAAATCCAGATCGTGGTGTTGAGCAGCAGCACGCAGAACTGGAAAGCAGCACCGAACAGCAGCACCAGGTAGATATTGAAACTCAGGAAGCCAAAGGCCAGACCGCTGGCGCAAGCCAGTAACGCTCCGTAGGTGAAGACGCGCTTGCGAGGCACGCGGGAGCCCAGGTAAGAGGCGGTCAAGGCACCCAGCAGGCTGCCCGACTGCATCAGGATTGTGAAGGTATAGCTTTTCACCAAAGAATAGCCTTGCTCCACCAGCAGGGTAGGCATCAGGGTCAGAACCGTCAGCTGTGCGCCATAAGTCATGCACACGGCAATGCCGGTCACCAGGGTGCGCATGGCCAGCGGGCCTTGAAAAATCTCGTTCAAACGCACCCGCTCTGCTTTTTGTGCCTGCGGGCCGCTGTGCAAATAAGGATAGGGATTGGCAACGTGACGGCCCAGCTTGCCCGAGGCCAGAATATTCAAAACCTGATTGGCCTCCTCGATACGCCCTTGCGACACCAGGAAACGGGGCGTTTCAGGAATGTAGCGACGATAGAACAGCACCATGAAGGCAGGCATGACCAGCAGGCCAAACACCCAGCGCCAGCTTTCTGGGCCGGGAAAGAGGGTGAAGACCAGCAAGCCGAAGGCCGGGGCCAGCATATTGCCCAGACCGCCACCTGCGACGTTGATCGTGCCGACAGCCGTGCCGCGAAAGCGTGAGGAGCAGAACTCGGCCAGCATGGTGACGGCAATCGAGATTTCGCCACCCAGCCCAAAACCCACAATCATGCGACCCAGGCCCAGTACCCAGTAGCTGGGAGCCAGGGCGCAGATCAGGGCGCCCAGCGTGAACAGGGCCAGATTGATGGTCAGCATGACACGGCGACCGTAGTGGTCGGCGATATAGCCGGACAGCAAACGCCCCAGGGCGGCGGCAGCGAAGGTCAAGGTGTTCAGAAACCCGACATCACGAGGCGTCAGCCCCCAGTGTTCCTGCAGCAGCGGACCGACCAGGCCCACGGCATTTTGCTCGAGCACGTCAAACAGGACGCCCAGCAAAATCAGGGCCAGCACTTTGCGGTGCGAGTTGGTGACGCCTATGGTTTCCAGCGAGTTTTCCAGTTGCTGCTGAACCGTGTGATTGTTGGCCGTAGAACTGGCCTGTGCCTGCCCGGTATCGGCTGGCAAGGGTTGCTGCTTGCTAGACATGGTTTCTCCTCGTTTCAGGGCGTGTATGAGCCCAGCACTATTTTTTCAATCATTATTGTCGTGAAAAAATATTTTCAAAACTAGGGTAAACGAGAAAGATTTTGCAGTGTCTACTGATTGACTGAGCAGGGCGTTGATATACAAGGATTTTTAATAAAAAAAAAGGATCATCGCCGTTTGCGTAGGATCCTTATCTGATTCCAGCCATGAAACTTCTGGGCTGGCTTGACTACGGAGTGCCTGATATGGGCCTGCAATACGAGAGTAGCGGTCTACAGCTCCAGAAAGCTGTCGTGGAAAGCCTCCACCAAGCCTAGATGACGACGCCCGGCAGGACCGGCCTGATCCATCACCTGGCTCAGGATCAGATGGCACAGCCCGATCACCGCCACGTGGTTATCCAGCACACCGGGTGACTGGACATCACAGCGCAGAGTCCAGCGACAAGTACTTTTCTCCGGGCTGAGCTGGTCAGTGATGTGCAACACATTCGGGTTCAGCTGCGCCATCTGCCCGATCAACTGATCCATATTGCGCACCCGGCGACGCAGGGCAAAAATCACTACGACATCGTCAGCGTGTATGCCTGCCAGATGTTCCCCCATGGTCTCGCCAGGGCCGGGAATCAGTTGAGCCTCAGGGACGATTTGCAGCAACTGCCAGCGAAAGTAATTGGCCAGGGCATGGCTGGATCGAAACCCGAGAACCCATACTTTGCGCGCACCCAGAATGGCCTGGGCGATTTCTTTCAGCAACGAGTCGGGGATGCGTCTATAGGTAGCGGCCAGGTTGTTCTGACTTTGCTGCAAGTGTGTGGCCAGCGAGCGCTCGGCTTCCGTTTCAGTGGCTGCCAGCAACAGGGGTGAACCTGCTTTCTTTTCGGAGCGCACTTGTTTGCGGGCGGCCTCGTAATTGCTGTAACCCAGGCGTCGAATAAAGCGGGTGACCGTCGCATTGGACACATTGGCCAGGGAGGCCAGCTCCGAGGCGGTGTAGCCGGCCAGGTCGCCCGGAAAGTCCAGGGCAAATTCCGCCAGACGTCGCTCTGATGGGGATAGATCGTGAAGAATGTCACGTACGCGTCCAACAAAGGACTTGACGGCGGGATCAGACATGGCGCTCCGTACTCTTGTAGTGTGTTCTGGATTTTACGGGGAAGCTCATGGAACTGTATCAAAAATAAGGTGGCATTCATCGCCCTGAATCGTCTATAGATCTCCGCGCTCGGCCATGGAGACAGTCTGGCTGGGCGTGACAATAATGTGGTCCAGCAAGCGTATATCAACCAAAGCCAGTGCCTGGCGAATGTGCCGGGTCAGCCGGATATCGGAGGCGCTGGGATAGGCGGCACCGGAAGGGTGATTGTGCGCCAGAATAATGGCGCAGCTGTGGTGACGCAGGGCGGCGCGCAAAATCTCCCGTGGGTAGACTGAAGCCTGGTTGACTGTGCCCCGGCTGATCTCCTCGGCGCAGATCAGTCGCAGCTGATTGTCCAGAAACAGGGCCAGGCAATGCTCCACGGGTAAATGTCCAATATGGGCCAGACAATATTCGCGCACCTTGTCCGCCTGGTTCAGCACCGGCAAGTCCGTGAGTGATTCCAGGGCACAGCGGCGTTGCAGTTCCCGGATAACCAACAGTTCCGCGCATTTGGCCGGGCCGATTCCGTCCAGTTGGCGCAGGGCAGACGCATCGGCCGATAATAATCCTTTGAGTCCGTTAAAATGGTCCAGCAACATCTGGCCCAGCTCGACAGCATTGCGCTCGCGTGTACCGGTGCGCAGGACAATACCCAGCAGTTCCGGGGTGCTCAGACAGGCAGGACCGTGCGCCAACATGCGCTCACGGGGCCCTTGGCGGCGTAAAGTGGATGTGGCCATAAGAAACGCTAAAATGCGGTAATTGAATGATTTTCTATAGTGAGCGATCGTGAGTAACTCTGCTAGTTCCGAGCTTGGAATTGTCCGTCAGGATTCCTACCTGACTTTGCACTATCGTATAGAGCTGGCCAGTGGCCCGGCGGCAGGCTCTGTGTTTGCGGATACCTTTACGGGCCGCCCGGCGACCTTGCAACTGGGCAATGGTCAGTGGGCTCCTGGCATGGAAGAGAAATTGCTGGGGCATCGTGAAGACGAGCGCTTTCAGCTCGACATCACCCCTGAAGATGCTTACGGCGCCCGTAACCCGGACCTCTTGCAGCGCATCACTCGCGAAATGCTGGCCAGCAATGCCGCCGAAGGCGTGGAGTTCGTACCCGGTGATATGGTGGAGTTTGCCGCCCCTAATGGCAGCCGCTATTCGGGTGTACTCAAGGAAATCGACGACAAGACGGCCTTGTTCGATTTCAACCATCCCTTGGCCGGCGTGGCCTTGCGCCTGGATGTACATATTTTGGGGATTCTGTAATGAGTCAAGCTACTCCCGTTCAGAACGCTGAGGTTGTTCTGGCCCAGCCCCGTGGATTCTGTGCTGGGGTCGACCGCGCGATTGATATTGTCGAACGCGCTTTGGAATTGCACGGCGCACCCATTTACGTGCGCCATGAAATCGTCCATAACCGTTACGTGGTGGAAGACCTGCGCAATAAAGGGGCGATCTTTATTAAAGAGCTGGACGAGGCTCCCTCGGGTGCAATCGTTATTTTTTCGGCTCACGGCGTATCGCGTCAGGTGCGTGACGATGCCGAAAAGCGTGGTCTGAAAGTCTTTGACGCCACGTGCCCGCTGGTGACCAAAGTGCATATCGAGGTCTCTCGCATGCGCGCCGAAGGCCGGGAAATCATCATGATTGGTCACGTCGGACACCCTGAAGTCGAGGGTACGCTGGGGCAGGCTGACGGCGGCATGTACCTGGTGGAAACGCCCGAGGACGTCGCTAACCTGAAAGTGGCCGATCCCGACAAGCTGGCCTTTGTGACGCAAACCACCTTGTCCGTGGACGATGCGGCAGTTGTGGCCCAGGCCTTGCGTGAACGCTTCCCCAATATTGTGGAACCCAAGAAAAGCGATATCTGTTATGCCACACAGAACCGTCAGGATGCGGTCAAGATCATGGCTCCACAGTGTGATCTGGTCCTGGTGGTGGGCAGTACCAATAGCTCCAACTCCAATCGTTTGCGCGAAGTCGCCGAACGCAAGGGGGCTGAAGCCTATCTGCTGGATAAACCGGAAATGATTGATCCGGCCTGGCTGGTCGGTAAAAAGCGCGTGGGTGTGACGGCCGGCGCTTCTGCTCCGGAAGTTCTGGTGAATCAGGTGATTCAGCGCTTGCAGGAACTGGGCGTAGGCAAAGTGCGGGCCTTGGATGGTGTGGAAGAAAACATTGCCTTCCCGCTGCCCCGAGAACTGTCGCGCAAGATTGAAAGCCTGAACAAATAAAAAACGATTTTTGCAGGGTGGACAGGAGACAAGATGATTCTGTATAGCTACTTTCGCAGTTCCGCCGCTTACCGGGTGCGGATTGGTCTGAACCTCAAGGGGCTGGACTACCAGATCAAGCCTGTACACCTGCTCAAGGATGGTGGTCAGCAGCATCAGCCCGATTATGTGCAGGTCAATCCCGTGCAACTGCTGCCTGCTTTGGATGATGATGGTCTGATCATCACGCAATCCCTGGCCATCCTGGAATATCTGGACGAACGCTATCCTGAACTGCCTTTGTTGCCCAAAGCGTCGGCAGAGCGGGCTTGGGCACGTTCCATGGCCCAAACCGTGGCTTGTGATATTCATCCGCTGAATAATCTGCGCGTGTTGCAGTATTTGAAAAACGAACTGCACGCCCAGGAGGATGCTCGCAATCAATGGTATCGCCATTGGGTCAGCGTAGGGTTGGAAGGCCTGGAAGCCTTGGTGCAGCGCCATGGCAAAAAGGATCATGACTTTATTTTTGGTGATACTCCTGGTCTTGCCGAAATCTGCCTGATTCCTCAAATGTTCAATGCCCGTCGTTTTGACATTGATCTCAGCACATTTCCACGCCTCTTGGCTGTGGAGGAAAAATGTCTGGAGCTGTCCGCCTTTCAGGAAGCGGCCCCCGACCGCCAGCCCGACGCGGCTTGAGTATCAGCATAAGGGCGGTCCCTTGTTGGGCCGACCAGACTTCACCCGCCTGACAGGCGGGTTTTTCTTGCCCCGCTTCAATTGGCTGGATGATGTTGGGGGCGTAAAGGACGAGACATGAATATTGGTTTTTGTGGTTTGGGCCGTATGGGTCAGCCTATGGTGCACCGCTTGTTGAAGGCCGGTCATCAGGTTCGTATCTGGAATCGTTCCAAAGACAAGGGGCAAGCCCTGATCGAAGCCGGTGCCCACTGGTGCGATACCCCGGCGCAAATGGCCGAGCAGTGCGAAGCCGTTTTCCTGTGTGTCTTCGATGCACAGGCGGTGCACGACACGGTCCTGGGCGAGCAGGGCCTGGCGTCGGTGCAGGGAGCCTTGCGGATTGTGGTGGACCATTCCTCGATTCCTCCACAGGCCACACGCGAGATGGCTGCCCAATTGCAGCAACGTTGCAGGGCTCATTGGCTGGATGCTCCGGTATCCGGTGGTGTGGGCGGAGCAGAACAAGGCACGCTGGCCATCATGGTGGGCGGGCAGGCGGCGCAGCTGGATCGTGTTCGTCCGGTGCTGGCCGCGTATTCGCAGCGCGTCACCTTGATGGGGGCGGTAGGGGCCGGCCAAGTAACAAAGTTATGCAATCAGACCATTGTGGCCACCACCTTGACCGCTATCGCCGAGGCCTTGAGCCTGGCCAATGACAATGGCGTGGACGCCTCCAAAATCAGTGAGGCCCTGGGGGGCGGTTGGGCCGATTCGGTTTTGCTGCAATTGTTCGTGCCGCGCATGACTACGCCCGACAATCAAGTAAAAGCGTCGGTCGATACCATGTTGAAGGATTTGAATACCGTGGCGGAGCTGGCCAGTGCCAGTCACACCAGCATGCCAGTGGCTCATGCAGCCCAGCAAACCTATCGTGCGGCCCATCGTTTGGGCTTGGGCGCAGACGATGTCGCTCGCATTACACATGTGAATAGTTACAATTACGGGGAATAAACTACCATCAGTCAAACTTAGTTTCGGTATTATGTCGGCTATTTGAAGTTGGGACTGTAGGTCTACAAAAGGGAAGTCATGAAGAAAAGTACAGGGCTGGTCACACTGGTTGTCGTGTTAGCGGCCGCATACGGCGGTTCGACCTGGTACACCGGTAAGAAAACTGAAGCGCTGGTGGGTGAGAAAGTGGCCCAGTTCAACACCCTGGCTGCCGAGCAGATGCAGCAAATGGGCATGAGCGAGTCGGTCGTCATGAACGTGGTGGACTACCAACGTGGCGTATTTTCCTCTACTGCTCGTTACACCATCACCATCAAGCCTTCCGACGCTGAAGAGAAGCCTCTGGAGCTGACTTTTGATGACAAGATCAGCCATGGCCCGCTGCCTATGTCGGCAATGGCTCTGGGCAACTTCACTCCTGTTGCCGCCTTGTCGCACAGCACTCTGGTCAAGACCAAAGACACCGAAGGCTGGTACAAGCTGACGGGCGACAAGACCCCTTTGTGGGCGGACAGCCTGGTCGGTTTTGACGGTGCCGTGGACTCCAATGTGCATTTTGAAGCCATCAAGCACCAAGGCGACGAAGTCAAAGTGGACTTCAGCGGTGGTCAATTGCGCACCAAAGCCGGTGGCAAGAGCAAAGATATTGTTGTGACCGGCAGCTTCCCCAAGCTGTTTGTTGACGACATCAGCGCAGATCCCTTGAAGCTTGAGGCCTCCAACTTCGTGGTGGACTTCAAGCAAGACGGTGACATCAATGTCAGCGGCACCCAGGTCGGCAAGCTGAGCGTTGATGACGTCAAGATGCAATCTGCCGAGACCGATGGCATTACCTTCAAGCAGATCGCCATCAATTCCGATGCGGTCACCAAAGACTCCGTCAGTGATACCAAGGTTGTTTACGCGCTGACTGATCTGGTGTTTGAAGACAAGGTCAAGCTGGGTTCGGTTGAGCTGTCGATGAACTTTGACCGCGTTTACGCACCTGCAATCTCCGCTCTGTCCAAGCTGATTTCCGATTCCAATCTGCAAAACGATATGGATTCGGTAGATGGCCCAACGGCTCAGAAGATGATGGAACTGGTGCTGCAGGCGCTGGAGCACAAGCCTGTGCTGCGTGTTGAGCCTCTGCGTTGGTACACCGCCGCTGGCGAGTCCAAAGCCACGCTGCGCATGGACTTCCAAAAACCCAATGCGACCTTGCAAGAGCTGCAAACCAGCCCTGAAATGTGGATCGAAGCCATTCCTGCTGCTCAGCTGGATGTTTTGATTTCCAAGCCCATGCTGCGTGGCCTGGCTGCCGAGATGGACAAGGCTGAAGGCCTGTCGCCTGAAGAAGGCAATGCTGCCATGCTGGACATGATTCTGGATGCGGCTGTCGCTCCCTACGCCGAATCCAATATGGTCAAGAATGACGAGAACGGCATTTCCACGACCATCAAGTACGAGGGCAAGGATCGCGTGTTCGACATCAACGGTCAGCGTTTCACTTCCGAGCAATTGCTTGGTCTGGTCCTGATGGGCATGATGTAATTCGTCTGGGCCTGGTCCAGCGTAAAGCCCACCGAAATTCGGTGGGCTTTTTTTTACTGTCGGGCCGTCCCAGGGTGGAGCGCAAGCCGAAGGCGCAGCGTGGGGGCCTTTTTTATTTAATCAGCGAAGGGAGCCAGATTTTATGGCCAGCTTATCGGATCAGCTGTCTCGGCTGGTGTACAGCACGGAACAAGGGCGTATGTGTCCTGATTGCGGGCAGCCACAAAAGCAATGTCGTTGCGAGGAGAATCGGCGCGAGCAAAGCCTGTCTCAGGCTCAGGGGCCGGTGCGCTTGAGTCTGGAAACCAAGGGGCGAAAAGGGAAGGGAGTGACCGTGGTAACGGGCCTGGTGATGCCCGAGGAGCAGCTCAAGGCGCTGGTCAAGGAACTGAAGAACGCCTGTGGAGCGGGAGGGACGCTGAAAGAGGGAACGCTGGAGATTCAGGGCGATCATCGAGCCGTTGTGCAGGCACGCCTGGAACACAACGGCTTGACGGTCAAGCGGGTCGGCAGACCCTGACAGGAATTTAGAAGCTGTAGCCCAAGCCTACGCCACCAAAGACGCTGCTTTTCTTCTCGACCAGCGGGCTGTCTTTGGCTTCCTCACCCAAGGTGTTCACGCCCAGCAGACCTTGCAGGGACCAGCTTTCGCTGATCTTGTGGGTGTACTGGCCGTACAAGGCATAAGAGCGCAAACCAGCGTCAGGGCGGTAGGTGCGCAGTTGTCCATTGCTGCCAGCAGCTTCATGCGACTTCACGCCAAAGTAGGTGCGCATGGCTTTTTCGTTGGACCATTTCAATTCGGCACCCAGCGAGAAGCTGCTGTCCTGATCGTTCCAGAGGCGGTAGCTCAAATCCAGAACGGCCGTGGCGCCATAACCGCTTTTCAGTGCCTGGTAGTAGCTGCCTTCAATCTTGGCATTGCCCAGTTGGTAAGCAGTAAATACACCCAGATTGCCGTGACGATCAATATCATCAGTTCCGTACAGGCGGTCGGCATCACCGGATTTACGGGCACGGGCCAGAGCGGCGTAAGTACCGATAGTCCAGTTGTCTGTCAGATTGGTTTGCAGACCGATGGCAGGCATGCCTGCTTTGGGGGCCAGGAAAAAATGGCCGTTACGGTGCGAGAGCAGAGGGTAGAAACGGCCGTCGTAGCTGTCAGCCCCTTCGTACTTGGGGGCAAAACCAACACCGACACCCACGGTAGTTTGCTGTGCAAGTGCCTGGCTGGTTCCTAAAGCACATAAAGCCAGTAAAAGGCAGGGACGCAGAGCAGAACGGACGAGGGTGGGCATGACAGATTCCTTGTGATACGGGTAAAAACAGGCCCGCTTGTCGCGAGCTTAGCTATCGTATCAAGGTTTGGGTGGGGGCAGGCAGAATCATGACCGGCCAGTATGGTCTGTTGTTCTGGCCCTACACCCCATCAGGCTCGAATGTAAATCCAGTTTTCCGCCTGCAGTTTCACCAGGGCAGTGATGGCCCCTTGCTCCAAGGTTTGGAAGCGTTCTGGCGCACTGAGGGACTGATTGCGCAGCGTGTTGGGGCACAGGTAGGTGTAGGCGTCGCAATCGTGTTCCGCGCCTTCTACGCAAGCTTTAACGGCCTGCGCATTGGCGATGATGCGAATCTGGGCATCCGGTATGTCCTTGAGCAAGTTGCGCGCATTGCTGCGGGCGCGCTCCAGGGCATGAACGGTGGGGGCATGCAAGAGAACACGAGTGCTCATGAATAAACGTCCTGCTTGAAATTAGCGTGGGCCAAAAACGCGTTCGGTAATATCGGGTGAAGCGCCGGTCTGCATTTGAATGCGACCTTGCTCATCCTGCCAGACCATGGCGGGGGTGGCACGCAAATCCCAGCCCATCATCAGATCTTCATTGCGGGTCAGATCGGCTTCGATATCACTGGGCACGCTGTCCAGGCCTTTCACTCCGGCGCTGCGATCTTTCAGCATGGCCAAAGAGTGCTCGTTCAAGGCCTTTGTGGGATCCTTGGCAGCCAGGATGGCAGCCGATTTCAGGCTGCTGCTGGGGGCCAGAATGCCCACCATGACGTGGCGCAGCTGTACTTTGCCGGACTCAACCCAGGGGCGAGCCATTTGCCAGAACTGCATGCAGTAAGGGCAATTCGGGTCGGTAAACACGTAGACCACGCGTGGGGCCTTGTCGTCGCCATCCTTGATCCAGCGGGATTTTTCCAGTTTGCCCAGCATGTCCTTGGCAATGGCGGGTTGCACCAGTTCGTCCAGACCGGCCGGGCGTACCTCTTCACCCTTGGCATCGATCATGGTGCCCACCATCATGTGCTGCCCGTCGGGCAGGTTATAGATGGCCAATGCGCGATTCCCGCTATACGCACCCCAGGCTTTCAGACCACCGGGAGCATCAAATTCGCCCACAATGGATAGCCCTTGCTCTTCCAGGGCCTTCAGGGCAGCGGGGCGGTCGGCGGCTTGGACGACGGTGCTGACGCACAGTAAACCGGCCAAGGCAAGACGGATCGAAAAAGAGGAAAGCGGCATGGTGGTTAATCCTGCAAAACAGTCGGTGAATGTATATATCCAGAAAATATATACTAAGATCAAAATTGAATAAAAGAATGGGACTAGGCCTTGCCTGGATAGTTCCCCATTCCTGTTCTGATCAGGTTGTTTCTCTGCATTAGCCGGTCTTTAAGCGCGGATCTTCAGATTGGCCAGTTCCAGCAAGCGGTAGGTTTCGTGAACAGGCAAGCCCATTACGCCGGTATAGCTGCCACTCAAGTGGCTGATAAAGGCACCGCCCAGACCTTGAATGCCATAGGCTCCCGCTTTACCCATAGGCTCGCCGCTGGCGCAGTATTCCGCAATTTCTTGTTCGTTCAGAGTTTTGAAGCTGACTTCGCTGATGCTGATACTTTCAAACTCCACACCACCTACGCCCAGGGATAAGGCGGTCATCACTTTGTGACGGCGGCCCGAGAGCTCGCGCAAGATACGTGCGGCATCGGCCAGATCAGAAGGTTTGCCAAATATGGTCTCGTCCATGCAGACCGTGGTGTCGGCACTCAAAATAGCGCGCTCCTGATCCAGACTGCTGTACTGTGCCCGCCATTCCAGGGCGCGCAGCAGCTTGTCGCGAGCCGTGCGACGGACATAATCCAGCACCGCTTCCTGTTCCAGACGCGGTTCATCCTCGCCCGGAGGGCTGGGCACATGCAGGACTTCATGAGTGATCTGGATGCTGTTGAGCAGATCGTGGCGACGTGGACTGGCTGAGGCCAGATAGATGGGCTGAAAAGGCATAAGAAACCAGGACTAAAAGAAGGTTCAGGCGCGGTGGTAAGGATGCCCGGTCATGACGGACCAGGCGCGATACAGTTGCTCGGCCAGAAAGATACGTACCAAGGGGTGGGGCAGGGTCAGGGAGGACAGACGCAACATGCCGTGGCAGCTTTGCTTGAGTGCCGCATCCAGTCCGTCCGGGCCACCGACCAGAATGGCAATATCCTGACCGCTGCTGCGCCAACGCTCCAGCTCCTGAGCCAGCTTGACGGTGGTCAGGTCCTTGCCGCGTTCGTCCAGGGCGATGCGCATCGCCTGGGCGGGAATGGCCGCTTCAATGCGTTTGGCCTCGGCCTGCATCATCTGGGCAGGCGTCTTGCCGCTGGTACGGGGTTCGGCCTTGATTTCGCGCAGTTCTATGGCGCAGTCCTGGGGCATGCGGCGAGCATATTCCTGCCAGCCTTGTTCCACCCAGTCGGGCATGCGCTGACCTACCGCGATGACAATGAGTTTCATGGAATGTCGTAAAAGAAAAAAGGCCGCATCGTAAGCTGCGGCCCGGGTATTGCCGACAGGACAGTGGAAGGGCTTAGTCTTCGTCTTCGTCGGCGCTGGCGAAAAAGCCAGCCGGTGGAACCTGGCGCGATTGCGGCAGCAGTTCCACTTCGACAGGGCGTTCGCCCCAAAGTTCTTCCAGGTTGTAGTACTGGCGGATGGCCGGCTGCATGCAATGCACCACGATGTCACCCAAATCCAGCAACACCCATTCGCCGGTGTCCTCGCCTTCATGGGCCAGGACTTCGACCTTGTTTTGGCGTGCCTTGTCAAACACGCTCTGGGCCAGAGCGCGGGTTTGCCGGTTGGAAGTACCACTGGCAATGACCACACGATCGAACAGGCCGGTCATGTGGGTAGTGCTAAAGACCTTGATGTCTTGAGCTTTGACGTCCTCGAGGGCATCGATGACGAGTCGTTGAAGTGTTTCTATATTCATAAAAAGAACTATACAGGGCGCGCCTGTGGGTGGGAAAGATAGAGCCGTTTTTTGTCAATGTATTGAGCGACTTCTTCCGGGACCAGGGCGGTGATGTTGTCACCGCGCTGCACTCGCTCCCGAATCTGGGTGGCCGAGATGTCCATGGGCAGAAAGTCAATCTGATGCAAACGGCGCTGAAGTCGACTCAGTTCCTGCTGCAAGGCGACGGGCGTCTCCAAAGGACTGCCGGGGCGCTGGGCAACAGCCAGTTCGACGTATTCAAGAATTTCTTGCCAGTCGTTCCAGCTGCAAAAATTATGCAGTTGGTCGCTGCCTAAAATCCAGTAGTAGCGCGACCCGGCGGGCAAGCTGCGCACCGTGTCGATGGTGTAGGTTGGGCCACCGCGCTCGATCTCTACGGGGTTGACCTGCAAGCCCGGATGGCTTTGGGCGGCCAGCTCGGCCATGACCAAACGATCCTGGGTGCTGGCACCCAAGGCGTCGCGTTGCCAGGGCTGGGCAGCGGGCAGCAACTGAACCTGGTCCAGCTGCAGCTGGTCGAACGCGGCAAGCGCCAGCGCCACATGAGCTTTATGGATGGGGTCGAAACTGCCACCCAGGAGCCCGACACGCTTTAAATCCATTCGCGAGGCACCAAGTATTGCGCCAGGGCCGCTTCTGGTGTGCCGGGTTCGGGCGACCAGTTGTAGCGCCAGCTCGCCTGGGGTGGCATGGACAACAGGATGGATTCCGTACGGCCACCCGATTGCAGGCCAAACAGGGTGCCACGGTCAAAGACCAGATTGAATTCGACATAGCGGCCGCGACGAATGGCCTGGAAGTCTCGATGCGCCTGGGTGTATTCCTGATCCATGCGGGCACGCACGATAGGTGCATAGGCATCGGTAAAGGAATTGCCCACGGAGCGGGTCAGGGCAAAGCTGGCTTCAAAGCCGGGCTCGTTCAGGTCGTCGTAGAAAATGCCGCCAATGCCACGGGTCTCGTTGCGGTGCTTCAGATAAAAATATTCGTCGCACCAGCGCTTGTAGCGCGGGTAGTAATCCGCACCGTGCGGCGCCAGAGCATCGTGGCACACCTGGTGGAAATGGCGGGCATCGTCTTCGTGCAGGTAGTAGGGCGTCAAGTCCAGACCGCCACCAAACCAGAACACATCCTCTTGATCCGCTGTCTGGGCCTGGGCCACAAACATGCGCACATTCATGTGCGTGGTGGGTACAAAGGGATTGCGCGGGTGAATCACCAGTGAAACACCCATGGCCTCCCAAGGGCGTCCGGCCAGTTCAGGGCGGTGGGCGCTGGCCGATGGAGGCAGGGTGTGGCCTTTGACATGGCTGAACAGAACGGCAGCCCGTTCAAAAACAGGGCCGTTCTCCAGCAGGCGGGACAGACCGCCACCGCCTTCTGGACGATCCCACTGGTCCGACTCGAAAGGCGTGCCATCCAGCTGCTCCAGAGTGTCCACGATGTGGCTTTGCAACTGACGGAAATAAGCCTGGACGGTATCAATGGGTAAAGACATGAAAAGACCTTGCTGCGACAATCAGGATTCACTGCTGGGCAGAGCGCGCCAGCCGATATCGGTGCGAAATTGCTTGCCGTCGAAATGCGTTTGGGAAATGGCCTCGTAAGCGGCTTCCTGAGCGCGACGGATGGAGTCGGCCATGGCGGTGACACACAATACACGACCACCCGTGGTGACCACGGTGCCGTCTTTCATCTGCGTGCCTGCATGGAAGGTGATGCACTCGTCGGTGTCTTTCGCAAATTGCGTGATGGCATCACCAGTACGAGGCTCTTCGGGGTAGTTGGCCGCGGCCAGTACCACGCCAATGGCAGTACGACGATCCCATTCGATAGTGGCCTCGTCCAACTTGCCAGCCAGAGCCAGTTCGAAGGTTTCGGTCAGATCGCTCTTGATGCGCATCATGATGGGCTGGGTTTCAGGGTCGCCCATGCGGCAGTTGAATTCCAGCACCTTGATGGGGCGGGTAGCGTCCGGGCCATCGTCAATCATCACGCCCGCGTACAGAAAGCCGGAGTAGGGCAAGCCTTCCTTGGCCATGCCTTGCATGGTGGGGTGAATGACTTCGCGCATGATTCGGTTATGCAGCGTGGGGCTGACGATAGGGGCGGGGGAGTAAGCACCCATGCCGCCTGTGTTCGGGCCCTGGTCGCCGTCTTTCAGGCGTTTGTGGTCCTGGCTGGTAGCCATGGGCAGCACATTCTTGCCGTCGCACATCACGATGAAACTGGCTTCTTCGCCGGTCAGGCATTCTTCCACGACCACGCGGGCACCGGCGGCACCAAAGCGACCATCACCCAGAATGTCGTCAATGGCGCCCAATGCTTCTTCCAGCGTGGTGGCCACAATCACGCCCTTGCCAGCGGCCAGGCCATCGGCCTTGACCACAATGGGAGCGCCTTGCTGACGGATGTAATCCTTGGCGGCGTCCGGATCGGTAAAGGTCGCGTAGGCCGCCGTCGGGATGTTGTGGCGCACCATGAAGGCTTTGGCATAGTCCTTGGAGCTTTCCAGCTGCGCGGCAGCCTGGGTGGGACCAAAGATTTTCAGACCGGCCGCACGGAAGGCGTCCACAATGCCTGCGGCCAGCGGTGCTTCCGGGCCGACGACAGTGAAGGCAATTTTTTCTTGCTTCACAAAGGCAATCAGTTCCTGGATATCGGTGATGGCCAGGTTTTCAATACGTTCGGCACGCGCGGTACCGCCATTGCCCGGGGCAACGTAGACAGTCTGCACGCGTGCAGATTGGGCCAGGCGCCATGCCAAGGCGTGTTCACGGCCGCCGCTGCCGACAACAAGTAGCTTCATAGTGATGAGTCGGGCAGGGCCCGCAAAGAGGAGTTTTCAGAAATAGCTTATTCGGCTTCGTCCATGACGGCGGTGGTGTAGACCTCTTGGACATCGTCCAGGCCTTCCAGTGCGTCCAGAAGTTTTTGCATCTTGACGGCATCGTCGCCGCTCAGTTCCGTTTCGTTCAGGGCTTTCATGACCACGCCTTCCACTTCAGGCGTCAGGCCAGCGGCCTGGAACGCGGCTTGCACAGCCGGGTAGTCCGTAGGAGCGCACAGCACTTCGATCAGGCCTTCTTCGTCGGTCACGATATCGTCGGCACCAGCTTCCAGGCCGATTTCCATAATCGTGTCTTCCGAAGTGCCCGGAGCGAACAGAAACTGACCGCAGTGGCGGAATTGAAACACGACCGAGCCGTCCAGACCCAGATTGCCGCCATTTTTTGTAAAGGCGTGACGCACATCCGAGACCGTACGCTGACGGTTGTCGGTCATGCAGTCCACAATCACGGCCGCGCCGTTAATACCGTAGCCCTCGTAGCGAATTTCTTCGTAGTTGGCATCATCCGCGCCGCCTGCGCCGCGCTGGATGGCGCGCAGAATGTTGTCTTTGGGCATATTGGCAGCGGTTGCCTTGTCCCAGGCCATGCGCAAACGTGGGTTGGACTCGGGGTCAGGGCCGCCGGCACGTGCGGCCACGGTGACCTCACGAATGATCTTGGTCCAAAGTTTGCCCCGTTTTGCGTCTTGACGACCTTTACGGTGCTGAATATTCGCCCATTTACTATGTCCGGCCATAAAGTATTACCAATTCAGTAGACTACGTTCAAAGAAAAACAGATCTATTTTAACCTGTCTGCGCGACAAGGCCCGAGCTTGGGCGAAAGTCGCTAGAATCTAGGCACTTGGCATTCTATCCGGAAGAGAACAAACAATCATGGCTGATCCAATTTTGCTTGCTCAGAATAGCGATACTCCCATTTACCTGTTGCCTGCGCTGGCCAATCGGCATGGTTGTATTACGGGGGCTACCGGGACGGGGAAGACCGTCACCTTGCAGGTTTTGGCCGAAGCCTTTTCCCGCCTGGGAACGCCGGTTTTTCTGGCCGACGCCAAAGGCGATTTGAGTGGAATTTCTCAAGCCGCCCAGCCTAATCCGAAATTGCAGGAGCGCCTGCAAAAGCTGAGCCTGCCCGAGCCAGCCTGGGGGGCGAACCCGGTCACCTTCTGGGATATTTTTGGCGAGCAGGGTCATCCGGTCCGGGCCACGATTTCCGACATGGGGCCTTTGCTGCTGTCCCGGATTCTGGAGTTGAACGATACCCAGGAAGGGATTCTCAATATCGTCTTTCGTCTGGCAGATGACGAGGGCCAGTTGATTCTGGACCTGAAGGATTTGCGCGCCGTGCTGCAAGACGTATCGGACCGTGCTGCCGAGCTGCGCAATCAGTATGGCAATATCGCAGCAGCCAGTGTGGGGGCAATCCAACGCGCCTTGCTGCGCCTGGAAACGCAGGGGGCGGATCGCTTCTTTGGTGAGCCAGCGCTGGATGTGATGGACTGGATTCGTACCGACTCGGCCGGGCGCGGCATGATCCATGTGCTGGCAGCCGACAAGCTGATGCAGTCACCCCGCTTGTACGCGGTCTTCCTGCTGTGGATGCTGGCCGATCTGTACGAGCGCCTGCCGGAAGTGGGCGATCTGGACAAACCGCGTCTGGTTTTCTTCTTTGACGAAGCCCACTTATTGTTTACAGGTGCACCAAAGGCTTTGCTGGAAAAAGTCGAGCAGGTTGTGCGTCTGATCCGCTCCAAAGGTGTGGGTATTTATTTCGTGACACAAAACCCGCTGGATATTCCCGATACCGTTCTGGGTCAGCTGGGTAATCGAGTACAGCACGCCTTGCGCGCCTTTACACCGCGTGATCAGAAAGCCGTCAAGACGGCAGCGCAAACCATGCGCCCCAATCCCGGTCTGGATATTGAAGCGGCCATTACCGAGTTGGGCGTGGGCGAGGCCCTGGTGTCCATGCTGGATGCCAAGGGGATTCCCACGCCTACCGAGCGTGCCTGGCTGGTGGCTCCGGGTAGCCGAATTGGCCCCGCTACCGATGCGGAGCGGCAAACGGTACGACAGGCGTCCTTGTTTGGCTTGAAGTACGACCAGGCAATTGACCGCGAATCCGCCTACGAGGTGCTGGCCAAAAAAGCGGCTGATGCGGCTGCCAATGGTGCCGCGGGTGCCACGCAGCCGGGAGCGGCGGCAGGCAAGGACGAAGGCCTGATGGGTGTCGTCAATGACTTTCTGTTTGGATCAACCGGGCCGCGTGGTGGCAAGAAGGACGGCCTGGTGCAAAGCATGATCAAAACCGAGACCAAACGGGCTGCCACCAAAGTGCTGCGTGGGGTATTGGGTTCTTTATTTGGAGGGAAACGTTAATGCCCACGCAACTGCCTCATTTAATTGTTGCCACCACAAGGCCATCAGAAACAACACGTTGGGCGGATGAATTCCGCAAAGCCTATCCCGATTGGAAAGTTGATGAGTTTGTAGCGGGTCAGCCCAGCACCGGGGCGACCTACGCCATCGTCTGGCAGCCGGATGCGGCCTTGTTCAAGCAAGAACCCCATTTGCGCGCCACCTTCAATCTGGGGGCGGGCGTGGATGCCGTCGCAGGGACCATCCCGGCCGAGATGCCTTTGTACCGCTTGGAAGATGCGGGCATGGCCGAGCAAATGGCCGAATATGCCTTGTATGGCGTGCTGCGTGCGGTAGGCCGTTTTCAGCCCTACGAGGAACAGGCGCGTGAAGGAAAGTGGAAAGCCTACCGTCCGATCGACCGCCGCCAGTGGCCAGTCGCTGTGCTGGGGCTGGGCGCGATTGGCAGCAAGATTGCCAAGGTCATCGCCAGTCTGGGCTATCCCGTACATGGCTGGTCGCGTCGTCTGCACGAAGCGGACTTCCCTTGCTATGCCGGTGAAAAGGGCCTGAAAGAGTGCGTCTCTGCCAGCCGTATCCTGGTCAACGCCTTGCCACTGACTCCGCAAACAGAAGGTTTGATCAACCGCGACGTATTGTCGAATTTGCAGCCTGGTGGCTATTTGATTAACGTCGCTCGCGGTGGCCACTTGGTCGATGCCGATGTGCTGGATGCTCTGAAGAGCGGTCATCTGTCAGGCGCTTTGCTGGATGCCTTTACCCAGGAGCCGTTGCCAGCCGATCATCCGTATTGGGGTATTCCTTCTGTGATGGTTACGCCTCATATTTCGGGTATCACCGTTCGTGAATTGGCATTGGAGCAAATTGGCTCGCGCATCGAGCTTTTGCAGCAAGGCAAGCCTGCGACTGGTCGGGTGAATCACAGTCAGGGCTATTAATCCTTAACCGATTTGGACTGGCCTGCCGGCACCGTGGAAGCTGGCAGGCTAATTGCTGTTTTGTGAACAGAGCAGCGTCTTTTCAGAATAAGGCCGTGGAGGCCATGTAAAACCACAAGGAAAGAGGAATGAGTAAAGTTCATCGTATTGCCGTGATCGCAGGAGATGGGATCGGCAAGGAAGTCATGCCGGAAGGGCTGCGTATTCTGGAAGTGGCCGCTCGCCGTCACGCCATCAATTTTGATTGGAAAGTTCTGGACTGGAGCTCGGACTACTACCAGAAGCACGGCACCATGATGCCTTCGGACTGGAAAGCCCAATTAATGGATACCGAGGCCATTTTCTTTGGCGCCATGGGCTGGCCTGATCTGGTTCCCGACCACGTTTCGCTGTGGGAATCTCTGTTCAAGTTCCGTCGTGAATTTGATCAATACATCAACTTGCGTCCTGTGCGTTTGATGCCTGGTGTGCGTTCGCCACTGGCAGGTCGTGAGCCCGGTGATATCGATTTCTTTATCGTGCGCGAGAACACCGAAGGTGAATACTCCAATAGCGGCGGCATCATGTTTGAGGGCACGCAGCGCGAAGTGGTGATTCAGGAAAGTGTCTTTACCCGCACGGGTACGGACCGAGTCTTGAAGTTCGCTTTTGAACTGGCTAAAAAACGCGGTAAACACGTTACTGCTGCGACCAAGTCCAACGGTATTTCGATTTCCATGCCCTGGTGGGATTCCCGCGTGGCCGCCATGGGCGAGCAATACCCGGATGTAAAGTGGGACAAGTATCACATCGATATTCTGTGTGCACACTTTGTGCAGCACCCGGACTGGTTTGATGTTGTTGTAGCTTCCAACCTGTTTGGCGATATCTTGTCCGATCTGGGCCCGGCATGTACCGGCACCATCGGCATTGCACCCTCGGCCAACCTGAACCCCGAACGCGTATTCCCCTCCTTGTTTGAGCCCGTGCACGGCTCGGCACCGGATATTTATGGCAAGGGCATTGCCAACCCGGTCGGTCAGATCTGGAGTGGTGCCTTGATGCTGGATTTCCTGGGCTACCCCCAGGCAGCCGCCGAAGTAGTGCAAGCCATTGAGCAGGTTCTGGCCAATGGCCCACGTACCCCTGATTTGGGTGGTCAGGCCAGCACAACACAAGTAGGGGAAGCGATCGCCCAAGTGTTGGAAGCGATCGCCTAAGCCATCAGTTGGACTTGGGTGGGCGCAAGCCTGCCCAAGTGATGGCTCCAATCATGATGGCGCCACCCAGCAGCGCACGGCTGCTGGGGTATTGAGCGAAAAGCAGCGCCGCAAAAGCGATGGCGTAGACAGGCTCCAGGGCGATCACAATCCCGGCACTGCGGGCATTCAAAACGCTTAGCGCAGAGACCAGCAGGTAATGCGACAAGGCCGTACAAAATACCCCCAGCAGTGCAATCCATACCCAGTCCACCAGCGTGCTGTCGCCCAGCAGCGGTATGGCAAAAGGCCAGCACATCAGGGCGACAAACAGGTTTTCCCACCAGGCCACTTGCTGTGCCGACAAGTGCTTGGCTGCGCGTCGGTTGATGAGGGTGAACATGGCGAAAGTAAAGCCGGAGGCAATGGCCCAGGCCAGGCCAATGGTGGATTGATCCTGGAAATCAAAAGAGGGGGTCACCAGCAACAAGCCCACGGTGACCAAGGCCAGAATGATCCACTCCGATACGGTAACGCGCTCGCGCAGTACGGCCCATTCACACAAGGTAATAAAGGCCGGGAAGCTGGCAAAGCCCAAGGTGGCAATGGCCACGCCGCCCACTTTAACGGCCACAAAAAAAGTGGCCCAGTGAATGGCCAGCATGATGGAGGCCATTAGCAGGGTGCGAAAGTCCGCTGCTTTCATGCCCTGACCTAAACCGCGCCCTTGAGAGCGAATGCTGATAAACAAGGCCAGGACTGCAAAGCTGGCTCGGCCCGCGGTGATCAGCATGGCGCCGACCTGAATGAGCTCACCAAAAATGCCAGTCAGTCCGAACAGAACGGCGGCCACATGAATGGCAGCCAGAGCACGTCCATGCGTCATGGAAAGCGATCCGAAAAAAAGGAGTCAATTTAGGCTATTCTGGTGTTTTATATCAGCCAGTGATAGGGCTAGTGGGTCGGGCAGGCAATAAGAGCAAGGCATTATTCTAAGACATTGCTACGGGCCCCTCATCAAAGGAGTAAAACAATGACGCAGACGGTTAAGGCGATACGGATTGAGCGTAATGGTGGTCCGGAGGTATTGCAGTGGGCTTCGGTAGAGCTGCCCGCTCCGCAGGAGAAGGAAGTCACCATACGCCAAAAAGCAGTGGGCTTGAACTTTATCGACATCTATTTCCGTAATGGCCTCTACAGCAATCCCTTGCCGCATGGTTTGGGTTTTGAAGCGTCCGGCATTGTGGAAGCAGTCGGTTTGGGTGTCACGCATCTGAAAGTGGGTGACCGTGTTGCCTACGGTCAAAGCCCGCTGGGTGCGTATGCCGAGGCCCGTAATGTGCCTGCTGATCGTGTGGTACGCATTCCTGATGGCGTCACTTTTGAGCAGGCGGCGGCCATGATGCTCAAAGGTTTGACGTGCTGGTATTTGCTGCGTCAGACCTATCGCGTGCATGAAGGCCAGACGATTCTGTTTCATGCCGCTGCGGGTGGCGTGGGCTTGTACGCCTGCCAATGGGCACGTGCTTTGGGCGTGAAGTTGATCGGTACGGTGTCCAGCCCCGAGAAAGCCGCTTTGGCGAAAGAGAACGGTGCGTGGGAAGTGATTGATTACTCCCACGAAGACGTGGTGCAGCGCGTGCTGGAACTGACCAATGGCCAGAAAGTACCTGTCGTATATGACGGCGTGGGCAAGGATACCTGGGAGCGCTCGCTGGATTGCTTGCAGCCGCGTGGCCTGATGGTCAGCTTTGGCAATGCTTCCGGCCCGGTAACCGGTGTGAATCTGGCGACGCTGGCATCGAAGGGCTCCTTGTATGTGACCCGTCCTGTGCTGGGGGCTTATGTGCCTACACAGGAAACCATGCAAGATGCCGCTGACGAAATGTTCGAGCTGGTGCTGCAAGGCAAGATCAAGCCGCTGATCGGTCAGCGTTTCCCGCTGGATCAGGTCGCCAAGGCCCATGAGGAATTGGCAGGGCGCCGTACCACGGGCTCGACGGTGTTGACGCTGGATTAAGGCGGATTATCGGGTAAGAAGGGGAATGAACAGCTAGCCCTTGCTCAGCGCTGCGCTTGATATAACAGGTGTAAGTCAGGCATCCGCTCTTCTGGTGTTGCTTGTTTTTCCTGATGTCCCGATTTGCATGTCAGGTGTTTGGAAAGCCCGATAAGCACGCAGCCCCAATAGTTCTACTTATAAAAAATGGCCTCCTTAGCGGAGGCCATTTTTATTTAGCAGTGCGGCAGCCGCTGAGATTCAGCGGACAGGAGTCAGCCTTGCTCGTGGTACTGACGCACGCGCTCGACTTCATTGCGCGAACCCAGAATCACGCCAATGCGCTGGTGCAGCTCGGTAGGTTGCACGTCCAGAATACGCTGTGTACCGTCAATCGACATGCCACCGGCCTGCTCGACCAGGAAGCTCATGGGGTTGGCTTCGTACATCAAACGCAGCTTGCCCTTGCGACCGGAGGCACGGGCATCGCGCGGGTACATGAAGATACCGCCACGGGTCAGGATGCGGTGTACATCGGCCACCATGGAGGCGATCCAGCGCATATTGTAGTTTTTGCCCAGTGGGCCGTCCGGGCCAGCCAGGCAGTCGTCGATATAGCGTTTTACCGGGGCTTCCCAGTGACGCATATTGGACATATTGATGGCGAACTCGGAGGTGTCCTCGGGGATGGTGATGCGCTCGGTGGTCAGCACCCAGGAGCCCATTTCCTTGTCCAGGGTGAAGGCGGCGACGCCGTCACCGACAGTCAGGACCAGCATGGTTTGCGGGCCGTAAATGGCATAGCCGGCGGCAACCTGGCGCACGCCGGGTTGCAGGAAGTCTTGCTCTTCGATGACGCGATCACGTGCTTCAGGTGGGACGCTCAGGACCGAGAAGATCGTGCCGATGGACACGTTCACGTCAATATTGGACGAGCCATCCAGCGGATCGAACAAGAGCAGGTTTTCGCCCTTGGGGTAGTAGTCGGGAATGCGGTGCAGGGTGTCCATTTCCTCGGAGGCCATGGCCGCCAGGTTACCGCCCCATTCATTGGCTTCCAGCAGGATTTCGTTGGACAGCACATCCAGCTTTTTCTGAACTTCGCCCTGGACATTCTCGGAGTCCAGAGAACCCAGAACGCCGCCCAGCGCTCCTTTGCTGACGGCATGGCCAATGGCCTTGCATGCGCGAGCCACTGTTTCCAGCAGCAGGCGCACGTCGGCGGTGACCGTTTTCTTCTGGCGCTGTTGCTCCACCAGATACTGAGTAAGGTTTTTCTTCAAGACAGACTCCGAGGTCAAAGAGTTAATGCTTTATGTACGATTTCGGCCACATTGCCCGACAGGCCAGGTTCGGCCTGAATACGCTCCAGCGCTGCCTTGAGCAGGTCGCGGGCTTCGGGTTCAAAGCGGGCCCAGTTATCAAATACACGGGCCAGACGGGCAGAGATTTCCGGGTTGAGCTTGTCCAGGGCAATGACTTGCTCAGCCCAGAAGGCATAGCCTTCCGGCGTGTGTACAGCCTGCATATTATTCATGCAGAACTGGAAAATCAGAGAGCGGGCGCGGTTGGGATTGCGCATCGAGAAAGCGGGATGCAGCATCAGGGCGCGCACCTGGGCAACTTGCGTGCTGGGGGCGGTGGCCTGCAAGCTGAACCAGCGGTCCAGCACCAGAGGATTGTCCTGCCAGCGCTGGAAAAAGTCATCCAGGCCGTCTTGACGATCCTCTGGGTCACCGTAATTCACCAGAGCGCTCAAGGCACCCATGCGATCAGTCATATTGGTGGCCTGATCGTATTGATTGCGTGCCAACTGCGGGCCTGTATTCACACCGGCAACCAGCAGGTAATTCAGGGCCAGATTGCGCAAGGAGCGCTGGCCAGCCTGCAAGGCGTCGGGGCTGTACGGGGCTTGTTCCAGGCTCAGGTACTGATACAGTTCCTGCCAGTAGGGAGTCAGGGCCAGGCCCAGCTCACGTTGCAGCTGACGACGGGCCTGAACCACGGCGCGCGGGGTCATGGGCTTGGTTTGTTCCAGCAATTCGCGCTCGCTGGGCAGGGACAGGATGCGCGCCTTGTAAGCAGGGCTCAAGGCCGGGTCTTGGACCAGTGCATGCCAGGTTTGCACCACGGTCGCCAATTGTGCGGCCGACGGTGTGCGTCCCGATGCCGAGGACAAGATCAGACGGGTCGCTAGCAGTTGAGCCGCTTCCCAACGTGCAAATGGATCCGTGTCGTGACGGGCCAGCAAGGCCAGCTCGGAATCCGGACGGTAGTAGTCCACCCGCACAGGCGCAGAGAAATTGCGCAACAAGGATAGGACGGGCGCCTCAGGAATCTGCGTGAAGGTCCAGCTTTGTTCGGCTTGCGTGAAATCCAGTACCAGAGTATCGCCTTGCTGACCATCCAGGTGCAGGGTCAGTGGTGCGCCTTGCTGATCCAGCATGCCCAAGGCAAAGGGGATGTGCAAAGGTGGCTTGGGTGTGGATTTGTTTTCGATCCCGGCGGGCGCATTGCTTTGACGCAGGGTCAGCGTGGTGGTTTGGGTGGCAGGGTCGTGCTGCAGGCTGACCTGAACGCGTGGTGTTCCCGCTTGCTGATACCAGCGGCGGAACTGTTCCAGGCTCTGGCCGGGTTTGACCTGGCGATACACGCTGTCCATGCTGTCCACGAAATCGTCGCAAGTGACTGCCTGGCCGTCATGGCGCTTGAAGTACTCACGAATACCAGCCTGGAAGTTTTCTTCACCCAGCAAGGTGTGCTGCATGCGAATGACTTCCGCACCTTTCTCGTAAATTGTGGCGGTGTAAAAGTTGCTGATTTCCTGATAGCTCTCGGGGCGGATGGGGTGAGCCATTGGGCCGGCATCTTCAGGGAACTGGGCCGCGCGCAGGACGCTGACATCATCAATGCGTTTGACGGCGCGGGCGCTGGCGGCTTGAGCGCCGTCCAGCCCTTGAGCCAGCATGTCAGCCGAAAACTCCTGATCGCGAAAAACCGTCAGACCTTCTTTCAGGGAAAGCTGGAACCAGTCGCGGCAAGTGACGCGGTTGCCGGTCCAGTTATGGAAGTACTCATGGCCAATAACTGCTTCCACGGCGTGAAAGGACGCATCGGTAGTGCTTTGTGCATCGGCCAGCACGTAGGCGGCATTAAAGATGTTCAGGCCCTTGTTTTCCATCGCGCCCATATTGAAGTCGCGAGCGGCCACAATCATGAAGCGGTCCAGATCCAGTTCCAGCCCAAAACGTTGTTCATCCCAGCGTACCGAATGTTCCAGGCATTCCATGGCCCATTCTGTTTTATCGCCGTCACCACGATCGCAATAAACCTGCAATAGGGCAGGCTGGCCATTGGCTTTTTTGATTTCGCGTTCGCGCACATCAAAGTCGCCAGCAACCAGTGCAAATAAATAAGAAGGCTTTGGAAATGGGTCTTCCCAAATGGCCTGGCTGCGTCCATCGTCCAGCGTAGTGCTTTCCAGCAAATTGCCGTTGGACAGCAGATAAGGGTAGAGCTTGGCATCGCCGCGCAGGACCACTTCATAACGGGACATCACATCAGGACGGTCCGGGAAGAAGGTAATACGACGAAAGCCCTGGGCTTCACATTGGGTAAACAGGTTCTGGCCCGAGACATACAAGCCCATCAGCATGGTGTTGTCTTGGGGGCGGCAACGGCTTACCAGCACCAGATCACATTCTGCGGTCTGGGGCGCGAGCGTCAGGCCCTGTTCATCAAGCTGGTAATCCTGGGCGGTCAGGGCGACCCCGTTGAGGCTGACTTCAAGCAGTTCAATGTCTTCGCCATCCAGTACCAGGGGGCGGATCTGGCCGTCCCGGCTGCTGGCTCGAAAAGCCAGACGAACCAAGGTTTGCTCGGCCGCCAAATCAAATTCCAGCCGTACCTTATCTATTTGATAAGGGTAGGGCTGGTAATCGTGGCGGGAGATCGTAGGTAAGGTGTCTGTGCGCATGTGATCCTGGTCCGACAATCGAAAAAGATGGTCTATTGTAATGTTGTTTGAACGCCCACACTGGACGCCGGAAACAGGCAGTAAACTAATTGTTCGTCGGCGCTACGGCGCTGCCATTAATCGGGCTTGAACGTGCAAGCGAAAAACAAGCAAGGGTGAAACTATGACGTTATTTTCTGAAGGGTTTTCCTGGCGCGCCCTACGCCTGATGAGCCTGGTATTGGCGGTTTTGACCACGGCTTGCGCTGCGCCTAGCTGGTCCGCCAAATTGACGCGTTATCAGCAATGGCCCACGGCGACCAGTGGCGATACCTATTACATCAAGTCCTCGCCGGACAAAAGCAGTAGTCTGCAATACCAGTCTTTTGCAGATTCTGTACGGGCCTCTATTGGTGTGACCGGACTGGTGCAAGCAGCGGATCTGAAGTCTGCGCGTTTTGTGGTGCAAATGGATTATGGCAATCCGCAAGAACAAAGCTGGGTGCCTCAATTTGCAGATAGTTTTTACGGTCCATCGGCGTGGGGAATCGGGCGCGGCTATTATGCGCCAAATGATGGTTGGGGCGGAGGTTTCTTTTATTCTCCGAATGTAGTGAATGTTCCTGTCACTGTGTATAAAAATTATCTAAATGTAATCATTACAGATAATCAAAACTCGGGCGCAGAAGTGTATCGCGCCACCGCCGTGTCTTATAGCCATTCCGACAACCTGGACCAGCAGATACCGTTTTTGTCCCAGGCCATATTTGATGGTTTCCCGGGTAATAATGGACAAGTGATTGATATCCGATATCCATTAGCTCGGGATTGAGTCGCCAGAACCCCGGCATTATGTAGGGGATTTATATCAATAAGAAAGGGACCGCTTTTTCAAGCGGTCCCTTTCTTTTGTTTGGTGCCCAAAACTTATTTGATAAGGAACTCTTCACGGCTGCGACCATTGGCTTCAGCATCGATAATCCAGCGTGGTGGGCGGCCACGGCCCGTCCAGGTGTCCTGGGTGCCGGGGTGGCGGTATTTGGGAGGCAGGCTGGTTTTAGGGCCGTTGGAACCAGCACCAGCACCGCGGCGGGCGGAATTTTCCAGCGCTTCAGCGACTTCTTCAATCGTGATCTCGTTATCTTGCATGGACTTGACGATAGACGCGATGACAGGACGACGCTGTTTGACTCGAAGGGATTTCATCTGCTTTTGCAGACGCAGAATCTCTTTTTCTATCTTTTGCTTCGCGGAGCTGTAAGTTTCGACTGACATATGGGATTCCTGTTTCATGATTGTAGTTATCTGATAAACCCTGCCTGTACAAGCTCGTGTTTATCATGCGAAAACAGTGTACTTTGATTTTCTTAAAAAGATAAGTGGTTTGGATAAAAAATAAACGCTTAATCAAAAAGGTGTTTGGTTTTTGTAATTATTTAAGGTCATTAGACAATTCAATGGCTCTTGATTATTTAATCTAATCAGGGGTTATCATGAATTTGAATGGGTTTATATCAAAACCATATAGGTGGGTTTCTAATTAGGAAGATTTTAAAATAGTTTTAATTCCGTATCAGAAAATGTCGTAATTGGAATTTTTGAACCTATTAGTTCAGCAGGCTGATTCATGGTTCTGAAAGCCAGGAAACTGCCCGATCAGTACGTCGGCATCGCATACGGGGGCACATTCTGTTTTAATGCTCAGATGGACGGAAGCCAAGTTGATGTCAGCACGTCTTTTGGTACCCATTTTCGTCCCTTGCAGCCATGGGTTTGCCGGGGATCTGTCAGTAGGAATAAACGATGAAGTTAGTTGATCCGGCTATCAATGCCCTGGAATGCGCCCGTGGACTGTTGCTTGAGCCCTGGGGCTTGAATGAAAGCCATTTGTCCGGCGCGCTCGGTGAGATCTTCACCCATCAGGCTGACTATGCCGACTTGTATTTTCAGTACACCCGCAGCGAAGGCTGGGCGCTGGACGAAGGAATCGTCAAAAGCGGCAGCTTTTCCATTGAGCAGGGCGTGGGTGTGCGCGCATTAAGTGGCGAGAAAACCGCCTTTGCCTATTCGGATTCCCTCAGCCCCGAGGCTTTGCTGTCTTCGGCCCGTGTGGTGCGCTCGATTGCCCGCCAGGGCGGTTCAGGCAAAAGCGGCATTTTGGTGCCAGCCGACACGCAGCGCCCCACCTTGTATACGGGCACAGACCCTATTGCCAGCCTGCCTGCTCCTGAGAAAGTAGCCCTGTTGGGGCGACTGGATGCCTTGGCTCGTGCAGCGGACCCGCGCGTGGTACAGGTCATGGCCAGTCTGGGTGCGGAATACGATGTCGTGCTGGTGGCCGGTAGCGATGGTCGTCTGGCCGCCGATGTACGCCCCTTGGTGCATTTGTCCTTGTCGGTCATTGTTGAACAAAATGGCCGCCGTGAACGCGGCTCGGCGGCAGGTGGTGGACGGGTTGATCTGTCCTACTTCTCCGACGATATGCTGCGCAGCTACGTGGATAAGGCCGTGCGTTCGGCCATGACGAATCTGGAAGCCAAACCCGCACCTGCCGGTCAGATGACGGTGGTTTTGGGCCCAGGTTGGCCAGGTGTCATGCTGCATGAAGCCGTGGGCCACGGTTTGGAAGGGGACTTTAACCGTCGTGGCAGCAGCCTGTTCTCGGGTCGTATTGGCCAGCGCGTGGCGTCCAAGGGCGTGACCGTCATTGACGATGGCACCCTGGAAAACCGCCGTGGCTCCTTGAATATGGATGATGAGGGCAATGCCACACAACGTACCGTCTTGATTGAAGACGGTATTTTGAAAGGCTATTTGCAAGACACCCATAATGCGCGTCTGATGGGGGCTGCCATTACGGGCAACGGTCGACGCGAGTCCTACGCCAGCCTTCCTTTGCCACGCATGACCAACACCTTTATGTTGGGTGGCGATAAAGACCCCCAGGAAATTATTGCCTCGGTTAAAAAGGGTTTATATGCCGTAGACTTCGGTGGCGGCCAGGTCGATATTACTAGCGGTAAGTTTGTTTTCTCGGCCTCGGAAGCCTGGGTGATTGAAAACGGCAAACTGATGTATCCCGTCAAAGGCGCCACTTTGATTGGTAGCGGCCCCGATGCCATGAACCAAATCAGCATGATCGGTAATGACATGCAGTTGGATTCAGGAGTGGGGACTTGCGGTAAAGAAGGTCAAAGCGTTCCGGTTGGAGTCGGTATTCCTACCGTGCGGATGGAAAATCTGACCGTAGGTGGAACCGCCTGATTTAATTTGCTGGCTAATCAAAATAGATAAAAAGAACCGCCCCCCTTAATTCAAGGTTGGGCGGTTTTTTTATGCTGTTTTTATTGCAGTGCAGCAAATAGAATTTAATTTTGATTTTTGCTCATCAGGCACAGCCGTGCCCGGATTAATGAATAGGGTTTTTCAGGTAGCACTTTTCGTTCGCCTGGGTTTGCGGACCCGGATGGCCAGCCAGCACAACAAGGCGCCCGAACACACCATGGCCGAGCCTTGCCAGAAGCTTGGCGTCAAGGGAGCCTGCAGCAAAAAAGTAGACAGGGCGGCTGACAATACTGGAATGAAGTAGGAGGCGCCGGCCAGTATGGTGACATTGCCGTGCAAAATACCCACGTTCCAGGCCGCATAGCCAAAGCCCATCGCCATGGCCGCCAGCAGCAAGTAGATCAGTGCTGGAAGGGTAAAGGTCATTGCAGGTGCCCCTTGGCCTAGATATTTCATCCACAAGACGGTGGCTGTCAGCATGAAAAACAAGGTAATGCCATTTTTGCCCTGGCCGATGCGTGCAGTCATGGTGCTGTAGCCCGCCCAGATCAGTGCGCCACTAAAGGCCAGGCCGTAGCTCAAGGGGTTGTCCTGCACATTCAGCCAGATGCTGTGCAGACTCAAACCTTGCTCACCGCCCAGAATCCAGCTGATACCCATCATGGACAAGAGCAGGCCTGGCGCGATCAGCCAGTTGGCTCTTTGCTTGTTGAACAAAATAGCGGCCACGATGGTAAAGGTGGGCCACAGATAATTAACCATTCCCACTTCAATCGCTTGCTGGCTGTTGTGAGCGTAGCCAATAGACAGAGCCAGGCACAGCTCATAGCAGACGAACAGAACGCTGCCCCAGATCAGGTAGCGGCGCGGAAAGTCGCGCAAGCGTACCCAGCTAAGCGATAAAAGAAGAAAGACAGAGGCCAGGGTGTAGATCAGTGCGGCGCCGCCAGTCGCACCCAGGTAGTCGCTAACGCTGCGTATCAGGCCGACAATCATGCTCCAAAGAACAATGGCGATCAGACCAATCAGGGTTGCCTTATCAGATTGCTTCATGCGGGTTTCAGTGTCTGCAAGGCACGGCGAGAACAGGAGCAGACTTTACTTGGCCAAGAGACTTATGGGTTAATGGACCGGGTTTGTATCAGGCTGTGCCGGTTTGCAAGCAGGGCTGTGACGCGGCACACCCGGTCTTGAGTGAAAACCGACAGGCCCCCACGGCAAGGGCTCGTGGCAGTTTACTGTAAGCGGCGTGTCGGCTCGAGCCACTCATGGCGAAAAGGGGAGCAGGCAGGGTATTTTCTGCGCCTTGCTGGTCCGCCCCCGTAAGCCAGGATACTTACATTTTTTTGGACTTTGAGTCAGAACCTCTTGTTTATGCTCTCTATGATTTTGAGTGTAAATCGGTTTGACTTGAATCTTTTCTAGGCATATCATTTCAACACGAATTAATCGTGCTGAATTATTTTGTTTGGCTAATTAAATGACCACAGATCAACACTACGATTTACGAATTTTGCGGGCTTTGCGCCAGATCACGCGCTCGATTGCCCTGCATTCCAGGCAGCTGTCGGCGTACAGCAATATCACCGCGCCCCAGTTGATCTGCCTGCGCACCATTATCGAAAAAGGCCCGTTGACGGCCACGGCCATCAGCCGCGAAATGCACGTCAGCCCCAGCACCGTGGTTGGTATTCTGGACCGCCTGGAAGACAAGAAGCTGGTGCTGCGCGAGCGTGGTCGTGAAGATCGACGCATTGTATTTGTCAGTGCGACACCAGAAGGGGAGACCCTGGCACGCGATACGCCGTCCCCCTTGCAAAAGAAGTTGTCGGACGCCTTGAAAGAGTTGCCCGAGCTGGAACAGGCCACCATGACCTTGTCCCTGGAGCGCATTGTGCGCTTGCTCGATGCTGACCCGGATGTTGTGCTGGAGGCCGACGATACGGCCTCGCCTATTCTTGAGGTCCCGGAAGGGGATGTACCCCCCGAATCCGGGTTGGTGGTTTGACGGACCGACCTAGTCCGGGCAGCTCGGCAGGCAGCATCACTGCTGCCGACCCTGCCCCCAGTGACCCGGCGCTGACACTGCGTGCGCCCCTGTTGCGTGATGCGGCCGCAATCCATCAGCTGATTGCCGATAGCCCGCCACTGGATCTGAATTCTGAATATCTCTATTTGCTGCTCAGCGAGCACTTTTCCCGGACCTGCGTTGTCGCGCAGCGTGGGGAACAAATAGACGGTTTCATCTCTGCCTACTTTCTCCCCGACCGTCCTGATGTGCTCTTTGTGTGGCAAGTGGCCGTGCATGAGCGCGCCCGTGGGCGCCGTCTGGGGCAGGCCATGCTGGAGCATCTGCGACAGCGTCTGCGTGGCCGTTCCTTGCGCTATCTGGAAACGACGGTCAGCCCCGGTAACCGGGCTTCGCGTGGCCTGTTTGCGGCCATGGCCCGGCGTTGGGGCGCCCCCATGCAGGAACAGGAATTCTTTGATACCGCCTTGTTTGCCGCACAGGCTCACGAGGCAGAACCTCTATTACGAATCGGCCCCTTGGACTCTGGATAAGAGGGGACTTTACGCAAATGAACGGTAGAGCCGGTCTGGTTCGCTGATTGTTGTTTGTCGGCTCAAGACACGCCGTTCTATAACCAGGAGAGGAAATATGACTGATTTAAAAATATTCGACCGGATGGAGTCTGAAGTAAGGGGCTACGTCCGGTCCTTCCCGGTCATTTTCAACAAAGCCCGAGGCTCGGTTTTGGAGGACGAGTCAGGCAGGCAATACATCGATTTTTTCAGTGGAGCCGGTACGCTCAACTATGGGCATAACAATCCCCACCTGAAAGAAAAGCTGATTGAATACCTGAACACCGACGGCTTGGTACACGGTTTGGACATGGCCACCAGCGCCAAGAAATACTTTCTTGAAACGGTGGACAAAGTGCTGCTCAAACCGCGCGGGTGGGACTACCGCTTGCAGTTTACGGGGCCTACCGGCACCAATGCCGTGGAGGCGGCGTTAAAACTGGCACGCCAGGTCAAGGGTCGCCAGAATGTGATTTCCTTTACGCACGGTTTCCACGGCGTCAGCACGGGTTCCCTGGCAGTGACGGCGAACTCCAAGTTTCGTAGTGCAGCGGGTGTGGCCCTGGGCAATACCTCGTTCATGCCCTATGACGGCTACTTGGGACCGGACGTCAATACGATGGCTTATCTGGAGCGCTTGCTGGAAGACCCCAGCAGTGGTCTGGACCATCCTGCCGCGGTCATCGTGGAAACCGTGCAAGGTGAAGGGGGCGTGAACGTTGCTACACAGCGCTGGCTGCGTGAACTGCAACGTCTGTGCCGCGAGCACGACATGCTGCTGATTGTCGATGACATTCAGGTCGGTTGTGGTCGCACGGGCCGTTTCTTCAGCTTCGAGCAGGCCGGTATCAGCCCTGACATCATCACCTTGTCCAAATCCTTGTCCGGTTTTGGCTTGCCCATGTCTCTGGTTTTGTTGCGTCCTGAACTGGACGTATGGAAACCCAGCGCCCATAACGGCACCTTCCGTGGCAATAACCTGGCTTTCGTGACTGCGGCTCAAGCTCTGGAAAGCTACTGGGCCAACGAGGACTTTGAAGCCGAGATCCAGGGTAAGGAGCGTCAAGTGCGCGACTGGCTGGAAAACCTGGTGCACAGCTATCCAGATCGTGGTTTGAGCGTACGCGGTCGCGGCCTGATCCAGGGCCTGGTGACGCCGCCCGGTGCCGGTCTGGCCAATGAAATTGCTGCACAGGCTTTCAAGCAAGGTCTGGTGATTGAAACCTCGGGCGCCCACGACGAAGTTCTGAAGCTGCTGCCTGCCCTGACGATCAGCAATGAAGAGCTGACTCAAGGCCTGGACATTATTGAACGCAGCGTGGCCCAGTGCCTGTCCAAGCGCGGCAGCCAGGCCAAGATTCTGAAGATTGGAGGAGCACGCTAATGTTGGTCAAGAACGTACAAGATGTGATTGGAACCCGTGACGAGGTGCGCACGGACACCTGGGTCAGCCGCCGTGTTCTGCTCAAGAAAGACGGCATGGGTTTTTCCTTTCATGAAACCGTTATTTTTCCTGGCACCGAGACTCACATCCACTACCAGAATCACCTGGAAGCGGTGTGGTGCATCGAGGGCGATGGCGAAATCGAAACCGTTGCCGACGGCAAGAAATACGATTTGGGCCCAGGCGTAGTCTATGCCCTGGACCAGCACGATGAGCATTATCTGCGCGGTGGCAAAGAGCCGCTGCGAGTGATCTGCGTGTTCAATCCGCCCCTGACCGGTCAGGAAGTTCACGATGAGAAAGGGGTTTACCCAGCCATCGTGGAAGACTGAAGACCTAAGGAGAGCATGATGACAGTGACCATGAGCGATCTGTACACATCCCGTACAGAACGAACGGCGGCCATCGTCAGCCGCCAGGAGCCGGTGGTGTATCCGGATCCGGTAGGTAGCCAGCCTTTGAACAAGTCCCAACTGCGGGAGTACGAGGACAATGGCTTTTTGCTGCTGCCTGATTTGTTCAATGCGCAGGAAGTGCAAGCCTTGCTGGGCAATGTGGAGGCCATGAGCACCGATCCCGGCATCTTGTCGCGTGAAGAAGCGGTGGTGGAAAAGGGCAGTCAGGCCGTGCGCTCGATCTTTCGTGTGCATGAGTTAAGTGAGCTGATTGCCCGCCTGGTGCGCGATCCGCGTGTACTGGATGTGGCCCGCCAGATTCTGGGCTCGGAGGTGTATGTGCATCAGTCCCGTGCCAACCTGAAACCGGGCTTTACCGGCAAGGAGTTTTACTGGCATTCGGATTTCGAGACCTGGCATATCGAAGATGGCATGCCGCAAATGCGCGCCTTAAGCTGCTCGGTGCTGCTGACGGACAATAATGTGTGCAATGGCCCCTTGATGCTGGTGCCGGGCTCACACCGTCAGTTCATCTCTTGCACAGGGCAGACACCGGACAACCATTACAAGGAGTCCTTGCGCAAGCAGGAGTATGGCGTACCCGATCCGATCAGCCTGCGTTTGCTGGTGGATCAGGGGGGGATTGAAGCCATTACTGCCAAGGCCGGTTCGGTGATCTTTTTTGACTGCAATACCTTGCATGGCTCGGCCAGCAATATCTCGCCCTGGCCACGAGCCAATGTGTTTACGGTCTATAACAGCGTGGAAAACTGCGTGGGTGATCCCAAGCAGGGGCTGACACCCCGTCCTGCGCATGTGGCCACTCGCGGGCAGTTCCCTGTCCTGACGCCATTGACAGGTCCGCTGCTGGAGTCCTAAGCAAGAAGAAGGTCTGTGCCTTGTGCGCAGACCTGGCTGGATAAGACGCTCCCTGGATTTATTTTTAGGGGGCGTTTTTTGTGGGCTCAGGATTGTGAAGAAGAGGGGAGCGGCCAGCGTCTGGGGGCGGGCGTTGGCAAATGACGGGTCTGCTCCGCACTGACTGACCGGCGTTCGGAAAAGCAGTTATCGGAGATGCTCATCAGATATGCCTCGGCATGTCCAGGAGTCCTTGTGATGGCTGCTGGACGGGATCAACTGTGTTAATGCACCCAATTAGCAACAATCGCTTATTTATACCCGGGTAATATTGACGGCTTAATATCATCCGGGTAAAAATAGAGCCTTCTTACTTGAAGCTCTGGTTTTGACATGAAAACGACTTACCCCAATACCTACACCAGCTTTATGGGCCACCGCCGTATCGCGTCCGGTCCCATGCTGACCAATGTGCTGGCCGTGAAGAAAGTGCTGGAGAGCCGGGTTAACGATCCCGTACTGATCTTTGACGATGTGACAGGCCGTTTTGTGGATGTGAACACCCAAGGGACGGACGAAGAGCTGGCGCAACGCTATGCGCCAGTGGATGCTCCTGAAGTAGAGGTCGAGCAGACAGAGAAAGAGGCTCCACGAGGCCGAGGTCGTCCTAAGCTGGGCGTTGTTCCCCGTGAAGTGACCTTATTGCCACGTCATTGGGACTGGCTGGCGACTCAACCCGGCGGCGCATCGGTTGCGCTGCGCAAGCTGGTTGAAGAGGCTCGCCGTGCCAGCTCCGCCAAAGATCAGCGTCGCCAGGCGCAGGAGCGGACCTATAACTTCATGACCGCGATTGGTGGCGATTTGCCCGGCTTTGAAGAAGCCATGCGGGCCTTGTTTGTCGATGAGCTGGAGCACTTCAAAACCCTGCTGGCTGACTGGCCGGAAGATGTGCGGGACCATGCTATCAAGCTGGCTGAAACTCCGGCGACACCCTTGGCTTAATAAGGCCTGGGGACTCCCGCCTGCTGCCTTTGCAAGAGATGGGTACCTCTTTGACAAAAGCTGCTTGAACGTGGCTCAGCTCAGAACCACGTTCAAGTGACGCAGACCGCAAGTGCTCAGGCCGCCTGAATAAAGTTGCTCAAGAACGCCTGCGTCCGCGCTTCCTGCGGATGGCAGAACACTTGTTCGGGTGGGCCGGATTCCACGATCACGCCTTTATCAAAGAAGCAGACGCGGTCCGAGACTTCCTTGGCAAACTGCATTTCGTGGGTCACCAGCAGAATCGTCAGATCCTGTTCCTGACTCAGCTTTTGAATCACGCCCAGCACTTCGCCCACCAGTTCGGGGTCCAGAGCCGAGGTAGGTTCGTCAAACAGCAGAATATTGGGTTCCATCGCCAGGGCCCGGGCGATGCCCACGCGCTGTTGCTGTCCGCCAGAGAGCTGGCTGGGGAATTTGTCAGCATGGTCGATCAGGCCCACCAGATCCAGATATTTGGTGGCCCGTTCGCGCGCCTGTTCTTTGGACAGGCCCAGCACATGGGTGGGCGCTTCAGTCACATTGCGCATCACCGTCATGTGCGGGAACAGGTTGAACTGCTGGAACACCATGCCCATTTCCTTGCGCATCTCGCGCAAGTGGTTCTGGCTGGCGGGCACCAGCTTGTCATCGACCCGCTCGTGCCAGAGGGGTTTGCCCGCTACCGTGATGACACCTTCATCGATGGTCTCCAGCGTCATCAGAATGCGCAGCACGGTTGATTTACCGGAGCCGGAAGGGCCGATGATGGTGACTTTTTCACCTGGTTCCACCTGGAAGTTCAAGGCGTCCAGCACGGTGACATCACCAAATTTCTTGGTGACATTGTCAAATTGAATGATGGGGTTTGTAGAGTCAGTCATCGCAGGGGGATTCCTTGCTTGGGCAAACGCTGATCCAGCGCTCGTACCCCAGCGGATGCCAGGAGGGTCAGCAGCAGATACAGGCCGCCCACCATGGACAGGGGAATGATGTAGTTAAAAGTACGGTCACCGATAATCTTGGCCACATTCAGAACTTCCAGTACCGATACAACAGAGAGTACTGGCACGTCTTTCATGATGGACACCAGATAATTACCCATGGCCGGAATGATGCGCGGGATGGCCTGGGGCAGGGTGATGACCATAAAGGTACGCAGCGGGGAAATATCCAGTGCGCGGGCTGCTTCAGTCTGGCCATGGGTAACGGACTCCAGACCGGCTCGGTAGACCTCGGACAGATAGGCGCTGTACTGCACCCCCAGCGCCAGTGCGCCGGTCAGAAAAGCGGGCAGCACAATCCCGTAGTCCGGCAGCACGTAGTACAGGAAAAACAATTGCACCAGCAAAGGCGTGTCGCGCAGGAATTCGGTCAGCACATAGGCGGGCCAGGAAATCAGGCGCAGGCGCACGCTTTTCAGGCCTGCCAGAATCAGTCCCAAGATAGCCGCAACACCAAAGCCCAGCACGGCGGCCTGGATGGTGACCCATAAGCCTTTAAGCAAAATAGGCAGGATAGACAGCGCAAATGCTCCGTTGCTGCTGGTGTCCCATTCAATACCAAACAGCATGTTCAGCTCCTTTGCGCACGCCAGCGGCCGGTTGCGCGTTCCAGCAATTTCATCAGGACGGTCAGCACCAGTGCCATGCCGAAGTACATCAGCAAGAGCAGGGTATAGATGGTGGTGCTGTCCTGGGTGAAGTTGCGTATTTGTTCAGCTCTGAAGCTCAAGTCGCCCAGACTGATCAGGGAGACCAGGGCGGTGTCTTTCAGATTTTGCACGGCCAGATTCCCGAAGCTGGGCATCATCTCGGGGATGGCCTGGGGCAGGCTGATGCGCCACAGGGTTTGGCGCTCCGTAAAGTCCAGGGCTTTGGCCGCTTCCAGTTGGGAGTGCGGCACGGCCTGGATGGCACCGCGCACCACTTCGGCACCGTAAGCGCCAATGTTCAGGCCCAGGGCCAGGGTGCCGGCCACGACCGGGTCCAGACGCCAGTCCAGACCCATGGACTCGCCCAGAATAGGCAGGGCAAAGTACAGCCAGAACAGCTGTACCAATAAAGAGGTGCCGCGAAAAACTTCAATAATCGTGACGGACAGCGAGCGCAAGGCGACCGAGTGGGATAGCCTGCCTATGCCCAGGGCAAAGGAGGCGATGGCTCCCACCACGGTTGAATACAGGGTGAGCTGTATGGTGACCCAGGCTCCGTCCATCAGGGCCGAGCTGTAACTTAACCAATCCATATCAGGTTCCAGACAAGGGCAGGCGGTACACCTTCAGTGCGCTGTCGGCCTTTGCAAGGGGCCGCGCAGGCCCGTGCGGCCGCCTTACCCGCAGGTGAAGGATCAGGCTTTACACAGCTGTTCCGTGGATTTCTCAAACGAGTGCTTGGCGTCTTCTTCGGTAAAGCCGTGTTTGCTCAGGATGGCTTTCCATTCATCGGTTTTCTTGAATTCGGCCAGTTCCTTGTTCACCGCGTCGCGCAGGTCTTCGGATTCCTTGGCAAAGGCAAAGCCGCCCCAGCTACGAACCGGGTTGCCATTAATGATGGGGTCCTTGAACTCGGCGGCCAGCTCGACTTTGCCGCCCCCTTTGGAGGCCAGATCACTGGCGGTCTGGCCAGTTGCGGCATAGGCATCGGCACGGCCGGTTGCCACGGTGGAGATCGCATCCGCGTTGTTGGAAATAGTGATCATGCGGTTATCGGGCACGCCCAGGGCCTGCATCATTTCCAGCTGATCGGCACCGGCCATGATGGCGATCTTGTGATCAGTCTTGGCGAAGTCTTCGTAAGAGTGGATGTTCTTGGGGTTGCCCTTGGCGACCAGCAGGCCTTCACCGTAGGAGCTGTTGGGCTCGGAGAACAGCACGGTATTGCAACGTTGCGGCAGGATGGCCATTTCGGCGGCCACCATATCAAAGCGTTTGGCTTGCAGGCCGGGGATCAGGGAACCGAAATTAGCGGTTTCCCATTTGATTTCTTTGACACCCAGGCGCTCCATGATGGCCTGGGCCACTTCGGGGCCAGCGCCTTGGGCTTTGCCGGACATGTCCATGTATCCGTACGGAATTTCATTAGCAACGGCGACGCGAATCACGCCGCGCTCTTTGACTTGTTCCAGCGTGACTGCCTGGGCGCTGGAGGCGGCAGCCAGGGTGCCCAGCAGGGCAAAGGCCAACGCGCAGAGGGGCTTGGATTGTAGTTTCATCATGAGTCCTTTTCTCGCCTATACCATTTCGTTATGAATGATTTGTTTTACGAAAGATTTGCAGGGAAATCATAGCGCATAAAATCATTCGTACTCAAATTAAATGGATGGAAACTATCGCTCAAAAGAACTGATTAGAATTTATATATAAGTGAAAAGTTTGGTCTTAGGGAAAATGCGTGGTGCCTTGAGTACGTGTTTTCACTATGCTCCCAAGGATTAAAGAGCGCTTGTCCTCTCAAAAGCGCCTGGCTTATGCCTACCCCAGATTGATTCATGAATGAGTTCGGCGCGCCTTCGGGCGCGCCGACACCCTTTTGGAAAGTGCGCTTTGGCGCGCTTTCAAACCCTGCCGGTTCGGGAAATGCATGGTACCAAACGACTGTGCTGACCCCGCAAGAACGCCTGCCACACTCGGTATTGCGTCTCTTGTTCAGGCATCTGGCGACTTCTTCAGATCAGAAGCGCGGCCAGAAGAAAAAGTTGGTGACAGGCTTACTTAATGCAAAATCGTGGAGGCTCTATGAGCAGAGAAGAGGGCGGTTTTATAAAACAGCATTTGATTTGGGTGCTGGTTGCAGTGCTGGGGGCCTTTGCCCTGGGAACGGTGGCACTAAGCCGAGGGGAGAGCATCAATGCTCTATGGATCGTAGTCGCCGCAGTCTGCGTCTATTTAATTGCCTATCGTTATTACAGCCGTTTCATTGCTCGCAAGGTTTTTGAGCTGGATGCGACCCGCATGACGCCAGCGTGGCGTCATAACGATGGTCTGGACTACGTACCGACTAATAAACACGTGCTTTTTGGGCACCATTTTGCCGCCATTGCAGGGGCTGGCCCCTTGGTCGGGCCAGTGCTGGCGGCGCAAATGGGCTACCTGCCCGGCATGCTCTGGATTCTGGCCGGTGTGGTATTTGCGGGGGCGGTGCAGGACTTCACGGTGCTGTTCATCTCCATGCGCCGCGACGGGCGTTCGCTGGGGGATCTGATCAAGTCTGAACTGGGCACGGTGCCCGGTGTGATCGCCTTGTTTGGCGCTTTCATGATCATGGTCATCATTCTGGCTGTGCTGGCGCTGATTGTGGTCAAGGCCCTGATCAATTCGCCATGGGGCACCTTCACGGTAGCAGCGACGATTCCGCTGGCTATCTTCATGGGGATTTATCTGCGTTTCCTGAGGCCGGGCCGTATTGGCGAAGTCTCGGTGATCGGACTGATCTTTCTGCTGGCCGCGATTGTGTATGGTCAGGACGTAGCGGCGCACCCGACCTGGGGCCCGTTCTTCACCCTGAATGGCGAAGAGCTGACCTGGGCACTGATTATTTACGGCTTTATTGCTGCTGTGCTGCCCGTGTGGCTGCTGCTGGCTCCACGTGACTATCTGTCCACCTTCCTGAAAATTGGCACGATTGTGGGTCTGGCCATCGGGATTGTGATTGTGGCGCCCGAGCTGAAAATGCCAGCGACCACCAAGTTTATTGATGGCACAGGTCCGGTCTGGTCCGGGAGCTTGTTCCCCTTCCTGTTCATTACCATTGCTTGTGGTGCCGTGTCCGGTTTCCACGCTTTGATTTCCTCGGGCACCACGCCCAAGATGATCGAAAACGAAACCCAGGCGCGCTATATCGGCTATGGCGGTATGTTGATGGAGTCCTTTGTGGCCATCATGGCCCTGGTTGCGGCTTGCGTGATCGAGCCTGGCATTTACTACGCCATGAACAGCCCAGCCGCTTTGATTGGTACCACGCCTGAGCAGGCCGCGCAAGTGGTGTCCAGCTGGGGCTTCCTGATTACTCCCGCTGATCTGACCCAAATGGCCAGCGACGTGGGTGAAAACAGCATTATTTCCCGTGCCGGTGGTGCTCCTACCCTGGCGGTGGGCATGGCCTTCATCTTGCATAACGTCATCGGCGGGCCGGCGATGATGAGCTTCTGGTATCACTTCGCCATTTTGTTTGAGGCCCTGTTCATTCTGACGGCGGTAGATGCCGGTACGCGTGCAGGTCGCTTCATGCTGCAAGACTTGATGGGTACTTTTGTGCCGGGCTTGCGGCGTACGGAGTCGCTAGTCGCCAACTTGATTGCCACATCCTTGTGCGTGGCGGCGTGGGGCTACTTCCTGTATCAGGGTGTGGTCGATCCACTGGGTGGTATCAACACCTTGTGGCCTTTGTTCGGTATTGCCAACCAGATGCTGGCAGCGGTGGCATTGGTACTGGGTACGGTGGTGCTCTTCAAGATGAAGAAAGACCGCTACGCATGGGTGACCGTGGTTCCCACTATCTGGCTGCTGATTTGCACGCTGGTGGCAGGCTTTCAGAAAATGTTCCACCCCGACCCCAAGATCGGCTTTTTGGCTCACGCCAAGGTTTATCAAGAAGGGTTGGCGGAACAAACTGTCATGGCGCCGGCCAAATCTCTGGAGCAGATGCAACAGGTGATTTTCAACGATTACGTGAACTCCACCTTGTGCGGTCTGTTCATCTTTGTGGTCTTGAGCATGGTGTTCTTTGGCATCCGTTGCGTGCTGAAAGCACGTCGCAGCACGGAGCCGCATTCTGCCGAGACTCCGTACGAGCCATTGCCGGCTCAAGCGGCAGCAGGAGCTTGATATGAAAGGATTATTGACAGGAGCCATTTCGCGCAGTGCCCAGGCAGGGCGGGGCACCGGGCGTTATCTGGCCACAACCTTGCGTCTGATGGTGGGCGTGCCTGATTACGAAACCTATCTGAATCATATGCGGGTGAACCACCCGGATCAGAAACCGATGGAGTACGCCGAGTTTTTCCGGGAGAGACAGCAAGCCCGGTATGGTGGCAAAGGGCGTATAGCCTGCTGCTAAATTAGGCGGCTAAGGGCCAGAACCCAGTGTTCTGGCCCTTTTGCATTTGTGCCTGGCAGTGTGCCATCAGGTTTGTATGTAGATGTAAAAATAAGACAAACAAGGCATCTAAACGATTTATCGTGGTTTTTCGCGATAACACGAAACAAAAGGGCCAATAAAAAATTCAAAACGAAACAATGATTTCGTTTGGTGGCGTTTTTTAGTGTCATTTTGGTATAAATATTTTGTTGTTCTGCGTTTTTGTGGATGAATCTTGCTGGTTTTGTTGGCGGCGCGTCAGGAACTGTGTTAGGATTTTTCCCATGACTTTCGCAACCCCCGTTTTCTTCTTTTATTTTTATGCTTTTCCGATGCCGCTGGTGGAGGAAAGGACGGGTTGCACCAAACACAAGTAAGACCTAAATCCTGAAATAAGCCGCCAGCATAGACCGGGCGGCTTTTTTTTCGTTTGCCCCCGGACCTGGCAAACCAACTGGAGTTCAATCGTGTCGCACAATACTGATGATTTACGGATTCGTGAAATTAAGGAGCTGTCTCCCCCATCCCATGTGATGCGCGAGTTCCCGTGTACCTCTGCTGTATCGACGACGGTTCACAAGGCCCGCCGCAGCATTCACAAGATCCTTCACGAACGCGATGATCGTCTGGTGGTCGTGGTCGGCCCTTGTTCCATCCACGATACCGAAGCCGCCATGGACTACGCGCGTCGCCTGACGGTCGAGCGCAAGCGCTTTGCCCCCGAGCTGGAAATTGTGATGCGCGTGTACTTCGAAAAGCCACGCACCACCGTGGGCTGGAAAGGGCTGATCAACGACCCCTTCATGGATGGCAGCTTCAACATCAATCAGGGTTTGCGTACGGCGCGTGAATTGCTGCTGGCCGTCAACCAGCTGGATTTGCCCGCTGGCTGCGAGTTCCTGGACATGATTACTCCCCAGTACATTGCTGATCTGGTTTCCTGGGGCGCCATTGGTGCTCGCACGACAGAGAGCCAGGTTCACCGCGAACTGTCCTCCGGATTGTCCTGCCCCGTCGGCTTCAAGAATGGCACGGATGGCAATATCCGTATTGCTCTGGACGCGATCAAGGCCGCTTCCCAGCCGCACCATTTCCTGTCGGTCACCAAGGGTGGTCACTCCGCCATTGTGTCCACCGTGGGCAATAACGATTGCCACGTGATTTTGCGCGGTGGCAAGACGCCGAACTACGACGCTGAAAATGTTGAGGCAACCAGCCAGGCCATGATCAAGGCCGGCATGGTGCCGCGTGTGATGGTCGATGCAAGCCACGCCAACAGTAATAAAGACTACCGCCGTCAGCCAGAAGTGCTGGCCGATGTGGCTGGTCAGATCTCTGGTGGTGACATGCGCATTTGCGGCGTGATGATCGAAAGCCATCTGGTAGGTGGTCGTCAGGATGTGGTTGAAGGCAAGCCGCTGACCTACGGCCAAAGCATTACCGACGGCTGCATCGATTGGGATGACACGGTGGCGGTTCTGGAAAAACTGGCTGAAGCGGTGCGTCAGCGTCGCCAGGCACGAGTCGCTCTTGAAGAGGGGGCACTTAGCCACTCATAATAGGGTTTTGCCTTTTTGGAATGCTCATGAATGCTCCCGGTCATGCCGACCTAGCGCGGCGCCCTTTACCTGAAGGTTTTGTAGAAGCCTTGCAGGCTCAGTTCCAAGAGCGTTGCTCGCTTTCGCACGCCGTGCGTGAACACCATGGACGGGATGAATCGCCGTATCCACCCATGCTGCCTGATGTGGTTGTTTTTGCTCGCAGCACAGAAGAAGTAGCCTGGGTGGCACGTCATTGTCATGAGCACCATGTGCCCCTGATTCCTTACGGGGCTGGCTCCTCGCTGGAAGGGCATTTCCTGGCGATTCAAGGCGGTGTCAGCCTGGATTTGTCCGGTATGGACGAGATCGTCGCAATCAACGCCGAGGACTTCACCGCCACCGTGCAAGCTGGCGTGACACGCATGGCCTTGAACGAGCATATCCGTGATACGGGCTTGTTTTTTCCCATCGACCCCGGTGCGGATGCCAGCCTGGGCGGGATGGCCGCAACGCGTGCGTCGGGTACCAATGCCGTGCGTTACGGCACCATGCGCGAAAACGTCCTGACTTTGAAGGTTGTGACGGCAGATGGCCGCATTATTGATACGGCTAACCGTGCCAAGAAATCCTCCGCCGGTTACGACCTGACCCGCTTGTTCATCGGTAGCGAAGGCACGCTGGGCATTATTACCGAAGTGACGGTGCGTCTGTACCCGCAGCCCGAAGCCATTTCGGCTGCCATCTGTAATTTCCCCGATCTGCGCTCTGCCGTGCAAAGCGTGATCGAGGTCATTCAAATGGGTATCCCGATTGCGCGTGTCGAGTTCATGGATACGGCCGCTGTACGTGCCACCAATGCCTACAGCAAGCTGACGCTGAAAGAGTCGCCCTTGCTGCTGTTTGAATTCCACGGCAGCCCCAGCGGTGTGCAGGAGCAGGCTCAGGTGGTTCAGGAAATCACCCGTGATAACGGCGGCATGGACTTTGAGTGGGCCGATAAGGCCGAGGATCGTTCCCGCTTGTGGACGGCGCGACACAATGCCTACTTTGCCGGTTTGCAGCTGCGTCCCGGCTGCCGCTCCAGCACCACGGACGTTTGTGTGCCTATCTCCGCCTTGGCAGAGTGTGTGGCGCAAACCGCGGCCGATATGGATCAGGCTCCGTTCCCGTACACCATCGTGGGGCACGTGGGCGATGGCAACTTCCACGTCCTGATGCTGCTGGACGCCGATAGTCAGGAAGAGTGGGACGAGTCCGAGCGCTTGAACCATCGTCTGGTAGAGCGTGCCATTGCCATGCAGGGCACCTGCACTGGCGAACACGGTGTGGGCTTGCACAAGATGGAGTTCATGCTGGCCGAGCACGGTCAGGATGCACTGGATGTAATGAGCAGCATCAAACAGGCGCTGGATCCTCACAACATCATGAATCCCGGCAAGATGTTGCCCCCGCGTCCTCTGGACTGATTCTGCGGTAGTCGCCTTGGAAGCCCAGACCATGTCGTCTGGGCTTTTGTGTCTTGGGCAGCACAGTTTTCCAGAAACCCCAGGTACGGGCGGTGTCTGCCTGTACATGTGTCAGGGCAGGCGTACAATGCCTTTTTTAGTTAGTCAGGTGCGCACTGGGCGCAAAGCCCAGCCAATGCGGCACCTCTCATCATCACTGCAATGACTATTTCCACCAAAAAAGGTCGCGTCGTTATCGGAATGTCCGGCGGCGTGGACTCCTCTGTCTCGGCCTGGCTGCTTAAAGAGCAAGGCTATGAAGTCGTGGGCCTGTTCATGAAGAACTGGGAAGACGACGATGACTCCGAATTTTGCTCTTCGCGCCAGGATTGGCTGGACGCGGCCAGCGTGGCCGATCTGGTCGGGGTCGAGATCGAGGCGGTCAACTTCGCTGCGGAATATAAGGACCGCGTGTTTGCGGAGTTCTTGCGGGAATATTCGGCAGGTCGCACCCCGAATCCCGATGTTCTGTGCAATGCGGAAATCAAGTTCAAGGCCTTTCTGGATCACGCCATGACCTTGGGTGCGGACTGGATTGCCACCGGCCATTACGCCCGTGTGCGTGGCGTGCCCATGGCTGGGGGCGGTACAGACTATCAGCTGTTGAAAGGTCTGGATGCGTCCAAAGACCAAAGCTATTTTCTGCATCGCCTGAACCAGGCGCAGCTGTCGCGCACCTTGTTCCCTTTGGGCGAGATCAACAAGCAGGAAGTGCGCCGTATTGCCGAGGAATTGAAGCTGCCCAACGCGGCTAAAAAAGACTCGACTGGCATTTGCTTTATTGGCGAGCGTCCTTTCCGCGAGTTCCTGAATCGCTATCTGCCTACTCAACCCGGTCCGATCAAGACACCAGAAGGGCAGGTGCTGGGTCAGCACGTGGGCCTGGCTTTCCACACCTATGGTCAGCGCAAGGGTTTGGGCATTGGTGGTGTCAAGGGCAAGCAGCGCGAAGACGGTACCGCCGACGCCTGGTATGCCGCCCGCAAGGATCTGGCCACGAACACGCTGTATGTGGTGCAAGGGCACGATCACCCCTGGCTGTTGCAGTCTGAATTGAAGGCCGAGCAGACCAGTTGGGTAGCGGGCCATCCGCCAGCGCTGGGCCCGATTCATGCCAAGACCCGTTATCGCCAGGCCGATGCGGCCTGCACGATCCTGGCTGCCGAAGGCGACAGCCTGTCTCTTCATTTTGATCAGCCCCAATGGGCCGTAACGCCGGGCCAATCCGTGGTCCTGTACGACGGTGACCGCTGCCTGGGCGGCGGCATTATTCAATAAGAGGCGGGCATGGATCCCATTCTTGTCATCAGTTTGCTGGTGCTGGGTGCCGGTATTGGTTTGGCCGCCGGGCTGCTGGGGATTGGCGGAGGCATGATTCTGGTGCCGTTCCTGACCTTCCTGCTACCGCTGTTTGGTGTGCCGCAAGAGCTGGCCGTGCATGCTTCCATTGCCACGGCCATGGCCACGATTCTGTTCACCTCCTTGTCCAGTGTGAGGGCGCACCATAAACATGGTGCCATTCGCTGGGATGTGGTCAAGGTCATGGTGCCCGGCCTGATCCTGGGTGGGCTGCTGTCGGGCGGCGCGATTTTTGCCATGATCAACAGCACGGCGCTGGCGATTGTGTTCGGTGTGTTCGTCCTGTATTCGGCCTCCAAAATGGCACGCAAGTCGGCCCCGGTGCAAGGCCGCTCTTTGCCTGCCCCATTCTGGATTGCTGCCATGGGAGCCTTGATCGGTTTCGTGTCCGGTCTGCTGGGGGCGGGTGGGGCCTTCTTGTCTGTCCCCTTCATGCTGCGCGGCAATGTGCCTGTGCGGCAGGCCGTCGCTACCTCGGCCGCCTTGGGCTTTTTCATTGCTCTGGCCAATAGCGTGGGTTATATCTGGTCCGGGCAGGCCACCTTTGGCAGCCACCCCGGCATGATTGGTTTTATCTACTGGCCGGCCTTGTTGATTGTTTCGGCCACCAGTATTTGTACCGCCCCCCTGGGGGCCAGTCTGGCCCACAAGATCGATCAGGTGACGCTCAAGCGCATCTTTGCTGGCATGTTGACTGTGCTGGCGATCTACATGATTACGCAGGCCATCACACAGGCTTGATGTTTTCTGGCTGGACTTTGCCATACGCACAGTCCAGCCCATTCAGCTCGGTTTCTTCTGCCGGCTCAAAAACTCCCCCAGCTGTCCATTGAATTGCTGTCCGTAGCGCAGTCATTGCCTGCTCGCTTTGCGGTAGTGTGCTGCCGTAAGCATGAAATTCGTGCGTCATATCCGGCCAGACATCCAGCCGTATATTGGCCCCCTGCTTGTGCGCTTCTCGGGCAAAATCCCGGATCATGTCGACCAGAATTTCCTTGCCGCCTGCCTGAATGTAGATGGGGGCCAGATGGCGCAGATCCTGTGCAATGGGTGAGAGTCGATCATCACTCCAGGGGCCGTTGCCCTTTAGCCATTGACCGTATTGCAGCGTTTGATAGCCCTGCACTATATCGTAGCGATCATGACCAAACTGGCTGGCGCCGCGTCGTCCTATATCCGTCCAGGGGCTTAGTGCCAAGGCCAGAGAAGGTTGGGGCAGTCCCGCTTGACGCAGGCCGACCAAGCTCATCAGCACCAGGTGTCCGCCTGCCGAGTCGCCTGCCAGGACAATATCCTGGGCGGGGATCCCACGTCCAAGCAGATAGCGGTAGGCGTCTAGCGCATCTTCCTGTTGGGCCGGGTGAGGGTGCTCCGGGGTCAGGCGGTAGTCCACGGCGAAGATGGGTATTTGCAGCTTGTAGGCCAGCAGACGAATGAAGTGGCGCGACACGATTGGGTAGAAAGCATAGCCGCCGCCATGAAAGTACAAGATGGTTTTGCTGCTGTTCGGGCGATCTGGAATGAACCAGTCACCCCGTGGTTCTGGGGACGTGCTGGCCTGCATCTGGACGGGCAAGTCCGGTTCGGCAATCGTGTACAGGCTGTCGAAATAGGCGCGGCCTTCAGCTATGGTTGGCAAGCGGAAGGCGTGGTTGAACTGCTTGCGATAGAACAGGGTGGCGATTTCAAAAGGCACAGACCAGCCGGGCACCAGCGGCTTGGCGATGATACGTCGAGCCAGTACGTCTATGGTGGTGGCCCAGAGGGCGAGGGCGCTTCGGCAACGATGAGACCAGGATCCTTGCAAGATAGTTTTGGGCATAAAAGGGCGGGGCTGAAGTAGGATAAAAGGACTTTCAGTGTGGCCCGGCTTGCCTGGGCCGGATAGAACGGAAACGACCTCCCATGTCTGCTTTGCCTTGTGCCCGTTTGCATCACCCCAGCCGAAAAACGGCGTCCATTATCCATCTGGGCGTGGAGCGTGATACCCGTGCTCTGGATCTGCTGCCGCAGCAACGTCTGAACTGTTATCCGGCTTCGCCCCTGGTGGTGTTGTCCTGGGTTTTCCATGGCCAGCTGCACCTGGTGCAGACGCCCGTGGATGGAGGGAGTCCGGTACTGTCAGAGCCCCTGCCCGGCATGCTGTTTGCCGGGCCTTCGCGCACACCTTCCATTAGCTGGTCTCCGGGGCCTGTCCATGCGATTTCGATTGGACTGTACCCGGATGCCTTGAAACGTGTGTTTGGTATCGAGGCCAGCGACTTTCTGGATCAGGTACTGCCCATGGAGCAGGTCTTGCCCGCTGCCAGCTGTCAGGCACTTGGGCAAGCTGGCACAGAAGAAGGCCCTTTATTCGAACAACTGGAGGCGGCAATTCATCGTTGTGCTCATGGCTGTCTGGCGACAGAAGGTGCTGCCACCTTGCATCATTGGTTGACGGCATTGGGGATGAGGATGGCAGCAACACGCACGGGAACGGGCTTGCGTCAGATGCAAAGGCAATTCAAGCGTTGGGCCGGGCAGAGCCAGCGTGAGCTGCAGCTGTATGTGCGTGCCGAGCGTGCTTTTGCCTTGTTGCAGCAGCAGGAAAATCCGGTCTGGTCTGATGTGGCGTTGCAAGCCGGGTATAGCGACCAGTCTCATTTTGGCAGAGAGGTCAAACGGGTTTCGGGCTTTTCACCTGCCCAGTTCGCCCAGCGCATGAAGTCTGATGAGGCCTTCTGGATGTACCGATTGCTGGGCGAGGCCTGAACCAGCAGACATAAAAAAACCCATTCAAAAGAATGGGCCCTGGCTTGCTGGCGCAACGCTCACTGCGTAGGCGGTAAGGTGCTGGCAAACGAGGGGCGCGCTTGGAGTTTTTCATCCAGGCGTTGCAGATTGCCGTACTGCGAGCGCCAGTCCAGTTCAGGAAAGCGCAGATCCAGATAACCCAGTGCGCAGCCTACGGCAATGTCGGCCAGGCTAAAGCTGGTGCCCATGCAAAAGGACTGGTCACCCAAGGTGTTGTTCATGGATTGCAGGGCAGCGGTAATCTTGCTGTTTTGGCGGTCGATCCAGGCAGGTAGACGCAGCTCCTGGGGACGGCGTTTTTCCACCACGATGGCAACGCAGGCATCAAGCAAGCCATCTGCAATGGCTTCCCAGCATTTGACTGCAGCGCGATCACGTCCGGCTTGGGGAATCAGGCGGCCGACGGGCGAGAGGGTATCCAGATACTCGACGATCACGCGGGAGTCAAACAGATTTGCCTGATCATCCATAATCAGACAGGGGACTTTGCCCAGTGGATTGTGCTTCAGAATATCGCTGTCATCGGCCCACACATCCTCCAGAATCAGCTCGTAGTCGAGCTTTTTTTCCGCCATGACAACACGCACTTTGCGCGCGTATGGGCTGGTGAGGGAAGCTAGAAGTTTCATAAAAAGCTATCAAAAGTTGCAGGCTCAAAAAGTATAGCAGGAACCTATGGGCGAACGTCCCGCAGGCCGGGCCTGAACCTGTCGCTGGAAACAATGTTGGAAAACTGTGGTTTATTCGTCAAAGCCTCGAACAGCCGTCGCATTCTGACCCCATGCTGAACGCGTGGCATACGGGTGCCAGCCTGCAATGTTAGAATGCGGGCTGACTTTATTCCCCCTTCTTTTCTGTAGAACGATGCACATAGCCGATACCCTGAGCACTCTGAATGCCTTGTCGCCATTGGACGGGCGTTATGGCAGCCGTACCGCCCCCTTGCGTGGCCTGTTGTCCGAAGCCGCATTTATGTGGCATCGCGTAGAGGTCGAAGTGGCCTGGTTGATCGGCCTGTCCGACGCGGGTCTGCCCGAACTGCCTACTTTCTCTGCCGAAGCCCGCGAGGTACTCAAGAGCCTGGTGCAGAACTTCTCGGAAGACGATGCCGCCCGCATCAAAGCCATCGAGCGCACCACCAACCACGACGTGAAAGCCGTGGAATACTGGTTGAAAGAAAAAGTGGCCGACCACGCCGAGCTGTCCGCTGCGGCTGAATTCATCCATTTTTCCTGCACCTCTGAAGACATCAATAACACCTCGCATGCGCTGATGCTGACGCGTGCTCGTGAACAAGTAATCTTGCCGCAACTGCAAGAAGTGTGCGATGCCATCAAGGCTCAGGCCCGCTTGCACGCCGAGCAGCCTTTGCTCTCGCGCACCCACGGTCAGCCAGCCAGCCCCAGCACCATGGGCAAGGAATTTGCCAACGTGGCCGCTCGACTGCAAAACGCCATTGCGGCCATTGCTGCGGTCCAGCCTCTGGCCAAAATGAATGGTGCCACCGGCAACTACAACGCTCACTTCTCGGCTTACCCCGAAATTGATTGGCCAGCCTTCAGCCAGAAAGTGCTGGCTGGTCTGGGTCTGACGCAAAACGTCTACACCATTCAGATCGAACCCCACGACTGGATGGCCGCTCTGTTTGACGCCATCGCTCGCGCCAACACCATCTTGCTGGACTTCAACCGTGACGTCTGGGGCTACATCTCCCTGGGTTACTTCAAGCAGCGCCTCAAAGAAGGCGAGATCGGTTCGTCCACCATGCCGCACAAGGTCAACCCGATTGACTTTGAAAACTCGGAAGGAAACCTGGGCCTGGCCAACGCCATGCTGCGCCACCTGTCCGAAAAGCTGCCTATCTCCCGTTGGCAGCGTGACCTGACCGACTCGACCGTGCTGCGTAACCTGGGCGTGGCTCTGGGTTACAGCGTGGTGGCTTACGACGCCTGCCTGCGTGGTCTGGGCAAACTGGAACTGAACGCCGCAGCTGTCGATGCGGACATCGACGCATGCTGGGAAATCCTGGCCGAGCCGGTTCAAACGGTGATGCGCCGCTACGGTTTGCCCCAGCCTTACGAGCAACTCAAAGCCCTGACACGTGGTCGTGGTATTACTCAGGAAGCGTTGCGCGAGTTTATTGGCGGTCTGGAACTGCCCGCAGACGCTAAAACCTATTTGCTTGAGCTAACTCCACGCAGCTATCTGGGTGTGGCAGTAAAGTTGGCCCAGGCGATCTAAATCCAAACGGCTGTGTTCTTGCACAAGGGCACAGCCAGCCGGGTATCTTGAGCCAGTGCTTTATGAAGTGTTTTATGTTTCATCACACAGGAGTTCACATGAAAAAATTCGCGTTTCTGACTGCCGCTGCCGCCTTGTGTGCTGCGTTTGTCACGCCTGCTACCGCCCAGTTTGCCAAGCCAGAACAGGCCGTGGACTACCGTCAAGCCAGCATGTCACTGATTGGCTCGCACTTTGGTCGTATGGCTCCCGTGGCCAAAAAAGAAGCACCGTATGATGCGGCTGCAATCGCTAAAAACGTAGAAGTGCTGACGGTTTTGGCGGCTTTGCCTTGGGGCGCATTTGGCGCTGGTACCGAAGGCGGCGAGACCAAAGCTGAGGCCTGGAGCGATGCTCAGGGTTTCAAGCAAGCTACCGATGATTTCACCGCTGCAATCGATAAGCTGAAAGTGGCTTCCGATTCGGGCGACTTTGATGCCTTCCGCGTGGCTTTCGGTAATGTGGGCAAGTCCTGTAAGACTTGTCACGACGCTTACCGCAAAGAAAAATAAGCAACTGGTTTGCCTATAAAAAAAAGCCCTCGAAAGAGGGCTTTTTCTTTTAGGCCTGTGCCTGTGTGTAAAGGGAGCAGTTTGCCTGCAGGCAAGATTGGCACGAATCATGATGGGATCTCAGTGTTGATAACCCGTTTCACCGTGGGTACGGATATCCAGACCTTCGCGCTCGTGGTCAGCATCGACACGTAAGCCGCCGCAGACTAGTTTGGCAACGGTGAAGGCAATCCAGGCAGCCACACCGGACCAGACCAGCGTAACCAGCACGCCTTCGAGCTGAATCCACAACTGCATCCAGATACTGTTGCCAGCTGCAGTACCAGGCCCCCCCAGAACAGGTGCGTTGAACAGACCTGTGAGCAAAGCGCCCACAATCCCGCCCAAACCGTGAATGCCAAAAACGTCCAGCGTATCGTCGGCGCGTAACCAGCGCTTCAGAACATTCACACCCCACAAGCACGCCAGGGAGGTAATCAGGCCAATGGCCAGTGCGCCGGAAGGAGCCACAAAACCGGCTGCCGGGGTAATGCCGACCAAACCTGCGATCGCACCCGAGCAGGCACCCAGCAAGGAAGGATGACCTTTGCTGATCCATTCACCCAAAGTCCAGGCCACAACGCCGATGGCGGCTGCCAGCATGGTGTTGAAGAATGCCAGCGTGGCATTTTCATTGGCCGACAAAGCCGAGCCTGCGTTGAAACCGAACCAGCCTACCCACAACAGAGCAGCACCAATAAAGGTCAGGGGCAGGTTATGAGGTGGCATGGCTTCACGACGGTAGTTCAGTCTGGGGCCAATCATCCAGGCACCGACCAGACCGGCAATACCGGCGTTGATATGCACCACCGTGCCACCGGCAAAGTCCAGCGCGCCACGGGAGTTGAGCAAGCCGCCGTTCTGTTCATCGGCAAACCAGACCATATGGCAAATGGGCAGATAGGCCAAAGTGAACCAGATCACGGTAAAGACCAGGATGGCGGACAGGCGGGTACGTTCTGCCAGACTACCGACAACCAGAGCGCAAGTCAGGCCGGCAAAGGTGGCCTGAAAAGACGCAAACAGCAGTTCAGGCAAGGTGCCCGACATGGAGAACTGTTGGTCAGCAGCGGTGAACATGCCGTTGAACAAGACCTTGTCGAAACTGCCAATCAAGGAATTGCCAGCGGTAAAGGCCAGTGAGTAGCCATAGATAAACCACAGCACCACCCCCAGACTGAACACCAGCAAGGTCTGGGACAACATGGACAAGGCATTTTTTTGACGCACCATCCCCGAGTAAAACAGGGCCAGGCCCGGCGCGGCCATCATCAGTACCAGAAGCGTGGAGACCAGCATCCACGATAGATCAGCGTTGTTCATGATGGAGTCTCCGATTACAGGGCTTGCTCATCGCATTCGCCGGTGCGGATGCGGATGACATGGTCCAGCGGCTGGACAAAGATCTTGCCGTCACCAATACGTCCGGTGCGGGCACTGCTTTGAATGGCCTCCAGAACGCTTTGCAACTGCTCGTCGGGAATAGCCAGTTCAATGCGGATCTTGGGCAGGAAGTCGACTGCATACTCCGCACCGCGGTAAAGCTCGGTGTGGCCTTTCTGACGACCAAATCCCTTGACCTCGGTAAGCGTCATCCCCTGTATGCCCAGATCGGAAAGGGCCTCGCGTATCTCGTCAACCTTGAAGGGTTTGACGATGGCGGTAATCAATTTCATAGGTGTTCCTGAAGTAAACACAGGCAAGCTGGCCTTGCGGATGCAATGGAACACCGAGAGGGGTAGGAGACGGTTGAGAGGGGGCCGACCGGGATGGGTAATCCTGGTGGATGGCTTGTGTGCAACCGGGCAACGCCGGTTTGAGCGACTCTCCGGCTGTCAGCAGGGTGTGCGACAGCGCGAACGCAAGTGGTAGGCAAGCGGACCTGTGTTGTAGGTTGAAGAGCAACACAATTCCGGCAAGGCGAGTAAGCTAGCTAGGCACGTGACCCCGGTCTTGCCTAGTCGGTGGGCAGCGAGATAACAGCAGCGCTCTGTGACGCCTGTCTCCGCTCATCTCACCACCGCAGGAACAACGACTATGGAAAAATAATATATGTTGCGGCGCAACAAGTGCGCATTTTTTTTTAATAGTCTTAACTTTGCAACATTCGGTTCAGAAAAATGACCAGCTGCAGAGCAGGCAGAACAGACCTGTTCGTGCTGGAATTGCCGTGGCTGAATGGCAGGCAGGGCGCCAGGAGGATCCACAGGGCAGCCCGCATGTCAGCGCTGCCCGTGTATCGATAGAGCTAGTTCTGCGACTAGCAAGGATCAAGAGAGCAGCTCAGGACCTTTGTGCTTTCTGGTTTTTTTGCTGTCTGTACTCTGAGTGGAGAAGGTAAGCGGTACATGCCGCCGGTTAAATGCCTGCAGACCTCCTTGCCATAATTTGAATCCCAGGCAGGCGTCCCATTTGTCGCGTTGGTATAGCCAATGGGTGTGACAAACAGTGCAGTGATACAGACTTTCGGTGCTTTGTTCGTCAGTGTCATCGACTCGTCTGATGGGTTTGAGGTAAGGATGTCGTTGAGCGTTGGGTTGCGATAGTGGAAGGGTTTGGCACATGATGCACATGGTGCCTCGGTCTAGCTGGGCCATACAATGCTCCTCAAATAATTTTGTGGTTGATGTAATAGCGTTTGCAAACTGGCTTGCCAATTAGCGTAGGGTGATGGTTTGTAATAAATATCACCACGATTCACTGTACTGCAGAAAATGTGACAGCCGTTTCAGGCCGCATCTCAATGTAATGACATGCGACCTGCGTATGGCGAGCAAGTGTTCAAATTCCTGCAAATACCAGCGTCAAAAGCTCTGGCCTTTGACTATTTTTTGGATGGCGGCTCATTGCCAGGAATCTTTTTAGGATCCGGCTCGGGGTTGGGCGTTTTGCCGGGAGGAGTGGTGTCGGGCGCTTTGGTGGGATCAATAGCAATTAGCATGAGCATCTCCTGACTGAAGTGATCTTCCAGCGTATCGGATTTAGAGCGCAGCTAAAGTAAACAACTATGACTGCAGGGCAGGCCGCTCTTGTTTTTTCTTGTTGCATCGAAAAGAAGCTGGGCAGCCAATCGGCGAAGCCATTGCCTGGCGATGCTATGATCAAACTCCTTACAGAAAGCGGACTAGCGCCTTGGGAAGCGAGTTGGAAAAAACCACCCTGGACCTGGAGAATTTTCTCCCTTATCAAGTCACGATATTGGCCTCGCATATTGCGGTGACCTTTGCGCGTCAGCATGCACAGCAATTTGGTTTGTCCATTCCAGAGTGGCGCATCATTGCGACCCTGGGACGCTATGGCACCCTGACCTCGGGCAGTTTGACCGAGCGCACCAGCATGGACAAGGCCAAGGTCAGCCGTGCCGTTTCTCGCCTGACAGCCGCTCAGTTAATTGCTCGTCGCGATAATGAAAACGATATGCGCAGCAATCTGCTGTGTCTGACCGAGCAGGGCCAGCAAGTGCACGATCGCATTGTGCCTATCGCTCTGGGTCTGGAGCAGGAGCTGACGTCCGTGCTTAGCCAGGAAGAGCTCAGCTCCTTTAAAGAGATGATGACGCGCCTGGAGAACCGTATGGTCCAGCGCTTTGGCAGCGATTTCAGCGGCGACGCACATATTTGAAGTCTCAAGGGTAATCACCGAGTTGTACTGGATATTTCTCACGCTAATATTGTTTCGTTTGAAACGAAACAATATTCAGGAGAGGATCATGACGCAGGTCGTAGACAGCCCAATCGCAGCCAGCCGCTTGGAAACCAGAATCATGTCGCCCGCTATCGGTGTCGAGGTAGCGGGTGTCGATTTGACTCAGCCCCTGGAAGATACGCAGGTACAGGAGCTGCGCGCCTTGTTGTTGAAGCATCAATTGCTGGTGTTTCGTGACCAGCCTTTGAATGCGGCACAGCATGTTGCATTTGCCCGTTGCTTTGGTGAGCTGGAAGTGCATCCGGTTTTTCCACACGATCCGGATTATCCCGAGCTGGTGCTGCTGGGGGGCAATAACACGCAGCCGGGGCGTGAGAATATCTACCATAGCGATGTCAGCTGGCGGGCCGAACCTTCCATGGGTTCCATTCTGCGTTGCATTGAATGTCCACCCGCCGGGGGCGATACGATCTGGTGCAATATGGCACTGGCCTATGAGAACTTGCCGCCTCACATCAAAGATATTTTGCACGAGCTGGAAGCCGTGCACGATTTATTGCCTGGTTTCATAGACCGTATTCCTGAGGAGGACAGGGCGGCAATGCGAGATCGTTTTCCAGCGCAGACACACCCTGTGGTGCGTACTCATCCAGAAACCGGTCAGCGGATTTTGTATGTCAGTAGCTGGACTACCCATCTGGCCAACTACATTGAAACCGGCTTTTTCCGTGGCATGCCCGAGCTGCAAAGCGGTGCTCATTTCCTGCTGCAGTATTTGGTGGATCAGGCCCGTCACCCGGAGTATCAGGTGCGCTTGAAATGGCAGCCTCACACCATTGCGTTTTGGGACAACCGGGCCACTCAGCATTATGCCGTTCAGGACTATTTTCCTTTGCCCCGCAAAATGGCCCGAGCCACCATTATTGGTGACCGTCCTTATTGATCGTATCGCTGCACTTTTGACAAGTTGGGGGGAGACATGGAAAACCAGAAAAAGTATTTCCCAGGACAGCGCTACGTCGTGGTGTTCTTGTTGTTCTTGTTTATGGTGATCAACTTTGCCGATAAGGCGATATTTGGTCTGGTCGCCGTGCCGTTGATGGAGGAGCTGGCCATCGGGCCACAGCAGTTTGGCACCATTGCAGGCAGCTTTTTCTTCCTGTTTGCGATCTCGGGCATTGTGGTGGGTTTTGTGTCCAATACGGTGTCCTCGCGTTTGCTGCTGGTGGGGCTGGTCATTATCTGGTCTGTAGCCCAGGTTCCGATCGCTATGGGAGCCAGCACGATTATTGCCTTGATGGCTTGTCGCATTTTGCTGGGCGTGGGGGAAGGCCCTGCCTACCCCCTGGCCTTGCACGCGTGCTACAAGTGGTTTCCGGATCAGGAGCGTACCTGGCCTACGGCCATTGTGATGCAGGGTGGGCAGGTAGGTATGCTGCTGGCCGGTCCCTTGGTGGGTTACCTGACCATCAGTCATGGCTGGCGCTCGGTGTTTTGGGTGACAGCGGCAGCAGGGCTGATGTGGCTGGTGGTATGGGCCTTGTTGGGCAAGGATGGTCCCATCAGTGCGAATCCGGTGCCCGCCGTTGGCAAGAGCAAGCCGCAGTCTCGCTGTTCGTACCGTGATGTGCTTTTGAATCGTAGTTTCATCGGCAACCTGCTGATGTACTGGGTAGCGTACTGGTGTGCTGCGCTGGTCTTTACCTGGTTGCCCGCTTATTTGCAACGCGGTCTGAACTTCTCGTCGGACACGGCGGGATGGCTGTTTTCCTTGTGCATTTTCGTGGCAATCCCGATTGTGTCGGGCGGCTCTTACCTGTCCAACCGCTTCTTGCGCCAAGGGTATTCGTCCCGAGTGGCACGCAGTCTGGTCACGGTCGGTTTCTTGTTGGCAGGGGCCTTGTGCCTGCTGGCGGCCGCTTACTTGAAGCCGGGTCCAACAGCCGGGATTGTGCTGATCGCCTTGGGCTTGAGTTTTCCCCAGGTCGGTTTTGTGCTCTGTTCGGCAATCTCAGCGCAAATCAGCCCAATCGAAAAGCGGGGTTCCACACTGGCCATCACCAATTCATTGTCCACAACAGCGGGCCTGGTTGCGCCCATTGTGATGGGAAGGCTGATTCAGGCCGAGCCCGGTCTTGCCGGTTTTCACCAGGGCTTTGCCTTGACGGCCGTACTTTTGCTGCTGGGAGCCGTGCTGGGTTTTCTCTTGGTGGATCCCTCCCGCACGCTGTCGCAGATTCAGGCAAAGGCAGGAAGTCCTGTGAGTGGTTCGGCTTCTGTTTAAGGCAGGGTTTTGAAGAACGCAGAGTGGCACTGCTTACCGCATTTTTCTATACACTTGCCTGGATGGACAGTATGGAGATTCAGGAAAAGATGATGGCAAGTGTGACGGGTTTCATGCGGGCCGCTTCATGACCGAATTACAGAAGGGGTGCCACGACTATTGACCGTGTGCAGTATTGTCACCCAAGCCCTGCCACTCAAAAATTGGCAGGGCCCTTGAGCTTCGCAGGGATAGTGTTCAGACGCAAAAAAGCCCGCTACAGTAGCGGGCTGATTTACGGTGTTACGGCATGGTGTACCGTAAGCAGCAGGACATGTGGTGGGTCGTGACAGACTCGAACTGTCGACCAATGGATTAAGAGTCCAGTGCTCTACCAACTGAGCTAACGACCCCCGTTTCCTGCGAAGAAAAAGATTATAGAACGGAAATTATCTAGCGCAAGACGCAGTTACATAATTTTACGTATATCAGGAGACTGGGTCAGGACGGGTGAAGGTGTCGCACATTTTCAGCTGTCCGGTTTTATAGCCTTCCATGAACCAGGCCATGCGTTGTTGCGAGCTGCCATGGGTAAAGGAATCGGGGACCACATAGCCTTGCGATTGCTTTTGCAAGGTGTCATCGCCTACGGCTTGAGCGGCATCCAGGGCCGAGCGAATATCGCCTGGTTCCAGAATCTGGCGTTGCGCGTCAGCGTGGTTTGCCCAAATACCGGCATAGCAATCAGCCTGAAGCTCCAGGCGTACGGAGGCTTGACGAGCCTGAGAGGCGGAGCCGCTGCGACGGGCCTCATCGACACGACGCATCATGCCTAACTGGTTCTGAACATGGTGGCCCACTTCATGCGCAATCACATAGGCAGGGGCAAAGTCGCCCTTGACGCCCATCTTTTGCTCCATCTCGGTGAAAAAGCCCAAGTCTATATAAAGCTTTTGATCGGCAGGGCAGTAAAACGGACCCATGGCAGATTGACCTGCCCCGCAGGCGGTCGGGGTGGCGCCCCGGTACAGCACCAGCACGGGATCGCGGTAGCTGCCATTGGTTTGCTTGGCAAAAACATCACGCCAGACATCCTCGGTTTCGCCCAGGATCTTGGCAATGGTTTGGCCCTGTGCATCCGAGGCTGCAACGGGTTGAGACTGAGGGGCGCTGGTAGGGCCGTCGGCCAGGTTCAGCACCACACTGGGATCCACCCCAAAGTACATGGCCACCAGGGCCAGCACGATTGTCCCCAGGCCGATCTTGCCGCCGCTCAATCGTGGCCCATTGGCACGGCGGTCCTCGACATTACGGCTGGAGCGAGACTTATCCAGACGCATCACGCTCTCCTTGAATTGGAAAACGTCAATGTACTCTGATTTCCGTGGATAGAGCAGGGGCATTTTCGATTCTTGTCATCGGAAAACGGGTAGGGGGCGTTAATTACCCCGCCATGACAAGTCATTGAATTGCTTGGCTTAATGTGACTTGTCCAAAGACTATCCCCGAGCTTGCCCACTGAAAATGTGGATAAGTAAGTCACCGGGACACTGCGGTATGCTACTTTTCTCAGAGCGTACCCTACTGGAGAGCGAGTATGTTGGGAGGAACCTTGTTGGCCTTGCGCGACCATGCACGAGTCCGTGCCATTGGAGCGGTTATAGCTCGATACGGGATTGGGGATGTGATGCATCGCCTGGGCTTGTCGGACCTCCTGCCCGGTAACAAGACCCCGGTGGCGGCCGAAATGCCCGAGCGCTCGGCACCTGAACGTTTGCGACGTGCGCTGGAAGAGCTGGGTCCGACCTTTATCAAGCTGGGTCAGATTCTGGCTACACGTAATGATTTGCTGTCGTTGGAGTGGACGCAGGAGCTGGAGAAGCTGCAAGGTCATGCCGCGCCGGTGCCTTGGGAAACGATCAGACCCGAGCTGGAGCAGGCTTTGGGTCAAACGGTTGAGCAAGCCTTTGCGCGCTTTGACACCCAGGTGCTGGCCTCGGCCTCCATGGCACAGGTGTATCGCGCCTGTTTGCGGGATGGCACCGAAGTCGTGGTGAAGGTGCAGCGCCCTGGTCTGGAGCCACTGATTCAGGCTGACTTGCGTTTGTTGAAACAGATTGCCCGCCTGGTCCAGCAACAAGGCCTGCTGCCCGAGTATCGCCCTTACGATATTGTGCGTGCCCTGGCTGAAGCCATTGCCGATGAGTTGGACTTCACCCGCGAAGCGGCCAATACCTTGGCGGTGCGCGAGAACATGCAGCCCTTCAAGGACATCGTGGTTCCGCGTGTCTATATGGAGTGGACCAGCGCGACGGTCATGGTGCAGGAGTTTGTCCCCGGGGTCTCGCCCATTCAAGAGGCACTGTTGCAAGCCATTGAGGCGGATCGTCCTTTATTGGCCCGCCGAGGTGCCTTGGCGTTCCTGCATATGGTGCTGGAGGACGGGCTGTTTCATGCTGATCCGCACCCCGGCAATATGATGGCCTTGCCGGGCAATAAGGTTGCCTTTATTGATTTCGGCTTGGTGGGCCATTTGACGGAACGTCGCCGCCAGCAATTGCTGGTGTTGCTACGGGCGATTGTGGATGGACAGGCAGATGGGGTGGCAACGACCTTGCTGGACTGGTCCGGGGCAGAGGACTTTGATTGGAGCCGTCTGGAAGAAAGTGCCCAGCGTTATGTAGCCCGACAAAGCAGTGGGCTGTTGTCCATCTCGGCTGCCTTGCTGGACTTCATGGCTCTGGCGCGCGAGAACCATTTAATTCTGCCGCCGGATCTGGCCTTGCTGTTCAAGGCTTTTATCACGGCGGACGGTGTGCTGAAGCGTCTGGACCCGCAGTTTGATGTGGTCGAAGTCGCGCAGCCCGTGATTATGGGCTTGATGCGCAAGCAGTACTCGCCACGTCGTGTTTATGCGGACCTGCAACGCAGTTTGCTGGAGTCGCGGCAGTTGGCCATGGATGCGCCCCAATTGCTGCGTCTGTTGATGCATAGGGTGCGGCAAGGAAAGATCTCGGCGCGTATTCAAATCGAGGGCATGCCGCGTCTGGCCTCGTCGCTGGAAAAGGCAGCCACCCGTCTGGCCATTGCGATTGTGACGGCGGCTTTTGTATTGATTTTGGGTCCGGTGCTGGTTACGCGCGGTCCCGCATGGCTGGGCCTGACTATTTTCAGCTGGGCGGGTTTATTAGCCGCCGTGCTGGGCCTGGTTCTGGTTTTGTGGGGATTTTGGCGACGGCGCTAAAAAGTATCTTGAGGCCGTCGCTTTCTGCGCAGGAAGTGCTCAAGCGGCTAGTCACCGTCCAGTTTAAAAGACGGCTAGTAAAAATGCGGCTCAGCCCAAACAGTCCCCGCATTATCCCCAGGTTTATTCACAGCTTCTGGGGATAAGTCGGCCTTACATAAAGTCGTCCATGCCACCGCCTACGGGTGCCAGACCTGTCATCCAGTACACGCCCCAGGCAATCAGAGCCACAATGATCAGAGCGAGAAAACGGGTTTTCCAGCTGTCTTTGCTGGCAGGCAGGCTGGCATCGGCGGGAACCGGCATGCTGCCCTTGACCATGACGCTGGTTAATTTCTGACCACGCAACACGCGATACAGGAAAATAGCCAGGATATGCAAGGCAATAATGGCCAGCATGATCCATTCATTGGCTTTGTGCAGGCCCGTCAGGGTTTTGGACCAGTCGCTGCTCAGATAGGCCAAAGGGCCAGTCGTGAAGATGTCGTCATTGGCAAACAGGCCCGAGACGGCTTGAAAGCCGAACACAATCAACATGATCCAGACGGACCAGGCACCGATGGGGTTGTGGCCTGGGTAAACCGCGGGCTTGTCACGCAAGTAGCGCAGGCTGCGTACAGGATTGGGCAGGAAGTGGCTAAAGCGGGAGTAGTAACCACCAATCAGGCCCCAGACCAGGCGAAATGCCAGCAGCCCCAGGGCCAGCAAGCCAAAGCGTACGTGCCAGTCCATCCACAAACCGCCAACCTTGATCGTCACAAAACAGCCCACGATGCTGATCACGAGCAGCCAGTGGAACAGGCGGGTGGGTAGATCCCAGATGAGTAAAGGGCGAGTCGAGGAGGCTTGCATGGGGAAAATCCGGAGAGACTAAGACATCTGATTATAGTCAGTGTTGTCTTGGAGTCCGTTTTCCGCCGCGGGTTCCTTCTTTTATTGAGCGCGGGGTTTGCGCTTGCGCAAACTGATCTTGCGACCGTCGTAACGGTACTCGTCGATCAGGGTGGGATTATCCAGGCTGGGGGTTTCCATGATCAGGGTTTGACCCTGGTGGCGTACTCGAATTTGTGCGCTGCAAGACCCAAACGCTGGCGAGACGGTATAGCCCTTGGAGGACACTGTGACCCAGTGATAATAAATCGAGCAACCCCCCAGGCCGTTGTCCACCGAAATCAACGCTGTCTGGTTGTTGGATTGTCTGAAGGCGTAGGGAATATTGATCAAGCCCTTGAGTTCGGGCGCGATGATTTGCGAGTCCAGTTGCAGTTGTGCTTCATAGACATAATCGCTTTGGCTCACTTGCAAGGTGCCGTAGGGGCTGTCCAGACTTAATTGAGAAGGAGGCTGGGGCCAGGTCTGGCTTGCCGCACTATGGGCGACAAACGGTTGCAGGGCCAAGCCGAGCCCAATCACAACATAACGAATAAAGACCTTAGTGGCGGGCATGATCAATCGAGTAAGAGGATGATCAAGGCTCAGTGAAAAACACAAAGCGCCATAGATCATCTGTATTTGTAAGTTTCATAACATTTTATGTATTTTCTTGTTGCGTAGAATACCGGATCGCAGAACTTTTCGCTATAAGGATAGGCACATAAGGTGAATGTTTCATGTCTGTGTCATAGGGGGGACAAGCGAAATTAGTCCTGAAAAGCATCTTGCCTCAGGCTTAAAGAAATGGACTGAATTGGGCTATCATTGCTAGGTTGCCCCGGATGGGGCCAAGCCGCATTTCTTCGTTGCAGCAGAGACTCATTATGCAATCCATCCCGGATGCCGCACTGGCATCAGAATCGGACTCCCCGCTGGCTGCCCAGCAGGCCAAACCCGGCGCTTTATTGGACTACGTCAGCTCCAGCCGTTTGCCTACCCCTTGGGCCGTATTCCAAATCCATGTATTTGTAGAGCGCAGCAATCAAAAAGAACACGTCTTGTTGACCTTGGGGGATGTGGCCGACGGCGAGCCTGTCCTGGCCCGTGTCCACTCCGAGTGTCTGACGGGCGATGCCTTGTTCAGCCTGCGCTGCGATTGCGGCCCTCAACTGCAATTGGCACTGGAACGTATTGCTACGGCAGGCCGTGGTGCCTTGATGTATTTACGCCAGGAAGGGCGGGGTATTGGTCTGGTGAACAAGATCCGTGCCTACAACCTGCAAGATCAGGGTGCGGATACGGTGGAAGCCAACGAGAAGCTGGGGTTTCCTGCGGATATGCGTCGCTATGATATTTGCAAGGATATGCTCGAGCACGTCGGTATCCAGAAGCTGCGTCTGATGACCAATAATCCGCGCAAGGTAAAAACCCTGCAAGAAATTGGCATTGATGTGGTGGAGCGTGTGCCGCATCAAATTGAAGGTAATCCCTTCAACGAGGCTTACCTGAACACCAAGCGTCTGCGCTTGGGCCACTGGCTGGAAACAGACGAATAAAAAGGGGTGCGCGGGCAGAAATTGATTCTGCTCCGATTTCGTTCCTGCTTATCGCGGTATCAACACAAAGGGCCATCAATTGGCCCTTTGTGTTTTTCTCTGGTGGAGATTAAGCGCGATCAGAATGTGCTGCCTGCTGGCAGGCAACGCAAAAGAGAAAGCCGGATCCGATGTCCACACAGGGATTGGGATCCGGCTTTATCTTTGCTTGCTCAGGCTTGAGAGCTGAAGGGGCGGGTGGCTGCTTGTGCAGAACTAAACAGCCAAGGCCTGGTCGAACCAGGCCTTCCCGGTCTTAGGCAGGGCTCTTTTCCAGCAAGGCGCTGACACTGGCCTTGGCGTTCTCTACAATCTGATCACGCAGCTCTGGGGTTTTGCCCAGACCTTCGGCGTACACAATACGCAGGTCCGTTACACCCATGAAGCCGAACATCACACGCAGGTAGCTTTCCTGATGTTCCATGGCCTGGCCTTGCTCCGATTCGGAGTAGATGCCACCACGGCTCAGAACCAGGTAAACCGTTTTGTCGCCAGCCAGACCTTCCGGGCCATTGCTGGTGTAGCGGAAAGTGCGGCCAGCTTGAGCCAGACGGTCCATCCAGGCTTTCAGTTGGCTAGGAATGGTGAAGTTGTAGAAGGGGGCGCCAATCACCACCACATCGGAAGCCAGGAACTGGCTCAGGTATTGTTCGGTGATGGCGTTCTCGGCACGCTGGCGCTCGCTCAGGGTGGCTGGGTCCAGACCCAGGCGCATGCCCAGGGAGTCAGCCGAAAAGTGAGGTGGCGGGTTCAGGGCCAGATCTACATGCTCCACTTGGACTTGCTCATTTTGCTGGCGCAGTTGATCAACCACAAATTGCGAAAGTTCGCGGGAAACGGAGTTGGCGCCGGTGATACTGGAGTCTACGTGTAGCAGTTTCATGATGTTTGGTGTCCAAAGCGATGAAGGAATGGTGTCATTATGTTTGATGCCCATACCTTTGATAAGCCGGTTTTTCTGAGAAAGATTATTCTACTTTTGTCTGTAATCCTGGAAAACTTCCCTGTATGTATGACTTAAATGACATGGTGCTGTTTACCGAAGTGGTACAGCGTGGCGGCTTTAGTGCTGCTGCCCGACACTTGGGCATGCCGCCATCGCGAGTATCGCGACGTCTTAGCCGTCTTGAGGCTGAAGTCGGTGTGCGCCTGCTGCAACGCACCACGCGCAGCCTGTCTCTGACCCCTGCTGGAGAGGTGTTCCTGCGCCATTGCCAGGCCATGCGTGACGAGGCCGAAGCTGCGTATTCTGCGGTGGCTCAAGTGCAGCAAGAACCGCGTGGTCTCTTGCGTATCAGTTGCCCGGTCACCTTGGCCCATACGGTCTTGTCGACCGTGTTTGCACAGTTTCTGATTCGCTACCCTCAGGTCGAGCTGGAGGTGGAGGTCAGCAACCGGGTGGTTGATCCGGTGGCGGACGGGATTGATGTGGCTTTGCGAGTGCGCAGCACCTTAAGTGATAGTGCGAGCTATATCGTCAAGCGCCTGGGTGAAACAGGGGCGATTCTGGTTGCTCAGCCTGAACTGCTGGCGCGTTTTGATCCGGTGCGCGGCCCGGCTGATTTGGTGAAATTGCCCACGGTGGCCATGTCGGCCCGACAAGGTCAAAACGAATGGGAGCTGTATGGTCCCGAGGGCGCCAGCCTGACGGTAACGCACAGGCCGCGCTATATGGCCTCGGATTTGCTGACGTTGCGTGAAGGGGTGGAGCAGGGCATAGGCGTGGGTATCTTGCCCGACTATATGTGTTGCGAGGCCTTGAAAGCCGGACGCCTGGTGCAGGTATTGCCACAGTGGGCACCCTTGCCGGGGATTATTCACGCTGTGTTTGCTTCCCGCCGAGGCATGGCCCCGGCGGTACGACATTTTCTGGATTATCTGGGTGAGCAACTGCCGGTGCATCACCCCAAAATTTAAGTGATTCAGCGGGCGGTGGCTGCAAAGGGGCAGCTGCTTTGTGCCGGCAGAATGGCCCAGTTCAGATCAATCATGGGACTGCGCTTGGAAGACCAGCGCTGCTCGGCCTGCCCCTTGATAGGGGCTTGCTCGTACAGCTGGAGCAAGGATGCGGGAGGTTTCCCACGGGTCTGAATGCTGTACACAATCAGAGCGCCGCATTCCATATCCTGCGGGAGTGTCAGCCAAGGTGAAGCAGCCGGGTCAGCATCAATAAAGACCATCACATCCTGGCCGGCATGAACGGCAATATTGCCGCCTAGCCAGGTATCGGCTACTACGACTTTAAGTGGGATGCCGGGCATGTGTTCGTTCCAGATGGCTTGCATTTGGGCAGACACTTCCGGGCCGGGGAAGGTGGAGCGAGAGTCCCGACCTTTATGCCAGGCCAATGGGCCACGAGCCAAGGCGTAGCCCGATGCCAGCAATATCTGCAACACGATCACAATAATAGCCACGCGCCGCAGCTGGATCTTGTCCTTGCCGTGCATGACCCAAAGAGCAAAAAAGCCATACAAAACAAAGAAGGTGGTGGCCCAGGAAGCGACCAGACGGGTGCCCATCATGGCTGAAATCAAGACGGTGCTGACGATCGGAGTCAGGCCCACCCACAGCAGGAATTGCTTGTCGCTGCGGGAAATATCATCGGCATAGCGCTGCTTGTTTTGCAAGGCCGCGTCAGATGGGGCCAGCTTTTTCCTGTCACGACGATTCCAGATACCCAGCGCAATCATGGCCACAACCATGGGGCTTAGTCGCCCCAGCTGGTCCAGGCTAAACGCCAGCAGTTCCTTGTAGGCCTCCCAGCGGGTATGTGTTTCCAGCGAGCCGTCCATATAGCGGAAGGGGGCGAAGTCGTGCTTCACCAGCCAGTACAGATGGGGCGACAAGACCAGCACATAGGCAAGCAGGGCCAAGCCCAGCCCTATCCAGGTCTGCCGCTGACGCCACATACCGCTGCGCAGGAAATACAAAAAGAAGGCGGTGAACAGAATCACGGCACTGTATTTGGTGACCGTAGACAGCGCAGCGACGGCGCCCAGCCATAACCAGTCTGCCGGTTTCTGGTCGCGGCTGGCGCGATAGAAAAACCAGGTCGCGGCGGTTACGGACCACAGTTGTGCCGTGTTGTGATTAAAAATGGTGCCGCGCAAGGAAAAGTAAATACTGACAGAACTGATCAGCAAGACCATGAAGGCGCGTTCGGGATTCAGAAATTCGCAGGCCAGTTTCCAGATAAACCATAGCCCCAGCACCGAAGCTGTCATGCCCGCGGCAAAGGTCAGCCATGCCGGGCGTCCGACTACGCTGGTCAAGGCGGCCATCACCCACGCTGGGAAGGGCGGATGCTTCAAATAGCCCAGCTCGAAGCTGGCCGACCAGACCAGTTCTTCCATGCCGTCCAGATCGGGGGCTTTATGGCTAATTGCCATCAAAACGGTCCACAGCAAAATCATGAATAACAGATACAGCAGCACATAGCGCTGGTAGGTGTTGGGCTGAGCCGATGCTGGGTTTTGGGCAGTCATGCGTCTGGTGAAAGCGTGAAAATAAGCAAGTGTACTTCTTGTGCGTTGAAAAGCCCCGATTGGACAGGCGTCTTAATCTGGGCTACGATGCGCTTCGTCATTAGGGAGTAGCCGCTTCGGTTTACCGAAGATCAGCGTCAACATACTTGACCTACACAGGGTCATGGCGCTGATAGCAACTTAGCCTGGCAAGACTTTTGACCATGGACCTTCGCGTTTGGCCGGGAGGGTTTGTGGTCATTTGTCTCATATCCGGCCAGGAGTTGTTATGGAAGCGTTGTTTATCTCCACGGGTGTGGTTGCCTTGGCAGAAATTGGGGACAAAACCCAATTGTTGGCTTTTATTCTTGCAGCCCGCTACAAACGCCCTTGGCCCATCATTCTCGCTATTTTCATAGCAACCTTGGTTAATCACGGTCTGGCTGGCGCCATTGGTGCTTGGGTTCCCGCTTTGCTGGATCCTGAAGTGCTGCGTTGGGTGTTGGGTATTTCCTTTCTGGCCATGGCCATCTGGATTCTGATTCCTGACAAGATCGATGATGCCGAAGCCACCCGTACGCGTTTTGGTGTTTTTGGCACCACGCTGGTGACCTTCTTCCTGGCCGAGATGGGCGACAAGACACAGATTGCGACGGTCGCTTTGGCTGCTAAATATCAAGAGTTCGGTTTGGTGGTGCTGGGCACGACCTTGGGCATGATGTTGGCCAACGCACCTGCCGTTTTGTTTGGCGAGCGCATTGCCCGCCGTTTGCCGACTCAGTTGGTACACCGGATTGCTGCCTGTATCTTTGCCGTGCTGGGTGTGCTGGCCTTGTTGGGAGGGGCTGAAAGCCTGGGCTTTTAGCGAACTCAGGTACTGGATGCCAATTGTCGTAGTCGGCCTGGGTGGGCCGGTTTGCGACGAGCGGCGTCCATTTTCACAACCGGGGCCAGGATCAAGGGGGCAGCAGAGCGAGTGGGTGGGTGAGTATGCGCACTTTCTCCGTGATTCAGGACGCTGATAGCCTCTTGCAGTTCGGCCCCATTCTGGTTCAGTTCCTGCGCTGTTTCACTCAAGTCATGGACCAGAGCGGCGTTGTCGCTGGTGATTTGGTCCACCTGTTTCAAGGCCTGGGTCAACTGGCCCAAACCGATGCTTTGCTCGCTGGTGGCAGCAGAAATCTCACCCATCAAACCCGCAACCTCAGACACGGATGTCAGGATTTCCTGCATGGTCTGCCCCGCATGGGCGGCGTGGGTGGCACCTTCAGCACTGAGGGTTTGGGTTTCGGTGACCAGTTGCTTGATTTCATCGGCCGCTTGAGCCGCTTGCTGAGCCAGCGAACGCACGGCAGAGGCAACCACCGCAAAGCCTTTACCGGCCTCTCCGGCGCGGGCCGATTCAATTGAGGCGTTGATCGACAGGATATTGGTTTGAAAGGCGATGTTATTGATCATCGACACGATATTGCCGATATGCTGCGAGCTTTCCAGAATCTGCTGCATGGATGAGCTGACTTTCTGAACCGCCTCGTTCCCGCGACCCGCGATATCCGCGCTGCGGCTAGCCAGTTCGTGGCTGGCCTTGGCGTTTTCTGCGGTCTGTAGAACGGCTTGCCCAAAGGAGCTCATACTGGCAGTGGTCTGCTGCATGGAGGCCGCTTGCTCTTGAGTGCGTGCTTCCAGCAGGGCGCTGTTATCCGAGAGCTTGCGTGACACCATTTGATTGTTGCTGCAGCTATGGTCCACGTCGGTACTAATGCTCATCAGGCTCTTACGCATCAGATCCAGATTCTGGCCCAGCGTTTCCAGCTTCTTCACAGCGGGTCCGCGTGTGTTGACTGTCAGGTTGCCTGCGGCAATTTGTTGGGCGATGTGCGTGGCCGTTTTAAACGATCCCAAAACCCGTCGCATCAGCACGGCCTGATAGCCCAAAATCATCAGTGTCCCCACCCCCAGAGAACTGGCCAGGAGGATCATGCTTTGCTGTGGCATTTCCGTATTCAGGATCATGGCAATAATCCCGCCGGTAATACCCAGATTCAACAGGCCTTTTCGTAAAAAGGCGGCCAGCAAACTGGGACCAGCCAGGAAACGAAGGCCGGCAAAAGGGCGACGCCAGCTGCGAGCCGTAATTTGGCCAGCGCGTATCGTTCGGGAACGATTTCGACCTTCGCGCAATTCCTGATAAAACTGTTCAGCTGCTTGAATATCCTGAGGTTTTGCGCGCACACGAACCGACGCAAAGCCGGTTAATTCCCCTTGTTCAATAATGGGACTGGCATGGGCCAGAACCCAATAAAAACCGCCGTCTTTACGGCGATTCTTTACCACCCCCACCCACGAACGGCCCTGTTTTAAGGTATGCCACAAATCTGCAAAAACTTCGGATGGCATATCGGGGTGACGCACGATATTGTGCGGCTCGCCAATCAATTCTTCCCGACTAAACCCGCTCACCTCGACAAAGGCCGGGTTCGCATAAATGATGCGGCCGGCCAGGTCAGTTTTGGAAATGAGATATTGCTCGTCCAGCAGCTCGGTTTCGATGCCGGTAATTGGTAGGTTCTTGCGCATAGCCTTTCCCTTTGTATTTTTGTATCAGCAAAAGACTCGAGATAAACGGATCAATTTCTTGTTGTGAATTTTCGTGAATAGTATCATTTGATTCGTTTTTTATGTCTAAAAATAAAAAAATGATAATCAAATGAAAATTTTTGTCACAAAAAGATCGAAATTGAAAAAATTGATCCTGGCTGATAAAGGGCAGAGGACGTGCTCAGGAGGGCAGGTACTGGGCGTGGAAGGCTTCGCTGAGCAGTTGCAGGAGCAGGGCAATGGGAATGGGCTTGGTCAGGGCTGTTGCTTTGCCGGGCAGACCGCCACGCGCGTGAATATCGGCGGCGCTCAATGCAGAAATCACATAAATCTGGGTATGTTCGGTTTCAGGGGCATCGGCCAGCGCCTTGAGCATGGCAAAACCATCCAGTTTGGGCAGGTTCAGGTCCACGATCAGCACATCGGGGTAGAAATTGCCGGCAGCAATCAGACCTTTCAGGCCATCTTGCTCGCAGCGCAATTCGACCGGGAAGGGCAGATGTTCCATGGCCATGCGGTAAATCGCCAGCAAATCCAGGTCGTCTTCAACGACCAGTACGCGCAGGCAGGGTTCACCGCTGCAAACAGGTAGGCTGGGAGTGATCGGAACATCAGGCGTCGGGGGGCTGGTTTGCCCACGGCGCTCTTGCAAGATGGCTTGTACGGAATCGCGGTCGATGCGACGGTGCCCGCCTTGGGTTTTCCAGGCTTTCAGGGTCCCGGCTTCTACCCAAAGTTGTACGGTGCGTACAGACACACCTAGTAAATCAGCAGCCTGCCGAGTGGAGTAAACGGCGTCGTTCATGGAGTCAACAAAATGAAAGCAGGCCAGACCGGGGAAAGAAAGGCTATGGGCCCCGATGTAGCAGTGCAGAGTGTAGAGACGGTATTAGTAAGTACAGAAATACTACTAATGGCAAGGGGAAGTGGCCTGTTCACGCCAAGTGATAGGCAGAGTATTCGACACACATGCTTCTAATATCTCCGATTTTCAGATGTTCATGCTTCATCAGGGACTCACTTCAATCGGGCGGGCCTGTGAACCTGGACTCGCCTTGCTGATTTTACGCGTATCCCTTGCGCTGTCGTGTTACCGGACGGGCCCAGTGTGGGGAGCTGAACACACTTATAAGTGTTGATGTTACGGGCGGGTCCGGGCGGTGCTCGGCTTGTCGGGCCAAGAAAAACGGTGTTAGCACCCTAGCACTTGTTTTTATCGTTAGTCTTGATCCTGGTCAGTCTTTATGAAATAAATAGGAATCCATTTTGTACAAGCCCCCTTGTTTCCTCAAAGAAAATTTATGCGCCTTATGATAAGGCCGTTTCTGCCGTTAAGCAGTATGGGCGGTGGTTTTGGAGTAAAACTTTTAAAAAGTACTAATCCCTTTCTTATTGTTCCGCCTGATTGTTATGAAATTTATTTATTAGGCGATTAACCGTTTTTTCACCCAGGCTGATGCAAGGGCATTGGCAGATCAGTAATCCCATCTAGAAAAATGCTTGGTTTATCCGCTGGACTGGCTTTTTGTCGTATGGAGATTGAAATCACACTGAGGCAGGCCTGGTGCTTGTTTTGGGACGAAAATAGGGGATTGGTTTGTTGCTCACACTATTTACCAGTTTTTTGATCGGGCAACGTTTGTTTGACCGAGCGGGCGCGCCTAAATGGCCGGGACAGGCTTATGAAAAAGCACATCGCTTTGAGCAAATGCTGGATGCCTTGCCCGATGCCATTGTCATGTTCGATTCCTGTGGTCGAATTGAGGGTTGTAATCGGGCCATGCGGCGTTTGCTGGATACGCCGGAATTGGCCAATGATAACGATGATTTAATCGATTTTTTCCAGAATCTGGAAAAGGGAATACGGGCAGATTTAGCGTATTTGCTCCCTGGGATTAGTCGGGTTATTAACCGCGAAAAAAATCCTTTTTACTATGTGCACCGGGATGGGGAAGGGGAACAGGCCCGCGCCCTGGAGTTTCATGCCTATGCGGCCTCCGATTCAGACAGCGCAACTTTGTTGATGATTCGCGATGTCAGCACAAAAATGCAACAGGAGCGCGATCGTGCTGACTGTTTTGCCATGGCTGCCCATGAAATACGCTCCCCGCTGGCCGCCATCAGCGGCTATATCCAATTGCTGCAACTGGAGACAACCCCGTCAGCCTGGGCTAGCAAGATCTACTCTCAATTACATGAAAAGGTTCGTGGCGTTGATGTGCTGCTGGACGATTTGACGCGCTTGAATCGCATGGAGTATGAGGGCACGAGCATGCAGGAATGGCGCGAGTCCGATTTGCGTGCCGTGCTGCGCCTGAGTCTGCGCCCCTTTCACGAACAGCGCCACCGCATTTACCTGGATGTGCCCGAGTATGGCTTGTGGGCCAAGGTGGATATCGTTCCTTTATTGGTGGCTTTGCGCAATGCGCTGGAAAATGCCCTGAAGTACTCCGCGCCGGACACCATGGTGACCCTGCGCTTGCAGCCGGGCGAAACCGGTTGGGCTCGGATAGAGGTCCTGGACCAAGGGCCGGGAATTGATCCGCTCTATAAAGAGAAGGTCTTTGACAAGTTCTATCGCCTGCCCGGCCAACAGGTGCAAGGAAGCGGTCTGGGCTTGTCCATTTTGCGCTCGATTGTTCACCACCACGGGGGCAGAGTCTATTTCAAGGACCGTCCGGGTCCAGGAGCGCATTTGGTCATGGAATTGGTTCTGCTGCCTTCCGCGTCGTATATACCTTAATCTTCCCTTAAATAGGGTTATTTTCATATATTTAAGTTTGATATAAGGTACAATTTGCGCTCTTTTCGATGAAGCGAGGTGATCGCCATTCCAGGTGCACCTCGCTTTGAAGTTTTTACGTTGCGGTCGTCTCGTTGGTAGGGAGCGCAAAATCTGTTAAAGGAGCACACGATTATGCAAGGCTTGCACTTGACCGCAGACCTTTACCAATGTGCATGCAGCCCGGAGCTGCTGATCGATGCCCAGAAACTGGCGGATTTTTGCCGTCAGCAGACTATTGATGCAGGGCTGACGATTGTTGGTGAGGAGTGGCAGGCATTTCCCGAATTTGAAGGGCAGCCTGGTGGTGTTACCGGGGTACTGTTATTGGCCGAGTCTCACTTGGCCATCCATACCTGGCCAGAGCGTGGTGGCGTGACGCTGGACGTTTATGTCTGCAATTTCATGCAGGACAATTCCGGCAAGGCGACCCGCCTGATTGACGGTATTGAGCAGGCTTTCAAGCCCGGTCAGGCCCAGCGTAATCGCTTGTGGCGTGGCGAGGCCGATGGCCCGGCCCATGCTGGTGAACTGCTGACGGAAAACCTGAATCAGGATGCGCTGTACGGCTTTCGCTTCACCGAGCGCTTGCTGGAGCGCCAGACTGCTTTTCAGCGTCTGGAGTTGCTGCGTTCCGAAACCTTGGGTAAGACCTTGCGCCTGGACGGTTGCATGATGACTTCCGAGGCCGAAGAATTTTTCTACCACGAAGGTCTGATTCACCCGGCCGCTATGTCTCACCCGAATCCACGTCGTGCCCTGATTGTGGGCGGTGGGGATGGTGGAGCCCTGGAAGAACTGCTGAAGTACCCCAGTCTGGAGCGAGTCTCTCTGGTTGAGCTGGATGGGGAGGTGATCGAGGTGGCCCGCGAGCACTTGCAGTCCATTCACAAGGGGGCGTTTGATAACCCGCGTGTACAAATTCAGATCGAAGACGGCGCGAAGTTCCTGGCCAATACACAGGAACGCTTTGACTTGATCTATCTGGACCTCACCGACCCCGAAACTCCGGCCGGTCCCTTGTACACGACTGCCTTTTTTGAGTCCTGCAAACGTGCGCTGGCAAGTGGTGGTGCTTTGGTATTGCACCTGGGTTCGCCTTTCCACGAAAGTCAGCAAGTCAAGAACCTGAGCGAATCCCTGGCCAGTGTGTTTGCACAAGTGCATGGCTACGGTCTGCATATTCCGCTGTACGGCTCTTACTGGGGGCTGGCAATTGCCTCCGACGAGCTGAACCCGCGTGCTTTCTCCGCCGAGCAAATCCAGGAACGACTGGAGCAGCGTATGAGCAGCGAGAACCAGGATTCCCTGCAGTTCTACAACGCTGATATTCATGGTGCCTTGTTTGCTTTGCCTACTTTCTACCGCCGCCTGATGCCTGTGAATGAGGTCAATCTGGAAGAGGTCTGTTAAGCAGGTTCTGGACAGTTTGAGTCTGCCTTCGGGCAGATTTCGTGATGAAAAAGCCCCTGATCTTGTTAAGGTCAGGGGCTTTTTCTGTTCAGGGGGAAGCTGGATAGAGCCTTATTCCTTATCCGCCCCACGATAGCGCTGGTAAGGCAGGACGTTCCAGGTCCTTTTGGTCAACTGCTTGGCAGAAATCACGGTCGGAATATCATCCAGCAAGCTGCGGGCCGAATGCAGCTCGCGCACGACTTCTTGCTTGTCCTGATACATGAACTCGTCCGAGGCTTCTTCCGGTGCTTGCTGCTGCTTTTCTTCCAGATCGCTGATCAGACGCTCTTGCTGGAAGCGCAGGGCAGCACGTGCATCCTCAATCCAGGCGGCTTGCATATTGCGGTTGTGATCCACCACGGCGCTGTACTCGGTGTACACCCCGTTGTAGATATCTCCCGCATGGTGCCGCACGTCGTGGCTGGCGATTTCCAGATCGCGCACCGTCAGCTGAGATGGATCCAGCGGTTCACTACGCTTGGCCCCGCCCAGACGGGTGTACTGGGTGTAGTAGGGGAACATGCTCTGGATCACTTTACTGACGGGCTGGATGGCTTCGCCTGCCTCGCACAGTCCTTTGGGCTGTACGCCTTGCATGGCCGGCAGAATGGATTCAGGGCGGCAGATTTCTTTGGGCGGCATGATGCCGTGACGCAGCATCTCGCGAATGCCGGTGCCGGAGATGGTCAGCCTGAAGCGATCATCGTGCGGGCAGGTCTCGGAGGTGGCATGGCAGGCACAACGCGTGCAGTAAAACACTTCATGGAACAGGCGCACATCAATGCCCATTTCCTTGGGGCTGAACTGATCGAAAATGCTGTGGCTGGCGTACTTGTCGTAGTAACTGCCAATCCCGGCGTGATCCCGACCAATCAAGGCGTGGGTGCACCCATAGTTCTTCATGATCAGGGCATGCAAAATGGTTTCGCGAGGGCCAGCAAAAATATAGGTGACGCGCAACGGTGACAGGATGGCACGGTCCTTGGGGTAGTAGGTATCCAGCACATTTCGGTAGGCCATCATGCGGAACTCGTGGCGCACGTATTCACGCTTGGCCATTTCCACCAATGGTTGCAGGAACAGGCCATCAATCCCTTCCAGCGCATTGCGGTGAATGTACTCGTGGCCACGGTGCAGCGGATTCGCACCGGTGATAAAGCCTGCCACGGAATTGAATTTCTTTTCTTCGTAGAACAGGCGCCAGGTGTCTTTGGGTTCGCGGCGCAGCTTTTCGAACGGGCCCCAGTCCACACGCTGCAGCAGGTGCAAGGTCCCGCCCAGGGACACATCGCCCATGCGGCGGTAAATGGAGTCCACACCGGGGTGATTTCTGTCCGTGGTGCCAAACAGTTGCTGAGCGCGCTGCTCCTTGTCGTAGGAAAAGATGTCCTCGATGCTCAGGATGGCTACCGGCTCGTTGTCGCTATTGGTCAGCGCCACTTCAGAGCCGACCGAAAGTCCTTTAATAATGTCGCGGTTGCGATCGCCAATCGGGGCGAAGCTCAGCGGCACAGGCCACACCACACCATTACTCAAACGACCCTCTTTGAGCACGGAGTTGTAGTCGGCCTCGTTCATGAAGCCTTTGTTGGGGGAGAGCACGCCCGTAGCAATCATCTCGATGGTGATGACGGCTTCCAGATCCACGCGGATGCTGGGCAGGGTGCGCGCACGTTCGATCTCGTCCTTGACGCGATCCTCCGGGACAACCTGGTTGACCAGCGTTCCACCGTGCGGTTGCTGTGGATAGCGATCAAAGTTCAATGTTGAGTGGTTCATATTGCCTCCTTTAATTTGCCCCGCGTGACGATGAAAGATAGTTTTTTTGTCGGGGCGTTTTTCGTTTGCGAGTGATAGATGAGTTCTGGACTGGAGCAGTGACTCCCCGGTTTCAAACGCTCTATTTCTTCTTGTGATGCCAGACGAAAGCTCTTCGTCCAAACAGGTGATGCAGCGCTGGCTTGAATACCGCCTGCGCATTGTTTTGCTGCGCTTGTTAAATGCGACATGAGGACAGGAATGCAGGCATCGTTCTGGGTTTATCGGTGCGTGAGGTGATCCTCACCGTGGCTCATGATGCTGCGGGTGCTGCCTGCCCAAGAGATCTGTCCCGAAAATCAAATTGGGTATAGGTGATAAGCCCTAGTTTTCCGAGCTCAGATCCTGCTGGAACTGTCTTAGTATTACTCACAATCGCGAGAAAAATCATCGCGTTATACCAAAGTAGGAGACAGTGCAGATGACGCCAGCTTGGGTGGTGTTGGCCTCGTTGATTTACGCCGCAATTTTGTTCGCCATTGCCTGGTTCGGGGACAGGAATCCTTTGTATACCCAGCGCCCCTGGTTGCGACCTACGGTCTACAGCCTTGCCTTGGCTGTGTACTGTTCGTCGTGGACGTTTTACGGCGCGGTCGGGTCGGCGGTGCGCTATGGCATTGGCTTTCTGCCTATTTATCTTGGCCCCATGCTGATGCTGCTGTTTGGCTGGCGGATTATTGAACGCCTGGCGCTGGTGGCTCAATCCCAGAACACGGTTTCCATTGCGGACTTCATGGCCAGTCGTTATGGGCGCTCGCAGCGCTTGGCGGCCATGGTGGCGGGGATTGCCGTGGTGGCGGCCGTGCCGTATCTGGCCCTGCAATACAAGGCGGTGGCCTTGAGTTTGAGTGTGCTGGCCGGGACCGAGTTTCACGCCGGGCTGTTTGGTGATCCGGCCTTGTATGTCGCGATTTTGATGGCCTTGTTTTCTATTCTGTTTGGAACACGCCAGGTGGACGCGACCGAGCATAGACCGGGTTTGATGCTGGCCGTGGCCTTTGAGTCCGTGGTGAAACTGGTGGCCTTGGTGGCGGTTGGCCTGTTCGCCTTTCGCTGGTTTGGCAAGACTGAACTGAATATGGTGGGGGCCGTCAGCACACTGTTCGAGAACAGTCCGCCGGTGGGTTTTGTCGGTCAAACCTTGCTGGCCTTTGCCGCGATTATTTGTTTGCCCCGTCAGTTCCATGTGGCCATTGTGGAATGTGGGGACGTGGTGGATATACGGCGGGCGCGCTGGTTGTTTGGGGCGTATCTGCTGGTGGTCAGCGTCATGGTCTTGCCTATTGCCGCGGCAGGAGTCAGCCTGTTTGGCGTCGGGGGCGAGGGCGTGGCACCGGACAGTTTTGTGCTGGCCTTGCCCCTGTCGCAAAACCAGGTTGGCTTGGCCTTGATGGTTTACATAGGCGGTTTTTCAGCGGCAACTGGCATGGTCATTGTGACCAGCGTGGCGCTCTCAACCATGGTCAGTAATGACTTGGTGATGCCTTTGTTGCTGCGTCGTGGCTGGGCGCAGTATCAGCAAAGTACGGTGGCTTCCACAGTGCTATGGATACGCCGTGTCGCCATCATGGCGCTGGCGGGTGTGGCTTACGGCTATTACATGCTCAGCGGCAGCGATACGACCCTGGCCGCGTATGGGCTGATGGCTTTTGTGGCGGTTGCGCAGTTTGGGCCGGGCTTGATTGGTGGTTTGTATTGGCGCGGTGCCAGTCGACAGGGCGTAGAGGCCGGACTGCTATTGGGCTTTGCCATCTGGGTCTATACCTTGCTCTTGCCGACGCTGACCGAGGTGGGCTGGCTGGCGGATGATTGGTTGTATCACGGGCCATTTGGCCTGTCCTGGCTGCGCCCTTATCAACTTTTTGGCGTAGAGGGCTGGGACCCGCTGACACATGGCACTTTCTGGTCCCTGCTGTGCAATATCAGCGCCTTTTTGTGGGTGTCCTGGCGTCGGCGTCCGGGCTTGGGAGAGCGCTTGCGGGCCGAGCCGTTTCTTAATCCTTATGCGGAGCGGCAGACCTTGGCGGCCCGTCATTCTTATGGGGATTTGTCGGTACAGGATTTGCTGCTTTTGGCAGAGCGTATCGTTGGTAAAAAAATGGCGAAGCGGGCTTTTGAAACGCAGGCCAGACAGGCCAAGCAATCGCTGGAGCCTGGTTTGCGGGCGGATAGTTCCTGGGTGCATTTCACGGAGCTATTGCTGGCAGCTGCGGTGGGGGCCGCGTCCGCGCGCCTGGTGCTGACCAGCGCCTTGCGTGGTTCGGGCATGGAGGTGGCTGCCATCATGGCCGTGCTGGATGAGGCGGGGCAGGAACTGCGTTTCAATCGGGATATTTTGCTGGCCACCTTGGAGAACATTGATCAGGGTGTCAGTGTGGTGGATGCGGACATGCGGCTGGTCGCCTGGAACCAGCGCTATCAGCAGTTATTCGATTACCCGCCCAGCATGTTGTACGTGGGAAGATCCGTGGCGGACCTGATTCGCTTTAATGCCGAGCGGGGCAAGGTCGATGGCGTGGAAAGCATAGGGGTGGAACAAGCCATAGAACGTCGTATTCAGTTCATGCGCGAAGGCTCTTCCTATGTGACTCAGCGTATGTTGAATGACAAGCAGGTGATCGAGCTGCGGGGGCGGCCTTTGCCGGGCGGCGGTTATGTCACCAGCTATAGCGATATCACGCACTACAAGCGCGTGGAGCGCGAGCTGCGGGAGATGAACGACAGCCTGGAGCAGCGTGTCGCGGTGCGTACGCAGGAGGCGGAAAAAGCCCAGGAGTCTCGTACCCGATTCCTGACGGCCGTCAGCCACGATGTGCTGCAACCGATTAACGCGGCACGTCTGTTTGCGTCGGCCTTGCGCGATACGCATGACCTGGCGGAGATGCCCAATCTGGCCGAGCGAGTCGATACCTCTTTGCGTACGGCGGAGGAGTTGCTGGAAGGCCTGCTGGATATTTCCCGTCTGGATGCCGGAGCCTTGAAGCCGGATCTGGGCGTGATCAATGTGCAGCATCTGCTGCAGCATTTGGCAGACCAATACGCTCCTATGGCTGCTCGACGTGGTATCCAGTTGCGGATTCATGCTCGACCTTTGCAGGTGTATAGCGACCATCGTCTGTTGCGGCGCGTGTTGCAGAATTTCCTGGCCAATGCCTTGCGCTACACCCAGGAAGGACGAGTGGTGTTTGGCGTGCGGGTCCGGGGCGAGGAGCTGGAGTTTCAGGTCTGGGACTCAGGCCAGGGTATCCCGCCACATCATATTCAGCAGATTTATGCGGAGTTTCATCGCTATGAACAAGCCTTCGATTGGGATGGCCGTGGCCTGGGCTTGGGCCTGTCCATTTGCCAACGTATTGCGGTCTTGTTGGGGCACATGCTGGATGTGCGATCCGAAGTGGGGCGTGGCAGCATGTTCTCCATTCGCGTTCCTTTGAGTGACGCTACGCAGGCCAGCAGTCAGCAAAATAACGAGTCCAGCAAGCCTGCCGATGGCTTGCCTTTAACAGGCTTGCGTGTGCTGTGTCTGGATAACGATCTGGATATTATTGCGGGTATGGAAGTGCTGCTGGGGCGCTGGGGAGCACAAATTATCACCGCCAACACGGTAGATAGCGCTTTGGAGAAAATTGCCTTGAGTCCCGATGTCTTGCTGGTGGATTATCACTTGCATGATAGGCTGGACGGCTTGCAGGCACTGCAACTATTGCGTCTGCATCTGCCTCATGCGCAAGGCGCTTTGTTGACGGCGGATGGTAGCGACGAGCTGAAAGCAGCGGCTCGACAATATGGTTATCTGGTGCTGACCAAGCCGGTCAAGCCCGCTTCACTGCGAGCTTTTTTGGCCGCGCAAATTAAAACGTATTAGCGTCCTGAGATTCGTCCTGGTTCAGGCCAAGATGACTGGCCATCAAGACCGCCTGGGTGCGATTGGAAGCACCGAGCTTGCGCAGGATGGCGGTCATGTGCGCCTTGATGGTGGCCTCCGAGACATTCAGTTCGTAGGCAATCTGTTTGTTCAGTTGCCCGGTGCTGAGCATTTGCAGCACGCGAAATTGCTGCGGTGTCAGCTCGCGCAATTTCGCCGCGACCTCCCGTTCGTCCAGGCTGATGCCCGGAGAGGAAGAGCCGATTTCCGGCAACCAGGTGCCACCATCCAGAACCACCTGCAGGGCTACGCCCAGCGTCTGTGCATCAATGGATTTTGGGATGAAGCCCATGGCTCCGTGATCCATGGCGCGGCGCATGAAGCGGGCCTCTTCATGGGCGGTGACCAGAATGATGGGCAGGGATGGGTAGGTCGCGCGTAAATGGACTAAAGCGCTGAAACCGATTGCCCCTGGAATATCCAGATCCAGCAAGAGCAGATCGGCGTCAGGATGGTCGTCGACCAGGGGATACAAATTGGAGATACGATCCGCTTCGTAGATGGCCGTGCCGGGAAACAGGCTGGCGACGACGCCTCGTAACGCCTCACGAAACAGGGGGTGATCGTCAGCAATGAGCAGTTCATTCATGTGGGGATTATGCCATGTTCAAGTATCTGTAATGGTGCCTGCCAGGATGAGCTGCCTATCAGTAATAACAGGGCACCGAAATGCCCTGTTCTTGTTCCTGCGTGCTGATTACATCAGCATGAAAAGTGTGTTTAGTGAGCGCTGGCGCTGGCAGCACCAATGCCGGTTTGACTGCGTACGGTCAGAGCCTCGAAGGCTTCGCGTTCCTTGGCAGCGCGGGCACTGTTGTCCAGGGTTGAGAACAGCCAGATCGAGAAGAAAGCCAGCGGAATGGACAGGATGCCAGGGTTAGGGAAGGGGGTGATGGGCTCGGCAAAACCGAAGACATCCACCCACACGGTGCTACTCAAGACCACCCACACCGTGGCGGTGACCAGGCCCAGAAAACCGCCAATGGTGGCACCACGCGTGGTGCAGCCACGCCAGGCAATCGACAGCACCAGGACCGGGAAGTTGGCACTGGCTGCAATGGCAAAGGCAAGGCCCACCATGAAGGCGACGTTCTGGTTTTCAAAGATAATGCCCAGCAAAATCGCCAGCACGCCCAACACCACTGTGGAGATACGCGAAATGCGCATCTGGTCTTTCTCGGTGGCGCGGCCTTTGGCAATGACGTTGGCGTACAGGTCATGAGAAATGGCGGCGGCACCGGCCAAGGCCAAGCCTGCAACCACGGCCACAATCGTGGCGAAGGTAACTGCTGCCAGGAAGCCCAGCAACAGGTTGCCGCCTACCGCATTGGCCAGGTGCACCGCCACCATATTGGTGCCGCCAATCAGGTTGGTCAGCATATTGAAAGAGCCGTCCGGACCCGTCTGGAAGTACTCGGGATGCTTGACCAGCAAGGCAATCGCACCGAAACCGATGATGAAGGTCAGCAGGTAGAAGTAGCCAATAAAGCTGCTGGCGTAGATCACGGATTTGCGGGCTTCCTTGGCGTCCGCCACGGTGAAGAAGCGCATCAGGATATGGGGCAGACCTGCGGTACCGAAGGCCAGCGCGATACCTAGCGACAGCACGTTCAGCGGGTTGCTGCTGACGGCAGCGCCGGGCTCAAGAATGGCGTGTCCGGTGGGGTGTGTTTCCACGGCGGCGGCCAGCATGGCATCGACATCCCAATAGAACGCGGCCAAAACCAGAACAGTCATCAAGGTAGCACCGACCAGCATCAGCACGGCTTTGATGATTTGTACCCAAGTGGTGGCCGTCATGCCGCCAAAGGTGACGTAAATCATCATCAGCGAACCCACAATCACCACGGCCACGTTGTAGTCCAGACCAAACAACAGCACGATCAGCTTGCCAGCACCGACCATTTGCGCGATCAGGTACAGGGCAATGATCAGAAGCGAGGCACTGGCCGCCAGAATCCGCATGGGGTTTTGCGACAGGCGAAACGAGGTGACGTCGGCAAAGTTGTAGCGGCCCAGATTGCGCAGGCGCTCTGCAATCAGGAACATCACAACCGGCCAGCCGAACATGAAGCCGATGGCGTAAATCATGCCGTCGAAACCGCTGACGTACACCATGCCCGCAATCCCCAGGAAAGAAGCGGCGGACAGATAGTCCCCGGCAATTGCCAGGCCGTTTTGAAAGCCGGTCAAACCGCCACCGGCGGTGTAAAAGTCGGACGTGGTGCGTGTACGGCGGGCCGCCCACCAGGTAATGACCATGGTCCCGGCAATAAAGATCAGGAACATCACAATGGCAGAGGTATTGGCCTGGCCGGACGGGGCCGCGATGGCATTGCCACTGGCCATGCCAAACAGGCCCAGGCTCAGAAGTAGTCTCTTCATGTCACGTCCTTCATGATTTGAGCCAGCAAGGGGTCATACACCTTATTGGAAATGTAGACGAAGGTGGACACCAGGACGACGGCGCTAATCAGCACAATGGCGGCGCTAAGCACGCCAATGGTCATGGTCATGGAGCCGACAGAGCGGCTGAAAAGTTCGGGGTCAAAGGCCAGGGTCAAGATAAAACCGGCGTACACAATCACGGTCAAGCCGAAAAAAACCAGGCTCATGCGGTTGCGTCTTCTAAGCAGCTCTTGATAGGCGGGGTGCTGGGTTACTGCCGTCACGACAGTATTGGCTGAGCTCATTCTTATGTCTCCTTATGGGGTTTGATGATTCTTGGCATCGAGGCTCTCTAAACACGGCGTGTACAGAGAGTTGGCGCTTGAGGGCGCTCTGTGTACAGCATGTATAGAACGAATCAACTTTTCCCAACAGGCGACTTTGGTCGTAGATGAGGGAGGAGACGGCTCTGATTTTGGAGCCTTGGTTTAGCTGGGCGGGGCAAATGATGCAGGAGACGCACTGGCACAAGAGCTGGTCTCTTCTGCTCTGAGTGGCTTGCAGAGCTTGAAAAGGGTGTTTTTTGTTAGTTCAAAACAGCGCGTCAGCGGTGGCCAGTTCTTGTTCTGATTCATCACGGCGATCAGCGCCACGTACTTTCAGTATTTCGGACAGCAGCAGATGAGACAGGCTGGCAACGGCCACCGAATTATCAGGCAGCGCTTCAGGCCCAGGCTGGCAGGGCAGGGACCAGCGGCTCTTGGGCCGCTCTTTGTAATCCTGGTCGGTGATCAGCACGATGTCCGCACAGCGTGTTTCCAGGCGTCCGATCAGCTCCGGCATGTAGCTGGGGCGTGGATGCAAATCAAAAACAATCACGACATCCTGGTGCTGAATGTCGGCCAGGTAGTCGGAGACGGTTTGCCCCGCTCCGGGGATAAGCCGTACGCCCGGCATGAGTTTGGACAAATGCCAGTAAAAATGCCCGGCCAGAAAGTAGTTTGCCCGCAAACCCACCAGCCAAACCTGCCGCGCACGGCTGATGGCTTGACTGGCTTCCTGCAGAACAGAATGGGACAGATGCCGATAGGTATTGCCCAGTTTGCTATAGCTTTCCTGCAAGTGTGAGTGCAAGGCGGCCTCGCCCGGAGATAGCGGCTGGTGGACCGAGGTGAAGGAGTCATCCGTTCTTTCCGTGCGAATCTGCTTGCGTGCCGCTTCGTAGTTGGCGTATTCCAGACGACGGATCAGACGTGTGACAGTGGCATTGGAAACTTGGGCCAGACTGGCGAGTTCCGAGGCGTTGTAGCTGGATAAATCACCCGAGAAATCCAGTGTGAATTGGGCCAGACGTCGTTCGGAAGCGGGGAGATCACTAAGAATGGCGCGTACACGATCAAGAAAAGAGATGTTGCTGGTGTCTGGCATGGTGCGGGGCATAGCCCTGTTTTTTTGATTCAGGAAAAGCGGGTACGGCGGGGAACCAATTGTGGTTCCTGTGTTCGGGCAGGGAGTTTCAAGTCCACATCATACCTGAGTACAAGATGCGTTTAATGTCCCTGAAAACCGTTTAATTTTGACTCTGTTTGACTGCTTGTGATTGATTAATCAGCAGTATTTTTTCCGAAAATGAATTAGCCAATAGCTTTGAAATAATCCTGTGCGGCGATCAGGGCATCCGTAAAGGAACCGTGTACAAACTCCGTGCTGATCGCCACCATCAAGTTCGAGGGCAGGCCAAAGTCTTCGATCAGCGCACCATTGCGATCACGCCAGATCTGGCTGGCCGGGTCCAGCACAATTGGGCTGTAGTGCTCGCGGACGGTGTCCAGAACGGTATCGGCGGTAGAGCGGTAGGTAAAAACAGGCAGGCCCTGGGCTACGGCGTAACCGATTTCAAAAGCGGTGCCGGTATCAATCTCTGCGCCTCGAAAGGGCGTGATGTTGGCCAGAACCGCATCGGCTTGGTCCAGCAGACGAATATTATGGTGGTAGATAGCCGAGGCCTCGATCTCTTCCTGATCAACGGGATGCAAGGGCTTGAAGCCAAAGTCTCGTACCAATTGCTTGTGCAGCTTGGCACGCTCGGTGGCATCGCTGAAAAACACATCAGGACCCGCTAAATAGATACGCTTCATCTTGGCTCCTTGTTGATTCGGGGTGAAGGGAAATCGTGCCGGTTCAGGCTGGGCTGCTGGCCGCTGGGGCAAACCGGAGTTTGTGAGACATGGCTGTTCTGAACCCATAGCAGGCTATTCGTGGTGGCCATCTGAATGATGATATACGATCCCATCAGCCTGAACATGGCGCTGGGTGAAAGGACCTGGCACGGGTTTGCGGTTTGTCGTTTGGCGTGTTGCTCTAGCGTCACGGATGGTGAGGTGCAGTCTTGTCGTAGACAAGACTGGCTTGCAGCACATAAGAAAAAGGGACCGATTCAGGTCCCTTGTTTTCCTTGGCGGTTGCGATCTTCAGTTGGAATTACCGCGTCGATACAGACTTAGCGCAATACCCAGACCTGCCAGCATGCCAGCACAAGCCCGGTTCAACCAACGCATAGCCTTGCCGGAAAGCAGCCGCATGGCGTGATGGCCACCCACGGCGTAGACAGTCATTAAAGCCATATCAATCAGGGCTGTGACCAAGGCCAGTGTGATGTACTGAACGGCAATCGCTTCTTCCGGACGAATGAATTGCGGCAAAAATGCAGAGAAGAACAGCAGCGCTTTAGGGTTGGACAGGGCAACCAGCAAAGATCGCAGAAAAGCCGCGCGACCCGTCCGAACTTTTTCCGTGGGGGTGCCTGTCTGGATAGAGCTGACCGGAGCGTGCCAGAGACCATAGGCCAGATAGAGCAGATACGCCGCACCTATCCATTTCACCACTGTGAAAAGCTGCTCGGAGGCAAGCAGCAGCGCGCCCAGTCCACAGCTGACGGCAGCAATCAGAATCAGGTCCGAGAGCGCCGCACCCGCAATACCGCATGCTGCGATCCGTTTGCCGCCATGTGCACCATTGTTCAAGGCAAGCAGCATGGTGGGGCCCGGCATGATAGTGACGGCCGATACTGCAACGATATACAGAGAAAGGCTGGCTAAATCCACGAAGATTCCTTGGTAAGAGTCTGATTGCAGAAGCATTGAGTGCCTGCACACTCAAGCATGGCGGCGGGTACTTGGGCTGAGGCAATCAGGCGTTGCTTGATCGGCCTACAAAAAAGGCCAGCCTGAATGGCTGGCCCCTTGTGCGTCAAGATATCAAATCAGGCACGGCCTGGTTCGAGTGTTGCCGCAGCGGTAAACAGCACGTCGGTCGAGGAGTTCAAGGCCGTTTCTACCGAGTCTTGTACCACTCCAATCACAAAGCCAACGCCAACCACTTGCATGGCGACATCGTTGGAAATACCGAACATATTGCATGCTAGTGGAATCAGCAGCAAAGAGCCACCAGCAACGCCCGATGCACCGCAAGCGGCAATGGTAGCCACCAGGCTCAGCAGCAGGGCGGTAGGCAGGTCAGCCGGGATTTCCAGTGTGTGCACCGCAGCCAGCGTCAGGACGGTAATCGTAACGGCAGCACCGGCCATATTGATGGTGGCACCCAGTGGAATTGAAACCGAGTAGGTGTCCTTATGCAGGCCCAGGCGCTCGCACAAAGCCATGTTCACAGGGATGTTGGCCGCAGAACTGCGGGTGAAAAAGGCTGTGATACCGCTTTCACGCAGGCAGGTGAATACCAGCGGGTAGGGGTTGCGACGAAGCTTGGCAAACACGATCAAGGGGTTGACGACCAGAGCCACCACCAGCATGCAGCCTACCAGCACAATCAGCAGCAGCCCGTATTGGCGCAGCGCATCAAAGCCCGATTCAGCAATAGTGACTGCCACCAGACCAAAAATACCCAGCGGCGCAAAGCGAATGACCAGGCGCACCAAGGACGACACGGCATTGGCCATATCGGTCAGCAGGTCGCGAGAACCTTGCGAGCCGTGTTTCAGCGCCAGACCCAGAGCAATAGCCCAGGCCAAAATGCCCATGTAGTTGGCATTGAGCAAGGCATCAACCGGGTTCACCACAATGCTGGTCAGCAGATCCAGCAATACCTCAACGATATTGCCAGGAGGGTTCAAGGTGGCATCGGCCAGATCCAGCTTGAGCTTGACGGGGAAGGCGAAGCTGGCGATCACGGCAATCAGTGCAGCCAGGAAGGTGCCCAGCACGTACAAGAGCAAAATAGGACCCATGCGGGTGGAGGACTGGGCTTTTTGGTTGGCAATGGAAGACATCACCAGAACAAACACCAGAATCGGCGCAACCGACTTCAAGGCAGAGACAAATAATTGGCCCAGCAGGGCGATCGAGTGCGCGGCATCGGGAGCAAAGCGTCCCAGCAAAATACCGGCGATCAAACCGATCACAATTTGAGTAACAAGACTGCCGTGCAGGATAAAGCCTAATGGGCCTCTGGCTTGGTTGGCGGGATGGGCCATGAAAAGCGACTCCAAACAAATGGGTAGGCGTGAAGTACGTGAAAAACGCTCTGGCGAGGACTCAGCCAGAGCGCGGAAGAGGGTTATTCTAGCACCAGGAGCTATACATTTTGTAGCCGATGTGATATGGTTGCTAATCCACATGGGGTCGACATGGCTTCGACGTGGGTCAAGAAGCAGATCAGGGCGTGTCGAGCACCAGTACGCTCGTAAATCCACTGGAAAACTACAAACGCCAACGACGAGCGTTTCGCTCTAGCCGCTTAAGGCTGGGCCACTGCACTAATTTGTCTTTGGGTTAGGTAGGGCAACCTACAGCAGTGTTATTTACAAAGAATCGAATCGGCCTGCGCCACGAAGTCCGGTTCTAAAACTTAGTGGATCGCCAAGGAAAGGCCTGTCAATTGGCACAGTCCAAGGTTAAAACTTAAAATTAATTGACTACACATGTAGAACTGTCTGTGGACGGCTTGCGGACGGGGGTTCAATTCCCCCCGACTCCACCAAGATATCCCAAGGAACCCAACAGCTTAACGGCTGTTGGGTTTTTTGTTTTCTGCTTGCTCAACAAGGCTTCAGCGTCATAATGATCCCTTCGTTTTATGGACAAAAGGAGATCGACATGTCTCGTTGGGTGTTCTATTCCGCGCCAGGTACCTGCGCGCTTGCAACTCATATTGCGCTGCATGAAGCAGGGGCTGACTTTGATGTGGTCAAGCTGGATTTTGGTGCGAATCAACAGCAAAGCCCGGAGTTTCTGCGCGTCAATCCCAAAGGGCGTGTGCCGGCACTGGTGACAGAGCAGGGGGCTTTGACGGAAACTCCGGCCTTGCTGACTTTTGTGGCACAGAGCTTTCCGGATGCCAAGCTGGCGCCTGTGAATGATCCCTTTGCGTTCGCCCGTATGCAGGAGCTGCATAGCTATCTGGCGTCCACGGTGCATGTGGCCCACGCACATAAGCGCCGTGGTTCCCGTTGGGCAGATGATCCAGCGGCCGAAGAAGCCATGCGCGCCAAGGTGCCGCAAAACATGACGGTTTGTGCGGCTTATCTGGAATCCTTGATTGTGGGTCCCTGGGTGTTGGGCGAGCAGTTCAGCGTGGCTGATGCTTATCTGTACACAGTAGGTGGTTGGCTGGAGGGAGATGCAGTCGATATGAGTCAATTTCCCAAACTAAGTGCTTATCTGGAGCGCGTAGGGGCGCGTGAAGCTGTGCGCAAGGCTGTTGCCGAGGCGGCTGCTTGAGTGAAGCCGTCACCCTTGCGGGCATTGGCTTCACTCAGCACATAAAAAATAGACGCAAAGATATTTATTGCTGGGGAACAGGTGATCTACGCTTTGTTCTCCTGCTCCCGTTTGTCTACTGCCACCGCCTGCATCGCACAGCCAATGAAATGATCTCCCTGGCTGATTAATGCTGCTGATGCCGCCTCCACATCCCGAGCCTCCTTATTCTGGCTCAGCTTGGTTTTGCCGATCAGCCGAGTGATCTCAATTTCAATTCCGACAATGGCTTTCAGCATGGCGTCGATATAGTCCTTAGGGCCATCTGTCATCTTCCAGGGTACGGGCTGGCTGGCTTCGTGGATGCGGGTCAAACGTGCCACGGCCCCGCGCACATAGCGTTCTTCATCGCGTATTCTTGCTCGCCCATAGGCGTGTGCCACGATGTAGTTCCAGGACGGAACTTGCTTGTGTGTTTCCAATTTGCTTGGGAACCACTGTGGGGAGATGTAGGCGTCTCCTGCACGGAATATCACCATCACTTCGTCACCGTTTTCCAGGTCTTGCCAGACGGGATTGTTTCTGGCGACGTGGCAGTGCAGTACTCCTTGTGCACCTTCCTGGGGATGCAGCATGAAGGGCAGGTGATTCGCGCTTAGTCCGCTTTTGCCATGGGTGACCAGAATGCCCAGTGGATGCTGGGCGATCAGCTCGTGCAGTGGTTCAGGGCGGGATTCATTGAAGTGAGCGGGGATATACATCGTTGTCTTTCTTGGCTTGGGGTTCAGGGGTGATGTGTCTATTATTGGTCTATTCTGGATCATTGATCTGTACCAGTTTGGCGCTATTTTTATGGACCACAATTCATGTCTCGTACTGCTCATAATCCAAAGATTCCTTCCCTTGGCGAACTGGACCGAAGTGCAGGGGGCCTGGGCCGTCAGTTGGCGCAGAAGTTGCGCGAAGCAGTAAAAAACGGTGCGCTCAAGCCGGGTGAGTCCTTGCCCTCCACACGAGCCTTGGCAGCGTCTTTGGGTGTCGCCCGTGGCACGGTCGTAGAGGCTTTCGAGCAACTGATTGCCGAAGGCTTTCTGGAGTCCTCGCCGGGCGTGGGCACTTACATCGCTCACTCGCTGGCCAATCCCAAAACAAGGCCGAAGAAGCGCAGGACGGCATCGCTGCCTGCCCAGCCTGCACCACTTGCCGCCCAGCCATTCAATACGGTTGCGGCTCAATTTCAGCCTTTACCCTCTGCCCCGTTTGCCGTGTCGATCCCCTTGGGTGCCGCTGCGCCAGGCCCCATCTGGCGACGTTTGGGGAATCGCTTGCGAGCCCATGGTCAGGGCGCGCCGGGTGGTTATGGGGACCCTCAAGGCGCCTTGCCTTTACGAGAGGCTATTGCAGAGTACGTGCGCCGGTCACGCTCGGTGCGCTGCGAGGCGGAGCAGGTCATTGTGACGACGGGTACACAGCAGGGCTTGTTTCTGGCTTGTCTGGTGTTGATGGGCAGGCAGGATTTTGCCTGGGTAGAGAACCCCGCCTATCCCGGTATTACCGCGATCTTGAATACGATAGGTTCGCCGGAACGGATGGTTCGTGTACCTGTGGATGAAGAGGGGCTGGATGTGGCTGCGGGCATACGTTTGCAAGCAGATGCGCGGCTTGCCTTTGTCACTCCCTCGCATCAATATCCTTTGGGCATGCCCATGAGCATGGCGCGGCGCAATGCCTTGTTGGCCTGGGCACGCGATATGTCCGCCTGGATTGTCGAAGATGATTACGATAGCGAGTTCCGCTATAGTGGCCATCCCTTTCCTTCCCTGCAGGGTCTGGACCCGGAGCGGGTGATCTATCTGGGAACCTTCAGCAAGGTGTTGTTTCCCTCGCTGCGCCTGGGTTATGCGATTGTGCCGCCGCAGTTGGTCCAGGCTTTTTGCGGAGCGCGCGTTCTGCTGGATCGGCACCCGCCCAGTGCAGACCAGCATGTCTTGGCCAGCTTTATTTCAGAGGGGCATCTGGAGCGCCATATTCGGCGTATGCGCGGGATCTACACCCAATGTCGTAACCACCTTTTTGAGATTGTGCGCGAGGCTTTGCCCAGTGATTTGGCCAGCTTGCAGCCAAGCGATCAAGGCATGCATTCCGTCTTGTGGCTGACCTCGCCGGTTGATGATGTGGTGGTGGCGCAGCGAGCCATGAAGGAAGGCGTGGCAGTGCGTCCCGTCTCACCCATGTATCACGCTGGGCAGGGACCTTCGGGACTGATTCTGGGTTTGAGCGCATTCAGTCCCGAGCAAATGAGGGAAGCGGCGCAGAAGCTGGCGCGCATTATTTCTGAGCTTGCCCGACCTTCCAGAACCAAACGAAAGTCCTGAGTGCTGTTCTCGACAAGTCTGTGGCAAGAGCCGGCATGAATCAGACTTCTGCCATCTTCCTGAAGTGGAAAACTTCACCCATTGTTTCCCCGTACGGGCCTCAAAGAGCTGTTCAAGAAGGCGCCGGCAGCAATGAGCTGCGGGTCGCTTCTTGAAGGGCCCTACCCATATTGCGCAAGGTGTCGGAGCGGATAGCCGCATGTTGCCAATACAAAGGCACATCCAGCCAAAGGCCGGGGGCGACTAAAGCCAGCTCTTCGGTGGCCAGGGCATCGCTGACCATGGAGTCGGGTGCCAGACACCATCCCAGGCCCAAAGCCGCTGCTTTCACAAAGCCGGTGGAGGTGGGCAGGTAGTGGATGGGAGGGGCTACGGATTCATTCGTGATTTGGCGTATAAAGCGCCACTGCAATTCGTCCTTGCGGTTAAAGACGATCATGGGGGCTTGAGCCAGGGTTTCTGCGTCTATTCCCAATCCAAAATGGCGGGCCACAAACTCGGGAGAAGCAATGGCCTGATAGCGCATGATGCCCAAGGCCTGCACCTCGCAGCCTTGAAGGGGGGCAGGTTCGGCAGTGACCGCGCCCAGCACGGAGCCATTGCGTATCAATTCCAGTGTGTGGTCCTGGTCATCCACGCGCACATCAAACAGGTAGCCATATTCCTGACTTAGCCGGGACAAGGCTTCCAGAAACCAGGTGTCCAGCGAGTCACTATTGACCGCAATGGCGATAGGCCGTCGTGGGCCATTTTGCTCTGGCAGGAAGTCTGCGACGGCCTCGGCTTCCAGAACCTGCATGGGCCGTACACGACGCAGCAGCAACTCTCCCGCCGGTGTTGGACGACAAGGCGGCTGGCGCAGGACCAGCACTTGCCCCAGTCTGTCCTCCAGCGCTTTGATACGCTGCGAGATGGCTGAGGTGGTGATGTACAGCTTGCGCCCGGCTGCTTCAAAACTGCCTTCTTCCAGGACGGCCGTAAATGCTCGTAGTTGTGGGTGCAGCAGATCCATAATTGGCTTGTTTGATTAATTATTCTTAATTAAGTGAAGAATAATTAGCTTTTCTTAAACCGTAAATGACAGCACCATAACGCAGTTTTTCAATTCTGTGGATGGCTGGCATGTTCTTCTCTGTTGTTGCAACTGGCTTTCTGACGGGGGCGGGCCTGATCATGGCTATCGGCACTCAAAATGCCTTTGTGTTGCGACAGGGCTTGGAGCGCAGTCATGTGGGGCTGGTGGTGGCAATCTGCGCGCTGGCCGACATTGTCCTGATTCTGGGGGGCGTGGCTGGCATTGGTACGTTGGTACAGGAATGGCCTGGTTTGCTGCAAGTTCTGCGCTTTGGTGGCGCGGCTTTTCTGGCCTGGTATGGGCTGCTGGCCGCGCAGCGGGCCTGGACGGGTAAAGGAAGCCTGATGGCCGGGCAGGGGAGCGAGCGCAATCGACGCCGTATCTTGCTGACCTGTCTGGCGTTCACCTTTTTGAACCCCCACGTCTATCTGGATACGATGGTGCTGTTGGGCAGTCTGTCCACGCCTTATCCCGGTAACTTGCAGTGGGCATTTGCTTTGGGGGCCTGTGCGGCCAGTGCCAGCTGGTTTCTGGCCTTGGGCTATGGGGCGCGGTTGCTGCAACCTGTGTTTCGTCAGCCGTTGGCCTGGCGTGTACTGGATGGCAGCATTGCTGTTTTCATGCTGGCTTTGTGTGCTTTATTGCTGTTGAGGCCTTTGAGTTAAGCCTTGGACCGATCAGAGGCTTTCTGTGGATGAGCTTACTGCCTTGATAACAGCCTGCTACACAGGCTACAGAAAGTCAGTTTTTTTGAATCAAAAGATAACTGTCTGAACTTTAGGGCGGCTTTCTGAAATTAAATAGGCTTTAGGGAAGAGCTCGTACCTAATGAAGTCTTGGTTTTTACACCTTCAATCAGGAGAAAACTATGAATGTCGTGAAGATGCTTGCCTCTGCTGCCTTGATCAGTAGCCTGGCTGCACCAGCGTTGGCGCAGGATGTGAAGCGCCATCCTATTCCCAATTCGGATTTCCCGATTCTGACGGCAGTGGAAGTGCCTGCCGGTAAAACCACGGTGTACTTGAGCGGTACTGTTCCCGCTGTGCGCGACAAGTCGGCTGATGCGGCCAGCACGGCAGCCTACGGCAATATGCAGCAGCAAACCGAATCCATCATGGAGCAGATCAAGGCTCAGTTGGAAGGGATGGGCATGTCGGTAGGGGACATTATCAAGATGCAGGCCTTCCTGGTTGCTCCGGAGGGTGGCAAGTTGGATTTTGACGGCTTCATGGCAGGCTATTCCAAGTACTTTGGAACCAAGGAGCAGCCAAATCTGCCTGTGCGATCAGCCATGGCGGTCCAGGCTCTGGTGAACCCAGGCTGGCTGGTCGAGCTGGAGGTGACGGCCGTGCGACCTTGATCGCCGCCAGATTTTTCTTGAAAAGGATGTGTTGTGATCTCTATTCGTCCGGTTCAGGCGCAGGAATGGCGTCTGTATCAAGCATTGCGTCTTGGCGCCTTGCGTGATTGTCCCGATGCATTTGGGAGTACCTATGCCGTGGAGTCCACACATCCTGAGCATTTCTGGCAGGAGCGGATTCAAGCTGCTTGTGCGTCCGAGACGGACCGCGTCTTGTTCGCTGAAAAAGAGGGGCAGGCTTGCGGCCTGGTCTGGTGCAAGTTGTCTGCCTCAGAGCCCGTTCTGGCCGATATTTATCAGATGTGGGTGGCGCCGTCGGCGCGAGGTTTGCGAGCGGGTTTTGCTCTGCTGGATACCGCAGTGCAATGGGCAAAAAGCAGGCAAGCAGCCTGTGTTCGCTTAGGCGTGACCCTGACGAATGAAGCAGCCGTCCGGCTGTATGAGAGTTACGGCTTTGTGCCCAGCGGAGAGCCCGAGCCTTTGCGTGAGGGTTCGTCCTTGATGTCGCAGACCTTGGTGCTGGATTTAGCAGACTGAAGCCCAGCAGATACAGACAGCCCCTTGTTGAATCTGATAACAAGGGGCTGTTTTTATGCCTTGCCGGATCTGTTGAGCAGACAAGGCATAAGGTCTGGATTACTCCAGGTTCAAGGCTTGGCGCAGCTTGTGGATTTCCGCTTGCCAGACCTCTTGCAAGCCAGGCTTTTGATGCTTGGGCTTGCGTGCCAGATCAGCCTCCAGTTTGCTTTCCAGTTCAATCAGTTGTTCCAGCAATGTGTCGTCGCTGGAGGGGGCTGATTGAGCCCTTGTTGTGCTTCCTGTGCCCGGGCTGAGGATGGGTGAGGATTCCTCTGGCTGACCTGTCTGGACCAGAGCAGCATACAACTGCGTCAAGTCCTGCATTTCCGTCAAGGAACCCTCGTCCACCAGCCAGAAGCGATTGCAGCTTTTCTCCAGCAGCTCCCGGTCATGGGTGACCAGGATAAAACCGCCTTTGAATTCGCACAGTTCCTCTGCCAGTTCTTCCTTGCCGTCCAGGTCCAGGTGGTTGGTTGGCTCGTCCAGAAAGAGCAGATGATAGTTGGCCAGCGACAGGGCAATAAACATCAGCCGAGCACGCTCGCCACCACTCAAGCTATTCACTTTCTGTGCATGCCGCAGATAAGGAAAACCGGCACTGATCAGCGCCATTTTCCTGACATCGTCCGGCAAGGGCGAAAAGTCCTGCAAGGCATGCAGCAAGGTCTTGGAACCATCCAGTTGCTGTTGGTCCTGGTCGTAATAACCAATGCGGCATTGCGGGTGAAACTTCAGCCCGTCCATGTCCGCCTCGTCCTGCCAGTATTGCCATAGCTGACGCAATAAAGAGGATTTACCGCAACCATTGCGACCGACCAATCCGATGTGATCCCCGCTGCGCACCTGCAGGCCATGGGCTTGAAAGAGAGCAGGCAGGTTCTGTGCCGGGCTGACGACCATATCTGCAATATCCAGTAGGCGATCTGCCTTCATGTCCAGGCCATGCAACTGCAAGGTCCAGGGTGTGCCATCCGTCAGATCGGTCTGGTTTTCGCGCAGTTTGGACAGGCGCTTTTCCATGCTTTGGGCTTTGCGGGAAAAGGTCTCGTTGTCGTAGACCTGTCCCCAGATAGCCAAGCGTTTTGCGCTTTGTTCGATGCGATCAATTTCCTTTTGCTCGCCTTGATAACGACGCAAATCCGCCTCGTCTCGATTGCGCAACGCTTCACGCGCAGCCGAGCAGGGTAGAGAGAAAAAAGACAGCGTACGATCGCGCAAAATAATGGTGCTGTTGCACACGCGATCCAGCAAGCGCTGGTCGTGAGAGACCAGCACAAATGTGCCGCGCCAATTGCTTAGAAAGCTTTCCAGCCAAAGCAGGGAAGGCAGGTCCAGGTGGTTGCTGGGTTCGTCCAGCAAGAGCAGATCAGGCTGGGTAATCAAGGCCCGTGCCAGCAGCAGGCGAGTGTACTGCCCACCACTTAAGGCACTGACCCGGGTATGCCAGTCCTGTTCCTGAAAGCCCATCTCGCCAAGCAAGCTTTCTGCGCGCCAGGCATCCGTATCGTGCTGCTCTGCGGGCAGGGCAGCCAGTACGGCGTTCAGCAAACTCAAGGCGTGCAGATCCGCTGGCAGGTATTGCTCAACACGCGCCAGAATGCAGTGGTTTGCTAGTGAAATACTGCCTTGCCTGGGCGTCAGTTCGCCGCACAGCAGGCTGATTAAGGTGCTTTTGCCACAACCGTTGTGGCCTATAAGTCCAACTCGATCTCCGGCCTTGATAGTGAAGGCAATTTCTTTGAATAAAGGACCGGAAAGGGTTTCGTAAGAGAGTGAGTGGACTGACAGTAAAGTACTCATGACATGCTCAAGTTTCTTGGGTGCGCGGGTACAGCGCATCCTCGTCAATAGAAGCTGACGATAATTCTTGAGGCCTGAGTGAAGTCCTTCAGTAAGTTATTGCTTCGCTCAAGTCTAGATTATCGCGCTGCGAAATCGAAAACTTGAGCCGTTCTCTATACCAAAGAAGAGTGCATAAATGAATGTGCACATAGGTGTAGGATCTCCTCTTAATCAATGGGTTAGCCATGCTTGAAGCGGGTACAAAAGACTTGTTGAATCAACAAGCTTGTGGCCTCAGGGCAGGGTAAGGACTGGTTGTGCCTGGGAAAGAAAGACGGGTATGAAACACCGTTCGTCCCGACAAAACCGCAAGAGTGTGATTGTAATCAGAAGCAGAACGATAGAAAACTCAGGCGTTGGTTTTTGGAGGGGTGTGTAGCATTCAAGATGCATTGTCCCTGTAGTAGCAGGGGTGTGCCTGACGGGTGTGTCACTGGCTATTGTGCCTTCAACTGGCCGCAAGGAACTGATTTTTAGACTGTTTTTCGTTATTCAGGCACCTGCTTGCAAGCTTCTGGATGGTTTGTTCCGCAGTAAAAAAAGTAGAACTATTACCATTTTAAAAATAGAGTATGGCCATAATCTATCCTTGCTTTCCCGGGAAAGCTGTGCAAGGATAGCTGCCATCCATAATCTATTTACGCGGGCAGCGACGCGTACTCACACACTTTCTGGAGAGTATTCGGATGAGCCTTACAGCACCTGTCTATCTTGAGGATCTGGCCCTGGGAATGGAGTTTCGCAGCGCAGAACATGCTCTGGATGAAGCGCAAATTGTCAGCTTTGCCCGCCAGTTCGATCCGCAGCCTTTCCATCTGGATGCAGAGGCGGCCAAGGGCACGTTCTTTCAGGGGCTGGCCGCCAGTGGATGGCATACCGCCGCCATTACCATGAGGCTTTTGGTGGACAGCCTGGTATTCAGTCAGGGGATTATTGGTGCAGGTGGGCAAATCGATTGGCCACGGGCTACGCGCCCTGGCGATGTCTTGCATGTGCTCAGTAAAATCATCGACATTCAGCTCTCCCGCTCCAAAGCGGACAGGGGCATGGTGGTGGTGGAGTCTCACACCCTGAATCAGAACAATGAAGTGTGCCAGCGCCTGATTGCCAAGCTGATTGCCTTTCGTCGTCCGGAGGTTTGAATGGGGCGTGTCTCGCGTGAGCAGGCCGAACGCAACCGCGAGCGTGTGCTGGAGACGGCTTGCCGACTGTTTCGCAAACATGGAGTGGAAGGGGTCTCGATCGGGGACATCATGAAAGAGGCGGGCTTGACGGCAGGCGCGTTCTACAAGCAGTTTGTGTCCAAGGAGGCTTTGATTGATGAGGCCTCCCGATTTGCTTTTACCCAGTCCTCCGAATCCTGGGAGCGTATCAACCAGCGCTATGAACAGGACGCCGTGCAAGGGTTTCAAGCCTTGATGCGGCGATATTTCAAGCACCGTCCTCAAACCCAAAGCTGCCCGATCCTGGCCTTTTCTTCCCTGGCCAGCGGCCTGCCTGCGGATGCGCAGACCACGGCAATTTACAGTGAAGGCGTAGAGAGCTTGTTTGAGCAGTTTCGTGGCGTTGCCCTGCAAGCGTGTGCCGAGCAGACCGAAGAGCAAGTCATGCTCTTGTTTGCCGCCATGCTGGGGACAGGGATGATCAGTCGGGCCATGGGCGATACCGCGTTTACGCAAAGTATGCAGGCTGCGGTATTAGCTGCATTGCCTGGCAGTGAGTCCGATTAGCACGATTAGCCTATCGATAAAGGCGACAAGAGCTTGCGTATCAGGCTTGTTCGGGCAGTTGTGCCACCACCTTGATTTCAAAATGAAAACCCGACAGCCAAGGCACCCCTACGCCTGTCAACGCCGGGTAGGGCGCATCACCCCAGTAGTCCGGCAGAACCTTCCACAGGGTTTCCAGATTGGCTTCCGGGTTCACCAAAAACAGCGTCACATCCAGCACATGAGCAAAGCTGCAACCTGCTGCGGCCAGCACGGTATTGAGGTTCTCAAAGGCCAGGCGTATTTGCTGTTCCAGGTCCGGCTCGGGTGAGCCGTCTTCGCGGCTGCCGACCTGGCCAGAAATAAACAAAAAGCCATTGGAACGAATCGCAGGTGAGTAGTGACCGCGCTCATACAAGGCTTGGCGTTCGGTGGGGAAGACGGCTTGGCGTAAGGTAGTCATCATGCTTTCCAGTGCCTGCTGGGCAGGTGAAGTTCATTGAGCTCTATGCACTGTAGGTCTTGTGCGTGGACAGATCAACGCTGGATGGCAGACAACACTGTTTCTATAATCCAAACAGTCAATGCAACCGATTGGGGACAATACGTGGACCGTTTCGAAGCGATGCGTACCTTTGCCAAGGTGGTGGAAACGGGCAGCTTTACCAAGGCGGCCCAAGCTTTGCATCTGAGCCGAACCGGGGCCACGCATCTGGTGCAGCAATTGGAGGCACGCTTGCAGGTGAGCTTGCTGCATCGCACGACGCGCAAGGTCAGTGTGACCAGCGCTGGGGCACTTTATTTTGAGCGTGTGGTGCAATTGCTGGCCGATCTGGAAGACAGTGAGCGGGATCTGGCCCAAGCCTTGGCTTCGCCCAGTGGCCGCTTGCGGGTAGATGTGCCCAGCCCTTTAGCCAGCCGTGTGCTGGTGCCTGCCTTGCCGTCGTTCTACGCACGCTACCCGGATATTCAGCTGGATATGGGCGTAGGCGACAAGACGGTAGATCTGCTCGATGAAAGCATGGACTGTGTGGTTCGAGGTGGTCAGATTCAGGACCAGTCCTTGATCGCCAAGCGGGTGGGGGCGCTGCATCTGTCCATCTATGCAGCACCCTCGTATCTGGAGCGGTTTGGTACCGTTGTGCATCCTGAAGAGTTGGACGGGTCTGCACATCGAATGGTGGGGTACCTGTGGGAGCATCAGAACAAACCGTTTCCTTATGCCTTGCGTCGCGATAAAGAACGGGTTTCTTTGCCAGGCCGTTATGGCTTGGCCGTGAATGATGGCAACGCCTATCTGGCAGCGGGTGAAGCGGGTTTGGGGCTGGTTTGCCTGCCGGCGTATTTGGCCAAGGAAGCGGTGCAAGCAGGGCGCCTGATCGCGTTATTCCCGGATTGGACGATGGACCCTATGCCCTTGTATGTGGCTTTTCATCGCAGCAAACATACGAATGTTCGGCTGCGTGTCTTTATTGATTGGGTTGCGGAGCAATTGACTCAAGTATCTTGAGTGCCAGAAAAAAAGCCAAGGAGAATGAATCCTTGGCTTTTTTCATTGAATCCGATTTTTATTCAGCTTCGGCGCTGTCTACGACTGGAATGGTCGCCTGGGCAAACTCAGGCCGTTCTGTACCGTGCTTGATACGGTAGTCTTTCAGGAACTTGGCGATGCGGTTGATGGCCTCGCGCAGGTCCGGCTCGTGGGGCAGGAACACCATGCGGAAGTGATCCGGATGAGGCCAGTTAAAGCCCGTGCCTTGCACCAGCATCACGCGGGTGGCTTCCAGCAGTTGCAGGAAGAATTGGCGGTCGTCCTTGATGGGATAAACCTCGGGATCCAGACGCGGGAACATGTACAGGGCAGCGTGGGGCATGACGCAGCTGACCCCTGGAATCGCGGTGATCAGCTCGTAAGCCAGATCGCGCTGACGGCGCAGGCGTCCGCCTTCGCATACCAGATCGTTAATGCTTTGATAGCCACCCAAGGCGGTCTGAATGGCCCATTGGCCGGGCACGTTCGCGCACAGCTTCATATTGGCCAGCATGCTCAGGCCTTCGATGTAGTCGGCACCGGCTTTCTTGTCGCCCGAAATCACCAGCCAGCCTGCGCGGTAACCACATGCGCGGTAGCTCTTGGACAGGGAGTTGAAGGTCAGGGTCAGTACGTCGTTGGACAGGCTGGCCATGGCGGTGTGCTTCATGTCGTCGAACAGGACCTTGTCGTAGACCTCGTCGGCTAGCAGCACCAGATTGAATTCGCGAGCAATATCGACCAGAGCTCGCAGCACCGAGTCGGGGTAGAGCACGCCGGTGGGGTTGTTCGGGTTGATGACAACCAGGCCCTTGGTGCGTGGGGTGATCTTGGAGCGGATATCGTCCAGGTCCGGAATCCAGCCTTTGGATTCGTCACACAAGTAGTGCACGGGTGTACCGCCGGACAGGCTGGTGACAGCCGTCCACAGCGGATAGTCGGGCATGGGCAGGAGCAGTTCATCACCGTCGTCCAGCAGGGCGTTGGTGGCCATGGCAATCAGCTCAGAGGCGCCATTGCCCAGGTAAATATCTTCCAGCGTCACGCCCTTGATCCCTTGCTCCTGGGTGTAGTGCATGACGGCTTTGCGCGCGGCAAAAATACCTTTGCTATCCGAGTAGCCCGAAGAGTTGGGCAGGTTGCGGATCATGTCGAGCTGGATTTCTTCCGGGGCGTCAAAACCGAATACCGCCAAGTTGCCGATATTGAGCTTGATCAGTTGCTGGCCCTCGTCTTCCATTTGTTTGGCCCGGTCCATGATGGGGCCGCGAATATCGTACAAAACATTCGCCAATTTGCTCGATTTCTTGATGCTATTCATGATGCTGGTAATCGGATTCCATGTGTGCTGCTGATGAACGGTGGCAGGGCTGATGCCTGACCAGCCTTATACCTTACCGCATGCGTGGGCCTGTCTTGTAAGCATCAAGCTTAAAATGTGGCATTGTCGAATTTTGGCGACACTCTTTTGTCGAAAAAACGGCTGTCTTTGTCGATAGGCTCCTTACTACCTGGACATATTCCGCTTTATGGATTGGATTGGTATGATGTGAAATCAGCCCTCCTTTATTTTTCTTGTTTTTGAAGCGCTCTGATATTAAGATTCGACATCAAATCATTTGATGTCGAACTATGAAACTGGAAGCGAAATATCGGGCCTTGCTCTCGCACGCAGAGCAGCAAAAGGGCGTCAACGTTCAGGGCATGTCCCTGTGTTTTCAGCTCCTGTCCTTGTCTGCCCGTATTGATCGGGACTGCGCCGCCTTGTTGGCGCCCCATGGCTTGAGTGAAGCCCGTTTTGTACTTTTGTTCCTGCTGGAGGAAGCACCCGACGGGATGCCTTCCCACATCCTGGCTGAACGGGCAGGCGTGACGCGGGCGACTGTCACAACTCTGGTGGATGGGCTGCTGAAAGCGGGCTTGGTGCAGCGCTTTGCGGCTCAGACCGATCGGCGTTCTGTCATGGTGAAACTCAGCCCTCAGGGGGCGGAGTTGGCCAGGACGCTGGTAGGAACTCACGCCCAGTGGATAGGCGAATTGTTCCGGCATTTGTCCGAGGCGGAGTGCACCCAGCTTAGCGCCTTGTTGAACAAAGCCGCTGGTGGAGAAGACGCGTCATGAGTATCGAGAACCGCAAGGCTTATGCCAAGGTCGCGGATATACCGGCTGATATTTTGCTGGCTCTGTCCAAGGGGGAAATCCAGGGTCTTACTCTGACCGAGTCCTTGGCCATCGATCAGCGCGTGCTGGTGGCGACCGTATTTCCGGATTTGGATGAGCAGGGTGCACAGCACATCGACACCCTGGCCCAATTGGGCATTCTCAAGCGCATGAAAGCCATTGGGGAATATTTGCTGGACACGTATGGCGAGATGGCCTGGACGCGCTGTTCGGATCACCCGGCTGATGTGGTGCGGGGCTGGGCCTGCTTTATGGTGGGAGCCCGTGCATCTTTAAGTGTGCCTCAGCGCCTGGAGGCACTGCGCCCTTTGGCTGATGATGCGCATTTTGGTGTGCGTGAATGGTCCTGGATGGCGGTACGTCCTCATTTGGTGGCCGAGCTGGATGCGTCGATTCAGAGCTTGCAGCAGTGGGCGCGCTCAGACTCGGAATATCTGCGTCGCTTTGCGTGTGAGGCTTTGCGCCCTCGGGGAGTGTGGTGCGCACATATTGCCATCCTGAAAAAAGAACCGGAACGCATGTTGCCGATTCTTGAGCTCTTGTATCGGGATGGCAGTGTGTATGTGCAGGACTCGGTAGCCAATTTCTTGAATGATGCGGCCAAGGATCAGCCGCAGTGGGTACGTGATCTATGTGCCCAATGGCAGATGCAAGCGCCGGATAATGCTGCTGTGCAGCGCCTGTGTCGACGGGCGCTGCGCAGCGTGTCTTGATGCTCCGGTTCCAGTCCTGGAATCAGGGGGCGCGCAAGGTAATCAAGGTGATTTCTGAGGCGCGCCCCAGTCGCAGCGGGAAGCCCGCCCACAGTCCGGCACCGTAGCTGACGTACAACTGCATATCCCCTACTTGATACAGTCCACCCACATAGCCATCATTGGCCATCTGCACGAGCTTGTGCATGCCCACAATATGGCCGCCATGGGTATGGCCCGACAACTGCAAGGCCGTGCCGGCCGCTGCGCTTTCCTTGGCGGTGTCAGGGCGGTGGGCCAACATGATGATGGGCATGCCAGCAGGGATCCCGGCGACTGCTGCAGCTACATCGGGCATGGGTTGCCCATGCACGGCTGCCGACTTGTCAGTAATGCCAGCCAAAGCAAAAGCAGCATCGTCTTGTTCAATAATGCTGTGCTCGTTCAGAAGCATACGTAGCCCAAGGCTGTTGAAGTGCTCTATCCAGGGCTGGTACTGGGTGTAGTACTCGTGGTTGCCTGCAATTACCCATACCCCTTGCGGGGCAGACAGGGCTTGCAAGGGGGCGACATCATCGCGGCGCGCTGTCACCGTGCCATCGACCAGATCGCCAGTAATGACGATCAGGTCCGGTTTCAAAGCCTGTGTTTTATCAACAATGGCTTGTATCCAGGGGCCTTGCAGCAGACGACTGGCGTGCAGATCAGTCAGTTGCACCAGCTTGAAACCATCCAGCTTGGGGGACAGGCCCTTGACCTTTACTTCGATGGACTTGAGCTCGGGGACTTGCACTGCCTGCCAGACACCCAGTGCGGACAGGCTGACCGCTGCGATGCCCAGCATGCCCCGCAAGGTAGAGGAGCGCAACAGAAGCAGCCCGGCTGGCTTGTACAGAACGCGCATCAGTAAACCTGCCAGATCGGTGATCAAGGTAAAGCAGGCGGCCAGCAGGACTGCCCCAAAAGCCCAGCCCAGGACCATGATGACTTGTGCGGGAATTTCCGGTGAGGCCCGTGAGCCCCAGAACAGCGCTACGGTGTAGTGGTGGAAGGTGGCGGCGACGGCCAAGATGCTGAGCAGCCATTTGATCCAGGGTTTGATCTTCAGCGGTTTGATCAGTCGCCAGGCGACATAAAGGGCAAAAACGAGGGCAGCGACTTGAAACACGAAATCATTCCAAAAAGAAACGGGGAGCCCGCGCTTGAGCAGGCGATAAAGCGTGCCCAGTATAGAGCGAGGAAGTGGGCATGATGTCAGCGCTCATCAGACAGTTACAGCTCCGTCACGAAAAAAGGTGGACATGCTTGATTACGTTTTGAGAGATTGCTTCGCACATCAAGTCATTAAAACTTCTAGGCTTTTTCCCAAGGGCACCCCAGTGGAACGGGGTTTTCGTTTGATTTGATTGGAGGACATATGGTGACTAAAAAATCCGCAGCCAAAACCAATCAGGATGCCGTGGGGCAAGGCGGGGAGTTACATCAGTTTGGCCATGCTGAGTTGACGACCAATCATGGCGTACCGATATCGGACAATCAGAATTCCTTGCGTTTCGGGGCGCGTGGCCCGACCTTGTTGGAAGATTTTGTCCTGCGCGAGAAAATATTCCATTTCGACCATGAACGTATACCGGAGCGCATTGTTCATGCTCGCGGCACAGGAGCACATGGTTATTTTGAATGCACGCAAGCAATCCCGGAGTTGACCCAGGCCTGTGTATTTCAAAAGGAAGGACATCGGGTGCCGGTGTTCTGTCGTTTCTCAACGGTAGCCGGCTCTAAAGGCTCCAAAGACACACCACGCGACGTGCGTGGTTTCGCGGTCAAGTTCTATACCGAGCAAGGCAACTGGGATCTGGTGGGCAACAATATGCCCGTTTTTTTTATCCAGGACGCCATCAAGTTCCCGGATCTGATCCATGCCGTCAAACCCGAGGCGGACCGGGGCTTTCCCCAGGCAGCGTCAGCCCATGACACATTCTGGGATTTTGTCTCCCTGATGCCCGAGTCTTTGCATACCGTGATGTGGCTGATGTCTGATCGAGCCTTGCCACGGTCCTTTCGCATGATGCAGGGCTTTGGTGTGCACACTTTCCGTTTTGTGAATGCCAAGGGCAAGTCGCACTTTGTGAAGTTTCATTGGAAACCCAAGCAGGGCTTGCAGTCCACCCTGTGGGATGAGGCGGTCAAGATTTCCGGGGCGGACTCGGATTATCTACGACGCGATTTGTACGAGGCGATTCAAAACGAAGCCTTCCCGGAGTGGGAACTGGGTGTGCAGGTTTTCGATCAGGAGTGGGCTGACAAGCAGGACTACGATGTGCTGGATGCGACCAAACTCATTCCCGAGGAAAGTCTGCCCGTCAAAATTGTGGGTCGTATGGTTCTGGATCGTTATCCCGACAACTTCTTTGCAGAGACCGAGCAAGTTGCTTTCTTGCCGTCCAACATCATTCCGGGAATCGACTTTACGGATGATCCCTTGCTGCAAGGCCGCTTGTTCTCCTACCTGGATACGCAAAAGTCTCGACTGGGAACGGTCAACTTTCATCAGATTCCTATCAATGCACCCCGCTGCCCATTCAGTAATATGCAGCGCGACGGCATGATGCAGACGCAGGTTCCCAAGGGCCGTGCGACCTACGAGCCCAATAGCCTGGAGGAGGCGGGTGAATCGGGCGGACCGCGCGCGCAGCCGCATGGCTTTCGCACCTTCCCCAGTACCGTAGACGATGGCGCAAAACTGCGTGTACGGGCTGAGTCGTTCTCGGATCATTACAGCCAGGCCCGATTGTTTTATCGCTCTCAGACTGAAGTTGAGCAGGAGCATCTGATTGCCGGGCTGGTATTTGAACTGTCCAAGGTCCAGCTCAATCATGTTCGTGTGCGTGTGCTCTCGCACATGCGTGTCATTGATGAGGATCTGGCCAAACGAGCGGCTCAGGGATTGGGGCTGGATTTGCCGCCTCCTGCCAAGCCCGCCCGCGAGCCGATCGACATGGCACCTTCCAAAGCCTTGTCCATACTGGCCCAGAAGTCGCCGATTGCCGGTCGGATGCTGGGTATTCTGGTAACGGACGGAGCTGACAAGGGCTTGCTGGAAATGCTGCTGACAGGGGCTCAGGAAGCCGGGGTGGCCGTCAAGCTTATCGCTCCGCAAGTAGGGGGGGTGACGCTGTCAGACGGCACACACTTGGCTGCCGACGAAAAGATTGCGGGTGCGCCCTCGGTTCTGTTTGATGCGGTGGCCTTGCTGCTTACCCAGGAAGAGGCTTCAAAACTGTGCACTAACAAGGCGGCAGTGGATTTTGTAGCCGACGCCTATGGACACTTGAAAGCAATTGGTCATAACGGCGCAGCCCAGCCCTTGCTGGACAGGGCGGGCGTATCAGTAGACAAGGGTGTGTTCGTCATTAAAACCGGTGATGATCTGCTTGAAAAAGTGTCTTCACGGTTCTGGGAGCGACGGCATCAGGTAGATGGTATGGCCTGATGTCTTGTGAAAAGGGGGCGGTGCTGCCCCCTTTCACGTGCCGTCAGTAGCGCCAGCTCAGCCCTAGCACGGGGCCCGACATGCGAGTGTCAAAGACATGGCCGGAGCGACGATAGTCCACATCCAGCATCTTGTATCCGGCAGCGATGGAGAAGTTCTCTGACAGGTCGTAGTTCAAGGTCAAGGTAGCTTGATAGCTCAGGCGCGAGCCCACGCCAAAGCCGCCCAAGTGGATCTGGGCTTGAGTGGAAAACTCCGGGGTGAAACGATAGAACGCACGCAGTCCTATCATGGGGTCCACCCAATTGAAGCTCTCCTGATGATGTCGGGTTCGGCCAGCCGTACTCAGATGGGCACGGGTGCGTATATCCCAAAACGAAAAACCGGCCAGTGCGTCCAGGCTGGCTTGTTCAGTGTCGTAGATGCGGTAACCACCTTGCAATGTGGCCATGAACAGACGTGTGTCCACGGTCCCTTCTGCAGCACCGACCAAAGGCAAACCACCTATTACTTCACTTTCGCGTGTGTTCACGTAGAGCAGGTCACTGTTGAATACATAGCGGTCTCGACGTACCCAGGCGTTCAGAAAGGCCGCGGCACGCAGATCGTGCAGGACATCTGAAAAGGACTTTTCTATATCCAGGGAGGGCGCGCGTTTGAAGGGGGAGGACTCACCCGACAAGCCGGTAATCCAGGCATAGGGTGTAATCTGCACGGCATAGTGTGGCGAAGTCGTGCTGTCGGACATGGCGTCTGGACCTTGAGCACTCACTTGGGCATGAGCCAGACTGGCCAGTGGCAAGATTCCCAATAATAGCCAGCGGGAATAAGTGAGTTTACGCATCATTGTCATGGCCCCTCTTTTTAATTCTGTAAATGACGGTGCACTAGCGCCAGTCTTGTGTCTTTCGGTATGCTGGACTAGCCGATCACCAACCCGTGGAGAACGTGTCATGCATGTGTTTTACCTTAGCAAGCAAGATATTGATAATTTGTTGCCCTTAGTGCAAGCGGCGTTACACGCTGATCGCACCGGACAAGTTGGTTTCACGGACGAAGAACTGGCCTTGCGCGCTGCCCTGGAGGCGATGCAGGACCCCAAGCTGTCCGAGCTGCTGGCCGGTGCCCGTGTCGAACCGGGTCGCATAGCCGTTGGCTTGGCTGAAGAAGATTACCGGGAAAACCTGCTGGCTCTGGAAACCCGTGATAGTGCTTATGTCATTGACCAGCTCATGGATAGCTATGCAGGATTGCCGGGGTTTTTTGATTGCCTGGAGTTTTAGATGAATTTGCAAAACAGCCCGTTACGGGCTGTTTTTTATTGCATGTTATTGAAGTCCGTGTCGAGGCATTATGCCGTTCCTTGTGCCTACGGGTAGGATTTGGCCATTCCTGGTAATTAATGATCTTCCAGTTCTGGGTAAAAGATTTCGAGCACACATCGCCTGTGTTTTCAGATCTGAATGACTATTTTTAAGTTTTTTAAAACAAGAAAAAGGCCTGTTTAGTTTGGAGATCGTATTTGGTTCATTTATACGCGGGCTGATAAGGCAGCTACCCACGTTTTCAGAGTGAAAAACGCAGTTTCAAGGCGATCAGGAAGAAAAAATAATATTGCGGTCGATCATGAGTTAGCAAATGTTTTTATTCTCAAAACAAGGGATTTCATGCTCCGTTTTTGTCGGTCTTGCACCACAAGACTTAACTTGGCTTGACGCAATGTCCTAATCCTGTTTTTGTTACACCCGTGTCCAATGTATCGGCTGTGTAAGCAGTCGGTTTTTTTGTTTTATTGATTGGGCGGCTAGCCGTCTCTGGAGAGAAAGATGTTGCTAAAAAAATGTCGTCGTACTTTGCTGGCATGCGCAGTTGGGCTGGCTTTGGTGCCTGCGGCCTCTCAGGCGTGTACCCGAGCTGTTTTTCTGGGTGATAACGGACAGGTGATTACCGGTCGTTCCATGGACTGGAAGCTGGATGTCGGCACCAACCTCTGGATTTTTCCTCGCGGTGAAAAACGTACTGGCGAAGCTGGCCCCTCGTCCATTGAGTGGACCTCGAAATACGGCAGCGTGATTGCGTCGGGTTATGACATTGCTTCTACCGACGGGGCCAATGAAAAAGGTTTGAACGTCAACTTGCTGTGGCTGGTGGAGTCCCAATATCCCACGCCTCAAAAAGGCGATAAGACCTTAAGCATGTCTTTGTGGGGACAGTACGTCTTGGATAATTTTGCAACCGTGGCCGAAGCGGTTGCTGCATTAGAAAAAAATCCCTTTGTAGTCGTTACTGCCAAGGTCAAAGGTGAAGATCGCTTGGCAACTTTGCACCTGTCCATGTCGGATGCCACAGGGGATAGTGCGATTATCGAGTATATCGACGGTAAGCAACACATCCACCATAGTCGTAAATATCAGGTTCTGACCAATTCGCCCACATTTGATCAGCAATTGGCCATCAAGGATTACTGGCAACAGGTGGGGGGCATGAACATGTTACCCGGCACTAGCCGTGCTGCAGATCGTTTTGCTCGCGCCTCTTTTTACATTGATGCAGTGCCACGCAACCTGAGTGATGACAAGGCCGTAGCCAGTGTGTTGAGCGTGATACGTAACGCTTCTACTCCATATGGCATGACAGTGCCCGGTCAGCCCAACAACTCCTCGACACGCTGGCGCACGGTGTTCGACCATCAACGTAGTTTGTATTATTTTGATTCGGTTCTGTCACCCGGTGCATTCTGGGTGGATATGAAAAAAGCGGATTTTTCGGCAGAAACCGGCAAAGTGATGAAGCTGGATCTGGGGCCGGAGCAAAGCAAGGTCTACATGGGTGAAGTGCTGGACCACTTCAAACCAGCCCAGCCATTCAAGTTCGAACCCGCCGAACCGCCCGCTGTTTAATGGGGCAGTGGTATATGCCACTCTAGGCTGAATACCCGGGGCATAGCCGACAGCGATCACATGATGTTCATGCTCAGCTGTTATGCTATGCCCCGTCTTTATTTGTTGAAGTAGCTGTTTCATGACCTATGTAGTGACGGAAGCCTGTATCCAGTGCAAGTACACCGATTGTGTGACGGTGTGTCCCATGGATTGTTTTTTTGAAGGCCCGAATTTCCTGGTCATTCATCCTGACGAATGCATTGACTGCTCCATCTGCGTGGCCGAGTGTCCGGTGGGGGCGATTGTCAGTGATCAGGATGTGACGCCCGAGCAGCAGGTCTATGTGGAGCTGAACCGGACCTTGAGCGAGGACCCGGCCTGGAAGCGTATCAGCCAGCAAAAAGCGCCCTTGCCGGATCATGAATACTGGGCGACTCAGACCGACAAGCTGGCGCTGTTGAAGAAAGATTAATGGGCTTTCTGATGGCTGTTGTTGCGTTGGAAGTACCAGACCGCCAAGGCCGCCATCACCAGCAAAGCCGTACAACTGGCCAGTACGGCGACATAGCCTTTATCAAAAGAGTCACGGGCCAGTTCACTTAAGGTCAGAGCCAGATTCTGTGGCATGGTTTCTGCCATCAATAAGGCCTGATCCAGGCTGTCGTAGGCCAGGGCGCGGTCACTTAATTCCTGTGGCAAGATCAGGCTGGCGCTATATACGAAGGACAGCAGGCTACCCATAATGGTCACGCCTAGCGCACCACCCAGTTCATAAGACATTTCCTCGACCGAGGCCACCATACCAGCGCGCGAAGGCGGCACGCTTTGCATGATAGTGCTGGAAGCCGCCGTCATGGCCGCACCGATGCCCAGGCCCAGCATGACCAGGCTGATCACTTGTAGAGGCTGTGCACTGTTATGCCACAGCAGATAAGCGGCCATGCCTGCTCCTGCCAAGCTCAGGGCGCCAATCAGCAGTCGCTTGCTGCCGATGACGACCAGCAGGCGCCCGGCCAAGGGGCCGGCTATAAAGGCTGCCAGCGGCAAGGGAATAATGGCCAGGCCCGCTTCCAATGGTGAGAAACCCAGTACCAATTGCAGGCGTTGGCTGAACACCAGCTCCATACCGATCAAGGCCGCTGAGGCCGTCAAGGCAGAGAGTACGGCGGTGCTTAGCGTGGCGTCCTTGAACAGGGCAAAGTCCAGCAAAGGGAAAGGGCTGCGGTTCTGTTGACGGACAAACCAGCTCAGAAACAAGATGCCGATCAGCAGGGCGGCAGCGGTCAAACCCCAATCCGTATGCAGCTTGCCCATTTCCTTGATAGCCAGGGTGCTGGCTACCAGGCCCACCATGATCAGCAAGGAGCCTTTGATATCCCAGGGGCGCGATGCATCTGGCGTGGAGCGGGGCACCAGAATCCAGCCCATAGGCAACGCGATCAGCACGATGGGCACGTTGATCAGAAAGACTGATCCCCACCAGAAATGTTCCAGCAGGAATCCGCCCAGAACCGGACCAAAGGCGGCACCACCGGAGGCGATAGAAGACCAGACACCGAAGGCCACCGCACGTTCGCGCTCATCATGAAAGGTGATGCGTATCAGCGATAAAGTGGCGGGCATCATCATGGCCGCTGCCACACCTAAAAAGGCGCGTGCGGCGATCAAGGCCGTTGGGTTCGGAGAGTAGGCGGCTGCGACTGAAGCCAGACCAAACATGGCCAGACCCGACAGGAACAGGCGCTTGTGACCCAGGCGGTCACCCAGGGTGCCCATGCCTAGCAGCAGTCCGGAGACGACCAGAGCGTAGCTGTTGATGATCCACAGCTTGTCCGAGGCCGAGGCCTGCAGATCATGGGTCAGGCGTGGCAGGGCGGTGTAGAGCACCGTCATGTCCACCACAATCAGTAGAAGAGCTGCCGACACAATTGCCAGGATCAACCAGCGACGGCTTGGGGATAGGGGAGCAGTGTGGGCTTGATGGGTAATCGAGCTGTGCAGCATAAAAGACCAGAGCGGTAGGAAAGCAAGTATGATCTATCAATATTATCAACAGTCAAAGTTGATTAGCATCTATAAAATAGATAAATGGATTGGACACTGGAACGTATTCGACATTTTGTCGCTGTGGCAGAAACTGGCTCCATGACTCAGGCCGCGAAAGAGTTGGGCAAGGTGCAGTCAGCCGTCAGCACCTCGATTTCCCTGCTGGAAGCGGATCTGAATCTGGAGTTGTTTGATCGTTCACGACGAACGTTAAGCCTGACGGTGCCGGGCGAAATCATGCTGCTGGAAGCCAAGGCTCTGTTGCGTCAGGTAGACGTGTTGAATCGTCGGGCACTGGATTTCTCGCAAGGGCAACCGACCAGACTGGAAATTGCTCTGGATGAAGCCTTGCCTCAAGAGCCCTTGCGGCTGCTGCTCAAGGAGCTGGCTGAACGCTGGCCTGCACTGGAATTAACGGTCTGGAACGGAACCGCTTCCGAGGTGATGGACTATGTGCAGGAAGGCCGCTCGGATATGGCTTTTCAGTTTGATCGCGGTGCTGATGCCGCGTCATTCGCGCAAAGTTATATCGGCGCTGTGCCCCAAGCGATTTGTGTGGCGCGTACGCACCAGCTTGCCAGTCAGCATCAGGTCAGCCGTAAAGAGCTGACGGCACATCGACAATTGCTGATTCATATTGAAGGGACAGAGCAAATGGTTGTCAGCCCCAGTGTGTGGCGCTCAGACAGCTTTTATGTCATTGCCGATATGGTGGCCGATAGTCTGGGCTGGGCGATTTTGCCCCTGAATATTGCCGAGTATGCAAACTTGCGCAACAAGCTGGCGCAGTTGCATTGCCGGGAGATGGTTTTGCCACCCTTGCCAGTGCGGATGCTGTGGCGGCAGGGGCAAACTTTGCCCCCTGCGGCAGTGTGGATGCAGCAGCGCCTGTCGGAGCTGCTGCCTTAAGCCTGTTTAGCAGGCTAGTGGGGAAGGGCGGGAAAGCTGACCGTTGGCCCAGCGTTGTACGCCTTCCCAGATATCAGAGGCGTGATGCACGGTCATATCGGCTTGCCAAGTGCTCAGGCTCTCGTCCTGAGCGCAGTAGCCGTAGGCGGCAATCATGGTGGCCATGCCAGCAGCCTGACCTGCCTGGATGTCGCGCAGATCATCACCTACGTACAGGCAGTCTTTGGGATCAAAGCCCGTTTTCTCGGCGGCATACAACAAGGGGGCGGGATGAGGTTTGGTGTGCTGGGTAGTATCCCCGCCGACGGTGACTGCGCAACCCGCTTCCAGTCCTAAATGACGGATCAGGGGCAGGGCCAGGTATTCCAGCTTGTTGGTGACGATGCCCCAGGTGTAGCCGGCCTGCTCTAACTGTTTCAGCATGGGGGCTACGCCCTCAAACAGATAGGTCAGCTCCGTCATGTGATCGTTGTAGTCCTGCAGGAACTGCGCTCGCAATTGTGCGTAGTTGGGGTGATCGGTATTGATATCCAGGGCTACCTTGAGCAGCCCCCGTGCACCGTGCGAGGCATAGGGACGCAGTGCTTCGTAGGGCAAATCAGGCAGGCCATGTTCCTTGCGCATGCGATTGGCCGTAGCGGCCAGATCCGGAGCAGAGTCGGCCAAGGTGCCGTCGAAATCGAATAGAACCAGTTTATTCATGAGGGCTTAGCTTTGGCGGCGGCTGGCCAGCAGGTAGTTGACGGAGGTGTCGCCAGACAGGTGATAGTGCTCGGTAATCGGGTTGTATTCCAGACCCTTCAATGCCAGGGCATCCAGACCACTGCGGCGGGCCGAGGAAATCAGCTCGCTGGGTTTGATGAAGCCCTCATAGCTGTGCGTGCCTTTGGGAATCAGGCGCAAGAGGTACTCGGCGCCCACAATGGCAAACAAAAAAGATTTGGGATTGCGATTCAGAGTCGAGAAAAAGACCCAGCCACCGGGTTTGACCAGTTTGGCGCAGGCCGCAATGATGGAGCCCGGATCGGGGACATGTTCCAGCATTTCCATGCAGGTGACAACGTCAAAACGACCCGGGTGCTGATCAGCCATGTCTTCGGCGCTGATCATCTCGTATTTGACGGGTACGCCCGATTCCAGACTGTGCAAACGGGCAATCTTCAAGGAGCGCTCGGCCAGGTCAATGCCGGTGACGTCGGCACCGGACTGAGCCAGGCTTTCCGACAAGATTCCGCCACCACAACCGACGTCTAATACCTGCTTGCCCGCCAGGGAGCCGGTGTAGGACAGAATCCAGTCCAGACGCAAAGGGTTGATGGCGTGCAGCGGTTTGAACTCGCTGTCAGGGTCCCACCAGCGGGATGCCAGTGCACTGAATTTATCGATCTCTGCGGGATCGACATTGACGTTAGTGACGGTGGAAGCGGTCATGGCTCATCCAAAAAAATTAAGGCCCCGCAAAAGCGGAGCCTTAATTGTAGCCTTAGCTACAGAAATACGTGATGCAGCAAGAATTACTTGCGGTTGCCCACGATTTCGATTTCTACGCGACGGTTTTGAGCACGGCCTTCGCGGGTCTTGTTGGACGCCACTGGCTGAGCTTCGCCCTTGCCTTCGGTGTAGATACGGTCTGCAGGTACGCCCTTGTTGACCAAGTATGCTTTAACAGCATTGGCGCGACGCTCGGACAGCTTCTGGTTGTAAGCTTCAGCGCCGATCGAGTCAGTGTGACCGGTAGCGATCAGAGTTTCCAGATCGATGGACTGAACGGTGTCAGCCACTTGATCCAGAACCTGGCGGCCTTCTGGCTTGATGGTGGATTTGTCGAAGTCGAAGAACGTGTCAGCGTTCAGAGTCACTTTGGTGACAGTAGGAGCGACGACAGGAGCTTCGGGGGCTTGGGCAACGGGCACACCGTCACAACCTGGAATACCTGTAGCAGGTGTCCAGAAGTTGTTGCGCCAGCACAGTTCGTTGGTGCCGTTTTTCCAAACGTCGCCGAACGGATTGCGCCAGTTGTTAACTTCGCCGGACTCTTGTGCGGAAACTGCACTAGTGGCCGATGCGGCGGCAATGGCGAGTACAAGTGCGATTTTGGAGGGTTTGTTCATATTTCTCCTCGTTGAGCTGATGCTGTTAAGTGACCGCAGCGAACCCCTGCCGCTGATTAACGGAACCAGTATAGCAATCCTTTGAACGGAACAAAGACTTGCTTGCGCTGGGTTTCATGCGTGTTAGGTCGAATCTTAAGACATTTCGGCCGCATGCGTGAGGGGGACGGGGAACGATTCGTGAAGATGCGTGGAATTAGCCTTGTTCTTTCCTTTTATTGTTGGTTTTAGGCAACAGGGGGAGGGTGGGGCCGCTTCTTCAATCCATCATCGATACGATTAGTGGACGATGGATTTTTGGCGAATCGACCGTTTCAATCACATATCGCCCGCCTTCTCGCCTCGCTACGCTGCGTCCCTCTATGTGAAAGTGCTAGAATTTCCTCTTGTCCGTTTACGGCTGGCTTACTGCTTAACCCATATCTATAAAGAATTGACCTATGGATTCCTTTGCCAAGGAGACGCTTCCCGTTTCGCTTGAAGAGGAGATGCGCCGCAGCTACCTCGATTACGCCATGAGCGTGATTGTGGGCCGTGCTCTTCCCGACGTGCGAGATGGTTTGAAGCCCGTGCATCGCCGTGTTCTGTTCGCCATGCATGAACTCAATAACGACTGGAATCGTGCCTATAAGAAGTCGGCTCGTATCGTCGGTGATGTGATCGGTAAGTACCACCCTCATGGTGACTCTGCCGTCTATGACACTATCGTGCGTCTGGCGCAGGACTTTTCCATGCGCTACACCCTGGTCGACGGACAAGGTAACTTTGGTTCCATCGACGGGGATAACGCCGCGGCCATGCGTTACACCGAAATCCGTCTGGCCAAGATCGCCCACGAACTGCTGGCCGATATCGACCAGGAAACCGTGGATTTCGTGCCTAACTATGATGGCAGCGAAAAAGAACCGGCCCTGTTGCCTTCGCGTCTGCCCAACCTGCTGGTCAACGGCAGCTCGGGTATTGCCGTGGGTATGGCTACCAATATTCCGCCGCATAACCTGGCTGAAGTGGTCAACGGCTGTCTGTACTGCCTGAGCCACCCCGAGTGCACGGTTGATGAGCTGATCGAATACATCCCGGCCCCCGACTTCCCGACCGGTGCCATTATCTATGGCATGTCCGGTGTGCGCGAAGGCTATCGCACGGGCCGTGGCCGCGTCATCATGCGTGCCAGTACACACTTTGAAGACATGGAAAAGGGCAATCGTCAGGCCATCGTGGTCGACGCCATTCCTTACCAGGTTAACAAGAAGTCGCTGCAGGAACGCATTGCCGAGCTGGTCAACGAAAAACGCATCGAGGGTATCTCCGATATCCGCGACGAGTCCGACAAGGACGGTATGCGTTTGGTCATTGAACTGAAGCGCGGCGAAGTGCCGGAAGTTGTGCTGAACAACCTCTACAAGAATACGCAGTTGCAAGAAACCTTCGGGATGAACATGGTGGCACTGGTCGATGGCCAGCCCCGTCTGCTCAACCTGAAACAGCTGGTGGATTACTTCCTGAGCCACCGCCGCGAAGTGGTTACTCGCCGTACCGTATTCCAGTTGCGCAAAGCGCGCGAGCGCGGTCATGTGCTGGAAGGTCTGGCTGTGGCCCTGGCCAATATTGATGAGTTCATCGAAATCATCAAAGCGGCTCCAACGCCACCGGTTGCCCGTGTCGAGCTGATGGCTCGGTCCTGGGATTCCGGTCTGGTGCGCGAGATGCTGGCCCGTGCCGACACCAGCGCCATTGTGGGCGGCCGCCAGGCTTACCGTCCGGATGATTTGGGCGCTGAATTTGGCATGAACACAGATGGTCTGTACCGTCTGAGCGAAGTGCAGGCCCAGGAAATTCTGAACATGCGCTTGCAGCGCCTGACTGGCCTGGAGCAGGACAAGATTGTTCAGGAGTACCGTGAGGTCATGGACAAGATTGCTGATTTGCTGGACATCCTGTCCAACCCGGCCCGTGTGTCCGCCATTATTGGTGACGAGCTGATCGCCGTGCGCGACGAGTTCTCGGCCACTGGCAAGGACGTTCGTCGCTCGCAAATCGAGCACAACGCCACCGAGCTGGATACCGAGGACCTGATCACCCCTATGGATATGGTGGTGACGCTCTCGCATACCGGCTACATCAAGAGCCAGCCGCTGTCCGAATATCGGGCCCAGCGTCGTGGTGGCCGTGGCAAGCAAGCCACCGCCATGAAAGAGGACGACTGGATCGACAAGTTGTTCATCGCCAATACCCACGATTACCTGCTGTGCTTCTCCAACCGTGGCCGTGTGTACTGGCTCAAGGTCTGGGAAGTGCCTCAAGGTTCACGCAACTCGCGTGGCCGTCCTATCGTCAATATGTTCCCTCTGGAAGATGGCGAGAAGATCAATGTGGTGCTGTCCGTCAAGGAATTTAGCGAAGATCAGTTCGTGTTCATGGCGACCTCGCGCGGTACGGTCAAGAAGACCCCGCTGTCCGACTTCTCCAACCCCCGTAAGGCCGGCATTATTGCTGTGGGCCTGGACGAGGGCGACTACCTGATCGGCGCTCAACTGACCGACGGTGTGCACGACGTCATGTTGTTCTCGGACGCCGGCAAGGCTGTGCGCTTTGACGAGGGCGATGTGCGCCCAATGGGCCGTGCAGCCCGTGGTGTGCGCGGCATGACGCTGGAAGAAGGTCAGTCCGTGATTGCCCTGCTGGTGGCCGAAGACGAAACCCAATCCGTGCTGACCGCCACCGAGAACGGTTTCGGCAAGCGTACCCCGATTGGCGAATACACGCGTCACGGTCGTGGCACCAAGGGCATGATTGCCATCCAGACCTCGGCTCGTAACGGCAAGGTCGTGGGTGCGGTGCTGGTTCGTGAAACCGACGAGATCATGCTGATCACCAACGCTGGTGTGCTGGTACGCACTCGCGTGGCTGAAATCCGCGAAATGGGTCGTGCGACTCAAGGTGTGACCTTGATCAGCGTGGACGATGACAGCGAGCTGTCTGGTGTGTACCGCGTGGTAGAGACCGATGACGAGGTCGACGCCGAGCTGGCCGAAGAGGGTCAGGCGCCAGAAGGTCAGGAGCAGGATAATCAACTTGATTCCGCCCAAGACCAGGCGGACCCTTCCGGCGAGGAAAACGAGTAATGCGTGTATGGAATTTTTCGGCAGGCCCGTCAATGCTGCCGTTGGAAGTGCTGGAGCAAGCCGCTGCTGAAATGACAGATTGGCATGGCACCGGCATGTCCATCATGGAAATGAGCCACCGTAGCAAGGACTATATGGGTGTGCGTGACGAGGCAGAAGCCGATTTGCGCAGCTTGCTGTCCGTGCCCGATGACTTTGCAGTGTTGTTTGTTCAGGGTGGGGCACAAGGCCAGAATGGTCTTTTGCCCTTGAACCTGATTCAGCGCAATGGCAGTGGCAAGGCCGACTACGTGCTTTCGGGCAGCTGGTCGGTCAAGTCCTGCGAAGAGGCTCAGCGCTACGGTGATATTCACGTTGCCGGTACCAGTGGTCAGGCGTGGCAGGATCAGGGCAAGGAATGGGCGCCCTGGACCTGGTTCCCCGAGCCTTCTCAATGGGATGTGCGCCCGGACGCGGCTTACCTGCACGTTTGCACCAATGAAACGATTGGTGGTGTGGAGTTCAACGACATTCCCAAGCTGGATGTGCCTGTTGTTGCAGACGTTTCCTCCAACATCCTGTCCTGCCCGATCGATTTCTCGCGCGTGTCCGTGGCCTATGCCGGGGCGCAAAAGAATGCGGGTATGTCCGGCATCGCCTTGATGATGATACGCAAGGACCTGTTGGGCCATGCCATGGATCTGTGCCCGTCGGCGTTCAACTACGCCAACATTGAAAAGCAGCAGTCCATGTTCAACACGCCGCCTACGTACTCGATCTACATGGCCGGGCTGATGTTCAAGTGGCTGGAGCGCCAGGGTGGTGTGGCTGCCATGCAGGCACGCAATGCGGCCAAGTCCGAAGCTTTATACGGCTTTCTGGATGCGTCCGAGTTCTATAACAACACCGTGCATCCGGCGTATCGCTCGCGCATGAACGTCCCGTTCCTGTTGCGTGATCAGTCCCTCGATTCCCTGTTCCTGGAACAGGCTACGGCTGCAGGTCTGACTTCCCTGAAAGGACACAAGAGCGTGGGCGGTATGCGCGCTTCAATCTATAACGCCATGCCGCTGGAGGGTGTGCAGGCACTTATCGATTTCATGACTGAATTTGAACGACGGAATGGCTAATACCTTAACTGAGCGCCTGCTCCCTTGGCGCAATCGTATTGATGAGCTGGATCGCCAGATCCTGGAGCTGCTCAACGAGCGTGCTCGTGCGGCTTTGGAGGTGGGCAAGATCAAGCAGGACTTCAATACAGAGGAAGTCATCCTCAAGCCCGAACGCGAGGCACGTATTGTGCGTCGCTTGCAGTCAGAAAATGAGGGCCCGTTCACACCGGCAGCAGTCGAAGCGGTGTGGGGGCAGATTATTTCTGCCTGTCGCGGTCTGGAAAGCGTGTTGCGCGTGGCTTATCTGGGCCCGCAGGGCTCTTTTTCCGAGCAAGCCGCCTACGAGCATTTCGGCCATGCTTTGGATGGCCTGCAATGTGATTCCTTCGACGAGGTTTTCCGCAGCGTCGAAGTGGGTCAGGCTGAGGTGGGCATGGTGCCCGTCGAGAACTCGACAGAAGGCGCCGTGAACCGCACGCTGGATTTGCTGCTGAACTCGCCCTTGCGTGTCTTGGGCGAGCGCTCGATTCGTGTGCATCACAATCTGCTGACCCAAACTGGCACGATGGAAGGCGTCACCCGCGTGATGGCCCATCCTCAGGCTTTGGCGCAGTGCCAGAACTGGCTGCAAAAGCATTACCCACAGCTTTTGCGTGAGGCCGCCTCCAGCAACGCTGAAGCAGCACGCATTGCGTCGTCCGATCCTACGGTTGCAGCGATTGCGGGCAATACGGCTGTTACCGCCTGGAATCTGGGGGTGGTCGAGGCCGGTATTCAGGACGATCCGCACAACCGCACCCGTTTCCTGGCCATTGGCAATATCGAGTCCCTGCCTAGCGGTAATGACAAGACCAGCATCATTCTGGCGGTGCCCAACCGGGCTGGTGCTGTTTATGACATGCTGTCTCCTTTGGCTGTGCATGGCGTGTCCATGACTCGCCTGGAGTCGCGTCCTGCACGGACAGGGCAGTGGGAATATTATTTCTACGTAGACCTGATCGGCCATCGTGATGAGCCAGCCATGGCTGCTGCTTTGGCAGAACTGAAGAAACAAGTCGCCTTTTTCAAGATTCTGGGTTCTTACCCCGTAAACGACTTTTAAGCATCAGCAACAAGAAAGGCCTGGGGGGAGGTTTCACCCTCAAGGCCTTATTGTCTGTTCAGGACATGCCTTGTCAGAACGAGTGGCTCGCACAGGATCTGCTTGTTTCGGTCAGTCTTGCGCAGTTGCTTGGTGCGTTGTGCCATCAAGAGCTGGCTAGACAAAATAGAGGCTTTGCGTGTTGCTTTAATCCTTTGATGGGGTTTGGGCAGCCGTCTGGCAAAGTCTGCATCAATATCCCGGTTTTGCTCGTGCTATTTCACGCAATACGCGCAGCATGGACGGCCTGAGAGGGAACGGAATTAATCATGATAGCGTCATCAGAAACTATGGCGCCGCCGCCCTTGGTTCCGGTGCTGGCGATCGTCGGAGTCGGTTTGATTGGCGGCTCTTTGGCTCTGGCGCTCAAGCGCTCCGGGGCGGTAGGAAAAGTGCTGGGCGTAGGTCGGCAGCTGAAAAGCTTGCGACGTGCCCAAGAACTGGGCCTGATTGACGATGTCGCCACGCTTGAGCAAGCCGCGCAGCAAGCGGACCTGATTGTGTTGGCTACGCCTATCGGGGCCATGGCCTCGGTATTGAAAACCTTGCGTCCCCATCTGCGTGACGGCACCTTGATCAGTGACGCAGGTAGCACCAAGGTCGATGTGGTCAGTGTGTCGCGTGAGGCGCTGGGTGATCGTATCAGCCAGTTTGTTCCCGGCCACCCCATCGCCGGTGCGGAGACCGTAGGTCCCGAAGCGGCGCGTGCTGATCTGTACGACGGTCGCAACGTCATCTTGACCCCCCTGGAAGAAAACAGTGCCAGCGCACGCGAGCGTTTGATTGCCGTGTGGGAGGCTTGCGGGGCGCGTGTCATGTTGATGGACCCGGCTACGCATGACGAAGTGCTGGCATCGGTCAGTCATGTGCCGCACTTTTTATCCTCGGTTTTTATGTGGCAGGTGGCCTCCAGTGCCAACTCGGATCAGCGCTTTGCCTTGGCTGGAACTGGCTTTCGGGATTTCACCCGCATTGCAGCCGGATCAGCCGAAGTGTGGCGCGACATTTTTCTGAGCAACCGCGAGGCTGTCTTGGGCCAATTGCAGGAAGTACGTCAGGCCCTGGATCAGGCCGAACAGGCTTTGCAGGACCAGGATGGTCAGGCTTTATACGAATTTTTAGAGCGTGCTGCCTTGGCGCGCCGTTTTTGGGCAAGTAGGAGTGGTTTGCAATGAGCCAAAGCGACAGTCTTGTTTTGAACCCCGTCAGCCGCGCTAGCGGACAACTGCAATTGCCAGGGTCCAAGAGCATTTCTAATCGAGCCCTGTTGTTGGCCGCCTTGGCTCAAGGGCAAACACGCCTGGAAGGCTTGCTGCATTCGGACGATACCCGCGTCATGATAGCCGCTCTGCAGCAAATGGGCGTGGCTGTGCAGGACCTGGGGCAGGGCACGGTAGTGATCGACGGTGGGGCTCCTTTTGCGCACCGCGATGCCGATCTGTTTTTGGGTAATGCCGGTACGGCCTTCCGCTCCTTGACCGCTGCTTTGGGCTTGATGGGTGGTCGCTTCAACCTTAGCGGTATTGCCCGCATGCACGAGCGCCCCATTGGGGATCTGGTGGATGCGCTGCGCAGCCTGGGAGCTGAGGTGCAATATCTGGGGGCAGCGGGCTATCCTCCCTTGGCGATTGGTGAGTTGGTACAGGCTGATCAGCGTCGTGTGTCGGTGAAAGGCTCGGTATCCAGCCAGTTCCTGACAGCCTTGTTAATGGCCGCTCCCTTGTTGACTGCTCGTACGGGCCAGCCTTTGCGTATCGAGGTGGAAGGGGAGTTGATCTCTCAGCCTTATATTGAAATCACGCTGGCCATGATGGCGCGTTTCGGTGTGCAGGTGGAGCGCGACGGCTGGAGCAGCTTTACTGTCCCCGCCGATGCGGCTTATGTCAGCCCCGGCTTGTACGTGGTGGAGGGCGATGCCTCGTCCGCTTCGTATTTCATTGCTTTGGGAGCTATTGGCGGTGGCCCGCTACGTATTCAGGGCGTGGGTACAGAAAGTCTGCAAGGCGATATTCAGTTTGCGGATGTGGCCCAAGCCATGGGTGCTCGTATCGAGCGTCATGCCAATGAACTGATCGTTTCTGGTGAGTGCGTAGCCAAGGGCGACAAGCTCAAGGCCTTTGATCTGGATTTCAACCATATTCCTGACGCCGCCATGACGGCAGCTGCCATGGCCATGTTTGCTGATGGTCCTTGCACCTTGCGCAATATCGCCAGTTGGCGCGTGAAGGAGACAGACCGTATTGATGCCATGCAGGCCGAATTGCGCAAACTGGGGGCAACAGTAGAATCCGGGCCGGACTGGCTGACTGTGCATCCTATTGCCGCCGATCAATGGCGTTCGGCCAGCATCGAAACGTATGATGACCACCGCATTGCCATGTGTTTTTCACTGGCCAGCTTTGGCCCGGTGCCGGTCACCATTCTGGATCCCGGCTGTGTCAGCAAGACGTTCCCCGAGTATTTTTCTGTTTTTGAACAATTGGTGCAGGCATGACAGAGCAGAGCATTCCCGTCATAACCATTGATGGCCCTACCGCTTCCGGTAAAGGGACGATTGCTTCCCTGGTCGCGCAGCGGCTGGGCTGGCATACGCTGGACAGCGGTGCCTTGTATCGCCTGACCGCCTTGTCCTGCCTGCGTCGCGGCGTGGATGTCCAGGACGAGGCCCAGGTCCAGCATGCGGCCCAGAGCCTAAACGTGCAGTTTGACTACCCCCATATCTACATGGATGGCGATGACGTCAGCGACGCTATTCGTCAGGAAGAGGTAGGAAATCTGGCCTCTCAGGTGGCGGCCTTGCCTCTGGTGCGTGAGGCACTTTTGCAACGGCAGCGGGATTTTCGCGTTGCCCCCGGTTTGGTGGGCGATGGGCGCGATATGGGCACAGTTGTGTTCCCGGACGCACCTTTAAAGATATTTTTGCTGGCAGATGCGGAGGTGCGGGCCCAAAGACGCTGTAAACAGTTGAGCGAAAAGGGTATTTCTGCTAATCTTACGAGTCTTTTGGCGGACTTGCGTGCGCGCGACGAACGTGATCGTTCTCGAACTCATGCTCCGCTTGTGCCTGCGCCGGGTGCCCACATTGTGGATTCTTCCCAGCTCAGCATCCAGGAAGTTGTAAATAAGGTGCTCGACCTTTGGTCGGGCATTGCGGTCCCGACAGCCTAATCCCGTGCTGATCGGGCTTTGTTCACTCCACCGGGTTCTGCCTGGTGTGTTTTTTATGGCCATTTTGGCTAACGGATTGATTTAATGTCCACTAACCTTCACACAGACGCAACGGGCGGCGAAAGCTTTGCCGATTTGTTTGCAGAAAGCATTAAAAACCAAGACCTGAAAAGCGGCGAAGTTATCTCCGCCGAGGTTCTGCGTATTGACCACAACTACGTTCTGGTCAATGCTGGCCTGAAGTCCGAAGCACTGATCCCTCTGGAAGAGTTCCTGAACGATCAGGGCGAACTGGAAGTTCAAGCTGGTGACTTTGTTTCCGTGGCAATCGACGCCTTCGAAAACGGCTACGGTGACACCATTCTGTCCCGCGACCGCGCCAAGCGTCTGTCGGCCTGGTTGTCCCTCGAGCAAGCGCTTGAGTCCGGCGAACTGGTCAACGGTACCATCACTGGTAAGGTCAAGGGCGGTCTGACCGTCATGACCAACGGCATCCGCGCCTTCTTGCCCGGTTCGCTGGTTGATCTGCGTCCTGTTAAGGACACCACGCCATACGAAGGCAAGACCCTGGAATTCAAGGTCATCAAGCTCGATCGCAAGCGTAACAACGTCGTGTTGTCGCGTCGCGCTGTGCTGGAAGCCTCCATGGGCGAAGAGCGTCAGAAACTGCTGGAAACCCTGTCCGAAGGCGCTATCGTCAAAGGTATCGTCAAGAACATCACCGATTACGGTGCGTTCGTGGATCTGGGCGGCATCGACGGTCTGCTGCACATCACCGATATGGCATGGCGCCGTGTTCGTCACCCATCCGAAGTTCTGCAGGTGGGTCAGGAAATCGAAGCCAAGGTCCTCAAGTTCGATCAGGAAAAGAGCCGCGTCTCCCTGGGCGTCAAGCAGCTGGGCGAAGATCCATGGATCGGTCTGGCACGTCGCTACCCACAAAACACCCGTCTGTTCGGCAAGGTTACCAACCTGACCGACTACGGTGCATTTGTTGAAGTGGAAGACGGTATCGAAGGTCTGGTTCACGTATCCGAAATGGATTGGACCAACAAGAACGTTGACCCACGCAAGGTTGTGACCTTGGGTGAAGAAGTCGAAGTCATGGTTCTGGAAATCGACGAAGATCGTCGTCGTATCTCCTTGGGCATGAAGCAGTGCCGTGCCAACCCATGGGAAGATTTCGCCATCAACTTCAAGCGCGGCGACAAGGTTCGCGGTGGCATCAAGTCCATCACCGACTTCGGCGTGTTTGTTGGTCTGCCTGGCGGCATCGACGGTCTGGTTCACCTGTCCGACCTGTCCTGGTCCGAAACTGGCGAAGAAGCCGTTCGCAACTTCAAGAAGGGCGACGAAGTTGACGCCGTGGTTCTGGGCATCGACACCGACAAAGAGCGCATTTCCCTGGGTATCAAACAGCTGGAAGGCGATCCGTTCAACAACTTCGTAGCAACCTACGACAAGGGTGCCGTGGTTAGCGGCGTCGTCAAGTCCGTGGAAGCCAAGGGTGCTGTTGTAACTCTGTCGCTGGACGTTGAAGGCTACCTGCGCGCCTCCGAGATTTCCTCGGGCCGTGTTGAAGATGCCACGACGGCTCTGAAAGAAGGTCAGGAAATCGAAACCATGATCTTGAGCGTGGATCGCAAGACCCGTTCGATTCAGTTGTCCATCAAGGCTCGTGATACCGCCGAAACCGCTCAATCCATGGCCCGCCTGACCGAAGCCAGCGCTTCGTCCGGTACGACCAATCTGGGTGCTCTGCTGCGTGCCAAGCTGGACCAGCAGCAACGTGACGACGGTTAATCAGCGTGACAAAGTCTGAGCTGATCGCGTTGTTGGCCAGCCGCTATCCGCAGCTGGCTCTGCGCGATATGGATTTCGCCGTGAAAACGGTTTTGGATTCTATGACCCAGGCCCTGGCCAGCGGTCAACGAATCGAAATCCGAGGGTTTGGCAGTTTTTCGCTCTCTACCCGCTCGCCGCGGGTAGGGCGCAATCCCAAATCGGGTGAAAAAGTGATGGTGCCTGGCAAACAGGTGCCGCACTTCAAGGCCGGCAAGGAATTGCGCGAGCGAGTCGATTCTGTCTTTCTCGAGCAAGAGCAAATCGAAGCAGACGACCAGTCGTCTGCCTTTGAGCAGCTCAATGCGAGAGTCCGTCACGGTTAAGACCTACTTGCATACTGATTACACAGGCCCTTTTCAGGGCCTGTTTTGCGTGTGCGCTAAATTCCGCTTGCACGTACAATCAGACATTATAAAAACACTGTTGGAGCCCTAAAAATGCGCTATCTAGTCTGGGTACTGCGTCTGCTCGTTTTTGTGATCGTGCTGCTGTTCGCACTGAAAAACACGGAACCGGTGCAAGTCAGCTTTTTCGCCGAGCATATTATTCAAGACGTTCCGCTGATCGTCGTAATGCTGGCCGCGTTTATTTTAGGTTTGGTGTTGGGGCTGCTTTTGATGGTGGGTGCGGTGATGCGCCGCCGTCGCGAGGTCAACCGCCTGCGCCGCGAAATGGACCGTCTGCAAGACAGACTGGAGCAAGCGCAGCAATCGCCCGTGAATACGGCTGCTGTGGCGCCCGAGACCGTCGCCCCGCTGGCGCCTTTGTAAGTCCTTGGAGTAAACAGTGGATTTTGAAACCTGGTGGTTGGTTTTTGTACCAATTCTATTTGCCTTGGGCTGGGTCGCCGCGCGGGTGGATTTTCGGCAGATGATGTCCGAAACTCGCACCTTGCCGGATTCCTATTTCAAGGGTTTGAACTTCCTGCTCAATGAAGAGCCGGATCGCGCCATTGACGCCTTTGTGGAAGTGGCCAAGCTGGACCCCGAAACCACCGAGCTGCACTTTGCACTGGGTAGCCTGTTTCGCCGTCGTGGTGAAATGGAGCGCGCTATCCGAGTGCATCAAAGTCTGCTGTCGCGCGCTGATTTGCCAGTTGCAGATCGTGAAAATGCCCAGTTTCAGATTGCCCAGGATTTCCTGAAAGCTGGCATGCTGGACCGAGCCGAGGCCGCTTTTGAAGCGGTGCGTGAAACGCGCTTTGCTATTCCGGCCATGCGCGCCTTGATCCGTATTTATGAGTCCGAGCACGATTGGCCGCGTGCCATTGAAGCGGTGCGCCGTTTGCGTGCCCTGGTCGATGAACCCGTGCCGCAACTGGTGCATTACCAGTGTGAGCAGGCTGAAGGGGCCTTGCAAGGCAAGCAGCCTGATTTTGAACGTGCCGCCAAAGCCTTGGACGAGGCGGATAATGCCATTCGCAAGCTGGGCACGGGCCAAGGCATGTATGCTTCTCAGGCGCGGGTTGCCGGTTTGCGTGCTCGTGTGGCGCGTATGCAAGGCCAGAGCGAGCAGGAGCGGGCTTATCTTGTTTCCATTTTGAGCAGTGCGCCTGAATATGTGGGCCTGTACGCGACCGAGCTGCTGGACAGTTACCGCAAGCTGGGGCGGGGCGAAGAGGGCGTTGCCATGTTGCGCAGTCATTATCAGCAGCATCCCAGCCTGGATATTTTCAATGTGCTGTTCCGTGTTCTGCGCGAACAGGAAGGCCATTTGCAGGCCTGGGCGTTTGCGCGTGATGCCTTGCGTGCCCATCCTTCTCTATTGGGTCTGGACAAGATGCTGGAAGTTGAACTCCAGGATCAAGGGCAGGGCAAGGAAAGTACCGACGGCGCGGAGGCTGTCGGTGTCGATCAGATTATTGCAGGTGCGGATTTAAGCCTGCTGCGTTCCTTGATTCATCGCCACACCCAGCGTCTGGATCGTTATTCCTGCAGTTCTTGCGGCTTTGAAGCTCGCCATTTCTATTGGCAATGTCCCGGCTGCAACTCTTGGGAAACCTATGCACCTCGCCGCCTTGAGGAGCTGAAATGATGACCTTCCCTGGTGAAGCTGTTGCTGCCAGCCGTGTGCTGGTCGTGGGTGACGTCATGCTGGACCGTTACTGGTTTGGCGATGTGGATCGTATCTCCCCCGAAGCACCCGTTCCTGTGGTCAAGATGGGGCGGGTAGAGGACCGTCTGGGTGGTGCCGCCAACGTGGCACGCAATATTGCCGCTTTGGGTGCCCAGGCCAGCCTGCTGGGCGTGATCGGGCAGGACGAAGCGGGCAAGACTGTGCGTGAACTGGCTGAAGCGGACCATGTTCAGGCGCATTGGGTGCAAGATCCGGTCATGCCCACATCGCTGAAGCTGCGCGTGCTGGGTCGCCAGCAACAATTGTTGCGCGTGGATTTTGAAGAAAGCCCGGCCAGCAGTGCTTTGGATCAGTTGCAGCAAAGCATGAGCGACTTGCTGGATCAGCATCAAGTGCTGGTCTTGTCGGACTATGCGAAAGGCGCTTTGGCCCAGGTAGAAAGTTTGATTGCGTTGGCACGATCGAAGAACATTCCTGTTCTGGTCGATCCCAAAGGCAAAACCTACGAGCGCTATCAAGGGGCTACTATCCTGACGCCGAATCGTTCGGAAATGCAGGAAGCCGTGGGCGCTTGGAAAGATGAAGATGATTTGATGCGACGCGCTCAAGATTTGCGTCGCAAGCTGAATTTGGAATGCTTGCTGATTACCCGTTCCGAACAAGGGATGACCTTGTTCACCGAGCAGGGGCGTGAGCATGTGGATGCGCAGGCACAAGAGGTGTTCGATGTCTCGGGTGCCGGGGACACGGTATTGGCAACGCTGGCGGTGATGCGAGCGGCGGGTCTGGACTGGTTGCAGGCCATGCGCTGGGCGAACCGCGCGGGTGGTATCGTGGTCGGAAAATTGGGTACGTCCATTGTGACGGCAAAGGAATTGGCATGATCGTAGTGACCGGTGGCGCTGGCTTTATTGGCAGCAATTTGGTGAAAGGCCTGAACCAGCAGGGTGTGACCGACATTCTGGTGGTGGACGACCTGAGCGATGGCGACAAGTTCGTCAATCTGGTGCATGGCCAAATTGCCGACTATATGGACAAGGACGATTTCCGTGCCCGGTTGGCGCGCGACGAGTTCTCCAATATTGAAGCTGTGTTGCACCAGGGCGCATGTTCGGATACGACCGAGCGCAATGGTCAGTTCATGATGGACAACAACTACCGCGTGACGCTGGAAATCTTCGAGTACTGCCAGGCCAAGCGTATTCCTCTCTTGTATGCTTCGTCCGCCGCTGTTTACGGTGCAGGTCCCTTGTATGCCGAGGACCTCAGCAACGAAGCGCCGTTGAACGTCTACGGCTATTCCAAGTTTCTGTTCGACCAAGTGCTGCGTCGTCATCTGGATAGTCTGCGTGCGCCAGTGGTCGGCCTGCGTTACTTCAATGTCTATGGTCCACAAGAGCAGCACAAAGGTCGTATGGCCTCGGTGGCTTATCACAATATGCTGCAATACCGTCGCGACGGTCATGTACTCTTGTTTGGTGGCTGGGATGGCTATGTGGATGGCGGTCAGCAACGTGACTTCGTCTTTATTGATGATGTCGTGTCGGTGAATCTGCATTTCCTGGGTCAGGACAAGCAGTCGGGCGTGTTCAACTGCGGTTCGGGGCGTGCCCAGCCGTTCAATGATGTGGCCCAGACCGTCGTCAACACCTTGCGTGAGCATGATGGCTTGCCTGCCCTGACATTGGAAGAGTTGGTGACGCAGCAGTTTCTGCAATACATCCCGTTTCCCGATGATCTGAAAGGCCGTTATCAAAGCCACACCCAGGCAGACCTGACACAGTTGCGTGCGGCTGGTTACGACAAGCCTTTCCACGATGTACAGACGGGTGTCGCCGAGTACGTACGCCGTCTGCTGCAGTCGGGGGCTCTGCGCTAAGCAACAGGGCTTTAAAGTCCATGCGGGCTGCCACGCATGGCTAAACGCGGTCTCCGGCCCGCTTTTGCATTCACCCAGGCAGCACCATAAAGGCTTCTTTCCAAGGAGCCTTTATCATGTCTACCTCCCTGATCTTGTCCCCCGTTTCCCATCGCTGGCTGCACTCAATGCAAGGTTGGCGTGCGTCCGTTCTTCGCTTTCTGCTTGCCCTCTGCTTATTGGGGCCCTGGAGCTTGGTCGCTGCGGTCGACTTGAATACGGCTGATGCTCAACAATTGCAGCAAATTAAAGGTATAGGCCCCCGCACGGCCGAGTTGATTCTGGAGGAGCGCCAGCGGGGTGGCCCTTTCGACTCTTTGCAGGATTTGGCGGACCGGGTCAAAGGGATAGGCGCGAAAAAGATTATTACGATGGAGCAGTCGGGCCTGAAAGTGGAACCTGCCAAAGCCGCCAGCAAGGCGGTTTCCAATAGGGCCGATGCGGATATAAGAAGAAAGCCGTAGCCCTGGGCGTAGACTCGCTTTAAGCTAGTAGTTTGTTTAGTCTGCATGGGCAGTCAGTGCGAGCTGGCTGCCTTCTTGCTCAAGGTAAGAGATTGATCGATGAAAAACTATCCCACCATTGAAGATACCGTTGGCCAAACCCCCTTGGTTCGCTTGCAGCGTATTCCAGGCGAGTTTGGGCAGGCACGCGGTAATGTCTTGTTGGCCAAGCTGGAAGGCAATAACCCTGCCGGTTCGGTGAAAGACCGTGCTGCCAGTTCTATGATTCAGGAGGCCGAGCGCCGCGGTGATATCAAGCCGGGAGACACCTTGATCGAGGCCACCAGTGGCAATACTGGTATTGCACTGGCCATGATTGCGGCCGTGCGTGGCTACAAAATGATTTTGATCATGCCCGATAACCTGTCGCTGGAACGTCGTGCTTCCATGACGGCTTACGGAGCGAAGTTGATTCTGACGCCTGCGGATCAAGGCGGTATGGAATACGCCCGTGATTTGGCGCTGAAGATGCAGGCCGAAGGGCAGGGCAAGGTGCTGGATCAGTTTGCCAACAAGGATAATCCAGCGGCGCACGTGCATAGCACCGGCCCGGAAATCTGGCAGCAAACCGCTGGTCAGGTTACTCACTTTGTCAGCGCCATGGGCACGACCGGCACCATCATGGGGGTGGGTAATTACTTGCGTAGCCAGAATAGCGGCATAGTGGTGGTGGGGGCTCAGCCTGCACCAGGGGCGCAAATTGCCGGCATTCGTAAATGGCCAGAAGAGTATCTGCCCAAAATTTACGATCCCTCCAAAGTGGATATGTTCGAGGAAATTGGCCAGCAAGAGGCCGAGATCATGACGCGCCGTATGGCCGCTGAAGAGGGGATCTGTGCCGGTATTTCATCCGGCGGTGCTCTGGTGGCTGCCATGCGCGTTGCTCAGCGCGTAGAAAACGCCACGATCGTGTTCATTGTGTGCGACCGTGGCGACCGTTACCTGTCTACCGGCATCTTTAATTAATTAGGGTTGCCGTAGCCCATTTGTTTGGCCAGTTCGGAAGCCAGATCGGCGACCGAGCTGGCATAAAAGTAACTGCGGTTGTAATGGGTAATGGCAAAGAAGTTGGGCGTGCCCAGGCGATACTCGGTAGTATTGCGTGGCTCGTCCACCAGGTTCACTACACCTAATTGAGCCTGCTGCCAGGGGCCTGCGTTCTGGCTCTGACCTTTCACCGTCGCACCGGCATTATTCAATTGTGCCCAATTAAGTTTGGGATAAATGCCGCCGTCCACCATCGCTTTACTTGCGTTGCTCAATTCGACCGGAGCGAAAACCGGCAGGCCGGGTTCCCAGCCGTGTGCACGCAAGAAGTTGGCAATCGACGCCATGGCATCGGCTGGGTTATTGCGCAGATCAATACGGCCATCTCCATCGCCGTCGACGGCATAGCGTATCAAGCTGCCGGGCATGAACTGGGACATACCCATAGCGCCTGCGAACGAGCCTTGAACAATACGTGCGTCCAGCTCGCCTTGATAATGCAATTCGATCAGGTCAGCTAATTGATCACGGAACAACTGACCACGCTCGGGACGGCTGTCATCCGGATAGGCAAAGCCCAGCGTAAACAAGGCATCCAGCACCTTGAAGTCGCCCATGATTTTGCCGTAGACGGTTTCCACGCCCAGGATGGCCACAATAATAGAGGGCGGTACACCATAGTCTTTGGAAATCTGGTCCAAGGCCAGGCGATGTTTTTGCCAGAACTGGACGCCACCTTGAATGCGGGCCGGGTCTACATTGCGTTTTTTATACGTTACCCAACTGCGCTTGATGCGCCCTTTGGTGGGGCGCATTAATTTAGCGGCGGTCTCGTTATATTGAGCTTGCTGCAACATGTCGGTGACGACATCCAGCGGGATCTTGCGTACTGTCGCCACTTCCTGGGCGTAGCTCGCAATGTCATCGTTTAATTCACCGTTTAATTTAAAAAATTGTGTCCGACCAGAGCGAGATTCACCGGCCTGAATGGACTCGGGTTCGGCCAAAGCCTTGATTGCGACGGTGCCGGTTTTTTTTACCGAGGTCTGGAGGGCCGCGCCGCTGCTGGGTTTGGTGTCCGTGGACGGAGCTTGGGAAGTGGTTGTGGCGCAGCCGGCAGTGCTCAGCGCGATCAGTACTGCTTGCAAAATTCGAGTGGGTCTGAACATAATCCATCCTCATGGAGACACTATATTTTATCCATCCATCATGCCATTTGCATGAGATGGGCCGATGGCATCCGGAAAGTCCGCAGCGACTGGATGCCATAAACGATCAACTGCTATCAAGCGGTCTGGCATCCTATCTGGTTCAGCGACAGGCAAGGCTGGCGACGGATGAGGATATCTTGCGGGTACACGATGCCGCTTATGTGCAAAAGCTCAAAGAGCAATTGCCGCAGCAGGGGTATTTCAATATCGATCCGGACACCTTGATGAATCCGCACACTCTGGAAGCTGCCTATGCCGCTGCCGGAGCGGGCCTGGATGCAGTCGATGGCGTCATGAACGAAGGGGCGACGGGCGCATTTTGTGCGGTACGACCTCCCGGTCATCATGCCGAGCGGGCGCGGGCGATGGGGTTTTGTTTTTTTAACAATATCGCTGTGGCCGTGGCCTATGCGATGGAAAAATATGGCCTCAAGCGTGTGCTGATCGTGGATTTTGATGTGCACCACGGCAATGGAACCGAGCAGATTTTTGCCGGCGACGAGCGGGTTCTGATGTGCAGTTTCTTTCAGTCCCCGTTTTTTCCTGATTCCTTTCAGGACCCGGCGGCGCAAAACATGGTAAATATACCGGTTGAGGCCTACACCAAGTCTGCTCTGATTATCGATCTGTTCAAGCAGGTTTGTTTGCCCCGCATAGAGGCGTTTGCCCCTGAAATTGTCTTTTTCTCGGCCGGCTTTGATGCCCACCGTGAAGATGAAATGGGACAGCTCAGCTTGGTTGAGGCCGATTATGCGGAATTGACCGCTATGGTGGTCCAGGCCAGTGCGCCTAGTGCCGGACAACGTCTGGTCAGTATGCTGGAAGGGGGGTACGATCCCTCGTCCCTGGGGCGCAGCGTGGTGGCTCACATCAAGGCCTTCGCCGGGCTTTAGGCGAGTGGCTTCGGGCTTTGGAATTCTTCTAAAGCCTTATTTCAACAGAATAATTTTTATTTAAGACTGCACTGGAGAACATTACATGAAGGTGTTAGTACCCGTGAAACGCGTAGTTGACTATAACGTCAAGGTGCGCGTGAAATCTGACCAAACCGGGGTGGACATTGCCAATGTGAAAATGTCCATGAACCCCTTTGACGAAATCGCTGTCGAAGAGGCCACTCGCCTCAAAGAAAGCGGTGCAGCCACTGAAGTGATCGCTCTTTCTTGCGGCGTTGCACAAAGCCAGGAGACGCTGCGCACGGCTTTGGCCATTGGTGCGGATCGGGCCACCCTGGTGCAAACCGATGCTGAGTTGCAGCCTTTGGCCGTGGCCAAGCTGATCAAGGCCGTGGTGGACAAAGAACAGCCTCAGCTCGTGATTCTGGGCAAACAGGCGATCGACGATGACGCCAACCAAACCGGCCAGATGCTGGCTGCCTTGCTGGACTGGCCACAAGCCACTTTTGCCAGCAAAGTTGAAGTTTCGGGCGACAGCGTGTCGGTCACTCGTGAAGTGGACGGAGGTCTGGAAACACTGAAACTGAGCCTGCCCGCTGTGATCACCACCGACCTGCGCCTGAACGAGCCTCGTTACGTGACACTGCCCAACATCATGAAGGCCAAGAAAAAGCCTTTGGAAACCCTGACTCCCGAAGAGCTGGGCATTGATGTGGCTCCTCGTATCAAAACTCTGAAAGTGACTGAGCCTCCAGCTCGTGCTGCCGGCATTATGGTGCCCGATGTTGCCACACTGGTCGAGAAACTGAAGAACGAAGCGAAGGTGATTTAAATGGCTATCCTTGTTATTGCCGAGCACGACAATCAGCAGCTGAAGGCTGCAACGCTCAACGCCCTGGCTGCCGCTCAGAAGATCGGCGGTGATGTGCATGTTCTGGTCGCAGGCAACCAGGCTGCTGGCGTGGCCCAGGCGGCTGCCAAGGCTCAGGGTGTCAGCAAGGTCCTGTTGGCCGATGGCCCTGCATTGGCTGAAGGCCTGGCCGAGAACGTGGCTGCCCAAGTGCTGGCCATCGCCTCCAGTTACAGCCACATCCTGTTCCCGGCAACCGCTTCGGGCAAGAACATTGCCCCTCGCGTTGCGGCCAAGCTGGATGTTGCCCAAGTGTCGGACATTTTGTCCGTGGAGTCGGCGGATACCTTCACCCGTCCTATTTATGCCGGTAATGCTGTGGCGACCGTTCAGTCCAGCGATGCCGTTAAAGTGATCACCGTGCGTACCACCGCCTTTGACGCTGTGGCCGCTGAAGGTGGTAGTGCCGCTGTTGAAGAGCTGAGCGCCGTGGCTGATTCGGGCCGTTCTACGTTCGTCAGCCGTGAAGTGGCCAAGAGCGACCGTCCTGAGCTGGCGGGTGCCGGTGTGGTCGTGTCCGGTGGTCGCGGTATGGGCAGCGCCGAAAACTTCAAATTGCTGGACGGTCTGGCTGACAAGCTGGGCGCGGCACTGGGTGCTTCGCGCGCTGCAGTGGACGCCGGCTATGCTCCGAACGACTGGCAGGTGGGTCAGACAGGCAAGATCGTGGCTCCTCAGCTATACGTGGCCGTGGGTATTTCCGGTGCCATCCAGCACTTGGCTGGCATGAAAGACTCCAAGGTTATCGTGGCGATCAACAAAGATCCCGAAGCGCCTATTTTTGGCGTGGCCGACTACGGTTTGGTCGCGGATCTGTTTGAAGCTGTGCCTGAGTTAGAAAAAGCGCTCTAAGCGCCCATCGGCCTGCTGGGGACTTCTCCAGCAGGCTTTTTTTCAGTGCGTATATCCTAGGGGCCTGATTGTGGCTTCGGTCCTTTTTGTTTCTGTGTAGGAGTGTTCATGACGTATCGTGTACCCACCCAAGACATCCGCTTTGCACTTACAGAGCTGGCTGATCTACCTGGTGTGCTGGAATTGCCTGGCTTTGAGGATTTCTCGGCCGAGTTGATCGATGCCATTATTGATGAGAACGCCCGCTTCGTTGAGCAGGAAGTAGCACCTTTGAACCGCGCCGGTGATCAGAATGGCGCCAAGTGGAATGATGGTGTGGTCACCACCACACCCGGCTTCAAGAAAGCCTTTGAAGAATTTGCAAAAGCTGGCTGGCAGGGTCTGCAGCACGAAGCCGAACTGGGTGGCCAAGGCTTGCCCAAGCTGATCGGCGCCGTGGCATGTGAAAATATCAATGCTGCCAACCTGGCTTTTTCCCTGTGTCCGTTGCTGACCGACGGCGTGATCGAAGCCGTGTCCATGGTTGGCTCGGAAGAACAGAAACAACGTTTCCTGCCTCCCTTGCTGGAAGGCCGCTGGACCGGCACCATGAACTTGACCGAGCCTCAGGCCGGTTCGGATCTGGCCCAGGTTGCCAGCCGTGCTGTTCCTCAGGATGATGGCAGCTACCGCATCAGCGGTCAAAAGATTTTCATCACCTACGGTGAGCACGATATGGCCGAGAACATCGTCCATCTGGTGCTGGCCCGTACGCCTGATGCACCTGCCGGTGTGAAAGGGATCTCGCTTTTCATCGTGCCCAAGTTCATGGTGAACGACGATGGCTCCCTGGGCGCCCGTAACGACGTCTGGTGTGCTTCGCTGGAGCACAAGCTGGGCATCCACGGTAGCCCAACCGCTGTGCTGCTGTACGGCTCAGGCAAGGGTGAGGTGGGCGAGGGTGCCGTCGGCTACCTGGTCGGCAAGGAAAACGAAGGCCTGAAGTACATGTTCATCATGATGAACGCGGCCCGTTACGCGGTGGGCGTGCAAGGTATCGCCGTGGCCGAACGTGCATTCCAGCAGGCTCTTGAATACGCCAACGAGCGTGTACAGGGTGCGCCTCTGACTGGCGGCAAGGCTGTGTCGATTGCCCATCACCCCGACGTGCAGCGCATGTTGGTGCAAATGCGTGCCCTGACAGAAGGCTCCCGTGCCTTGGCTTACTTTGCTGCCGGTGTGAACGACAAGGCGCGTCACAGTGCCGACGAAAATGCCCGCAAGCGCTACCAGGCTCTGTACGAATTCCTGGTGCCTGTGGTCAAGGGTTTCAGCACTGAAATGTCCCTGGAAGTGACTTCCCTGGGCGTGCAGGTGCACGGTGGTATGGGCTTTATCGAGGAAACTGGTGCGGCCCAGCATTACCGTGACTCGCGCATTCTGCCTATCTACGAGGGGACAACCGCGATTCAGGCCAATGACTTCATCGGTCGCAAGGTTCTGCGTGACGCCGGTGCTGTGATCCAGGGCTTGGCTCCCGAGTTGGGTGCAACTGTTGCCAAGCTGCGTGAGCGTGCGGCTCAAGGCGGTGATCACAAAGCGGCGTTGACCTTGATCGCCGATCGTCTGGAAGCCGGAGTGAAGAGCGTGGAACGCGCTGCCATGTTCACCTTGATGAACGCTCAGAAAGACCTGCCTGCCGTGTTCCTGGGCAGCGTGCCATTCTTGATGCTGTCCGGCTATGTGCTGACTGGCTGGCAGATGGCCCGTGCCGCTTTGGCTGCGGAGAAAGCATTGAGCGAAGGCAGCCAGGATCCATTCCTGCGCCGCAAGCTCTCGACCAGCGTGTTCTTTGCTAGCCACTTGCTGCCACGTGCCGGTGCCTTGGCACAGTCCGTAGCGGATGGTGTGGAGCTGACTCCTTACCTGTCGACTGAGCTGCTGTAACTCGATCAGCCCCAAGGCATAAAGGCCCGCGCCGCTTCTTTGGCTGCCGGGCCTTTTTTGGGTATATTGATATAACGTTTAATTATTTGAAACGTGCTCTTTATACTGACAAAATCATCTGACTAGTCCTGATTATTTAAGTCGGTGATCTCCTGATCGCGGCTGCATTTCGAAAAGAGGAACGTAATGGCTACACTTCGTCTGGGTGACCTGGCCCCTGATTTTGAACAAAAATCCTCCGCTGGCACCATCAAGTTTCACGAGTTCTTGGGTAATAGCTGGGGCGTTCTGTTCTCCCACCCAGCCGACTTTACGCCTGTGTGCACCACCGAACTGGGTTACACCGCCAAACTGGCGGACGAGTTCGCCAAGCGCGGCGTGAAAGTGATTGCCGTTTCCGTTGACGACGTTGATTCCCACGGCAAGTGGATTGATGACATCAACGAAACACAAAAAACCACCGTTAACTTCCCCATCCTGGCTGATGCTGACCGCAAGGTGTCGGATCTGTACGATATGATTCACCCCAACGCCAGCACCACCGTGACTGTGCGTTCGGTGTTCATCATCGACCCGGCCAAGAAAGTGCGTCTGATCATCACTTACCCAGCCAGCACGGGCCGCAACTTCAACGAGATCCTGCGCGTGATCGATTCCCTGCAACTGACCGACAGCCACAGCGTGGCCACGCCAGTGAACTGGGAAGACGGCGACGACGTGATCATCGTTCCCAGCCTGAAAGATCCGGAAGTTCTGAAGCAGAAATTCCCCAAAGGCTACACCGAGATCCGTCCTTACCTGCGTGTGACGCCTCAGCCTAACAAGTAATTGCCACTTGGTCTTTAGGCTCAGACAAAAAGCCCTCCTGCTTATGGCACGAGGGCTTTTTTATGGGTACAGCCTTTCCAGGTAGGCAGCTCTCGCTTGGGCTCAGCGCATGTCCTGGTGTTTTTTCAAGGGTTTCTGGGGATCACAATTACGGCATAGAACTACTGTATAAAACCACGGGGTAATCACAGTTTTCCAGCTGCGGAGGGGAGAGGGCAGGCAAGCCAAGCCTGGTAAGAAATTGACTGCAGCTGGCTTCAGGACTGGGGTTCAGCGCATCAGTGGACAAGGCGCAACATTCGCGCAGGTACTAATTGCACTAAAAGCTGGTTTTAAGTACAGTACTGTATAAGAAAACAGTAATCGGAGTTAGCCATGCCCAGTCCAAGCCGTCATTACCGTCCTCAAGCCACTCCTCGTTTCCGTGGCCCAGTCCGTTCCGCAGCCTCGTCCAGTCCGTTCACCAAGCCTCTGTCTTTCAAGGCCAAGGTCATGGATGTGTGTTTGGTTGCCGTGTGGGGTGCCAGTATTCCTGGCTTGTTGTGGTTGGGCAGCATGGGCGGGTTTTAAGGCCACGCCCTTGTGCTGTTCCAAGGGGCGATCAGGGCACCAGTTGTGTCCAGTCGTTTGACAGGAAACGGTCCCGTGCCAGTTTTTCGGCCTGCTCCAGTGTGGGTGTTTCCAGTGTGCGGGGTTGAAGTGCCGTCTTTTTGCGGAACACGTCCAGCATGGCTTCAATCACAGCCTCGCGGCTCATGCCGGTTTGACTGCGGATAGGGTCCACGCGTTTCTTGGCGCTGGTGGTGCCTTTGTCCGAGAGTTTTTCCTTACCGATGCGCAGGACTTCCAGCATCTTGTCAGCATCAATATCGTAGGCCATGGTCACATGGTGCAATACAGCATTGCCACGGCGTGCTTGTGCGGCGCCGCCAATTTTTCCACCAGCACTGGTAATGTCGTTCAGCGGTTGGTACCAGGCATCAATACCAATTTCCCGTAGGGCTTCGATCACCCAGGAATCCAGAAACTCGTAGGACTCCTGAAACGTCATGCCGGCTACAAACTGCTTGGGTACGCTAAGCGAATACGTTATGGTGTTGCCTGGCTCGATGAACATGGCACCACCGCCACTGATACGGCGCACGACGCGTATACCGTGACGGGCAGCTGCCTCGGCTTCAATTTCATTGCGCAGGGACTGGAAACGCCCAATCACCACTGCCGCTTCTTGCCACTCCCAGATGCGCAGGGTGGGGGCGCGGGTGCCTTCACTGACTTCCTGGGTGATGATTTCATCCAGGGCCATATGCAGGGCAGCGGGTTGCGGCTCCATATGGACCAGTTCCCAGGGCAACTCGTTCCAGCTCATCATGCCAAGGCCCTCCGCACGACCACGCCAATGGCCTGCGGGTCCAGACCGAACATTTCGATGTCGGCAGGCAGGGCGCGGCTAACATGAGCCGCAATTTCTTCAGCACTGCTGTTGACGGACAGGCCCTGCAGGGCTTGATTGATCAGGCCCAGTGCTTCGGGAGGTTCCAGAAAAAAGTCGCCGCTCAATCGTGCTTGTTCGATCATATGATCTTTGACATCCAGATCGATCACGACCAGCTTGCCGCCAGGGACTTTGTATTCAGCATGCATAGACTGTGTCCTTTGATAAGGTCGGCCCCTTTTTGCCAAGGGGAGGGCGAATCGAGTAAATTTCCGCCTTTGCTGCGTTTAATACGGGGGCATCGTGCCCAAAGTGTCGTATTTTAGCGTAGTTAAACGCCGGGAAACGAAGCCCCGATCAGTCAAAAAGCTTGGTAATTCAGGCTTTTTGCTGATAGAATCATGGGCTAATCATTTTTTCATCCTCTGTCAGCGCGATTTTTATAATGTGTGCGGCTGATACGATGGTTTTGGAGTCAATCGTGGATTTGATCGCTATTCTTGAGCAAGAAGAAATCCAGCGCCTGACCGGTGGCAAGCTGCCTCCCGAGTTCGGTCCTGGTGACACTGTTGTTGTGAACGTAAACGTGGTTGAAGGTACGCGTAAGCGTGTCCAGGCTTACGAAGGCGTGGTTATCGGCCGTCGCAATCGTGGTCTGAACTCTTCTTTCATCGTTCGCAAGATTTCTTCGGGCGAAGCTGTTGAGCGTACATTCCAGCTGTATTCCCCTCAGATCGCCAGCATCGAAGTCAAGCGTCGTGGCGCTGTGCGTCGTGCTAAACTGTACTATCTGCGCGATCGCTCGGGTAAAGCCGCTCGCATCAAAGAAAAACTCGTTCGTCGTTCGGGTAACTAATTCCCAAGCGAACAGCGATGCAAAGGCACCCAGGCGGGTGCCTTTGTTTTTATGTGGGATCACATACCAGTTCTTATGGATAAGCCTCGTATCAGGCCCGTTATCGTTCCTGGATTCGACCCTCGCAGCCAGCCTCTGGTTGCATTAGACTCTTTGCCTGAATTGCCTGCTCAGGCCCAGCAACTGGATTTTCTACGTAGCGCTTTTGCCCAGCCCATACAGTGGCAGGTCGAGCCTTTGTTTCGCAGCTCCTTTTATCCAGAGTTTTTGCCCGGTTCCATGAATGTGCGCTCCGCCGTCTGTATTGGTGTGATGCAGCGCCCCGAAGGGCCCACCGTTATTTTTACGCGTCGGGCCATGCACTTGCACAATCATGCAGGGCAGATCAGTTTTCCCGGCGGACGTATTGAAGCCTCGGATCTGGGGCCGGTCGAAGCCGCCTTGCGTGAAACCCAGGAAGAGATCGGCATCGAGCCGCGCTTTGTGCGTTATCTGGGTCAGCATCCTATTTTTGTCACCAGTACCCAGTTTGCGATGCGCCCCATTATTGGCGAGCTGCAAGAGGGTTTTCAGGTGTTGCCCGATAGCTCTGAAGTGGCCGAGGTCTTTGAAGTGCCCTTGTCGGTCCTGCTGGACCCGCAGCGTCATCAATTGCATCACGCCGATTTGCCGGACGGGGCAGGGCGTTACTACTTCTCCATCCCTTGGGGGCCGTACTTTATCTGGGGTGCCACGGCGGTCTTGATCCGTAATCTTTACCACCACTTGTCGGCTGCCTGGGTGCAGTTGTCTGCCGGTGGAGACACTCACGCCAAAAGCCTGTAATCAGGTCTGACAGGCGGGCGCTTTGCAGCGTATTCCGCCTTCACAAAAAAGGGGCATTTTGCTTTGCCCCTTGTTCCCCTAATAACGTGGCTTGTTTTCGTGCTCGGCCAGCAAACGCTGGTATAGCGCGTGCCGTTCAGGGTGAATGCTGCCGGCTTCGATGGCCGCCAGCACGCCACAGCCCGGTTCATGCCTGTGGGTGCAGTTATAAAAGCGGCAAGACTCCACCGCTTTTCGGAAATCGGGGAAGCCGTGCGCAATATCTTCCTGTGTCATATGCGACAGGCCAAAGGCCTGGAAGCCGGGGCTGTCGATCAGGTCGCCGCTATTAGGCAGGTGATACAGGCGGGTGCTGGTGGTTGTGTGTCGGCCCGCCCCCAAGGCTTGCGAGTATTCCTGGGTCAGCGCGCCGGCATCCGGGACCAGGGCATTGAGCAGGGTGGATTTACCCATGCCGCTTTGCCCCAGCAGCAAGGTACGTTTGTTCGCCAGCCAGGGGGCCAGCGCTTCCCGTGTCTGTTCTGGTTCCAGCGCCACCATTTCCAGAATAGGGACGCCCAGGGCGGCGATAGGGGCCAGCTTGGCGCGTGCGCGCTCCAGGTGGGTGCTCAGATCGGCCTTGTTCAGAATAATCACCGGCTCAATATCCACACTCCAGGCCGCGACCAGGGCGCGTCCCAGCAAGTCTTCGGAGTAAACGGGTTCTGGTGCCACCACAATCAGAAGCTGATCAATATTGGCGGCAAACTGCTTGGTGCGGAAGTCGTCAGAGCGATATAGCAGATTGCGCCTTTCTTGCACCGCCTCAATAGAGCCTTCCCCTTTGGCCTGCATCAACACATCGACTTGATCGCCAACCGCAATCCCGGCTTTTTTTCCACGAGGGAAGCACTTGATCGTTTCGCCATCAGGCAGTTCGACAAAGTAGTGACGACCATGGGCGGCGGTCACCAGACCGCTAAGGTATTTAGATGTCATGCCAGGCTTTTCAGGTGTCGAATGCGATCAATCGCGTTGGGGTGGCTATCGTAAAAGGCAGAGTGCATAGGGTCGGGCGTCAAGGTTGCGGCATTGTCGTTATAGAGCTTGAGCAAGGCGCTGATCAAGTCCTGGGCCTGGCTGTGCTGGGCGGCAAAGCTGTCGGCCTGATATTCGTCCCGGCGCGAGAGCAGGGCGCTCAAGGGGCCCATCCAGAAGGTGAAGGTAGGCACCACCATAAAGAACAGGATCAGGGCCAGGGCGTCGTTGGGGCGACCTAACTGGGGAATCACGCCCAGCCCGGTATAAAAGCCCACCTTGCCCCAGGCCCAGCCGGCCAGCAGAAAAAAGATCAGGGATGTGAATACGCTGATCAGCAGACGGCGCTGGATATGGCGATGCTTGAAGTGGCCCAGCTCATGCGCCAGCACGGCTTCTACTTCTTCGGGCTGCAGCTTGTTCAGCAAGGTATCAAAAAACACGATGCGCTTTTGGCGACCCAGGCCGGTGAAGTACGCATTGCCATGGGCGGAGCGGCGCGAGCCATCCATCACATACAAGCCGTTGGTTTGAAAGCCGCAACGTTGCGCCAGGGCATTGATGCGTTCACGCAGGCTGGCATCTTCCAGTGGTTTGAAGGTATTGAAAATAGGGGCGATAACGCGCGGGTACAGCCACAGCACCAGCAGATTGAAAACCAGCCACAGACCCCAGCCGTACCAGGGCCAGGACGGGCCGGCCCAATCCATCAGGCTGAGCAGGGCGGCACACAAGGGTGTACCCAGAATCAGGACGATGATCAGAGTTTTTGCGGTATCGGCAAAGAACAGGGCAGGCTTCATGCGGTTAAAACCAAAGCGCGCTTCCAGTACAAACTTGCGATACCAGGCAAAAGGCAGGCCCACGACACCCATAATCGCCAGGACCGTGCCAATCAGGGTTAGCTGACGCAGCAGTTCATGACTGATCCAGTTGCCCAGCGTGACATCCAGCCATTGCAGACCGCCCAGCAGCGTAAAGCCCAGCAAGACCAGGGCCTCTACCAGACGCTCGCTTAAACCCAGCCGGGTGCGTGCGATGGTGTAGCGTGCCGCACGTTGATGGCTATGCAGGCCAATGCGTTCGGAAAATTCGGCCGGCACCTCGTTCTGATGACGATAAACGTGCCGGATCTGCCGCAGGCCTAAATAAAAGCGCAGCAAAACGTCTGCAAGCAGAAAGATAATGAACAACAAAGTCAGCATGTAGGCGGCTATATGTAAAATGGGCGTTTTGAGGAATGATTATATGGCGGTTCATACACAGCGTCTGGTCTGGCTCGATATGGAGATGACAGGACTGGATCCGGACAAAGAGCGCATCATCGAAGTTGCGGTCGTGGTAACAGAAGCAGACTTGACTCTGGTGGCGGAAGGCCCGGTTCTGGTGGTTCATCAAAGCAATGCATTGCTCGATGGCATGGACGCCTGGAACAAGGGTACGCATGGCCGTAGCGGCCTGATCGACAAGGTCAAAGCTTCTACCCTGACCGAAGCGCAAGCCGAGGATCAGTTGCTGGAATTCCTGAAAGAGCACGTACCGGCTGGCAAGTCGCCCCTGTGTGGCAACACCATCAGCCAGGACCGTCGTTTCATGTACCGCTACATGCCTCGTCTGGAGGCTTTCTTCCACTATCGCAATCTGGATGTCAGCACTCTGAAAGAACTGGCCTTGCGTTGGAAGCCTGAAGTGGTTAAAAGTTTCGTCAAGCAAAGCCGCCACGAGGCCTTGGCCGATATTTACGAGTCCATTGACGAGCTGAAACACTACCGCGAGCACTTCATCCGTCTGTAAACGGGAAGGGCAGGCAGGGCGGAAGGTGTGCGGGTCCCAGCACGGTTCGTGAGCGCGCTGCAGCTGTAGGCGGGGACACATTGGCAGGATCAAAACCGAGATAGCGATTTGTCGCACCTCGGTTTTTTTACGTCTAAGTATTTACCCTTAAAGTATCTGCTTCAAGGTCATATGATACGGTTTTACGATTGACATCACATTTTTCGTATTAAATAATGAAGTGTATATGGTTTGCGTCGAAACAAATTTGTTTGGGCGCTTTCTGCACTCTTACCGGGGATGGTCATGTATGCACAACTTGTAGAGACAGGCGTCAAGCAGGTCCAGGATATCGAGCAGATGTCCGACGAAGAGCGTCGGTTCCAAGAGCGCATCGATGAGGGTGTCCGCATCGAAGCCAGGGACTGGATGCCCGAAGCCTATCGCAAAACCTTGGTTCGCCAGATTTCTCAGCACGCGCACTCCGAGGTTGTCGGGATGCTGCCCGAAGGTAACTGGATTACTCGCGCCCCTTCGCTCAAGCGCAAAGCCATCTTGATGGCCAAGGTGCAGGACGAGGCCGGTCACGGTCTGTACCTGTACAGCGCGGCCGAAACGCTGGGCGTAAGCCGTGACAAGCTGGTCGACGATCTGCTGTCGGGCAAAGCCAAGTACTCCAGTATTTTTAACTACCCAACATTGAACTGGGCCGATATCGGCATGATCGGCTGGCTGGTCGATGGCTCGGCCATCATCAACCAGATTCCGCTGTGCCGCTGCTCCTACGGTCCTTATGCCCGTGCCATGGTGCGCGTGTGCAAGGAAGAGTCCTTCCACCAGCGCCAGGGTTACGACTTGCTGATTCAGATGTGCCTGCACGGTACGCCGGAGCAAAAGGCCATGGTTCAGGATTCCATCAACCGCTGGTGGTGGCCTGCCTTGATGATGTTCGGTCCTTCGGATGCGGACTCCACCAACAGCGCCCAGTCCATGCAGTGGAAGATCAAGCTGTTCTCCAACGACGAACTGCGCCAGAAGATGGTGGACCAGACCGTGCCTCAGGCCGAGTACCTGGGTCTGACCATTCCTGACCCTGATCTGCGCTGGAACGAAGAGCGCGGTCACTACGACTTTGGCGAGATCGACTGGGAAGAATTCTGGGCGGTGATCAAGGGCAATGGTCCCTGTAATCGTGAGCGACTCGAAGCCCGAGTCCAGGCCCACGAGAACGGCGCCTGGTTCCGTGATGCACTGGATGCACATGCCCAAAAGCAGGAAGCCGTCCGCAAGGTGGCCTGATCAAGAAGGCTAGGAAACCAGCACGGTTTCTGATTCGATCCGATTCGCAGCAGGCGCTTTGACAGCGCCGCTGCACAGCAAGGAATTTTCAGTTATGAGCAAGAACGATTGGCCCCTGTGGGAAGTTTTCATTCGCAGCCAGCATGGCTTGGCCCACAAGCACGTAGGCAGCCTGCATGCTCCGGACGCCGAAATGGCCATCAACAATGCCCGTGATGTGTACACCCGCCGTAACGAAGGCGTGAGCATCTGGGTCGTACGTGCAGCCGATATCGCTGCTTCCAGCCCTGGTGACAAAGGCCCGCTGTTCGAGCCATCCAACACCAAGGTCTACCGTCACCCTACGTTTTTCCCCATGCCTGACGGCATCAATATGTAGGAACTGGTATGGACAAAGCTTTGTTTTCCTACGCCCTGCGCATGGGCGATTCCACCCTGGTGCTGGCTCAGCGCCTGGGTGAGTGGACTGGCCACGGCCCGGCTCTGGAAGAAGAACTGGCCTGTGCCAATACGGCACTGGACTTGCTGGGTCAGGCCCGTATGTGGCTGACACTGGCAGGTGAGACCGAAGGTCAGGGCCGGGATGAAGATCGTCTGGCCTATCACCGAGACGTCCACGAGTACACCAACTACTTGTTGGTGGAGCGCGAGAATGGTCACTACGGCGACACGCTGGCACGTCAGTTCCTGTTTGATGCCTGGCATTGCTTCCTGCTGGAGCAGTTGATCGAATCCAGCGACGAGCAGATTCGCGAGATTGCCCAGAAGGCGCATAAGGAAGTGCTGTATCACCTGCGCCGCTCGACCGACTTGATCGTGCGCCTGGGTGATGGCACCCCGGAAAGCCACAAGCGCATGCAAAAAGCCATTGATGATGCCTGGTTCTACCTGGGTGAGCTGTTCCTGGATGACGAGGTCACCGAGGAACTGGCTCAGCGTCAGGCTGTGCCGTTGATGGCCAGCCTGTGGCAGCCTTGCCTGGAGTACATCCAGAATGCGCTGGAGCGCGCCACCTTGCGTTGCCCGGCCGAGCAGGATGCTCAGCACAAGGCCTACCGTGGTGGTCCCCAAGGCCGTCACACGGAAGCGTTAGGGTTTCTGTTGGCAGAAATGCAGCACCTGCCACGTATGTATCCTGACGCCACTTGGTGATCGCCATGACACAGACCTGGAGCACCGAGCAGGTCATGCAAGTGCTGGCCACGGTTCCAGACCCGGAGATCCCCGTGATCTCCCTGCTGGACCTGGGCATTGTGCGTGACGTGAGTTGGGAGCAGGACGTGTGTGTGGTCACCATCACACCGACCTACTCCGGTTGTCCGGCGATGTACGAGATGAGCCACTCGATTGAACAGGCCTTGCAACAGGCCGGTATCGAGCAGGTTCGGGTGGATACCAAGTTGTCACCGGCCTGGACGACCGATTGGATGAGCGAGCAGGGCAAGTTGGCCTTGCGCGATTACGGTATCGCTCCTCCGGCTCAAAGTGCGGTTGATATTTCTGGTTTGCTGCGTCAGCCCGAGGCGCCCGTGGTGGCTTGTCCTCAATGCAGCTCCACGCATACCCGGGTGATCAGCCAGTTTGGCTCCACACCCTGCAAGGCGCTGTATCGCTGCATCAGTTGCGGTGAACCATTCGATTACTTTAAGGCGCATTAGTCCTATGAGTCAGTTTTATTCTCTTCCTGTGGCCTCGGTCTCCCGCAGCACCCGCGACGCCGTGGTGGTGGCCTTTACCGTGCCCGAGGATTTGCAGGATGTGTTTCAGTTTCGTCCCGGTCAGTACCTGACCTTGCGCACTCACCTGGATGGCCAGGAATTGCGCCGCTCCTACTCGATCTGTGCGGCTCCGCACGATCGGTTGCTGCGCGTGGCGATCAAGCGTGTGAATGATGGCGCTTTCTCCACTTGGGCCAATAGTCATCTGGAAGCGGGCGCCACCCTGGAAGTGATGCCGCCTGATGGCAACTTCACCGTGGACTTTGATCCCAGCCAGGCTCACCGTTACGCCGCCTTTGCGGTCGGTAGTGGCATTACACCGATTCTGTCGCTGGTAAAAACCGCGCTGGATACCGAGCCCAAGTCCACTTTCACGCTGTTTTTCGGTAACCGTGCTTCCTCGGCCATCATGTTCCGCGAAGAGATCGAGGACCTGAAAAACACCTATATGGAACGTTTCTCCATCGTGTATATCATGAGCCGGGAAACGCAGGATATCGACCTGTTCAATGGTCGTCTAGATGGCGAGAAAGTGCGCCAACTGATGCAGCAATGGTTCGATCCGGCCAGTGTGGACGTGGCCTTTGTGTGTGGCCCCCAGGACATGAGCGAGCAGGTGGTTGCTGCCTTGCAGGAAAACGGCCTGGAAAAATCCCAGATCAAGTTCGAGCTGTTCGGCGCTCCCAAAGGCCCACGAGCACTACGTACGGGCGAAGAGTCGCGCAAGGCTCCGGGCAAGGAAGAGTGCGAGCTGACCGTGATTCAGGACGGCATTACCCGCAACCTGACTATCAGCAAAAGCAACAGCAGCATTTTGGATGCGGCACTGGAGCAAGGGCTGGAATTGCCTTACTCCTGTAAAGGTGGGGTTTGTTCTACCTGCCGTTGCAAAGTGGTAGAGGGCGAAGTGGACATGGACGCCAACTTTGCATTGGAAGATTACGAAGTAGCCCGCGGTTTCGTGCTCAGTTGCCAAAGCTTTCCGGTTACCGACCGGGTGGTGATTGACTTCGATCAGGAAACCTAAGACCGCAGCAACATAGCGGTTTTTCAAGAATCTGGACGCCAGCTTCCCAGCTTGGCGTCCTACTAGTTTCAGGAGCACATTGTATGGCAGCAGATTTTTTCAAGACGCATCAGGCAACGCTGGATCAGGCTTTGAGCAGTATTCTGGAGCGCAACTTCTGGAGCGCTTATCCTGAAAATCCCAGCCCGCGCGCCTACGGTGAAACCGCGGCTCAGGATGGTCAGGCTGCTTTTGAAGCCTACCGTGGCAAAGCCTTTCCCTTGACGCTGGAAGGCGCACAAGGTGAAGTCGGCAACGAGCAATCGCCTTTTGGTTTTGATCTGGGCATTAGCTACCCCAAAGTGCCGGTGGACCAATTGCTGGCTCAGTCGCAACTGGCGCTGGACAGCTGGCGCGATGCTGGCCCGCAAGCCTGGGTTGGCATTTGCTTGGAAATCCTGCATCGCTTGAATCAGCGCAGCTTCGAGATCGCTCACGCTGTGCAGCACACCACGGGTCAGGGCTTCATGATGGCCTTCCAGGCCGGTGGCCCCCACGCCCAGGAGCGTGCGCTGGAAGCCGTGGCCTACGCCTGGCAGGAAATGTCCCGTATCCCCGGTCTGGTTGACTGGATCAAGCCCCAGGGCAAGCACGATCCCATCCAGATGAAGAAACAGTTCAAAGTCGTGCCCCGTGGCATTGGTCTGGTGATTGGTTGCTCCACCTTCCCGACCTGGAACGGTTACCCCGGTCTGTTTGCCTCGCTGGCAACCGGTAACACCGTAATTGTGAAGCCGCACCCTGGCGCGATTCTGCCTCTGGCCATTACCGTTGCTGTCGCCCGCGAAGTGCTGGCCGAAGCCGGCTTCAATCCTAATGTGGTCTTGCTGGCCGCTCACGAGCCATCGGAAGACACCGCCCAGCAACTGGCACTGAACAAGGCCGTCAAGCTGATCGACTTTACCGGCAGCAGCCAGAACGGTAACTGGTTGGAAGAAAATGCTCGCCACGCCTTGGTCTACACCGAAAAAGCCGGTGTGAACCAGGTCATCATTGATTCGGTTGAGGATTTCAAGGCGGTTGCCCGCAACCTGGCGTTCTCCTTTGCGCTGTACTCCGGCCAGATGTGTACCGCCCCTCAAAACATTTACGTGCCTCGTGACGGTATCCGTACTGCCGATGGCGTGATGAGCTTTGACGAAGTGGCTCAAGGTCTGGCCCAGGCAGTGCAAAAGCTGGTGTCCGATCCGGCCCGTGCCGTTGAAATTACGGGTGCCGTGCAAAACGAAGCCTGCGCACAGCGTATTGATCAGGCTCGCCAATTGGGCATGCCTATCCTGGCTGACAGCCAGACGCTGGAACACCCCGCATTCCCCGGTGCCCGCGTACGTACACCGTTGGTCTTGCAGGCCCGTGTGGATCAGCCCGAGATTCAACAAGAATGGTTCGGCCCCATCGTTTTTGTGGTGCAAACCGATTCGACCGAGCAAAGCATTGAAGTGGCAGGTCGCAACGTGATCGAGCACGGCGCACTGACCTTGTCGGCTTACAGCACCGATGATGCCGTGACCGCCAAGATTCAGCGCATGGCCGAGCGTTCCGGCGTATCCCTGTCCCTGAACCTGACCGGCGCTGTGTTCATCAACCAGACCGCAGCCTATAGCGACTTCCACGGCACTGGCGCCAACCCGGCTGCCAACGCATCCCTGTCGGATTCGGCCTATGTTGCTAACCGCTTCCGTGTCGTTCAGACTCGCTGGCATTTCTAAAGGAGGGTGGCCAGGTGACTGACCAAAGTATTCAATTTCAGCTGGAAAATGGCGTAGCACGCATTACCTTGAATCGTCCCGACAAGCTCAACAGCTTCACGGCCGATATGCACGGCGAGCTGGCTCAGGCTCTGGATAAAGTAGAACAGTGCGCGGATCTGCGTGTGCTGATTCTGACCGGTAATGGCCGTGGCTTTTGCGCCGGCCAGGACCTGTCCGAGCGTCAGATGAGCGCGGGCGATGCCCCCGTGGATCTGGGTGCCACCATTGAAAAATTCTACGCACCGCTGGTGCGCCGTCTGCGTGCGCTGGCGGCCCCTGTGGTGGTGGGTGTCAATGGTGTGGCCGCCGGTGCTGGCGCGAACCTGGCTCTGGCCGGCGACATCGTGATCGCCACTCGTTCGGCCAGCTTCATCCAGCCATTCTGCCGCCTGGGCTTGCTGCCTGACACTGGCGGTACCTTCTTCCTGCCTCGTCTGGTGGGCACGGCACGCGCGATGGGCCTGTCTTTGCTGGGTGACAAGCTCTCGGCCGAGCAGGCAGCGCAGTGGGGCCTGATCTGGGAATGCGTGGACGATGACGCTTTCCAGGCTCGCCTGAACGAACTGGCTGCCCATTTTGCGCAGGCACCGACCAAAGGTCTGGCTTACGCCAAGAAAGCGATTTATGCCAGTGATGCCCATTCGCTTGATCAACAGTTGGATCTGGAGCGCGACTTGATGCGTGAACTGGGTGCATCCGAGGATTACCGCGAGGGTGTTAATGCATTCCTGGGCAAGCGTGCCCCCCAATTTAAAGGAAAGTAATGCAAAGCAACGCAATGGCTGTTGAAGACCCACAAGCACTGGCCGAGCAGGTCAGTGACCATATGTATGGCAATGACCAGGCATCTCAGGCTTTGGGCCTGAGCCTGGATAGCGTGGCACCGGGCAAGGCCGACATGAGCATGACGGTGCGCGCCGACATGCTCAACGGGCACAAGACCTGTCACGGTGGTTTCATTTTTGCGTTGGCTGACAGCACCTTTGCGTTTGCCTGCAATTCTCGCAATGCACCGACTGTTGCGTCCGGCTGCACTATCGATTACCTGGCTCCTGCCTTTGAAGGGGACGTCCTGACCGCTCGTGCGGTCGAGGCCTCCCTGGCCGGTCGCACCGGGGTGTATGACATCGAGGTGGTCAACCAGAACAACAAGCGCGTTGCCTTGTTCCGTGGGCGCTCGTACCGGCTGAATGGCACGGTACTGGGCGGGATTGAAAAAAAATAATTTTTTGACGATACATACCCTGTAGACCCGGGGGGGTCGGAAGTACCACACCAGCGGCAGGGCAGGAGTACACCATGACAGCAATTAAAGAACAGGTTGGCCGCGATGCCATTGAGCATGCAAGTGTTGACGAAATCCGCAACTTGCAGCTGGAGCGTCTGAAATGGACGCTAAAGCATGCTTACGAGAATGTGCCGCACTATCGGCAGAAATTTGACGAAGCGGGCGTGCACCCCGACGATTTGAAGCAGTTGTCGGACATTTCCAAGTTCCCTTTCACGACCAAGCAGGACCTGCGTGACAACTACCCCTTCAAGATGTTTGCGGTTCCCCGTGAACAGGTGGCACGCGTGCACGCTTCCAGTGGCACCACGGGCAAGCCAACCGTGGTGGGCTACACCGCCAATGACATCTCCACCTGGGCCGATCTGTTTGCCCGTTCCATGTGGGCGGCCGGTGCCCGCCCCGGTGATATTGCCCACGTGGCTTACGGCTACGGCCTGTTCACTGGCGGTCTGGGTGCGCACTACGGTGCCGAGCGTCTGGGTTGTACCGTGGTTCCCATGTCCGGTGGTCAGACTGAAAAACAAGTTCAGCTGATTCAGGATTTCCGTCCCGACGTGATTCTGGTTACCCCTTCGTACTTCTGCAATATCGTCGAAGAGATCGAGCGCCAGGGCATGGACCCCCGCGATACCTCCTTGCGTATCGGTATTTTTGGTGCCGAGCCCTGGACCGGCCAGATGCGTCTGGATATTGAGCAGCGCGCTGGCATTGACGCCGTGGACATCTACGGTCTGTCCGAAGTGATGGGCCCGGGCGTGGCCATGGAGTGTGTGGAAAGCAAGGACGGCCCAGTGGTATGGGAAGACCATTTCTACCCCGAAATCATCAACCCTGAAACCGGCGAGCCTGTGGCTGAGGGTGAAAGTGGTGAACTGGTCTTTACCTCGCTGAGCAAGGAAGCCATGCCCGTCATTCGCTACCGCACTCGCGACCTGACACAACTGTTGCCGCCCACTTCGCGCAGCATGCGCCGTATTGGCAAGATTACGGGCCGCAGCGACGATATGGTCATTGTGCGTGGCGTGAACCTGTTCCCGACCCAGGTCGAAGAACTGGTTCTGAAGATGCCCGAGCTGGCCGCCCAGTATCAGTTGGTATTGAGCCGTAACGGCAATATGGACGAACTGGAAATTCTGGTTGAAGTGCGTCCCGAGTTCAATCACCTGAACGACGCCGAGCGCGAGCAAATGGCCCGCCGTCTGAGCCACTCCATCAAGACCTTTATCGGTGTCAGCGCACGAATTCGTGTGCAGTCCTCCGGCATGGTCGAGCGTACTGTGACGGGCAAAGCCAAACGTGTGATCGACAAGCGCGCGTTCTAAGTCTGGCGTGTTGACGTCAAAAAAACGGCTCTGCTCTGGCAGGGCCGTTTTTGTATTCCGCGCTCTCACGGTATCATTGCAAGCTGGTGGGCGGCCCAGGCCGCTTTTGCAGTATTTTTTCTGATGACATCATGCCCCCAATACCGTCCGGTTTGATTGCCGGCATCGGCACCGACCTGATCCGTATCGAGCGGATCGAGCGCGCCTTGGCTCGTCATGGTGATCGCTTTGTAAAGCGCATTCTGGGCGAGCAGGAGCGAGAGGTCTATGCCCGCCGTCAGGCACGCGACCCGGTGCGCGGCCTGCGCTATCTGGCCACCCGTTTCGCAGCCAAGGAAGCTTTTTCCAAAGCGGTGGGGCTGGGCATGCGCATGCCTATGGCCTGGTCACGCATGCAAACCTTGAACGCGCCTGGTGGCCGCCCGGTAGTGCGCCTGTCTGCTGATTTGCAAGACTGGTTTGACGCCCGCTTCGGGGCCGTTCATATTTCCCTGACAGATGAATCCGATATGGCCATGGCCTTTGTTGTGCTGGAAGCCAAAGCGCCTGCCATTCCTTCCTTATCCTTAGCTGAGTCTGATACTAAATGAGTTCTTCCTCGCAAGCAGTGCTGCCTCCGGGCCCGGTCATGGTGGACGTGCAGGGCATGATCCTGACGGATCAGGAGCGTGAGCGCCTGCGCCACCCTCTGGTCGGTGGCGTGATCCTGTTCAGCCGCAACTTTGAAAATCGTGCTCAGCTGACCGCCCTGTGCCAGTCCATTCACGAAGCGCGAGATGAGCCATTGCTGATCGCCGTGGACCATGAGGGGGGCCGGGTACAGCGTTTCCGCGAGGATGGCTTTACCACGCTGCCCGCCATGAGCCAGTTGGGTCAACTGTGGACGCGCGATGCGGTCAAGGCCGCTGCTGTTGCCGCCGATACGGGCTATGTGCTGGCGGCCGAGCTGCGCGCTTGCGGCGTGGACATGAGCTTTACGCCGGTACTGGATCTGGACTGGGGTGTCAGCAAGGTGATTGGTGATCGCTCTTTCCACCGTAATCCCCGTGCCGTCTCCATGTTGGCAGCCGGCTTGATCCGTGGTTTGAACAAGGCCGGTATGGCTGCCTGCGGCAAGCACTTTCCTGGCCATGGCGGTGTAGAGGCAGATTCGCATCACGAGATTCCCGTTGACGATCGTACGCTGGAAGAGATTCTGGACGAGGATGCTGCTCCTTACGGCTGGCTGGGCACCTTGCAGCTACCTTCGGTGATGCCTGCTCACGTGATTTATTCCAAAGTGGACCCGCTGCCAGCCGGCTTTTCGTCATACTGGATTCAGCGTGTGCTGCGCAAGGCCCTGGCTTATGACGGCGTGATTTTTTCCGACGACCTGACCATGGAAGGCGCCACTGTCGTGGGCGATATCCTGGCACGTGCTCAGGCCGCCTTGGGGGCCGGTTGCGACATGGTGCTGGTATGCAATCGTCCTGATCTGGCCGACGACTTGCTCTCGCGCCTGGATTTCACGATTTCCGAGGAATCGCAAAACCGCATTCGTCGTTTGATGCCGACGACGCCAGCCCTGGATTGGGACGCTTTGCAAGCGGATGAACACTATCAATATGCCCGCGGACTTCAATCTAAAATCCTATCTGTCTGATTTGCCGAATCTGCCGGGCGTGTACCGGCACATCGACGAACAGGGCGAGGTACTGTATGTGGGCAAGGCGCGTGATCTCAAGCGCCGTGTCAGCTCGTACTTCCAGAAAACGCTGAGCAGTCCCCGTATTGCCCATATGGTGGCGCGCGTCGCGCGCATCGAGGTAACCGTTACCCGCAGCGAGGCCGAGGCCTTGCTGCTGGAAAACAACCTTATCAAGCGCCTGCGGCCGCGCTACAACATTCTTTTCCGGGACGACAAGTCCTACCCCTACCTGATGATCAGCGCCCACCAGGCGCCGCGTATTGCCTATTACCGGGGCAGTACCAGCGGAAAAGGGCATTTTTTCGGCCCTTATCCCAACTCCTGGGCAGTGCGTGAAACCATTCAGATCCTGCAACGGGTGTTTCGTTTGCGGACCTGTGAAGACAGCGTGTACGCCAACCGCAGCCGTCCCTGTTTGCTGCATCAGATCGGGCGCTGTTCGGCCCCCTGTGTGAACTTGATCGCGCCCGAGCAGTATCAGCTGGATGTGCAGCGCGCCATCAGCTTTCTGGACGGGAATACCTCTGAAATTCTGGGCGAGCTGCAAGAGCGCATGATGCAGGCTTCGGACTCGCTGGATTTCGAGCAGGCAGCGATTTTGCGCGACCAGATGAAAGCCCTGTCCGCCGTACTGCAGCAGCAAAGCATGGAGCAGGTAGGCAAGGAAGACGTAGACATTATTGTGGTGCTGAACGCCGGTGGTAAGTTCTGTGTGAACCTGGCCATGGTGCGTGGCGGCCGTCACTTGGGTGACCGTGCTTTCTTCCCCACCCAAATCAACGATGACACCCCTAGCGATGTGCTGGCCGCGTTTATCGCCCAGCACTATCTGGAGCGCCGCATGCCGCCGGTTCTGGTCTGTTCGCACGCTTTACCCGATGCAGACCTGATGCCATTGCTGGCCGAGCAAACCGGTGTGAAGGCGCGTGTGGTGGTGCGCCCCCAAGGGGTACGCAAGATCTGGCTGGAGCAGGCCACCAAGAATGCCGGTCTGGCCTTGGCCCGTGTGCTGAGCGAATCCACCGCTCGCGCTGACCGTACCCGAGCCCTGGCCGAAGCACTGCAACTGGACCTGGATGAGGCCCAGCTTGATACCCTGCACATCGAATGTTTCGATATCAGCCATACAGCAGGGGAGGCCACCCAAGCCTCGTGTGTGGTTTATAAACACCACGAGATGCAGAACTCGCTTTATCGCCGCTACAACATTGCAGGCATCACGCCCGGCGATGATTATGCGGCCATGCGCCAAGTGCTGAACCGACGTTTCTCGCGGGTTGCCGAAGGTTTGGCGCCTTTGCCCGACATTGTGTTGATCGACGGTGGCAAGGGGCAGGTGGAAATTGCCCGCCAGGTTTTTGTGGAACTGGGCCTGGATATTCACGTCCTGGTCGGCGTTGCCAAGGGTGAAAAGCGTAAAGTAGGTCTGGAAACCCTGGTATTTGCCGATGATCGCCCGCCTGTGGCTTTGGGTGTGGAGTCGGCGGCACTGATGCTGGTCGCTCAGGTGCGTGACGAAGCGCACCGTTTTGCCATTACGGGCATGCGTGCCCAACGTGCCAAAACGCGCAATGTGTCACGCCTGGAAGATATTGACGGGATTGGCGCCAAACGGCGTCAGCGTCTGCTGGCTCGCTTTGGTGGTTTTAGTGGCGTTGCGGACGCAAGTATTGATGAGCTTAGTGCGGTTGATGGAATATCCACTGAACTGGCCGAACGCATTTATCATGCTTTACGATAGGCTAGAGCCTTTGTTTTAAATTAGGTTGGTATCCAAGCTATGCCTTTTAATCTGCCCATAGCCCTGACGTGGCTTCGCATCGTTCTGATCCCCTTGATCGTCGCCCTGTTTTATCTGCCAGCGAATTGGCTGAGCATGGAAACACGCGATCTGTGGGCCGCTTCGGTGTTTATCGTGGCCGCCGCAACGGACTGGTTTGACGGCTGGCTGGCTCGCCGCTGGAACCAGACGTCCTCATTCGGGGCCTTCCTGGACCCGGTTGCGGACAAACTCATGGTCAGTGCCGCTTTGCTGGTCTTGCTGGATCTGGGCCGTGTGGACGCCTTTATCGCCCTGATTATTATTGGCCGCGAAATCACCATTTCGGCATTGCGGGAATGGATGGCCAAGATTGGTGCCAGTGGTAGTGTGGCTGTTCACCGCTTGGGTAAATTCAAGACTGCGGCGCAAATGGTTGCCATTCCTTGTCTGCTGTACTGGTCGCCTGTCATGGGCCTGCCGACACGGATCATTGGGCAAGCCCTGATTATTGTCGCTGCAGTCCTGACGGTCTGGTCCATGTGCTATTACTTGCAGAAGGCCTGGCCGGAAATCAAGAAAAAGCAGCTTTAAGTTAAATGGCTAATTCATCAACAACGACGCTGGATGGGGCGGGGCCTGACGGTTCACAGGACTGGCGGGTTATTGGCGTTATTGGTATCGCCCACGCCAGTTCGCACTTCTTTCAGCTGATTCTGCCCACACTGTATATTTCCCTGGGCCAAGAGTTCGGTTACGACTTCCTGACCTTGGGTGGTCTGGTGACCACCTTTTATCTGGTGTCCTGTTTTGGGCAGGCCTCTTCCGGTTTTCTGGTTGACCGCATCGGCGCCTTGCCGGTCCTGAAAGTGGGTCTGTCCTGTTTTGTGGTGGCGGCCTTGCTGATCGGGACGGCCAATGGCTATGGAATGCTGTTGGCGGCTGCCTTGATCGGTGGCGTGGGCAATGCCGTGTTCCACCCGGTGGATTACTCCATCCTGAATCATCGTGTCAGCCCGGCTCGTTTGGGCCACGCTTTTAGCGCACACGGTTTGACTGGGAATCTGGGCTGGGCCCTGACGCCGGTCTTTATCACCACGCTGACTATTTACTTTAACTGGCGTGTTGCCGTGCTGTCGGCGGCAGCCCTGATTGCGGCTATTCTGGTGCTAGTCCTGATCAACCGGGATGCCTTGGCGGGACGTACAGCCTCGGGAACAGCGCCTGCACGTCCACAGAGCAAAGAATCGGTTTGGACGACGCTATCTACTTTGCTGTCCCGTCCTTCCCTGTGGGGTGCCTTCCTGTTCTTTGCCTTTGCTACGGCAGCGATGGCCGTGGTGCAGAACTACACCATTCCTATGCTGCATAACACCTATGGCATTGATAAGGTGACGGCGGGTACGGCTTTGTCCGGTTTCATGCTGGCCTCGGCAGCGGGCATGTTTGTGGGTGGCTTTATTGCTTCCACGACACCACGTTCTGAATTGATTGTGTTTGTGTCCCTTTGCGTATCGGGCGCTTTGTTGCTGGTACTGGGGGCAGGTTGGGTCATGCCTTCGTTGGCCTTGTTCGTGGTGGGCGCGGCTGGCTTTTGCTCGGGTATTGCCTCGCCATCGCGGGACATGCTGATACGTCGTGTCACTCCCAAAGGGTCTACCGGCGCAGTGTATGGTCTGGTGTACTCGGGCATGGACGTAGGTTCTTCCCTGGCACCAGTGGGCTTTGGTTTGCTGCTGGACGTGGGTTTGACCCAGGCTCCCTGGTACGGCGCAGCCATCGGGTATTGGACTGCGGCTGGCCTAGCGGTGTATGTGGCTTCTACCGTAAGCCGTGCGGCCAAATCCTGATTGGCTTGAAGCTATTCATGGCTACTTGGAAAGCCCTAAAAGAGAACCCCAAAAACCTGTCAAGTTTTTGGGGTTTTTTCTTGCCCTGGCTGCGTCTTGCTGCGGAGCTTGGCACCTTGAATCCAGAAAGGCGTATTGGCCCTCCTGGTTCAAACATCTCTAGCTGGCTTTATATAGAGATCACTGACGCGCCAGGCGAGGTTCGTCCACGCTATCCGCGTGGCTGCTGCGCCAGGGATTGATGTCCAGGCCACCGCGGCGGGTATAACGCGCGTACACCAGCAAACGCTCGGGCTGGCAGCTTTGCTGGATATCGCTGTAGAGGCGTTCTACACAATGTTCGTGGAACTCGGTATGCCAGCGCAGTGAGACGATATAGCGCAACAAGGAAGCCGGATCAATCTGCGGGCCGGTATAGCGTACTTGCACACTACCCCAGTCGGGCTGGCCGGTAACGGGGCAATTGGACTTGAGCAAATCAGAAACCAGGGATTCGGTCACGATGGGGGCATCTGGCAGGCATTGCAGCAAGCCGCTTTGTGGCGTGTAGTCCTGAATGCTGATGTCCAGCTCATCAATGCAATGGCCTTCGAGCTGACGGATAGGCTGGCCGTTCAAGGCCTTGAGCGGAATCAGCGTCACATTGACAGCGGCACCGGCAACCGCGCTCAAGTCTTGCTCCATGCGTTGCACAAGGCTGGCCGCATCTTCCACCACTTCATCATTGAACGAGTTCAGATAAAGCTTGAAGGATTTGGACTCGATGATGCGTGGGCTATTCCAGGGAATAACAAAGCGCGCCAGTGCGACGACAGGCTTGCCTTTGGGATTGAGCCAGGAGATCTCGTAACCGTTCCAGATATCGGCGCCATGCCATTGCTCGGGAAGCTGAAGCGCCTGGCGGTTCAGGGAGCGCTCAATACCAAACAGGACACTGGGGTCGTACTGTGTGGGATAAACCACATCGTGCCCAAGAGGCGAGTCTTTAAGAGGGGAGTTGTTGCTCATTGACGGGTGCTGCAGAAATAAAACGGGAAACCGGTGCAGCGAGCAGGCGCTCACCGGGCGGTATAAAGGCGATTATCCCACATTGTGAAATCCTTGTCTCAGTATGCAAAAAACGGCTTGCGCGCCGCACAGTTTTTCATTTCACAAACAGGTAAGTAATTTCATATCTCGGAATTAATTATATATCTATATGATTTTTAAAAGAAAAATATTTACTCTTATATAAGATAGAAAACATGGATGCGGTGCAGCATTTGGGTAGACTGTAGTCATCTTGTTCACTGTTAAATCCATCTTAGGAGTTCACCATGAATGCTCGAGAAACTGAGATCCGCAATTTGCAAAAACGCTGGGCAGAAGACCCACGCTGGCAAGGTATCAAGCGTGGTTACACCGCTGAGGAAGTGATTCGTTTGCGTGGTTCTCTGGTTGAGGAGCACACCCTGGCTCGCCGTGGTGCTGAGCGTCTGTGGCAATCCATCAATCAGGAACCCTTTGTGAACGCACTGGGCGCTCTGACGGGTAACCAGGCCATGCAACAGGTCAAGGCCGGTTTGAAAGCGATTTACCTGTCGGGTTGGCAAGTGGCTGGCGACGCTAACAGCGCTGGCGAAATGTACCCTGACCAGTCGCTGTACCCCGTCAACTCGGTGCCATCCGTGGTGCGTCGCATCAACAACTCCCTGGCCCGTTGTGATCAGATCCAGTGGATGGAAGGGGTGAACCCGGGTGACGAAGGCTACGTGGATTACTTCGCTCCTATCGTGGCCGACGCGGAAGCCGGTTTCGGTGGCGTGCTGAACGCATTTGAATTGATGAAGGCCATGATTGTGGCTGGCGCTGCTGGCGTTCACTTCGAGGACCAGCTGGCTTCGGCCAAGAAGTGTGGTCACTTGGGTGGCAAAGTGCTGGTGCCAACTCGTGAGGCCATCTCCAAGCTGGTGGCTGCTCGTCTGGCTGCTGACGTTCTGGACGTTCCCACCATTCTGGTTGCCCGTACGGATGCGGATGCAGCGGACCTGATCACCAGCGATGTGGACGAGTACGATCGCCCCTTCATTCTGGATGAGCGTACGGTGGAAGGCTTCTACCGCACCCGTGCCGGTCTGGATCAAGCCATTGCCCGTGGTCTGGCCTACGCTCCTTATGCCGATCTGGTCTGGTGCGAAACCTCCACACCGGATCTGGAGTACGCCCGCCGCTTCGCGGAAGCCATCCACCGTCAGTTCCCTGGCAAGCTGCTGTCCTACAACTGCTCGCCATCGTTCAACTGGAAGAAGAACCTGGACGACGCCACGATTGCCAAGTTCCAGCGCGAGCTGGGTGCCATGGGCTACAAGTTCCAGTTCATCACTCTGGCTGGTTTCCACGCACTGAACTACGGCATGTTCGAGCTGGCCCATGGCTACGCCCGCAACCAGATGAGCGCCTTCGTTCAACTGCAGGAAAAAGAGTTCGCCGCTGCACCCCTGGGCTTTACCGCTGTGAAACACCAGCGCGAAGTGGGTACAGGCTACTTTGATGCTGTCACTCAGACAGTTGAAGCCGGTAAGTCCTCGACGACCGCACTGGCCGGCTCCACAGAAGCCGAGCAGTTTGCGCCCTCCGAGGCATAAGCAGGACAGGGAAGGGTAGATAGCCCCTTCTCTGGTTGCAGGCAGCCCACCGTACGCTCCAGTCGGTGGGCTGCTTTTTTATTGGCACACTTTTTTGCTTAAAAGCTACATATTTCAAATATCAAATTTGAAGGCTTGATATTTGGTGGAAGCTGTTTTGAACAGAGTTTGAAAGTATGGAAAGAGGGAGCGGAAACAAGCCCGGAAAGGCTTGCAAAGCGGGTGGTCAGACCTGCCTGTTCTTCAATTCAAGGTGCACGTTTGCGTGGATTGATTTGCATTCACAGAGCTACATTATTTCGTCATGAAAAGTCTTGATAATCAAGGCATTCTCATAGGGAAAAGGCGTGGTAGACTTTGGCCGCGCAAGAGACGCACAAGCAGTGCGAAATCCTTGCCCTGTGTTGCGGATGGGAATAAAAAAAAGGCTGCCAATAAGCAGCCTTGAAAGCATTGAACAGTTAGCGCCGCGTTGGGGGGGTAACGGCCTGAACAAGATGCATAAGGACAACGATATAGGATCGAAGCAAAGTCGTATTGATTTAAATCAAGAATGAAGAAATATCAGTGGCTTATAGTCCTTCCATGCGCGCATATTCGATTTTTTCTCTTCCAAAGCCCCTCACCGATGAGCAGCGGTCGCGTCGGCGACATACATTAGCCCGTTTGGGCCTGTCTTGGCTGGCTGCCATGCAGGTGATGATGTTTGCTTTCCCTGGCTATATGCGCTCTTTCAGCACTCGCGCTGAAGACATTGAATCTCTCTCGCAAGTCATTGTGCTCATGAACTGGGCGGGCCTGTGCTTGACCATGCCTGTCGTGCTGTACTGTGCCTGGCCCATTCTAAAAGGGGCTATCAAAAGCTTGTCCGAAGGTCGTGTAGGCATGGATGTGCCGGTGGCCTTGGGTATTGTGGGTGCCTTCCTGCCTAGCGTGTACAACACCTGGATCCAGCAGGGTGAGGTGTACTACGACTCGGTCACGATGTTCGTGGCCTTTTTGCTGACTGCCCGTTATCTGGAGCTTTGCGCGCGCCAGTCGGTGACGCAGTCCGCATCCCATGACCTGATCGAACGCTTTCGCCAGTCTGTGACAGGTCATGCCAATACTCTGGCATTCTGGTTTGTCAGCATTCAGCTGGTATTGGCCGCCGCATTTGGTCTGGTCTGGTACTGGATGGACCCTTCGCATGTCGTTCCCGTTGTGGTTGCCATGCTGGTCATGAGCTGTCCCTGTGCCATGTCCATGTCGGTGCCTTCGGCCGTCGCTTCGGCGCATGCCGGTTTGCTGGCCCGACCTGCCAAGAATGAATTTGAAGTTGTACAACTGACCCAGCAAACCGGCCGCATCGCCCGTCAAAACCTGTACGGTTCGATTGTCTGGCACTTGCTCATGACTCCTTTGGCGGCCTTGGGCATTGTGGCTCCCTGGCTGGCCGCCGTCAGCATGCTGGTGTCCTCTTTGGCCGTGGCGGCCAACTCCTGGCGCATCTATCGCAGCCGCACCCGCGAGGTGCCGGCTCAGTGGACCGGTCCAGCAGCAAGGCAGGGCTGATATGTTTGGCTCTTTGCTGGTCCTGATCCCCATCTCCATTTTCCTGGTCATTGTTATCGGTGTCTCTTTCTGGTGGGCCATTTTTGCTGGCCAGTTTGAAGATACGGGCAATGCGGCTGATTCCATCTTGCTGGACGACGACTCCACAGCGGGTTTGTCGGGAGCAGAGCGTCCACCCGATTCCTGATACCTTCCAATTTTTTTGTTTTTTAGCCCTGCAAATGGTCGGCGACACACAGTCTGCGGGGCGGAAACACGCGCGAGCGCGTGCTTTCCGAAGTTTTTTGATAAGCATCAAGTAGCAGATTACCGACTTGCTGGATGATGTAGCTTGTTGTCGCTTGTATTAACAATGTTTGTTTAGGGGAAGCAAATGGGCACTTCCGATGCAGTCGGAAATAACGCCGAAGTCTTCAATTACGGGATTGTGAGGCAGTTCGCCATCATGACCGTATTTTGGGGCGTCATCGGCATGGCAATAGGCCTTTTTATTGCCTTGCAGTTGATTTGGCCAGAACTCAATTTCGACACACCGTGGCTTAGTTTTGGACGTCTGCGTCCACTGCATACGAACGCTGTGATTTTTGCCTTTGGTGGCACCGGCTTGTTCGCGACATCCTACTATGTCGTGCAGCGTACCTGTCAGGCCCGTTTGTTCTGCGACAAGCTGGCAGCCTTCACCTTCTGGGGCTGGCAAGCCGTGCTGGTGGCCGCGGTCATTACCCTGCCTATGGGTTACACCAGCTCCAAAGAGTACGCCGAACTGGAATGGCCGATTGACATCCTGATCACGCTGGTCTGGGTGGCTTACGCCATTGTGTTCTTTGGCACGATCGTCAAGCGCCGTGTGCGTCACATTTATGTGGCCAACTGGTTCTTTGGCTCCTACATCGTTACCATCGCTGTACTGCACATTTTCAATAACCTGGAACTGCCAGTCAGCTTCATGAAGTCCTACTCGGCCTACGCCGGTGTGCAGGACGCCATGGTGCAGTGGTGGTACGGCCATAACGCCGTGGGCTTTTTCCTGACCACGTCCTTCCTGGGCATGATGTACTACTTCATCCCCAAACAGGCCAACCGCCCCATCTACTCCTACCGTTTGTCCATCGTTCACTTCTGGGCTCTGGGCTTTACGTACATGTGGGCAGGTCCTCACCACTTGCTGTACACCTCCTTGCCAGACTGGACTCAGTCCCTGGGCATGACTTTCTCCCTGATTCTGCTGGCTCCCTCCTGGGGCGGCATGATCAACGGCATCATGACTTTGTCGGGTGCCTGGCACAAGCTGCGTACTGACGCGATCCTGAAGTTCATGGTTGTGGCTCTGTCCTTCTACGGTATGTCCACCTTTGAAGGCTCCATGATGGCTATCCGTACGGTGAACGCGCTGTCGCACTACACCGACTGGACCATTGGTCACGTGCATTCCGGCGCGTTGGGCTGGGTTGCCATGATTACCTTCGGTTCTCTGTACTACCTGATTCCCCGTCTGTACGGCCGTACTGAAATGGCTCGTCCTCGTCTGATCGACCTGCACTTCTGGCTGGCTACCCTGGGTGTGGTGCTGTATATCGCCGCGATGTGGATTGCCGGTGTGATGCAAGGTTTGATGTGGCGTGCTACCGGTGTTGATGGCACCTTGACGTACAGCTTTGTGGAAGTCGTGAAAGCTACTTACCCCTTTTACGCAATCCGTGCTTTGGGCGGCGCCTTCTTTGTGGCCGGCATCTTGCTGATGTCCTGGAACGTGTTCCTGACCATCCGTGCAGGCGAGAAAGGCATCAACCCTGTTGTGCCCCTCAAGAACCCAGACGCCCGCGATCCAGCCCTGGTGGGTCCAACCCCTGTGCTGGCCTAAGGAGTAAATCATGGCTAATGACACTAATAAGCGCTTTTCGCACGCCACGATCGAGAAAAATACCGGGCTGCTGATCATCCTGAGTATCTTGGTGATTTCCTTCGCTGGCCTGGTACAGATCGTACCTTTGTTCTTTCAACACTCGACGACCCAGCCCACTGAAGGTATCGAGCCATACGAGCCTTTGCGACTGATGGGACGTGACATCTACATCCGTGAGGGTTGTGTGGGCTGTCACTCGCAGCAGATTCGTATGCTGCAGTCCGAAGTGCAGCGTTATGGTCCTTACTCGCTGGCTGGGGAGTCTGTCTATGACTACCCCTTCCTGTGGGGTTCCAAGCGTACTGGTCCTGACCTGGCCCGTGTTGGTCAGCGCTACAGCGACGAATGGCACCGCATTCACCTGCGCAACCCACGTAACGTGGTGAAAGAGTCCAATATGCCCGCCTACCCATGGCTGCAGAAAAACTCGGTCGAAGGTGAAAACATTCAGGATCGCATGAAGGTATTGCGTACGTTGGGTGTCCCCTACACGCAGGAACAAATTGATGCTGCTCCTCAGGAGCTGGTAGGCAAGACCGAAGAAGATGCGGTGGTTGCTTACTTGCAGGGCCTGGGCGTAGCCAGTCGCGACGCAGCTGCTAGGGCTGTGGAGCAGGGGAGCCACTAAATGCTAGCCATCATCAACGGTGTTATGACTGCTTTGGCGATGGCGACCTTCCTTGGCATTTGCTGGTGGGCGTTCTCTCGGGGACGCCGCCAGGCCAACGAAGAAGCCGCGCTTCTGCCTTTCGCCTTGCCCGACGAGGGATGCAACGATAAAAACCCTGGGGGTTCCGAATGAGTGACTTTTTTAATAATGGCTGGAGCCTCTGGATTTCCGGCATCGCCTTGTTAGGCATCATATTTTGTTTGTGGCTGTTATTTACTCAGCGTGCATTTCTGGGCAAGACGGTCGATGTGGAAGAAACCGGCCACGTCTGGGATGGTGACCTGACCGAGCTGAACACGCCGGTGCCTCGCTGGTGGACCGTGATGTACATCGGTTTGTGTGTGTTTGCCTTGGGTTACCTGGTGCTGTATCCCGGCCTGGGCAGTTTCAAGGGCACATTGGGGTTTAGTTCCGGCCAGCAGGTCAAGCAGCAACAGGCCGAGATCAATGCTCGCCTGGAGCCTGTGTACGCCCGTTACCGCGAAATGCCTATTGAAGAGATCGCTCGCGATCAGGAAGCCCGCGAAATTGGTCAGCGCCTGTTTCTGAACAACTGCGCCCAGTGTCACGGCTCTGATGCGCAGGGTTCTCCCAGCTTCCCTAACCTGGCCAATAAAGCCTGGTTGTGGGGTGGCGAGCCCGAGCAGATTCTGCACACCATTACCGAAGGTCGTACCGGGATGATGCCGCCACAAGCGCAATTCACCCCCGCTCAAGCCTCCGACGTGGCTCAGTATGTGCGTTCCTTGTCCGGCCTGGCTGCAGATCCTCTGCGTCTGGTGGCTGGTAAGCGTGTCTATGACAGCGCATGTTTTGCCTGTCACGGTGCGGATGCCAAGGGCAACACCTTGTTGGGCGCTCCTGATCTGACGGACGATTACTGGTTGTATGGCAGCTCCGAAGCCACCATCGTTCAGACCGTCTTGCAGGGCCGTACCAACCAGATGCCGGCTCAGAAAGCCACTTTGACTCCTGAGCAGATTCGTTTGCTGGCGGGTTGGGTCTGGGGCTTGTCGAACAATGCCGAGCCTGCCCAGGCTAACTAATGTGTTTTAAATTGATCTGACGCCTTCAGGACTTGCAATGAGTAGTGATTCTTCCCAACCCAGCGCTGATAACGCGCAGGGAACTGTGCCCAAGTGGCAACCTCCACGTAACACCAAGGGAGCGGGTGGAACCTCTCCGCAAGTCGAGAAGGCGCTGGTCGATGTACGCAGCAAAATCTATCCACGATCCGTCAAGGGCGTATTCGCCCGCTGGCGGATCTGGATGGTGTATTTCACGCAGATCATTTTCTATGGTCTGCCCTGGTTGGAATGGCATGGCCGTCAGGCCGTGCTGTTTGACCTGCTGGAACGCAAGTTCTACATCTTTGGCATGATTTTGTGGCCCCAGGACGTTATTTACCTGACGGTGCTGCTCCTGATATCTGCCTTCTCCTTATTCCTTTTCACCGCCATGGCCGGACGCTTGTTCTGTGGCTATGCCTGTCCGCAGACGGTCTACACCGAGATCTTCATGTGGGTCGAGCGCAAGGTGGAAGGGGACCGTCTGGCGCGTATCCGCTTGGATGAGCAAGCCTGGAACGCCCGTAAATTGCGTCTCAAAGCGACCAAGCACTTCCTGTGGATTGTGATTGCTTTGTGGACCGGCTTTACCTTTATCGGCTACTTTGCTCCTATCCGCGAACTGGGTGGCGAGCTGATCGCCCTGTCTCTGGGCCCTTGGCAGTGGTTCTGGCTCTTGTTCTACGCCTTTGCCACCTGGGGTAACGCCGGTTTCATGCGCGAAGCCGTCTGTAAGTACATGTGCCCCTACGCACGTTTCCAAAGTGCCATGGTGGACAGCGATACCTTTGTGGTGACCTACGACTTTGTGCGTGGTGAAACCCGCGGTGGTCGATCTCGCAAGATTGACCATAAAGAAGCCGGTATGGGTGACTGTGTGGACTGCAGCCTCTGTGTTCAGGTCTGTCCGACCGGTATTGATATTCGTGATGGCCTGCAATACATGTGTATTGGCTGTGGCGCCTGTGTGGACGTCTGTGACCAGGTCATGGACAAGATGGGCTATGAGAAGGGCCTGATCCGCTACACCTCGGAGCGCGCCATTAAAGAGCGCATGACGCAATCGCAGGTGCGGCGTCGCATGCTGCGCCCGCGCGTGCTGTCTTATATCCTGATTCTGGCCGTCATTTGCGGTGCCTTCGTCTACACCCTGGCAACCCGTACCCCGATGCGTGTGGACGTGATTCGTGACCGTGGTGCTCTGGGCCGTGAAGTGCCTGGCGGCATGATCGAAAACGTGTTCCGTCTGCAAGTCATCAATACCTCGGAAGAGGCGATGGAGTTGCAGTTGTCCGTAACAGGTCTGGAAGGTGCACGCATTCACTTGACCGAGAACGGCCAGGATCACATTCATGTGGCCCCTGCAGGCAATAGATTGTTGCCTGTCGTGGTGCAAGTCCCAATTAGTAGTGCCAAGCCAGGCCTGTATGATATTTCCATTCAGGCAGTCGGCGAGCATGAAGGCGGCCGCAAGACCTACGTGAATGAACGCAGTAGTTTCTATATTCCTCAGTAACTTTATAAAGAGCAAAACATGGACGAATCAAAGGACAGTGGACCCTGGTGGCGTGAACCGTGGCCCTGGTTGTTGATGGCCGGCCCGGCTCTGGCTATCGTGGGCTGCGTCATTACCATTGTGCTGGCGTTCCAGAACTTCAGTAATCAGGGAGTGACGGACGGCGGCGTCAAGCAAGGTCTGGTCGTCACCAAAGGCGAGCCTGCCCGCGAGCAGCGCTAAAAGTAGTTGATACACCGTTACGCTAGGGTTGAGAGAAGTATGTTTCCGTTCAAGAAGGGGGTACGAATGACCATCCGATCGTTGATGTGGATACTGTGGCCTTCATTCCTGGTCGCTGGGGTACTGAGTGCAATTGTGTTTGCTTTGGTAGACCCGTTGGACATCGTTGTGCTTGGACATATGCAAGTAGATCGACTGACCTTTTACACGGTGGCGTTTTTTCTGTTCTGGGTGGCCGCTGCGGTGGCTTGTACGCTTAGCCTGTATATGTCCTCTGGTTCGCCAGCGGTACTGGCTGAACCGGCAGATAGTCTGGACTGATTTCGACAAGCGCCAAACGACAAAAAAGCACATGCAATTTGCATGTGCTTTTTTTGTACGCGCTTGGCGCTGGGGAGTGATGCAGCAGGCCCTAGAGACGTTCAGAGCCTTGCGTAAGCCCTAGGCAATACCAGGTAAAGGCAAGGAGCCAGCCAGTGGCTTTAATCGCACTCCGTGCCTGCCAGAGTGCGCAGGGCGGCCAGATCCAGCAAGTGGACTTCACGCTGAGAAATTTTCAGCAGACCTTCGCGCGCAAAACGCGAGAACAGGCGGCTGACCGTTTCCAGTGTCAGGCCCAGGAAGTTGCCGATTTCTTCGCGGCTCATGCGCAGAATGAATTCGTAAGGGGAGTAGCCAAGCAGCGACAGGCGCTGGGACAGGTTCAGCAAGAAGGCGGCCAGGCGCTGCTCGGAACGCAGTCCGGCCAAGGTCATCATCAGTTGATGGGCGCGGTTGATTTCCTTGCTCATCAAGCGACGGAATTGTTGTTGCAAGATAGGCAGTTGGGCCGACAGGCGGTCCAGATCATCAAGGCGGATCACACAGACTTCGCTGTCTTCCAGGGCGATGGCATGGGAGACATGGCGGTTTTCAACCAGGCTATCCATGCCAAGGATTTCTCCTGGTAATAAAAAGCCCGTAATCTGGATGTGGCCGGTGGAATCTTCCAGCTGCATCTTGATCGAGCCAGAGCGCAGACCATAGATTCCTTCGACTGAGTCGGCCAGTCGAAACAGCACGCCGCCCTTGGGGATGCGGATGCGCTCCTTGACTAATTCGTCCAACCGCTCCATTTCATGCTTAGGCATCCCAAGAGGTAGACATACCTCATTGAGCATACAGCTGGAGCAGCGTATGGAGTCAGCGGTAACCGAGATACGTTTTTGCATAAGGAATAATGTCAGATGGCGAAACGCTAAATCTTTGAGTCAAATCAAGTGTAATTGTAGCTTTTTATTGGTTGGTATTCCCGCTAATCCTTAATATGTTTAGTTCTTAAGAGCTGCGCCATGCGGGAAGCGGCTGCCCATGCCGGGTACAGCGCGGTCAGACTGCTCTTGCCAGGTTGTTGTTTAAAAGCGATCCAAACACTTGAATACTTGGTTTTTGGCCTTATCTTCAATTCATCCTGTTATTTGTTGCGAGATCTGAGCGAGCAGTATTTAGTAACTGTTTGCTTTAGCTTATCGCATATTTTCTCAAGTGAAAATTCTATGCGAATCGATAAATTGACAACGAAGTTTCAACAGGCTCTAGCCGATGCGCAGAGCCTGGCTGTTCGCGAAGACAACCCCTATCTGGAACCCGCCCACGTACTGGTCGCCTTGCTGGCCGATGCCGATTCCGGCACTGGCAGCTTGCTGGCTCGTGCGGGCGTCGCCATTCCCCGTCTGGAAAACGAGCTTAACCGCCTGATCTCCAATCTGCCCAAGGTACAAGGGGCGGAAGGTCAGCAGCAGCTCAGCTCGGCTCTGCAAGCCGCTTTGGCCAAAACCGACAAGGAAGCCGCCCAGCGCGGTGATACCTATATCGCCAGCGAGTTGTTCCTGCTGGCCCTGGCTGACGACAAAGGCGAAACCGGTCGTGCCTTGCGCGATGCCGGCTTGCAGCGCCGTGCCTTGGAAGCGGCCATCGAGGCCGTACGCGGTGGTGCCAATGTGAGTGATGCCGAAGGTGATAGCAACCGTGAGGCGCTGGACAAGTACACCACTGACCTGACCGAGCGTGCCCGTCTGGGCAAGCTGGACCCGGTGATTGGCCGTGACGACGAAATTCGTCGCACTATCCAGATTCTGCAGCGTCGCACCAAGAACAACCCCGTGTTGATTGGTGAGCCTGGTGTAGGTAAGACCGCCATTGTGGAAGGCTTGGCGCAGCGTATCGTGAACAACGAAGTGCCCGAAACCCTGAAGGGCAAGCGCGTTCTGGTGCTGGACCTGGCTGCCTTGCTGGCAGGTGCCAAGTACCGTGGCGAATTTGAAGAGCGTCTGAAAGCCGTCTTGAAAGAGCTGTCCAAGGACGATGGCAAAACCATTGTCTTTATTGACGAGTTGCACACCATGGTGGGCGCCGGTAAGGCCGAAGGTGCCATGGATGCCGGCAATATGCTCAAACCCGCCTTGTCGCGCGGCGAGCTGCACTGTATCGGTGCTACTACGCTGAACGAGTATCGCCAGTACATCGAGAAAGACGCGGCTCTGGAGCGTCGTTTCCAGAAAGTGCTGGTTAACGAACCGGACATGGAGTCCACCATTGCGATTCTCCGTGGTTTGCAGGAGCGCTACGAGCTGCACCACGGTGTGGCGATTACCGACCCGGCCATTGTGGCTGCGGCCGAGCTATCGCAGCGTTACATTACGGACCGTTTCCTGCCCGATAAGGCCATTGACCTGATCGACGAGGCCGCGGCCCGTATCCGCATGGAGATCGACTCCAAGCCCGAGGTCATGGACAAGCTGGATCGCCGCATCATTCAGTTGAAGATTGAGCGTGAAGCCGTCATCAAGGACACGGACGAAGCCTCTCAGCGCCGTTTGCAGGCCATCAATGACGAGATGGAGAAGCTGCAGCGTGAGTACAACGACTACGAAGAGATCTGGAAAGCCGAAAAAGCGGCAGTTCAGGGCTCGCAAGTCGTTAAAGAGGAAATCGAGAAAGTGCGTGCCGAAATGGCCGAGCTGCAACGCAAGGGCCAGTTCGACAAGTTGGCCGAGCTTCAATACGGCAAGCTGCCCGAACTGGAAGAGCGCCTGAAAGCGGCTGAAGCCAATATGGACAAGGCTGATCAGGACAAGCCTCGCTTGTTGCGTACACAGGTTGGTGCCGAGGAAATCGCGGAAGTGGTTTCGCGCGCAACCGGTATTCCTGTGTCCAAGATGATGCAGGGCGAGCGTGAAAAACTCTTGCAGATGGAAGACTACTTGCACAAGCGTGTGGTCGGCCAAGGTGAAGCCGTACGTTTGGTGTCGGATGCCATCCGTCGCTCGCGTGCCGGTCTGTCTGATCCTTCCCGCCCTTATGGTTCCTTCCTGTTCCTGGGGCCAACCGGTGTGGGTAAGACCGAACTGACCAAGGCATTGGCCAACTTCCTCTTTGATTCCGAGGATCACATGATTCGTATCGACATGAGCGAATTCATGGAGAAACACTCGGTGGCTCGTTTGATCGGGGCGCCTCCCGGCTACGTGGGCTATGAAGAGGGCGGTTACCTGACCGAGGCCGTGCGTCGCAAACCTTATTCGGTGATTTTGCTGGATGAGGTCGAGAAAGCACACCCCGACGTCTTTAACGTGCTCTTGCAGGTGCTGGACGATGGCCGTTTGACCGATGGTCAGGGCCGTACGGTGGACTTCCGCAATACGGTGATCATCATGACCTCGAACCTGGGTTCGCAGCATATTCAGCGTTTGTCGGGCGAGCCTTACGATGTGATCAAGGAAGTGGTGTGGGAAGAAGTGAAACAGCATTTCCGCCCCGAGTTCCTGAACCGTATCGACGAAGTGGTGGTATTCCACGGTCTGGAAGCAGAACACATCGAGTCCATTGCTCGTATCCAGCTTGAGCGTCTGGATCAGCGTCTGGCTCAACGTGACATGCATCTGGAAGTCAGCGAGGCTGCTTTGGCGCAGTTGGCCAAGGCCGGGTTTGATCCTGTGTTTGGTGCACGTCCGTTGAAACGTGCTATCCAGCAGCACATTGAGAACCCGGTGGCACGTCTGATTCTGGAAGGTCGCTTTGGTCCTAAAGATGTGGTGCCTGTGGACTGGAAGGACGGCGAGTTTACGTTCACCCGCAGTATCCAGTAATGAGCAGGCTCTGATTACTGCTGTGCTGGTGAGCGTTGAGCAGTAGAGCGGACCAGCGCATGCAGTAAGCCTTAGTTGAAACGGCAGTAAAAAAAGCGCCTTGGGCAACCAAGGCGCTTTTTCTTTGGCTCGACGGATTGTTTCAAGCTTGGGTTGCTTTACCTGTGATCTGTGCCACCCACTTGGGTTTTGGCAAAGACAAAGCTATTCAGAATCCTGGTGGGGCTTATCGATGCACTGTTCGTATAAGGGACAACTGTCAAGCAGAGGCTGTTTCAGCCAGGTGTGCTAAGTCCGCCAGGACGACCGTTCAGGCCTCGCTTATGCGTTCTTTTGCGCCGGTGCTGGGGGCGGAGTCAGGTCCAGCTCATCCTTGCCGTAGAACTTCACACCGATCTCGACACGAGGGCGGCCTTGCGAGCGGCGGTGGCGGTTGGTGTCGCGCAGCGAGTACACGCAGCCGCAATATTCCTGCTGATAGAAGTTCTCGCGCTTGCTGATCTCCAGCATGCGTTGCGAGCCGCCACCTTTGCGCCAGTTGTAGGTCCAGTATTTCATCTCCGGATAACGGGCTGCGGCGCGCTCGCCGCAGTCGTTGATCTGGTTCATGTCTTTCCAGCGCGAAATACCCAGGACGCTGGAGATGATGTCGTAGCCATTTTCATGGGCGTAGAGGGCTGTGCGCTCAAAGCGCATGTCAAAGCAGACCGTACAACGCTCGCCGCGCTCGGGGGCGTGTTCCAGGCCGCGTACGCGTTCAAACCAGTTATCCACGTCGTAGTCGGCATCAATAAATTCGATACCGTGCTGTTCGGCAAAGCGGATGTTTTCCTGCTTGCGCAGTTCATATTCGCGCACCGGATGGATATTGGGGTTGTAGAAGAAAACGGTGTATTCAATCCCCGAGGCGTGCAAGGCCTCCATCACCTCGCCCGAACAGGGGGCGCAGCAGGAGTGCAGCAGCAATTTCTCGCGCTTTTCCGGCATGGTTAAAACTGGACGATTGAGCTGAGTGGACATGAATCTGAATCCGAGAAAAAAGGCGTCCCGAGTCGGTCGCACAATAAATCAATGCGACTATTGTAGATTCTTGGCAAAGTTTAGTGAAATCAATCTGTTGCCTTAGTACCCCAGGACCTCGTCCCATAGTCGCGTCACGGCCTGCCGTTCCTGAGTTAGTTCGGTCTGCGGGACACGGGCTTTTTCCGCCCCTTCCAGACGTAATGCGTGCTGACGACGGCGCAGGGCACGGTAGGCATCGGCAACTTCCTGAGCATGGTCAACCGCAATCAGGCCCGCTTGCGCGGCAATGCCCAGCAAGGCGATGTTGCCCAGGTTCTCCAGCAGCTTGGGATGCTCTCGGCTATGGCACAGCACCAGATATTGGGTGATGAACTCCACATCCACCATGCCGCCACGGTCGTGCTTCAAATCAAACAGCTCGCTGCGGTTGGGGTGCCCGGCACTGATCTTGTCTCGCATGTCCAGAATGTCTGCGCGCAGTTTGCGACGGTCACGTTCCATCAACAAGATGGAGCGGCGGATTTCATCGAAGCGTTCCTTGATCTGGGCATCCCCGGTCACAAAACGGGCACGGGTAATGGCTTGATGCTCCCAGGACCAGGCGCTACGGGTTTGATACTGCTCGAAGGCATCCACACTGACGGCCAGTAAACCGGCATCGCCATCCGGGCGCAAACGCAGGTCAATATCGTAGAGACGACCGGAGGAGGTCATGGCCGACAACCAACTGGTCATGCGGCGAGCCAGTTTGATGTAGCGCTCCACATTGTCCTGGCTGGGGTCGTCATAGAGAAACACCAGATCCAGGTCCGAGGCGTAGCCAATTTCCTTGCCGCCCAGCTTGCCGTAGGCGATGACGGCAAAGCGGGGCGGGGTGTCGTGTTCAGGGCCCAGGCTGCGGGGGCGCGTCAGAGGCCAGGTACGCTCCAGCGTCTCGGCCAGCATCATGTCGGCCAGGGCCGAGAGCTGGTCGGCCAAGGCCTCCACCGTCAGCACGCCTTCCAGGTCCTGAGCCAGTAATTGGAAGGTGATCTGGTGCTGCCAGTCGCGCATCATGTTCATTTGCTGTTCGACATCGGCCTGGCCATCGGGCAGACGGCAGGCGTCCAGGTCGCGGCACATTTGCTCGGACAGGGCCGCAAAGTCCGGAATTTCCATTAGCGAATGCCATTCGATCAGGCTGTCCAGCAGGAGCGGGTATTGAGCCAGATACTGGGCGGCCCAAGGGCTGGCTGAGACAATACGGGCGACGCGGGCCAGCGTATCGGGGTATTCAGCCAGCAAAGCCAGATAAGCACTGCGTTGGGCGATCAGCTCGATCAGGTTGAAGAGCCGTGTCGCTGTCATTTCCGGGTTTTCGGAGCGGTAGGCGTAGTCCTCAGCCAAGGGGATCAAGCGTTGTACGCGATCCAGGCTGGCATTGGGCAGGCTGCGCAGGCGATGGCTGTTCAAAAGTGCCTGACGCAATTGTTCGATGCGTTCCCGCAAAGCCTGATCTTGCTCGGCGCTGTTGACTTCGAGGGTGGGGGCTGCCGCTACAGGAGGCTCGGCACTGGCTTCTTCCCCCATACCCGCTAGACGGAAGGCATTGCGGAAGGTATGCGACACAAACTTTCTGTGCTGGCCTAGCTGCTCGTCGAAATCGGCCAGGCTCAGGCCCAAGGTGGCGGCCAGCTCGGTGCGCAGCTCCTCGTCCTGGGGCAGCAAATGGGTTTGTTCGTCTTCGCGATACTGCAGACGGTGTTCGACACGTCGCAAGAAGGTATAGGCGGCCAGTAGCTTGTCGCAGACCTCCTGGTCCAGCAGACCGGCTGCGCATTGACCGCGCAGAGCCTTGTGCAGGCTGGTTGTTTGCAGGGAAGGCTGTCGTCCACCACGTATCAGTTGATTGAGCTGGACTACAAATTCAATTTCTCGAATCCCGCCATCCCCCAGCTTGATGTTGTGCCAGGTCTCCACGCCATTGCGGTTCAGGGCGCGGCGTGTCCAGTCCTGACGGATGCGCTCGCGCAGGCCGCGCAGGGCGGACAGGGCATCAAAGTCAAAATATTTGCGGTACACAAAAGGGGTACGCAGCGCTTCGAAGTGATGTATATCGCCAGCGCTACGGCTGCCTTCAAAGGCCTGGGCCTTGATGGGGCGCGCCTTGATCCAGGCATAGCGTTCCCACTCCCGGCCTTGATTGACCAGATAGTTTTCCAGGGCCTGCATGCTCCAGGCCAGCGGCCCCGAATCACCGTCCGGACGCAGACGCAAGTCGGTGCGAAACACCTGGCCGAAGGCATCCGTATCGGACAACACGGGCATCATGCGCTGGGTTACTTTGCCGTAAAACTCGTGATAGCTCAGGGGGCGGCGACCATCGGTTTCGCCGTCCTCGTCGTAGAGCATGATCAGGTCAATGTCCGAGGAAACGTTTAATTCTCCCCCGCCCAGCTTGCCCATACCCAAAATAATCATCTCTTGGGGCAGGCCGGTTTCCGAGTTTTTAGGAATACCGTGTACGTCAGCCAGTTGCCGGGCCACGGTTTCATAGGCTTGTGCCACGGCCAGATCAGCCAGGCTGCTCATGGCCTGCATGACTTCTTCCAGTGGAGCCAAGCCATTGATATCGCGGATCATCAGCACCAGAAAGACCCGTTCGCGCAGTTGGCGCAAGGCCTGGCGCACTTGTGCCAGACGATCATTATCGGGCTCGGGCAGCAAAGTCCTATACCATTGCGTAATCAATGCGGGGGTGACAGGGTGTTGGGCTTGCTCTTCCAGCCACGCTCCAAATTGTGGCTGAGCGTTTACTTTTCGACGCAAGGGGCCGGACCATTGCATCACGGGCTTCAATATAATGGACTGGCTCATACGATAAGAGGCTTTTCGGATAAGGGGGAACGACAAGTGAAATGACTTGTCTGACTAGGCCGGAAATGACCGCATCTAACTATACTCGGGAATTGATTGCATGGTAGTTCGAGGGCTTGTGCGACTGGCGCTAGTGCTCTATTTTGCGCTGATGCTAGGCCTTGTCGGGCTACGTTACTTGCTCGTGCCGCAACTGGATAATCTGCGTCCCTATCTGGTGCAGAAAATCAGTGAGCAAACCGGCCTGCAAGTCCAGATCCAAGAATTAAAAGGCGACTGGAAGGGCTGGAATCCCCATCTTTCCGTGACAAACCTGTCGCTGGCAGAACCTGGGCAGGAGCCCATGTTGCAGCTGCCCAAACTGCAAGCCGATATCAGCTGGAAGTCCTTGTTCAGCGGCTCGCTGCAATTGCGCCAGCTGGATGTGCAAGGTTTGACGATCCCGGTGCGGCGCGACCCCCAGGGTCAGATTCTGGTAATGGGGCAGGTGCTGGATCTGAATGATGACAATGCCCCGTCCGAACCCGAAGCCTGGCAAGGACCGGTTCGCTGGTTGCTGGAGCAGCGCGGCATTCGCATTCAAGGTACGTCCTTGCAATGGCAGGATGATCTGCGTGGCGCGCCTGTCTTGAGTCTGCCGTCGATTGAATTGCAGATCGGTTACAGGCAGGGCTGGCACGAGGTCAATCTGGCGACAGCCTTGCCCGCCAATTTGGGCGAGTCCCTGGCTTTGGCCTTGCGTGTGCAGGGCAAGCGTCGTCTGCCCGAGAGTGTGGATGTGATGGACCTGCCCTGGGAACTGACGGTTCAGGCTAAAGGGGTGGATGCTCCTGCGCTGCGCCCGTGGCTGGATGTGCCTGTGGCCCTGGACAAGGGCTGGGTCGATGTGCGCGCTCAAGCCACTCAGCCTAAAGCGGCCCAGACCGTACAGATGCAGCTTGCCGCCCAGTTGCGTGATGTGGCCGTGCTTACCGATAGCGATGATCGCCTGCAACTGCAGCAAGCCAATCTGGAACTGGCGGGGGGGCTGAATGATATGCAGGCGCTGGCCCAAGGCAAGCAAAGTGGCGATGTGCAGTGGGCCTTGTCGATGAACAGTTTTGGTCTGCGTGTGCCGGATTTGTTTGCCCAGTATTTGGCTGTGGATCAGCTCAATGCTCAAGGCACCGTCCACCGGGATGAGCAGGCCAGACTGAGCGTCAGCAAAATGAATCTGGCTTTGCGTAATCCTGATCTGGATGCACAGTTAACAGGTAGCTGGCGCGAGGATGCCACGTTCGAGGCCGGTGTGGCTGACTGGCAGGGGCAGTTCAAGCACCTGAATCTGGCGGCTTTGGTGAATTACCTGCCTTTGACGGTCAATCCTCTGGCGCGTGAATGGATGCAGGCCGGACTGGTGCAGGGGGCGGTACGAGACGGGACAATCCGTCTGCAAGGCGGCCTGGATACCTTCCCGTATGGCTTGAGTCCGGAGGATGGCAGCTTTGAAGTGGCGGGGGCTTTGGATCAGGGAATTGTGGATTACCAGCCCGCCCGTCCCAAGCGGTTGGCCTGGCCGCGTCTGGAAGGCGTGCAGGGCAGCATACGCATGCATAACGACAATCTGGATATTGTGGCTCAGCAGGCGCGCATGCCGATTGCCAAGCAGCAGGATATCGTGCTGCGCGATATTCAGACTCACATTACCTCCTTGGAGCAAAACAGCTTTCTGAAGCTGGAAGGTCTGTCCCAGGCACCGGCGACCAGTTATCTGGCCCTGGTGCATCAATCCCCCTTGAATGCCTTGCTAGATGGCTTGCTGGCCGACAGCCGTGTCAAAGGGGATTGGACCGTACCGGTCAAGTTGCAGATTCCTTTGGATAATGCTGATGATGCCCAGGTACAGGGCCAAATCCAGATGAACAATGGCGAGTTTCAGTACATGCCTGAAGCCCCTTCGTTTACAGCGTTGAAAGGCGAGCTGACCTTTAGTGAAAAAGGCGTCAGTGCCCAAACCTTGACGGGCAAGATGCTGGGCGGTGATACCCGGATCAGTGGTGTGCTGGAGCCCGGCAAACCCGGTTTACGCCTGAATGGTGTGCTGACAGCCAAAGGTCTGGAGCAATACCTGGAATTGAAGGGCTTGCAGCGTTTGCAGGGTCAGACACCTTATAGCGTGTTGATGAAGCTGGACGCCAAGGGATCTTTTTCGTTTGGGGCCGAGTCGAACCTGACAGGTTTGGCACTGAATTTGCCTGAACCTTTCCACAAGCCTGCCGAGCGTGCGGCCAAACTGAAGGCGGATTGGAGTAGCGATTCCGCCGCCAAGATGGATCGGCTGCAAATCAGCCTGGAGGACAGACAGAGCTTTTTGCTGAACCTGCTGCATGCTCAAGGTTCCCGTGATGGCAGCTACTTTCAAAGTGGCAGCATGGGAACACCGGGATTGGTGAACTGGCCCCAACGCGGTTTTGAATTACATAGTCGCTATGACCGTATGGACCTGGATGCCTGGGAAATGGTGGTGGGGGAGTTTGGCCAGAATCTGGATGGCAGTCCTTTGCCCCCTTCGGCCCGCCCCTTGCTGCCTTTGCTGGAGCGGGTGCGTCTGAAAGCGGATCAGGCGTTTTTCAGAGGGCAACTGCTGGACCAGCTGGAAATGGAAAGCACGGAAGATGCCGCTGGCAGACTGTTTCTAAGCATGAAGGCCAAGCAGGCCGAAGGGCGTTTGCAGGCGCAGCATCAAGATGGCCGCTACACCGGCATGTTCAATGCCAACTTCTCCCATCTGTACATTGACAGTGGCAGGCCTGATTGGGCTTGGCCCGACGCCGACTTGCCCATGAATGACGACCTGCGTTTGCCCGCGATCTCGTTCAAGGTGGATGATTTGCAGATTCAGGGTGTTCGCTTTGGCAAGCTGGAAGCCAAGGGCAAGCCCGCTGGAAAGGGACAAAAGTGGACGTTGGAAAACATTTCTCTGAATGCCCAGGGTATGCAGCTGAATGGTTACGGCTCTTTGGCATTGAGTGGGTCGCAGCGTGGCCTGGAGTTGGTGGCAAACAGCCGGGTAAGCAATTTGGGACAGTTTGTGGATGTCAGTGGCTTGCTGACCGAGTCCATCAAGGATGGTGACGGCACGGTACAGGCGGCCTTGTTCTGGAGCGACTTCCCCTGGTCTTTTGACAAGCGCAACATCCGTGGCCAGTTCAATGTGGATTTGCGCAAAGGGCGCTTTATCAGCCTGAAGTCGCGCTCGGCCAAACTGCTGGAGCTGCTTAGCTTGCAGTCCATCTCGCGCTTGAGCCGTCTGGATCTGGATTTGTTTGGGGCGGTGAAACAAGGCTTTGCGTTCGATAGCCTGACCGGGCGCATGAATCTGTCGCAGGGCAAGCTGGAGCTGGATAATTATCAGATCAAGGGGCCGGCAGGGGCGATCAGCCTGAAAGGCTGGATTGATATCCGGGATGAGACGCTGGATTTGATTGCGGTGGTAGACCCGAATCTGGATATGAGCGGTGCGGCGATTGCAGCGTACTTTACTGTCAACCCGATGGTGGGAGTTGGGGCCTTGCTGACACAGTGGCTGATGCAGATTCCGATGAGCAGTCACCTGTCTGTCACGTATGCGGTAACAGGCAAGATGGATGATCCCCAGCTCAAAGAGTTGGCGGTCCCTGCTGTTGGTAGCGCGAAACAAGAGAAACAGCCTCGGATCGAGCCTTGATGGCAAGCGCCTCACCCAAACGATTCGCCTCGCTTGTTGTCAGGGTCGCAGCCAGGCTTTTCCGTGTTTTAACCCTTATGCAAAGGATAGGCCGATGAGCGCACAGAGACTGAAACAACTGGCAGCGACCTTGCTCGTGGCGAGCCTGCCTTTCCATGCGCTTGGAGCGCAAACGCATCCTGTGGCTCAGGCCGCACAAGCGGTCGAACAATCCTTGCAGGCCCGTGTCGGACTGGCTGTACTGGATACGACAGATGGGCAGTTGTGGCAATACCGTGCCGATGAACGCTTCCCTATGGCCAGTACCAGCAAGGCCTTGATCTGCGCGGCGTTGTTGGCCCGAGGGCCGGGTGCCATGAAGACCGCCTGGCTGGTCAAGGAAGAGGCCATTCAATCTTACGCACCGACGACAGAAAACCTGATAGGGCAGTATGTGCCAGCGTCGCAATTGTGTGCGATCACGATGCGCAACAGCGACAATACTGCGGCCAATGGGGTTCTGGAGATGCTGGGCGGGCCCGAAGCGATCACGTCCTTTCTACGCAGTGTAGGCGACATGGTGACACGCCTGGATCGCAACGAACCCAGCTTGAATGAGGCCAGGCCAGGTGACCCGCGTGACACCACTAGCCCGCAAGCCATGGTGCATACCTTGCAGAGTCTGGTGCTGGGCGATGCGCTGAAAGCCCCAGACCGAGATCGGCTGATTGACTGGATGACGCATAACGAAGTGGGTGGGCCTTTGCTGCGGGCCGGTGTTCCTGAGAGCTGGACCGTGGCAGACCGGACTGGGGCAGCGGCTTACGGCACTCGCGGTGTTGTGGCGGTGATGTGGCCCCCTGAGCGTGCGCCGCTGGTGGCTGCCGTCTACATCACGGAAACAAAGGCCTCCATGGAAGAGCGCAATGCGGCCATCGCAACGATTGGCAAGGCAATTGCAGCGGCTGTGGATCAAAAAGCTTCGCCGTAGCTGGTGTGGGGAAGGCGAGGGGCACGTTAAGAAAGTGTGCTTGGATGCCTGTATTGAAGCTTGGGATTTGCAGCATAAAAAAACCGCCTTGTGGGCGGTTTTTTTGACTACTGAGCAAGGCGCAAAACTTAATAAACGCCTTGATGACGCATGGCATTGGCGACTTTGACAAAGCCGGCAATATTGGCGCCGTTAACGTAGTTGATGAAGTTGCTTTCTTGACCATAGTTCACACAATTTTCGTGGATGTCACGCATGATGGAGTGCAGCTTTGCGTCAACTTGTTCGCGTGTCCAGCTCAAGCGCTGGGCGTTTTGGCTCATTTCCAGACCGGATACGGCAACACCGCCCGCATTGCTGGCTTTGCCTGGGGCATACAGGATCTTGGCGTGGATAAAGGCATCGACTGCATCCAGCGTGCTGGGCATATTGGCACCTTCGGCAACGCAACGTACACCGTTCTTGATCAGGATTTCAGCATCCTTGCCGTCCAGTTCGTTCTGGGTGGCGCAAGGCAGGGCGACATCCACAGGGATATGCCAAGGACGTTTGCCTTGTTCGTACAGCAGGTGATGTTGCTGGGCGTAATCGACCAGACTGCCACGCTGTACATTTTTAACGTGCATCAGGGAAGCCAGTTTTTCACGTGTAAAGCCGTCCATGTCCACCACGCAACCTTGCGAGTCGGAAACGGTAACGACTTTGGCACCCAGATCCAGGCATTTTTCAATGGCGTACTGAGCCACATTGCCCGAGCCGGAAACGGACACTGTCATGCCGTCCAAGGACAGCCCTTTACGTGCCAACATTTCCTGTACGAAATATACGGTGCCATAACCAGTGGCCTCAGGACGAATCAAACTGCCGCCAAAGCACAAATCCTTGCCGGTGAACACACTGGCTGCGCTGTTGGAGAGTTTTTTCATCATGCCGGCCATAAAGCCCACTTCACGCGCGCCCACGCCGATATCACCAGCAGGAACGTCGGTATCGGGGCCCAAGTGACGGTACAGCTCAACGATCAGGGCCTGGCAAAAGCGCATCACTTCGCCATCCGACTTGCCTTTGGGATCAAAGTCCGAGCCGCCTTTGCCGCCGCCCATGGGCAGAGTGGTCAAGGCATTCTTGAAGGTCTGTTCAAATGCCAGAAACTTCAAAATGGACAGGTTCACCGAGGGGTGAAAACGCATGCCGCCCTTGAAAGGACCGATGGCATTGCTGTGTTGAATACGGAAGCCGCGATTGACCTGAACCTGGCCACGATCATCTACCCAGGAAATACGAAACTGGATAGCACGTTCGGGTTCGACCAGACGCTCGAGCAGACCATGATCGGCGTACTGGGGGTTTTTCTCGATGAAGGGCCACAAGCTGGTCATGACTTCCCGAACGGCCTGCATGAATTCAGGCTGGTTGGGGTCGCGGGACTGCACTCTGGCTAGGAACTGTTCTAGAGAGATAGATTTCATTGCAAGCGAACTCTGTTTGCAATACTGAGATTTCGAGTAGAACTCAGCAGATTGAAAGAATGGATGCACGGGAATGCACCCGATCATACGCCCATCGCAAGCAAGCCTCTCGTATAGAGAGGCTTGCGCAGGATGTTCGATTTACTTCTTCATCATGTCGAAGAATTCGGAGTTGGTCTTTGTGGCCCGGATTTTGTCCAGGATAAACTCCATGGCTTCAATTTCATCCATCCCATGGATGAACTTGCGCAGAACCCAGACCTTTTGTAGAAGGTCGGGCTTGATCAGCAACTCTTCACGACGTGTGCCTGATTTGTTCAGGTTGATGGCTGGGTAAATACGTTTCTCGGCCAGACGGCGCTCCAGATGGATTTCGGAGTTGCCGGTACCTTTAAATTCTTCATAGATGACTTCGTCCATGCGGCTGCCGGTTTCAATCAGGGCTGTACCGATGATGGTCAAGGAGCCACCTTCTTCCAGATTACGGGCAGCGCCAAAAAAGCGTTTGGGGCGCTGCAGGGCGTTGGCGTCCACACCACCGGTCAAAACCTTGCCCGAAGCAGGGACCACGGTGTTGTAGGCGCGTGCCAGACGGGTAATGGAGTCCAGCAGGATCACCACGTCTTTTTTCAATTCAACCAGGCGTTTGGCCTTTTCAATGACCATCTCGGCCACTTGCACGTGACGTGTGGCGGGTTCGTCAAAGGTGGAGGCCACCACTTCGCCGCGCACGGTGCGCTGCATTTCGGTTACTTCCTCGGGGCGCTCGTCCACTAGCAGGACGATCATGATGGCCTCGGGGTAATTGGTCGTGATGGCGTGAGCCATGTGCTGCATCATCACGGTTTTACCGGATTTGGGGCTGGCCACGATCAGGGCGCGCTGGCCTTTACCGATAGGCGAGAAGATATCCAGGATACGGCCTGTGATGTTCTCTTCGCTTTTGATGTCGCGCTCCAGGCGCATGGGCTGGTCCGGGTGCAGCGGCGTCAGGTTCTCAAACATGATGCGATGTTTGATGGCCTCGGGTTGCATGCCGTTAACCTTATCAACTTTTACCAGGGCAAAGTAGCGCTCGCCGTCTTTAGGGGTGCGCACTTCACCTTCAATGGAGTCACCCGTGTGCAGATTGAAACGACGTATCTGCGAAGGGGAGATATAGATATCGTCTGTGCTGGCCAGGTAAGAGGTTTCTGGCGAACGCAGAAAGCCAAAACCATCAGGCAGGACTTCAAGCACCCCGTCGCCGAAAATCTGCTCGCCCTTTTTGGCGTGCTTTTTCATGATGGCGAACATCAGCTCTTGCTTGCGCAAGCGGTTCGCGTTGTCGATTTCCAGAGTGGCAGCCATTTCTAGCAGCTGCGAGACGTGCAGAGCTTTTAATTCGTTCAGGTGCATGGGAGTGGGGAAGGGCTTTCAGCAGCAGACCGCAGGCCAGCGAAGGGCCTGCGTGCGGTTAATCAGAGATTACAGGGAGCTGTCGAGAAACGCGCTAAGTTGGGACTTGGAAAGTGCACCGACTTTAGTTTCGGCCACTTTGCCGTCTTTAAACAGCATGAGCGTTGGAATACCGCGAACACCATATTGAGCTGGGGTGTCGGGATTTTCATCGACGTTGAGCTTAGCGATGATAACACGACCTTGGTACAGTTCGGCTGCCTCATCAAGCAAAGGGGCAATCATTTTACAAGGACCGCACCAGGCAGCCCAGTAATCGACCAGAACGGGAAGGTCGGCGTTAAGGACGTCAGACTCAAAGGAGGCGTCCGTGATGTGTTTAATGGAGTCGCTCATGGCTAGATACAAAAAAAGTGAGAATAACGAAAAACTATACGTGTGGCGTGACCTGAGCACAATGTATTCTACGGCCAATTGCGACGGTCTTGTTGCCAATTTTTGACAGGATACCATTGGGTCTGGTTGATAATGTGCATTCGCTGCGCAACGCGCGCCAATAAAGCGTTTCCCCACTGGCGCCTAACCACTCGTAAAATAGCGTTTTTCTGTACGATCTACCGGGAATCAAGTTGTCTACTACACGTTACGACGAATCTTCTATACGGGTGCTCAAAGGGCTGGAACCGGTCCGTCAGCGCCCGGCCATGTATACCCGCACGGATAATCCCCTGCATATTGTGCAGGAGGTCATCGATAACGCGGCCGACGAAGCCCTGGCTGGTTTTGCCCGCACACTGACTGTCACCTTGCTGGAGGACGGCGGCATACAGGTTGAGGATGACGGGCGCGGTATTCCTGTTGGCTTGCACCCTGAAGAAAATGCGCCGGTGGTGGAACTGGTGTTCACGCGACTGCATGCCGGGGGCAAGTTCGACAAGCTCAATGGCGGTGCCTACGCCTTTTCCGGCGGTTTGCACGGGGTGGGTGTGTCGGTGACCAACGCCTTGTCTCGTCGCCTGGAAGTGCTGGTCTGGCGCGATGGCCAGGCCAACGAGATTGTGTTTGCCGACGGGGAGCTGGAGCAGCCCCTGACCCAAACGGGCACGGTGGCCAAGCGCAAGACGGGTACCCGTGTGCGGGTCTGGCCCGATGCCAAATATTTTGATTCCGCCCAGATTCCCCTGGCCCAACTGACTCATATCCTGCATAGCAAGGCCGTCCTGCTGGAAGGCGTGACGGTGGAACTGGTGCAGCAAAAAACCGGCCAGCGCCAGCAGTGGCGCTACGAGGACGGTTTGCGCGGCTACCTGCAGGAGGAAATGGAAGGGGTGGAGCTGCTGGTTCCTCTCTTTGAGGGCCGCCAGTACGCCCCGCAAGATGACGATAATTTCTCCGCCGGCGAAGGTGCGCACTGGGTGGTGGCCTGGGCGCTGGACTCCAATATTGTGCGTGAGTCCTATGTCAATCTGATCCCAACCCCAGCTGGGGGAACACATGAATCGGGCTTGCGCGATGGCTTGTATCAAGCCGTGCGCAGTTTTGCCGAACTGCATAGCCTGATTCCCAAAGGCGTCAAGCTGCAGGCCGAGGACGTATTTGCCCGGGCCAGCTTCGTGCTCTCGGCCAAAGTGCTGGACCCGCAGTTTCAAGGGCAGATCAAGGAAAAGCTCAATAGCCGTGACGCCGTGCGTCTGGTCAGTGGCTATGTGCGCAATGCGCTGGAACTGCATCTGCATGCCAATGTGGATCAGGGTCGCAAATTGGCTGAAGTGGCGGTGCGTCAGGCTCAGGCCCGTACCCGTTCGGCGCAGAAGGTGGAGAAACGCAAGAGCTCGGGCGTGGCCGTGTTGCCCGGCAAGCTGACGGATTGCGAGTCGCACGATCTGGAAAGTTCGGAACTGTTTCTGGTCGAGGGTGACTCGGCTGGCGGTTCGGCCAAGATGGGCCGTGACAAGGAATTTCAGGCTATCTTGCCCCTGCGCGGCAAGGTTCTGAACGCTTGGGAGGTCGATAAGGACCGCTTGTTCGCTAACCAGGAAATTCACGATATTTCCGTGGCGATCGGCGTGGACCCGCACGACGCCCAGTCCGAGCCGGATCTGTCCGGTTTGCGTTATGGCCGTATCTGTATCCTGTCTGATGCGGACGTGGACGGCTCGCACATTCAGGTGCTGTTGTTGACGCTGTTCTTCCGTCATTTCCCCAAACTGATCGAGGCGGGCCACGTGTATGTGGCGCGTCCCCCCTTGTTCCGTGTAGACGTGCCTGCCGCTGGCAAACGCCCGGCCCGCAAGATCTACTGTCTGGATCAGGGGGAGCTGGACGCCATTCTGGAAAAACTGCGCAACGAAGGCATACGCAATGAATCCTGGAGCATCAGCCGTTTTAAAGGTCTGGGTGAAATGAGTGCGGAGCAGCTGTGGGATACCACCATGAATCCGGACACCCGCCGTTTGCTGCCTGTGCATTGGGGGGAGGATGGCCTGAGCGATACACAAGCCATGTTCACCATGCTGATGGGCAAGGGTGAGGCCTCGGCCCGCCGAGCCTGGTTGGAAGAAAAAGGCAATTTGGCCGATCTGGACGTCTGAGCCCGACTTAAGAGTTATTTATGGATAGCAATCAATTGGATTTTGAACCGGCGGGTTCGGACGATAGCATCACGCTGGCGACTTACGCGGAACAGGCTTATCTGGATTACGCCGTTTCAGTGGTACGTGGACGTGCCTTGCCCGATCTGACCGATGGCCAGAAACCGGTGCAGCGCCGCATTTTGTACGCGATGGATGCCATGGGTCTGGGTCCGACGGCCAAGCCTGTGAAATCGGCCCGTGTGGTGGGGGATGTGCTGGGTAAATATCACCCGCACGGTGACCAGGCCGCCTATGACGCCATGGTGCGTATGGCACAGGATTTTGTGCTGCGTTATCCGCTGGTAGACGGGCAGGGTAACTTTGGCTCGCGCGACGGTGACAATGCCGCCGCCATGCGTTACACGGAAGCACGTCTGACACCGTTCTCGCGTCTGCTGCTGGACGAGCTGGACGAAGGCACAGTGGACTTCATCCCCAACTACGATGGCAGCCAGAAAGAGCCGGTGACTTTGCCTGCACGCCTGCCCATCATGCTGCTTAACGGCGCATCGGGGATTGCCGTCGGGATGGCGACAGAGATACCTTCCCACAACCTGCGTGAAGTCGCCCAAGCCTGCGTCAGCCTGTTGCGCAACCCGAATTTGAGCGATCAGGACATACACGAGATCGTTCCCGGCCCGGACTTTGCGGGTGGTGGTCAGATTATTTCCGCCGCAGACGATATTGCGGCGGTGTACGCCCAAGGCCGTGGTTCCATCAAGGCTCGTGCCCGTTGGGTATTCGAGGAAATGGCCCGTGGCCAATGGCAATTGGTCGTCACAGAATTGCCGCCCGGCAGCTCCTCCCAGCAGATTCTGGAAGAGATTGAAGAGCGCACCAATCCCAAGGTCAAGGCTGGCAAGAAATCGCTGAGCACCGAGCAGCAGCAAACCAAAGCCTTGATGCTGAACATGCTTGATGCCGTGCGTGACGAGTCGGGCAAGCAGGCTGCGGTTCGCCTGGTCTTTGAACCCAAATCCCGCGCCATTGATCGGGACGAGTTCGTGACCACCTTGCTGGCGCAGACCAGCCTGGAGCGCAACGTTTCCATCAACCTGGTGTGTATTGATACGGATGGCCGTCCCGGTCAGCGTTCCTTGCGCCAGGTCTTGCTGAACTGGCTGGAATTCCGCCGTCACACGATGGAGCGTCGTACTCGCTACCGTCTGGATAAGGTCACCGACCGTATTCATGTGCTGCAAGGGCGCATGGTGGTGTACCTGAATGTGGATGAAGTCATCCAAACTATCCGCGAATCCGACGAGCCGCGTGCAGCCCTGATGGAGCGCTTTGATCTGAGCGAGCGTCAGGCTGACGATATTCTGGAAATGCGCTTGCGTCAGTTGGCGCGTCTGGAGGGCTTCAAGATCGAGAAAGAGCTGAAAGAGCGTCTGGACGAGCAGGAGTCTTTGCAAAAGCTGCTGGACGACCCCAAAGCCTTGAAGCGTCTAATGATTCGTGAGATTGAAGCAGACGTTAAAACCTATGGTGATGACCGTCGTACCCTGATTGAAGCGGCCGAGCGCGCTGTGCTGGAAACCAAGGTGGTTGACGAGCCGGTTACCGTGATTGTGTCGCGCAAAGGCTGGCTGCGTTCACGCCAGGGCCATGGCCATGACGCCTCGCAATTCAGCTTCAAGACCGGCGATGGCTTGCGCGATGCGCTGGAGTGTCGCAGTACCACGGACCTGGTCGCCATCGGCACCGATGGCCGGGTCTATACTGTTCCGGTCTCCAGTTTGCCTTCAGCGCGTGGCGATGGTCAGCCCATTACCTCCATGATTGAAGTCAGCCCCAGTGCGCCCATTGAGCATATTCTGGGGGCGCCTTTGGACCAGAACTACTTGCTGGCTGCCTGCGACGGCTACGGTTTTGTGGCTTCTCAGGGCGATATGAATACACGGCAGAAAGCGGGCAAGCAGTTTGTCACCGTCGAGGATGGCAAAAAGCTGCTCAAGCCCTTGGCCTTGCGCCCGGATGATCAGTACGTGGGCCTGCTCAGCGAGCAGGGACGTTTCCTGGTGGTGGACATCAAGGAGTTGAAAGTGCTGTCCAAAGGGGGGCGTGGCACGGTGCTGATCAAACTGAACGAGGGCGATACGCTCAGTCAATGGGTTGCCTTTGGTGAGGCGGGTCTGGCCGTCAGTGGAGTGAACCGCAAGCGTCTGTCGACCATTGTGATGGATCTGGACATGCTGGCCAATTATCTGGGCAAGCGGGCAGGCAAAGGCAAGGCCCTGTCGCTTAAAATGAACGACCCTGTGCTGCATCGGCCTGAAGAGTCCTGAATTTGTATAGCCGCCGGAGGCTGGCCCTCCGCCTGATAGATTTCTTTTTGAGTGTTGGATATGAGTTTCAAAGTCACGGTTCAGCCCAGCGGGCACAGTTTTGACGTACAGCCCGGACAGTCTGTGCTGGATGGCGCGCTCAATGCCGGTATTGTCTTGCCCTACAGCTGCCGCAATGGCACCTGTTCGTCTTGCCGTGGCAAGGTCATTGAAGGCGAATACGATGCAGGCCGTGCGCCCGAGCAATTGCTGAGCGAAGAGGACCGCGCTGCAGGTTACACCCTGTTCTGTCAGGCCAAGCCCAGCAGCGACATGTTGATCGAATCGCACGAAATTCGCATGGCGACTGATATCCAGATTCGTAAAATGCCGTCGCGCGTGGTGGGTCTGGAAAAAGTACGTGATGATGTGATGGTGGTGCGTTTGCAAATGCCATCGTCCGAGCCATTCCGTTACTACCCGGGTCAGTACCTGGAATTCATCCTGAAAGATGGCAGCCGTCGTAGTTATTCCATGGCGACACCGCCACGGGAAGACAATCAGGTTGAATTGCATATCCGTCACATGCCCGGTGGCGTGTTTACCGATCACGTCTTTGGTGCTGGTGCTACCGCCATGAAAGAGCGCGAAATTCTGCGTGTGGAAGCGCCTTTGGGTTCTTTCTTCCTGCGTGAAGACAGCGCTGCACCTATGGTGTTCCTGGCCAGCGGTACGGGTTTTGCTCCGATCAAGGCCTTGATCGAGCGTCTGATTCAAACCGGCAGCCAGCGCGAAGTGGCTTTGTATTGGGGCGGGCGTCGACCCAAGGATCTGTACCAGTCCGAACTGGCCGAGAAATGGGCCAGCGAACTGCCTAACTTGCGTTTCATTCCGGTGATTTCCGACGCTCAGCCTGAAGATGGCTGGACAGGTCGTACGGGCTTTGTGCACCAGGCGGTACTGGCTGATTTGCCGGATTTGTCGGCCTGGCAGGTGTACGCCTGTGGCGCGCCGGGTATGGTTGAAGCAGCTCGCAAGGACTTTGTGGAGCAGGCTCAACTGAATCCGGACAATTATTTTGCAGATGCCTTTACGTCGCTGGCAGACGTCAAGTAAGCGTCTTGATCAATAGCTCAACAAGCGGACAGTACACATGAAAGTAGCAGTTCTGGGCAGCGGCATTATTGGGGTATCAACTGCCTGGTGGCTCAGCCAGCAAGGTTGTGAGGTGGTGGTCGTGGATCGGGGAACCGGTCCCGCGCAGGAAACCTCGCGTGCCAATGGCGGGCAAATCTCGGTCTCGTATGCCGAGCCCTGGGCCAACCCGAAAATGCCGCTCAAACTGCTGAAATGGTTGTTGCAGGACGATGCTCCCTTGTTGTTCCGTCCGCGTCTGGACCTGCGCCAGTGGCGCTGGTGCCTGTCTTTCTTGCGAGAGTGCCTGCCGGGGCGGGTTACGCCCAATGTGCGCGCGCTGGTGGCCATGGCGGAATACAGCCGCAGCACGCTCAAGCAATTGCGTCCCAGCCTGGATTTTGATTATCGCCATCAGGAAAAAGGCATCATTACGTTTTACCGGGATGCCCAAAGCCTGGACGACTCCCAGCAAATGGCCGATGTCATGCGAGATATGGGAGTGGACCGCCGCATCATGAGCGTGGACGAACTGGTGCAGCTGGAGCCTGCCCTGGCATCGGCGCGCGGCCAGATCGTGGGTGGCGACTACACCAAAGATGATGAGTCGGGCGATGCCAATCAATTCACCTGCGGTTTGGCGGCCATGGCCAGGCGAGCCGGAGTGGAATTTCGCTTTTCTACTCAAATCACCCGTTTGCTGACGGCCAAGGGCCGAGTGGTGGGGGTCGAGGTCATAGGCGCGGATGGTGCGTACGACTCCATACAGGCAGACGCCTTCGTGGTGGCCATGGGTAGTTTCAGCCCTACCGTCCTGCAGCCGCTGGGAATTTCCTGCCCCGTTTATCCGGCCAAAGGCTATTCGGCCACCTTCCCGGTGCTGGTCCCCGAGGGCGCGCCTACTGTCAGCCTGACAGATAAAGATCACAAACTGGTTTTTTCCCGCCTGGGCGATAGCCTGCGGGTTGCTGGAACGGCCGAATTGTCGGGCTATACGCGTAGCTTGAACCCCGCCCGCTGTCAGGCTTTGTTAACGCATGTGGCTGATCTGTTCCCAAGCGCATTGGATTTTGATAATGTTCATTTCTGGTCAGGACTGCGTCCTGCCACAGCATCAAATGTCCCACTGATAGGCCGATCCTCCATTCCCAACCTGTACCTGAATACCGGGCATGGCACCTTGGGGTGGACCATGGGCATAGGCTCTGGCCGAGCCTTGGCGGACCTGGTCATGGGGCACAAACCCGAACCTGAATTTCCTTTTTTATCTTGAAGGATGTATGAAAAATCTACGCGGATTACTGTTGAAACGTGGTGTTATGGCTTTGGCGATGGCAGCGGGTGGCTCAGCCGCTTTGCTGTTCGGGTCGACCGCCCTGGCAGCCGTTGATATTCAGGTCTGGACCGCTTTGAACTCGCACAATCAGGACGAGTTCGAACGCTTGGTTCGGGATTTCAATCGTAGCCAGAGCGACGTCAAGGTGTCGGTCAAGGCGCATGACACAGAAGCCTCTTTGGAGCAGGTCATGCAAGCGGGCAAGGATTTGCCCAATCTGGTGCAGTTAGGCGAGATGTCCGGCCTGGACGAGGTCGCCGACCGCTCCTACATCATGCCCATGCACACCTTGCTGGCTCGGGAAAAAATGGACAATGTGTCCTGGTTCCTGGCCTCGAATTCCTTTGTGCGCAATGGCCGTGGCCAATTGCAAGGCTTCCCCTACATGGCCGAAATTCCGGTCATGTACTACAACCTGGAAGCGTTTGATAAAGCCAAGATCGAGCCTCCCGTGCCCAGCCGTGTCTGGCTGGACTTGCAAGCTCAACTGGTTGATCTGGCCAATAAAGGCTCGCGCCGTTGTCCTTTGACCTCCGACCAGTCTGTCTCCATCAACCTGGAGAACCTGGCAGCGGTTAATAACCAGATTTACGGTCTGGCACCCGGACCCAAGGTTAAAGGCAAAGTGGGCTTTGATTTTGACGTGATGTATATCCGTCACTTGTCCATGATGATCAGTTGGGTGAAATCCGAGCTGATGGTCAAACCCGGCACCTTGCCCGAGTCGCCCCAGCGTTTTGCCAAGGGTGAATGTGCAGTCATGTTCTCCAACTCCGGCCATATCGGTGAGTACAGCGACACGCGCGGCCTGAAGTACGCTGTGACTGGTCTGCCTTACTACCCTGAAGTCACCCAAACCCCCGGCAAGCCTTTTGTGACCGGCTCGGCGCTGTGGGCGGTGAAGGGCCATAACGCTGAACAGAACCAGGCTTCGGCCCGCTTCATCAGCTGGTTGGCTCAGCCAGAGAACGCCGCTCGCTGGTATCAGAAAACAGGCTTTTTGCCCGTCAGCCGCGAAGCCTTTAATGCCACGGGTAGCGACTACTACAAGGACAAGGGCGACTGGATGCACCTGGTGGGCGCCTACAGCAGCGGTACATCGGGTACAGCCAAGGGCAACTTCCGGAACTACCGCCAGATTCGCGCCGTGTTCAACCAGAGCCTGGAAAGCGCGCTGGACGGTCAGCAACCTGCCATGACGGCCTTGCGTACCGCCGCCACGGAAGCCAACCGACTGGTGGCTCAGAAAGGACGCTGATTTATCTGTGCGTACAAGCCGATCTGGCGGCTTGAGCGAGCATCCTTGAAGATAAACCCCATGCCCTTGACGGGACATGGGGTTTTTTCTTTGGGTGCTCGCAATGCGTTTTCTTGTCCGTTTCTGCGTCTTGCTGATGTGTGGCCTGGGGTTGTCTGCCTGTCAGACCAGTCAGGGGCCTGATGGCCTGTTGGCTGATCCGGGAACACGCGTCTTTAACTTCGATTGGCGCTTGTCTGGCGACCCTCAAGTCGGCCCTATGCAGGTGTTTGATAACGGCAGGCGTATCTGGCTGCATTTTGCACCGGAGCAGATGCTGCCAGCGGTGTTGGGGCGCAGGAATGGACAGGAAACGCTGCTGTCTTTGAAGCCCTTGGGGCAGTTTCAAGTGATTGAAGGCTTGTGGACGGAGTTGATATTTCGGGCCGGACGAGCACAGGCGCAGGCTAGTTTAGGGCGCAAGAGTGCCCATGCTGAGGGTGCTGCAGCATTTGACGTAGAGGCATCGGATGCCTTGCCACAGGACCGTAGCCAACAGAAGGATCAGCTGCAAGCCCGGGCCAGTCTCTCCCAGCGTGGTGATTCTTTACCAAGCCATTTCCCATCAAGTCGTTCCGATATCCGCTCTCCCGAGCAAAGTGGTCTGTTTTCTGGAAAGCCTGCGCCAGATCGGATGGCGGCTCAAGTGAAGGAGGGCGAGGCTGCTCTCGGGAACGTGTTGCAGACACAAGCCTTTCAAGCCCGTTCAGAGTTGCTGCCAGTCTCAGCTCCTGGTGTGGATGCACAGTCCATTGCAGAGCCTGTTTTTGAACTGCGAATCAAGGATAGAACCTTGAGGCAGGCATTAGTCCGATGGGCTAAGCAAGCGCAATGGGTTTTTGCACCTGAGCATTGGACTTTGGAGGTTGATTTCCCTATCAAGGCGGCGGCTCGCTTTGAGGGGGACTTTGAGACTGCTGTGGCTCAGTTGTTGGCGGCTGCCCAACTGAATGCTCATCCTTTGCAGGCCTGTTTTTACTCAAATCAGGTGCTCAGGATTCTGGCTTGGCCGCAAGCCTGCGATCCCAGCGCTTCGCCCGAGGGACAGTCATGAATTATCTCTGTCTCTTGCTTTTGCCACTGATTGCGGCTTGCAGCTTGCAAACAGCAGGGCAGCATGTTGATCAGGCATGGCTGGATGATGCCGTGGTGTTGGATGGCAACAGTCCATCCTCCGTGGCCCATGCTCAGTCTGTCGACAAGCCCTGGTTGCTGGGGGCGGCCGTGCCTTTACGAAAACCGGCTGCCTTGCCAGCGGCATTGCGCTCCAGACAAACCTTCAGTTTTTCTTTGGAAGCGCCTTTGCCCGATCTGGATGAGCTGGCGCGTCGTTTGTCTTTATTGTCTGATCTGAGCGTTTTCATTAGCCCGCAGGCTCGTTTGCCTTTAACGCACTTCCCGTCACGAACTGTTGGGCAGGAGGGGGCGGAATCGAATCGGCAGGGAGGTCTGATTTTTGAACAACTGCGTTTGTCAGCCTTGTTGGATCAGATTGCAGCGGTATATGGCCTGAAGTGGCGGTATCAGGCAGGTCGTATTGAGCTGTATCGCGATGAGAGTTCTCTGGCTTTGGAGCAGCCGTCTGGATTGCGACAAGTGGACGGGTCAGGGGCAGGGAACTTAATTGGTCGGGGTGTGAAATGAGTTCTGTCTTGCCTGAGCGGGAGTACTGGTTTGGGTTGCAGTGGGTGGATGCCGGGGACGGTATGCGGCGGACTCAAAATCGTCGGATGAAGAGATCGTATTGGACTTGCTTGATGGGAGTGAAAGCGGGGCTGAGAGAACAGGTACGTAAGCAAACGGAAAGGCAAATAGAAGAACTACAACAAGTACAGGAAAAGACTGATGAGGATGTAGCAGGACAACGAGCAGGGCAAATGGCAGGGCAGGCAATGGCTTGGGTTCCAAGTTGTTGGCTGAACAGCCGGAGGACCCAATCTGTCTTGCGCTTGGCCCAGAATGGGCCTTCAAGAGCCAGACTAACGCGAGTTCAGGCCTATTCTGCGGCTGCCTGTATGGCTGCCCACCACCCTCAGGACGCAGTTTTTCTTTTATGGACGGTGGCTCCTGGCCGTTTGTGGTTTCTGGTGCTTGAACATGGTCAGGTGATGGAAGGTAGCGATTGCCTCCTGGCTCAGATCGGGCAAGTGCAGACCTTGCGGCGGGCCATGCAGGCGCGTTATCCCTCTATACGTGAACTGCGGCAACCTGCTGATTTATGGGTCTGTCTGGAACAGGGCAGAAGACCGCAGGGCCGTATGCTGCGCCAGCCTGTCAGGCGTGTTGGTGGGTGTGAAAAGATCCCGCTTCGTCTGGCGGTTCTTTCTTTGCTGGTGTTGGCTACGCTTGGAAGCGTGTTCTCCCTTGATCTTCGGGCTCGCTTGGCTGCCATGGCGTCTGATTGGGAGCAAAGTCCATCACAGGAAGAGCATGGTTTGACGAGTATTCAATCTGTGTTGGGCTTGATTGAGGAGCTTCCTGCCCAGGGGGCAGACTGGCAATTGCAGCAGGTGGATTGTCGCCGTCAGGCCGGCTTGTGGGAGTGCAGGGCACATTACGGGTTTGAGGATGTGCAAAGTTTTAGTGCGGCCATGAATAGCCAGATTCGTGAGCCGAATGTGCTGGAGTTCACCGGCTTGGGGCAGGGGGCTTTGAGTATCCGGCGCGGGTATCAGACATGGATTCCTCAGCTCTTGGAAACGAAAGATCAGACGCGAATGCCAACTGCGGCATCTCCAGGTTTGCATGCCAAGCTGGCGGCCGTGCAGCCTGCTTTTATGCGCTTGTCATTGAGCCCCGCTCAGTGGGGTGAATCCTCCGACGAAAATGAGCAAACAAGGGCAGGCGTGTGGCGCCGCTCCTGGCTCAGTCAATCACCCCTGCGTTCGGTGTATTTACTGGCGGCCCAGCTTCCTGAACTGCACTGGGAGCGTATGAGCTTGTCATTGAACTCGCGGTCCTACCCCTCGCTGCTGGGCAGCGCTTTTATCGTGGAGCTGGAAGGCTATGTTTATGAATCTGCGCAGCGGGATCTGGCTGATCAGGATCTGGCCGATTACATGCAGACCCCTTTTGAGCATTCTGTTTGGTCTGACGCTGATGTTTAGTGCACCGGCTTGGGCGATGGAAACCATGGCGACGATAGTAAGGGAGATGCTGTTGCTGGAAGCCGAACAGGCGCGGCAGAACATGTCGTCCTGCTTGAGGACACCACAGGAGCAAGAGGGGGCGAGTCAGCCTGATGTGGCCAAGATCAAATCCAGTAAGCCCACCCCTGCATTGAAGTTGAAAGCGATCTATGGAAAAGACACCCAGTTGCTAGCCGAAGTGCAGCATGAGCAGCGTCTGCTCCTGTTTCAGCAAGGACAGCTTTGGCCGATAGGGCGTGAGCGAGATAGGTCCATGCGCCTCTTGTCTTTGAGTAGTCGCTGTATTGAGCTTGAAATCAGGCAAACCCAGGCTCAAGCTGCGCAACCGCAACCGCAACCGCAACCGCAACCGCAACCGCAACCGCAACCGCAACCTGAACTGCAATCCATCAAACTATGTTTGCCTTCCAGGCAGGGTTAAGTGTGACAGGACTTCTGCGATTCGCAGGAGTCCAGGCCTACTGCTTTCCAGGTTTCACGCCTGATTGTTCTTGAGTCAGCAAGGCCGTGGGTTCGTGCAGCAGCAGACCAGACAGGCGGCTTCATAGACCCGAAGCAAGAAAAAACCCCGACATGATTTTCATCATATCGGGGTTGGAAGTTACTACGGAGCTTGTCGCTCGTCAGGCTTGAGCCTTGTTCTGCATTAGTCGCGGGTACCGCTCCAAGCGGCAATGGCGGCACGCTCTTCGTCGGTCATTTGCGTCATATTGCCCAAGGGCATGTACTTGGAGTGCACCACGGTCTTGACCTGTTCGGCGTGCAGTACCGTGTTGTCGATGGTATCGAGCAACATGCCGGCAGGGGCAGCCGTAAAGCCGAAGTCGGCATTGGGCTTGACCGCGTGACACTGAACACATCGTGCGTCCATGATTTCCTGGACACGGGCAACACTGATTGTTTCCGCACCGTTGGCAGCTTCAGGTGCACTGGCAACTTCACCCTTCAAGCTGGCAGGAGCCGCCAGGTAACCCACGATCAGCAGCAGCACAACACCGGCAGCCGGGTAGGCAGGCTTTTTGATGCCAGCGTGCATCAGCACGAAGTATTGACGGATCAGGGCACCGGCAAAGATGAACAGCACCATGATGATCCACGCATTGGGGTTGTTATACGTGAACGAGTAGTGGTTGCTCAGCATCAGCAGCAGGACAGGCAGCGTGAAGTAGGTATTGTGTACCGAACGCTGTTTGCCGCGCTTGCCATCCAGAGGGTTGGGCGCCTGACCGGCTTTCAGTGCCTTGACCATGCGGCGCTGACCGGGAATGATCCAGAAGAACACGTTGGCCGACATGCTGGTGGCCATGACAGCACCCGTCAGCAAGAACGCAGCACGACCCGAGAAGATGTGGGCGCTCAGGTAAGCCACGACCACCATCATGATGGCTACTGCCACGCTTAGCAGGCCGTCGCGGTTCATGTTGGGGCTGATCAGGCGGCACAGGCCGTTATAGACCACCCAGCCCAGTACCAGGAAGGCAATGGCCATGACGTTGGCCTGAGTGCCTGTCATTTGGGCCGCCCATTCCCAGGGACTGTTGGGGTTGACCAGATAGAACTCGGGCTTGGTCAGGTAGAGCAGGGCGAACAGGAAGAAGCCGGACAACCAGGTGGTGTAGGACTTCCAGAAAGACCAGTGCAGGTCATCAGGCAGTTCAGCCGGGTTGGTCAGGTATTTCTGGTTGTGATAGAAGCCGCCGCCGTGGACAGCCCACATCTCGCCAAACACACCGCGTTTCTTGCTTTCTTCGCCTTTGGGCGGTTTCAGGCCATTGTCCAGCATCACAAAGTAGATGGACTCGCCGATCCAGGCGACAGCCGCAATCACGTGCAACCAGCGCAACAGCAGGTTGCCGTACTCAAGTAGGTAAGCGTACATAAAGATCTCGTATCAGAGTGGTTTCGTATAGAAGCGAAAAGTCGACTTGGATACGCGATCAGCTGCCGCGATAGGTAGACCAGGACCAGGGGGTCACGACCAGAGGTACGTGGTAATTGGCATTGGCATCAGCGATACCAAAGCGAATGCCGACCTGATCCACAAAGCGTGGCTCGGGCAGAGCCACACCGCTGGCGGCAAAGTAGTCACCTGCATGGAACACCAGTTCAAAAACGCCCGTGTGCATGGCCTCGCCTTGCAGCAGGGGCTCATCACAGCGACCGTCGCTATTGGTGTGAGTGGTTTTGATCAGAGTGCGTTGATCGTTTTCGATGGAATAAAGATCGACGCGCACGCCGCTGGCTGGGCGTCCTTGAGTCGTGTCAAGGACATGGGTTGATAGCTTTCCCATAAATGTCTCCGGTTTATGGTGATCAAAAAAGGTCCAGCGAGCCCAGTTTTGAGAACCGGCCGGGGGCCAACGGTGCAAGGATCAGTGCGCTGGGTTGAGGCCCCGAAACTGTCGCTCTGTTTGAGGAATCAGATTGTCGACAATTTATGTTGACGATTTTGTCGGGGTACCGAATAATTGTCAATAGTCAATAACGAGAAATTCTATGCTTCAGATACGGCGGCAAGAGGGGATGAGCAGTGAATCCCAAGCGCCCAGCGCCTCCTCGCTGCTAGAGGGAGGCATGGCAGATAGCGAGGTCGGGCGTGTTTATAGCCAGATCTTTGATGCGGTCGTTGACCGTCGTCTTTTGCCTGGAACCAAACTGACGGAAGCCACGCTGTGCACGATTTTCGAGTGCTCGCGGGCGACCGTTCGTGCGGCGCTGGCTGCCCTCGAACACGACAAGATTGTGGTTATCGAGCCCAATCGTGGCGCTTTTATCTGGAAGCCGACGGCCAAGCAGACACGGGATGTGTTTGAACTGCGACGAGACCTGGAAGCGCTGATTCTGAAAAAATTGATCAGCTACCCGGATCTGCCGGAGCGTCTGGCTGGCCTGTATGAAATGGTGGAACGTGAACAGCACGCTTTTGAACACGGCGACCGCATCAGCTGGTTGCGCCTGTCCAACGCGTTTCACGTGATGCTGGCGCGCTGCGCTGGCAACGATGAGTTGACCGAGCTGATGCATACCTTGTGCGCCCGCACCACGCTCATCATTGCCTATCACGACACACCGGGCGAACAGGCTTGCTCGTTTTACGAGCACAAAGAGATTTTGGACAAGCTTAGTCAGGGCGACGCCGACGGCGCGCATCTGGCTATGCATCATCACTTAAGTGATTGTGAACATCGCATGAGCGAAGCGGGTGATGGCAGTGCTGCTGATCCTTGGCTGGCCCTCAGCGTAAAACGCTAAACGGAGACGGTATGTCCTTGAGTAAGTACCCTCGTGACCTGGTTGGTTACGGTAAAAACGTGCCTCATGCACAATGGCCTGATCGGGCGCGCATTGCGGTGCAGTTTGTCTTGAACTATGAAGAAGGCGGCGAGAACTGCGTTTTGCACGGTGATCCGGGCTCTGAACAGTTTCTGTCCGAAATCATTGGTGCGGCGGCTTACCCGGACCGCCACCTGTCCATGGAATCCATTTACGAATACGGCTCGCGTGCCGGTGTCTGGCGGATTCTGAAAGAGTTTGAGAAACGCGGTTTGCCCATGACCATTTTCGGTGTGGGTATGGCGTTGGAGCGTCACCCCGAGCTGGCACAGGAATTCGTGCGCCTGGGTCACGAAATTGCTTGCCATGGCTACCGCTGGATTCACTACCAGAACGTGTCCGAAGAGGTGGAGCGCGAGCATATGCGCCAGTGCGTGAAAGTGCTGACGGACTTGCTGGGCCACCATCCCGAAGGCTGGTACACCGGCCGTGACAGCCCCAACACCTTGCGTCTGGTGGCAGAAGAAGGCCAGTTTCTGTACAGCTCCGATTACTATGGTGATGATCTGCCGTTCTGGACCGAGGTTCAACTCAGTGACAATACGGTCAAGCCGCAATTGATCGTGCCTTACACCCTGGATAGCAATGACATGCGCTTTGCGGCTCCTCAGGGCTTTAACACCGGCGACCATTTCTTCTCCTACCTGAAAGACGCGTTTGACGTGCTCTACGAAGAAGGTGAAGAAGCCCCCAAGATGTTGTCCATCGGTTTGCATTGCCGTCTGATTGGCCGTCCTGGCCGCTTCCGTGCCTTGCAGCGCTTCCTGGATTACGTGCAATCGCACGAGCGTGTCTGGGTTTGCCGTCGTGTGGATATTGCCCGTCATTGGGCCGAGCATCATCCCTATCAGCCCAAGGCCTGATCGAGGCAGGGCCTGGGTTCATGCCTCCTGGCCCGTCAGGACGACATCCTGAATATGAGCAGGGTGCCTTCACATTCCGACTCGCCAGGGTCGGAATTGTTGTTTCTGCCCGCTGAAAACAGTACTATTTGACGCTTACGCAGCCGCTCGTACAGGGAGTGTGGCGTCCTGGCTTCTCACTGCTTTGCCGGGGCGGCAGGTGTTGTGCCAGCGCAGCGCGCGCATGGGCTGCAAGGCTGATCGTCTTATAATAGGCAGTTAAATTTTCCATCGCGTTGCATGTAATGAAAACCTCAGAAATTCGTCAGAAGTTTCTTTCTTTTTTTGAATCCAAGGGACATCACATCGTCTCCTCGGCTTCGCTGGTACCAGGCAATGACCCTACCTTGCTGTTCACTAACGCAGGGATGGTGCAGTTCAAAGATGTGTTCACGGGCAAGGAAACCCGACCCTACAACCGTGCCACCAGCTCTCAGCGCTGTGTTCGTGCCGGTGGCAAGCATAATGACCTGGAAAACGTGGGCTACACCGCCCGCCACCACACCTTTTTTGAAATGCTGGGCAACTTCAGCTTTGGCGACTACTTCAAGCAAGACGCCATTCGCTATGCCTGGGAGCTGCTGACGACGGTTTACAAGCTGCCTGCAGAGAAACTCTGGGTCACCGTCTATCAAGAAGACGATGAGGCCTACGATATCTGGGCTTCGGAAATTGGTGTGCCCAAAGAGCGCATCATCCGCATCGGCGATAAGGGTGGCGTACGCTACAACTCGGACAACTTCTGGCAGATGGCCGATACCGGCCCCTGTGGTCCTTGTTCGGAAATCTTCTACGATCACGGCGCTGACGTTTGGGGTGGCCCTCCCGGATCGCCTGAAGAAGACGGCGACCGCTATATCGAAGTATGGAATCTGGTGTTCATGCAGTTCGAGCGTTCCGCCGACGGCACCATGACGCCGCTGCCCAAGCCTTGTGTGGACACCGGCATGGGCCTGGAGCGTATTTCGGCTGTGCTGCAGCACGTGCATTCCAACTACGAAATCGACCTGTTCCAGTCTCTGATTCAGGCCGCCGCACGCGAAACCAAGACCAGCGACTTGAGCAATAACTCGCTCAAGGTGATTGCTGACCACATCCGTGCTTGCAGCTTTCTGATTATTGACGGGGTGATCCCCAGCAATGAAGGCCGTGGCTATGTGCTGCGCCGTATTATTCGCCGTGCCTTGCGTCACGGTCACAAACTGGGTCAGAAGGGCTTGTTCTTCTACCGTTTGGTACAGGACCTGGGTCTGACCATGGGCGAGGCCTACCCCGAGCTGATTAGCCAGCGCGAGCGTATCGAACAAGTGCTGCGCCAGGAAGAAGAGCGTTTCAGCGAAACGCTGGAAAACGGCATGCGTATTCTGGAAGGCGCTTTGGCCAACTTGCCAGAGAACGCCAAGCTGGATGGCCAGACGCTGTTCACCTTGTATGACACCTACGGTTTCCCTGTGGACTTGACTGCCGACATCTGCCGCGAACGTGGCATTGAGGTCGATCTGGACGGTTTTGAAGTTGCCATGGAAAACCAGCGTCAGATGGCACGCGCTTCGGGCAAGTTCAAAACAGCCGAAGGCCTGAGCTACTCCGGCGTGCAAACCCGCTTTGATGGTTACACCACCCTGGAAGGCAGCGGCACGGTTACCGCCTTGTATGTGGATGGCACCTCTGTGCAGTCCGTGGCCCAAGGCCAGCAAGCGGTGGTGGTTCTGGATGCCACCCCTTTCTACGCCGAATCCGGTGGTCAGGTGGGGGATGCCGGTATCTTGAGCGATGCCAAGGGCCTGTCCTTTGAAGTGCAAGATACTCAAAAGATTTCCAATCAGGTTTTCGGCCACCAAGGGGTGCTGAACGCAGGCACGCTGACAGTGGGCCAGACTGTTCAAGCCCAGGTGGATACCGAGCGTCGTGAGCGCGTGATCCGTAATCACTCGGCCACGCACTTGATGCACAAGGCCTTGCGCCAGGTGCTGGGCGGACACGTGCAGCAACGTGGTTCCCTGGTGGACGCCGAAAAGACCCGTTTTGACTTTGCTCACGATGCCGCCATGACGGCCGAGCAAATCGCTCAGGTCGAAGCCATTGTGAATGAGCAGGTTCTGGCTAACCAGGCCGTGCAAGCTCAGCTGATGTCCTTTGATGACGCTGTTAGCGGTGGTGCCATGGCTTTGTTTGGCGAAAAGTACGGCGATGAAGTGCGCGTACTGGATATCGGCTTCTCGCGCGAGCTGTGCGGCGGTACTCACGTTCAACGTACGGGCGATATTGGCCTGTTCAAGATTGTCTCGGAAGGCGGTGTAGCCGCTGGCGTGCGCCGTGTCGAGGCCATCACCGGCACCAACAGCCTGCATTGGGTACAAGCGCAGGAACGCTTGTTGAACGACGCTTCTGCCAGTCTGCGTACGCAGCCGGAGGGTCTGGTTGCCCGTATCAGCGCCTTGCAAGGTCAGATCAAGGATCTGGAGCGCGAGCGCGAACAAATGCAATCCAAGCTGGCTGCTTCGGCAGGCCAGGATCTGCTGGCTCAGGCTGTCCCGTTGAATGACAGCAGCCGCTTGCTGGTTGCCACGTTGCAAGGCGTGGAAGCCAAAGCCTTGCGCGAAATGGCGGATCAGTTGAAGAACAAGCTGCAGTCTGCCGTGATCCTGCTGTCTATCGTGGCAGACGGCAAAGTCAGCCTGGTGGCTGGCGTGACGCCTGACCTGACCTCCAAGGTCAAGGCGGGTGATCTGGTGGGCTTTGTGGCCTCGCAAATGGGCGGGAAGGGCGGTGGTCGTCCTGACATGGCCATGGGCGGCGGTACCGATGCCAGCGTTCTGCCGCAGGCCAATGCCTCGGTGCAGGCCTGGGTTCAAAGTAAATTGGGTGCGTAATGACGATGTCCGAGACCGGCGCATTGCCCAACAGCGATCTGCAGGTTGATGCAAGTGGGCTGAAATGCCCCTTGCCTATCTTGCGTGCCAAGAAAGCCTTGGCACAGCTGGAATCCGGGCAAGTGTTGCAGGTCATCACGACCGATCAGCACGCCATTCAAGATTTTCAGGCTTTTTGTCGCCAAACTGGCAACGAATTGTTGGCTCAAGACCAGCAAGCCGAAAAAACTCTGCATTTTTTACGCCGTCGTTGAGCCGACGGCGGTAGAATACTGCTTTGTCTGTTGCGTATCTAGCACTGAATCTGCTATCTTAGCGTGTTACTTTTGGCATGCTTGCCAGAATAGTGCTAGAATTTTTTGTTTACCTTACACAATAAAGGGATTATCAATGGTGGTAATTCGCTTGGCCCGTGGTGGCTCCAAAAAGCGTCCTTTTTACAACGTAGTAGCCGCCGAGGCGAGCCAACGCCGTGATGGTCGCTTCATCGAACGTCTGGGTTTCTACAACCCCGTTGCTGGCGAAGGTCATGAAAACCTGCGTCTGCAAATGGACCGCGTTAAGCACTTCACCGACAACGGTGCTCAGGTTTCGCCTGCTGTGGCTCGCCTGTTGAAAGAATACTCGGCTAAGGTTGCTTCGGCTGCCTAAGTTGATTCACCTGTTTTTTTAGTAGCGTTTAGTGTGAAGCAATCTGCGATTCCTGCTGACCTTGTTGAGCTCGGTCGTATTGTTTCCGCTTATGGTGTGCGTGGTTGGGTCAAGATCCAGCCGCATTCCATGCAAACCAAGGCGCTGCTGAATGCAAAGACATGGTGGTTAAAAACGCCCCGGCCTGAATCTCAGGCGGGCGTTTTTGCGTCTGTGTCACCCAGACAGATACAAACCGCAAAGCAGCATGGTGCAACCATCGTGGCGCAGTTTGAGGGTCTGGATAATCGAGAGCTGGCTCAAGCTCTCAAGGGGCATACCGTTTGGGTATCCCGTGCCGCTTTCCCCAAAGCGGACGAAGACGAATTTTATTGGGTCGATCTGATCGGCTGCCGCTTCTTTGGCGAGCAGGACGGCCAGGCTGAAAGCCTGGGCGAGGTGGTGGAAGTGCTGGATAACGGCGCGCACTCCATTTTGGTTGTGCATCGTGGCTCCTGGGATGCTGAAGGCGTCTTTACGCCTGCAAAGGACGAACAGGGCAAGCCGCTGGAAGAGCTGGTTCCCTTTGTGCAAGCCATTGTGCATACGGTGGATATGTCCGCCCGCGAACTGCACAGCCACTGGGCGATTTGATCGTTTCAATCCTGCGCACCTGCATGGCTCTGGCCTGACTGGTCGAGTCTTGTAAAGCGTATCCGCTTTTTTCTCTTGCCGAGTCCTCATGCGATTTGATGCCCTGACCCTGTTCCCGGACATGTTTGATGTGGTCAGCGAGGCTGGTGTCACCGGCCGTGCGCACAAGCAGGGTATCTGGCAGATGCGGACCTGGAACCCGCGCGACTACACCACCGATGTGCACCGTACTGTAGACGATCGTCCTTACGGCGGTGGCCCAGGCATGGTAATGCTGGCTGATCCTCTGAATGACGCCCTGGATCAGGCTTTGGCTGATCGTGGTGATAGCCCGGAAGTGATTTTGCTGAGCCCTACAGGGCGACGCTTTGATCAGACAGTGGCTCAGGAGCTGGCTCAGGGCCCTGGCGCGGTTCTGGTGTGTGGTCGCTATGAAGGGATAGATCAACGTTTTATTGATGCGCGTATCACCCAGGAACTGTCTTTGGGTGACTTTGTGCTGTCTGGCGGTGAAATAGCATCACTGGCGATTATTGATAGCGTGATTCGGCTCTTGCCCGGTGTGCTGAATGATGCTGATTCGGCTCGCCAGGACTCTTTCCATGCTGACAATAGCGGCTTGCTGGATAGTCCTCATTACACGCGACCCGAGGTATATCGTGATCAGGCTGTGCCCGAAGTCTTGATGTCTGGTCATCATGGCCGTATTCAGGCATGGCGACGTGAGCAATCCCTGCGTTTGACAGCCTTGCGGCGGCCCGAGTTGATTGAGCAGGCCCGTCAGCGTGGCGAACTTAGCAAGGCAGACGAGCGCTTTTTGGCATCTTTGGCTTCCTTGGGCGAATAGCCTTGTTTAAAGAGTTCGCCAAACCTTAACGGCCCGTTTTTATGCGGGCCGTTTTGTATCTGGGTCACTTTGTTAGTCGTACTGACCAAGTTGCAGTTCCGAATTTTCTGCAGGGGCATCGCCCTTGGCATTCAGTGTCTGCCGTCCCCAGCTCATCAGGGCCATCCCGCTAATCGCCAGCAAACCTCCGCCGATCAAGGAAGGGTTCAGGGCCTCCTTAAGCCACAGGCTGGACAGTAAAACGCCAAACAGTGGTACCAGGGCCAGATAGGCGCCTGCGGATGTTGCGCCCAGGCTTTTCACGCCGTGCATATACCAGGCGAAGGCCAGAGCTGTTGAGCCAAGGCCCAAGGCCAACACGCTGTACCAGGCTTGGCTTGGCGCATGGATCAGGCTGCCCCAGACCGAAAGACCCTCCACCCCCAAGCTGCTGATGGACAGCAGCACTGCGCCAATCAATGTGGTCATGCTGGTGGCGGTCAGAGAATCTACGGTGGTCAGTACGGTGCGGCCAATCAAGGTGTAGCTGACCCAGCACAGTGCACAGCCCAGTAATAGCCATTCGCCTATTCCACTCTGGCCCGGCATGAGGCTGCTAATAGAGCCGGCACTCAGGGCATAGAGAGCCCCTGATACGGCCAGGATTACTCCCAGGCTCATCTTTTTGTTGACTGGCTCGCGAAACAACAAAGAAGCCAGTATTAGGATCAGGACCGGGTTCAGGGCAACGACCATGCTGGCCTTGCCTGCTGGCACCAGTTTCAGGGCCAGAAGAAAGAAAATTGAATAGCCAAACACTCCAAAAGCCGACGCGTTAAGCAGACCTAGCCATTCTCGGGAGTCAAGTGTGCATAGGGCTTTCAGTCGGCCGCTCCAGTTCATCCAAAGCAGCAGTGCGACGCTGGCAATCAGGAAGCGCAGACTGGCTGCCGCCAAAGGCGGCATGGCTTGCGCCACGACTCGGCCCCAGGGCCAGGAGGCCCCCCACAGAGCGGCCATGCCAATCAGACTTAGGTGTACGGAGTAGTTGGGAGATTTCATTCAAGCCACTATGGAGAAGATTTCAGCAGGGGTACTATTTACTTTTATTGCTTCATAGTCGAATGAGTAAACGCTCATGACCTTCACCCAACTTGAAATCTTTTCCGTGCTGGCCAGGATAGGCAGCTTCTCTCGGGCAGCCAGTGCCTTGGGGATTACGCAAAGTGCGGTCAGTCATGCGCTCAAGCAGCTGGAGACTGATTTGGGTGTTTGCCTGTTTTCTCGTGGCCCGACCTCAGTGGAGTTGACGGAAGTAGGGGCGAAATTGCTGCAACGTGCCAACGACATCCTGCAGCAGAAAGAGGCCTTGCATCAGGAGGCCTGCTACGAGCAGGGAATTGCCCGTGGCACCTTGCGTATTGCTTCTTTTGGGGCTTCCTCGTCCTTGCATTTGCTGCCACATTTATTGGCTTGCTACAGGCAGACGCATCCCGAAGTGGAGGTGCAGATTGATGAGGGTGTTGATAGTGAAGTGGCGCAGTGGCTGCTGGAGCGGCGTGTGGAGCTGGGCTTTGTGATCTTGCCGGATGATCGCTTTGACTGCTTGCCCTTGGCCCAGGATGAGCTGGTGGCCGTGCTGCCGGCAGAGCATCATTTGGCCGTTTGCGCCCGTGTTTCTGCCAGTGACTTTCATGACTTGCCGTTTATTCGGACTGCGGCAGGCTCTGGCCCGCATGTAGATCGGTTTCTGGCGGCGGCAGGGGCGGTCCCCAGGACCTTGTTCCGTTTCGAGCAGTTGTCCTCCATGTTGGGCTTTGTCGCGCAAGGAGTGGCTGTGACCATTGCGGGCAGGCTGGCCTTGCCGGAGCCGCCAGAAGGGGTGATTTATCGCAGCCTGGAGCCGTGTAGGCCTCGTGAAATTGCTCTGGCGGCTCTGAATTTCGAGCGGCTTTCTCCTGCTGCTCAGGCGTTTTTGCGGATAGCCCGGAAAATACATCACAAGAGGTGATGCGCTCAGGATGGCTTCGCTTTTTCTTGTTGTCTCAGTGCGGGATAGCTTCTGTGCGCGACCGGTCTGCGCTGGTGTGATGCTCCTGTGTTCTTCTGTTTCGTATGAACAGGGAGGGTGTGTTGCGAGTAATCGGAATAGTGCAGCGGGATCGAAGGACCATAGATGCAAAAAGGCCCTGCACTAGTGCAGGGCCTTCTCTCGTCACCGAGACCTGATTCAGGCAATTAGCCCAGACGATCAAACTGCTGTTTCACCTTGGCCAGTGTCTCACCGAATTGAGCCACGCGCAGGCGCTCCTGTTCAACCACGGCGGCGGGCGCACGTTCTACAAAGCTGGCGTTGCCCAGTTTGGCTTCGGCCTTGTTGATCTCACCTTGCAGACGTTCGATTTCCTTGGACAGGCGGATACGCTCCGCTTCCACGTCAATCTCTACGTGCAGCATCAGCTGAGTGGTGTCGACCACTTGTACTGGGGCGCCGGCGTCGGTGGGCAGTTGGTCCACAATCTCCACGCTTTCCAGTTTGCACAAGCTGGCCAGATAGGGGCTATTGGCGCTCAGGATTGCAGCATCACCTTGGGCAACCAGTGGCACGCGCTGAGCGGGCGAGAGGTTCATCTCGCCGCGCAAGGCGCGAATCGCATCCACTTGGGCTTTCAGTTCTGCAACCTGTGCCATGGCCTGTTCATCAATGGCGGCCGGATTGGCGATAGGGTAGGGCTGGACCGAAATGCTGGTGGTTTCATTGGCAGCGCGTTTGCCAGCTACCACCGAGACTTTCTGCCACAGCTCTTCCGTAATGAACGGGATGATGGGGTGTGCCACGCGCAGTACTACTTCCAGTACACGGATCAGCGTGCGACGGGTGCCCAGTTGCTGCTCGGGCGTGCCGTTCTGGATCTGGGTCTTGGCCAGTTCCAGGTACCAGTCGCAGTACTCGTCCCAGACAAAGTGGTAGATGGCGTTAGCGACGTTGTCGAAACGGTAGTCGGCAAAACCGCGTTCGGCGTCCTGCTCCAGGCCTTGCAGCAGGCTGATGATCCAGCGGTCTGCAAAGCTCAGTTCGGCAGCAGCGTCGGTGTGCAGTTCATGGCCTTCGGTGTTCATCAGCACAAAGCGGGTGGCGTTCCACAGCTTGTTGCAGAAGTTGCGATAGCCTTCACAGCGCTTCATGTCGAAGTTGATGTTGCGACCCAAGGTGGCGTAAGCGGCCATGGTAAAGCGCAGCGCGTCCGTACCGAAGGCGGGGATGCCATCGGGATAGTCCTTCTTGGTGCGCTTGCTAATGCTTTGAGCCTGCTTGGGATTCATCAAGCCAAAGGTGCGCTTGTGTATCAGGCTTTCCAGGTCGATACCGTCGATCAAGTCCACCGGGTCAATCGTGTTGCCCTTGGATTTGCTCATCTTCTTGCCTTCCATATCGCACACCAGTCCGTGAACGTAGACGGTGTTGAACGGAACGCGGCCAGTCAGGTGCATGCTCATCATGACCATGCGGGCTACCCAGAAGAAAATAATATCGAAGCCAGTTACCAGCACGCTGGAGGGCAGGTAACGGGCCAGATCCGGGGTTTCTTCAGGCCAGCCCAGATCGGTGAAGGGCACCAGGGCGGAGGAGAACCAGGTGTCCAGCACGTCCTCGTCGCGGCGCAGTGGGCCGGTCACGCCAGCAGCGCGGGCTTGTTCCAGAGCGTCTTCTTCGGAGCGGGCGACAAACAGGCTGCCGTCTTCGGCGTACCAGGCGGGGATCTGGTGACCCCACCACAGCTGACGGGAAATACACCAGTCCTGAATATTGTTCAGCCATTGGTTGTAGGTGTTGGACCAGTTGTCGGGGTAGAAGCGTACACGGCCATCGGCCACCACATCCAGGGCAACCTGGGTGATGCTCTTGCCGGGGTGCAGGGAGTCTTCTGGCGCAGGCTTGCTCATGGCGACAAACCACTGGTCAGTCAGCATGGGTTCGATAACCGTATTGGTACGGTCGCCGCGTGGCACCATCAGCTTGTGTGGCTTGATGGCCTTGAGCAGGCCCTGGGCTTCCAGGTCGGCCACGATTTGCTTGCGTGCAGCAAAGCGCTCCAGGCCTTGGTAGGCTTCGGGAGCGGTGTCGGCAATATGGGCATCCAGCGTCAGGATGCTGATCATTTCCAGGCCGTGGCGCTGGCCAACGGCGTAGTCATTGAAGTCGTGGGCAGGAGTAACCTTCACCACGCCGGTACCAAAGGCCGGGTCTACGTAGTCGTCTGCAATGATCGGGATGGAGCGGCCAACCAGGGGCAGGGTAACGGTTTGACCGATCAGGCCGATATAGCGCTCGTCTTCAGGATGCACCATCAGGGCAACGTCGCCCAGCATGGTTTCCGGACGGGTGGTGGCCACCGTCAGGTGGGTCAGGCCGCCTTGGGGGGTAGTCAGCGGGTAGCTGATTTCCCACAGATGGCCGTCTTCTTCCTCGCTGACCACTTCCAGATCAGACACGGCGGTGCCCAGCACGGGGTCCCAGTTCACCAGGCGCTTGCCGCGGTAAATCAGGCCTTGCTCGTACAGACGGACAAAAGTTTCCAGCACGCCACGGGACAGATTGTCGTCCATGGTGAAGTATTCGCGGCTCCAGTCACAGGACGCGCCCAGGCGGCGGAACTGGCCGGTAATGGTATTGCCCGACTTCTCTTTCCACTCCCAGACTTTTTCCAGGAATTTCTCGCGGCCCAGGTCGTGGCGGCTGATGTTCTGGGCATCAAGCTGGCGTTCCACGATGATCTGGGTCGCAATCCCGGCGTGGTCGGTACCGGGAATATAGACCGTATCGTCGCCTTTCATGCGGTGGTAGCGCGTCAGGCCATCCATGATGGTCTGATTAAAGGCGTGGCCCATGTGCAAAGTCCCGGTGACGTTTGGTGGTGGGGACTGGATCACAAAGGGTTCGGACTGATGATCACCCAAGGGCTGGACATGTTGGCCACCCTTGAAAAGGTCGGCTTGCTCCCAGCGCGCGTACCAGCGCGTTTCGATTTCCTGGGGTTCAAAGCTCTTGGATAATTGCTCGTCGGAGGTCGTAGCGGATGAGTTGGTCATGGTGATGCGGTCTGCCTGCCCCTTATTGCACGTTCAGTGCCAGATAGGGCGGGACTAATCCTGGGTAAAAAACGAATTTAAGATGCACTATTTTAAGATGTGGCCGTGCGTCTTTGGCGTGGTAAAATGCCGGGTTGCCGTAAATCTGATGAAAGTGCTTGTTTTCATTAAAAAATTTAGCGCGAACCGTCGGATCTGCATTTTGCTTTACGCAGCAAAGACTACACTATATTGTTCTTATTTGGATTTTCACATGGCTATTGAACGCACTCTGTCCATTATCAAGCCCGACGCTGTTGCTAAAAACGTGATCGGTCAGATTATTTCCCGCTTTGAAGGCGCTGGCCTGAAAGTGATCGCTGGTCGCCTGGTTCACCTGTCCCGTGGCGAAGCCGAGCGCTTCTACGGCGTGCACGCCGAGCGTCCTTTCTTCAAGGATCTGGTCGACTTCATGGTTTCCGGTCCTGTATTCGTACAAGTTCTGGAAGGCGAAGGCGCCATTGCCAAGAACCGCGAACTGATGGGCGCCACCGACCCCAAGAAAGCAGACGCCGGCACCATCCGTGCTGACTTCGCTGAAAGCATCGACGCTAACGCTGTTCACGGTTCCGACGCTCCTGAAACCGCTGCTGTCGAAATCGCTTTCTTCTTCCCAGAGTGCAACGTTTACAGCCGTTAATTCGTTAAACCGCGCAGTACTGGCGGCACTCTGAGCAAGACTTGCCCGGCTCACCGGAATCGGTTTGCCGGGCAAATCCGCAAAAAGGGGCTTTTTTGCACTCCTGCAAGAAAGTAATAGCCAGAACGCGTGAAGGTATTATTTTTTTATGTCATCGCTCGAACCTACTAACCTTCTGGGCCTGGGCCCGGAGCAACTTGTTGAACTGGTCGCCCAATGGGGTGGCAAGCCTTTCCGCGCGCGCCAATTGCAGCGCTGGATACACCAGCGTCAACAAGACGATTTTGGGCAGATGACGGATCTGGCGCGCGAGTTCCGCGAGCAGCTGACCGCTAATTGCGTTGTCACCGCGCCCAGCATGTCGCACGAACATATTTCTACCGACGGCACTCGTAAATGGCTGTTTGATGTAGGCAGCAATAACGCCGTCGAAGCGGTTTTCATTCCCGAGGACGACCGGGGCACCCTGTGTATTTCCAGCCAGGCTGGCTGCACGGTGGCCTGTCCATTCTGTTCCACGGGCTATCAAGGCTTCAACCGCAACCTGACGACCTCTGAAATCATTGGTCAGTTGTGGTTTGCTCGCCGTGCTTTGCTGAATGCGCCGGAAACCGCCCGTATTGGCGATGCCGAGCAAACCAGCACGCGTGTCATCAGCAATGTGGTCATGATGGGCATGGGCGAACCCCTGCTCAATTACGATCAGGTGCTTGGTGCCTTGCGCCTGATGCTGGACGATAATGCCTACGGTCTGTCGCGCCGCCGCGTGACGGTCTCCACCTCCGGGGTGGTGCCCATGATGGATCGTCTGGCCAAAGATTGCCCGGTCGCACTGGCCGTATCGCTGCACGCGCCCAATGATGCGTTGCGCGATCGCCTGGTGCCACTGAACAAGAAGTATCCGCTGGCCGAGCTTCTGGATGCCTGTAATCGCTATCTGGAGCACGCCCCGCGTGACTTCATCACGTTTGAATACATCATGCTGGACGGCATCAACGATACCGACCAGCATGCGCAGGAACTGTTGGATATCGCACGCATTGTGCGCTGTAAATTTAATTTGATTCCTTTCAATCCTTTTCCGCAGTCCGGTCTGAAACGCTCTTCAGCTGCACGGGTCAAACAGTTTGCCCAACGGCTGATGGATGGTGGGGTGGTAACCACAGTGCGCAAGACGCGCGGCGATGATATTGCTGCCGCTTGTGGACAGTTGGCGGGCGATATCCGTGATCGCACCCGTATCGAACAACGTTTGCCTGATCGTGCTGTCATTCAAATCAAACAGGAACGTGCATGAGCGAGACTCTGGTCCCCTCCAACCAATCGGCTCCGGAAGCGGGCTCAGGTGTAGGCCCGACATTGCGTGAGTTGCGCCTGGCGCGATCCTGTACGCTGAACGAAGCCTCCACCCGCCTGAAGTTTTCGGTTCGCCAGCTAGAGGCCCTGGAAGCTCAGGAGTGGGACCAGTTGCCCGGTGGGCAGCCTTTGCGGGGCATGGTGCGTAATTACGCGCGCTTTCTGGAGGCTGACGTATCAGCCGTGCTGGTCATGCTGGAAGCTCAGGTCAGTGATACCGCTGCGCCCAAGCCCGTACCGCGCAATCATTCGGGTGCGGGCTTGTCCAGTGCGGACTTGAGCCTGTATGCCGACTCGCGCGGCGGGTTTGGCTGGATCTGGATTCTTATCATTATTGTTTTGCTGCTGGTAGCCGGTTTTTACGCCATTGATCGGGGCTGGGTTCCCGAAGAGTGGCTGGTGTTCGATTGGCTCAAGGACTTGAAGAAATGACGCAGGGTCCCGAAACTTCCTCTGCTTGCCAACCTCTGCCGGTGGGCGCCCAACCCAAACGGGTAACCCGCGCAGTTGATGTGCGCTGGGGCGATCATGTTGTGAAATTAGGTGGCTCGGCCCCGGTCGTGGTGCAGTCCATGACCAATACGGATACCGTCGATGCTATTGCAACGGCTATCCAGGTCAAGGAACTGGCGCGTGCCGGTTCTGAAATGGTGCGTATTACGGTCAATACCCCCGAAGCGGCCCGTGAAGTGCCCGCCATTCGCGAGCAGCTGGACCGCATGGGCGTAAATGTCCCCTTGGTGGGGGACTTCCATTACAACGGCCATAAATTGCTGGCAGATTACCCCGAGTGTGCTCAGGCCCTGTCCAAGTACCGGATCAATCCGGGCAATATGGGCGGTGGCAAGCGCCGGGACGATAATTTCGCCAAGATGATTGAAATCGCGTGCCGTTACGACAAGGCCGTGCGAATTGGCGTGAACTGGGGCAGCCTGGATCACGAGCTGATGGCCCGCATGATGGATGAAAATAACGAGCGTGCTCATCCCTGGACGGCTCAGGCGGTGATGCGCGATGCTCTGGTTATCTCTGCCATCAGCAACGCCCAGCGTGCCGAGGAACTGGGGCTGTCGGGCAATCGTATCGTTCTGTCCTGCAAGGTCAGCCACGTGCAGGACCTGATCACCGTCTACCAGGATTTGTCGGCACGTTGTGACTACGCCTTGCACCTGGGTCTGACCGAAGCGGGGATGGGCAGCAAGGGGATTGTGGCTTCCACCGCCGCCTTGGCTGTCTTGTTGCAGCAAGGCATTGGTGACACCATTCGTATTTCCCTGACTCCTGAACCCGGTGGCGATCGTGCTCGTGAAGTGGTGGTGGCTCAGGAGATCTTGCAGACCATGGGTTTGCGTGCTTTCACCCCTATGGTGGTGGCGTGTCCGGGTTGTGGTCGCACCAGCAGTACGGTGTTCCAGGAGCTGGCCAACGATATTCAAAGCTATTTGCGTGACCAGATGCCCGTCTGGAAGGATCTGTATCCCGGCGTGGAAACCATGAACGTCGCGGTGATGGGCTGTGTGGTCAATGGTCCGGGGGAAAGCCGCCACGCCGATATTGGCATCAGCTTGCCGGGAACCGGGGAAGTTCCTTCGGCACCCGTCTATGTGGATGGCGAGCGGGTGGTGACCCTGAAGGGTGATACTATCGCTCAGGAATTTCAGACCATTGTCCAGAATTACGTTGAGCGCCGCTACGGCAAAACATCAACGGTTTGATCAACACGCTTGTCAGTCTATGGCGAGCAAACCATTAGAATTATGACGCAGCAGTTTCAAAAGCTCCGCGCCCTGACGGGCATGAAAGACACCTTACCGGGTGAAAGCGCACAGTGGGAAGCCCTGGAGGCTCTGGTGCGGGAATGGTTGGCCAGCTATGGCTATCGCAATATGCGTACCCCCGTGCTGGAACATACCCAGCTGTTTGCTCGTGGTATTGGCGAAGTCACCGACATTGTCGAAAAGGAAATGTATTCCTTTACCGATTCGCTCAACGGCGACAAGCTCACCATGCGTCCCGAATTTACGGCGGGCATGGTGCGCGCCACTATCGAACATAATCTCTTGTACGATCGCCCTCATCGCGTTTATGCGATGGGGCCGGTGTTCCGTCACGAGCGCCCGCAGCGTGGCCGCTACCGTCAGTTCCACCAGATCGACGTGGAAGCGTTGGGTCTGCCAGGGCCAGACGTTGATGCCGAGCTGATCGTCATGCTGGCCCGTTTGTGGAAGAAGCTGGGTCTGACGGACATCCGTCTGGAACTGAACTCCCTGGGTCAGGCTGAAGAGCGTGCCGCCCACCGTGCGGCCTTGATCGAGCACCTGGAAGCGCACAAGGATGTGCTGGACGAAGAAGCCCAGCGTCGCATGTATACCAACCCCTTGCGCGTGCTGGATACCAAAAATCCGGCCATGCAGGAAATGGCCAATGCGGCCCCACGTTTGTTCGACTTTCTGGGTGAAGAGTCTCGTGCTCACTTCCAGGGCGTCTGCGATCGTCTGGATGATGCCGGTATTGCCTACACATTGAACCCGCGCTTGGTGCGTGGTCTGGATTATTACAATCTGACCGTGTTCGAGTGGGTAACGGATCGCCTGGGTGCTCAAGGGACGGTGTGCGGCGGTGGCCGTTACGACGGCCTGATCGAATTGATGGGTGGCAAGCCTTCGCCCGCCGTGGGTTTTGCTATTGGTGTGGAGCGCTTGCTGGACCTGTGCTCGCAAGATGGCGAGCAGCCCGCCATTCCTGAATGTCAGGTGTATATGGTTCACCAGGGTGAGGCAGCCCAGCGCAAGGCCTCGCTGTTGGCCGAGCAATTGCGTGATGCCGGTTTGCAGGTGATAGTCCATGCAGGCTCCAGCGGCTTCAAGTCCCAGTTCAAACGGGCTGATGCCAGTGGTGCGCAGGCCGCCGTTATTTTGGGTGACGACGAGCTCCAAAAAGAACAGGCCAGTGTGAAATGGTTGCGTGCTGCGGATGGCGCCGAGCAGCAACAGTCTGTTGAATTTTCTGAACTCGCCAGTGTTTTGTCAGCAAGGATTTGAGCATGGCCTACGATCTTGAAGAACAGGAAAAACTAGATGCCATGCGAGCATGGTGGGACCGCTGGGGCACCTTGTGCATCGTGCTGGCTTTTGCTGCCTTGGCGGCGGTGGCCGGCTGGCGCGGTTGGCAGTGGTACCAGGGGCATCAGGCCGGTCAGGCCATGGGTTACTTTGAGGCGCTGGAAAGTGCGGCTGCCCAGACCGGCGAAGAGGCCGATGCCCGCGTGCTGGCTGCCAGCACGACCTTGCGTAACGATTTCCCCAAGTCGGGCTACACCTCCCGCGGTGTCTTGCTGGCTGCCCAGGCTTTGCAGCAACGCGGCAATCTGACGCCTGCTCGTGAGCAATTGGAGTGGATGGTTAAAACCAATCACGACCCGGCGCTGACTCCGCTGGCGCGTTTGCGTCTGGCTGGTATCTTGCTGGAACAGAAGAATTACGATGATGCCCTGGCTCAGCTGACAAATCCTCCTGCCAGCTTTGCCGGTCTGTTTGCGGATCGCAAAGGCGATATTCTGGCCGCTCAAGGGCAGAACGATGCAGCACGCGAAGCCTGGACGCAGGCCGTGGAGTTGCTCAAGCAAGACCCTATTTCGCAGTTGGTACAGATCAAACTTGATGCCCTGGCAGGAGCTTAATTCATGTCTCTTCCTACTATTCGCAAATCGCCATCCTCTGCCATGCGTGTCCTGCGCTTGAGCGCGTTGGCCCTGAGCCTGACCGCTTTGGCCGGTTGCTCCATGTTCTCCAGCAAGGATCCTCGTTTCGAGCCTACGCCTCTGACGGAATACACCCCTGGTGTGGCCGCCAAGGTCAGCTGGAGTACCTCGATTGGTAGCGGCGCAGACTCCGGCTTTGCACCGCAAGTCAGTGGCTCCTCGGTCTACGCCGCAACGGTCTCGGGTCAGGTCAGCAAGGTGGATCTGGATACGGGTCGCGTTCAGTGGTCGGCCAATGCTGGCAAGAAGTTGACCGCCGGTGCCGGTTCGGACGGTGTGGTGACTGCGGTCGCTTCGGTGGACGGCAACGTCATTGCGTTTGACGACTCGGGCAAGGAGTTGTGGCGCAGTCGTAGCAGCAGCGCTGTGAATGTGCCGCCTGCTGTGGGTGCTGGTGTGGTTGTGGTGCGTACCAGCGACTACCGCTTGCAGGCATTTGATGCCAGCACAGGTGATCTGCGCTGGAGTCTGCAGCGTCCTGGCCCCGCCTTGTCGCTGAAAACCAGCATGCAAATGCGCATTATTGATGGTTTGTTGTTGGCAGGAATGCCCAACGGCCGTTTGATGGCCATTGACGCAGCTCAAGGTCATCTGGTGTGGGAAGGCAGTATTTCTGTCTCCCGCGGCGCGACGGACCTGGAGCGCATTAATGACGTCGTGGGTGCTCCCCAGGTCGTCGATCCCCTGCTGTGCGGTGCAACCTACCAAGGTCGTGTTGCCTGCTTTGACGTCTCCCAAGGTGGACGACTGGTGTGGGATAGGGAATTTTCGGCCGGTACCGGTATCGCAGCGGACAACCATATGTTGTATGCCGCCAATAGCCGCGACCAGATTGAAGCGTTTGCCATGACAGACGGGCAAACCATCTGGAAGCAGAATGCTTTGCGTAACCGTGGTCTGGCTCCTTTGGCCGTCATGCCCCAGGCGCTCGCCGCCGGTGACATGGAAGGCTATGTTCACTTTCTATCGCGACTGGACGGCACCTTGTTGGGCCGGGTCAGTGTCGGCGGTGGTGCCATTGTGTCGCCTTTGATCGGAACCCCGCGTGGGGTCCTGGTCCAGACCGGCAATGGTAATTTGGTCTTGGTTGGAATCAATTGAAAAGCGTTTCTTTTAAGCCCGTAGTGGCTTTGGTCGGTCGGGCCAACGTCGGCAAGTCCACTTTGTTCAACCGCCTGACGCGCTCGCGCGCGGCTCTGGTGGCGAACTTCCCTGGTCTGACCCGCGACCGTCATTACGGCGAAGGCCGGGTTGGCAGCCGCCCCTATATCGTGGTCGATACGGGTGGTTTCGAGCCTGTGGCCAAAACCGGCATGTTGCTGGAGATGGCTCGTCAGACCCAGCAGGCGATTGCCGAAGCTGACGTGGTCGTCTTTCTGGTCGATGCCCGTGAGGGCGTCAACGCACTGGATCTGGAAATTGCGCAGTTGCTGCGCAAGCTGGGGCAGAAAGTGCTGCTGGCCGTCAACAAGGCCGAAGGCATGCGTTACGAGGCCGGTGGCGTGGAATTCCACGAACTGGGCCTGGGTCAGCCTTACCTGATCTCCGCTTCCCACGGCGATGGCGTGGAGGAGCTGATCAACCTGGCACTGGAGCAAGTGCCCAATCCTGAGCCTGAAGAGGATGGCCAGGATGACGATGAGTTTCAGCACCGTATCAAGCTGGCGATTGTGGGCCGCCCCAACGTGGGCAAATCCACCCTGATCAATACCCTGGTGGGTGAGGATCGCGTGATTGCGTTTGACCAGCCCGGTACGACGCGTGATGCCATTGAAATCGAGTTCGAGCGCAATGGGGTGGAATACACCCTGATCGACACGGCCGGTTTGCGCAAGCGCGGCAAGGTGTTTGAGGCGGTTGAAAAGTTCTCCGTTATCAAGACCTTGCAGGCGATTGAAGCGTGTAACGTGGTCTTGTTGATGATTGACGCTCACACCGAAATTTCCGACCAGGACGCCAGCATTGCGGGCTTCGTGGTAGAAACCGGTCGTGCACTGGTGGTGGGCATCAACAAGTGGGATGGCCTGGACGAGTACCAGCGCGAGTGGATCAAGCGCGAGTTCGATCGCAAATTGCGCTTCCTGAACTTTGCCAAGATGCACACCTTGTCGGCGCTGAAAGGGCAGGGGATCAATCCCTTGCTCAAGTCGGTCAATGCCGCGCATGCGGCTGCCTTCTCCAAGCTGTCCACGCCCAAGCTCACTCGCGTCATGCAAGAAGCGGTGGAACAGCAACAGCCACCGCGCAAGGGCATTTTCCGTCCCAAGTTGCGGTATGCTCACCAAGGTGGCATGAACCCGCCGATCGTGGTGATTCACGGCAACGCCCTGGATGCCATTTCGGACAGTTACCGCCGTTATCTGGAGACGCGTTTTCGCGAGGCCTTCAAGCTGGAAGGCACGCCTTTGCGCATCGAATTCAAATCATCTAAAAACCCTTATCTGAAGGACGCGTAATGAGCCGTTTGTGGAGTGATCATGTAGCGGGGCTTTCACCCTATGTACCGGGTGAGCAGGTCAAGCTGGATAACCTCTTGAAGCTGAACACAAACGAACATCCTTTCGGTCCGTCGCCCAAAGCGCTGGAAGCGATCCGCCAGGCGGCGACCGATGATTTGCGTCTTTACCCCTCCTACAGCGCGCAGGAATTGCGTGACGCCGTGGCGCACAACCACGGCGTGAAAGCTAACAACGTCTTTTTGGGCAATGGCTCGGACGAAGTGCTGGCCCATGTGTTCAGCGCCTTGTTCCTGCGTGGCGTGCGCCCGGTCCTGCTGCCCGATATCACTTACAGCTTCTACACCACTTACTGTTCGTACTTCGGTGTGCCTGCTGATATCGTGCCGCTGCGCGAGGACTTCACGCTGAATGTGCAGGACTATGTGCGCAAGCGCAGTCTGCCACCTGCCGGCATCATTTTTGCCAACCCCAATGCGCCTACTGGCATTCCTTTGTCCTTGACGGATATTGAAGCCATTCTGGCTGCCAACCCGGACACCACTGTGGTGGTGGACGAGGCGTACGTCGATTTCGGCGGTACATCTTCGGTTGGTTTGCTGGAAAAATACGACAATCTGGTGGTCATCCAGACCATGTCCAAGTCGCGCGCTCTGGCTGGCTTGCGTGTGGGTTATGCCCTGGCCAGCGCCGATATCATCCAGGCTCTGGAGCGGGTGAAAGACAGTTTCAACTCCTACCCCATGGACACGATTGCCCAGGTGGGTGCCGTGGCTTCCTTGAAGGATACGGAGTATTTTGCCCGCCAATGCCAGGCTGTGATTGATGCACGCGAGCAGTTGCGCGCTGATCTGGAGCAGCTGGGTTTCGAGATTTTGCCTTCGAAAGCGAACTTTTTGATGGCAACTCACCCTAAGCATTCGGCAGCTGGTATTCAGCAGGCCTTGCGTGAACAGGGGATTTTGGTTCGCCATTTCCGTCAGCCACGCATTGAGCAGTATTTACGTATTACGGTAGGATCGCCCGAGCAATGTGCCCGACTGTGCAACAGTTTGCGGCAGATTTTAGGGCAAGGCGCCTGATATACACCTATTAGATAAAAATCTCCAGTTTGGAACGTGCGAATTCAGGGAAAACCCGGTAAAGTAGTGGGATTCGCTTCCATTTCTGGAAAAACAACATAACCGGAGCCTCACCAATGAGCAATAAAGGGCAAATTCTACAAGACCCGTTTTTGAACGCGCTGCGCAAGGAGCATATCCCTGTGTCGATCTACCTGGTAAACGGCATCAAGCTGCAAGGTCAGATCGAGTCCTTCGATCAGTATGTCGTACTGCTGCGCAATACAGTCACTCAAATGGTGTATAAGCACGCGATCTCTACCGTCGTTCCTGCACGCCCCGTTACTTTGGCTGCGGATGAGCAGGCTGAATAAATCCTCACCCAGTTCTTTGTACTCTGAAAGACCCGTCTCGCGGTGCCCGCGGGCGGGTCTTTGTTTCTGGAGCAAACGTTGAAGGCACTGGTAATTAGTGTGGATATGGGCGAGCTGGACTACAAGGCCCATGCTGAAGAATTCGTCATGCTGGCTGAAGGGGCGGGCGCCCAGATTATGGAATTGATGGTCGTGCGTCGGTCCCGTCCAGATTCTGCCTACTACATCGGTACGGGCAAGCTGGAAGAGGCGGTCGCCCTGGCCAAGGCAACTGGCGCCGAAGTCGTGCTGTTTGATCATGCCTTGAGCCCGGCCCAGCAGCGTAATCTGGAGCGCAAGCTGGAGCTGCGTGTGGTTGACCGGGTGGCCCTGATTCTGGATATTTTTGCCCTGCGTGCGCAAAGTCACGAAGGTAAATTGCAGGTGGAACTGGCCCAGCTGCAACACCTGACTTCCCGATTGACCCGGATGTGGACGCACTTGGAGCGCCAAAAGGGTGGTATCGGTATGCGTGGTCCAGGTGAATCGCAGCTGGAAATGGACCGCCGGATGATTGGCGACAAAGTCCGTACCTTGCGTGAGCGTCTGGCCAAGGTGCAACGCCAGCGCAGCACCCAACGTCGTGCCCGTTCTCGTAGCGGCACCTTGTCGGTGTCTCTGGTGGGCTACACCAACACGGGAAAATCCACGCTATTTAACGCCTTGACCCGTGCGGACGCCTACGCAGCTGACCAGTTATTTGCTACCTTGGATACCACCACGCGTCGTATCTGGATTGAAGGGGCAGGGCAGGTCGTAATTTCGGATACGGTGGGCTTCATTCGTGAATTGCCACCGACCTTGATTGCCGCTTTCCGGGCCACTTTGGAAGAGACCGTCCATGCAGACGTATTGCTGCATGTGGTCGATGCGGCCAACCCTCAACGCGATGAACAAATCGCTGAAGTTCATAAGGTTCTGGAGGACATCGGGGCCCATGAAATACCTCGCATTCTGGTCTATAACAAAATTGACCAAGCCGGCTATGAGCCACGGGTAGAGCGGGATGAACATGGTACTATTGCCCGAGTCTTTGTTAGCGCTTTAGAGCGCATCGGATTGGATGGCTTGCGTACAGCAATCGTCGAATCAGGTCATTTCGCGGAAAACAATGCGTCTGAACAATAAAATATTCAATCTCAATGATCCCGGTTGGGGACGAGACAGTGGCAAAAACGGTTCCGAGCCACCTCGCCGCCCCGAGAAACAAGATGGCCCGCCTGACCTCGACGAGGTATGGCGTGACTTCAACAGTCGCTTGGGATCTTTATTCGGCAAAAAGGGACGTCGCTCCCCTCCCGGTGGCATGCCTCCGGGTAGCGGTAATGGCCCATCCATCCCCAAAGGCTCGCCCAAGCTGCTGATCATCGGCGGTGTGGTCGCGGTCGGTCTGTGGATGGCCAGTGGCTTTACCATCGTGCAGGAAGGTCAGGTTGCCGTGGTTACCCGTTTTGGCGCGTACACGAAAACTCTGAATCCCGGTTTGCAGTGGCGTTGGCCCGCTCCCATCGAAGATCACCAGACTGTGAATATTTCGCAGTTGCGTACCTTTGAAGTGGGCTACCGCGGCAGTGCACGCAATAAAGTCCTGCCTGAATCGTTGATGCTGACAACCGACGAGAACATCGTCGACATGCAGTATGTGGTTCAGTACCGTTTGCTGCCTACAGGCGCACCGGACTACCTGTTCAACACCAATAATCCGGACGAGTCGGTACGTCAGGCGGCTGAAACCGCCATGCGTGAAGTCGTGGGCAAGCAGCCCATGGACTCCGTGCTGTACTCCGGCCGTACCCAGATTGCATCGGACGTGCAGCAGCTGGCCCAGTCCATTCTGGACCGCTACCGTACCGGCATTCAGATCAGCACCGTAGCTATCCAGAACGTGCAGCCGCCCGAGCAGGTTCAGGCCGCCTTTGACGATGCCGTCAAGGCCGGTCAGGACCGCGAGCGTCAGATCAACGAAGGTCAGGCCTATGCCAACAAGGTGTTGCCCGAAGCCGCTGGTCAAGTGGCTCGCATGATGCAGGAGTCTGAGGGTTACAAGGCTCGTGTGATCGGTGATGCCAAGGGTGATACTGCCCGTTTTGGTAGCGTCGAGGCCGAGTACGTGAAGGCTCCGGGTGTAACGCGGGATCGTCTGTACCTGTCCACAATTCAGGAAATCCTGGAGAGCACCAGCAAGGTACTGGTTGATACCCGTAGTGATAACAACATGATCTATCTGCCTTTGGACAAGATCGTGCGTCAGGTGGGTAGCCGTACGGATATGGAGCCGTCCGCTCCTGTCGCTTCGGCCGCTTCGCAAGGACAGGTCAGCCGTCCAGCTCCCGCTGCGGCACCCAAAGCGCCTGCGCCAGCCAATCCAGCCGGTCTGGATACCTCGCTGGGCTCTTTGGTCAGTCCTTATTCCCCATACGCACGCTAGGAGAGCTTGATGCAACGTTTATTTCCTGCTCTGGTGGCCCTGGCGGTAATTGTCGGTCTGCTGCTGTCTTCCGTTTTCATCGTGCGTGAGCGCGATGCGGCTCTGGTTTTTGCCCTGGGTGAGGTGCGTGGCACCATCACGACTCCCGGTTTGTATTTCAAGCTGCCGCCACCGTTTGAAAACGTGGTGTTCCTGGACAAGCGTCTGCAGACGATTGAAACCAAGGACCCTGAGCGTATTCAGACGGCTGAAAAGAAAAACCTGCTGATCGACTCGTACGTCAAATGGCGCATTTCCGATCCACGCCTGTTTTACGTGACCTTTGGCGCAACGGATCGTGGTGCTGTCGAGCGTTTGCAAGCCCAGATTCGTGACGCCCTGAACGCTTCGGTGAACGTGCGCACGGTGAAAGAAGTGGTTTCCACCGAGCGTGATGCCATCATGCGTGAAGTGCTGACGGCCGTTGAGGCCCGTGCCCGTCCTTTGGGTGTGGAAGTGATTGACGTGCGTTTGCGTCGTATTGACTTCGCTCCCGAGATTTCGGAATCGGTATACCGTCGTATGGAAGCCGAGCGTACACAAGAAGCCAACCGTTTGCGTGCAACTGGTGCGGCTGAAAGTGAGCGTATCCGTGCCGAGGCCGAACGTCAGCGTGAAGAGTTGCTGGCCGACGCGTATGCCCAAGCTCAGGCCATCCGTGGTCAGGGTGATGGTGAAGCCGCTGCCATTTACTCCGATAGTTATGGCAAGAACCCCGAGTTCTATCGTTTCTACCGCAGCCTGGAAGCCTACCGCAGTGCTTTCAGCAAACAGACCGACACACTGGTCATCAGCCCTGACTCTGATTTCTTCAAGTATTGGGGCAAGCAAGGATCACCCGCAGCACCTGCGAACTGATCCCCGCTAGAGAACTTAGGGCCGCTGGGTGTTCCACCCGCGGCCCTGATCGTTTATACTAGCGTGTAAGTTACTAACACCACTTCGCATGCGACTTGGGCGGCTTACAGGCCCCAAGTCGCTTTTTGTTTGGCTGGAACTTTCGTTTATAAGTAGTCCGAGGCACGAGTATGTCCAATTGGTTGTTGCCAGAGAGCCTGGCTGATATCTTGCCTGCAGAGGCGCGCCGCATCGAAGAACTGCGCCGCGATTTGCTAGACTTGTATCGTACTTACGGGTTCGAACTGGTAGCTCCACCTCTGGTGGAGTATCTGGAATCCCTGCAAGCGGTTTCTGGCACAGATCTGAATCTGCGTACCAGCAAAGTCGTCGATCAAATCTCGGGTCGCACCATGGGCGTACGCGCCGACATGACCCCCCAGGTGGCACGTATCGACGCTCACTTGCTTAACCGCGAAGGCGTCACTCGGCTTTGCTACTGTGGTTCGGTCTTGCATGCCCGTCCGGCTGGTTTGTTGTCGGACCGTGAATTGTTGCAGATTGGCGCGGAAATTTTCGGCCATGCCGGTATTGAGTCCGATCTGGAAGTGGTGCAACTGGCGCTGGAAAGCGTGGGTCGGGCAGGGGTGCATCATCCTCGCCTGGACTTGAACTACCCCGATCTGGGACGCTTCCTGATCGAGCGCGATCCTATTTTGAAAACCCGCGTGGCAGAAGTGTGTGAGCTTCTGAACGCCAAAGATGTGTCGGGCCTGCGCGCCCTGGGTCGTGAGTCGGGCTGTCTGCCTGAAACCACCCGCTATCTGCTGGCTTTGACCTCGCTGTATGGCGATGGCAGCGTACTGGAGCGTGCCCGCAGTGTTCTGCCGGACGAACCGGAAGTGCGCGAAGCTCTGGGTAGCCTGCGCAGCTTCATTGATGCTTTGCCTGGCCACGAAATTACGGTGGACCTGGCCGACATCGGCAGCGGTTATGCCTACCATTCGGGCCTGATCTTTTCGGTTTACGCCGAAGGATGGCACGATGCCTTGGTCAAGGGCGGACGCTTTGACGGTATTGGCCGCATGTATGGTCGTGCTCGTCCTGCAACCGGCTTCAGCCTGGATTTGCGCAAGCTCTCGGCTGGCTTGGCACCGGCTCAGGCAGCCCGTGCAGTACGCGCTCCCTGGGGGAGTGATGCGGCCCTGACTGCAGCGGTCAAGCAGCTGCGTCAAAACGGTGAAATTGTGATTCAGATGCTGCCCGGTCAGGAGCTGAATCTGGATGAATTCGTGATCGATCGCGAGCTGGTCTCGCTGGACGGTCAGTGGCAAGTTAGGGCGCTGTAAGCCAGGCGGCTTGTAGCGTTGGTGATTGTTATTGGTCCGGCACCGTGCCGGCCTCCTTTATTCTGATACTAGACATGAGCAAAAACCTTGTGGTGATTGGCACCCAGTGGGGTGACGAAGGCAAAGGCAAGATCGTCGACTGGCTGGCCGAGTCCGCGCATGGCGTGGTTCGTTTCCAGGGTGGGCATAACGCTGGCCATACATTGTGGATTAATGGCAAGAAGACCATTCTGCGCTTGATTCCGTCGGGCATCATGCACGAGCACGTCACTTGCTACATTGGCAATGGCGTGGTGCTGTCGCCTGAGGCCCTCTTGACTGAAATCGCCGAGCTGGAAGCTGCCGGTCTGGACGTGCGTTCGCGCCTGCAGATCTCGCCCGCTTGCCCGCTGATTTTGCCCTACCACATCGCCGTGGACCAGGCTCGTGAAAAGCGTAAAGGCGACGGCAAGATCGGTACGACCGGTCGCGGTATCGGCCCTGCCTACGAAGACAAGGTGGCACGCCGTGCCCTGCGTGTTCAGGACCTGTACGATCCCGAAATCTTTGACGAAAAATTGTCCGAAGCGCTGGATTACCACAACTTCGTGCTGACCCAGTACCTGGGCGCTGAAGCTGTTTCCGCTGAACAGGTTCGCGACCTGGCCATGAAGCACGCTGAACAGCTGGCTCCTATGGTCGCTGATGTATCCAACAACCTGTACCAGGCCAAGAAAGCAGGGCAGAAACTCCTGTTTGAAGGTGCCCAGGGTGCATTGTTGGATATTGACCACGGTACATACCCCTTCGTGACCAGCAGCAACTGCTTGTCCGGTGCCGCTTCCGCAGGTTCGGGTGTGGGTCCTCAGGAATTGAGCTACGTGCTCGGTATCGCCAAGTCCTACACCACTCGCGTGGGTTCGGGTCCATTCCCGACCGAGTTGCTGGATGACACCGGCATGCGTCTGGCTACGGTTGGCAAGGAATTCGGTTCCGTTACCGGTCGTCCACGTCGTTGCGGCTGGTTTGATGCGGCGGCCATGAAGCGTTCGGTCATGATTAACGGTATTTCCGGTCTGTGCATTACCAAGCTGGACGTGCTGGACGGCGTTGAGCAAATCAAGATTGGTGTGGGTTACCGCTACAAGGGCGAATTCCTGGACGTCCTGCCCTACGGCGCACACGCGGTTGCCGAAGCCGAGCCCGTTCTGGAAGAAATGCCCGGCTGGACCGAGTCCACCGTGGGCGTGACTGACTACGACAAGTTGCCTATCAACGCTCGTCGTTACCTGGAACGCATTGCTGAACTGTGCGATGTACCTATCGACATGGTTTCCACAGGGCCAGATCGCAACGAAACCATCGTATTGCGCGATCCGTTTACCAAATAAGCGATTTATCGCGGTATAATGCCTTGCACCGTTGTACGGTGCGTACAGAGCGGCCTGAAGGGCCGCTTTGTCGTTCTGGACGCTGCGTTGGCCTACCAGACTCTTGTTTTGCAGGTACCAAAGCGCAGCTAGTGCATTTATATCTGGAATACATATGAGTCTGCCCCCAAATAGCGATACTGATGAATGGGTTTCCTGGGAACAATACAATCGCCTGATTGAACAATTGGCCCTGAGTATTCACGAATCAGGCTGGAAATTCGACAAAATTGTTTGCCTGGCCCGAGGCGGCATGAGAGTGGGAGACGTTATTTCGCGCATCTATGATGTACCCCTGGGTATTTTGGCCACCAGCAGCTATCGCGAAGCCGCCGGTACCGAACAGGGTGATCTGGATATTGCGCAATACATCACCATTACCCGTGGCACCCTGGATGGGAATGTGCTGCTGGTCGATGATATGGTCGATACGGGCAAGACTTTTATGCGTGTACGTGATCACCTGCGTGCACAGTTTCCCGCGATCACCGAGCTGAAAACCGCCGTTTTGTGGTGGAAAGGCCACGCCCAGGTCGACCCGGACTACTACGTGTCCAAGTTGCCCACAAATCCCTGGATTCATCAGCCTTTTGAGGACTACGATAGCATTCGCCCTCATCAGCTGGACGCCTGGATCCGTAAGGGTACCGGCCAGGCTTGATCGCTGGCATTCAGATAATTGGTGGATAGCCTAATTGCGCCTTGCTTGGTGTATGCCAGCAATCGTGCTACCATATTGGGCTATCTGTTACGCTAACTCTTTTTACAAAGGTCAGGGATTACATGTCCATTGTTCGCCTGAAAGAAAACGAACCCTTTGAAGTTGCTCTGCGCCGCTTCAAACGCACTATTGAAAAAACCGGTCTGTTGACCGAGCTGCGTTCGCGCGAATTCTACGAAAAGCCAACGGCTGAGCGCAAGCGCAAGCACGCTGCCGCCGTGAAGCGTCACTACAAACGCATCCGCAGCCAGCAACTGCCTCCACGCTTGTATTGATCCCTGAATCTTTTGTTCAGGAACTGCTCGCCCGTGTCGATGTCGTAGATGTCGTCGGGCGGTACGTGCAGTTGCGTAAAGGCGGGGCCAACTTGCTTGGCCTGTGCCCTTTTCACAACGAAAAATCCCCTTCATTTACAGTCAGTCCCACCAAGCAGTTTTACCATTGCTTCGGTTGTGGCGCTCACGGATCGGCTATCTCGTTCCTGATGGAACATACCGGGGCTTCATTCCCCGAGGCGGTACGCAGCTTAGCTGGTTCCGTCGGAATGACTGTGCCCGAAGCAGATCGCACCCCACGCCAACGTGCTGCCGATGCGCGTCGTAAAGACGAGTTGTCGCGTCAGCATCATATTCTTGAAACGGCACAGGGGCACTACCTACGTCAGCTAAAACAGTCACCCATTGCTATCGACTATCTAAAACGTCGTGGCCTGGATGGGGAGACGGCTGCCCGTTTCGGTTTGGGCTGGACAGGTACGGAGCGACGCGGCTTATCGGCTGTATTTCCGCAGTACGAAGACAAGCAGCTGGTTGAGTCCGGCCTGGTGATCGAGTCCGAAGATGGTCGTCGCTACGACCGTTTCCGTTCGCGCATCATGTTTCCGATCCGCAGTACCAAGGGCCATATCATTGGCTTTGGTGGCCGTCTGATCGAAAAAGGTGAACCCAAGTACCTGAATTCGCCGGAAACCACGCTGTTTTCCAAAGGACACGAGCTGTACGGCTTGTGGGAAGGACGTCAGGGCATACGCAAAGAAGGCTTTGTCCTGATTGTTGAAGGTTATATGGACGTGGTGGCGCTGTCGCAACATGGCTTGCACAATGCCGTAGCGACCTTGGGCACCGCGACAACCGAATACCACATCACCAAATTGATGCGCGCCAGCGACAGGCTGGTGTTTTGCTTTGATGGTGACGGGGCAGGGCGCAAGGCCGCCTGGCGTGCTTTGAATACCTGCTTGCCGCTGGTACGTGACGATGTGTCCATCCGCTTCATGTTCCTGGCGGATAACCACGACCCCGATTCTTTTGTTCGTGAGCACGGCGCTGCCGCGTTTCGCGAGCAGGCCCAGGAAGCAGCAGCTTTGTCGCGCTTCTTCCTGGACGAGCTGGCAGCCCGCCATCGCATGGACGAGGCCGAAGGCCGCGCGGCTTGCGTGCACGAGGCCTTGCCTTTGCTGCTGGAACTGGCTGACAGTACCTTGAAAGTGCAGATTCAGCACGAATTTGCCCGCATGGTGCTGCTGACGCCGGACGAGCTGGCGCAGCGCCTGAGTACCGTAGAGCCGGTTCGTCGGCCTGCTGTGGATACGCCGCCTGCTCAGGATGGTCTGGTAGCCAGACCACCGGTTCCGGCGCAGCCAGCACCATCTTCAGATGGCATGGAGCTGTTTGAGGACGGTTTTGATGGTTCGTTTGCTGACAGTCTGCCTATGGATGGCTGGCAGGACGACTCTGATTGGCAGCCTCAACCCCAGTATCAGGAGCGGCCAGTGACTGCTCGTGGCAAGGGCAAGAACAACCGTCAACGGACCGAGCGCGCTGTCGTGGGTGGCAGCCGTGCGGTGACGCCCATGGCCAAGCGATTGCTGCGCTTGCTTATTGGGCATCCGACTCTGGTGGGCGAGCTGGGCGATCAACAACTTGAAATTTTGGCGCAAAGTCCCCATTTACGTTTAGTGCAAGAGCTGATTGCCTTAAGCAATATCAGCTCGGCGCGTCACGCAGGTGCGTTGCTGGAGGCCGTGGACCCCGAGTCCGACCTGGCCCCTGTACTCGAAGCGCTGGCCACGGAGCTCTTGGGCGAAGAAGAATTGCCTGACCCGCAGGGTGAATGGCGTGATGCGCTGCATCGCATCGAACTGGATGCGATCAAGGCAGAGCAGTCGGCATTGGTGGCCACGGGTTTGCAAGAGCCCGAACAGCGTCAGCGTTATCAAGAATTGACACGCCGTATTGCTTTGTTGAATGCTGCTTATACTCGGCAAGTGAAGTAAAATATTGGGTTATGTGTTGTGTTTGTGGCCGGCCAGGGGGTTAAAACTGGTACGCGAGCAAATGCGGCGGGTTAGCGGATTGTGAACCACCTTATGCCTTGAGCCCATGAGCCAGGGATTAAATGACTTAGGGTTCGCTCGCGCAACACGCCCAGGAGCAAGCCGGTTGTGAACACGCTCATTATCAGGCTCTTGCCTGTACGACTCGGTGGCTACATATTTAGTGCCACAGGGGTAAATGGCGTCTATGGAAGAAAATATGACTCAAACGACTGGTAAAACCTCGACGACGGTCTCTCGGTCTGCTAAGAAAACTTTGGCCGCGACAGCAAAATCAGGGGCATCAAGCTCGGTAGAGCTCGATGAGCTTCACGAAAGTGGAGAGCCAGGCGCAGCGCCTGCCAAAAAGGCAGCTAAAAAGGCGGCTGCTAAAAAAACGGTAGCCAAAAAAGCGGCTGCCAAGAAAACAGCGGCTAAAGCCGCTACCGGCGGTCGCCGTGGACGTCCTGCAAAGAATGCCAATAACGACGGTATCGACTTTGTCGATGACGACGAAATGGGCGAAGAAGAGGTCATTCCTGATCTCAAGCCGGTGGCCAAGCGTGGTGCCAAGCGCGCTAAAGCCGAAAAAGATGTATTCGGTGTCCGTGGCCAACTGAGCCCTGAAGAACAGGAAGCCCGTCGCAATCGCCTCAAAGCCCTGATCAAGCTGGGTAAGGACCGCGGTTACCTGACCTACAGTGAAATCAACGATCACCTGCCCGATGATCTGGTGGATGTCGAAGCCATTGATGGCATTATCGGCACCTTCAGTGACATGGGTATCTCGGTTTACGACCAGGCTCCCGACGCTGACACCTTGCTCATGAGCGATAACGCGCCCATGGCATCCAGCGACGACGACGTCGAGGACGAAGCTGAAGCTGCTCTGACCACGGTGGACTCTGACTTCGGTCGCACGACTGACCCTGTGCGTATGTACATGCGCGAAATGGGTTCGGTGGAACTGCTGACCCGCGAAGGCGAAATTGAAATCGCCAAGCGCATCGAAGATGGCTTGAAGCACATGGTGATGGCGATTGCCGCCTGCCCAACCACGGTTAACGAGATCCTGGCCTACGTTCAGCGTGTACGCGAAGGCGTCATGCAGATCGACGAAGTGGTTGACGGTCTGGTGGACGATGATGGCGAAGAATACGCCGGTTCCGGTGTAACCGCTGACGACGAAGACGAAGGTCCAGCCGGCGGCATGAGCAGCAAGCAGATTGAATACCTGCGCAACAAGTCGCTCAAGAAATTCGACATCATTGGCGAATGGTTTGACAAGATGCGCGTGTCCTTCGAGTCCGAAGGTTACAAGAGCGCAGGCTATGTGCAAGCCCAGGAAACCATCCTGAACGAATTCATGGGCATCCGCTTTACCGCCAAGATGGTGGAAAAGCTGGCCGATACCATGCGCGAGCAGGTTGCCATCGTGCGTCAGCACGAGCGCGAAATCCTGAACATCTGTGTGGATCGTGCTGATATGCCACGTGCACACTTCATCAAGGCTTTCCCCGGCAACGAAACCAATCTGGATTGGGTGGTGCAGGAGGTGGCAGCAGGTCATCCTTACAGCTCCATTCTGGAGCGCCACATCCCTGCCATTCAGGAAGTTCAGCAAAAGCTGATCGACCTGCAAACCAGCGTTGTGCTGCCTTTGAAGGACCTGAAAGAAGTCAACAAACGCATGACCACGGGCGAAGCCAAGGCACGTAAAGCCAAGCGCGAAATGACCGAGGCCAACTTGCGTCTGGTGATCTCCATCGCCAAGAAGTACACCAACCGTGGCTTGCAGTTCCTGGACCTGATTCAGGAAGGCAATATCGGTTTGATGAAGGCAGTGGACAAGTTCGAATACCGTCGTGGCTACAAATTCTCCACGTACGCTACGTGGTGGATTCGTCAGGCCATTACGCGTTCGATCGCTGACCAGGCCCGCACGATTCGTATTCCGGTTCACATGATCGAGACGATCAACAAGATGAACCGTATCAATCGTCAGATCCTGCAGGAAACCGGCGTTGAGCCCGATCCCGCAACCCTGGCCCAGAAGATGGATATGCCCGAAGACAAGGTTCGCAAGATCTTGAAGATCGCCAAAGAGCCTATCTCCATGGAAACGCCTATCGGTGACGATGACGATTCCCACCTGGGCGATTTCATCGAGGACAACAACACCGTTTCGCCATCGGATTCCGCTTTGCACGGCTCCATGCGCGATGTGGTGAAAGATGTCCTGGATTCCTTGACGCCACGCGAAGCCAAAGTGCTGCGCATGCGTTTTGGTATCGAGATGAGCACTGACCAGACTCTGGAAGAGGTGGGCAAGCAGTTTGACGTCACGCGTGAGCGTATTCGTCAAATAGAAGCCAAGGCTTTGCGCAAGCTGCGTCATCCTAGCCGTGCCGACAAACTGAAGAGCTTCCTGGAAAGCCAGTAAGTCTTTAGCAGGTCTGCTTGAGCAAGATAAAAAACCCGGTCTGAATAAGACCGGGTTTTTTTTGTGCTCATTGCCCAGCCTTTTAAAATCTCTTTTCAAGGGTTAGGCGCTGCAGTTGAGAAAAGCTTACTAGGTCTTTGGTCTTGCCTGTCGCAATGAGTTTTTGATGCTCTTGGCGACACCGTTCGTGCAGATAAGTTTGCCGTTTCAGGATATCAGGACGGATCCAGATCCAGCTTGAATACACAGCCTTTGCCATTCGGCCCGCTTTGTACACTTAAACTCCAGCCTTGCGCCAACGCCAGTTGGCGTGCCAGTGCCAGGCCTATGCCTCTGTGGCCTTCTTCGCGCAGTCCTGTCGTCAGTTGTTTGCCCTGGCTGAAGTGGCGCTCAAAGATCAGGATTTGATCTTGTTTGGCAATGCCGGGGCCGTCGTCTTGCAAAGCCAGGACTGAGGGGGCAATCCAGCTCAGTTGCAGCTTGCAGGGGGCGGCGTGGTCGATGGCATTGCGCATCAGGATGCGCAGCAACATGGACAGGGCATAGGGGTCCAAGGTGTAGTGCAAGTGGTCAGGCACCAAATTGCTCCAACGTACTTGCTGGCTATCCGCATCCAGCAGGGCGACGGCCTGCCAGGTCTGTTGAGCCAGCTCGTGGACCTCGACTTCGCGCACATGGCGCTCTGCGGTGTAAGCCAGGCTTTCTGCGGCATCCAGGCTGGCGGTGACGGCATCGGCGTGGACCATCATGCGTTGCAGGCGCTGTTGTTGAGGGCCTTCGGGCAGTTGCAGCAGCAAAAGCTCGCAATCGCTGCGTATGGCAGTCAGCCCTGTACGCAGCTCGTGGCCCAGATTGGCGGCGAACTCGCGTTCATGCGTCAGTAGTTCCTCAACTTGCTCCTGCATGCGATTAAAGGCTCGGATCAGCCGGCCAGCTTCATCATCCTGGTGTTCGGGCAGGCCGGAGCGGCCGGGTGCCCAGTTTTCCAGATGGCGGGACAGGGTCAGCATGGGAGCCACAGCGTGGCGGGCTACTCGACGCCCGAGTAAAAACACCAGCAAAATCGTGGCCGAACCGATCAGGAGCAGAATCAGGCCAAACTCGCGTACTCGGTCTTCGTGAGGGGTGGCGCGATACACCAGATACAGCTGGCCTTGCTCTTTGTCCTGGCGCAGCACGTGCCAGGTGTCACTACCCAGATGAAATTCGTAAATGCCCGGTTCGGAAACACGGGCAAATTCGGGCAAATTGTCCAGAGTTTGGCCCGGCAAAAACCAATAGCTGTCCAGCTCTGCGCCCAGGGCTTCACTGCGGTCGTAGGCGCTGTCGGGTAAAAGAGTGGGGTTGCGAGCGTAAGAGACCAGCATGGCGTTGACCATCTCGTCTTCCATGCGCGCAAAGGCTACATAGGCCAGTCCCCCCATAATGATGACCAGCAAGGCGGCTATCAGGGTCAGGGCCCAGGATACACGCTGGGTAAGGGTGCTCATGAAGCGGCTGCGGCGCGGGGCTATGGCCATCCCTTAGCTCTCCTGTTGCAAACGCCAGCCCATGCCGGGCAAGGTTTCAATGGTGCCTGCGCCAGCCTCGGACAAGGCGCGGCGCAAGATATGGATTTGACTGCGCAAGGCTTCTGGGGACGGTGCACCCTGTGGCCACAGGGTTTTCTCCAGGGAGCGACGTGTCAGAATGGCTTGCGGGTCGCGTAACAGAGCTTCCAGCAACTGGCGGGCTTTGAAACTTAGGTGCAGTTCCTGACCGTTTACGCTGACCAGCGCCGTATCCAGGTTGTATTCCAGACTGCCCCAATGCAGTGAGCCGTGCTGTACTTGTGGTGGGCCACGACGCATCAGAGCGCGTAGCCGGGCCTCGACTTCAGCCAGGGCAAAAGGTTTGATCAGATAGTCGTCCGCCCCCAGATCAAAGGCCGTGAGCTTGCTCTCCAACTGGCTGCGGGCTGTCAGTACCAAGGTCGGGATGGGTGTTTGACTGGACTGGCGCAGGGCCTGGAGTACACCAAAACCATCCAGACCGGGCAGGCCCAGATCCAGCACCAGCGCATCAAAGTCCTGTTCTTGCAGCAGTGTCAGTGCACCATTGCCGTCGTAGGCGGCATCCACAGCAAAGCCTTTCAGTTCCAGATAGGTATAAAGATTTTCGGCAATGGTCGTATCGTTTTCAACAATCAGGACACGCATGACAGCTTGTTCCACAGGGTTGGGACAGTTCTTGTGCAGCTTACTGCACTTGGGGACGATCAGGGTAGACGCAGAAGTACGGGTACCCAGCCATTGATTTGCAACCACTGTGCCAGGGCAAAGACGGGCCAGATCAGGAAGTAGGGCAAGGCATCGCGCAAGGTGCGGGCCAATCCTGTCAGGGACACTTGCAGTTCGTTCGGGCTGTTCCAGAGGCTCAGGCGTGGGATCAGGCGGGGCACGCGCTGGCAGTAGTCCTGATAATCCTGACCAAAGACTTTGTGCAGCAGAACCTGTTCTTCGTCGATCACATTGTTGAAGACGGCGTAGACAAACAAGGCGAGTATGGGGCCAAGCAGCAGGCTGCCGGACAGTGCACCCATGCCGGTGACGGCACACAGGGAAAACAGATACAGCGGGTTGCGGCTGATGGAGTAGGGGCCTTGGCTGATCAGGCTGGAGCCTTTATGACCACCCAGGTACAACATGCACCAGCAGCGGCCCAGGACGGCAATCAGGACCAGCCCCAGACCGGCCATTCGGGTGAATTGAAAGACCAGCGAGTCGACCGCCCATGTGGAGGCGAAGAAAGGCAGAATCACGACCATCAGGCCACCAAACATCCCCAGGCTGCGGCGACGTTGTACCTGAATGCTGGCCAGATGTTCCCAGGCCTCTGCAACCGTGGCGCGTTCGCCATGGGAGGCTGACCAGCGTTCGGGATTCACGATCAAGGGGTAGAAGGCGATGCTGCCCAGCAGCCAGACAAGCGCCAGTGAGGCAAACACTTGAGTCAGATTGATACGCTCTTGATCCGCTTCCAGCAAGCCCAACAAAAAGGCGCAGATCAAACCGGCCAGCAGGCCCCCCCAGCGCAGGCGGGCCTGGTTCAAGGCCCAACCGGCAAAGTACAGGTGTAGCAAGCCAGCGCCCACGGCGACGATGGCACCCACTTCCAGCAAGGGTTTGATCTCGGGTATCTGGTGATACAGCGATTCCAGGCTTGGGGAGGCGGCGGAGTACTGCAGAAGCAGCATCAGCAAAGGCACGGCCAGGAACAGGCTGGTGCCCAGCAACAGGATGCGTTTGCCTGGCAAGGCCTCTTGTCCGCGCAGCTGGCGCAGCTTCCAGGCAGCCAGGAACAAACCAGCGGCGGCAATCAGGCCGGTCAGCAGACCTTGAGCCTCTTTCATTTCATGGGCCATATGGCCAGGTTGCTGGCTGGATGCCAGCAAGGGATTGAGCGGGGACCAGTCCTGGGTCAGGCTGGCCAGCCAGAGAAACAAAAAGGTCACTCCCACAACCTGCGTCAGCAGGTAGAACAGGGAGTTGCGTTGCACCAGTGTTGATGTGCCGGACATAATCAAATCTCGCCAAGAAGAGGGGGGAGCCGGGGCTGGCTCCCTACTGACGGGATCAATGTATCGTTGGCACCGTAAAATCCGCGTTAAATCGAAAAACGCGTGCAGATATTTTTTTGGGTAGACGGAAAAGAGTCCCTGGCGGCGGTTGTAATGATTGGAGTTGCCCGCCAGGACCCGGCTTCAGTTGTGTTTAGTGATCGCGCTGATGCACGCAGCGGCCTGCGCTGTAGCTGGCTTGAATGCAGCGATCGTCACCCAGCAGGGCCAGCATGAACAATTGCTCTTCCAGCGAGTTCAGCATGGTGCTGCGGCGGGCCATCAAGGGAGTGGCCTTGGGGTCCATCACAATAAAGTCCGCCTCGGCACCAGGAGCCAGCGTGCCGATTTGACCCTGCATGTCCAGTGCCCGCGCGGCCCCTTCGGTGGCCATGTAGAACATGGATGCGGCGGTCAGATGGTAGTTGTTCAGACGGGCCACTTTGTGGGCTTCGTTCATGGTGCGCAGCATGGAGAACGACGTCCCGCCGCCCACATCGGTGGCCAGGGTGTGCAGCACCTTGCTTTGGCGAATGGACTGGAAATCGAACAAACCAGAGGCCAGGAACAGGTTGGATGTGGGGCAGTGCGCCGCAATACTGCCGGTATCGTGCATGCGGGCGCGATCCTGCTCGTCCAGCCAGATACTGTGGCCGTAGATGGCGCGGGGGCGCAGCAGACCAAAGCTGTCGTACACGTCCAGATAGCTGCGGTTCTTGGGGAACAGCTCGCTTACCCATTTGATTTCGTCCTTGTTTTCTGCCACATGGGTTTGCAGAAACACATCGGGGTAGGCGCGGGCCAGTTCACCACAGGCGGCCAATTGCTCCGGGGTGGAGGTGGGCGCAAAACGGGGTGTCAGAGCGTACAGTTGGCGGCCCTTGCCGTGCCAGCGCTTGATGAGGTCTTCCGAATCGCGTGCGCCTGACTCGGCGGTATCTTGCAGATAGTCCGGGCAGTTGCGATCCATCATCACCTTGCCTGCAATCATGCGCAGATTGCGCTCGTGGCTTTCTTCAAAGAAGGCATCCACGGATTGGCGGTGCACACTGCCATAGACCAGGGCGGTGGTCGTGCCGTTGCGCAGCAGTTCGTCCAGAAACACGCCAGCCACTTCGCGTGCATGTTCACTATCGCCAAAACGGCCTTCAGTTGGGAAGGTATAGGTTTCCAGCCAGGGCAGCAGGCCGCTGGAGGGAGAGGCAATAATGTCGGTTTGCGGAAAGTGCAGGTGGGTGTCGATCATGCCTGGCATGATGATTTGCCCGCTCAAATCCACGGTCTTTGTATCGGCAGGCAGGCTGCGCGACAGTTCGGCCCAGTCGCCACAGGCCTGAATCTGGCCCTGTTCGTTGACCAGCAGCAGGCCGTCACTGTGATAGCGCACGGCTTCGGAAGGATCTTCCAATGTGGCAGGGTCCGCGACAAAGTACAGCAGTTGGGCACGGTAGGCGCAGGCGGAGTGTAAAGAGGTAGTCATAGTGTCCTTGAAGTCGAGGTCGCATCAGCGACTGAGCTGGCCCATTTCATAGGCGTGGGTCAGCAATTCGGCGGCGACAGCCACGGCAATAATCGAGGGGGCCTTGCCCTTGATACCTGGCACGCCAATGGGGCAGACCAGTTCCTGAATACGGGATTCGGGCATGCCGCGTTGCTGCAAGCGGCGCTCGAATTGACGACGTTTGGTCATGGAGCCGATCAGGCCCACATAGGCCGTATCGGGCCGGCGCAAGATCTTTTGGCACAGAGCCAGATCGAGGCCGTGATTATGCGTCATCACCAGAAAATAGCTATTGGTCGGGGCTTGTTCGATCAGCGCATCGGGGATGTCGGTAATTTCCAGGCTGACATTGCTGGGTACCTGAGCGGGAAACAGTTCAGGGCGTTCGTCAATCCACAGAACCCGGCATGGCAGGGTGCCCAGAATCTGCACCAGTGCCTCGCCCACATGACCGGCCCCAAACAGCAAAATAGTCAGGGGCGGGGGCGGCAGCTCCTCCATCCAGACGCCTTGCGAGCCGTCGTAGTCCAGCCGGGACTCATCCACAATTGAAGGGCTGTGTATATCAACCTGCTTATTGCCGTCTGAGAGCAATTGTGAACGGCGGCTGGTCGCCTGACCGGCCCGCACGGCGCTATCCAGCTCTTCCAGCCAGCCCAGATCCTCGGCACCCAGGGTTTCGTACAGCAAGGTAACGACCCCGCCGCAACATTGGCCCAGACTGGGGCCCAGCGGCAGGCGGCTCATGCTCCAGCCGGGTCCGGAGGACTGACTGAGCATGACACGTGCCTGTTCTGCCGCTACCCATTCCAGGTGCCCGCCACCAATGGTTAACCACTGCTCAGTTTGGCTGAACAGCATGGCCGTGCCCGTGGTGCGCGGGGTGGAGCCTTTGGCAAGCGCCACCGAGCACAAAACCAGCCGCTCGCCCGCTTTCACACGGGCGAGGGCAAGAGAGGGCCAGCTACTCATTTCGCTTTGCGAATAGCCGCAACAGCCCGCATGACGGCTTCCGCAGTCGCAGGTGCGTTCAGCACGGGCTCAATCTGGTAGTTGCCTACACTGGCAACCGCATCACGGATCGCGTTAAAGACGCAGAACGGTAGCAGCAAAGGCGGTTCGCCCACGGCTTTGGAGCGGTGAATCGAATCCATGGCGTTGCGGCCATCGAACAGATTGACGCGGAAGTCCATGGGGCAGTCGCTGATGGCCGGGATCTTGTAGGTCGACGGTGCATGCGTGGTGAGCTTGCCTTGAGCGTTCCAAACCAGCTCTTCTGTTGTCAGCCAGCCCATACCTTGAATAAAGGCGCCTTCAACCTGGCCAATATCCAGGGCCGGATTGATGGATTTGCCCACATCGTGCAGCACGTCAGCACGCAGAAGACGAGATTCCCCGGTCAGCGTGTCGATCAGCACTTCAGCGACGGCAGCCCCATAAGAGAAGTAGTAGAAGGGGTTGCCCTTCATGACTTTGGAGTCCCAGTGCAGGCCGGGGGTGGCGTAAAAGCCGTCGGACCACAGCTGGACGCGGGCCTGGTAGGCGTGCTCAACCAGTTGAAAGAAGGGCATGGTCTGGCCGCCGATCTGGACCTGACCCCGCTCGAATTTCACGCTGGACTCTTCCACCGAGAAGAGCTGGGCAGCTACCGTCGTCAGACGCTGGCGAATCTGGTAGGCCGCATCCTGGGCGGCTTTACCGTTCAAGTCCGTACCTGTGGATGCCGCCGTGGCCGAGGTATTGGCCACTTTGGTGGTATCGGTGGCCGTGACCCGGATGTGCTCCAGATTCAGGCCCAGTTCATGGGCTACCACCTGGGCCACCTTGGTGTTCAGGCCCTGACCCATTTCCGTGCCACCGTGGTTCACCAAAACCGTGCCGTCACGGTAGACGTGGACCAGAGCACCAGCCTGGTTGAAGGCGGGTACGTTAAAGGAAATACCAAATTTCACCGGGGTCAGTGCCAGACCCTTTTTCAGTACCGGGCTGCTGGCATTGAATTCACGGATTTGTTCACGGCGCTGACGGTATTCGCTGGTTTCCTCCAGCTCGGCCACCAGTTCGTGAATGACGTTATCGACCACGGTCTGGTCGTAAGGCGTCACATTACGGTCTTTTTTACCGTAGAAGTTGATGCGGCGTACATCCAGCGGATCTTTGCCCAGGCGGCGGGCAATGGTGTCCAGGGCCACTTCCATCACCAAGGCCCCTTGCGGGCCACCAAAGCCTCGGAAGGCTGTGTTGGATTGGGTATTGGTGCGACCGCACAGCGCGCTCATGTCTACATCAGACAGGTAGTAGGCATTGTCAAAGTGGCAGATGGCGCGGGTTGCCACGGGGCCGGACAAGTCGGCGGAAAAGCCCGAGTTGGCGGTCATGTCCAGACGGGCACCCAGCAGGCGGCCTTCGTCGTCGTAACCAATATCGTATTCATAGTAGAAACCGTGACGCTTGCCGGTAATCATGAAGTCGTCGTCGCGGTCCAGGCGCAGCTTGATCGGGCGCTGCAGCTTGACGGCAGCCACACTGGCCACGCAGGCGTACAGAGCCGATTGAGATTCCTTGCCACCGAAACCACCGCCCATGCGACGGCATTCCACGTGTACCTTGTGCGCGCCAACGCCCAGACAGTGGGCAACCAGCTGCTGCATTTCCGAAGGATGCTGGGTGGAGCACCAGATATGCACGGCGCCGTATTCCTTGGGCACGGCGTAGGAAATCTGGCCTTCCAGGTAAAACTGTTCCTGACCATTGCACTGGAAGGTGCCTTGCAGGCGGTGTGGAGCCGATTCCAATGCTTTTTTGGCGTCGCCTTGTTTCAGGCTCATCAGGGGCAGAACACCGGCGTTCGCGGCCTTGGCTTCTTGTGGAGTCAAGATGGCAGGCAGCTCTTCGTAGGTGATCTTGCCCAGGCGCGCGGCACGGCGTGCCTGGTCGTGGGATTTCGCAATAACCGCAAAAATGGGCTGGCCAAAGTAATGCACCACGCCATCGGCCAGAATGGGGTCGTCATGCAGAATAGGGCCACAATTATTTGCGGCGGGAATGTCGGCAACCGTCAGGACGGCAATGACACCGGGCGCTTGACGCACAGCTTCCAGATCCACGTCCAGCAAACGGGCATGGGCTTTTTCCGACAGGCCCAGCGCAATATGGGCCGTGCCCTGCAATTCAGGCAAATCATCGGTATATGTGGCCGTGCCGCTCACGTGCAGGTCTGCCGACTCGTGCAGAAAGGACACGCCGACTCGTTGAGCCGTGGCGGTGTTCAGGTGGTTGATATTGTCAATTTTCATCACAAAGTCTCCAGGCTGGCTTGAGCTCGGTGAAAGACATTCAGCTGGGCGGGACTCAAAGCGTTTTCAGGGTGGGTTTCCAGGAAGAAGCGGTACAGCAAATTGGCCGCACTTTGATTGCGGTATTCGCTGCTGGCACGCATATCGCTCAGGGCCTGATAGTCCTGTTGCAGCGCCTGCATGGCAGCTTGTACGTTTTCTTCGTTCCATTCCTGGCCTTGCAGCACTTGTTCGGCATGGCTGGCACGTTTTGGAGTGGCAGCCATACCACCAAAGGCGATGCGAGCCTGTTTGACGATCTTGCCATCCAGTTCCACCGCAAAGGCGCCGCACACGGCAGAAATGTCCTGGTCGAAACGCTTGGACAGCTTGTAGGTACGGAATTGCCATTGTCCCTTGTTGCGTGGGACCAGCAGGCCTTGCACGAACTCGCCCGGTTCCATGGCGGTTTTCTGGTAGGCCAGATACAGATCTTCCAAAGGCAGCACGCGCTCGACTGCGCCTTTGCGCAGCACCACACGGGTACGCATGGCAATCAGGGCGGGCATGGAGTCGCCAATGGGCGAGCCGTTGGCCACGTTGCCGCCCAGGGTACCGGCGTTGCGGATAGGGAAGGAGGCAAAGCGTTGGCGCAGTTCTGTCAATTCGGGGTGGTCTTTGATCAGGGCGTCAAAAGCGTCGTTCAACAGCACGCCTGCACCGATATACAGATCGTCCTCGGTGGTTTTCAGTTCGCGCAGCTCGGCCACCTGACCGATATAGATCAGATGCGGCAAATCGCGGAATTGCTTGGTCACCCATAGGCCGATATCGGTGCTGCCAGCCAGAATGCGGGCTTGCGGATATTGCTCGCGCAGCTGGGCCAACTGGTCCAGCGTGCGGGGGGCGTGGAAGGTCTGGCCCTGGTATTCATAGGCCAGCATGCCGTCCTGACGAATGGCACGCAGCTTGTCTTCAATGGATTGGCGATCCATGCTGACAGCCGGATAGCTGTGCATGGCCTTGGCCGCATCAATAATGGGGCGGTAGCCGGTACAGCGGCACAGATTGCCCGAGAGCACATCGTCGATCTGTTCCCGGGAAACCGGGCCGTCTTCGGGCGAGTGCGTCATGTACAGGCCCCACAGCGACATGATGAAGCCGGGCGTACAAAAGCCGCACTGGGCACCGTGCCAGTCCACCATGGCTTGTTGCACGGGGTGCAGGGTGCCATCGTCCTGGCGCAGATCCTCAATAGTGTAGAGCACCTTGCCGTCCAGCGTAGGCAGCAGCTGGATACAGGCGTTTACGGCACGCAATTGCAGTTGATTGTTCTGGTCCAGTTCGCCAATCATGACCGTGCAGGCGCCGCAATCACCCTCGGCACAGCCTTCTTTGGTGCCGGTGCAGTGCAGATCCTCACGGATATACTGTAAAACGGTTCGCGTGGTCGGGGCCTGAGCCACTTCCTGTACTTCGCCGCGATAAATAAAACGAATTGGTCTTGTCTCCATGATCTCACTCGACTGGTTTTTTACGGATCGAAGATAGCATTTGCTTAGGATGCGAACATTTGCTTGGAATGATGTTCACTATATAGGCGTATGAGTGTCTACACCGATCAACGAGGCGGGCCAGCGCTTGTATTATTTAAACCATGCCAAAATTACGAGAACAACTAGACCTGCATTTGCTGCGGGTATTGCAGTCGCTGCTCAAAGAGCACAGCGTCTCGCGTACGGCTATCCGCTTGGGTATGTCCCAGCCAGCCGTTAGCAATGCCTTGCGGCGCTTGCGCGAAATCACGGGCGATCCGATTTTGTTGCGCGGTAAAAAGGGAATGGTGCCTACCGAGCGCGGCCCCTTTTTGCTGGCACATGCCACGGAAGCTCTGCAAGCTATCGAGCGAATTTCTGCCGCGGCAGAGCCTATGGATCCCAGTCAGTCTACCCGCGTTTTCAATCTGGGCGCGCCGGATTATCTGGACGGCGCTTTTATCCCGGATATTGCGGAGCGGGTGCGTCGTCAGGCGCCGCAGGCCCGGCTGGTGGTCCATACCATCAACCCGGATCTGGATTACGTGCAGGCCCTGGAAGAGGGCGAGCTGGACGTGGTGATCGGCAACTGGCTCGAGCCCCCTGAAAAGCTGCACCTGGCGCGTCTGTTTGATGACGAGGTGGTCTGTATGCTGGGCCGCCATCATCCCTTGGCGCAGCGTGGTCTGTCCTTGCAGCACTATCTGGACATGCCGCATCTGGCCCCTTCGGCCCACGTGACGGACAAGCGCGGCTTTATTGACGGTTGCCTGGCCGAGCAGGGCATCAGCCGTCACGTACAGATGGTCGTGCCGTATTTCGGCCTGGTTCCGGGGATTTTGAGTCGCACGGACATGGTGTTCACCACGAACCGCCAGTTTGCCGAGTACTATGCCCGCATTCTGCCAATTACCGTGTTGCCTTGTCCGGTTCATTTTCCACTGATGCGTTTTTACCAGCTGTGGCATCCGCGCACGCATAATGCGGCAGAACTGCTGTGGTTCCGGCGTTGCATTGCCCAGGCCGCAGGCAGGTTGGATGGATTATCAGAGGGAACTCCATGAGCTTGAGTATTGATTTGAATTGCGACATGGGCGAGAGCTTTGGCCCCTGGGGCATGGGCCATGACGAGCAGGTGATTCCGTGGGTGACGTCGGTAAATATCGCCTGTGGCTTTCATGCCGGAGATCCGGGCACCATGCGTCAGACGGTGGCCCTGGCCCTAAAGCATGGTGTGAAGCTGGGCGCACATCCCGGCCTGCCGGATCTGGCTGGTTTTGGTCGCCGGGTGATGGCGGTTACCCCCGAGCAGGTGTATGACATGGTGGTGGTGCAGGTGGGAGCCCTGGCTGCCGTTGCACGCACCCAAGGTGCTGCTTTGCATCACGTCAAGGCACATGGTGCTCTTTACAATATGGCCGCCCGTGATGGGGCCTTGGCAAAAGCCATTGCCCAAGCTGTGGCCGATATTGATCGCAGCCTGATTCTGTATGCGCTGGCAGGCAGTGTGCAAGTGCAGGCCGGTCGTGATGCGGGTTTGACGGTGGCTCAAGAGGTGTTTGCCGATCGCAGCTATCAGGACGATGGCAGCCTGACCCCTCGTCAGCAAGCTGGCGCCATGATTACCAATGCCGATCAGTCCGTACAGCAAGTGATGCAGATGATAGAGCAAGGCACCGTTACCAGTCTGTCGGGTAAAACGGTGCCTTTGTCTGCTGATACCTTGTGCCTGCATGGGGATCAGGCGGGGGCGGCCGAATTTGCGCAGCGTTTGCATCAAGCCTTCGAGCAAAGCGGCGTGCGCGTTCAGGCTGTCTGATTACTCCTTGTGTTCAGGCAGGTTGCGGCGCGCGGTATCGGTGCTGGCCAGTTCTTCCAGCTCCTTGGTACTCATGGTGTTGTACATTTCCAGCGATGCCCCTTTCAGACTGGCTACCGGAGTTTCTCCGCGTTTGGCGGACAAGGCTGCACCGGCAGCTTTTTGTTGGGCTTGAGATAAAGCAGGCATGAAGCACCTCCGTTAAAGAAAAGTGGTCACGCCTTTAGTGTGCCAAATGAAAAAGACGGCAAAGCAAGCAAATGTGAGGCTTGTTTGCCGTCTTGAACAGACGCCGGGGGGATGACCGGATCAGGATACTTTTCGTTTCTGAATCAGATACATAGCCATACCAAAAACCAGACCCCAGAAGGCGCTGCCGATATTGAGCAGACTCATGCCTGACGCAGTGGTCAGAAAGGTGACCAGGGCGGCGTCACGGGTGTCTGGGGCTTCCAGCGCCATGTGGATGCTATTGCCTATGGTACCCAGCAAGGCCAGACCGGCAATGGCCGCAATCAGTTCGGTTGGGAAGGCGGCAAACAGGCTGACCACGGTGGCACCAAAGATACCGGCGGCAAAATAGAAAATCCCGGCCCAGACACTGGCGCGATAACGCTGACGCGGGTCCGCATCCACTTCGGGAGTCATGCACAGGGCGGCGCTAATGGCGGCCAGATTGTAGGCGTAGCCACCGAAGGGGCCAAAGATCAGGCCCACAATCCCGGTCCAGCTAATGACGGTGGAGTTGGGCGCATCGTAGTTATGCGCCTTCAATACAGCCACGCCCGGAATGTTCTGCGAGCTCATGGTGACGATGAAAAAGGGAATGCCCACACCAATGAGTGCCGTCCAGGAAAACTCGGGCCAGACCAGCACCGGCGTGGCGGGAGTCCAGCTCAGAATTTCCATTTTCAGCAAACCTTGCAGGGCAGCAATCGTGACACCGGCCACCAGTGCCAGCGGCACGGCGTAGCGAGGCGACCATTGGCGCACCACCAGAAACACAATGAACATGCTCAGGCACAGCAGCCATTGGGTTTGCATGGCACCAAACAGGTCCAGGCCAAAGCGCAGCAAGATGCCGCCCAGCATGGCACCGGCAATGCTGCGCGGCATGTACTGCATCAACTTCTGAAAGCTGCCGCTAAGACCGCAAATGGTGGTCAGCAGGGACGAAAACAGGAAAATGCCCACGGCCTGGGACATGGGCAGGCCCACCAGACCCGTGGCCAGCAGCGCTGCGCCAGGTGTGGACCAGGCAGTCAGAATTGGAATCTTGTAGCGCAGCGACAGACCTGCCGACAGCAGGCCCAGACCAATACCCAAAGACCACATCCAGGAGCCCAGCTCGGCGGTGTTGGCACCGGCCGCTTGAGCGGCCTGAAAAACAATGGCAGCAGAACTTGTGTAGCCCACCAGCACGGCAATCAGCCCCGCCGACATGTGAGAAATCTGGAACCAACTCAACAAGCGCTGCAGATATCCGGGGCGGGACAGGTGTGTGGAAGACATGGATGCGTGTGGTGAGGGTAGTAGGGACTTAAGAAGAATGGGTTTGGCTCAAGTAACGGCTGGGGGTTTCGCCCAAAATAGATTTGAAAACGGTAATAAAGGCACTGATCGAGGTGTAACCCAATTCCCTGGCCGTGCTCTTTACGGACATTCCCGAACCCAGTTTTTGCAGGGCCAGCATAATCATGAATTGTTGCCGCCAGCGCCCGAAGCTCATCCCTGTGTGTTTTAGCATATGTCGGGCCAGGGTGCGCTCACTCATGGCCAGTTCTTTTGCCCAGTCGGCCATTGTAGGGCGCGAGTCGGGCTGTTGCAGCATATGTTGCGCAATCGTCTGCAAAACTTTGTCCTCGGGCACCGGTACATGCAGCTGCCGGGTGGGCATTTGATTCAAGGTTTCCAGCAGCACCAGTGCCAGACGGTGCGTCTGGCTGCCCGGCTCGTAATGGGGATTCAGATCACTTAAATGAATGATCATCTCGCGCACCATGGGGCTCAGGTCCAGGGTGCTGCAGTGATCGGGCAGTTCATCCAGGCCGGGCTGTATGTACAGGAAATGAATCAGGGCCTGATCGTCGGCGCGGGCACGGTGACGGATACCCACCGGCACCCAGACGGCGCACAGCGGCGGCACCATCCAGTAGCCCTGGTCGGTTTGCAGGGTGACGGAGCCATATTGCGTCATGATCAGCTGTCCATTGGGATGGGTATGCAATGGATTTTCAGTATTGCTGCCCATCGCCATCTTGATGCTGAAAATAGGCCCGCCCTGCGGATTGGAGCTAAAACTCATGCTTTGTCTGGTTTGAGGTATAAGTTGTCATAATATCCTGTTTGCGTCGGCATCGAAACAGGATAGAGTAGGGTTTTCACCTACTGGCTACACTTCATGTCCCTCTCTCGACTCTCCTGGCTCTCCCACCCCTTACTGGTGTTGATTGGCGTCTTGCTGATTGCCGGCAATCTGCGAGCCCCGATCACGGGTATCGCCCCCTTGCTGGAGCTGATCCAGGCAGATCTGTCTCTGTCGTCCACGCAGGCTGGCTTGCTGACCGCCATGCCCTTGTTCATTTTTGCGGTGATCTCCCTGCTGGCCGCCTCCATGGCGCGGGTGGTGGGCTTGTCCCGTTCCTTGTTTATTGCTTCCGTACTGATTGCGGTAGGTGTGGTGGTACGTATCCTGGGCGGCACGATAGAGCTGTTTGCCGGTATCGGTTTGCTGGCTATCGGGATTGCCTTGGGTAATGTACTGTTGCCTTCTCTGGTGAAACGCCATTTCCCCATGCGTATCAGTTTTGTGACGTCGCTGTACGTTTTGTTCATGGGTCTGGTCGCGGCGTTCAACTCCGCGATGGCGGTCCCGATGGCGGAGTGGACAGGCCAAAGCTGGCGCTGGTCGTCCCTGATGGTGGTCGGTGTGATGGCATTGGCTAGCGTAGTTGTATGGGCTACCCAGTTGGGAGCGGATCGACGTGCGGCACAAAATACGCCCACTGGCGCGGCAACCAGTTCTTCGGTGTGGCGTTTACCCCTGGCCTGGCATATCACCCTGTACATGGGTTTGAACTCGGTGGCTTACTACATGATTGCCAGCTGGTTGCCTGTGATGCTGGTGAACTATGGCTTTGAGCCGGATCATGCGGGCCAGATTCATGGTTTGATGCAGTTGGCTACCGCCGTACCGGCCTTGCTGCTGATGCCCGTGTTGAGCCGTGTGCACGACCAGCGTGGGGTGGCCTTGGCGGGTGCCTTGTTGCAGACCCTGACCTTTGTGGGCTTTCTGGTCTTGCCGTCCTGGTCCTTGCTGTGGGCGGTGCTGTTTGGCTTTGGTAGTGGCAGTGTTTTCCTGATTGCCTTGGCCTTGATTGGGGTACGTTCTACGTCTACTTCGCAGGCGGCGTCCCTGTCGGGTATGGCGCAGTGCATGGGCTATTTGCTGGCCGCGTTTGGGCCTCCCGCCATGGGCGGTTTGCATGACCTGTTCAATAGCTGGGGCTGGGCCTTGGGCTTGTGCATTCTGGTCAGCTTTGGAATGGGCTACGCCGGTTGGTTGGCGGCTCGCCCCGCAGCAGCAAGCAAAGCCTGAGCTGAATTGCTGAAAGCCAGGTAGTCGGACCTTCGAGAGAGGGCCAAACGAAAGCGGCCTGTAATTGAAATACCCTTAGGGGCATCCAATTACAGGCCGTTTTGTTTTTTGGGTTACTAGAGTTCAGTTTTGCAAAGGCTATTCCTGTGTTCAGTTTCTGTCGCCTACGACAAAATTGCCTGCTCCGAGTCACCCGTTCTGAGGTCTGACTATTCTTTAATGCGCAGCGAAATGGTGTGCAAGGCCAGGCCACCCAAGGCCAGCAAGGCACCTACCCAGGCGGTCGAAGTCCAGCCCCAGCCAGCGGCAATCGTCAAACCACCCAACCATGCACCTAGCGCATTGGCCATATTGAAAGCCGAGTGATTCAGCGCAGCCGCCAGTGTTTGGGCATCACCTGCCACGTCCATCAGGCGAATCTGCAAAGCGGGGCCCAAGGCCACCAGGGTGCCAATCAGCATGATGTTCAAGGGGCCAAGGATTGGATGGTGGGCCGTGATCATGAACAGCAAGAGCACGCCGGTAGCCCAGATCAGAACCAGGCGAATGCTGCGATCCAGGTAGCGGTCCGCATAACGGGCGCCCAGTAAATTGCCCAGCACCATGCCAACGCCAAACAAGGCCAGCACGACAGGGATGGCGCTGACCGACAGGCCCGCCAGTTCCATCAAGGTGGATTTTACGTAGCTGAACACCGAGAACATGCCACCAAAACCAATTGCGCCTATGCCCAGCGTCAACCAGACTTGCTTGCGCTTCAGGGCCCCCAGTTCGCGCAAGGGGCTGGCCAGCGTATTGGCGGGGATGAAGGGCACAAAGCGCAGTACCAGTCCCATGGTCAGCAAGGCGATCAGGCTGACGAAAGTAAAGGCCGCCTGCCAGCTCAGCCATTGTCCCAAGGTGGTAGCAATGGGTACGCCCAGTAAGGTAGCGACTGTCAGACCCAGCATGACGTAGGCCACGGCCTGTGCACGGCGATGCGGGGGCACCAGACGAGCGGCTACCAAGGCGGCAACACCAAAGTAGGTGCCATGCGGAAAGCCGGCCAGAAAGCGGGTGATCAATACGGTTTCATAGCTGGGGGCAATCACGGTCAGGAAATTGCCTACGGCATAAGCGCCCATCAAGGCTATTAACAGACGACGCCAGGGCCAGCGTGCGCCCAGTACGGCCAGTACCGGAGCGCCGATCACCACGCCTAAAGCGTAAGCGCTGATCAAGTGGCCTGCGGTGGGAATATCGATACCCAGATCCTGGGCCACATCGGGTAGCAAACCCATGATGACAAATTCGCCGGTGCCGATGGAAAAACCGCCCACAGCCAAGGCCAGAATGGCCAGTAAAACCTGGCGGGGGGATAAGGAAGAGTGCGAAGAAGACAAGATAAACGCCTGAGAATCAAGAAGGGCAGTGTGTCCAACCCGTAAGAGGCCTTATTGTCGCGCAGTCATGGGGCAAGGCTCAAGATTTCTAAGGACGGAATAGGGTCATGTAACTGTAGGGAATTGAAGATCTTTTTAAGTTTTTAATTCTTATTACGTCCTAGCACAAATTAATTTATCAAGCTATAGCGTCAGCCCTAAACAACGTATGCAGATTTTTTTTAGTTTTTTATATAGAATCACGGTATTGGGTGTTTTGTATCCAATCATTTTCCTGTGGTAGCTTTCCCCTGATTTTGCAAGAAATCGGGGGTTTTTTTTATTCTGATTATTTTGGATTTCAATCATTAGTGCATTGAAAGTCCAATGCCAAAGCGGCTTGTCAGCTTGACAGGCGGGCATGTCGGACGAAGTGGCGTCGCAAGGATAATTCATGAATGGGCCAGTGCTGGTTTGCACTTGGCCCATTATTTTTAGCTCGATTTTATCCAGATTTGATTCATTTTTATTTAATCGCGTTTTATCGATTCTAATTATGTCCGGTCATATTTGGATTGGAGATTTGCCCTCGAAAATTCTGGATGGGTGCAGAGATGCTTGCCAGAGTTAAGAACGTCTTTTTGTGCCGTCTATGAGATTTTGTCCGGCTTAATAAAAGAATCAATTTTGCCGATTTACATAATGTTTATGGTATTGCAAATATAAGAGTTATTTATATCTCATTATCATATATCTGCTGATTAAAGCCGATCTTGAGAACTGAGCTCAATTGAGTTTCACGCTTATGAAGATAAATGGAATTGAACTGTACGGACGAAATAGAGCGTTCAAATTGATCGTGTTGATGTTTGGGTTTGTCACTATGCGCACGACACTTTGTTTCAGGGCCTGATCGCTTAATTGACCTGCTAGCTGAGTAGAAATATTCTTTGATATGACCCGAATGTTTAGTGTGGTTAAACGCATTCAGGGTATTGACCTGATAAAAATTTATTTTTAATTGCAGTTTGTGTCCGAATTTTTACATGATGGGAAGTGGAAAAATATGACGCTGATCTGTTGGGGCTGAACGACGGGGATGGTTTGACATTTGACCATCTGGTGTTCAGTTTTTCTCCCTTGTTCGCTGGCTGGTCTGGGCGGGCGGCTGCGTTAGAATCACTTAGGCAGCACCGTAAAGGAGGTGGTCATGAAAGTTGCATTGGGCCAGATGGCCGTATCCAAAGATTCGCAGGAAAACCTGAGCGCTTGCCTGGGTTTGATCGAACAAGCCTTGCGCTCCGGCGCGCAGTTACTGGTTTTGCCTGAAGGTGTGCTGGCCAGAAATGTGGCCGACCCTGAAGTGGTCCTGAAATCCGCACAAGCCCTGGATGGGGAGTTTGTCAGCCGACTGAGCGCTGCCACCCGTGATACTGATTTAACTGTGGTGTTCTGCATTCATACCCCGGCCGGAGAAGGCAAGGTTTGGAACACCTTGGTGGTGCTGCGCGATGGCCAGGTACTGGCGCATTACAACAAGCTTCATTTGTACGATGCCTTCTCGGTACAAGAATCACGCTATGTACAGCCAGGTACAGAAATCCCCGCCTTGATTGATGTGGCCGGTTTCAAAGTAGGTTTGATGACTTGCTACGACCTGCGCTTTCCTGAGCTGGCCCGACGCTTGTGCGTGGACGGGGCGCAAGTCTTGCTGGCGCCGTCGGCCTGGCTGAAAGGTCCCTTGAAGGAACACCACTGGCGTGTGCTGACGACGGCTCGCGCTTTGGAAAATACGGCCTATATGGTGGCCGTCGGTGAGTGTGGTGAACGCAATATTGGCCAAAGTCTGGTGGTGGATCCCTTGGGTGTGATCGTGGCCCAGGCGGCAGAAACTCCCACATTGCTTTTGGTTGATCTGGATCGGGAGCGTTTGGCTTATGCCCGTCGCATTTTGCCCGTACTGGAAAACCGTCGCTTTGCTCCGCCCGAACTGGGCTGAACTAGTGGGGTTCAGCCTGCTTTTCTGAATGTCAGATTGACCCGGCCTGTGCCCCATACCGGATGGGCCGGGCCCTCCAGTCTGCGTACCCCATGGAAATTCAATCTGGATGGCCCCCACCAGACCAGCACATCACCATCGCGCAGTCGCAGGGTACGCACCGGGTCGCTGCGTTTTGCGCCGCCCCATAAAAACAAGGCCTCACGTCCCAGGGAGACCGAGACAATCGGGTGCTGCAAGTCGCGCTCGTTTCTATCCTGATGCAAGGACATATGCGCCTGCTCGTCGTAGTAATTGATCAGACAGGTATCGGGTTGAAAAGGGCCCTGGCCCGACTCCTGGGCAATGTGCGTTAATAGTTCCTTGAATATGGCAGGCATGGCGGGCCAGGCCAAACCGCTTTGCGGGTCCGTGGGGCTGTAACGGTAGCCGTGTTCGTCCGATATCCATCCCAGGTCGCCACAACTGCTTTGTGCGGCCGACATACGATGCCCTGAGGGAACCTGCATATGCCGCCAAGGAACGCTGTGCACCAGTTCTTGAACCGCCTGTGCCAAGCTGGCGGCATAGGGCAGGGCCAGCCCCGGAAGGGCGATCAGGCCGGTATCCAGAGTCAGGACCTTGCCGGGAACGGGATCAAACAGGGAGAGCGTGGACATGCGCGATAGGGCGAATAAAGCAGTGACCAGAGTATAGTAATCGGGATTGTATTTTTGCGACTTCCCAGTAGAGGTGTCTATGGTCGAGCTGCTGATTCCACAACGTCAACACAGCATTGGTGCATTTGAAGTGGGGCGCGTTCTGCCCTTTCGCCAACGGCGTATGGTGGGGCCTTTTATCTTCTTTGATCGTATGGGGCCACAAGAGCTGACGGCACCTGTAGGGACAGAAAACGATGTGCTGCCACACCCGCATATTGGCCTGTCTACCGTCACCTATTTATTTGAAGGTGCCATGACACACCGTGATAGCCTGGGCGTGGAACAAGAGATTACGCCCGGCGCCTTGAACTGGATGACCGCTGGTTCAGGCATCAGCCATTCCGAGCGCTTTGAGCCCATGCGTACCCAAGGTGGCCGTATGGATGGCATTCAGGCCTGGGTGGCTTTGCCGGAACATAAAGAAGAGCAAAACCCCGATTTTGTGCATTACGAGGCCGAACAACTGCCTTTGATTCAGGACACGGGCCTGGAAGGTCGCCTGATAGCCGGATCGGCGTTGGGCCTGTGCAGCCCTGCCAGTGTGGCCTCACCCTTGTTCTATATGGAACTACGAGTACAAGCGGGCCAGTCTGTCCCCTTGCCAACCGGCCATGAAGAGCGCGCCATTTATATCTGTACGGGCGCGCTGGAGGTAGGCGCTCAACGCTATTGCGCCGGTCAGATGCTGGTCTTTGCCAAAGGCGACAGCCCTCGCATCCTGGCCGAGCAAAACAGCCATTTGATGCTGCTGGGCGGCGAGCCCCTGGGACCACGCCATATCTGGTGGAACTTTGTGTCCTCGCGCAAGGACCGTATCGAGCAGGCCAAGGACGATTGGCTCAATGGTCGCATCAGCCTGCCCCCACTGGACGATGAGCAGTTCATCCCTTTACCTGCGGTGTAATGCTCTTTACGTCGATGGTGGAGGTGTTTGACCTTGTACGTGGACCGTGACCTCATGGTGAATCGGAGTGTTGATGGAGCGGGCAATAAAGCAGTATTCACCTACGCGATCGTGAAGCGATTTGGACAAGGCAAGGTCACTGTCCGGTGTGATCGTGACGAAGGGGCGCAAGGTAACACTCTCGAATTGCCCAGCCCCGTTGGCCTCTTCAATCATGATGCCGGTAGGGTGGTCTTCATAGGCCGTGACCACAATGCCGGCTTCTGCCGCTATTCCCAGGTACCAAAGCATATGACACTGAGCAATCGATGCCAGGAAAAGCTGCTCTGGGTTCCAGCGGGCTGGGTCGCCTCGAAAGGCAGGGTCTGAGGAGGCAGCAATGGTCTCCAGGCCAACTGCCATCACGTCGTGGTTACGTGAGTAGGAGCGAAGGGTGCGGGTGCCGCTTCCGGTGTTGCCGGTCCAACTGATCAACAGTTCATAGTGGTGCGTTTTCATAGCTCTGCTCAGGCAAAGTGGCAAGGAGCCACAAGAGTAGCAGCGGGGGGCAATCGTACATACAAAAAAAAGCCCTGGAAAGAATCCAGGGCTTTGAAGGCTTGCTCATCAGGCTGGTGGATTTGCCTGTATCCGCTCTATGAGCAGACTGGTTTTTTGATTGATGAGCAAGCCGGGCAAACGGAATAGTACCGCTTGCGCAGAATGTTTAGGAGGCCAATTGTACGGACTGGCGTCAAGCGAAACAAAAAAGACCAGTTTGATAGCAGGGCTATTTCAAATTGGCTTATAAGCATTGATTGGCGCTGCTTATCCATCAATCACGGGCAGGAATGTTCAAGCCGCGTTGTACTGCCGGGCGGGCCTGAAACTGGGCCAGAACACGGGCCACATTCTTGAACTGCTCGTACTCCACAAGCTCGCCTGCGCCGTAAAAACCGATCAGGTTGGCAATCCAGGGGAACAGGGCAATATCGGCGATGGAGTAGCTGTTGCCCACCATCCAGTCCTTGCCATCCAGATGCTTGTCGATCACGCCCAGCAGGCGCTTGGATTCGTTGACATAGCGGTCGCGGGGGCGCTTGTCTTCAAAGTCCTTGCCAGCAAATTTGTGGAAGAAGCCCAGCTGACCAAACATGGGGCCTACGCCACCCATCTGGAACATCAGCCATTGCAGGGTTTCATAGCGTTGGGCCGGGTCTGCAGAGAGCAACTGGCCGGTTTTTTCTGCCAGGTAGATCAGGATGGCACCGGACTCGAACAAGGCCAGCGGTTTATTGCCGGGGCCATTGGGGTCCAGAATTGCCGGGATCTTGTTGTTGCTGCTGAGCGAAATAAATTCCGGGCTGAGCTGATCGTTGCGCTCAAAGCTGACCAGATGTGGCTCGTAAGGCAGGCCAATTTCTTCCAGCATGATGGATACCTTGACCCCATTTGGAGTGGGCAAGGAATACAGTTGCAGGCGTTCGGGGTGCTGGGCCGGCCATTTGCCGGTGATGGGGAATGCGGAGAGATCGATTGTCATGACGTCCTTCACAATGGGGTGTAGAGGAATTCTTGATAGTAGCAAGCTGTACGGAGACGTACCGTCGCAGCCCGCTCCCCAGTAAGGTATTTGTTCCTCTTAGCGGCTGCGCGGGCGCAAGGGGTCCAGCAAGGATTTCAGGCCATTGTGATCCAGCTCGTGCATCAGGGCCAGTAGCTGCCCTAGCCGCCCGGAAGGAAAGCCTTCACGGGCAAACCAGTTCAGATAATGTCCCGGCAGGTCGGCCAGCAAGCGACCTTTGTATTTGCCGTAAGGCATGGTGGTATTTAACAGGGCAAGCAGGTCGTCGCTGGATTCAAGCATGGGGGCTTAACGCAGATGGTCGGCAAAGAAAGCTAGTGTACGTTCCTGAGCCAGTTTGTAGGACGCTTCGTGAAAATCGGGGCGATGATCGCAGCCAAAACCATGCCCGGCAGGTTCGTACACGTAAATGGCCACATCCTTTTGCGCGTCTTTAATGGTCTGAATGGCGCTGGCAGGGATGGAGTGATCCTGGGCACCAAAATGCATTTGAACTGGAATCCTGGGCTGTTCCTGGGCGTTCTGGGCAATTTGCGAACCATACCAGCAACTGGCGGCTTTCAGGCCTTGCAAGCGGCAGGCGGCCAGCCAGCTCAAGGAGCCACCCCAGCAATAGCCGACAATACCAATCTTGCGCGAACCCAAGGCGTCCACGCAGGCCTGAATATCCAGCAGGGTCTTATCAAGCGCAATGCCGTTGCGCAGTGCCAGACCTGCTTGCACGTCCTCGGCGGTATAGCCCAGCTCTACATTTTTCTCTTGCCGGTCGAACAGGGCGGGAGACAGGACACGGTAGCCTTGCTCGGCAAAGCGTTCGCAGGTGTTGCGCATGTGTTGATTGACACCAAAAATTTCCTGCAACACGATCAAGCCGCGTTCGGCCTGTTCATCGCCTGCGACATAGGCTTCGAAACGGTGCTGGTCTGCGCTGGTCAAGCTAAGCGTACTCATGGCGTGTCCTTTAGCTGTAAAACAATAATTCTCTCTTATAACAGTCGCCCGTACTGGGAGGCCAGCCTCAGGACGGTTACAATCCACCCAGAACGGCGGGGGTGTCTGGCTCTCGCCCAAGCCCCTCCTACTTCAATGGAATAATGATGCGTGACGTGCTAATGGACAGTCTGTTCTGGACGATTGTGATGCCCTGGTTCTTGTTTTTAGGGCTATTTCTTGTTCCCAAGAAACCTTCCTGGTTGCGAAACTACGCCTTTCCCGGCGTGTTTATTGCAGTAGGTTTGGGTCTAGTGGCTGGGGTGGCAGTCGGTGTGGGCATTTTCAGCATCGTGCTGGGCCTGATCGCCTTTGCCGTGTGCTACGAAAAGCCGAAAGCCAGCGCCTGAGTCAGGGGCGAACGGTTTGATGAAAAACCATCGCGGCGTGCTGCCTGCGATGGTTTTTTTTGTCGCCGGGCCGCCCCAAGGCGTAGCGTGGAGGGGGGCTTCAGCCGTCGACTGGCTCGGCAGGCGTATCCAGCGTCAGCAAGTAAAAGGCGACATCCAGCCAGCGGCCAAATTTGAACCCCACTTCCTTGAAGGTGCCCGCATGGGTGAAGCCCAGGCTTTGATGCAGATGGATACTGCCCGCATTGCTGGCATCAATACAGCCTACCAGGGTATGCACATTGGCCAGACGGGCACGCGTGATCAGCTCTTGCATCAGAATCTTGCCCAGCCCTTTGCCGCGGTGCTCCGGGTGCACATAGACACTGTGTTCCATGGTGTATTTGTAGGCGGGAAAGGCGCGGAAGGTGCCCCAACTGGCAAAGCCCATCAAGGTTCCTGCATCGTCAATGACGCCGACCACGGGAAAGCCGTTGGCGCGTTTGGTGGCAAACCAGCTCACCATGGCTTCGGGCGGGCGTGGCACATAGTCGTATAGCGCGGTGGAGTTCACGATGGCGTCGTTCAGGATCGCCAAAATAGCGGCTGCATGCTGCTCTTCATTGCAGTCTATAAAACGCAAGCCGCTTTCGCTGTCTTTCATTGATCCTTTCCTGTCAGGGGGAAGACCAGGGCTTCGTCGCCAATCGCGACGAGGTACTTGGCGGTCCGGGTGTATGGATGGCTACAGCTCAAGAGCGCTCGCTCTGGCCTATCGTGTGGCGTATTTTATTCCACTCTATTGGGTTTCTCATGGGAAATTCCCATTAAGAAAATGCCGTGATTTCCCCTGGTTTGAAGCCCTGGATTCTGGCATCCAGACCTACGCCTCAGGAAAAGAAAAACGCGCAGCCTGGGCTGCGCGTTTTTTGCACTCTTGCTGCCTAGGTCAAGGCTGATCTGCTTGCCTACGCACCCATGTCCAGCAATCAATCGTAGCGAGCGGCGATATTGCGTTCACCAATGGCCAGACCCGTGGTCATCCCCAAGCCCGTGTGCATAACCGTCACTTGCGTACTGCCATCGGCCTGCAAGACAGAAAATGGAGCCGGGCCCTTTGCACCGTATACCCCTTGCCAGCGTTGCAGCACCTGCACCGGGCAACCCAGCACGGTTTCTGCCAGAGCCAGCAAGTACTGGTCTGTTTCTTCCTGGTTGAAGGGGCTGGCTTGCTGGCCGTAGTCGTGCGAGTCACCAATAATCAGATCCCCGTCCGGGGTGGGGCTAATCAGCAAATGAATGCCTTGATCCAGCAGGACGCCATGACGTTGCTGTACTTGCTCGCGCAGTGTGTCTGCCAAAGGCAGATCGCTAAAGGCACCATAGTGCAGGCAGGACAAACCTGTCAGCAAAGGTCGGTCCAATGCCCAGCCTGCGTCCTGTGCACGCACTTTCAGCATTTGCAGACGTGTCACCGACGGTTTGACGGTATCGAGCAGTTCGCGATGCAGACTGCTGTAGTCGTGACCGGGGCACACAAAAATGCTGTTGGCGGTGAAGTTGCCCACGCTGCTGTGTACCTGCCCCTCTTGGGCATAGTGCACATGCGCTTGGGTATACACATCCACGCCCATGGCTTGCAGGCTGCTGGTAATGGCGGGCAGGGCGTCGCGCGAGTAGATCTGCAAATCATCCAGACCTTGCAGCGCGCCGTGGTGATGCCCCAGACGGCCTTCAAAGAGTGTCGCCAGTTCCTTGCCGCTGAGCATCTGGCAGGCCACGCCTTCGTCCTTGGCACGGCCTTGGGCAAAGTCTTCCAGCAGTTCCAGTTCCAGGTGATTGCGTGCCAGGACCAGCGAGCCATTGCTGCGCACATGAAAGCCCGCTTGTGCCGCCAGATCCAGCCACAGACCTCGGCTTTGGCGTGCCAGTTCCATCATGATGCCCGGCGCCTGACCGGTCACCAGTACCTGACCAAAATTACGTATGGTGGCGCCTTGGGCCTGGTGGCTGCGCTCGAGCACAGCCACGCTAAGCTTGCGGCGGGCAGCCGCCCAGGCATGTGCCATGCCCAGGATGCCGCCCCCCACCACGATGACATCGTAGTGTTGTGTGCTCATTACTTCTTGGCTTCCGATTTACCGTCGTAACGTTTGGTCCACTCTTCGATGATGCGCTCGCGGTTTTCAGCGGCCCAGACGAAGTTGTTGTCAATCAGACGCTGGTTCAGGTCTGCTGGCAGGTGCGGGTTAGCCGTGGCGATAGAAGGGATGGCCAGCACGGCAAAGTTGGTCTTGTACAAGTGGTTGGCTTCTTCGCTGGCGGAGAAGTCAGCCAGTTTCTGCGCGGCTTCCAGGTTCTTGGTGCCTTTCATGATGGCAGCGGCTTCAATTTCCCAGCCCAGGCCTTCTTTGGGGAACACCAGTTCCAGCGGAGCGCCTTCTTCTTTCAGACGAGCGCCACGGTAGTCAAAGGACACGCCAATCGTGTATTCGCCAGCGGCAGCCATATTGCAAGGCTTGGAGCCGGAGTGGGTGTAGGCACCGATGTTCTTGTGCAGACCATCCATGAAGGTCCAGCCTTTTTCTTCACCAAACAGTTGCAGCCAGGCGCTCACGTCCAGAAAGCCGGTGCCCGAAGAAGCGGGATTTGGCATGACGATCTTGCCAGCGTACTCGGGCTTGGTCAGATCTTCCCAGGATGTGGGCATGGGCAGCTTGTTCTTTTCCAGCTCAACGGTGTTCACGCACAGGGCGGCGGCAAAACCGTCCATGCCAACCCAGCTGGGTGGGTTGTTTTGATCGCGCATTTTGGCGTCGATCTTGTCCAGACCCTGCGGGGCGTAAGGCTGCAGCATGTTCTGGCTGGCCATCAAGCCCAGCGAGGAGCCGGCCAGACCCCAGACAGCGTCAGCCTTGGGGTTGTTCTTTTCAGCCAGCAGTTTGGCGGTAATGATGCCAGTGGAGTCACGCACCCACTGGATCTTGATATCGGGGTTCTTTTTCTCGAAAGCAGCCTGGTAAGCCTTGAGCTGATCGGCTTCCAGCGCGGTGTAGACGGTCAGGGTCGTAGCGGCTTGAGCCAGGGAAGCGGCGCCCATCAAAGCGGCAGCCAAGGAGCTCAGAACAATGGTTTTCATGGAGAAGTGTCCTTGTGACAGCAAAAGGGGGGTGGGGTTAGAGAGAGTCGCCAGGGCATTCGCCCTGGGCCATCCGCTCGGTGATTTGTTCAACCACGGCAGGCAGTTGGGCAACGGTGTCGATCAGGTAATGCGGTTGGGCATTGGCGAAGGTGGCCGCGGCGCGATCACGCAGGGTTTGGCGGCTTTCTTCGTCCAGAGCCAGAAATTCCAGTTCGGTCAGTCCGGCGGCATTGCCTGACAGCAGCAAACCTACCGTCCACATACCGGCATTGCGGCCTTCTTCAATGCCGACCGGGGTGTCGTCAATCTTCACGCAGGCACCGACATTCTTGATTTCCAGACGAATGACGTTTTCCAGGGCCATGGCAGGCCAGGGGCGTGCTTGCGGGACTTCGTCAAAGGCGACGTGGTAGTCCACCAGTACTTGTTGGCGGTGGGCGTGTTGCAGCAGGTTGTCCAGAACCAGACGCGGGTAGCCGGAGCAGGAGCCGATTTTCAGACCTTGGCGGCGTGCCCAGGACAAGGTTTCGCGGGCACCGGGAATGGCGGCGGAGAACTCGCCCACGCGTTCGTTCTGCATGGGCAGGAAGGTGTTGTAGATACGGTCTACATCGCTGTCATCGGGTTCGCGCTCATGCAGGGCCACAAACTGGGCGCGCACTTCAGGCAACTCCAGCATGGCCTTGATGTGATCCCATTTACCGATGCCCATCGCGCTGCGGGCCTGGTCCAGGTTCAAATTCAGATCAAAGCACTTGAAGGCTTCAACCAGAATCTGGGTGGGAGCAAAGGATCCAAAATCCACCAGTGTGCCGGCCCAGTCAAAAATCAGGGCTTCAAGGCGTGGAGTCTGGTGACTTGGCATATCAAGCGATGTATTCGCGCAAGTTGGGGATGACATTGCGGTCCTATCAGGTTGAGGAAAGAGAAGTAGGAGAGCGCCAGGCCTGGCTGCGGCGCAAGGAAGCGCGGCTCAGAACATGAACCAGGACGCAGACAAAGCCGGAGCTGAGCATGATGACCGTGCACATGGCGGCGGCCGGGCCGATAAAGCCGGCGTCGTCCATATTCATGACCGCTACCGAGGCCAGCACGGTTTGCGGGCTGTACAGAAACACGACGGCAGACACGGTGGTCATGGCCGAGACGAACAGGTAGCGCGCCACCGACAGCAAGGCAGGCAGGCACAGCGGCACGGTGACACCCATCAAGGTGGACAGACGCGGAGCCTTCAGGGAGGCGGCAGCGGCTTCCAGCTCGCCAGGAATGGCTTTCAGGGCCGTCACAAAGTTCAGATGGGCACTGGTGTACAGGTGAATCACCGTACATAGGACCAGCAAGCTCATGGAGCCGTACAGACCGGACAAGGGATTGTTGGGGTGGTTGAAAAAGAAGATGTAGCCCAGGCCCAGCACCAGACCGGGAATGGCCATGGGGGCCAGCGCCAGCATTTGCAGCACGCCGTACAAGCCTTTTTCGGACTGGCCACGGGCAGGCAGTTTCTCCAGCACCCAGGCGCCCAGAAAGATCAGGGCCGAACCCAGAATGGCGGTAAACAAGGCCATGGTCAGGCTGTTGCGCCAGGCCAGCCAGCCGCCACCGTCCATATTGTTGAAATCGTAGGACTTCAGGGACAGGCTCAGGTTGTAAGGCCAGAACTTGATCAGGGACGCCCAGACCGCCATGCCCACAATGCTCAGAATGGCCAGGGATACCAGTACCAGAACGAGAGTGAAGTAACGGTCGCGCTGACGGTGTGGCAGAGGCGAGTAGGCACTGAGCGAGCCTTGAGCCTGACCGCTGGCACGAGCACGCAGATGACGGTCCAGAAAGAAGGTCAGCACAGCGGGAATCAGCAGCAGCACGCCAATGGCCGCGCCTTTGGAAAACTGCAACTGACCGACCACGGCTTTATAGGCTTCCATGGCCAGCACGTTGTAGGAACCGCCCACCACTTTGGGCACGCCAAAGTCAGTGACGGTCAGAGTAAAGACCAGGCATGCGGCGGAAAAAACGGCATAGCGGCTGGCGGGCAGGGTTACCGTCAGGAAGCGACGCCAGGAGTTGGCACCCATGGCGCGGGCAGCGTCATACAGACGAGCATCGGCCAGGGCCAGACCGGTACTGAGAATCATCAGGGCGTGGGGGAAGGTGTAGAAGGCTTCGCCCAGCACAATGCCCCAGAAACCATAAATCGTTTCACCGCCCAACCAGTTACGCAGCAAACCTTGATTACCAAACAAGTAGATCAGGGACAGGCCCGGCATCAGCGATGGGGCCAGCAAGGGCAAAAGGCCCAGCGCACGAAATAGTCCGGCACCGCGTATGCAGCAGCGTTGCAGGGCAAAGGCGAACGCGTAGGCAACGGGGATCACGATCAGCAAGGTGGTCACGCCCACCAGAATGCTGCGGCCCACCATGGGCATGAAGCCCGGGGCGCTGATCACCGACCAGAACTGACCCAAACCCACCAGTTGCCCGTCGCCGTCTTGAATGGCGCGCAGCAAGATGAACAGCATGGGCAGGGCCAGGAACAGGACCAGCAGGGCAAACAGGGCAATCAATAAGGCGCGTCGTGCCGCCGAGCCTATCCAGACAGGCAAAACGGGACGGGTCAGGGGATGGTTCTTCACGCTAGTTTCAGCAACGGGCAGGCCATACAGGCTGGTGGAGCGCAGGGACGCCGCGCCAGGCTGTGGTGTGGAATCAATGGTGGGCATGCAGCGCCTCGCTGGGAAGCTGAATGCGGCAGCGACGTGCGGCCAAGGGGTCAAGCAAGCGATCCCCTTGTTCGGGGTTGACGATGGCCTGGACAGTCAGCCCGTCCATGCCTTCGGGGCGCAGAATCAGCTTGTAGTGACGGCCTAAAAACACGCCGTCCACGATGTCGGCCAAAAAGGTATTGGTCGTGGTGGCCGGGCTGTTGTTATCCAGTACCCGAATGTTTTCAGGGCGGATGAAAAGACGTCCTGCTGCAGTAGGCGCTTCCTGGCCCAAGTCCAGACGAACGCGCTCGACCAGCACCGAGCAATCGTGCAAGGGCGTAAAGGGCAGCCAGTTGGCTTCACCGATAAAGCCCGCCACAAAGGGATCAGAGGGGGCTCGGTACAAAGCCTGGGGACGATCAAATTGCACCAGTCGGCCCTTTTCCATCACGGCGATACGGTCGGCCATGACCATGGCTTCTTCCTGATCGTGCGTCACCATCAAGGTGGTGATGGACAGTTGCTTTTGCAGCGCACGCAGCTCGATACGCAGACGCTCGCGCACCTGGGCATCCAACGCCGACATGGGTTCGTCCAGCAAGAGCAAGGAGGGTGAGGGGGCCAGTGCACGAGCCAGGGCTACACGCTGCTGCTGACCGCCCGACAGTTGTGCCGGGTACTTGTTTTCCGAACCGGACAGGCCGACCAGATCCAGCATCTCGGAGACGCGTTGACGCACTTGGGTGGCCAGGTTCTTGCGGGGCGACAGGCCGTAGGCAATATTCTGGGCTACGGTCAGGTTGGGAAACAGGGCGTAGGACTGAAACAGGATGCCGTAATCACGCTGTTGAGGGGGCAAGTGAGTAATGTCACGGCCCGCCATCACGATGATGCCTTGATCGGCTTGTTGCAGCCCGGCAATGCATCGCAGCAAAGTGGTTTTGCCACAGCCCGAGGGGCCCAGCAAACACACCAGTTCACCGGCTTGTATATCCAGGCTGACCTGGTCCAGGGCGGTAAAGGAGCCGAACTGCTTGTGCAGTCCTTGTATGGTTAAAAATGCGGGCTTGGCGCTCATCCTGGGTTCCGACTTGTCATGAATGTCATGAACGTCAGTATGGGAGTCGGATATGGCGGCACTATGACAGTACAACTAATTTCTGTAATACGAGCATTGGATAATTTGGGCTTTGATTCTTCCCCGAGGAGAGCGGCAGCATGCTGGCTCTGGAACTGAAGTCCTTTCACGCCACGGCTCATTGTGGCTCCATTACCAAGGCTGCCCAGCAATTGGGGATCAGCCAGCCCACCGTGACCTCGCATCTGCGACAGCTGGAAGCCCGCTATGGCGTGGAGCTGTTCTATAGGCAAGGCAAGGGGGTGTACTTAAGCCAGCAAGGGGAACGCCTCTTGCCCCAAGTCGAGCAACTGATGCAGCAAGCTGCCCAGATCGATTTCAGTTTGCGCGATCTGCGCGATCTGAAAAGTGGCATGTTGCGAGTGGGCGCGACCGGGCCGTATTACATCATGGCTGTATTACGGAATTTCCATCAGGCTTATCCCGGCGTGAAGATGCGTTTGAGCATTGATAATTCGCAACGGGTCTTGAGTGCCTTGCATGACTATCAACTTGATGTGATCGCGTCCTCGGCGCTGGTTGATGATCCGCGTCTGGTGCGTCTGCTGCTGGCTTCTGATCCCTTGGTGGCCGTGCTGCGAGTGGATCATCCTTTGGCTAACCGGCAGCGTGTGCGTATTGTGGACCTGTGCCGCCATCCCATTCTGATGCGTGAGCCCGGGTCCATGACACGGGAGCTATGCTATCAAGTGTTCCGGCAGGCGGGGCAGGAGCCGACGCAGTTGCTGGAGATAGGGAGCCGGGAGGCGATAGGGTGGGGAGTGGTGTGCGGCATGGGGGCCAGTTTGCTGCCCTTGCGTGAAGTGCCTGCGCATCCGGACATTATCAGTGTGCCACTCAGTGATGTCTCGGCTCATTTGAGCGAGTTTGTGTATTGCTTGAAAGAACGCGCGCAGGGCCATGCCATACGCGCGTTTCTGGAGCAGGTGCAGGCCGAGCTGCCTGCACCTGCATAAGGCCAGGATCAAGCCAGTTCGGCCAGACCTTTCTCAAAAGCCTGACGGGCCTTCTGTACAGCGTCGCGCTGTTCCTTAACGGCTTTGCGCTGGCTGGCAATCTGGTCTTCCTGCTGGGCCAGTTGCTCGCTGAAACGCTGACCCAAGGTGCTTTGTGCACTGACGGCAGCCAGGTTGGCGCGGATGCGTTCCTGTTCAGCCACGGTTTCGTTCAGGGCCTCAACGGCCTGATTCTGCGCTTGCTGGGCCTGACTCAGCTGACGACGCAGCTCGATCAGCTTGTCCATCCTGGCTTGTTGCGCGCTGTCCTGGCCGTTTCCACGCCACTGCAGCAGCATGTTCTCGTCGATTTCTTCCAGGCGCAATTCCATATGGTCTTGCAGGCTCAGCTGGGCCGTGACGGTGACCGTCTTGCCCTTGGCAACTTTCACTTTCAGGCGGTGCTCCTGGACGGTATCGCTATCATGGGCGTCGGACTTGAAGGACCAGCCATCCTGACGAGGCAACTGGATCAGCACCGTGCGATCTTCATCGGCCGGAGCCTTGATCTCGTAGCGGAAGTTCTGCAAGCGCGTCCATTCCGAACGGGCAACGCCATCAGTCACACGGGTTTTGCTCAGGCGGTATTCATCCGTTTGCTCTTCGCGGATTTGAACTTTGCTGTCTTGGGCAAAGTAGATCAAACGCTGCTCGCCAGCAGGCAGACCGGCCAGCTCTGCATCACCCACGTGACCGTCCTGTTCATTAAAGACGGTAATAATGCCGGGCGGCAGGCTATTGGCCTGCTCGTTCTTCACCCAAATGGCGGCTGTGGGATAGTCGCCAGCTTGGCCGCTGCGGTAAACCGAGAGGGACTCGGCCTGCAGCGATGTGTCGATAAAGGGCACCGAAACCGTCTGGCCGGTGGGTACGCTTAGCGTTTGTGGCAGGCTAAAGCGCACTTGAGTCTGACCTTCCTGTGCCTGGGTGCTGGCGCCAGCGCCGCCCGAAGCCCACTGTTTGGCCATGTTGCCATCGGCCGCATAGGCGGCGCTTTCCATCATGATGGGAGCGGGTGCGGCTGGAGCCATGCGAGCACGCATGGCCTCACCTGCTGCTTTGCGGGCGTGATTTGCGCTGACAGTAGCCTGGGTGTCAGCTTGCGGCGCGATGGAGCTGCCTACAGCCACCGGCAGTTCAGGGCGCTCGTTCCAGTAACGCTCCAGCAGACGCTGGCGCAGCATCACAGGCGAGCCCGAGCTTAGCGTGACCTTCACATCTTTCCAGTCCTCACCGCTGGTGTTCTCAAAAATGGCCCAGGCCTGCAGGCGGGCTTTGCCGTCCTGCATCATCAGGCGATAGGAGCTTTTCCATACCGGTGCAGGAATCAGGTAGGACAGGCGGGCTGTCTTGGTGTCGGTCTTGTTCAAGACCAGTTGAATATCACGCGACTGCTGATTGCTTTGACCGGCCAGCACTTCGGTGGCCTGCTGCAATTGCTGTTGCAAGGTCTTGTCCAGTACTTCCAGGCTGGTGTCGGGGCCCAATTCCAGGGTCTGGATCTGGCCCTGCTCTGTCAGCACGCTCAAGATGGCCTGGGCGGGATGTTCCTTGGTGGCCGCAGTAGCTTGCACCCCCAGGACGGCACCCCGTACCAGGCGGCCTTGCGAGCTGGCGCTGACTTGCTGGCCGCGCAACGCTTGTGCCAGGGTGGCGGGCGAGCGCAGGTCTTTGGCCGAGAAGGGCAGGCTGTCAAAGCTTTCTTTCAGTGGGGCCAGACCCGACAAGGTCAGGGAGTCGATGCGGTTCTTGCCATCGACGGCCATCAGGGTTTTCAGAATGTCATCGACCTGGGTCAGGGGCACACGCAACTGAGCGGTACCGGTGTCAGAGACGGGGATTTGTCGCTCGATCTCGGCCATACCGGCACTGGATAAGGTAATGGACTCGATCTGCTGGGCCCAGGCGGTGCTGGCTGCCGAGCCCATCCAGACCAGGAGCAAGGCGCCGGTCAAAAAGCGCAGGCGAGGCGTACGCGCAGCGTGGGGCACAAAGTGGTTCATAGCGCTTCCTTATTCATCCGTAAGCGAAACAAAGGGTTGAAGCGCATTATGCCTAGCCTTGTGGGGCTCTGTCTGTCATTCGGGTAACAAAAAAATGCCACCGTCCGGCTTTCTCTACCTGGGGCAAAAAATACTTACGTCATCAAAAGCGCGCAAGGCTCTGCTAGGATTTGGGCAGCGTAGCTTGTGCCAGCGCGCGTTTATCAATCTGGTGAAGGATCAATATGATGTGGACGTCGTGGGGCAATGCCTGGGCGGGGATGGGAGTTGCTCTGATCTTGGCGGTCTGTTTTTTCTGGCCAGCCCGACACCTGTCCTGGAGCCTGCCTGTAGAGCTGGAGCCTGAGTTGGACGGGCGTTCGCCGCGTGCTCATCTTCAATGGGGATGGGTATGCCAGAGTCTGGCCCTGGTCCTGATGTTGTGGGCCGGTTGGCGCTGGCAGTTGACGCCTGCAGCAGTGGCGGCCTGTGTGTTTATCGCTGGTACTGCTCTCTTGGCCTGGATTGACGCGGAAACCGGCTATCTACCTGATCGTCTCACCTTGCCCTTGCTGTGGCTGGGCTTGCTGGTCAATCTGGATCACACCTTTAGCAGCTTGCCCTTGGCGGTGATTGGCGCGGCATTGGGCTACAGCCTGCTGTGGCTGTTAAACCATGTGTTCTTGTTGCTGACCGGGCGTGCAGGCATGGGCTATGGCGACTTCAAGTTGCTGGCTGCTTTGGGCGCTTGGCTGGGGGCCACCGCCTTGCCGGGAATTCTTCTGGCGGCATCGGTATTGGGCTTGCTGGCGGCTCTGGTCTTGCGCCTTGGTGGGCGTTTGCAAGCCGGGCAGGCCATTCACTTTGGTCCGTATCTGGTCCTGGGAGGCTGGGTCATGCTGTTTTCCCTGCCGCGCATTTTGTAAAACATGATTCGTTTTTTCCACAATTAAACAGGCTGTGCAGGCCTTTTTCGCGCTGCCACAGCAAAAGTTTGGACCCGTATGGGAGTCGTGGTAAAACGTCCGGGGCCAGTCGGGCTGGCGGGAGTTCCGCCCGAGCTGTATGTGGAAGTACAACGCGGTTCCATGGACATTGTCCCGCTGACAAAGCAGACGGGAACCTGAGGATGAAGGCATGATTATTGTTGTTGGCGCCGGTGTGGCGGGCTTAGCGGCGGCGCGTCGCCTGAGTATGCAAGGTCAGGAAGTAACGCTGGTGGCTCCTCAGGAGCCCCAGCCCTCGTTTGGTGAGACCTTGTCCGAACGCGGGGCCGTAGTCTTGACCAGCCTGGGCTGGGCAGGCTGTCTGGATGAGACGGTGGCCTTGCGTTCACAAGGGCGTTTTTCGGTATGGGGTAGCGCAGGACTGCGCACCGTCCAGGATGAAGACGGGCAGGGCTACCTGCTGGACAAGGCCCGTCTGGAACAGGCGCTGCTTGAGCGTGTACAAAAAGAAGCGAAGGTCAGTATTCGCCAGACGCGTGTCTTGGGTCTGGAACATCAGCCTGAAGGTGTTATTGCCAGGCTGGCAGAGGGTACTAGCCTGCAAGCCGCTGCTTTAATCGACTGTACTGGTCGTGCAGCCTTGTCCGCTGGTGCGGCCGCCCAGCGCCATCGTCTGGATAGACTGGTCGCTGCGTGGCACGTCTTTGACCTGTCTGAAGGGGCAGAACCCTTGGCTGCTTCCCTGGTAGAAGCCGTCGAGTTGGGGTGGTGGTACCTGTCCCCCATGCCGGGTCATCGCTTGATGGTGGCCTTGTTTTCGGACTCGGATCTTTTGCCCGATGGTTTGAGTCGAGATGGTTCGGTCTGGGCCGGTTTGCTGGGCTGTGCCGACGCGGCACGAGTGCGTATGGAAAGCCTGGGCTTGGATAATCAGATGGCTGCTCACACTCCTAAAGTCAGCGCTGCCGCTAGCTGCACCGTGTCTTACTTCGTGGAAGGCCGCATCTTGCGTGCCGGTGATGCAGGCGCGGCCATGGACCCCCTGGCCGCCAATGGCCTGGCAACGGCCTTGTGGAGCGGATCACAATCGGCACAGGCTGCTGTAGCTCTGACAAAAGGCAATCCCGAGCCGGCGCGTGCTTACGAAAAGGACTATTTGTTAGGTTTGGTGCGCCACCTGAATTCGCAGCATGCTTTGTATGGCATGGAGCAACGCTACGCGGCGCAGCCTTTCTGGCAGCGTCGTCATCGCGCCTTGGAGTGATGGTAAAGAGGGCGGGACAACGAAATAGCTTGCTGTAAGACCGCCAGAATCAAAAAAGCCGAGACAGTGCTCATGCTGTTTCGGCTTTTTTTATGGCTGATTGTTCTTCGGTAAGTCAGGGAGGTGTTTTGAATACGTCTGCCTTCAGTCCAAAAGGAGTTTGATTTTTCGGAAGGTCGTACCGCTGGAAGAGAGCCCCGGTCATATCAACACTGATTGGATCTACGTATCTGACTTCCTCGTCTTCAAACAGGGGTTCAAGCTGCTTGCTTTCAGAGACGGAAAAAACAAAAAGCCGACCATCTTGCGATGATCGGCTTTTTGAGGAATTTGTGGTGCCCAGGAGAGGACTCGAACCTCCACACCCGAAGGCACATGGACCTGAACCATGCGCGTCTACCAATTCCGCCACCTGGGCTTTTGATCAAGGCTGCTGCCCGTCTCAAGCGTTCAATTATAGAGTGAGTTTCCTTGGGAAAGCAAGCATTTTTCACTCAATAAATTTAATTTCTATTTCTAGTTGATTGGCATTCTCATTATCATTATAGTGTGTCATGTGATATAGCATAAGAGTATGGACATGAAATTCAACACAATGGATGTCGAGCGGATGCTGCTGGATATGGGCCAAGGCCGAAAATACTCTGCTCGGGCCATGCAGCTCATGCTGATGGCCCTGCTCAAAGAGGGCAGTACTCACGGTTATCAGTTGATACGCCGTTTCGCGCAGCTTAGCCAGAACAGCTATGTACCCAGCGCTGGTGCGGTCTATCCCGCCCTGGCGTATTGCGCCACGCAAGGCTGGGTGCTGATTGAAGAAGAAGGCCGTCGCAAGATGTACAGCCTGACCAAGGAAGGGCACACGTATCTGGAAGAGCAAAAAGAAAAGTGCGATTACCTGATGCAGTCCCTGACCTATCGCGGGCGCAAGCTGGTGTGGATACGGCAGATGCTGGCCGAACACAATAGCGACGAGGATTTGAAGGCCGCGCAGGAACAAACAGGTTGGTTGCCGGAGTTTGTCCAGGTACGCCACAGCCTGAAGCAGGCCATGTTTGAACAATCGACAGCCAGTCTGGAACGACAGGCAGAGGTGGTGGCCATTTTGGAAAAAGCCATCGCTGACATACGGAACTTGCCCAAGGAGTCTTAAGAATGCAGTCTGAACAATTAACGCAGAAAGTTGCTCATACCTTGAAGTTGCGTTTGCTGACCGTAAAAAAGCGGCGCGAACTGGGGCCTGATATGGTGCGCATCACCCTGGAAGGCTCGGATCTGGAAGGTTTTTATACCCCTGGCTTTGATGACCACGTCAAACTGATTTTCCCGGACCCTGTCACTAAAGAATTGCGACTGCCTCAAATGGGCGAGCGTGGCATGGTCTTTGCCGCCGGTCAGGAAAAGCCACCTATCCGCGACTACACTCCTCGCGAGTTCCGCGAGCAGGAAAAGGAGATGGATATTGATTTTGTGGTCCACGGTGAAGGCCCTGCATGCCAATGGGCCATGCAAGCTAAAGAGGGCGACAAGCTCGGTGTGGCCGGCCCGCGTGGCTCCTTCCTGGTCAGCAAGGACCTGGATTGGCAAATCCTGATTGGCGACGAAACCGCTGTGCCTGCCATGGCGCGACGAGTGAAAGAACTGCCTTCCAATGTGAAGGTGCAGGTTTACGTATTGGCACGTAATCTGCTGACAGTCGGTGCGATGGAGGCACCGGACCATGTCACGGTGAACTGGATTCCTTCGCTGGCCGGTTTGAATGGCATTCTGGACGCATTGCGTGCCGCACCCGAGTTGAGCGGCACCGGCTATGTGTGGGTCGCAGCAGAATATTCCATCGCTCAAAGCTTGCGTGAGTACTGGGTGCAAGATCGCGGCCTGGATAAAGGCGCGATTCGGGCCAGCAGCTACTGGCGTCAAGGCGATCAGGGCGACGACGCCCCACGCTTGGACTAAGCGGCTTTTTGCTGAGGGTAGGGCTGGGCGCGCAAGCGTCCGCCCACGTTCAACACGGGTTGTAAATCTGTATCCAGCACCGTATTGGGATGAGCCAGACGGTGTTCGTCAATCAGGCGGGCAATGGCATCCATGTTCAGCAACAAGGTGCTGTCAATATCGTGCTGGAAGCGGGCCCAATAGCCACCGCGACAACTGGAACCCAGCCAGCGCGGCTCGTAATCTCCGACCTTGTCAGCATGTACTTCGCACACTACACCCAGCCGGGAACAACCGGGGTGCAGGACAATGCGGTAGTGGTGCTGCTCTAAAGTCAGGTGGTAGCAAAACGGTGCAGACATGAAACACTCCTGTTTAGCTCTTGGAAGGGGCTTCCGGGTGAGCAAGTTGGATTAAAGGACCCTTTGCCTGGAAACGACCAAGCATAAAAAAAACCCGCTGGCAGCGGGTTCGTTTCTTGATGATCCCATTGATTGCCAGATGGCCATATCTTGAATCCACCTTGTGCGGGTACACAGGTTGGCATGGGTTGTCCCAACTCTTGATATAGCAATAAGCATAAAAGCGATTCTTATGAAGTGCAAGGGCTGCGCTTATTTCTGTCAGACATGAAAAAAAGCAGAAATAGTTTGCATTCTTTCAAAACCATGTTATAGTTCTCTTCTGTCTTGCAGAGACGAGTTGAAAAACAAATCCAGCAGTCAGAGCCCAGGTGGCGGAATTGGTAGACGCGCATGGTTCAGGTCCATGTGCCTTCGGGTGTGGAGGTTCGAGTCCTCTCCTGGGCACCAAAATTCCTCAAAAAGCCGATCATCGCAAGATGGTCGGCTTTTTGTTTTGTGTGTTCACAAAAAGAGGCGTGAGCAACTAGCTGCAGAGCATTGTTACAGCCAACCTAAAGGAAAGCTCAGTCATCGAGTTATTCAAACTTCCTTCAGTTCCCGGATCAAGGCTTGCAGAAAAGTGTTGACGCTTTGAGGTAGTGCCCGCTTTGCCATACTTAAAACCTGTAGATCCCTGTCCAGGCGGGGGTCCAGTATGGGAACGATTTTCAGACCGTGGTCCATGCTGCTGCGATGGCTGATCGACGCCCCCAAGGCAATCGCGTTGGTACGACGGACGAACTCGTGCAGTACTCCCGAATAATTGCAGGTAAATACCTCGTTGAAGACCAGCTTCTCCATCTGGCAGACATGATTAAACAACTGCTTTTGAGTTAGCTCCTCTCCGGGCATCACAATGGGGTAGGGCTGCAGTTGGGTCAAGGATAAACTGCGTGCCGCATTCAGGGGGTGCTCAGGTTGCATGATGGCAAAAATAGGTGAAAGGCAGGAGTAGTTCACTTCAATGTCGGGTACCGGGGCCGTGCTGAAAATGACCCCGAGATCGACCTCTCCGCTTCTGACCATTTCCACACAGTCATCGGGCGAGCTGACCTTCAAGACGAACCGCGCCAAAGGGGTTCGGTTGGAAAACTCAGCCATGACCATGGGTAGAAAATAGCGGGACAGGCCCTCTGTGGCCGCCACTCGTATCAAGTGTGCCTGGGCATAGTCGTTCTGCCGCAGGCTTTGCAAGATTGCTTCTTCCTCCAATCGCACACGCAGGGCATGTTCGGCTAGGGCCTGACCTGCTGCCGTCAGTACCATTCCCCGCCGTCTGCGTTCGAACAGCGTAACGCCTATGGATTCCTCCAACAGGGTGATTTGCCGGCTGATTGCGCTGGAGGCAATGTGCAGTCGTGCACTGGCTGCTGCCAGTGATCCTGTTTCCATCACCGCCAGAAAGTACTTGTAGTCCATGATTTTGCTCAGCTAATCCCGTCTGTACCGATAGTTTAGGACTTAACTTAAGAATTCTAAAAATTAGTTCATTCTATTCTAAAGATAGAAATATACAGAAGGTAAAACGAATTCTATAGTCCTCTTTCCTATCAATAAGACAACGAGACAAAAATGGGAAAAAGTAAAGCCTTGTCCAGGGTGCGCGCCTATTTTGAGGAGGGCGGTTTCGAGCAGGACTTGCGCCGTCGTGTGGCGATTCAAAGTGACAGCCAGACTGCGGAGAAAGTGGATCAATTGCAGCTCTACCTGGATCAGGAGCTGGGCCCTTCCTTGGTGAAACTGGGGTTTGAGGTCCGTATCCTGGCCAATCCCAAAGGGGCAGGCCCCATCCTTCTGGCTCACCGACATGAATCCGATGAGCTACCCACGATTCTGACCTATGGGCATGGCGACGTGGTGCCCGGACATGACCATCAATGGCGTGAAGGCTTGGCGCCTTGGGAATTGAAGATCGAAGGGGAGCGTTGGTACGGCCGGGGGACGGCGGACAATAAAGGCCAACACAGCATCAATCTGGCCGCGCTGGAACAGGTCATTCAAGCTCGCGATGGGCGTTTGGGTTTCAACCTCAAAGCCATCTTTGAGACGGGTGAAGAGCGAGGCTCGATCGGTTTGCGCGAGTTTTGCGAACAACATGTACAGAGCTTGTCGGCTGATCTGTTTCTGGCCTCGGACGGCCCGCGCTTGAACGCCAATCAGCCGACCTTGTTCTTGGGCTCGCGTGGCACTGCGTTGTTCTCGCTGGAGGTGATTTCGCGTGAAGGGGGGCTGCACTCGGGCAATTGGGGCGGGGTGATGGAAAACCCCGCGGTGGTGCTGGCCAATGCTCTGGCCTGCCTGGTGGGGCCTCAAGGACAGCTGTTGTGTCGCGAACTGACGCCAGGCCCCATACCGGAGGACGTGCTGGCTGCCATTGCAGATTTGGAGATTGGTCAGCATACCTTGGGGCTGGCCTTAAATGCGCATTGGGGCGAACCGGGCCTTAGTTACGGCGAACGTCTGTTCGGCTGGAACACCTTGGAAGTGCTGGCACTGGATGCCGGGAATCCGCAAAAACCAATCAATGCTATCCCGCCTCGTGCTCAGGCTTTTTGCAATTTGCGTTTTGTGCTGGGAACGCAGACAGAGGACTTGGAAAGCACCTTGCGCCAGCACCTTGATGCGCGTGGCTTCGAGCAGGTGCGTATTCATATGGGCCAGATCATGCCTGCCACCAGGCTGGATCTGGGCAATAAGTGGATCGCCTTGATCAAGGATGCGATCAGCAAAGTGACGGATCAGAAAATTGCCGTGATCCCGAATTTGGCAGGAACTGTACCCAACGATATTTTTGCCGATGTACTGGGTCTGCCCACGATCTGGGTGCCACACTCCTACCCCGGCTGCTCTCAGCACGCTCCCAATGAGCACATGCTGACTCCCATTATCCAAGAGGGACTGGACATCATGACCAGCGTTTTCTGGGAACTGGGCGAATTGAACAAGAACACTTAAAAAAACAGACGCCGTTCAGAAGTAACGGCGCATTGCCTTCGGAAACACCGGGGGCAGGAGGAGATAAAAGATGGAGCAGACCAAAAAAGCGGTGGGGCCTTTACCGCGTTCGTTCTGGAAGCCGGTCGCCGCGTCCGTGGTGGGGAATACCTTGGAGTGGTTTGATCTTGCTGTATATGCCTACTTTGCACTGACCATTGGTCGTGTTTTTTTTCCGAGCTCAGACCCTACTGTCTCTTTGGTTCTGGCTTTTGCCACATTCGGGATTTCATTTCTGATTCGGCCCATTGGAGCCGCGGTTATTGGCTCCTATGCGGACAGACACGGACGCAAGAAAGCCTTGTCCCTGTCCATCCTCTTGATGTTATTGGGCACGTTCATGATTGCGGTCATGCCTGGTTATGAAACGCTCGGGCTCATTGCGCCTATCGGTATTTTGATTGCGCGTTTTATTCAGGGTTTTTCGGCGGGGGGCGAATTTGGCAGTTCTACCGCATTTATGATGGAGCATGCTCCAGAACGCTCTCGCGCATTTGTGGCCAGTCTGCAGTTTGCCAGTCAGGGCTTTGGTGTCGTGCTGGCTTCTTTGTTCGGTTATGTGTTGACTTCTACCTTAAGCGAACAGCAGATGCTGGATTGGGGGTGGCGTGTTCCTTTTTTCTTCGGCTTGTTGCTGGGGCCGGTAGGATACTGGATCCGCAAAACGGTGGATGAGTCTCCGGATTTCAAAGAAAGTGAGCCGGGCGGTCAGCCAGTGCGAGAAGTACTGAGTTCACAAAAGGCTTTGCTGTTGATTGCTTTAGGCACCTTGATCTTGTCTACCGCCTCCAACTACCTGATTACTTATATGCCGTCCTATGCGGCGACCACATTGCATGTTCCACAATCCGCCGGATTCTTGGCAACCTTAACAGCAGGCTTGATTCTGACTATTGCTACGCCGTTGGTAGGTTATGTCGCAGGTAAAGTTGGTCGGATCAAGATCATGCTCACCGCTGCCGTGCTGTATGCGATTGCGATCTTCCCGTCTTTCATGTGGTTGAACCGCGAGGCGACCCAAACGGCGCTGATTCTGGTTGTAGGTTTGATGGCTTTGCTCAAAGCCGTGTACTTCGCCCCCTTGGCCGGATTGATGGCTGATGTTTTTCCGGTGCGTACCCGTGTTACAGGCATGTCCTTGAGCTACAACATCGGCGTCACTGTCTTTGGTGGTTTTGCACCTGTGATTGCCACGGGTCTGATTTCACTGACCGGCTCTCGGTGGCGCCCAGTTACTACCTGATTCTGGCCGCGGCGTTGAGTATCGTGGCCTTGCTGGCAGCCAGTCGCAAGCTGGGTATGAGGTAAGTCAGGGTCGTTCAAGGGAGGGCGGGCACTGCTAACAAGCTAAGGAGCGTGTTCAGAAAACAGTTTTCAGACCGGTTTGCCTGTGGTCAGCGGGCAAGCCGGTTTTTTTGTGTCTGCCTCCAGGCTGGCGCATCGTTCTTGTCCTGGCACCTTGCCGTATCTATAAGATGTATTTAATATATATCTTTATGGGCGGTGGCGATTTCATCAACTGCCTCACCTCATGTTAAAGGGATAAAAAATGCAAGTTGGAATGCTGAAACTGGCGGGTTTGCGACACCCTGAATGCGCCGATAAAGTGGCTATTGCCTTGGCGGCTATTGAAGGCGTACAAGCGGCAGATGCCTCGTTCGAAAACGCAAAGGCGTCGGTTCGTTTTGATGAAACCCAGGTCTCGCTGGAAGATCTGCATGCTGCCGTCGAGCGGGCCGGCTATCAAATCGCCAAACCTGCGCATGGTGAAGATGGTGCATGTTGCGGTGGCTGCGGCGGTTAAACCTACTGCATCCTGAGACTGAAAACCGACTGTAGAAACACAGTCGGTTTTTTTATGGTTGTACAAAGCAGGGCAGGCGGTGTTTTGCTTTGAGTGTGTTGCCTTGGCTCCCCAGGTGCTTGCTTCAAGGGGTATTCACAGGCCTGTAAAGAAAGCAGCCGATCATGCGGTGGTGATTTTTTGTGTGGAAATGGCTGTGTGTACAAAAGAAGGGGGTCGTATTGCTGCTTGTTTTCTGCCACAGTCAGACGTAATCGGATTGATGCTGAAGGATAATAAATTCATGGAGCAACCAAATAAGAAAGGCCGACCATTGAGAAATGAGCGGCCTTTCGGAATTTTGGTGCCCAGAAGAGGACTCGGTCACACGGGCGCGACCCCGGTCGGGCTTGCATGCCCGACCTTTCTCGCCCCCACGTCAGGTGCTCAAGCACCTGACTTTCTGGGCTGGAAAGCAAAAAGCCGACCATCTTGCGATGATCGGCTTTTTTGGAATTTGGTGCCCAGAAGAGGACTCGAACCTCCACACCCGAAGGCACATGGACCTGAACCATGCGCGTCTACCAATTCCGCCACCTGGGCATATCGTTGTATGCTTATGGCTGTGCCAAAAGCCTTGAACGACTTTACTGCGTGAGCAGCAAAGAAAAAGGATTATAGGCATACTTTATTAATAATGGAAGTGTCCTTTTGAATAAAAAACATCAAGACAGTACTGAGGACCGTATTCAATCAACGGGCCGTTATGAGTTGCCGCCTGACTTCGACCCGGATACCCCGACTCGGGAAGTGATCCTGGCGGGGCTGCGCGAAGATGCAGACGGCCTGACCATGCAGGCTCTGGCGAAAAAGCTGGGCCTGGGCAAAGAAATTACGGTGGGTTTCGAGCGGCGTGTGCGCGCAATGGAGCGCGATGGTCAGTTGCTGATTTCCCCCGAAGGCAAAATTCGCAAAAATAACCAAACTGGTTTTATCGCCGGCAAAGTGTTGGGCCATCGCGACGGCTTTGGTTTCTTGCAGCGCGACGATGGGCAGCCCGATCTGTTCTTGTCGCCACGAGAAATGGCCAAAGTGTTGCACGGCGACCACGTTATGGTGCGTATCGTCGGTGAATACCGCGGCAAGCCAGATGCCTCGATTGTGGAAGTTACTGCGCGCCACACCAGCAAGCTGGTGGGCCGTTTTCTGCGGGAGCGTGGCTCGTTTATCGTGGTGCCCGAAGATCAACGTATCAAGCACGACATCCTGATTCCCAACGGAGACCAGGGCGAGGCCGAGCCCGGTCAGGTTGTGACGGTAGAGATTACTCAGCAGCCCGAGCGCCATCGTCAGCCTTTGGGGCGTGTGATTGAAGTGCTGGGGGAAATTGACGATCCCGGCATGGAAATTGAAATTGCCGTGCGCAAGTTTGAAGTGCCGGTCGATTTTTCCGAGAAGGCGCTCAAGCAGGCTGCGCGCATTCCCGCCAAGGTCAAGCCATCGGAATACAAAGGCCGCGTAGATTTGCGCGATGTGCCTTTCATCACGATTGACGGTGAAGACGCACGAGACTTTGATGACGCGGTGTACTGCGAACGCGTTGATATCGGCACGGGCAAGCGCTCGCGCTGGGCATGGCGTTTGCTGGTTGCGATTGCCGACGTCAGCCATTACGTGCGCTCTGGCGATGCCCTGGATGAAGACGCTCTGGAGCGTGGCACCAGTGTGTATTTCCCGCGCCGCGTGATCCCCATGCTGCCAGAAAGCCTGTCCAACGGGATTTGTTCTCTGAATCCGTCGGTAGACCGTCTGGTCATGGTATGCGATATGGTCGTGTTGGCCGATGGTGCCAAATCCGGCACCGTGTCGGCCTACCAGTTTTATGAAGCGGTCATTCATTCACATGCACGCACCACGTATTCCGATATCTGGAGCGCCTTGCAGCAGCCCACTGGCCCGGCGGCCACCCAGATTCAGCACGTGCTGGAGCCTGTGCAGAACCTGTACTCCTTGTACCGCCTGCTGGCCGAGCGCCGTGCTGCACGTGGTGCGATTGACTTCGATACGGTTGAAACCAAGATTGTGTGCAACCCCTTGGGTCGTATTGAACGTATCGAACCCTTGGTCCGTAACGATGCGCACAAGCTGATTGAAGAGTGCATGTTGGCAGCCAATACCTGTGCTGCAGACTTTATTGCCCGCAGCCGTCGCAACGGTTTGTACCGTGTACACGAAGGCCCGACGCCGCCCAAGCTGGAAGCCTTGCGTGAGTATCTGCGCAGTTTAGGTTTGACGCTGGAAGGAGGCGATGAGCCTACTTCTGCGGATTACGCCAAAGTCGTGGCTGCGGCTCGTGGCCGTTCTGACTTTGCCGTCATTCAGACCATGTGTTTGCGGTCCATGCAGCAGGCTATTTACAGTCCGGAAAAAACGGGTCACTTCGGTCTGGCCTATTCGCAATACGCGCACTTCACCTCGCCGATCAGGCGTTACCCGGACTTGCTGGTGCACCGTGTCATCAAGGGTATTTTGAAGGGCGAGCGCTACATTCCGGCTATCGATGAAGATCCGGGCGATGCCGCCTTGCCAGCCAGCAAGCGCGACTTTGCACGTTGGGAAAAATTGGGTGCCTTGTTGTCGGCGCGCGAGCGTCGTGCTGATGAGGCTTCCAAAGATGTGGAAGCCTGGCTCAAGTGCTGGTTTGTTAAAGAGCACGTGGGGGAGGAATACTCCGGCAAGATCAGCGGCGTGACCAGCTTCGGTCTGTTTGTGACGCTGGATACCTTGTATGTGGAAGGTCTGGTCCATGTCTCCGAGCTGGGTGCGGATTACTTCCAGTACAACGAAACCTCGAACGAGCTGCGTGGTGAGCGCACCGGTCTGCGTTATCGCCTGACCGACGCGGTGCAAGTCCAGGTCGCTCGTGTTGATCTGGAAGCGCGCCGTATCGAGTTCCGTCTGGTCAAGGGTGTGGGCTACAAGGCGGTGAAGGCGGCAGCTGAAGGGGTTGATCCATCCGAGCGTCCCATCAAGAAAGCGGCCCCAACCAAACCGCTGGCCTTGAAGGGCACCACGGCATCCCAACGGCGTGCATCGCAAAAGCAGGCCGAGCGGGATGAAAAGCGCAGTGCGGAGAAGGCAGCCAAGTCTGCGAAATCCACGCGTAGCCCTAGAGGACGCCGTCGATAGGCGTACAATGCCAAGCCGGGCTTTTTGCCCGGCTTTCTTTATTTGCTCTTATTTCCCCCAAGGATTGTTATGCCTCAGCAGGTTTTGGCCGGTTTTCATGCCGTTATTGCCCGAGTTCGTTTTAGCGCCGCTTCGGTGCGCGAGGTCTATGTGGATCAGACCCGGCGCGATAAACGGATGCTGGCTTTTATCGAACAGGTAGAACAGGCTGGCTTGAAAGTCATGGCTGTGCCGGTCGAGCGTCTGGATGGTCTGGCCAAAGGCACGCGCCATCAGGGCGTGGTGGCATTGGCTCTGGAGCAAGAACTGGCTGTCGATGTCAATGAATTGCTGGACGATCTGGAAGAGGCCGGTCAGGTTCCTTTTCTGTTGATTCTGGATGGAGTGACAGACCCCCACAATCTGGGGGCCTGCTTGCGTAGCGCCAATGCGGCAGGTGCCCACGCCGTAATTGCGCCTCGTGACCGCGCTGTGGGTCTGAATGCCACCGTATCACGCGTGGCTTGCGGCGGTGCAGAGTCTACGCCTTACATTACGGTAACGAACCTGGCCCGTACCATGCGTATGCTGCGCGAGCGTGATGTCTGGTTGGTTGGCACCAGCGACCAGGCCACGCATACCTTTCACCAGGTCGATGCCCGCCGTCCCATGGCCTGGGTAATGGGTGCCGAGGGCGAGGGCATGCGCCGTCTGACTCGTGAAACCTGCGACGAGCTGGTTTCCATCCCCATGATGGGCGCAGTAGAAAGCCTGAATGTTAGCGTCGCCAGTGCGGTTTGCTTGTACGAAACCTTGCGCCAACGTAGCCAGTCTTAATTTCCTTTAAGTCTTGTTACTTGCTTAATTACTTATTTGTATAAAAAACGGCGGGTTTCATCCGCCGCTTCACCAGATAATAGGTAATTGGCCGTCAGCCGGGCAAAACCCAATCGGCGCTGACGGTGTGTACACGCATTATGGGCTTGGAAACGATCATGGAAGAAAACGGCTTTATTACCTCTACCTTGCACTCTGACCGTCGCTTGGGCACGCAGCATGGCGCTATCCATCAGCCATTGCACCCATCGACCGAGTTCGGTTTTCAGGATGCGCGTGAGCTGGCTGCGGTCTTTCAGGGCAAGTCCGGCTTTACCTATTCTCGTCAAGGCACGCCCACCACGGCGGCGTTGGAAGCCAAGATTACACGCATGGAAAAAGGCATAGGCAGCGTCAGTTTTGCCACAGGTATGGCGGCGCTGACAGCAACCTTGTTTACCTTGCTGCGCCAGGGCGATCACCTGATTGCCAGCAAATTCCTGTTCGGTAATACCAATAGCTTGCTGGGGACTTTGCGCGACCTGGGTGTACAAACCACGCTGGTGGATGCAACCGATCTGGCCCAGGTGCAAGCCGCACGGCAGCCCAATACCCGCATGGTCTTTGTTGAGACCATTGCCAATCCCGGTACACAGGTAGCTGATCTGCAAGGGGTGGGGCAATGGTGTCAGGACGAGGGGCTGTTGTATGTGGTCGATGCCACCTTGTCCTCGCCTTACCTGTCGCCCGGCCGTGAATTCCAGGCCTCTCTGGTGGTCAATTCCCTGTCCAAACACATTGGTGGTCACGGTAATGCCCTGGGTGGCATGGTGACGGATACCGGCCTGTTTGACTGGACGACCTACCCCAATATTGCCGAGGTCTACCGCACGGGCAATACGCAGAATTGGGGTTTGGTACAGATTCGGAAAAAGGGCTTGCGCGATATGGGCGGCACCTTGTCGTCTGACGTGGCCCACCGCCTGGCTGTCGGTTCGGAAACCTTGCCTTTGCGTATGGAGCGTATCTGTTCCAACGCCCTGGCCTTGGCGCGCCATTTGAAGGCGCATCCCAAGGTCAAGCACGTGCAGTATCCCGGCCTGGAAGATCACCCGCAGCACGAGCGTACGGCTCAATTGTTCGGCAATCGCTTCGGTGGCCTGATGAGCGTAGTGCTGGAAGAGGGCATCGAAATCTTTGACTTCCTGAATCGCCTGAAGGTCTTTGTACTGGCTACGCACTTGGGCGACAACCGCAGTCTGGTGCTGCCCGTGGCCCACACCATCTACTACGAGATGGGCCCTGAGCAGCGCGCTCTGATGGGCATTGCCGACAATCAGCTGCGTATCTCCGTAGGTATCGAAGAGATTATCGACCTGACCTCGGACTTTGATCAGGCGCTGGCCCAGTCCTAAGCTCTTCGCACATCTAGCCATGGTTCAGCCTGGGCTGTATCAGGGCTAGATGCTGCATTGCTTGCTGCAATTCCCTGCATTCCAGATTCGCATAGCCAAACAGCAGATGGCGTGGATTCGTGCTGTCTGTTTCCTGGCTGGCGGCCTGTGCTAAAGGGTAGAGCCGTATGCCATGGCGCAGTGCCGCAGCGGCAACGTGGTGGGCATTTGGGCTTTGTTGTGGCAGGCGAAAAGCCAGATGCATGCCAGCATTGTGTCCGCTGACCACGCCCGTATTTCCCCACACTTTTTTCAGTCCCTGCAACAGCGTATTGCGTTGCTCCAGATAACGGCGGCGCAAGTATTGCAGGTGCCGTGGATAGTCATACTCATCAAAAAAACGTGCCAACACGGCTTGTGTTAGCCAGGGTGACCCGTTGTTGAGCAAGGCCTTGCGAGCAATAAAATCCTGGCTCAGGTGGGGAGGACAGACCATATAGCCCAAGCGCAAACCAGGGCCCAAGGTTTTGGAAAACGAACCCAGGTAAATTACCTGTCCGGGGCTCATGGCCTTCAGTGGCGCGGGTAGGGCCGGGCCATAACAGAAGTCCCCGTCATAATCGTCCTCAATAATCAAAGCGCCACTGCTGCCGGCCCAAGCCAGCAGCTCCTGCCTGCGACTTACCGTCAAGGTGTGCCCCAAAGGGTACTGATGGGAGGGCGTGACGAAAGCCAACTGAACAGCCTTGTCAGGCAATTGATCCGTGCGCAAACCGTGCTGGTCCACAGGCACGGGAATACTTTGTGCACGGTGCCGCGCCAGCAAATGTCTGAAGCCGTTGTAGCCGGGCGACTCATGCACCGCACAGCTTTTTTCGTCCAGGAAATGAGCTGCGATCAGACTTAAGGACTCCTGTGTTCCTGCAGTGATGATGATGTGCTCCGGGTCAGCCAATATGCCCTTGCTGGCCGCCAGATAATCCGCAATTTGCAGCCGCAAACCCCATAGACCTTCAGGCGGTGGATAGTCTGCCATGGCAGAGCCTGCGTAACGCAGCAACTGGTTGGACAAATAAATGAACTGTCGCAGCGGAAAAGCATGGACCGAGGGGCGTCCAATCTTGAAATCAAAACGAACGGGCACGCTGGCAGCAGGCACATGCACGCCGCTGGCCTGTGCCGTGCTGGTACGTGGGCTGCGTGAACAGTGGGCCGTCTCCAGCACAAAATCCGGTGCCAGGCGACTGCGACCATTGCGGGTAGGTGTAGCCACAAAGAATCCCCGGCTAGGTTCGCTATGAATCAGATTGGAGTCGATCAGCAAGTCATAGGCACCCATGATCGTATTTTTGGAAACCTGCAGCAGAGACGCCATTCGGTTGATTGAAGGCAGGCGATTGCCTTCTTGCAAACGTCCCGAACAGATCAGGGTTTCGATTTGACGTGCAATTTGTCGTTTATACGGTGGGCTATGAGTATGGGAAAGCGTAATCGGTAAAGAAAACATGGCGGGACCGGAAAAATAATCAAAACCATCAAGGGCGAGCCAGGCCGGGCCACTATAGGCAGCAGCCTCTAGTTTTAACTTGAGTTAGGTCAAAATGAATATTCGTTCGTGATAAATTTATCCGGCTTCTTGATCTGCCAACTGGCTCCTTGTCATGGATGTTTTTATCTAGGTAAGAGTATTTAATATCTCGTAATTACGATATAAAAAAACCATCCCCATTATTTAATCCGTATCCATACCTTCTCAGTAAAAAATAACAATCGTTATAGTTTGTTTGGTCTTGCCCTTTAGCAAGGCAATTGTTGGAGGTAATGGAATGTATAGAAAAATGATGACCCTGGCCTTCCTGTCTACCACCGTCAGCGCGGCTTTGGCGGCCCCGACGGAAGAGCAAGTTCGGGTAGACAACTTGTTTCAGCAAAACTGTGCGGTGTGTCACGCAGCCGACCGGGGAGGGTATATCGCTCCGGGCCTGCACAGTGATCGCCTGGTTCAAAGTGAGATTGCCTTGCGCGGCACCATCATGACCGGGATTCCGGATACCTTGATGCCACCTTTTGTCGGACGCTTGCCCGACGAGGATATTCGCGCATTGGCCAAGATGATCAAGAACGAACCCGTGGTGGAACGCACTTGGGATATGGATCAGATACGTGCCAGCGTGAAAGTGCTGGTAGACGAATCCACCTTGCCCGGCAAACCCAATTACGAGATCGATTCCGTCTACGACTTGATGGTCATCATGGCCCGTGGGCGTTATGGGCGGGGCGATGGTTCCAATCAGGCTCGTGCTGTTTTCATCAATGGCAAGAACAACCAGAAGGTGGGTGAAATTGCCACGGTTGGCGCGCCACACATCATGGAATTCAGCCCCAGCCACGAGCGCTGGGGATACCTGAAAAGTGATGATGGGCACGTCTACAAAATCGACTTGTACACCTTGCAGATTGTTCGTCAGGCCAAGGTGGGGCTGACTGGTACGGGTATTGCCTTATCCAAAGATGGCAAGTGGCTGGCACTGAGTTCCTTCGTACCCAACAGCATGGTTATCCTGAAGGCCGACACCCTGGAACCAGTGAAATATATCGCTCTGGAGGGCGAGGACCCGGACGGCAATTTCATCAAATCCGCCGGTGGCCCGATTATTGGTAGTCGTATCAATAACAAGTTTGCATTGACACTGCGCCAAGCCGGGCAGATCTGGATTATTGATCCAGACAAGCCGGATATGCCGGTCACCAAACTGGCCAAGGTCGGCCGCATGTTGCACGACACCTTCCTGACGCCGGATGGTCGCTATTCCATGGTGGCTTCTTACGACGACAACAAGTACGTGGCCATCGACCTGAAGGACGACAAGGTGGTACGTGACATTCCGGCTGGCTGTCAGCCCCACGCAGGCTCGGGTGCTGTCACGGAAGTGAACGGCCGCATGCTGGCCTTCGGCACCAATATGGGCACCTGCAAGTTAGGCTCCGTGGTTACTGCCTGGGATGTCAAAGACTTCTCTGTGGTGAAGCAGATTCCCGTTGCCGGAGCCACCGAATCCCCCGCCGCCCATCCTAATGCCCCGTATGTGGCGGTGGACATTATCGACAAGGACAAGCGCGCTTCCTGGATTCAGCTGATCGATAAAAACACCTTGTCCGTGGTGAAGACTTTGGAGGTGGGTGGTCATGCCTTCTTCCCCAACTACAACCGCACGGGCGATTACCTCTACGTCAGTTCGGGTTACTGGGGGGATCGCTTGAAGATCTACGACAGCCGCAGTCTGGAGCTGGTAGCTGAACACAAGATGGAAAGCCCATCGGGCATTTTCTCGCGTGCCCGTACCCGTTGGCTCACCATTGGTCAGCCTGAAACCCAAAAATTCTAAGCAAAGGAACGTCATGAAAAAGCTTTTTATGGGTATGGCTCTTGTGGGCCTCTTGGGTTCCAGTGTCGCATTGGCAGCGGACAAAGCAGTGGGTTTACAAGGCTCGCATGGGCAGTCGCAACTATCGGCCCAGGCATCGTCCATGCTGCCTTTGTGCGCGTCCTGCCATGGGCTGGAAGGTGTCAGCACGGAAGGTATGTATCCCAACCTGGCAGGGCAGAAGGTGGAGTATCTGGTCAAGCAGCTACAGCAGTTCAAATCGCGAGAGCGCAACGATCCCATCATGAGCCCCATGGCCGAGCCTCTCAGCCCGGAAATGGTGAATGAACTGGCTGCCTACTTTTCCAGCCTGAAGTAAGTGTGAACCGGGCGCCAGTGTCTGCTGGCGCCTTAAGGATGTCGTGCAATGAATGTGTTTCCCTTGTTCTTCAATCTGACCGGTAAGGCGGTTGTCGTCGTAGGTGGCGGGACGGTTGCGGAGCGTAAAGTTCGGCTCTTGCTGCGTGCTGGCGCGCGAGTCACCGTCGTCGCACCGGAGCAAACCTCCTGGTTGAGGGCCAGTGCTCAGGCGGGTGCTTTAAGCAGCTTGTTTACCTCCTTTGTTGCCGAGCATATCCACGAGGCCTGGCTGGTTGTTGCAGCAACTGGACGGCGCGAGATAAATCGCATCGTGGCTCAGGCAGCCGACGCCTTGCGTCTGCCCTGTAATGTGGTCGACGATGGGCATCTGTCTACCGTACAAGTCCCTGCCATGGTCGACCGTTCGCCCTTGATGATTGCGGTCTCCTCTGCAGGTTCAGCTCCTGTACTGGCGCGGCGTGTTCGGGAGTGGATAGAAAGCGAGCTGCCTGAGTCGGTAGGGGACTTGGCCGGTTTGCTGGCTCGCCGCCGAGCCGATATCAAACAGGCTTTCCCCGAGGTACATACCCGTCGTCATTTCTTTGATTACGTACTGGATAGTCCTATCCCCGATCTCCTGGCGCAAGGCAAGGCTACGGAAGCGCTGGCAGCCTTTGATGCTGCCTTGAGGACAGAAACTCCTCAGCAGCATATTCAGGTCACCATTTTGCCTATCGCTGATTTGGAAGCTGTGGACTTGCTGACGCTGCGCGCCTTGCGCAAATTGAACCAGGCAGATTGGGTCTTGTACCTGCCACTGATTTTGCCTGCGATTTTGGAGAAGGCACGTCGTGATGCCCGTTTGATGGCCTTGGATCAGGCGGGGGTGGTCTTGCAAGACACCTTGTTGAATCGTGATTTCTGGGCACCCCTGTGCCAGTCCTGGGTGCCAGGCGAGCGCATCGTGATCGCCTGGAAGTCATCGTGGGATGTACAGCCTTTGGTTGAGCTGTTGCAGCAGCAAGGCTTGATCTGTGAGCTGGCCTAGGTGCGCTATCAGCTTGCTTAGGTGAACTGTGTGATGAAGAACTAAGTGAAGTGTTGTTGTTGTTGTTGTTGTTGTTGTTGTTGTTGTTGTTGTTGTTGTTGTTGTTGTTGTTGTTGTTGTTGTTGTTGTTGTTGTTGTTGTTGTTGTTGTTGTTGTTGAGTTTGAGTGAGGCAAGATCGCTTGCCTCACTTTTTTTGGCCCTTCAATTTAGGCCTGTCCAGGCTGGCACTTGAAGCTGGCTGTGTTTTGATTCCGCACTCTTTTTCCCAGCAGCTCACCTGATTTTATTGGGAGTGCTGGGTACTATTTGAGGCTTCAGAAGTCAGGGGGCAGGGCAGAGGCTCCAGAACTGTGGCTGAGTAAAAATGGTTCTGGTTAATTGCCTGGAGGGCGTTCAGACAGTGATTTCCTGATCGTTGAGATAGCATCCCGGATCTTCTGCCCACACATTTCCTGTGCTTTTTTCAGCTCGAGTGCGCGTATTGCCATTGCAGATATCCAGGTAGGCACAGCCAGCACAGCGCCCCTGTACAGGCCTGGGTCGTTGCCGCAGGCCTGTCAGCAAGGGATCTTGATCGTTGGACCAAATCTCCGAGAAAGGCCGTTGCAACACGTTTCCAAGGCTGTAATGCCACCACATGGTGTCGGGATGAACATTGCCACGGTTATCGATGTTCGCAATTCCTTGGCCGGAGGAATTGCCTCCCCATTGGCACAACATAGTCAGAATTTTGGGAGCTTGCTCGGGGTAATGCCGTCGCACCCAGTGCAGAAAGAAAACACCGTCAGCATCGTTGTTGCCCGAGGTGAACTCTTTGGGTTTGCCGGCTTTTTGATAGGTCATGCAGGTTGTGAAAAGCTGCTCCATAGCCTGCCGGGTGACGGCGTGGTGACTGGCCAGGGCGCGGTTGCCCAAACCCCGACCTGCATAGTTCAAATGAGAGAGATAAAAGCGGTCGATTTGTTCCTGCTCCATCACAGCCAGCAGGCCATTTAGATCAACTGCATTTTCTTGAGTCAGGGTAAAGCGCAGGCCTACTTTCAACTGTTTTTCACGGCATAGTCTCAAGCCGTGCAAGGAGGCCGCGTAGGCTCCGTCCTCTCCACGAATTCGGTCATGGCGGGCCTGCAAACCGTCCAGGGAGATGCCTACGTAGTCAAAGCCGCAGTCGGCAATCTGATCAATATTTTGCTCGGTTATCAAGGTGCCGTTGGACGATAGTCCTACGTACATGCCCAGTGTTTTCGCACGTCGGCCCAAGTCGTAAATATCTGGGCGTAGCAAAGGTTCGCCGCCGGACAGGATCAGGGCGCGTACACCGAATTGATGCAGGTCATCCATGACAGTGCAGACTTGTTCGTAGCTCAGCTCGCCAGGGAAGTCCTTGTTGGTAGAGGCAGAGTAGCAGTGGCTGCAATGCAGATTGCAACGACGTATCAGATTCCAGATCACCACAGGGGCCTTGCTGGCGCGTGTCGGCGCAACAGGAGCGTGCAGGGCAGCGACAAAACGGGATATCCGGAACATGCTCAAGGCCTCCGTAGACGCAGGCCGGTCTTTTTAAGAATGGCCGTGGAAAACAAAATATCGTGATCGTGCAGGACGCCAGGAAAGCGCTGCGATATTTGCAGGCTGATGCTCTGTGCCTGGGCACGTACCGTGTCATGGTCCTTGCCATGCAGCATGGCGAACAGGTTGTATGGCCATTGGGGTAGACGACGCGGACGACGATAGCAGTGGCTGACTCCGGCTTGCGAGCCTAGCCATGTACCGACTAGGTCCAGCTTGTCGTCCGTGATATTCCAGACGCACATGCCATTGGCCACGTAGCCCAGAGCATAGTGATTGGGGATGGCTGCAATGCGCCGTATCAAGCCTTGGTCCAGCATGGTTTGAAACTGCTTCATGACATAAGCTTCGGATACACCCAACTCTTGCGCCAGTTTTAGGTAGGGCTGTGGCTCTATCGCCAAACCCCGCTGCGAGGCATGGATCAGTGCGGTATAGGCGGGATTCAAATGCACCATATCAAAGCTCCAGTTTCAGGCTTAGGGCGTATTCCTGCTCTTTGGGAAAGGCAAAGACGGGTAGGCCGGTTTCAGCTTCAATTGTCTGCAGGCAGGATTCGATGTCTTGCGGTGTCGCCGTAGCCAGTACAAACCACATATTCAAGGCATGGGCGCGCCGGTAGTTGTGAGCGACTTCAGGATGGCGGTTGACGGCTATGACGGTACTGTCCCAGCGTTTTTCGGGTACGGCCATAGCGACCAGGCAGTAAGCACCGCCTAAAGCCTCGATCTGGAAGAGGGGCCCAAAGCGGGTCAATATCCCGGATTGCCGCAAGTGCTGGACACGTGCAATCAAGGCAGACTCGCTCAAGGAAAAATCAGGTGCCAACTGTGCAAAGGGGCGGGAGCAGATGGGGAAACCATCTTGCAGGCGATTCAGAATGTGGCGATCGGTCTTGTCCAGTTCAACCGGCGCATGCAATGGTGGGGTGTGATGATCAGTCATGATGAGCCGGGCTAAGCAGTGCGCCTCGTTGTTTGAAGCAGCGAGTGGAGAACAACACTTCCTGCGGGAGCTGACCCAAGTCAAAACGATTATTCAACTCCGCATGGTTTGTCAGTACGTCCTGACGGTTTTTGCCGTGAATCATGCAAAACAGATTGTGATTCCAATGTGGCGGGCAGGGCTGACGCTGATAGCACAGCGTGATGTCGTCTTGCCTGGCCAGCTCCTCGCCTAGGGCATCAATGCGATGCTTGTCTACCGTCCAGACACACATGGCATTGGCTTGGTAGCCCAGTTTTCGATGGCGCAGGACCACGCCAAATCGCCGGAATATGCCTTGTTCCAGAAAGCCGCGTAGCTGTTGCAGCACTTGTTTCTCGCTGATCTGTACTTGCTCTGCCCAAGGCTTGAAGGGGTCGGCTTGAATCTTCAAACCTTGCAAAGAACACTCCAGCAGTTTGCGTTCAGTACTGCCTAATGCGGGCAGCCCCTTGCTTGGCGACAAGGGGCTGGTGCTCTTGGTATGTGGAACAAGGCTAAACCCCAGGTCAATGTGATAGGCCCGGATCATGGGCAAGGACAAGGGCAACAAGCCGGTATGTTCAGCGATGTGCTCCAAGGCCGCCTGCCGTTCTTGTTCATTCGCACAGGTCAGCACAAACCAGAGATTGATGGCGTGTTCGCGCTCGTAGTTGTGGTTCACGGCGGGCAGGGCACTGATCCAGTCTGCAACCGTGTTCAGATCCTTGGCGGGCACATGCATGCCCACCAAAGTGCTGCTCATACAGGCAGGGTTCAGTACTGGCCCGATACGGCTGATGATGCCTTGGTCTTGCCAGCGTTGCAGGTAGTCCATCACGGCTTGTTCGCTAAGCCCCAAGAGCAGTCCCAGCGTGCGGAACGGTCGGGGTTCCAAGGGGAAGCCATGTTGCCAGGCGTTCAATAGTTGAAAGGCAGAAGGGGAAAGATCAGAAACCAATGCGACCACTCCGATGCGTAAAAAACACTCCACTCGGGTGCTGAATATCCAGGCTGTCCAGACGCTTGAAATTGTGGGTGTCGTACACACTGACTTTGTTGTCGTCTCGCGCTGAAATCCAGACAGCCTCACCCCTAGGGGTGAATTCCATGTGGAGAACGGCTTTGCCTACGTCCAAGGTTTGAACCACTTCCAGGGTGGCGACATCAATCACCTGTACCTTGTCGTTGTCTGGAAAAGCGAAGTTCACCCAGACCTGACGGCCATCGGGCTGAGCCATCACAAAAACGGGTTGTCCATGAACCGGAATGCGAGTTTTCTCTTGCCAGTTCACGGTGCTGGCGACCAGAACCTCATGGCGTCCAATGGCCGGTAAAAATAAGTCCTGACCAGCCAAGGACCAACCCCGTAGATGCGGCATTTTGTAGACGGGCAGGGCAGACTCTCCCCGACCATAGCCTTGCAAGATTTTTTGGACTCCATTTTCAGGATTCCACAAATCCAGCATGGCCAGGGCATCCTCGCCAAACAGTCCGGCAATGTAGTACCTCCCATCCGGGGTGACCATGGCATCGTAAGGCTGACGACCCGCTGCAAAACGCCGTGTTGTGGGGCGTAAGGGGTCGGATAAATCGGTCAGCCAGATTTCACCTGCCTCGAACAAGGAGTAGGCAAATTGCTGATTGGGTAAGTCCGCCAGACCAACCACTTTGGCACGTTTGTTGGGGGCGTAGTAAGACGGGACTTCACTGATCAGGGCCAGGGTGTCCGCATCAAAAACCTTGATACCACCCGGTTCGTAGTTTTGCACCACAATCAGCTTGCCATCCTGGGAGATGGCGCCACCTATGGCATTGCCGGACTGAATGATGCGATGAACTAGAACTTGTTGAAGCAGGTCCACTTTGCTCAGGCCGCCGTCCCGTCCAAAGACATAGCCATAACGCCCGTCACGTGAGTAGGTGATATGGGCGTGGGACAGATCACCCAAACCTTCAATTCGTGCCAAGCGGCTGCGATGACTGGTTTCAACGACAGCCACACTGCCCGTCGCACGCTCTACAACCAGCCCCAGGTCATTCGTGCCGCGTAATGGGTTGGCACAGCCGCTTAAAGCGACAAGCAGGCTCAGAGTCATCAGTGCTTTCATGGTGCTGCATCCGATTCATGGAGAAGAAAATGAGCCAGCCAGAGGCTTTCCGCTGGCTGCAAGAAGCGGTTCCAGGCAGGCATGGCTGTTCCGGGACGGCCCTGCATGATCGTCAGGGCGATCTGCTGTGCGCTTTGGTCTTGCAAGGCGTTAGCCGTTAAGGCAGGCCCCAGGCCTCCTTTCAGGAGCAAGCCATGACATGAGCCGCATTCTTGATGAAGCAGCGTCCGTAAAGAGGCTTGCCGCTCCGGTGTCAAAGCGGTTTCATCAGCAGCGGCTTGTTGTGGCCAAAGAAGGGAGAGCAGCACGGCTAGCCACATGTTGGCCAGAAACTGCCTGCCACTGAGCTTGAAAGGGAGGTGCAAACCTTTCACATCAAGGCCCAGGAGGGTTCGCAGGCGAGGGCATTTTGCGTGTTTGAGGCAGGTTGCGGGTAATCCGGATGCAACTGCACCACCTGGCCGATAATCAACAAGGCTGGGGGACTGAAGGTTTGCGCAAGCTGTGGAAGTGTTTGCAAAGTACCCAAGCCCCAGCGCTGGCTTTTAAGCGTGGCATCTTGTGCCAAGGCGATAGGCGTATGCGGGCTGCGCCCATGTTGAATCAAGGCCTGGGCAATATGGCTGCAATTGGCCATGGCCATGTAGAACACCAGCGTACAGGTGGGATCAGACAAGGAGGCCCAGTTCAGTTCCAGCCCTTGGTTGTCGCGCAGGTGCCCGGTGATAAAGCGCACACTGCTGGCCAGCCCGCGATGGGTCAAGGGAATGCCTAGAGAAGCCGCACAACCTGTCGCTGCCGTAATCCCGGGCACGACTTCAACCTGGACTCCATGTTGTTGCAGATACAGTTGCTCTTCGCCTCCACGGCCAAAAATAAAGGGGTCACCGCCTTTCAGGCGAACAACGTGCTGATGTGTTCTGCTCAAGGACAAGAGCGTGCCGTTGATGTCGTCCTGCATGCTGGGCTTGCAGGCGGCAACTTTACCGACGTCATGCAAGGTGGCCTCAGGATTGATGCAGCTCATGATGGCGCGGCTGACCAGACGGTCATATACCACCGCATCTGCATGTTGCAGCAGGTATAAAGCGCGTAGTGTGAGAAGTTCAGGGTCGCCAGGCCCCGCCCCAACCAAATAAACCTTGCCGTGCATCGCTGCGCTCCTTGACGGTAGCAAGTACCGAAATACAGTCAAACAATGCAGAAAATTGTAGGAGGGCAGGCCGCTTCGATATGGGCATGGTTGGTGTTCAGGAGAGGGGTGCAGAAATGAAGCTTCTCGCCCTCAGACAAGAAGGTAGGGTGAGGCTAAGTGCGAGGCATAAAAGGAAATTTATGCGAGCGACGGCTTGCAGAGTCGCTGCTGGATGTGCGCAAGCGCTTGAAAAAATGTTCAAAAACGTAGTATCAGCCAGCTAATTTTTTGGGGTTTCAAAGTCCAAATAACATATTTGAGGCAGCCTGTTAAGTTTCTCGATGCAAAATAGGGAAAGTCCTGCAACTTGTATCAACAGTGAGCAATGATGCGGGTTACAGGGGTTTTTTTGCTTGACACGGGTATTAAACGAAGGCTTAATACGCGGTAGCCAACCGGGGCACTTGTGCGCCCGGTAGCCATGGCAGACGGTAGTGCTTGCTTGCCCTGTCGTTTGTCACTATTAAGTCTGACCGCCACAAACTGGTTCCCGCTGGGGGCCCGTAAAATAATTTTCAGGGGTATTTTCTCAATGAATAAAACCGAGCTTATCGAATTCATTTCCACCAAAGCCGATCTGTCCAAAGCTGACGCTGGTCGTGCACTGGATGCGTTTATCGATGCCGTGACCACCACGCTGAAAGAAAAAGATACGGTTACTCTGGTTGGTTTTGGCACCTTCGCTGTGTCGGAACGCGCTGCCCGTTCGGGTCGTAACCCACGTACCGGTGAAACCATCGAGATCGAAGGCGCAAACGTGCCCAAGTTCCGTCCCGGTAAGGCTCTGAAAGACGCTGTGAATTAATTTTTAAATTAATTTACGCAAAAGACTTGCAAAAAAAATTCTTTGGTCCTATAATTCTTTTTCTTCACAAGAAGAACGGCATCACAGAAATGGGTGCTTAGCTCAGCTGGTAGAGCGGCGCCCTTACAAGGCGTAGGTCGGGGGTTCGAACCCCTCAGCACCCACCATTTCTTTTGCTAGTCGAATCAAGCACTTAGGTAAAACTAAGTGCTTTTTTTGTGCCTGTTTGGTTTGTATTTCAGGTCAATTCATACTAACGCTGCTCTACCAGACCCGTGCCCTTTGTCGCCAGATATGCCTACTGAAACCATGTAAGCATTGGTAAGGCATTCACCCGCTAACAAGGACTAGTCGTGTTGCGTGTCAATAATCACCCTTGTGTTGGGTCGCAAGTGGCGAAACCGGCAGGGTGCTCCAACCGCTTAGTTTGTAACGGTGCTATCAATATATGCGGATAGCGTCCATAGTGTGTCCAGGGACATTTTTCCCCTGATTAATTAGGACATACATTGAAAACAGAAATTGGTATTGTGAAGTGGTTCAATAACGAAAAAGGCTTCGGCTTCATCATGCCGGAGAGTGGCGGTAAAGACCTCTTCGCGCACCACAGTGAAATTCAGGGTTCTGGGTTTAAATCTCTGGAGGAGAACCAACGCGTTTCCTTCGTTGCTGGCGTTGGCCAAAAAGGCCCTTGCGCTACCCAGATCCAGATCGTTTGACCCCCTGCTTGCCTGCATAGGCAAGTGTAGCGTCGGTCGATAAAGCCGAACCCTTTGAAATATTGGGTTCGGCTTTTTCATTTATGTTTCCCCCTCCATGTGGACATATTGTGCTTCTGTCCACTGCTCACATGTGTCGTATGAGGGTGACTCTATTGGGGACTATGGCCCCAAGGGAAGCAAGGCCATGATGGATTACCTGCCCAAAGCCTACGACGAAGATATTCGTATCCGTGTTGAGGATCAAGGTCCGGTTGTGGCTGGTCGTGACTTGATGGAGTTTACGGTTGAAGACAAGGCGGTCCTTGTCTATGACGAGGCGGGCAAGGAACTGATGCAGGTGCCACGCCGATGATCTTGATTCGAGCGTTCTGCGTGAGAAGCTGAAATACGGGGAGTGGCGACAAAGGCTTATTCCTGCAACTTGTCATGCCTCTCCCGTTTGAACTGCTGCCAGGCAAAGGCAAAGGCAAAGGCAAAGGCAAAGGCAAAGGCAAAGCACAGGCAAGGCAGCGATACTAGCAACAGCTGCCCGGCCTTGAGCGTAGTGGCTATTCAAGCAACACTACACCTTGTCCATATGCGCTCCTCGGGCCTTCATGAGCAAACTACTTTCTTGCCTGTCCCCTCTTGCCACCTTGATTCTGGCATGGCTGGCCTTTATGTTTCTTTTGTTTTTCCCGCCGCTATGGATCTTGTGGCCTTTGCTGGTCGTGAGCCTGGGCTGGATCAATTACAGAGGGATACGTTACGCATTGGGTAATAGTGACAAGTCCAAGCCCTGGCACCTTTGGTTCAATGTAGGCGAGTGCCTGTTGGCGGTGATTGTCCTGACTTTACTGGTCCGTGACCTTGACGTCCCAGCGACCTGATTTTTACCCTTGTTGTACGAGAAACGTGTTTATGTATTCGGACCCTTGGCTTGATCGCTGGTTACCCTTGATCGCTCAACGTGAAATTTCTTCGCCGGTACTGGAGATAGGCTGTGGTTTTGGCGACGATACGTTGACCTTGACCCAGGCAGGATTGAAGGTGATGGCTTTTGACCTCTCACCCGAAGGTGTGGCAATCGCACAGCAGCGCGCTCCCGAGGCTTTGATTGAGTGCAGGGATACGCGAGGTCCCTGGCCGCAGGTGGCGAATAATCTTGAGCTGGTCCTGGCCAGCTTGTCCCTGCATTATTTCCCCTGGGATGAAACCCGGGCCATTGTGCGCAGAATCTGGAATAGCTTGCGGCCCGGTGCCTTGTTTTTATGTCGCCTGAACTCCACCGAAGATGTGAATTTCGGTGCCGGGCAGGGCGAGTTGATTGAAGCCAACTTCTATCGCGACCAAGGCAATTGCAAGCGTTTCTGTGATCAGGCCAGCGTAGAGCAGTTATTTGGGGCCGAATGGCGCCGGATTTCTGTCCAGCACATGACATCGCACAAATATATAAAGCAAAAAACGATGTGGGAGCTGGTGTTGGAAAAAGGGCAGTTGTCAGGCTGATTCCCGGACCCTTAGCACTCTGGATCTGGCAGCCGTTTCGGTCCCCTCCATCTCCCCGCTATATCTAACCAAAGAATCGGTATTTAGCCGGGTGTAACACCCTTGCTAGACTCGTTCTCATTGCTTGGAAATGGTTTCTAGGGGGTGGGAAATGAAGCGGATTCAACAGAAGTGGAACGGCGTTCGGGCAGGGGCTTTGCTGGCGTTGGTGCTGGCGGCGGCAACCGCTGTTGCAGCCGAGGTCAGTATTCTGAATGTTTCGTACGACCCAACGCGTGAACTGTATGCTGAATTCAATAAGGCTTTCCAGGCGCATTACAAAGAGCAAACCGGTGACAGTGTAGTCATCCGTAGTTCCCACGGTGGTTCCAGCAAGCAGGCCCGTACCGTGATTGATGGCGTGCCCGCTGATGTGGTGACGCTAGGTATTTCTTCCGATATTGATCAGATCGCTCAGTCCGGTTTGCTGGACAAAGGCTGGCAGGCTCGCCTGCCAGACAACAGTACGCCTTACACCTCCACGATTGTCTTGCTGGTGCGCAAGGGTAATCCCAAGGGGATTCACGACTGGAACGACTTGATTCGCTCTGATGTAAAGGTAGTTACGCCCAATCCTAAAACTTCGGCGGGGGCACGTTGGAACTATCTGGCGGCCTGGTTGTACGCCCTGAAGCAAGGCAATGGGGATGAAGCGCAGGCCCGTGACTTTGTGGCCAAGCTGTATCGCAACGTCAGCGTGCTGGATTCCGGTGCGCGTGGATCGACCACAACCTTTGTGGAACGGGGCATTGGCGATGTATTGATTGCCTGGGAGAACGAGGCGCTCTTGTCCGTCAAGGATCTGGGGCCCGATCGCTTCGATATTGTGGTGCCTTCCAGCAGTATTCTGGCCGAGCCGCCCGTGGCGCTGGTAGATGCCAATGCCGCCAAGCATGGCACGGAAAAAGTGGCTCAGGCCTATCTGGAATATCTGTATAGCCCGGAAGGTCAGGAAATCGCCGCCCGTCATTTTTACCGTCCTCGCCTGGAGTCGGTGGCCGCCAAGTACCGCGATCAGTTCCCGGCGTTGAAACTGTACAAGGTTGACGATGAGCTGGGCGGTTGGACTCAGGTTCAGGCCAAGCACTTTGCGGATGGTGGCGTGTTCGACAGCATCTACTTGAGCAAGTAACCCCACTATCACCGAGGACCGTTCGATGTCACAGGCTCGTCTTTGGGGATTTCTGCCCGCTGCTCGCAAGCAGCGGGCTCTGCCAGGCTTTGGCTTGACCATGGGTTTGTCCATCAGCTATTTGAGCCTGATTGTTCTGATCCCCTTGTCTGCTGTTTTGCTCAAGACCACCTCTATGGGTTGGTCGGCCTTTTGGGAAACCATCAGTGCTGCGCGCGTCTTGGCTTCCTTGAAACTGACCTTTGGGATGGCCGCTTTGGCGGCGTTGATCAATGGTGTATTTGGCTTGATTCTGGCCTGGGTCCTGGTGCGTTACCGCTTTCCGGGTCGTCGAATTGTGGATGCCTTGATTGATCTGCCCTTTGCCTTGCCAACGTCGGTAGCCGGGATTTCCTTGGCAGCGATTTATGCGCCTACGGGCTGGATCGGTTCCTGGGCTGAACCTTATGTTGGGCAGATTGCATTTACCCCTTGGGGTGTGCTGATCGCCCTGATTTTTATTGGACTGCCCTTTGTTGTGCGTACCGTGCAGCCGGTTCTGGAAGAGCTGGAACAGGAGCAAGAGGAGGTCAGTGCTTGCCTGGGGGCCGATCGCTTCCAGACGGTCACCAAGGTGATTCTGCCCGCTATCTTGCCCGCCTGCTTGACGGGCGTAGCGCTGGCTTTTGCCCGTGCGGTGGGTGAGTACGGTTCCGTGATTTTCATTGCCGGTAATGTCCCTATGGTTTCGGAAATTACACCCTTGCTGATCGTGATCAAGCTGGAGCAGTTTGACTATGCCGGAGCCTCGGCGCTGGCCGTTTTGATGATGGTGCTGTCCTTCATTATCTTGCTGGCGATCAATCGCTTGCAGTGGTACTTGCAGTCGCGTCATTCGGGCCAGGCTAGTGGCAAGGCAGCCAAGGTGGCAGCGCCTTTGACTTTGGAGGGCGCACGATGAGCAGCCTGACGATGGATTCATCTGTGCAGGCGGTGCCGGTACATACGGCGCGCTTGCGGGCGGCGCAGGATGAAGGTCTGGCCGTCAAAGCCTTATTGATTGGCATTGCCTTGCTGTTCTTTGTGCTGTTCTTGCTCCTGCCTTTGATCCTGGTCTTCATGACGGCTTTTAGCCGGGGCATCATGCCGTATCTGTCCGCCTTGAGCGAGAGCGATACCTTGCATGCCGCCAGCCTGACAGTTCTGGTTGCCGTGATTGCCGTGCCTTTGAATATCGCGTTTGGTCTGGCCGCCTCCTGGGCGATTGCGCGTTTTGAGTTCCGTGGCAAAAGCATTCTGACGACGCTGATCGACCTGCCGTTCTCGGTATCACCTGTCATTGCCGGTTTGATGTTTTTACTGATTTTTGGTCGCCAAGGCCCATTTTGGGATTGGCTGGACGCTAATAACATTCGTATCGTATTTGCCTTGCCCGGTTTGGTTTTGGCGACTTTGTTTGTCACTTTCCCTTTCGTGGCGCGTGAGTTGATTCCGCTGATGCAAATGCAGGGCAGCGAGGAAGAGCAGGCTGCGCGGGTGCTGGGGGCCAATGGCAGGCAAATGTTCTGGCGGGTGACTCTGCCCAAGATCAAGTGGGGCCTGCTGTATGGTGTGATTCTGTGCAATGCCCGTGCCATGGGTGAATTTGGGGCGGTGTCGGTGCTCTCGGGCCATATACGGGGCCAGACCAACACGCTGCCCTTGCATGTAGAGATTGAGTACAACGACTATCACACGGTGGGCGCTTTTGCGGCGGCTTCGGTGCTGGCGGTCTTGGCTTTACTGACGTTGGCGCTTAAATTGTGGGCCGAGCGCAAAATGGTTCAAGACGGTCATCGTGGATGATCGCATTCGGAGTTCATTATGAGTATCGAAGTTCGTCATCTATCTAAACAGTTTGGTGCGTTTACGGCACTGGGTGATGTGACATTGGATTTCCCAGCGGGCGAGCTGGTGGCTTTGCTGGGGCCGTCGGGCTGCGGCAAGACGACCTTGCTGCGTATCGTGGCTGGCCTGGAACATGCGGATGCGGGTCAGGTGCTGATCAACGGCAAGGATGTGGCTGCTGTGGGCACGCGTGATCGCCAGGTGGGTTTTGTGTTCCAGCACTATGCCCTGTTCCGCCACATGACGGTATTTGAAAACGTCGCCTTTGGTCTGCGCATTAAGCCACGCAAGCAGCGCTTGCCCGAAGCCCAGATTCGTCAGCGTGTGCACGAGCTGTTGGAGCTGGTGCAGCTGGATTGGCTGGCCGATCGCTACCCAGCGGCCTTGTCGGGTGGCCAGCGGCAGCGTATTGCTCTGGCACGTGCCTTGGCGGTGGAACCGGGTGTCTTGTTGCTGGACGAGCCGTTTGGTGCCTTGGATGCCAAGGTGCGCAAGGAACTGCGTTCCTGGCTGCGTCGTCTGCATGATGACCTCCATATCAGTACCTTGTTTGTGACGCACGACCAGGAAGAGGCCATTGAAGTGGCTGATCGTATTGTGGTGCTCAATAAAGGCCGGGTTGAGCAGGAAGGCGCCCCGCAGGATGTCTATAACCACCCTGCCAGTCCTTTTGTGTATGAGTTCCTGGGGGCGGCGAATCGCTTGCCGGGTCAGTTCCAGCACGGACGCTTTGTGGCTGATCCTCAGTTGGGACAATTCGAGTCCAATCAGGCCTTGAATGCTCAGGATGCGGGTCAGGGGGAAGCAGTAGGCTATGTGCGCCCGCATGACCTCGATTTACAGCGTCAATTGGATGGCCAGGGCATCGTCGTGGCCGTGCAGCGCATTATTCCCTTGGGGGCGACAGTACGGGTTGAACTGGCCTTGAACGAGGGCGAGCGTGCTTGGGAAGCCGAGTTCGATCATCAGCGTTGGTCGCAGCTGGGCTTGCGGCCTGGTGAGCGGGCTTTAGCCTTGCCACGCAAGTTCAGCGCTTTCCCTATCGAATCTCAAACCGAAGCGCGATTGTCCTGATTTCTTGCAAATTATTCGCAACAGGCTGACCCTAGGTCAGCCTGTCTGCGTTAGTATCTGGAGGTTTTTTGCAGGGCGGATTGGAGCAGGAAATATTACAGGAATTTAGTATTGAGAATCATTCCTGTTTCTGTTAAGATTCGATACTTCACTGGGCATCCTGTCCGGTCCCGTCATGGTCCATGCGGGTTGCAGAATGTGTAGAACGGATTATGACCGGAATTGCTTCTCAAAAGAATAATCGCTCGATGCTGGCCTTGAAGGCAACTGGTTTGGCATTGGCACTGGGATTGCACGTGGGTGTCGTGGCTACCATCTTGTGGACGGAAACCCCCAAGATTGTGGGTGAACCTGCCCCCATGGATGTTGTTGGGGTGACGTTGGTGGAAGTGTCGGAGTCCCCGGTTCAACAAGAGCAGGTCAGTGCCCCTCCTGAGGAAGTGGTGGCCGAGCCGGAACCTGAGCCCGAACCCGAGGTGGAACCGGACCCCGAGCCCGAGCCAGAACCGGTTGTTGAGCCGGAACCCGAGCCAGAGCTTATCGTGGAAAAACCTCCGATTCCCGAGCCGCCCAAGCCCAAACCAAAACCCAAGCCGAAACCTAAGCCCAAGCCACAGCCCAAGCCCGAGGTCCCACCGGCAGAAACACCGCAGCCTGCTCAACCAGCCGCTCCTGCCGCTCAAGCAGGTCCAGCTACGGACAATACGTCCTCCCAAACTGCCGCCCGTTCTACGGATGGTGATCGGCCCAAGCTGATTGGTCGTGTAGATTATTTGGGACGTCGTCCTGTGCCGGTGTACCCCCGGGCTTCCGAGCGCCGTCGTGAGCAGGGCCGCGTGGTGGTTCGTGTAGTGATTTCAACCCAAGGAACCGTGCTGGAAGCCAAAGTGCAAAGCTCCTCAGGCTATGAACGTCTGGATGAGTCGGCACTGAAAGCAGTACGCACAGCGCGTTTTAAACCGTATACGGAAAATGGTGTGGCCTATCGTGCCATGGCCGATATTCCTTTCGACTTTGTTTACTAGGATATATCAATGATGCAGGAACTATTTCAAAGCGTATGGGTAAGCCTGGCACAAGTTGCAGGGCCTGTTGCAGATCAGGCTGCCGCCAGTGTTGCTGCCGCTGAGGAAGCGACCGGGGTGCTGCACTTTATCCAGCAAAGTGATGTGGTCGGCAAGACCTTGTTCGTGATTCTGGCCTTGATGTCGGTTGCCAGCTGGTACCTGATCATCGTCAAAGGCGTGTTGTCCTTCCGCCTGAAGCGCCGCTCGCAAGGTTTCATGCGCGAGTTCTGGTCCGCCAGTTCCCTGGAGCAGGTTGAAAACGAAATTGCCACCCACGGTGCCCGCGATCCGTTCAGCCACCTGGCCAGTCACGCTATTCACGCTCAAAAACACCATGTGAAATACGGCGCCATGCGTCTGGAAGAGAAAGGCTCCACCGATGCCTTTGTCTCGCGCATCATGCGTAAAGTCATGGATGAAGAAACCGCCAAGCTGGAAAACGGCCTGACGCTGCTGGCTTCGGTGGGTTCTACCGCTCCGTTTGTGGGGCTGTTCGGTACGGTTTGGGGTGTGTACCACGCACTGATCAATATCGGTCTGTCCGATGGCGTAACCCTGAACAAGATCGCCGGTCCTGTGGGTGAAGCCCTGGTGATGACCGGTCTGGGTCTGGCCGTGGCTATTCCTGCCGTGTTGGCTTACAACGCGTTTGTGCGTACCAACCGCGTTTACCTGTCCCAGCTGGACGCGTTTGCTCACGACCTGTTCACTTTCCTGACCACAGGCCAGCCTGTGCAAGATAACCAACCTGTTCTGCGTCGTGTCCCTAGCTCGGGCGGTGGTGCAGCATCGAGCTCGGCAGCGGCTGCCAAGCGGGAGCACTAATCATGGCTTTTGGCAGCTTTGATAATCGCAACTCGGGCTCCGCGCTGTCCGAAATCAATATGGTGCCGCTGATCGACGTCATGCTGGTGTTGCTGGTGATCTTTCTGATCACTGCTCCGCTGCTGTCGCACTCCATCAAGATTCAGCTGCCCCAGGCGACGTCTGAACCAGTCCAGCAAGATCCCAAGACGATTGATCTGGCGATTGACGCAGAAGGGCAGATCTTCGTGAACGAGCAGCCGGTGGCGCTGGAAGACCTGACCGCCACGCTGGCCCCTTACTCCAAGGATCAGCCTCAGCCTGAATTGCGTATCCGTGCCGATACCGATACTCGCTACGAAACACTGGCCCAGGTCATGAGCCGCTCCAAAGCTTCCGGCCTGACCCGTCTGGGTTTCATTACGCGTCCAGGTCCAACGACCAAGGCCGCGGGTGATGAGGGCGAGGCCAAGGAAGGCACCGTCGCCGACCAGAAGGCCGTTGAGCCTAAACCCGCTCTGTAATTCCAGGTTCTTCTTCGTGTTGTTTTTTCTGGCCCCTCGCTTTGCATCTGCAACGCGAGGGGCCAGTTTCGTAATAAAATCCCCCGAATGCGTGTACTAGTTATCGAAGACGACGCCATACTGGGCGCCGCACTGCAGGAATTTCTCAACGATCAGGGCTACGCTGTTGACTGGCTCCAGGAAGGCGAAAGTGCCTTGAAGGAGTTGGCCGCCCAGGTCTACGATCTTCTGCTCCTGGACTTGAACTTGCCCGGCATCAGTGGCCTGGACGTGCTGCGCCAATTGCGTCAGCAGGGCAACGCTATTCCCGTCCTGATTCTGACTGCGCGTGATGGCGTGGATGATCGTGTCGGCGGCCTGGATGCCGGTGCTGACGACTACCTGATCAAACCTTTTGACCTGTCCGAGCTGGCCGCCCGCGTGCGTGTTTTTGGCCGCCGCCGCAGTGGTCAGGTACAGCCCATTATTGATGTGGGCCCCTTGAGCTTTGATACCATTGGCCGCGAGCTGCGCTGTGCCGGTCAACGTGTGACCTTGTCGGTGCGCGAGCTGTCCGTACTGGAAATGCTGATGATGCGCGCGGGCCGTGTGGTCACCAAGCAGCAAATTATCAACTCCTTGTCTGCCTGGGATGCCGATTTCAGCGACAATGCAGTCGAAGTCTACGTGTATCGTTTGCGCAAGCGCCTGGAAGGCACCGGGGCTGTCATACAGACTGTGCGCGGCTTTGGCTATTTGCTCGATGTGGAGAGCGTGGCCGGAGCATAACGGCAGCCCGTGCCCGCTGCCTGAAACCTTAGGTCAACCATGCCCGATCAGCATCTTTCTCCAGCGGTAAAAACCTCCTTGTTGCGAGGCTGGCTGGAGCGCTTTCTTGCTCCCGGTTCTTTGGCCCGCAAACTGATGGGCCGTTTGTTTCCCCCGATCTCCATTCTGGTGGTGCTCGATTTGAGCGTTACCTGGATACTGACGCGTCGCATGAGCCTGGAAGACTGGCTGCTGCGCGACATTTTCTGGACCATGGCACTGAGCCAGGTGCTGTTGGTCAGTCTGATTGCCTGGGTATTGCTGTCGGGGATTCGCTCGCAGTTGGCGTCCATTGATGATTTATCGCAGCAAATCCGTAACCGTGCTGATGATGACTTCGAGCGTCTGGATGCCAGTGCCTTGCCCGCCGAGATTGTGCCGCTGGTGGAGCACTTCAACGAGTTGCTGGAACGTCAGCGTGATACCCTGCAGGCGCAAAAGCGCTTTATTGGTCACGCAGCGCATCAGTTGCGCACACCCCTGACGGGTTTGCAGCTGGAGTCCGAGCTGATGCTGGCAAGGCCTTTGCCAGAAGATATCCGCCAACGGGCCGAGCGCATCAAAAGTGTTTCGGATCGCATGATTCGTCTGGGCCAACAGTTGTTGGTGCTGGCACGTACCGATGCGGACACTAATATTAAAGACAGCTTTGTGCGCCTGGACTTGTGTGAATGGGCGCGCGAGGAGGGCGGTGACTGGTTCTTGCAGGCTCGTCAGCATGGTGTGGAAATCCATTTGCTGGCACCTGAAAAGCCGGTCTGGATTGATGCTGCCCCCGTGCTCTTGCGGGAGTTATTGTCCAATCTGATGGATAACGCCTTGCGTTACGGACAAGGGACAGACCGCATTGTCTTGCGGGTGGCCAGTAATCCACCCTCCTTGTCGGTGGAAGATCACGGGCCGGGTATTGAGTCCAGCGAGCAGCAGCGCGTATTTGAAGCCTTTTACCGCTCCCCCGGTACCCAAGCAGGAGGTTCTGGCTTGGGCTTGGCCATTGTGCAGGAGATTGCCCGTGCGCATGGCGCCTGGTGGAGCCTGATGAGCCGTCCTGATTTTCCAGGCACTCGCATCACCATTGTTTTTCCCGGTCCGCGTATTGGTGCGCGTCTGACCCGGCACGATACTTTGATTGGAAACTAAGCCTTGAACACAGCAACAGAAAACCCCAAAAAAGCGGCTCAGGCCGCCTTGTTAATGGGCGCTTTAGGCGTGGTGCATGGCGATATAGGAACCAGCCCGCTCTACACCATGAAAGTGGCCTTGAGTGCTTACGGACAGCCTGGTGCCGAACAGGTCTATGGAGTGCTGTCCTTGCTGTTCTGGCTGCTGACCCTGGTGGTCTCCATCAAGTACGTCACGGTGGTGTTGCGTCTGGACAATAAAGGTGAGGGCGGCACGCTGGCCCTGATGGAATTGGCGGCACGCGGCATTCAGGGGCCACGTCGGCAGATTATTGTGGTGCTGGGGCTGATTGGTGCTGCCTTGTTTTATGGGGACAGCATCATTACCCCGGCCATCTCCGTGATGTCGGCGCTGGAAGGCATAGGGATGGTGTCTCACGTGCTGGACCCTTGGGTCGTACCTTTGGCTCTGGGCGTCTTGCTGGCCTTGTTTCTGATCCAGTCCCATGGCACGGGCACCATGGGTAAGTTGTTCGGCCCCATTATGTTGACCTGGTTTCTGGTGCTGGGTGGCTTGGGTCTATGGCGTGTTATTGAGCATCCCCAAGTTTTGATGGCCCTGGACCCACGGTGGGCCGTGGCTTTTATTGCTGAGGCTCCCTGGCAAACCTTTTTGCTTTTGGGGGCCTTGGTCCTGGCCTTGACGGGGGCCGAGGCCTTGTACGCCGATATGGGCCATTTTGGCCGTCCTTTAATTCGTAAAGCCTGGTTCATGATTGTCATGCCCTGCCTGGTCCTGTGTTATTTCGGCCAAGGCGCATTGTTGATTTCCGACCCAGCCGCCATTCGTAATCCGTTCTTCTTCCTGGCTCCCAACTGGGCCTTGGTGCCCATGGTGATGTTGGCAACGGTTGCAACGGTGATCGCCTCCCAGTCCGTGATATCCGGTGCGTTTTCTGTAACTCGTCAGGCGGTGCAGCTTGGTTTTTGGCCGCGCATGGTGATTCAACATACTTCAGCCAAAGAAGAAGGGCAGATCTACTTGCCGCGTGTGAATTTGCTGCTATGCGTGGCGGTGATGATTCTGGTCCTGAGCTTTGGCTCCTCGGATCGCCTGGCCCATGCTTATGGCTTTGCAGTCACGGGTACCATGCTGATGACCAGTTTGCTGGCTCTGGTACTGCTGCCGCGCCGCGCTAGCGGAATCAAGCGCTGGGCCTGGCTGGGGCTCCTGGGTGTTTTCCTGATTCTGGACATATTGCTGTTCTCGGCCAATGCGCTCAAGATTCTGGAAGGCGGTTGGCTGCCTTTGCTGGTGGGTGCTGTGCTGCTGGGCTTGATGCTGACCTGGCGTCAGGGACGAGCCGCCTTGCACGAACGTCTGCTTGAAAACAAGCAGCCGATAAAAGAGTTCTTGCTGAGCCTGGAGGAGTACGCTCCGACCCGTGTACCAGGGACGGCGGTGTTCATGAGCACCATTCCCGACTCGGTTCCTCCGGCCTTATTGCATAACCTGAAACACAATAAAGTCCTGCATGAACAGGTCCTGTTTTTGACCGTAACCAGTGCTGGTGTGCCTTACGTTCCTTTTGGGGAGCGCTATAGCCTGCAACGTCTAAGCCGAGGCAGCTGGCAGGCGGTGGCTTCCTGGGGCTTCAAGCAAGAGCCCAATGTGCCGCAGTTGCTGGAGCAGATTGCTCTGGAGCACCCGGAGCTGAATCTGGAGCCTATGCAGACGTCCTACTTCCTGTCGCGCCAGACGGTGATGATCCAATCCCGTCAGCCCTGGTACTTGGGCTGGCGTCGTCGCTTGTTTGCTTTCATGGCGCGCAATGCCAGCCGTAGCACGCGCTTTTTCAAAATCCCGCCTAATCGCGTGGTGGAGATGGGGATACAGGTGGAGCTGTAGGTGGAGACATTTGCAGCTGCAGCTAGCTATTGCAGCCAGTAGAAACAAAGAATGGGCCTTTTCAAGGCCCATTCTTTTTATCTGGCTAGCTATTATGAATAGCCGTGTTTTCTGCGTTTACTGAGCAGGCACCACAGTCGTGGTTTCGCGAAGGATACCGCCGCCTTCCACGCTACCGCGTACCGTTGTGTCCTGGCCGGTCATGGATTTCAGGCAGTCTTGCTGGCGATCAGCGGGTAAGCGATGGCAGCGCGCTTGCCGGTTGGCATCCAGATTGTGATCGCGCTTGTCCAGCTTGTGCTGACGTTCGGCTTGCAGCGCGGCACCGGCTTCGCGACGGCAAGTGGTGCGCTGGTCGCCTTTGAATTGCTCACAGCGCTGGATGTCGTGTCGGTAGTCTTGGGACGGGGTTTGAGCCCAGGCAGCAGAGGACAGCAAACCCAGGCTGAGCAGGCCGGCACTCAGAATTCGGGATGGGCGTGTAAGTAGACTCATCGATCTCACTCCTTTACTTGCTAAGGGAATCACCGGCTTGGCGAGCACTGTTACGAGCAGGTATGAGTAGCAGGCCGCAAAGCCCCAAAAGCGACTGCGTATGGGGCAATTCCCGATACGCAGTAAACACTTACTAGTATAAGTGGAGCAGTTGCAAGTGAGGGTAATAAAACTTGTCTAAACCCTTACTGCTTGACTTAGGTCTTATCGCTGGCTGGTGGTTGAGCCAAATCTTTGGGCAGAGGCGCTTTATGTGGCATGTCCAGATAGCCTGGCTCGTCCGGGCCATATTCGGCCAGACGTTGGCGATGCTCGCGTTTGATGGCAGCGCGCATCAGAAAGATGGCGGTGACCGGCGAGGTAATGATCAAGAGCACACTCAGGATGAGCGGATGCAGAATGGGACGGCTCATCAAGTGGCTGGCGCTGATGGCGACGGCCAGCACCATGAAAAACGTACCCAGCGTGTTCCCCATGGTGGGGGCATGGATGCGTGAATAAAAGTGTTTGAAGCGCAGCAAGCCAGCCGAACCCACCAGGGCCACGATGCCGCTAAGAACCAGCAAAAGGGCAACCGGGACAGCCAGCCACCAAGGTAGTAAAGGCGTATTCATGGCTCGATCACCTCGGCACGCAGCAGGAATTTCGCCATGGCTGCCGAGCCTACAAAACCAAACAGGGCAATCAGCAAGGCGATATCAAAGTACAAGGTAGAGTCAAAACGGATGCCCAGGGCCAGCAAGGCCAGCATACCGTTGATGTACATGGTGTCCAGCGCCAGCACGCGGTCGGCGGCAGAGGGGCCTTTAAGCAGGCGGATGACGGCGCAGCCCATGCCCAGGACAAAGCAGCCCAGGGCAAACTGACAGGCCCAGTAAACAATGTCTATCATTGGAAAATCTCCAGTAGCGGTCCTTGGTAGCGCTTCTGAATAGTGTCTAACCAGACCTGTTCGTCTTGCAGATCCAGAATGTGCAAAGTCAGGACACGGGTCTCGTAATCGAAGCCGGACCAGACAGTACCTGGGGTGTAGGTAATGATGCACGCCAAGGCTGCCAGACCATGTGGGTCAGTCAGTTGCAACGGAATGGCCAGAAAGCCCGGACGAGGTGCTTTGCTGCCTTTCAGAACCAGATGGCCAACGGCAATATTGGACAGCACAATGTCCCAGGCCACTTGGCAAATCAGTTTCAAGGCCAGAAAGGGGTGGCGGATGCTGGCCTTAACCGGACGAAATGGAATGGCTGCCAAGCTCAGGGCGATAGCCAGGAACAGGCCCAGCACCACGTAACCGGCCGAGAGCGAGTCGTTCAGCAGCAGCCACAGGCCAAGCAGCAGCAAGGGCAGGAAAAGATGTTTGGTATAGCGTCGCATCAGAATCACTCCGCTTGAACAGAACGTAGCGGGTTCTGCCGCAGGACGGACCCTATATAAATACGGGGTTCGTCCAGTTGCTGGGCTGTTTGTTCCAGGTAGGTGGTGATCGGGCCGGCATACCAGCTCAAGATCCCGCAAGCCACAATAATGCTGGCAATGGGAGCAGCTTCGATCAGCTTCAGGCGGGGAATCGTCAGGGAACTATTGCTCCAGAACAGACGAATGCCCACACGTACCATGGCGATCAAACCGGCTACGCCGGAAATCAGCACGGCAGCGGTCAGAATCCAGGCGTTTAGAGGCTCTGGCGATTGGCCCGAGGCTTTCAGCGCGGCTGTCAGCAAGGACAGCTTGGCCACAAAACCGGACAGCGGTGGCAGGCCCACAATCAGCAAGGCGCAGGCAATAAAGGACATGCCCAGGAACACCATCACGCCAGGGATAGCCACACCTACCACGTCATCGCTATTGTCTTCGGACTCCGGGTCGTCCAGGTCAAAGACCTCCTGACTGACGGCCAGCAGGTCGGCACCAAAAGGTTTGGTACGGCTAACCAGTTCCAGCAGCAGGAAGAAAGCACCCAAGGCCAGAACGCTGCTGAGCATGTAGTACAGGGCAGGGCCGGTCAGGATGACGCCGGGCATGCCCAAGGCGGCCAGCAAGGTGCCGGAGGACACGATGATGCAATAACTGGCCAGTCGTTCGGGTTGCTGTGCGGCCATGACACCAATAGCGCCGAAGGCCAGCGTGGCGATCCCGGCGGGGAACATCCAGGCCACGCCAAAGGCGGCAGGCGCTCCCGTAGGCAGCAGCAAGGAGCCGATACGCAGCAGTGCGTAAATACCTACTTTGGTCATGATCGCAAACATGGCAGCGACCGGCGCACTGGCATTGCCATAAGCATTGGGTAGCCACAAGTTCAGGGGCCAGGCGGCGGCCTTGATCAGGAAGGCAATACCCAGGATGGCCATGGCCGCTTCAAAAACCAGACGGTCCGAGTCCGGCATGGAACCGGCGCGCAGAGCCAGATCAGCCATGTTCAGGGTGCCGGTGACACCGTAAACCAGGGCAATGGCGATCAGCAGCAAGAAGGAGGAGATCAGGTTGACGGCAATGTAGTGCAGACCGGCACTGACGCGGGCCGCGCCCGAACCGTGCAGCATCAGACCATAGGATGCGGCCAGCAGAACCTCGAAGAACACAAACAGGTTGAACAGGTCACCTGTCAGGAAGGCGCCGTTCAGGCCCATCAAGAGCAGCTGGAACAAGGAGTGGAAATGTACCCCCACGCGATCCCAGCGTGCTAGCGAATAGAACCAGCAGCAAAAGGCCAGCACATTGGTCAGCACCAGCAAGAAGGCGGCCAGCCGGTCCACGACCAGCACAATCCCGAAGGGAGCGGGCCAGTCACCGAGCAGGTACACACCGACGGACTGGGGCCAGATCGGGTCCAGCGTGCCATCGGCCAGCAAGAGCAGATAGACCGCGCAGAACAACTGGGCCAATAAGGAGCTGAAAGCGATCAGCAGCTTGTAGTGACGGCGCTTGTCGCGCAGCATCACCATCAGGGCCGCGGCCACCATGGGGATGGCAACGGGCAATACGGGCAAGTGTTGGTTGAGTAGACTCACAGATCGTCTTCCTCGCGGCCATCAACGTGGTCGGTACCGCTCAGGCCACGATTGGCCAGAATGACGACCAGAAACAGGGCGGTGGTAGCAAAGCCAATCACAATAGCGGTCAAGACCAGCGCTTGGGGGAGGGGGTCGGCATAGTCGGCCCCCAGCTTGCCGGCGTTAATAACGGGAGCGGCGCTGATTTTGAGCCTGCCCATGCTGAAAATGAACAGGTTCACGGCATAGGACACTAAAGCCAGCCCCATGATGACCTGAAAGGTACGCGGGCGCAGCAGGAGCCAGACGCCCGAGCCCGCCAGCACACCAATCGCAATTGAAAGCACGATTTCCATTATTTATTCTCCATCCCGGATGCAGCGTTCGAGGCGGATTGCAGCGACGGCAGTTTGCGATAAAAACGTAGGGACTGGTGGGCCAGCGCGACCAGAATCAGGATGGTGGAACCAATCACCAGCATGAATACGCCAATGTCAAAGATCAGCGCGCTGGAGGTATGGACGTCGCCCACCAGGGGCAGATGCAGATCCCAGCTTTGGGCAGACAGGAAGGGCTTGTTGAAGGCCCAAACCAGCATGGCAGCCACACCGGCTGTCAGCAGACCCAAGCCAATCCAGGTTTGAGGCTGAATCAGTGGGCGGGACTCCATCCAGACCACGCCGCTAACCATGTATTGCAGGATAATGCCGGTTGCCATGATCAGGCCGCCCACAAAACCGCCACCGGGCAGGTTGTGCCCACGCAGCAGGAAGTACAGGGCGATCAGCGTGGAGATAGGCAGCAGCAGGCGCAGCAAGACAGCTGGAATCTGCATGATGCCTTCTGGTAACGGTGTCTTGGGGTCCGGTTCCACAAAGACGGCTTCGCGGCTGTCCTTGACGTTCTGGCGACGGGCCAGAGGCTGGGCGATGGCTTCGATGGGTGGACGGAAGCGTCGCAGCAGCGCAAAGACCGTCAGGGCCACAATGCCCAGCACCACGATTTCACCAAAGGTATCAAAGCCGCGGAAGTCCACCAGAATCACGTTCACCACGTTCGCGCCACCGCCCAGGGGCAGGGCCTTCTCGACAAAGAAGGGCGAGATGCCGCTGGGGTGGGGGCGTGTCATCATGGCGTAGGCCAGAGCGGCAATACCGCAACCGGCCAGAATGGCAATAATCAAGTCGCGGCTACGGCGGAACAGGGCACGACCACTATTGTCCTGGCCGCCAGGCATATCACTGACGCGTTGCGGCAGCCAGCGCAGGCCCAGCAAAATCAGCACAACGGTGACCACTTCCACCGCCAACTGGGTCAGTGCCAGGTCAGGGGCGGAAAGCCAGGCAAAGGTCAGGCTGGTAACTAGTCCAGCGCCACCAGATAGCAGCAAGGAGGCCGGGCGGTGGAACTTGGCTTGACGAGCCGCACCAATCGCGCAGGCAATTCCGACGGCCCACATCAGGGCGAAGAAGGGGTCGATGGGGGTGGAAATAGTGGACTTGAACCAGTTGCCGCGAATCAGAGGCAGGGCAGCAACACAGATTGTGGCCACAATAATCAGCAAGGTCTGACGCTGCAGGCGTGGCGAGTAAAGCTTGCCCACGGCCCAGTTGGCTGCCACTTCCAGATACTCCATGGCCAGCTCAAAGAAGCGTCGGCCATCAGCACGGGTCAGCAAAGGCGTACGGCCTTGGCGGTTCCTGTAGAAGCGGTTGATGATCAGAACGAAGATCACGCCCATGCCTGTGGCGACCAGACTCATGATCAGGGGCAGGTTGAAACCATGCCAGACGGCCAGGTCGTACTGAGGCATTTCTGCACCCAGAATGGCGCTGGCCGCAGTATGCAAGAAGGGGCCAAAAGTCAGGCTGGGAATAATGCCGACCAAGAGACAGGTCAGTACCAGAATCGCGCTGGGGATCAACATGCGGCGAGGCGGCTCGTGTGGCTCGCGGGGCAAGTCCTTGGCGACGGGGCCAAAAAACACCTGTGCGATAAAGCGCAAGGAGTAGGCCACGCTGAAGGAGCCCGCAATTACGGCCACCACGGGCAGAGCATATTCCCAGGTGTTGCCATTGCTGGCCAGAATGGTCTCGGCAAAGAACATTTCTTTGGAGATGAAGCCATTCAATAGCGGCACACCGGCCATGGCAGCCGCCGCAACGGTAGCCAAGGTGGCAGTCAAGGGCATGGCGTGGCGCAAACCGGAAAGCCGGTTCAGGTTACGGGTACCGGTCTCGTGGTCCACGATACCGGCAGCCATGAACAGGGAGGCCTTGAACGTCGCGTGATTCATCATGTGAAACAGCGCCGCGACCAGAGCCAGTGGGCTGTTCAGGCCCAACAGCAAGGTAATCAGACCCAGGTGGCTGATGGTGGAATAGGCCAGTACGCCTTTCATGTCGCGCTGGAACATGGCCACATAAGCCCCCAGCGTCAGGGAACACAGGCCAGCGCCGCCAATAATGACAGCCCATTCCGTGGTGCCCGACAGGGCAGGCCACAGGCGCGCCAGCAGGAATACCCCGGCCTTGACCATGGTGGCCGAGTGCAAATAGGCGGACACAGGTGTGGGGGCGGCCATGGCGTGAGGCAGCCAGATATGGAAGGGAAACTGCGCGCTTTTAGTGAGTGCACCCAAGGCAATCAGGATCAGCATCCCGGTATACCAGGGGTGATTGCGAATCTGCTCGCCCGACTCCAGTACCACACTCAGGTCGTAACTGCCGGCAGCCTGGCCCAGCATGAGCACGCCCGCCAACAAGCAGAAACCGCCGGTTCCCGTAATGATCAGCGACATCCGCGCACCCCGTCGCGCATCCATGCGGTGATACCAGTAGGCAATCAGCATGAAGGAGGACAGACTGGTCAGCTCCCAGAACACGACCAGCTGGATCAGATTGCCCGACAGCACCACCCCCAGCATCGAGCCCATAAAGGCTTGCAGAAAGGAGAAAAAACGTCGGACCGGATCCTGAGCGGACAGGTAATAGTGCGCATAAAGGGCGATCAAGGCCCCCATGGCGGTAATGATGATACTGAAAAGCCAGGCATAGCCGTCCATGCGCAGCTTGAAGGTCAAGCCATGGGCGGGTATCCAGGAGCGTGACGACTCCAGCACCTCTCCGCGAGCAATGTCCGGATAGGCGTAGAGAGTGAGTAAGGCGCACGTAACGGCGACAGCGCCTGCAAGAGATGCCTGGAGTTTGCGAGAGTTCGCGGGCATCAGGGAAGATAGCAAGCTACCGATAAACGGTAGAGCTAGGATCACGAGCAAATACATCTGACTCCAACAGGCGGTAATTTAGGCGGCTAGCGCTTAATAATACGATATATGAAGCTAAATTCAGTCCAACAGCCATAAAAAAAGCGTTTTTTTAGTTATTGCGGCCTTGATGCAGGTCAAGCGCATGCTTGAGGTTTTCTCTCACAATAAATGCTTGACTAGAAGAAACAGGTCTCGTGCAGGAGGACCCTTTATGCCGCAAACACTGGAAGCATCGGATGCCAGCGCCCCCACCGCGCCGGATATCGAAATCTCTGAAGCCCTGATCCGGCGTTTTGATCGTTCCGGGCCTCGCTATACCTCCTATCCCACTGCAGATCGTTTTTTTCAGGACTTTCCTGCTCAGCCTTATATTCACGAATTATCGCGGCGCGCCTTGAGCAGCAGTAATCCGCCTCTGTCGGTTTACCTGCACATCCCGTTTTGTCAGTCGCTTTGCTATTTCTGTGCCTGCAACAAGATCATCACGCAGGATCGTAGCAAGAGCGAGCAGTACCTGGATTACCTGCTGCGCGAAATTGATATGGTCACCCAATATATGGGTGAAGACCGGCGCACCGAACAACTGCATTTGGGCGGCGGCTCGCCCACTTTCCTGGACAATGAACAGTTGGCCCGCTTGATGGCCAAGCTCAAGGAGCAGTTCGCGTTCACGGACGATGCCGAACTGGGCATCGAGATCGACCCGCGTACCTTGGCGGAAGGCACGCTCCAGAACTTGGCGGCTCTGGGTTTTAACCGTACCAGCTTCGGGGTGCAGGATTTTGACCCCAATGTGCAAAAAGCGATCAACCGTATTCAGCCCTTCGAAATGGTCAAACGCGCCATTGAAGAAAGCCGGGCTGCCGGTTTCCAGTCCATCAACACGGACCTGATCTACGGTCTGCCTTTGCAGACCCTGGAAAGCTTTGCCATCACCATTGACTCCTTGGTGCAACTGCGACCAGATCGCATCGCTCTGTATAACTACGCGCACTTGCCAACGCGATTCAAGGCGCAGCGTTTAATCAATGAAGAAGAACTGCCCGATGCCGACCAGCGTCTGCAACTGTTCCTGATGTCTTCGCAGCGTCTGCTGGATGCAGGCTATGTCTATATCGGTCTGGACCACTTTGCCTTGCCGACCGACGAGCTGAATCTGGCCCGCCTGGACGGTAGCCTGCACCGCAACTTCCAGGGCTACACCACCCGCGCAGCCTGCGATCTGGTTTCTTTTGGCGTGTCGTCTATTGGTCAGGTGGGCACCATGCATGTGCAAAATGCCCGCAGCCTGCGCAATTATTACGCCGATATAGACCGGGGGCGTTTGCCCATCGAGCGGGGTATTGTGATGCAGCAGGACGATCGCCTGCGGGCGGAAGTCATCATGCATTTGATGTGCAGCATGCCAGTGCCTATCTTGCGTCTGGAAGCGCGTTACGGCATTGATTTTGCCAGCTATTTCTCTGCCGAGCTGCAAGAGCTCAACAGCTATGCCGACGCTGGCTTGCTGACAGTCGATGCCCAATCCATCCAGGTTCTGCCCAAAGGCCGTTTGTTTGTGCGCGCCTACAGCATGGTGTTCGACAAGTACTTGAGCCAGGAAAGCGGTGCCCGCTATTCCCGCCTGATTTAACACAGTGGCCGTCCTTGCAGACGGCCACGATTCTATTGCCCTGTTTCTGGTCCCGACGTGACCGGCAGGTTCTTGCATCAACCTAAGGTATCAACATCGTGCTAAAGACGGATTTACGTCTCATGTCCCTGAAGGGAAAACTGCTTTTGCCTATTGTTCAAGGCGGCATGGGAGTCGGTATTTCGGCGTCCCGGCTGGCCGGTACTGTGGCCGCATTGGGCGGGCTGGGGACGATCTCCAGCGTGGATTTACGGCGTCATCACGAAGACCTGATGGACAGCACCCAGGGTGATGTCGAAAAAGGCGTGGTCGATGCAGCCAATTTGCAGGCTCTGGACCGCGAGATCAATCGTGCCCGAGAGCGCTCGGGTGGCAACGGTGGCATCGCCGTCAATATCATGAAGGCTGTCTCGCAGTATCCCGAGTATGTGCGTCAATCTTGCGAAAGCGGGGCAGATGCCGTGGTGGTGGGCGCTGGCCTGCCGCTGGACTTGCCTGAGCTGGTTCAGGATCATCCCAAAGTTGCCTTGATTCCAATCTTGTCGGATGTGCGCGGCGTCACTTTACTGGTGAAGAAATGGCTGCGCCGCAAGCGTTTGCCGGATGCAGTCGTTCTGGAAAATCCCCGTTTTGCCGCAGGCCACCTGGGGGCCGCCGACGACCAATCCTTGAACAAGCCTGAATATGCTTTCCAGCGCGTTCTGGAAGGCTGCCGCGCCTTGTTTCGCGAGTTGGGCCTGGAGGCCGAGCGTATTCCCTTGATCGCTGCAGGCGGGATTCACCGTCCTGAACAACTGCGTCAATTAATGGATTGGGGGGCAGATGGGGTGCAAATGGGCACTGCCTTTGCCGTCACTGAAGAAGGTGATGCGCATGAGAACTTCAAGCGCGTGTTGCTGGATGCCGAGCCCAAGGACATCGTGACCTTTATGAGCGTGGCCGGACTGCCTGCCCGTGCCGTGCGTACGCCCTGGCTGGATGCTTACCTGCACAAAGAGCAAAAGCTGCAATCGGTGGCGCGAGAGCGTGCTTGCACGGAAGGCTTTGATTGCCTGGCACATTGTGGCTTGCGCGATGGCGTGCAGCGTCATGGTCAGTTTTGCATTGATCGTCAGTTGGCCTATGCCCTGAAAGGTGATGTACAGCGCGGTCTGTTCTTCCGTAGTTCCGAAGCCTTGCCTTTTGGCAAAGCCATGAAATCGGTGCGCGAGCTGATGGACTATATGTTGAATGGCCGCAGCAAAACGCCGGGCGTGGTTCCTGCGGCCTAAACGGGATCAAGGGCTTAGCCCTTGATTTCGCGGATCAAGCCTTCCTCACCGCCATCAATGGTGTGGACGGCTTCCTTCCTTTGTGTCTCCAGTGCCAGGCGGCGGGCAATTTCATAGCATTCTTCAATATGCTGGTTGCCGACTTTGCGCAGCACTACAAAGCTGATGGAAGCGGAAATGGCGCTGCCTATCAAAGGCACATATTTGGCGCCGTATTTCCCGGCCAGTTTCTTCGCTCCCAGACGCACCAGAATATTGACCACGCGATCTGTAGTCAGCACGCGTCCCACCATGCCCAGGCCCATACTGGTTCCCCCCACGACCACCAGCTTTTTCAGCTCCGGGCTCAGGGCGTCCACATCGTTGGCCGTCAAGCCGAAGCGCGCATTGATGATGGGGATGACTTTCATCAGAATCGCCACATCCGTACCCACATCCACACCAGGGATGGGCACCACGGCTGCCGCTGCTGACAGCAGAGCGCGCCGACTGATCAGTTTGCGACATTCCTCGCGGGTTTTATCCAGTTCCTGCAGTGTCATCGTGCTCATGTGTCTATCCTGAAATCTAAGCGGATTGATCGTGCAAGCCTTAACCCATATGGGGCGAGTACCGTGCTTTTCCAGTGACTGCCTGGGCAATTATGTTTCTTATCGTAGTGGATGCCGCCAGTTTTGGGAAAAAAGCAGGGTATTGGTCGCATTTGAAATTTTTTCTTTCAAATGCCATGAATGCTTCTACAAACGGGTGTCGTGAACAATTAAAGCCCGGTGTCTTTTTCTGTTGCACTTGGTGGCATTCTTTATGCGCTTTCGGGGCTAGTCAGACACGCTCAGAGGGTCTGATTTCTATTAAACTGGCGCCGAAAATAGCACATTCCATAGGGGAAGAACGATGCATCGCCAGTCTTTGCTGGGTTTGATGTTCTTGCTGGGTGTCAGTAGCGCCCAAGCCATTACGATAAGCAGTTTCTCGCCCCAAGGGGCGACATCGGATTTGCGGGATGTCAAAGTCACCTTTGCCACACCCGCAGTTCATTTTGGGGATTCGCAATTGCCTGCACCCGTTCAGGTGCAGTGTGATGATCCTTCGGTAGTCGGTCAGGGCCGTTGGCTTGATTCGCGCCGCTGGATTTATGAATTCGACGAGCGTCCAGGACCAGGCTTGAGTTGTACGGCCGTCGTGTCCAAAAGTTTTCGCAGCATCAATAATGAAGCGATTAGCGGACCGGCTCAATATCGTTTTAATTCAGGCGGCGCCATTCTGGAAAGCAACCGCCCGTATTACAACATTATTGATGAAGACCAGGTCTTTCTATTCAGCTTCAATGCGCCGGTTAATAGCGCCTCTTTAGTCAAGAACGGCTATTGCCGGGTAGAGGGTATTGGCGAGCGTATTGGCTTGAAAGCCATTGAGGGTGCCGAGCGCGACGCCATGGTTCGCGCCGAGTTCTATGTGGACGAGGTAGACGACCGATACCAGGCCGTCCAGTGTGCGCGTCCCCTGCCAGCGGATGCCAGCGTGTCGGTGGTGCTGGAGCCGGGCATCATGACCCAGATTGAGAATCGCAAGGGCGTCCCTAATACGGACCGCTATACCTACGATTACAACGTGCGCCCCGAGTTTACCGCCTCGCTCACTTGCATGCGTGAGCGCGCAGAAGCGCCTTGCACGCCGGTTGGCAGCTTCGGTGTTCAGTTCTCTGCGCCCGTCGCTTACGAGTACTTGAGCCAGATTCGTTTGGAAGCCGGCAAGCAGGTTTGGGAACCCAAGTCTGATAGCGACGAGGCATGGCAGGATCGTGGGCCTGGCCAGTACGTGCGTTTCGAGGGTCCTTTCCCTGAAAACGCCAAGCTGACGGTCAAGATTCCGGACAGCCTGACGGACGACGCAGGTCGCCGCCTGAAGAACCCGCAAGTACTGAGCAACGGCATGAGCACCACGACCTATCCGCCGCTGGTGAAGTTTGCGGTGGAGCCTTTCGGGATTGTGGAGCGTTTCGGCCATGCGGATCGTGACGGATCGGACGATTCCGATCCGCCAGCCATTGGCTTGAGCCTGCGTAATGTCGAAGCCAATCTGACAACTCAGCAAATGCTGGTGTCCGCCGGTCAGGTGGGGGCTCTTGCCGTGAAGGACGACAAGGAAGTTCTGACCTGGTTCTCCCGTCTGCGCCAGCTGAACTATTCCTGGTCGGTCACCCCCGACTATCTGAAGACCATGATGGGTAGTGACTTCCATGTCACCGCTCCTTTGAATGAGAACGGCTACCTGGATCTGCGTGCTCAGCCCCTGTTGCAAGGCAAGGATCTGAAGAAGCTGGACTTGCCCGGCATGGATCAAAAAGGCGAGCGTCCTTTTGAATTGATTGGCGTGCCGCTGAAAGAGCCTGGTTTCCATGTTCTGGAAGTCGCTTCTCCACGTCTGGGTGCTTCCTTGCTGGAGGCGGCCGGTACCATGTACGTGCGTAGCTCTGTGCTGGTGACCAACCTGGGTGTGCATATCAAGAAAGGTGGTGACGATTTGCTGGTCTGGGTCACGACACTGGATGATGCCAAAGTCGTGCCCGGCGCGAAAATTCGCGTGATGAACTGCCGTGGTGAAGAGCTGCTGCAAGGTGAAACAGACGAGAATGGGATGTTCCATCACCCGCAGGCGGTGTCCAGCCCGGATTACTGCCAGGAAACCAGCTTGTCCGGTTTGTTCGTGACGGCGCGAATCGACAAGAACAACCCCATGGCTCGTGGTAAAGATGATTTCAGCTTTGCCTTGAGCGAGTGGAATTCGGGTATCGAGCCTTGGCGCTTCAATGTGCCTTACAACTGGGGCGGTCGCGATGAGGCCATTGCTCACACTGTGATGGATCGCAATCTGTTCCGTGCGGGTGAAGTGGCCCATATGAAACACTATGTACGCGAACGCGTGCGTGACGGTTTCAAGGCTCCAGCTCGCTATCCCGACACCATGATTGTCGAGCACGATGGCAGCGGCAAGCGAATTGAGCTGCCCTTGAAGTGGCAAAAGACAGCGGCAGGCAGCGTATTTGCTCTGACCGACTGGAAAATCCCCAAGGACGCCGAGCTGGGTGTGTATCGCTTGCGAACCGAAGGCGAGGATCAGTACTTCAACTTCGGCGAGTTCCGCGTAGAGCAGTTCAAGCTGCCTGTGTTGGGCGGCAGTATCAAGCTGGGTGACGGTCAGGATCGTCCTTATCTGGTCAAACCCAAAGAACTGCAGGCCGACCTGCAGTTGCAGTATCTGTCTGGTGGCCCGGCTGATTACTTGCCGGTTCAGTTGTCGGCGGTTGTCCGCTCGGCAGGAACGTCCTTCAGCGCCTATGACGATTTCAGCTTTGTCCCTCCCGAGAAAGTTGAACAGTCTGATGTCTCGGACTCCCGTGTTTTCCTGAACAAGAAGCGCTTTCAGCTGGATGCACAGGGTGGTTTGCGTGCCACGCTGGATGAGTTGCCTGCGGTGGATCGTCCTTCCGAATTTCTGGTAGAAGCCACTTTTGCCGATCCGAACGGTGAAATTCAAACCTTGACCCAAACCGTGTCCGTATGGCCGGCCGATGTAGTGGTGGGTCTGCGTGCAGGTAGCTGGTTGGCAGCCGGTTCGTCCACCAAGCTCTCGGCTATCGCGGTGAGCCCGGACGGCAAGCCACTGAAAAACGTGCCTGTGCGTATTGAGGCGGCCAATGTGCAGCGTTTCTCGATCCGCAAGCGTATGGTGGGTGGCTTCTACAGCTACGACAATCAGGAGCAGCGCGAAGACCTGGGCACGATCTGCGAAGGTCGCAGCGACGATCAGGGTCTGGTGCAGTGTGATGTGAAACTGGAGAAGGGCGGTCAGGTCGAGCTGCGTGCCATTGCACGTGATGGCGAAGGCCGCGAGTCCGTTGCTGCCAGCACCGTCTGGGTCAGTGGCTCCGGTTACCTGTGGTTCGGTGGTCAGAACGATGACCGTATCGACGTGATACCTGCGAAGAAAGTTTGGGCTCCTGGCGAGACAGCCGAGTTCCAGGTGCGCATGCCGTTCCGCGAGGCCACGGCCCTGGTGTCGGTGGAGCGTGAAGGTGTCTTGCAGGCTCAAGTGGTTCAGCTGGAAGGCGACAGCCCTAACGTCAGCGTGGAGATCAAGCCCGAATGGGGGCCGAACGTTTACGTGTCCGTGCTGGTTCTGCGTGGCCGTCTGCGTGAAGTGCCTTGGTACTCTTTCTTTAGCTGGGGCTGGAGTCAGCCTCTGACTTGGTACAAAGCCTACTCGGAAGGCGGTGGTGAATTTGTTGCCCCGACAACTACCGTGGACTTGTCCAAGCCTAGCTATCGTTTTGGTCTGGCCAGCATTGAAGTCAGCAGCCAGCAAGATGCGCTGGATGTGAAGGTAACGACGGATCGCAGCCAGTACGCGATTCGTGAGCAGGCCAAGGTTGATATTCAGGTCCTCAAGTCCGATGGCACACCGGCAGCCGGTGCGTCCGTGGCCTTGGCGGCTGTGGATCAAGCCTTGCTGGAACTGAGCCCGAACAATAGCTGGAACCTGCTCAACGCCATGCGTGCCTTGCGCGGCTACAACGTGCAGACCGCCACGGCGCAGTCTGAAATCGTGGGTCGTCGTCACTATGGTCGCAAGGCTGTCGCAGCGGGTGGTGGCGGTGGCAAGAGCCCCACTCGTGAATTGCTGGATACTTTGCTGCTGTGGAAAGGCAATGTGGAGCTGGACGCACAAGGTCGCGCAACGGTGACCGTGCCGCTGAAAGACTCCCTGACCCAATACCGGATTGTGGCCGTCGCCGATCTGGCGGGCGACCGCTTTGGTAGTGGTTCGGCTCAGATCGTCACAACGCAAGACCTGCAAATCATTTCCGGTTTGCCAGCCATTGCTCGTGAGGGTGATGATTACCAGGCCCAAGTGACGCTGCGTAACAGCAGCCCACGTGCCATGACCGTGAAGGTGCAGGCGCAGTACCGTGGTAAAGGCTTGCCCTCGGCGGCCTTGCCAGAGCAAACCGTTGAGCTGGCTTCGGGCTCGGCTAAAGTGGTTTCCTGGCCCATATCGGTTCCACTGTCCAGTGGTTCGGCCGATTCGCACCAGATGGAGTGGACGGTGGATGCACAGGAAGTTCAGCAGTCCGGCGCCACGGGCAAGGCTGCCAAAGACAGCCTTGCAATCAAGCAGGAAGTCTTTACCGCGACCCCCGTTACGGTTCAGCAGGGAACATTGGTTGCCGTGGGTATGGATGAGCCATTGAACATGTCGGTGCAGGCACCGGCCGGTGCCTTGAAGAACGAACAAGGCGTGGTTCAAGGTGGTCTGCAAATGTTGTTCCGTTCCTCCTTGGGTGGCGGTATGGAAGGGGTGCGTGCCTGGTTTGAACGCTATCCTTACAGCTGCTTTGAACAGCAAGCCTCGCGTTTCATGGGCCTGCGTTCCGAAGAGGCGTGGGCTGGCCTGATGCAGCGCATGCCGTCTTATATGGACGAGAGTGGTTTGTTGCGTTACTTCCCCAGTAGCTATGGGTGGGGTAGCCGCGTGTTGACCAGCTACATCCTGGATATCAGCTACATTGCGGAATCCATGGGCTTGAACTATCCCATCCCGGACGGCTTCCGCAACGAGATGCTGCAAGCGCTGGAAAACGTGGTGAATGGTCGTATCCCGAGCATGCAAACGGTCTCTCGCCAAGAGCGGGATCTCGAAGTGATTCGTGCGACGGCCGTGCTGGCCAAGTACGGCCTTGCTCGCGTCAACATGCTGGATTCGGTGGAACTGAACCTGCAAAGCTGGCCTACTGAAATCCTGCTGGCCTGGGTGGATCTGACTCAGCGTTTGCCGGGCATCAAGAAAGCCGAGCAGACACGTAAAGAAGCCATGAATCTGATTCAGGCACGTCTGGTCAGCCGTGGTACCCGTCTGGTCTTTGGTGAGGACGCGCTTAACGGCAGCCCATGGGCCATGACCAGCCGCGTGACCAACCAGGCTCGCCTGATGCTGCTGGCCAATGAAATGTCGGACTGGACCGAGGACATGCCTCGTCTGGCCCAAGGTCTGTTGGCGGAGCAGCAACGTGGTGCATGGCGCATGACCACTGAAAACCTCTTGGGTAGTTTGGCTATTGAACAGTTCAGCCGTCATCACGAACAGAACCCTAGCGGTCAGTCCATGGTGATTCTGGGCTCGGAAAGTGCCCAGGTGGTGGATTGGGACATGCTCAAACCTGACGGTCAGGGTGTGCGCTCTTCCAGGATTGATGTGCCTTGGCGCGGCGATCAGGCCGATAACCTGAGCGTTGAGCAAATGGGTGAGGGCAAGGCCTGGATCGAAGTTCGCTCCCTGGCTGCGGTGCCCGTGACCAAGCCTGTTGCGGCTGGTTTGAGCATGGAGCGTCACATCGAAGCCGTTGAGCAGGCCAAACCCGGTGTATGGAGTCGTGGTGACATCATGCGCGTGAAGATCAAGGTCAAGGCTCAAGGTCAGGCAAGCTGGGTGGTGGTGTCGGATCCGATTCCTGCCGGTGCCACTATCCTGGGCAGCGGCCTGGGTCGCGACTCTGCCATGGCAACGGCCGGTGAAGAACAGTCCGGTCATTGGCCCAGCTTTGTCGAACGCCGCTTTGATGGCTACCGTGCTTACTACGAGCGCTTTGAAGAAGGCACGACCGAAGTCAGCTACACGGTGCGTCTGAATACAGTGGGTCAGTTCGTGCTGCCAGCCAGCCGTGCTGAAGCCCTGTACGAGCCCGACGTGTTTGCTGTCTGGCCTAACGAGCAAGTTCTGGAAGTTGTGGATGCACCAGCAAATTAAAGCAGGACTGCTGGTGTTGGGACTGGCCCTGTGGGCCAGTCCCGGGCAGGCCATGCCCAGCTACAAGGAAGTTCGGCAAGCTTACCGATCGTCCGATGTGCAGGTCCTGGATCGTCAGGGCCAGCTTGTCCAGCGAGTCCGTCTGGACTTTCGTCAACGGCGCGGCGATTGGGTCGCGCTGGAGCAAATTTCTCCGGCCTTGCAAATGGCGGTCTTGGTGTCTGAAGACCGCCGTTTTGAATCTCACGGTGGGGTGGACTGGTTATCAGTGGGCTCCGCCGCGTGGGATGGCCTGTTTGCCGGACGCAGTCGCGGTGCTTCTACGATTACCATGCAGCTGGCCGGCCTGATGGATCAGGATCTGATTGGTGGTCGAGGTGGACGCTCGGTCTGGCAAAAGCTGGATCAGGTGGTGGCCGCCCAGTCGCTGGAAGACACCTGGACCAAGCCGGAAATTCTGGAAGCCTATCTGAATCAGGTGGCTTTTCGGGGTGAGCTGGTCGGGGTGGACGCGATGGCGCGTACCTTGTTTCAAAAGCAGGCCGCTGCGCTGGATGCACGCGAATCTGCCATTGCCGCAGTTTTGCTGCGCGGCCCCAATGCCTCGGCCTTGATGGTCGAGCGCCGGGCGTGTACGACCCTGCAAGAGATGGGACGCGCCGAACTATGTCGAGAATTAAGTAATCTGGTGCCGGTGGCTTTGCGCCGGGCCGGACAGGCCCCTTTGGGGCAAGCCCAACTGGCCCCTCATTTTGCCCGTTGGGTTCTGGATCAGAATCCTGAAATCAAGGCCGGTGACAGTATTCGTACGACCTTGGATACGCGCCTGCAAACTCAAGTGCAAGCCAGTATGCGGCGCCACTTGCTGGATCTGCGCACCGCACGTGTTCAGGATTCTGCGGTGGTGGTGCTGGATAACCATAGCGGACAGGTCCTGGCCTATGTGGGTTCCAGTGGCGATCTGTCCGAGGCGGCCGAGGTAGACCATGCCCGTTCCTTGCGGCAAGCCGGTTCCACGCTCAAGCCCTTTTTGTATGAGATGGCGATTGAAAAGCGCCTGTTGACCGCCGCATCCTTGCTGGAGGATTCGCCGCTGAATCTGTCCACCGGCAATGGCCTGTATATCCCGCAAAACTACGATAAGCAGTTTGTGGGCTGGGTCAGTGCGCGCAATGCTCTGGCTTCTTCCCTGAACATTCCTGCTGTGCGTGTGCTGACCATGCTGGGGCCTGCCAACTTGGTGGATCGCCTGCGTGCACTGGGCCTGAATCTGCGCCAGGATGGCGATTTCTATGGTTATAGCCTGGCTTTGGGCAGCGCCGATGTCACCTTGCTGGAACTGACCAATGCTTACCGTGCACTGGCCAATTTGGGCCAGACGCAAGCCGTGCAAACACGTATGGATCAGCAATCCGCTCCCTTTCATTCTGTGATGGATGAGGGGGCCAGCTGGATTGTGGGTGATATGTTGTCGGACCGTCAGGCTCGGGTGCTGACCTTTGGATTGGACAGTGCCTTGAGTACACCATTTTGGAGTGCGGTTAAAACCGGGACCAGTAAAGACATGCGTGACAACTGGGCCCTGGGTTGGACAGAGCACTATACCGTTGGCGTTTGGGTGGGAAATAGTGCTGGTCAAAGTATGCAAGATGTATCAGGTGTCAGCGGGGCAGCCCCGATCTGGCACGAGGTGATTTCGCTCTTGAACCAGCGTCGCCCCGGTCGTCAAACGGCCATGCCTGCCCAGGTGCAGGTGCGGCAGATTGAGTTTGTACCCGCCATGGAGCCTGGCCGGGAAGAGTTTTTTGTTGAAGGCACACAGACCGATCGTGTGGAATTAAGTGATGTGAATCTGGCCTATGCCGGCCCGGCCCGTATCCGCGAGCCGGTCAATGGCACCATTTTCGCGCTGGACCCGGATATTCCACCGCAAAACCAGCAATTGCGTTTGTTGGCCCAAGGGCAGATTACCGAGCCCTTGGTATGGTGGGTGCAGGGAGTAGAAGCAGGGAAGGGGGCGCAGCTGCGAATTCCATTGGTACCCGGAACGCTGCGCATTGAATTGAAAACTGAACAAGGTCGCTTAATGGATCAAGTCAGCGTACAAATTAGGGGTGCGCAAATGACAAGCTTTAACAAAGATTAACCGCTTGCGCTTTTACATGACTGATACACTGCTATCCTTATTGATTCTTCGTAAAGAGAGGGGGGAACTTCACTATGATGACTTTACGCACACTCGCTCGAATTTTGGCTCCTGTTGGCCTGGTCGCATTGGCCGCTTGTCAAACCGTTCAAGAAAAGCCGAGCGACAAAGCTGGCACCTCCAGCGCCGCAACGCAAACCACTCCCTCCACGCCTGCGACGGGTGCTCAGCAGCCTCAGGCTCAAGCTGGTGCCGAGCAGCAAGCTGCGCCTGTACAGATCTTCCTGGCTGATACTCAGGAACAAGCGGGTTGGGCACGTGTCGACGTGCAACCTAATGGTGTCTTGTTTGTGAATCCGCGTGCCGTGGTGGTGCGTGAGGATCTGGTTGGCGTGCAAGCCGGCACCAACGACAGCAAAGAAGGTTTGCTGGCTTTGGATCTGACCCCGGAGGCTGCTCAGCGTCTGTTGCAAGTTACCACTCAGTTCCCCAAAAAGCGTCTGGCTTTGGTCGTGGGTGACACCATGCTGGCTGCCCCTGCTTACGGTTCGCCCGTTAAAGATGGTCGCCTGATCTTCATGGTCGGTACGGAAGCTAACGCTTTGGCTGCTGCCCGTGCGATTGCCGGTCCACAGGCTACCCAGACCAACGGTAAGAAGTAAGCGCTGCTGGCTCGTCTGAATGCTGTCCTGGTCCTGGGTTCACCCATGCCCGGCTTTTTGAAAAACGCGGTGGGTGCAAACCCGCCGCTCTTGTTACTAACAGGAAAGTCGGTATGGTGACCCCGCCAGGCAGTCTCGCTTTTTATATTCTTTCTTTTCGGGTTCTGGTCGGCCTGCATGGGGCCGCGCTGCTGTTCGTCATGTTGATGGGCACCGGAGCAATTGGATCCGTTTTCGTCCCCGCTTTTTTGCGTCTGCCCTTGTTCGTTTTTCTGATGGGGCTGGTTTCGGCGTTTCTGGCCTTGTGCTGGAGTCACTGGACCTTGGCGTGGCACAGCTCTAAAGTAGGGCGACGCTGGGCCTGGATACCCGGTTTCTGTTCGGCCTTTTTTCTGGCCTTGAGTCTGGCTCTTTTTGTAATTGGCGTATGGGGTACCTTGGGCCTGGCCGATTTTGCCTACCAGCATAGCGAGTGGCTTACCTCCGGCCAGCAAGACTATGACGGTTTTGTCGTTCCCAATAATGACGAAGCCCAGCCCTACACGACGCCTTATCGGCAACATCCTTAGCTTGCCTTCTACTTGAACGCTACGTTCAGACAGCAGCGATTCCAGCCTGCTGCGTAGAGTGTCGTTGTATTTTCTGCAATAGTCTCAATTCTTGCTCGCTTTTTTATCAGCCGCAGTCTTAAAATGTGCGCATTGCGTATATTTCATAAGCGAGAGCTGATATGGCCGTCTCCCAACAAGTTTTTTTGCGTGATGCAATGCGTCGCCTGAACCTGACTCGTGACGTTTTTGCGGCACGTATTGGGGTGAAGCGTCGCGCACTGGATACCTGGCTGCTGCCTGAAGGCTCTTTGGAGTCGCGGGCCATGCCCGAAGTGGTGCAGCGTTTTGTCACGGAAATCGTGGAAAACGAAGCCTTGCTGAGCAAGTATGCGCAAAGCGCACAGTCCGGTCCTTTGCGTGACCGTATTGCCACCGGCGGCAAGCATCAGCTCTTGTCCGTAGACCAGTTCACCCGCGAAACCGTGGAAGAACTGTGCAGCCTGGCCGATATCATGCAGCCCATCGCCCGCCGTCAAAAAGTGTCGCGCGTGCTGGAAGGGGCGGTGCTGGGTAACCTGTTTTTCGAAGCCTCTACCCGTACTCGCGTCAGCTTCGGCTCGGCCTTCTGCCGCCTGGGTGGCTCGGTGTGCGATACCACTGGCTTTACCTTTTCTTCCATGGCCAAAGGCGAATCCATTTACGACACCAGCCGCGTCATGAGCGGCTATGTGGATGCCATGGTGATTCGTCACCCTGAGCAAGGTTCGGTTGCGGAATTTGCGCGTGCCACCAACATTCCTGTGGTGAACGGTGGTGATGGTGCGGGTGAACACCCCAGCCAGGCGCTGCTGGATTTGTACACCATCAGCACTGAATTTTCCCGTCTGGGCAAATTGCTGGATGGTGCACATATCGCTCTGGTGGGTGACTTGAAGTATGGCCGTACCGTGCACTCCCTGATCAAGTTGCTGGGCATGTACCGTGGCCTGAAATTCACCCTGATTTCGCCCCCCGGCCTGGAAATGCCCGAGCACATTGTGGAGCAGGTGGCCAAGCAAGGTAAGCACGTCATCGAGCAAACGACTTCCCTGGAAAAAGGTTTGCCCGGTGTGGACGTGATTTACGCCACGCGTGTGCAGAAAGAGCGTTTCGAAGAAGGGCAGGACGGCAGCTTCACGGCGGACTTCCAGGTCAATAAAGCCATTATCGACCGCTGCTGCGGCCCCGATGTAATTGTGATGCATCCACTGCCACGCGATAGCCGTGAAGGTGCCCACGATTTGAGCGTGGATCTGAACCACGACCCTCGACTGGCCATCTTCCGTCAGGCTGACAATGGTATTCCCGTGCGTATGGCCATCTTTGCTGTGCTGCTGGGTGTGGAAACGCTGGTGCAGCATTCCATGCGCGATGTGACCTGGAATCCTCCTTCGCACATCGGTCCTGATGATGCGGTTTTCCACGGCATGTACTAAGTTGAGCAGGTGTCAGCGCTAAGTACACGCAAGCATTAAAAAAACCGGGGCTCTGATTCAGAGCCCCGGTTTTTTGTTCGTGATTTACTTGGACGTAGGCATGGCAAATTCCGCACCCTTGGAGATGCTTTCAGGCCAGCGCTGCATGATGGATTTCTGGCGGGTGTAAAAGCGAACGCCTTCTTCACCGTAAGCGTGCATATCGCCAAACAGGCTCTTCTTCCAGCCACCAAAACCGTGCCAGGCCATTGGCACTGGAATTGGCACGTTGATGCCAACCATACCCACGTGGATGCGGCGGCCAAATTCACGGGCCACGTTACCGTCGCTGGTAAAGCACGCTACGCCGTTGCCGAACTGGTGCTTGTTGATCAGTTCAATGGCACTGGCCAGATCCGGTACGCGTACGCAGCACAGCACAGGGCCAAAAATTTCTTCCTGATACACACTCATGTCAGGGGTGACGTGATCGAACAGGGTGCCGCCCATCCAGAAGCCGTTCTCGCAACCTTCACCGGCTTTGGCGCCGTCAAATTCGCGACCGTCGACCAACAGTTTGGCGCCTTCCTGTACACCTTTGTCGATGCAGCTGCTGATGCGCTCGCGCGCTTGCTGTGTCACGATGGGGCCCATTTCGGCGGCGGCATTGGTGCCATTCAGAATCTTCAGGCTGCGAGTACGTTCTTCCAGCTTGGGCAGGATGCGCTCGGCAGAGTCACCCACCAGCACGGCTACCGAAATGGCCATGCAACGCTCGCCAGCCGAGCCGTAGGCGGCACCGATCAGGGCGTCCACGGTCAGGTCGATGTCGGCATCCGGCATGACGACCAGATGGTTCTTGGCACCGCCCAGGGCTTGCACGCGTTTGCCGCCGATGGCGCCCATTTCATAAATGCGGTTGGCAATCGGGGTGGAGCCCACGAAGGAGACGGCTTGCACGTCCTGGTGATTGACCAGTGCCTCAACCGCGTCTTTATCACCTTGCACCACGTTGAACACGCCATCGGGCAGACCGGCTTTTTTCAGCAGTTCGGCAATGAACAGGCTGGGGCTGGGGTCGATAGGGCTGGGTTTCAGCACAAAGGTGTTACCCGCGGCGATGGCAACGGGGAACATCCACATGGGCACCATGACAGGAAAGTTGAACGGGGTGATACCGGCCACCACACCCAAGGGCTGGCGCATGGTCCAGTTGTCGATATTGGTGCTGACCTGTTCGGTGAAATCGCCTTTGAGCAGTTGAGGAATGCCGCAAGCAAATTCCACAATTTCAATACCGCGGGTGACTTCGCCCATTGCATCGGACAGAACCTTGCCATGCTCGGCCGTAATCATGGCTGCCAGCTTTTCCTTGTTCTCGTTGAGCAAGGACAAAAAGTTGAACAGCACACGGGCGCGGCGTAGCGGTGGGGTGTCGGCCCAGGCGGGGAAAGCGGCCTGGGCGCTGGCCACAGCGGCGTCAATATCTTGCTGGCTACCCAGTTTGACTTTGGCGCTGACCTGGCCGGTGGCCGGGTTGTACACCGGTTGAGTACGTGTACCGGCGCCAGCCTGCTGGCCACCTCCGATGTAGTGAGCAATTTCGGGGGTGTTTAACTCTGTCATGGTGATGCTCCTGCTGGGATGAATTAAAACAAGGGGCGGTAACCCGATCGGGCTGGGCTACCGCCAGAGTACCAAGTATCTAGTGAGAGACAGCGGCAATACCGACTGCAGTTTCAGCGCGGACCTGTTGGGCGTCAAAGCCATCCCGGTCTTCGCTGGCGCGGCGGCTGCTGTCCAGTTTCGATACAAAGTAAATCATGAAGAATGCCAAAGGCATGGAAATCAGGGTGGGGAAGTCGTAAGGGAATACAGCTTCGGAAAAGCCCAGAATGCGGACCCAGACGGCTGGCGACAGAATCACCAGGCCCAGGGCCACAAGCAGGCCGCTCAAACCGCCATAAATGGCACCACGAGTGGTCATGCCGCGCCAGTACATGGACATCAGCAAGACCGGGAAGTTGGCCGAGGCGGCAATACTGAAGGCCAGGGCAACCAGGAACGCCACGTTCTGGTCACGGAACAGCAGGCCCAGGAAAATGGCGACAATGCCAATGCCGATCGAAGCCAGACGGTTGACGCGCATGGCTTGCGAGGGTGTGACATCGTCGCGGCGGATGACTTTGGCGTACAGATCATGTGCAACTGCCGAGGCACCGGCCAGGGTCAAACCACTGACCACGGCCAGAATCGTGGCAAAGGATACGGCGGCCAGCAAACCAAACAGCAGGTTGCCACCCAAAGCCGTTGCCAGGTGCATGATGGGCATGTTCGAGCCGCCCAGCACCATGCCGCCTACCTTGCCGTCCACATAGAACTCGGGGTAGTTGGGCAGGATGGCCATGGCAGCCAGACCCAGGAAGCAGATCACCACAAAGAAGACGCCCATCAAACCCGTTGCCACGAAGACCGATTTACGGGCAGCGCGTGCATCAGGCACCGTGAAGAAACGCATCATGATGTGAGGCAGACCGGCAATACCAAACACCAGTGACACTGCCAGAGACAGGCCCGAGAATGGATCAGCCATCAGCTTCCAGGGACCCTTCATGGCCGCGCCAGCCTGGTGATGTTCGGCCGCCGCACTGACCAGGGCGGAAAAGTCGAAGTTGAAGTAGTACAAGGCCAGGCCAGCCATCAAGAAGCCATTACCCATCATCAAGATAGCCTTGATGATTTGTACCCAGGTGGTTGCCACCATGCCACCCACCACGACGTACACCATCATGAGCAAGCCCACGGCCACCACGGCATAGGTGTAGTCGATGCCAAACAGCAGTTGCACCAGTTGTCCTGCGCCGACCATTTGCACGATCAGGTAGAACAGCACCACGGTCAGCGAGCTGATCGCGGTAAAGATGCGAGTGCTGCGTTCATCCAGGCGGTATGAGACGATGTCGCTCAGGGTGTAGCGACCCAGATTGCGCAAGCGCTCGGCAATCAGAAACATGATGACCGGCCAGCCCATGAAGGCGCAGACCGCATACAACAGCGAGTCAAAGCCGTTGGTAAAGGCCAGGGACGAAATCCCCAGCAAGGTGGCGGCGGACATGTAGTCACCCACAATGGCCAGCCCATTTTGCGTGCCGGTAATGCCACCCCCGGCGGTGTAAAAGTCCGAGCTGGAACGAGTGCGCGACGAGGCCCAGTAGGTGATGCCCAGGGTCACGACCACAAAGGCGGCAAAAATCAGAATCGCTTGTGTATTCATGGGCGCACCTTTGCCAGTACACGTTCGCAAAGCGGATCAAAGCGCGTGTTGGCGACGTGGATGTACACGCCTGTTAATAACCAGGACACAAGAATCAGTCCTACCCCGTACACCATGCCACTGTTGACAGCTCCTCCACTGCCCAGGTCATGGGTTAGAACGCCGGGCCAAAAAATGGCCGTCACGATAAACAGGCCGGTCAGCCCCAGGCAGATGCCGGCGCAGGCAAATGCCAGACGCCGACGCTGCGACTTGAGTTGCTCATATTCCTGTAGTCCGGCTAGTTGCCGGCTTAACTCTTGATGCGACAGCATGGTTTTGTCTCCGTATTGTTGTGATTACTGCCCATGTCCGCCTGGCCGATATTATTTGGTCGGCTTCACTTTATGAGCTTTCTTATTAACAAACTCCCCCAAGCGTTCCTGCACATCCCGCCCGGTTTGAACTACTGCTGCCATCAAGCCCTCGGCAAAGAGGCCATCGGTGGCAGACATATCGGCAATGCGGCTGATCGAGCTGACAATGGCGTAGTTCGACAAGATGGCATTGCCTGCAATGCGCTGGGCCAGTTCCAGGCTCAGCTCATAGGCTGTTTTGGGGTTGGCTTCGTTGTTGCACACGTAGTGCGCCAGCCCCAGTCGCTCTCCTTCCACGGCATCGAGCACGCGGCCTGTCAGCATCAGTTCGATCATGCGGTTGGGAGAAATGATTTTTGCGGTGCGAACGGTCGCGCCACCGCCGGTAAAGATGCCGCGTGTACCTTCAGGCAGGGCAAAGAAGGTGCTGCTGTCGGCCACGCGAATGTGCGCTGCGCTAGCCAGTTCCAGGCCCCCACCCACGACCGCGCCTTGCAGGCAGGCAATGACGGGGATGCCGCCGTGTTCGATCTTGTCAAAAGCACGGTGCCAGCTTTGGCAGACGCGCAGAAAATCCACGGCGCCGCGTTCCTTGTCATGGTGTTCTTTCAGATCCAGGCCCGCGCAGAAATGGTCGCCTTCTGCCTTCATCAGAATGACCCGGATGTGCTCGGGAATATTGGAGAAGTACGCATCAATTTCAGCAATGGCATCTTCATCCAGGGCGTTGCGCTTGTGCGCCTTGTTCAGCGTGACAATTCCGATGTTGTCCAACTCGGTGGTGAGCAGGAAAGGGGCGGCCATAAAAAACTCCTTGTGTTACGTAAATGCGAGGGCAGTGGTGCAAATCAGCTGGGGTCGGTTTGATCCGCCAGCATTTTGCGCAGTGCCATTTTTTGAATCTTTCCAGTTGCCGTCATCGGCATCTGGTCGATGAAAATTACTTTGTCGGGTACGGACCAGCGGGTGACGCGATCCTGATAGCGCTCCAGCATGTGGGCCTCGTCCAGCTCAGCGCCTTCGCGTGGCACCACGAACAGCACGGGGCGTTCGCCCCATTTGTCGTCGGCCTGGGCGATGCAGGCAGCCAGCTCAACCAAAGGCTCTTCCATGGCGATGTTCTCAATCTCGATCGAGGAGATCCATTCGCCACCGGACTTGATTACATCCTTGCTGCGGTCGGTAATGTAGACGTAGCCATCGGCGTCGATGGAGCCTACGTCGCCCGTGCGGAACCAGCCGTTTTCACTGGCCAGATCGGGTTTGCCGTAATAGCGATCCAAGATCCAGTTGCCCTGGATCAGCAGGTGGCCACTGCTCTTGCCGTCGCGTGGCAAGGTATTGCCTTCGTCGTCAACAGTTTTCAGGCGTGCGCCGAACAGGGCACGGCCTTGCGAGGCCAGCACGTGCTGCTTCTGGGCTTCGGGCAGATCGCTGTGTTTGGGTAGCAATTGGCAAACAGTGCCCAGCGGCGAGGTCTCCGTCATGCCCCAGGCGTGGCGCACGGTAATGCCGTAGCCCGCCCAGGCGGCAATCATATTGGGTGGGCAAGCGGAACCGCCGATCAGGATGCGGCTCAGGGTAGTGAATTGCTTGCCATTGGCTTTGGCATAGTCCAGCACGGTTTTCCAGATGGTGGGTACACCGGCGGACAAGGTGACGCCAGCGCGTTCGCAGAGGGAGTAAATGCGCTCTCCCTGCAAATTTGCACCGGGCAGAACAATTTTGGCTCCGGACATCAGGCCGGAGTAAGGCAGGCCCCAGGCATTGACGTGAAACATGGGGACCAAAGGCATGACGGCGTCAGCGCTGGCAATGCACAGTGCGTTCGGGTGGGCCGAGGCGTAGGCATGCAAGAGGGTGGAGCGATGGGTGTACAGGGCACCTTTGGGATCGCCCGTTGTGCCGGAGGTGTAGCACAGGCCGCTGGCAGTATTTTCATCAAACACAGGCCACTCAAAGCCCGTGCTGTCATTGCCCAGCCAGCTTTCGTATTCATCGGCCAAGGGGCCCTGAGCCTGGCTGCCCATGCGTACCCACTGCTTGACGGTGGGGCATTGGCCGCGCAGATAGCTGACCATTTCTTCAAAATGTTCGTCGTAGAACATCACCGTGTCTTGAGCATCATTGATGATGAAGGCAATTTGCTCGCGCGTCAGACGCGGGTTCACGGTGTGACAGATCAGACCGATGCCCGAAGTGGCGTAGTAAATTTCCAGATGGCGGTAGGTGTTCCATGCCAAAGTTGCCACGCGTTCGCCGGGCTGCAGGCCTTCTCGGCGCAGTCCCAGAGCCAGATCCTGAACCCGGTGGGCAAATTCAAGATAGCTGTAGCGATGAAGCTCGCCATTATCCAAAGCGGTAACAATCTCCTGCTCAGGGTTATTCTCTACGGCGTGGGTGAGAATTGAACTGATGAGCAAGGGCATATGCATCATATTTCCAGTGCCTAACATGGTGATGTCTCCTTGTATTATGTGTGTCAGCATAGGATGGTTTAGCACCTTACCCAATAGCGAATACTGACGTCGAATATGCAAAAAGTGACAATCTTTGAGAGGTCATAGGAAATGAATGCTTTGCCCGGCACGCTCCCGGTGCCCGTTGATGCAGCCCATACGGCCACCGTGGCGCTGGATCTGGTTCAGGACTGGTTTCATAGCCTGCGCACCAGCTATTCCGAACATGTGCTGGATCATTGCCTGAAGCAGGCGGGCATCGTGAAAGATTTTATTGATCGGCCCGGCGCTCGTTTGACGCGTGATCAACTGGTGCGCCTGTATCAGGAAAGCGCCAGGAAAACGGGCGATGAGATGATGGGTTTCTGGACTCGGCCCATACGCGCCGGGGCCTTGAAATACATTGTGCGCACCGTGCGGGACGCGCCATCCATCAATGTGGCCTTGTACCGTTTCACCCAGTTCTGGAATCTGCTGCTGGATGATTTCAGCCTGAATCTGATACGCACGGATAAAGAGTTGGGCATTGAGCTGGTGCCGCGCTATCCCACCGCCTATGTGCATCGTTTTGGCCATGCACTGATGCTGAAGCTGACGCACGGAATTGTGTCCTGGCTGATGGGGCGCGAGGTGCCGGTGCAGCAAGTGGCCTTTGCATTTCCCAGACCGGCTTTTGCGGCGGACTATTCGGTGCTGTTTCCCGCTTCAGTCAGTTTTGATGCGCCGTGCTCGCATATCTTGTTTGGCGTGGAGTTGGGGCAGGTACGGCCACAACGCACTCAGGTTGAGGCCAGAGCCTTTCTGGAGCGTGCGCCGCGTGACTGGATTTTTACCTCCTATCACGAGCATGCCTTGCGCCTCAAAGTGCGGGAAATCTTGCATACCGACCTAGGCTACACCTTGCAGGATGTGTCCGGCAAATTGCATATGTCGGCGCGCACGCTGATACGCAGGCTGCAAGATGAAGGCCTGTCGTTTCAGGGGATCAAGGATGAGCTGCGCCGAGATTTGGCGATTTTCAAATTGCTGCGCAAAGATATGTCGCTGGCTGAAATTGCTTACGCATTGAAGTTCAGTTCGCCAGCGACATTTCACCGGGCTTTCCGCCATTGGACGGGCATGACGCCCGGTGTGTATCGCGCCGCCCAGCAGGAGCTGGCCTGAAGGGCGGTTCAGCCAAGCGGGCTGTGTGGTCCGGGCTTACTTGCGTTCGCCGCCCAGGACTTCGACCAGATCGCTGATCATCTTGGCCAGCTCGGAGGTCATCAAGGTCATGTCAGCGTCAAAGATTTCGTCATCGTTGACGGCCGTCACATCTTGTTTTTCAGTCAGGATGTCCAGTGGGGCCACGCGTTTGACGTCCAGCGCATCGGTCAGCACAAAGCTGATGCGATCCGCCCAGGTCATGGCCAAACGGGTGCATTGCTTGCCGGCTTCAACGTGCTTGCGCACTTCGTCAATGTCGGCGCTTTGCTTCACGTAGCGCACGGCAGCACCGCTATCGCCGGTGGAGCGCAGTTCAGTGTCCTGGTCCACAGTAAAGTTGGCCAGTTGCTCTTCGTCCACCAGCCAGGAGGTCATGGCGGCACCGGGTGATTGCTCGGTATACAGAGGCTGCACGGGGAAAGGTTCCACGCTCTTGGCCAGCAGGCCCAGAACTTCGTCGCTCTTGGCGGTAGCCGCGGCATCAATAGCCAGCCAGTGGTTGCGGGTATCCAGCCAGACGCGGGTGTCGCGCGAGACGGCGAAGGCACGAGGCATCAAGTCCACAATGACTTGTTCCTTGATTTCCTTCATTTGCTTGCGGCCAGGTTTGTAGCCTTGCTGCTCTTCGATATCACGAGCCTTCTCACGAGCGACTTGGTTGATCACTGTGGTGGGCAGCAGCTTCTTTTCGGCGCGCAGAGCGATCAGGTACTGACCGTTAACTTCGTGCACCAGAGCACTGTTCTCGCGTGGGCTGACCCAGCCCAGGCTTAGCGGTTCCTGGCTGGAACCAGGGGTGAAGCTGTGTTTGGAAAGAGCTTCTTCCAGCTCTTCGGCGGAACATACCCAGTCGGGGGAGAGGCGATAGATGCGTAGATTCTTAAACCACATGGATACGAAGATAAATAAACAGAAGAAAAAGGGCGGGCGTAAAGCCCGAGGCAATGTTCGATTGTACGCGCAGATCTTCCTGTGCCGCCCCGCCATTTACGGACCCTTGCATTTGCTTGACAGAGCGCGGGAAATGGCCGGTGCAACGCGTTTTTTGCCTGGACTGGCTAACGATTGATGTCGTTATGGCGGGTTTCCCGCACAAAGGGCGCACCAATCGCAACCGTCACCAGACAGATCAGAATCGGGTACCACAAACCATCGTAAATATTGCCAGTGACGGCAATCATGGCAAAGGACAGGGTGGGCAAAAAACCCCCGAACCAGCCATTGCCAATGTGATAAGGCAGGCTCATGGAGGTGTAGCGGATGCGGATCGGGAACATCTCCACCAGCATGGCCGCAATGGGGCCGTAGACCGCGGTTACCAGCCCCACCAGATAGGTCAGCAGAACCACCAGCATCACTTTATTGATCTGCTCCGGGTCTGCGCCGTCCGGGTAGCCGTACTGGCGCATGGTCTGAGTCAACTCATTGCGCAACTCTTGCGAGTGACGGGCAAAATCGGCGCGGCTCAGATGTCCGCCTTCAAAACCATCGATCACATGATCGCCAATGCGTACCTGGGCCACCTGACCGGGTGAACCCTTGACGTTGTTGTAGCTGACCGCGTGGCTGGCCATGTAGGACTTCACGATATCGCAAGAGCTGGTGAAGGTGTGGCTGCCCACCGGATTGAACTGGAAGGAGCAACTGGCCGGGTCGGTAATGACAGTGACGGGCGCGTTGCGCTGCGCCTGGACCAAAGCGGGGTTGGCAAAATAGGCCAGGCCCTGGAAGACCGGGTAGTAGGTCAGGGCGGCCAGCAAACAGCCCGTCAGGATGATGGGCTTGCGCCCGATTTGATCCGACAGCCAGCCAAAAAAGATAAATAGCGGGGTGGCCAGTAGCAGTGAAATTACCATCAAGGTTTGCGCCAAGGTGGCATGCAAACCCAGCATTTGGGTGATGAAGAACAAGGCGTAGAACTGCCCCGTGTACCAGACCACGCCTTGGCCGGCCGTCAGGCCGAACAGTGCCAGCAAGGCGATGCGCAGATTCGCCCAGCGCCCGAAGGATTCGGTAATGGGCGAGGTCGACAGCGTGCCTTCTTCCTTGATGTGCTGGAAGGCAGGTGACTCTTTCAGGTTCATCCGTATCCAGACGGAAATCGCCAGCAGCAGCACGGAAATCAGAAAGGGAATGCGCCAGCCCCAAACCACAAATGCTTCTTCCCCGACCAGACTGCGTATGCCCATGATGACCAGCAGGGACAGCAGCAAACCCACGGATGCGGTGGTCTGAATCCAGCTGGTGTAAAAACCGCGACGGTGCTGGGGCGCGTACTCAGCCACATAGGTGGCGGCACCGCCGTATTCGCCACCCATAGCCAGGCCTTGCAGCAGACGCAGGACGATCAGCATGATGGGGGCGGCAATCCCGATGGCTTCATAGCTCGGTAGTACGCCGACCAAAAAGGTGGACAGTCCCATCAGCAAGATGGTGATCAGAAAGGTGTACTTGCGGCCCACGCGGTCGCCAATACGACCAAAGAGCAAGGCTCCAAAGGGGCGTACGGCAAAACCGGCGGCAAAGGCCAACAAGGCAAAGATAAAGCCGGCTGTCGGATTAACGGCGGAAAAGAAGTGTTGCGCCAGAATGGCGGCCATGGAGCCGTACAGATAGAAGTCGTACCACTCGAACATGGTGCCCAGGGCGGAGGCAAAAATAACTTTGCGACCCTGGGTGTCCAGCTTATTCTTGGCTTTCGGGAAGGTTGCACTGGTGATTGTCTGGGGCATGTGCTCAGGCTCTCCAAGGCAAAGACAGTGGGAAACTGACGCGTAAGCGCAGGCCGCTTTCCTGGCCCCCAGTCAGTGGCATGAAGTCGATGGAGGCGCCGTGAATGTCGGCAATCTCCCGCACAATGGCCAGCCCCAGGCCACTACCGTCTGCCTGGTTGCCCATGATGCGATAAAAACGATCAAAAATTCGTGCTTTATGTTCCGTGGGAATGCCGGGGCCGTTGTCCTCGATTTCCAACCAGCCCTTGCCTTGAGTCTGGCCGGTACGCATGGTGATCCAGCCGCCAGCAGGGGTGTAGATCAGGGCGTTATCCAGCAAATTGTTGATCAGCTCATCGAGCAGGACCGGATCCGCTTGCAAGAGGATAGCCTTGGCAGTGTTTTCCAGCCCCAGATCCAGCCCCAGTTTCAAGGCATCTGGCACACGCTGGCCTACATGCAATTCAGTCAGCGTATTCAGGTCCAGGGTTTGTTTGGTAGGGGCGTACAGGACATCGCTGCTTTCGGCACGGGCCAAGGCCAACATTTGGGTGACCAGGCGCGTGGCCCGGTCGATGCCGCGTACCAGTTGTTGCAAGCTGGCTTCGGTCTGCTTGGGGTCGCGCTCGCGCAGGGCCAGTTCGGCTTGGGTGCGTATCCCCGCCAGCGGCGTTTTCAACTGGTGGGCCGCATTGGCCACAAACTGCCTTTGGGTGGCTGAAAATTGTGCCTGCTGGGCCAGGAGTCCATTCATGGCATCAATCAGCGGCACAATTTCGGCAGGTGCCTGCTCTTGATCTACCGGCGATAAATCACCGGGAGCACGAGCACGCAAGCGCGCTTGCAGCAGGTTCAGCGGCTCCAGGCCATGTGTCAGCCCCAGGCCCGCCAGCATGGCCGCCAGCGGTACCAGAATGAATTGTGGTGTCAGCATCCCGATCAGAATTTCTCTGTGTAGCACCGCTCTATGTTCATTGGTTTCGGCAGCAACCGCCAGAAAGGGCGTGTCGTTTTTGTCCTTGCCCCCCCAGACATAGGCCAGCCGCAGGCTTTGATCGTCCAGAATAACGTCCCGGTAGCGCAGCAGGTCGGTGTCATACCCCCAACTGTCGGGAACCGGCAAATTCGCGTTGCCAGCCAGTGGCTCGCCATTGGCATCGCGGATTTGCCATAGCGTAGGGGTCGGGCTTTCCTGACGCAAAATTGTCTGTGCCCCGTGCGATAAATGGATGGGCTGGCTCAGATCCTGATGGCTGATTTCCACTCGCAACAAGTCCAGGTGATCGCGCAAGGTGCGGTCGTAAGGGGAGTTCGCAATGTGCTGGGCGATGAAGTAGGTAATGACAATGCCTACCGTCCACAGCAAAAACAAAGGCCCGAAAATCCAGATCATGATCTTGTGAATGAGCGGGCGTGGTGCGACACGCTTGCCTTTGGCAGGCGCAGCCTTGTTGCTGGTTGGGGGCGTAGCGTGCTGCATGGACGATCCTTTAGGCTGGAGCGTCTTCTCGCAATTTTTCCGGTTCCAGACAGTATCCCAGACCACGCACGGTCAGGATGCGTACGCCGCTAGGCTCCAGTTTTTTGCGCAGGCGGTGGATATAGACCTCGATGGCGTTAGGGGTGACTTCCTCACCCCACTCACAGAGCAGATCCACAAACTGGTTCTTGCTGATCATGCGGCCGCTGCGTGACAGGAAAATCTCCAGCAAGCTGGTTTCACGCGCCGACAGCTCCAGGGGCTGATTGTCTATATAAGCCATGCGACCTTTCAGGTCGAAGCTTAGTCGTTTGTGATGCAGCAAGGCGCTGCTGGTGCCGGTGCTGCGACGCGTCAGGGCGCGTACACGGGCTTCCAGTTCGGTCAGGGCAAAGGGTTTGGACATATAGTCGTCCGCGCCCAGGTCCAGACCGCGCACACGCTGTTCGACCGTATCGCTGGCAGTCAGGATCAGAACGGGGAGGGTATCCTGGCGTTGGCGGATTGACTGCAGCACCGACAGGCCGGGCTTTTTGGGCAGGTCCAGGTCCAGGATCAGAAGGTCAAAGCTTTGCAGCTGCAAGGCCGAGTCGGCGCTATCGCCATCGTGCACGACATCAACCGCATAGCCTTCGTAGCGTAAGGAGCGAGAAAGTCCATCCGCGAGAATACTGTCGTCTTCAGCTATTAGTATGCGCATGACCCTACACAAACAGATGATTGAGTGGCTGTTCGGCATTGTTGCACAAGGCTGTAAGGCTGGTCAGTAGGGGATAACGATGCCGGCTAGTTAATTTATTTGAATATCTGTGTATATATACAGTATAATTTGATGCAATAATTAGGTTTGATTTTTAATTGCCGTGCCCGTCCGTTGGGGCGCCATTCCACAGTCAAGGATTTTTCATGGACGATAAAAACAGCAAAGCAGTGGCCTCGGAACGTTCCAAAGCGTTGGCCGCCGCTCTGTCGCAAATCGAAAAGCAGTTCGGCAAGGGCTCGATCATGCGTTATGGCGACGACAACGTCGAGCATGACATCCAGGTGGTCTCCACGGGTTCCTTGGGTCTGGACATTGCTTTGGGCGTCGGTGGTCTGCCACGTGGTCGCGTTATTGAAATTTACGGTCCGGAATCTTCGGGTAAAACCACGCTGACCCTGCAAGTGATTGCAGAGATGCAAAAGCTCAAAGGCACATGTGCCTTTATTGACGCCGAACACGCGCTGGACGTGCAATACGCTCAAAAACTGGGCGTGAATCTGGGTGATCTGTTGATCTCCCAGCCTGATACCGGCGAGCAGGCTCTGGAAATTACCGAAGCCCTGGTGCGTTCGGGTTCGGTAGACCTGATTGTTATCGACTCGGTGGCCGCCTTGACTCCCAAGGCTGAAATCGAAGGCGATATGGGCGATTCCTTGCCTGGTCTGCAGGCCCGTCTGATGAGCCAGGCCCTGCGTAAATTGACGGCTACCATCAAACGCGCTAACTGCATGGTCATCTTCATTAACCAGATCCGTATGAAGATTGGCGTCATGTTCGGCAACCCTGAAACCACCACGGGTGGTAACGCGCTGAAGTTTTACTCCTCCGTGCGTCTGGATATTCGCCGTATCGGTTCCATCAAGCGTGGCGACGAAATGGTGGGTAACGAGACCCGCGTTAAAGTGGTCAAGAACAAGGTTGCGCCTCCTTTCAAGCAAACCGAATTCGACATCATGTATGGCAGCGGTATTTCCCGTGAAGGCGAGATTATCGATCTGGGCGTACAAACTGGCGTGGTCGACAAGGCAGGTGCCTGGTATAGCTACGACGGCAACCGCATTGGTCAGGGTAAGGACAATGTGCGCGAATTCCTGAAAGAGCGCCCCGAGTTGGCCCGCGAAATCGAAAACAAAGTGCGTGAAAAGCTGGGCGTTGCCCTGATGAGCGCTGCTGTCAGCCGTCCAGCCGCTGCTCCTGTGGTTGATCCGGCCGAGGGAGAAGTCTGATTTTTCCCCCAGAGTTCGATGACGAACCCTTTGAGACAGACCCGGAGGAAATCCGGGAACGTAAACAAGCTCAAAGGGAGCGCGTTGCTGCGCTTTCTGCCCGGCCCACTCGGGCGGGCAGAAACGTAGAAGATAGCTTGGGCGACAATGCTCCTGCTGCTGAAAAGAAAGCCCCGTCCAAACGGCCGGGGCTGTCTCTTAAAGCCAGAGCGTTGAATTTTTTATCCCGACGCGAATACTCGCGCCTGGAGTTGGGCCGCCGTCTGGCGCCCCATGCAGAAAGTGCTGAAGAAGTGGAGGCCTTGCTCGACGCCCTGGTCGAACAGAAATGGCTGTCCAACGAGCGCTTCGCACATAGTGTCGTCAATCGCCGTGCCTCGCGTGTGGGCACCCGAGTCATTCTGCAAGAACTGCGCCAGCATGGCGTGGATGTGGAACAGACCGAAATTATCAAAGAAGAGTTGATGGCGACCGAGCTGGAACGGGCCAAGCAAGTATGGGGCAAGAAATTCAGTGCGCCGCCCGATGACCCCCGCAGTTACGCCAAGCAATATCGCTTCATGGCCAGCCGAGGCTTCTCGGGCCGTATCTTGCAGCAGATTCTGGGTGATTGGGAAGACGATCCGGCTTGAATAAGCCATCTGCAATGCTTCGTTTTGCTGTGTTTCTTGCTTGTCTGCTGCCGCCATCAAAAAACGTGGCCTCGTTCAAGTTGGCATGAGCCCGCCCGCCTGTACTTTTCCTCTATTTACATAGTGCTTGCAACAGAGTTTTGCCATGCCATTGCTAAATGGCTCAAGACTGCGCCGCCACGATTCCTTGCAGGCTTTTGAAGCAGGTCTCTCGTGCCTGTGCCAAAAAGGCCTGCACATAGTCCGCTTGTAAATCCTCACTACGTACCGTGGCGTATAGCGTGCGCCAGATACCGTGCTCTCCCAAACGGCAAGTGCGAATCGAGGCCGGGTTCAGGAACTCCGTCAAGGCCCAGTTTGGCAACGCCGTCACACCACGCTGGCTGGCAACCAGTTGCACGATCATGGGCGTTAGCTCGGCCTGCCGAATCGCAGCGGGCTCCACATCGGCTGGCGTTAGGAACTGCGTAAAAATATCCAGACGATTGCGTTCTACCGGGTAGGTAATCAGAACCTGATCGGTCAATTGGAAAGGTTCTACATAGCGGTACTGCGACAAGGGGTGCTGGTTGGAGACAGCCAGCACCAGCTCGTAGCGAAACAGGGGTTCGTAATGGACAGCCGGATTGTCCTGCGGGTCCGAGGTGATCACCACATCCAGATCCCCGCGCATCAAGGCGGGCAAGGGCGCAAAGGAAAAAGCCGCGCTCAAGTCCAGCGTGACGTCAGGCCATTGCTGCCTGAATGCGTCCAGTGCTGGCATCAGCCATTGAAAGCAGGAGTGGCAATCAATGGCCACATGCAGGCGTCCCGTGCGTCCGGCGGCCAGTCTTTGCAAATCGCGCTCGGTGGCGCGTACACGCGGCAGGATGTCATCGGCCAGCGTCAGGATACGCAGAGCGGCGGTGGTCAGGCGGGCAGGGCGGGTGCGGCGGTTCAGCAATTGCACTTGAAGCCGCACTTCCAGGTCGCGGAGCTGGTGCGAGAGGGCGGACTGCGTAACATGCAGGCGCTCGGCGGCTTCTTGCAAGCTGCCGCTGTCGCGGATGGCGCTCAGGGTTTCGAGATGGCGGATTTCAAGCATGTTGAGGAAAATTCATAATTAGCATGGTGTATTTGATTTTTTTTCAAGTAAGTATACAGGCACAATAGATTTCAGGCGCCTGATACGGGCCTTTTATTTCTAATTTATGGGCTTACTATGACTATTATTCATAATCTGGGTTTTCCTCGCATGGGCGCGCAGCGCGAATTGAAGCGCTCTTTGGAAGCCTATTGGGCCGGTCAGGTAAGCCAGCAAGAGCTTTTGGAAACAGGCAAAGCCTTGCGCGCCCAGCATTGGGGTTTGCAAGGCAAGGCTGGGCTGGATACGGTGCCTGTGGGCGATTTTGCCTGGTATGACCAGATTCTGGAGTGGAGCACCTTGCTGGGAGCGGTTCCCGCCCGTTTCGGCCAGGCTGAAAATGCACCCGTGTCATTGGATACCTTGTTTCGCATGGCGCGTGGCCGTGCGCCCAGCGGCACCCCTGCCGCTGCTTGTGAAATGACCAAGTGGTTCGATACAAACTACCACTACATCGTGCCCGAATTCACACCAGGTCAAAGCTTCCGGATTGCCCGTGAATTCTTGTTTGAGCAGATTGAAGAGGCCAAGGCTCTGGGGCACAAGGTCAAGCCCGTGATTCCCGGACCCTTGACCTGGTTGTGGCTGGGCAAGGGCGATGCCTATGAGGGCTCGGCAGACGCGGGCAAGCTGGCCTTGCTGGATACTTTGCTGCCTGTGTATGAACAAGTGCTGGCCCGTTTCAAAGCTCAAGGTGTGGAATGGGTACAGATTGACGAACCTGTTCTGGTTCTGGATTTGCCTCAAGCGTGGCAAGACGCCTTCCGTCGCGTCTATCAAGGTCTGAATCAATCCGGCTTGAAGCTGCTGCTGGCGACTTATTTTGATGATCTGCATGAGAACGTCGCGGTATTGAAGGATTTGCCCGTGGCGGGTGTGCATGTGGATGCGGTGCGTGCTCCGGCTGCTTTGCAGGCCGTACAAGCGGTATTGGCGCAATACCAGGTGCTGTCTGCCGGTGTGATTTCGGGTCGGGATATTTGGCGCACCGATCTGCAAAAAACGGTTCAAACCTTGAAGCCCTTGAAAGCGGTTTTGGGCGAGCGCCTGTGGATTGCGCCATCCTGCTCGCTGCTGCATGTCCCTGTGGATGTGCAAAGTGAAACCGGCCTGGACGCTGAATTGAAGAGCTGGTTGTCCTTTGCGGTGCAAAAACTGGATGAGCTGAGACTGTTGCAAGGATTGCTGGACGGCACTTTGGACGAAGCGGGTCAGCAAGCGGTTCGAGCTCAGCAAGCTGCTTTGCAAACGCGCCGTGAGTCCAAGCGTACGCATAATCCTGCCGTGCAAGCCCAGATGGCCAAGATTGACCAGCTCAAGCGTCAACGTACGCCCTTCGCGCAGCGTATCCAGGCCCAGCGCAACAAGCTGAAGTTACCCGCCTATCCCACCACCACGATCGGTTCGTTTCCTCAGACCACGGAAATTCGTACTGCTCGCCGCGACTGGCGTGGGGGAGCCCTGAGTGACGCGGCTTATGAAAAAGCCATGCAGGCAGAAATCGAGCAAGTTATTCGTTTTCAGGAGCGGATCGGTCTGGACGTGCTGGTGCATGGCGAGGCCGAGCGCAACGATATGGTGGAGTACTTTGGTGAACTGCTGGGTGGTTTTGCCTTTACACAAAACGGTTGGGTACAAAGCTACGGGTCGCGTTGCGTAAAGCCGCCTATTATCTTTGGGGATGTGCTGCGCATCACGCCCATGAGTGTGGCCTGGTCCTCCTACGCCCAATCACTGACTGATCGGCCCGTCAAAGGCATGTTGACGGGGCCAGTGACGATGTTGCAGTGGTCTTTTGTTCGTGACGACCAGCCCCGTGCCGATACTTGCCGCCAGCTGGCTTTGGCCTTGCGGGATGAAGTTTCTGATCTGGAACAGGCCGGCATTCGTGTCATCCAGCTGGATGAACCCGCTTTCCGCGAAGGCTTGCCGCTCCGTCAGGGTGATTGGCAGGCCTACCTGGATTGGGCGGTGGATTGCTTTCGCCTGTCCACCAGCGCGGTGTCCGATGAAACCCAGATTCACACGCATATGTGCTATTCGGAGTTCAACGACATCATGCAATCCATTGCCGAGATGGACGCGGATGTGATCACGATTGAAACCTCGCGTTCCAATATGCTCTTGCTGAATGCCTTCGAGAATTTTGAGTATCCCAATCATATAGGCCCAGGCGTTTATGACATTCACTCGCCCAATGTGCCTGATAAGGACTGGATAGTGCGCTTGATGGGCGAGGCGGCCAAGCGCTTGCCCGCCGACCGTTTGTGGGTGAATCCCGACTGCGGTTTGAAGACGCGAGCGTGGTCTGAAACTGAGGCTGCCTTGCTGGCCATGGTGGATGCGGCCAAAGCATTGCGGGCGGCAGCCTGATTTGGTGCAGGCTTGAAATAAGCCGCTTGAATAGATTGACAGGGCAGGGCGCTTTTCGTCCTGCCACTCGATTTCCCAGGCTGGATGAAAACGACCGCCCGTCAGGTGGTCGTTTTTTTTATGCAAATTTGGTATACCGTAGGATCGACACCGCGTAGATCCTGTGTTTGGCCCGCTTGGGATGCGCTTACAGATTATGTAAGTGGCTGATACGGAACATACGAGGTGCGTTATACTTGATCAGTTTCAATCTTGCCGCCCCGTTCATATCAATGCCTTTGCCCCCGCCGTCCGTCGCCCGTGAACCATTGCATACGCGTACCATCACGGTAGAGTCGTTTGCACGGGAAGATGGCCTCTGGGACCTGGAGGCCTCGCTGCTGGATGTGAAGTCCTACGACTTTCCCATACGCAACGGCCAAACCCATAAGGCAGGTGATCCTGTCCACCTGATGCATCTGCGTATCACTATCGATAGCAGCTTTGCCATTGTGGATGCCGTGGCGGTCTACGATGCAGCCCCTTACCAGGACAACTGTTCGTCCATTGCGGACGCCTACCAGAAGTTGGTGGGCCTGAATTTGCTCAAGCAGTTTCGTCAGGGTGTCAAAGAGCGCTTTGGGCGTTCGGCTGGCTGTACGCACATGAGCGAGCTGGCACAAGTGTTGCCAACCGCCGCCGTACAAACCATGGCCGGGCGTCGTCGCAGCAGCGGGGAATCAGAGATTTATCGCACCGACAAGCAGCCTTTCCATCTGGATGGCTGCCATGCCTTGCGTTTGAGCGGTCCCGTGGTTGAGGAGTTTTATCCCGTCTGGTATCGACCTAAAGTCACAGACGGGGTGGATTAGTTTTTTGTTTTAGTCAGGTCTCGGGCTCAGGCCTGGAGTTCCTGCCTTCTTTTTTTATTGTGTTTTTAGACTGACAGGTATCACATGAAAATTCACGAATATCAGGGCAAAGCACTGCTTAAGCAGTTTGGCGTTGCCGTGCCACGCGGAATTCCTGCCTTCTCCGTCGATGAAGCGGTTGCAGCTGCGCAGGAGCTGGGTGGCTCTGTGTGGGTTGTCAAAGCCCAGATTCACGCCGGTGGCCGTGGCAAGGGCGGTGGCGTCAAGCTGGCTCGCTCGATGGACGAAGTGCGTCAACTGGCCTCGGAAATCCTGGGCATGCAGCTGATCACTCACCAAACTGGCCCTGAAGGCCAGAAAGTGGGTCGCCTGCTGATCGAGGAAGGCGCGGACATCAAGAAGGAATACTACGTCGGTATCGTTACCGACCGTGCTACCCAGCGCGTGGCCGTGATGGCTTCCAGCGAAGGCGGCATGGAAATTGAAGAAGTGGCCGAGCGCGACCCCGACGCCATTTTGAAAGAATTCGTGGACCCTGCTGTTGGCCTGACCAACGAGCAAGCCACCAAGCTGGCTCGCGGTATCGGCGTTCCTGACGCTTCTATCGAAAAAGCCGTTGCTGAATTCCAGAAGCTGTACAAGTGCTACACCGAAACCGACGCTGAACTGGCCGAGATCAACCCTCTGATCCTGACCGGCTCGGGCGACATCATCGCTCTGGACGCCAAGTTCAACTTCGACGGCAACGCTTTGTTCCGTCACCCCGATATCGTGGCTTTCCGTGACCTGGCTGAAGAAGATCCTGCTGAAGTTGAAGCCAGCAAGTACGACCTGGCCTACATCCAGCTGGACGGCAACATTGGCTGCCTGGTGAACGGTGCAGGTCTGGCCATGGCGACCATGGACACCATCAAGCTGTTTGGCGGCGAGCCTGCCAACTTCCTGGACGTGGGCGGTGGCGCTACGGCCGAAAAAGTTACTGAAGCCTTCAAGATCATGTTGGCCAACAAGGGCGTCAAAGCCATTCTGGTTAACATCTTCGGCGGCATCATGCGCTGCGACGTGATCGCTGAAGGCGTGATCGCTGCGTGCAAGGCCGTCAACCTGAACGTGCCTCTGGTGGTACGCATGAAGGGTACCAACGAAGAGCTGGGCAAGAAAATGCTGGCCGATTCCGGTCTGCCCATCATCAGTGCTGACACCATGGCCGAAGCGGCGACTGCTGTTGTCGCTGCCGCCAAGTAAGAAAAGGTTGAGGATTAGCAAATGTCGATTCTGATCAATAAAGACACCAAAGTCATCACGCAAGGGATCACCGGCAAGACCGGCCAGTTCCACACCCGCATGTGCCGTGAATACGGTAACGGCATGGAAGCCTTTGTGGCTGGCGTGAACCCCAAGCGTGCTGGTGAGGATTTCGAAGGTGTACCTATTTACGCCTCCGTGTCCGACGCCAAGGCTGAAACTGGCGCAACTGTGTCGGTTATCTACGTTCCGCCCGCAGGTGCTGCGGCTGCCATCTGGGAAGCGGTTGAAGCTGACCTGGACCTGGTTATCTGCATTACCGAAGGCATCCCTGTTCGCGACATGCTGGAAGTTCGCAACCGCATGCGCGCAGAAAACCGCAAAACCTTGCTGTTGGGCCCGAACTGCCCCGGTCTGATCACTCCTGACGAGCTGAAGATCGGTATCATGCCCGGCCACATTCACCGCAAGGGCCGCATCGGTGTGGTCAGCCGCTCCGGCACGCTGACATACGAAGCCGTTGCTCAAGTAACCGAACTGGGCCTGGGTCAATCCTCGGCTGTCGGTATCGGTGGCGACCCAATCAACGGTCTGAAGCACATCGATGTGCTCAAGATGTTCAACGACGATCCTGATACCGATGCCGTTATCATGATTGGCGAGATCGGCGGTCCAGACGAAGTCAACGCGGCTTTGTGGGCTAAAGACAATATGACCAAGCCTGTTGTTGGCTTTATCGCTGGTGTGACAGCGCCTCCCGGAAAACGCATGGGTCACGCTGGTGCCCTGATCTCCGGTGGTGCCGACACGGCCGACGCCAAGCTGGAAGTGATGGAAGCTTGCGGTATTCGTACCACTCGCAACCCGTCCGAAATGGGCAAGCTGCTCAAAGAAGTGCTGTAAATAGTAGTACCGGGGCCCGCTTTGGCGGGCTCTTTGTCTGGCTGCCCTGTGCAGCCGGGCAAAATTGGCCAGCCGGTTTCGTCAAGAAAAACACCACAACCCGGCGCATTCCTTCCCGAATCTGGCCAGCCTGATCATGCTCAAACGAATCAAGTAAGAAAAAGAAGCCCCGATGTTGCACAGGCTATGATTAGTTTGCTGCTTTAAGGGGCGTTGTTGTCTTGGGACAGCCTGGCGACAGAAAAAGAACGTTTGTCCCGCGGCTGGGAAGAGAACTCACGTTTAGCTATACGGGAACGAAATGATTGAATTCCTCCAAACCCTGCATTGGGGTTCACTGTTTCAAATTGTACTGATTGATATTTTGCTCGGTGGCGACAATGCCGTCGTGATCGCACTTGCCTGTCGCAACTTGCCCAAGCAGCAGCGCATGCAAGGCATTTTGTGGGGGACAGCAGGCGCAATTATCCTGCGTGTAGTCCTGATTTTCTTTGCTCTGACCTTATTGGATCTGCCGTTTTTGAAAGTGGTGGGCGGTCTTTTGCTCTTGTGGATCGGGATCAAGCTGCTGATGCCGGACGACGACGCACACGGCAATATTCAAGGGGGCGGAACCGTCTGGGCTGCCGTCAAAACCATCATCATTGCCGATTTCGTGATGAGCCTGGATAACGTGATTGCCATTGCCGGTGCAGCACAAAACGCGCACCTGGATCATCAACTGGGCTACGTGATCTTTGGTTTATTGCTAAGTGTCCCCATTATTGTCTGGGGTAGCACCCTGGTTTTGAAACTGATCGACCGTTTCCCTATTGTCGTCACCCTGGGCGGTGCCTTGCTGGGCTGGATTGCAGGCGGCATGCTGGTCACGGACAAGATTGTGGAAAATCAATTTGGCGTGCAGCCCCAGCCTGTTAAACTCGGGGTCGAGATTGTTTGTGCCTTATTAGTGGTGGCGCTGGGCAAATGGCTGGCGCACCGTAAAGGTTCTACCAAGGAAGCTTAGTTCTATGGCAATTTTTAAATCCTCCGACGCCAAAGGTCAGGAAAGCGGTTTGTCCCTGCTGCAAGGCTTAGGGATCCTGGCCATTATCGGTATTGTTGCTGCCGCCATCGTGCGCTATTTTGCTGCATGACCGCTGTGGCTTCTACTCCTCAGGAATTGGTTATTGCCACTCGTGCCAGTCAACTGGCCTTGTGGCAAGCCAAGCATGTTCGCGACCTTTTGCAGCAGCTGTACCCGCAGTGCAAGGTATCCTTGCTGGAAATGACAACCCGTGGTGACCAGATTCTGGATCGTACGCTGTCCAAAGTGGGTGGCAAGGGCCTGTTTGTCAAAGAGCTGGAAACCGCCTTGCTGGATGGCCGCGCCCATCTGGCGGTGCACTCCCTGAAAGACGTGCCGGTGGTGTTGCCCGAGTCCTTTGACCTGCCCATCATCATGGAGCGGGACGACCCACGCGATGCTTTTGTTTCCAATACTTATCCCAATCTTGCGGCTTTACCTGCTGGTGCCATCGTAGGCACTTCCAGTTTGCGCCGCGAGTCTCAGATTCGAGAGCGCTACCCGCACCTGGACATCCGTCCCCTGCGTGGCAATGTCCAGACCCGTTTGTCCAAGCTGGATCGTGGTGATTACGACGCCATTATTCTGGCTTCGGCTGGTTTGCGTCGTCTGGAATTGGCCGAGCGTATTCGCGATTACATCTCGACCGAAGACAGCTTGCCTGCCGCCGGGCAGGGGGCCTTGGGTATCGAGATCCTGAAAACTCGTACCGATGTGGCTCAATGGTTGGCGCCTTTGGCGCATTCCACCAGCCACGTATGTGCCTTGGCCGAGCGCGCCGTATCGCGTGCCTTGGGTGGTTCCTGTCAGGTGCCATTGGCGGCTTATGCCACCCTGAATGGCGAGGAGCTGAGCCTGAGCGGCCTGGTTGCCGAACCTGATGGCTCCACGGTGTACCGCGCTCACATCACGGGTGCGGCCAAATATGCGGAAGCCTTGGGCCTGTCGCTGGCGGAAGATCTGAAGCAGCAAGGTGCTCAAGCCATTCTGGATCGCTTGCTTACGGAACAGCCCGCAGAAGGCGAGTAAAGCGGCATGAACCTGCCCAGTGTATTATTGACCCGCCCCGCGGGACGGAACGAAACCCTGTCGGCTGCCTTGGCCGCGCAGGGTTTTTCTTCCTTGCTTATGCCCGCCTTGAGCCTGGAAGCGCAAAACCTGTCCGAAGAACAATGGCAAGATCCCAAGGATTTTGACCTGGTGCTCTTTGTAAGCAGCAGTGCGGTCAATTTTTACTTTGCGGCTTTGCAAGCGCGCGGCCAACGCTGGCCTGACAAGGTATTGCTGGCTGCTGTTGGTTTTGCTACCGCCGCCTGTTTGCGCGCCCAGCCGGGCGTTTCCCCAGATGCCGTACTTCACCCTGAAAATACGGATTCCTTGCAGGACTCAGAGGCTCTGTGGGCGGTGCTGGAGCCTCGACTGGCGCAATTTGAGCGGGTTCTGATTGTGCGCGGTCATAGCGGTCGTGAATGGTTGGGACAGCAGCTGGAAAATCACGGTATTCAGGTCCAGCGCCTGGCGATTTACCAGCGTAGCCCCGCCCAGTGGAGTACAGAGCAGGGCCGTCAAATTCGTGACAGTTTGCAGGCGGGCCGTCTGGCCGTGTTGCTCAGCAGTTCTCAAAGCGCCGATGCGGTTTTCGCCAATGTACAAAGCCTGGGTTTACTGGATGTTTGGGCGCAATGTGCCTATGTGGTCATACATCCGCGTATTGAAGAACATTTACAGTCCTTATTGTTGCAGGCTGGAATCGCAGCGCCACCAATGGTAAAAAGGTGTACGCCAGACGATGATGACATTGTCGCTGCCTTGATGGCGGTGCTCTCGCGCGATTAGCCTCACACGGATTACAATCTTGCCATGAACGATAAAACAGAGAACGCATCCGCAAGCGAACCGGAGACTCCTATTTCCAGCCCAGCCAATACAGCGGCTCCTCGTCCGTATTCCGAACCCAAAGACAGCACTACTGCGCCGCAGAAGCGTAAAAGTGGCGCGGGTCCGGCTTATGCTTTGACGGCTGTTGTGGTGGTGCTGGCCGCTGCCGGTCTTTGGTACCAGAATTCATTGCTGGAAAAGCATAAGGCCGAGCTGCAAGCCCAGCTGGCAACCAATATCAACACCACAGAGCAGGCGCGCCAAACCGCGCAGCAGGCCCTGGCCCTGGCGCAGCGTCAATCCGACAAGCTTGCCCAGCTGGAAAAATCCTTTAACGATTCCACCGAACAGTTTCATGATCTGAGCCAAGCCTTCCAGACCATGACAGACAGCGGGTCGGAACTGGTTTTGCTGAACGATATTGATCACCTCGCTACGATTGCGCAGCAACAGTTGATGCTGGGTGGCAATGTGGCCAATGCCATCGTTTCTCTGGAAGCTGCTCAGGCGCAATTGGCACGGGCCAATCGCGTCGGTCTGGCTTCCTTGCAACAAACACTGAATGGCGATCTGGAACGCCTGCGCGCCGCTGCCACGGTGGATGTGGCCTCCTTGTCGCGTCAACTGGACACCTTGTCGCGCTACATCTCGGAAGCGCCTTTGCTGGTGCCGGATGACGTTGCCGGTGGTGCGAATACTGAAGCGCTGGACTTGCAGCCCGACGTTCAGGAACCGACAGAACTGGCCGCTGATGCCCCTTGGTGGGAGCGCAGCTGGAATACGGTGGAACAGTGGGGTAGCAGCGCCTGGCGCTCGGTCAGCCACGATCTGGGGCAGTTTGTCTCCATCCGCCGTGTCGACGATGCCGCCGCCTTGCTGATGTCGCCGGATCAGGCTGCCCGTCTGCGAGAGAACCTGCGTCTGCGCATTATGGCCGCCCAACTGGCCATGATGATGAACCAGTCCGCCGTTTGGCAGACCGAGCTGAATGCAATAGCGACAGCGCTGGAAAAACGTTTTGATACGCAGTCCGGTCAGGTTCAGCAGGCCTTGCGTCTGACACGCCAATTGCAGGACACCCGCATCGGTGCTCGTTTGCCTACCGTGAATAACACCTTGGCGGCTATTGAAAGCCTGCGTCAGGCTCAGGCCGGTCGCAGTCAGGATAATGCCGACGACACCAAGACCGAGCAGGGCGATACGGATCCTGTTTTGTCCGACCCTCCTCAATCCACAGAGCCTGCCAGCCAGGAGGAGCCCGCTGCTCCTGCTGCCGAACAGACTGAGTCTGCGACTCCCGCTCAGTCCGAGACGGAACAGCCCGCTCAGGCGCAGGGGTAAGGTATGCGTACTTGGTTCTGGACTCTCATCTTATTTATCGCCGCAGTCGCGCTGGCTCTGGTCTTGCGTGAACACGCCGGTAACGTCTATTTAGTCACGCCGCATTATTTGGCGCGCGCCTCGCTGACTTACGTGGTTCTGTGCACGCTGGGGCTGTTCATCGTGCTGTACGTACTGCTGCGCCTGCTGGCCTGGTTCAGCGATGGTCCGGAGCGTTTCCGCCTGTGGCGTGGTCGTCGCGCTCAACGCCGTGACCAGGCTTTGCTGGAAACTGGATGGATCAGCATTCTGGAAGGTCGTTACGAGCAAGCTGAAAAAGACTTGATGAAGCTGATGAGCAAAACCCGCTCGCAGTCCAGCAAGGTCGTGGCAGGTTTGGCAGCAGCGCGTGCTGCGCATTATCAAGGTCAGATTGCTCAACGTGACGAAGCCTTGGCCGCCGCTCGTGCTGCCGCTGGCGATGATGCTCGTTTGAAAGAGGCCAGTGCCGTGGCTTCGGCCGAGCTGTACCTGGATCAGAATCGTACCGAAGAAGCCATCGAGCTGCTGCAGGATTTGCAGGATGCCAGTTCGCGCCACTTGCACGCCACTCGTTTGTTGTTGCGCGCCTATCGTCAGCAAGGTAATGCTGAACGTGTTTACGAGTTGACCCGTTTGCTGGTGCGCCGCAGTGGGATCGAACGTCAAGAGGCACTGAACCACATCGAATTTGCCGCTGCTGCTCGTTTGCGTGTGGGTGGTGCTGAACAGTTCAAGGCCTTATGGTCGGATCTGAAGTCCGAAGAAAAGATCCTGCCCGGCGTCGCGCTGGAAGCTGCCCTGATTCAAGAACATGAAGGTAATTACGAAGAAGCCGGTCGTATCCTGGAGCCTGCGATTGCAGTCAGTTTCGACAGCCGCTTGCTGGAAGCCTACGCCCAGTGCCCACCTGAATATGTGGGCCGCCGCTTGGCCAAGGCCGAAGAGTGGCTGCGCAGTCAGCCCAACAATCCGGTCTTGCTGTCCACCTTGGGCCATCTGTGCCTGACCAGCCAATTGTGGGGGCAGGGCGAGCATTACCTGTTGCGTAGCCTGAAAATCCAGGGCGATCTGCGTAATCATGCTTTGCTGGGTAATCTGTACGACAGCCTGGGTCGCCACGACGAAGCCGTCTCTTACTGGCGCAAGGCCGCCTCCATGGCCGGCACCTTACCGATTCTGGCGGTCAGCACGGCTTTGCCAGCAGCGGATACTCGTCATGACCCTAGCCATACCGATGCGGACAGCCTGCCATCGCAGGATGACGACGATCTGCCGCATTACACCTATGCCGCCAGCGTCGTGGCCGAGGACCTGCCAGATCAGGGCCGTCCATTGCCTGTGGTGGCCGAGCCAGTGCCTCCTGCTGCCACGCCTTCGCAAGACAGCTTGAGCTCCTCTTCGGATCTGGATGATTACTTTGATACGGCTCCCATCCCTGGGGTCGATCTCTCTCAAACTTCGGATCGTCCTCGACGCTCCAACGATTAATTTCTTTTATTTTTAAAGGTTTGCACGAATGAGCCTCGCCCAAGTACCTGCTGGCAAGAAACTGCCCGACGAGATCAACGTAGTCATCGAAATCCCCATGAACTCGGACCCCGTCAAATACGAAGTTGACGAGAACGGCGTGGTTTTTGTGGACCGTTTCATGCTGACCGCCATGCACTACCCCTGCAACTACGGCTACGTTCCACAAACCATTTCGGACGATGGCGACCCGGTTGACGTGCTGGTGATTGCTCCTTTCCCAATCCAGATCGGTGCCGTGATTCCTTGCCGTCCTATCGGCGTGCTGCATATGGACGACGAAGGCGGTGGCGATGCCAAACTGCTGGCCGTGCCTACCGACAAGCTGTACCCCCTGTACCGCAACGTGAAGTCGCCTGAAGATCTGCAGCCTGAAGAGCTGGAGCGCATCAAGCACTTTTTCGAGCACTACAAAGACATCGAAAAAGGTAAATGGGTCAAGGTCAAGGGCTGGGACGGTATCGAAGCTGCCAAGAAAGAGCTGGTAGACGGTGCCAAGCGCTTTGCTGACGGCCAGGCAAAATGAGTACCGTCATCCCCGCACCCGCCGTTGCGGCTCTGAACGTACAGGGCAGTGAGCAGGTTTTTCCTGTACGCCGCATTTACTGCGTCGGCCGCAATTACGTCGAGCATGCACAGGAAATGGGCTTTACCGGTCGCGAAGATCCTTTTTTCTTCTGCAAACCGGCGGACTCCATCTTGAACGTGCTGCCCGGCCAGGTCTGCGACATGCCTTATCCCTCTCGCACCCAGGATCTGCATCACGAGATCGAACTCGTCGTGGCTTTGTCCAAGGGCGGGCGTGATCTGACTGTGGAGCAGGCTGCTGAATGTGTGTGGGGATACGCGGTGGGTCTGGACATGACCCGCCGGGATTTGCAGACGCAAGCTAAAAAAGCTGGTCGTCCCTGGGAAGTGGGCAAAGCCTTTGACCACTCCGCGCCGACCGGCCCTCTGGTCCCACGCAGCCGTATTGGCGAGCTGTCCCAAGGTGCTATCACCCTGGACGTCAACGGCGAGCGTCGCCAGACCGGCGATTTGAATCAGCTGATCTGGAATGTGGCTGAGTCCATCGCTTACCTGTCGGGCCTGTTCGAATTGTTCCCAGGCGACATCATTTTCACGGGAACCCCAGCCGGTGTCGGCTCGGTGGAACGTGGCGATGTGATGCACGGGGCGATCGACGGTCTGGGTAGCATAGAGGTGCGTCTGGTCTAAACCATCGGCTTGAAGAAAAAATCGCCTCCAGGCGTAATGCCAGTCAGTTAACACTGACTGGCATTTTTATTGGCCGTGCAGTGAGCAAGTTGTTTTTTGGGGTACGCGGTCACTACTCATGAGTAACATGCTTTTCGGGGCGTAATGAGCCCATAGGTATTAAAGCCGGACAAACCCATCCCGCTCGGCTTTTGCGAATATTCTGGCCCGCTGCCAAGGGGCAGACTGTGAACTGACTTTTGGGAGATTCCAATGAGACAGTTCATCAGACGGCAGCGCGGCCAGGGCATGGTCGAGTATTTAATTATTGTGGCTTTGGTCGCGGTGGCGGCTATTGCCGTTTATCAGTCCTTTGGTCAGGTGATTCGTAATCAGACCGCGGCCATGGCCAAGGAACTGGCGGGGGAGGATGGCTCCGAGCAGACTCAGCAAGCGCAATCTGCCGCTTCTGCTGCTGCGGCTCAAGGCAGTGCCAAGAGCCTGAAATCCTTTACGGGCAATGCGCAATGAGGCCGCCCAACCGACCACAAGAGGGGGCGGCGTTGGCCTGGGGGCTGATCGCGCTGGCACTTCTGTCTGTCGCCTGGGGCGGCTACTTTCATGTGAACCAGATTGCCGAGCAGCAAGGGCGTTTGTCCCTGGTGCTGGATGCGGCTGCCTATGGTGCGGCCACCGAGCAGGCACGTACCTTGAACTTGCTGGCTTATATCAATCGGGCGCAGTTGGGGCATCAACTGGCTTTGGGTCATTTATTGACCTTGGCAACATGGGACAGGGCAGCGCAAACCCAGTCCGGGCAAGCGCGTAGGGCGAATCCGCCTGTGCACTTGGTCGCCATGATGTTTGGTCCTGCACATGGACTGGCGTATACCCAGGCGCGATCTGCTGGAGACAATCAGCAGGCTTTGGAGCAGGCTTTCCAGGCCCATCAGCGTTTGATTCAGGACGTGCTGGCGCAGGCCCAAGAGCAATTGGTAGAGGGGTTACCGCAACGGCGACAAGCCATTATTCAGGCGACCTTGGATGGCAGTTTGCCGGATTGGCCGGCTCAAGCCATTCGCTGGCAGTTTGAGCAGGACGGCTGGCCGCAGTTTCTGTTGCTACAGTCCGGACAAGCCCAATGGCAGTCGGGCTTGGCGCATCTGGTGTCTTTATACGGGTTTCTGTCCCCACGGGATTACGAGGCTCGCTCTTATCCCGGTGTCGATCGGCGTTGCCCTTTGAGGCAGCATCGTTTGCGTCGTGCTGGTCGTACCGAGTTTGACCGTTCGGGCCGCTGGCATTCCAACGATACGCAGTCCATGCATATGGTTCGCTCCAACCGTTGGATAGGCTGTTATTTCCGTGAATATGCCATGGCGTGGGCCTTGCAAACGCCAACTCATGCGTCCGGAATTGATGCGCCAGACGACTTTTCAGGGCAGAGCTTCTGGAAGTGGGCGCTGGAGCAGGGCAATAGCTCTTTGCTATCGGCTCAAGGCAATACAGTGGTGCAATCCTGGGCGCGGCGAGATGCCAGACCCTGGAGTCAAAGGTCATGGGTAGACGGGTATGCCTTGGCTGATTCTGAAAAGAGAGCAGGCCCCGATCTGGTGTTGACATTACAGGCTCAAGGCCATTGGGGACAAACCGTTCATACACGGGCGGCGGCGCAATCATTTTTCTCCCTGCCACCGGATAGGGCAGATTCTGGTGTGGATGCCAAGCCCAGCCTGTTTTTGCCCTTTTGGCAGGCACGGCTGATGGATGCAGGAGGCCGCCAATTATGAACACGCGACAAAAAGGGATCGCACTGGTCGAGGCCTGTTTGCTGGGTGTGGTGTTGGGCCTGATGGTGATGGCGGGACGTTGGCTGATGCAGCAGCAGTATCGCTTGCAGCAAATGCAGCAGAGTACACACTTGAGCCTGTTCACGCACGATGCCCATGGCAAGCCAGTTCGAGCAGCGAGCAGCCCCGTTCAAGAAGCAGTACCGACCCGTTTTTCGGAGTCGCCGATAGCGACAACCCAGCCCTTGCAATGGGAGCTTTTGAGCTTGCGCAGTGGATTCTGGACGGCACAGTCGCGTGTTTCCATTCCGTGGCCGCGTTGGCTGGCAACTCTGTCCATCAAAACACAGTTGCAGCGCCAATCCCGGCTGTGGGCGGCTGCGGGGCAGGCTAGCAGTACACAACAAACACGTCAGCGTCTGGAAAACAGTACGACTGCTTGGGGTGAGGCCATGGCCTCAAGCCGGCCCGCTGCCAGAGAAACGATACGGCAGGCAGGGCCTATGGACGCGGCCTGGGGGCGGACACGAGCCGATTTGGATTGGCTGAGCCGGTGGCAGGATTACGTGCCGGATCATGGCCCCAAGGAGCGACCATGAGACAGCTGCTTGCCTTGATCTTGCTGTTTTTCTTGATGTTCAGCCCTTTGCCGGCCAAAACGCGGCCCTTGCTCCTACCTTTGCAGGACTCCCAAGTTCAGTGGGGTCAAGGGCAAATGGCACAGACCGATGTTGGACCTGTGTATAGCTGGGGACTGAGCACAGACCTGGATGCGCAGACTTTGGCTTCTCGTTTGGAGCCATTCTGTGGAGCTCATTACGGCGCAATCAGATTGGAAGGGCAATGGGTATTTCTGCGTGCCAAAGATGGCAGGAATTGCGTTTTGTGGTTGGAGGATATACAGGCCTCGACCTTGTCGGGTTTGTTAAGTGTTTCCGAACACAGTCAGCCTGTTTCCCCCTCATCGGTTTGGTCAGCGCCACCCGTTGCTGGTGCCGTCCTGTGGCAACACGAACAGCCAGGGCAAGTGCAAAGCTGGCTGTTGAAGGCCGAGCCTGGATGGCGAGCCGATTTGCGGCGCAAGGACTGGGGAGCCGAGGCGGGCGAGCGTTATTGGCGCAAAGGCCCGGCCGAACTGGATGTCATGGAGCTGGAGCATGAGCGGCAGCGCTACTTGCTCTTGATCTGCCGTGCCTGTGGAAAGGAGGCCTCATGATACGGGCGAAATTCTTGTGGCTATGCCGTCATCCCAGCGCAGGGTTTGGCCTGCTGGCCTTGGTGGCTGGTTTGATGGCCGCCGGGACCAGCAGCCGTTACTTGGACCGGCAGGAAGAGGCTCTGCGGCAAGCGGCGCATCGTGTGCAATTGGATAGGGTGGTAGCCGCCTCCAGTCTGACAGCGGGGACGGTGTTGCAGGCGGAGCATTTGGCCGCCCGCGCCTTTCCTGCTGAACTGGTGCCTAGTGACAGCTGGGATGTAGCGCAGTTTGAGAGTCTGCTAGGGCAAGTGCTCAGCCAGCCTTTGCGGGCAGGGGATTTGATCAGCAAGGCGCATGTGCAGGAGGTCAGCAGTCCATTTTCACAGCAATTGCTCTCTGGCAGGCGTGCCCTGACTGTGCCGGTGGATGCGATCAGTTCGGTGTCGGGGTTGATCCGGCCAGGAGATCTGATCGATATCTATGTCAGTTTTGATGATCGGCAGCGGCGGGTAACGGCCCCCTTGCTGCAGTCTGTTCTGGTTCTGGCGACCGGACAAAGGTCGGGTGAAGGCTCGACCACGGCCAGATTGGATCAGGACGTCTACAACACCTTGACCCTGGATGTAGGCCCGGACGATGCCTTGAAGTTGCTGGCAGCCAGGCAACATGGACGCATCAGTGCCTTGCTGCGCAATCCGGATGACCATACACCCCATCAGGCTGCCGTGCGGGGTGAGCTGGCTGACATTCTGGGTCTGGGGCCGGGTGCAAGGCCCAAACAGCCTGTACAAGTTTTGTACGGCAACAGACCGGCAGGGCAACTTGGCCAGACAGAAGTGGAGCGTCTGGGTTGGCTGGATATGCCGGACGGCTTTTCTGTGGGGCAGCAGCCATGAGCAAAAATCGCTATTGGTGTAGGCGGGCCGCTGTGAGTTTGCTGTCTGGTGCCCTGTGTAGTGCAACTTTGCAAAGCCAGGCCCAGGGCTTGGGGCTGCAAGTCGGTGAGTTGATGGTTCTGCCTGACACGCAGGTGGAGCGGGTGGCTGTCGGCGACGGTGATATTGTTCACGCTGTCACCACGGAATCGGGCGAATTGATTCTGTTTGCACGCAAGACGGGCAGCACGGTGGTGCAAGTCTGGTCCCATTCCGGGCAAAGCCAGTCCTACCAAATTGAGGTGTCGCCAGAAAATCATAGGCAAACCTTGGCGGAGCTACGAAGTTTGCTGGAACGCATTCCCGAGTTACGCATCAGCGAACTGGGTGGCAAGCTGGTGCTGGAAGGAGAAGGTTTAAGTGATCAGGACAAGCAACGCATTCAGGCATTAAGTCAGGAGCATCCTCAATTGCTGGATTTCACGCAGCAGGACGGTTGGGAACCGATGGTCTTGCTGGATGTGCAGGTAGTGGAGGTGCCGCGCAACAGTCTGCGAGAGCTGGGAGTGCGTTGGGATGGGAGCTCTCAGGGTGGTTTGAGTATGGGCGGTGCCTGGGATGCGGCTACTCATCAGTTTTTGGACAGGCCAGGTGAAGCTGTTTTGCCTTTGGCGTTTCCTGCCAAGCAGGGGGCAGCATTCTTTGGTGTTGGCGCCTTGATGTCTGCTCGCGTTCAGGCCATGGCACAGGAAGGACATGCGGTTGTACTGGCGCAACCGCAGCTATTGGCACGCAGTGGTTCTCAAGCCGAGTTTCTGGCCGGGGGCGAGCTGCCTTACACCACCACGGACGACAAGGGAAACAGCAAGACCAGCTTCAAGCCTTACGGTGTGTCGCTGCGCATTGTGCCGCGAGTTGAGCGTGGCGGGTTGGTGCGTTCGCAGATCGAGGTGGAGGTTAGCTCCGTTGACGCCAGCCTGTCCCAACCCGCCGGGCCGTCTTTGAAAACCCGACGAGCTTCGACCGAGTTCAATGTCCGTTCAGGACAAACGCTGGTGCTGGCAGGGTTTATCTCGCGTGAAGAATCTCGGCATGTGGATCGTCTACCGGGATTGGCCAGTTTGCCAGTGCTGGGCGCCTTGTTTCGTTCCGAACGCTTTGCCCGACAGGAAACGGAGTTGGCGGTATTTGTGACGCCGACTTTGGTGGCGGCAGAGCATCCTGATTTGCTGGCTCGGCAGGCGAATGCTGCCCAGTGGTTGGATCAAACCTTTCCTGATGCTCCGCGCTTGAATACACCTGTGCGTGCCATCCCCAAGGGAGCAGGGCGAGGCACCTGGTCGCAATGGGTAGAACCTGATAGTGAGGTATTTCGTGTTGAACCTTGAGCTTGAGTCGGAGCTGGGGACGACGCGCCCCTGCACGGTCAGTTTGCCGGCCTTGATAGGGCGTGACCCGGCCTGTGATGTGGTTCTGCCGTCCTGGCGTATCGCGCGCCAGCATGCCAGTTTTCTGAAGCGGGCGGGGGCGGTGTACATCCAGGATCATGGCTCTTTGACGGGCGTTCAGCTTAATGGCAAACGGGTTTATGACGATGGGCCTTTGCGCTTGGGCGATGTGCTGGTGCTGGGAGGGTTCAAGTTGCGCATCGTCGGTTTTGGGCAGAAGGTTCTGCCCAGAGTTGACATGGCCGCTTCGGACTTGGGAAACCCACCGGAAACCTCAACACCGCAGTCCTTTACGAGGGAAGAACCGCGTCAGACACCACAGGGTGAGCAAGGTTTTTTCCCTCCTGGGCAAGCTGATCTTCCGGTATCCGATAGTGCTCTGTTCAGACAGGAACAGCAACGCCTGCATCAAGCCTTGTTGAGTGCGTTGGAATTGGAGCGTCGAGACCTCTCCCGCGTCACAGACAGACAGTTGAAGCAGGAAGCCTTTGATTGCTTGGGTCGTTTGATCCAGGCCCAATGTGCTGTCCCCAAGCATGAGCAAGCCAGCCTGCAAGCCAGTGTTTGTGCCGAGGCGGTGGGTTTGGGCCCTCTGGAGCCTTTACTGGCTGATACCTCGGTTTCGGAAATTATGGTCAATCATTATGATCGGGTATTTGTTGAGCAGGCGGGGCGGCTTCAGGCCCATCCCCTGGTGTTCAGCAGCGAGTCGGCCTTGCGGGCGATTATTGACCGCATCCTGGCTCCCTTGGGTAGACGGCTGGATATCAACTCGCCCGCAGTGGATGGGCGCTTGGCCGATGGCTCGCGTTTTCATGCGGTACTGTCGCCCATTGCGGTCAAGGGAACCTGCGTGACCATACGCAAGTTCCCCAAACGACGCCTGGGGCTGGAGGATCTGTTGCAGACGGGCAGTTTGTCGCCGGAGATGGCCGCTTTCCTGCAACAGGCGGTGCAGCGACGCTGCAATATTCTGGTTTCGGGTGGAACCGGGACAGGCAAAACGACGTTGCTGAACGTGCTTAGCACCTGCATTGATTCAGGTGAAAGAATCGTGACCCTGGAAGACGCGGCTGAGCTGCAGTTGCAGCACAGTAATTGGGTGGCTTTGGAGTCCCGACCCGCGAATGCAGAAGGTCAGGGGCAAGTGGATATACGGAGCCTGTTACGACAAGCCTTGCGAATGAGGCCAGACCGGATTGTGGTGGGGGAGTGCCGGGGCGCAGAAGCTTTCGATATGTTGTCGGCCATGAACACCGGCCACGAAGGCTCGATGGGGACCTTGCATGCGAATACGCCTCGCGATGCTTTGTCCCGCCTGGAAGGGATGGTGTTGATGGCAGGTCTGGATTTGCCTTTGCTGGTTGTGCGAGAGCATATCGCGCGGGCTTTGCACATTATCGTGCAACTGAGCCGCTTGCCTGATGGCAAGCGTTTGGTGCACGAGATTGTGGAGGTGACCGGCATCGAGGCGCAGCGTATTCAACTGCAAACCTTGTACCGCTATCGCCCGGAGTTCGGTTTTGCCGCCAGTGGCTTGCGTTCCGAACATGTTTCGTCTGCAGAGAGGCAATCATGAGATTTCTCAGTATTTTGCTGATTGTCTTGGGTACCACGGCGTTGGCCTATGTATTGCTACGTTCAGGACAGCGTCTTGCCAAGCGTTATAGGCAGCAACTGCTCAGGCAGTCCGAGCAGAGTTTGCAATCACATTTTGTATTTGTGCGCAGTCAGTATTTGGCTTTTGGGGCCTGGGCTTTATTGCCCCTGATCTTTTTGACGGCTTGGTGGCTGATGCAGTCGTTCTGGCTGGCAGCGATGGTAGCCCTGCTGGCTGCAGTCACGCCTTTACTGGTTCTGCGCTGGATGGGACAGCGGCGCTTGGCAAGCTTGCGACGACAGTTGCCTGACTTTGTTCTGTCTTTGGCCTTGAGCCTGCAAGCAGGTTTGGCCTTGCAAGCGGCTTTGCAGCAGCTGTCTCAATCTTTGCCTGCGCCCTTGGGGCAAGAGCTGCGTTTGCTATTGCGTCAGCAGCGCTTGGGGGTGAGTGCCAAGGACTCGTATCAAGACCTTCTGGATCGAGTGCCGGTGTCAGAACTGGCCATGTTGTTCAGTGCCTTGCAGATGGGCCAGAGCACGGGGGCTGGATTGGGGGAGCGTTTGAAAATATTGGCGCAAACCATTCGGGCGCGACTGACCATCGAGGACAAGATTGTTGCCTTGACCACGCAGGCCCGTTTGCAGGCGCGCATCATGTTCTGCTTGCCGGGTTTTGTGGCGGGCGCCTTGTACCTTCTGGATGCCACGGCATTTGAGCAGGCCTGGTTCAACACATTGGGTGTTTGGGTGGCGGGGGCGCTAGTGGCCATGCTGCTGATGGGGCTGTGGTGGATGCAAGTGATCCTGCGAGGGGAGGGGTGATCATGCTCACACTGATCTGGATGCTCTCTGCCTTGAGTGCAGCCTTGTTCCTGATGGCATTCCTGTGGGCTTGGCGCGGTCGTTATCTGCTTTTGCTGCAAGGAGGCAGCAGTTTGGGGCAGGCGGCCTGGCAGGCTTGGGAAGCCCCGTTTTCCAGAACTCTGAATCTCTGCCTGTCCTTGCCTTTTATGCATGAGTGGCCCGAGCGATTGTGGGGTTCGTATGCCAAGGAAGTACGGGGGTTTTTAAGCAAACGTTTGGCCTTGACTGGATTGCTCACGAGTCTTGTCAGTGCTTTCTTGTTAACTCAGGGAGCCTCATTGATGGAGCTTGCAGGGCTGGCTGTGACTGGCTTCTTCCTGAGCGTACTGCAAGCTATCTCACGAGGAAGAAAACTGCAGCGTCAGTATCATTTCCGTTGCCGCCGGGACTTGCCATTTTTTTTGGATCTGCTGGTGCTGGCTGTCGAATCCGGACTGGGCTTGCAGCAAGCCTGGGCGCGTGCAACGCAGGCCCTACCGCAAGGCAGTCTGCTGATCAGCTTGAACAAGGTACAGGGCGAGGTTCGGGCGGGACGACGTTTGCCGCAAGCCATGCGCAATGTCGCTTTGAGTTTCAGGCAGGCAGAGCTGGAAGAATTGGCTTTGTCTTTGGAACTGGCACAGGACACGGGTTTGTCTTTGGCTTTGTTGCTACGCGCTCAAGCTGAAAAATTGCGTAGTCATTTGCACTTGGAAGCTGAGCAAAGAGCCCTCAAGCTGCCTGTTTATTTGCTGGCCCCTTTGGTCGTGTGCATTTTCCCCTGCACGTTTCTGGTGATTGCGATGAGCCTGTTAGGCCCTTGGCTGGCAGGGGGAGGCTAGGGCGATGTCTATCTCAGTACTGATCAAACAGCCGCTGCAACAGGTGCCACAGCAGCCCTTGTATCTGTTCGACGCCAATATTTTCTGGGCCCGTTGGCGTGGCTGGAAGGCATTGCCACAGAACAAGAGTTTCGCAGTTGCGGTGTGGCTGCGGCCTTGTAGGGCGGTGCACCTATGGGGAATGCGGCAGGCTCTGGATATCTGCTTTCTGGATGAAGATGATCAGCCCTTGAGGTTTTGTCCGGCTGTACCTGCGGGAGCGATACGTTGGCACAGAAAAGCCAGATCGGTACTGGAGGCGCCGGTCACTTCTCTGTCGGGGCCGGAGCAGTTTTCGCCCTGGGCCGCCGCCCTGCAGGAAATACGTCAAACAGGGGGCGGGGTATGGCTGGACCGGGCTTAGCCTTGTGCGGCGTCGCGCATCGGATCACCAAACACGCTGCGGTAAGCCGGGTAGAAGCTGGCGTACAGGATGGCAGCCATCGCCAGATTGATAGGCGTCAGCACCATGGTGGCCGTGCCTGGGCTTAAACCTGCACCCAGCAGCAATTCGCCCAGGGTCTGGATGGCGAAGAAAGCAGCCGCCCAGCACAGGCCGTACAGCAGGAAGGCGGCCTTGTTGCGCCAGCAAGCCACCATGGAAAAGAACAGGGCTTGCTTGACCGGGATGGCATGCCAGCCTACCAGGGCCGGAGCGTGCCAGAACAGGGCGGACAGGCCCAGGTACAGCACGAAGAACAAAATGATGGGCTTGCGAAAGGCCGCCATGACCTCCTGTGGAGTGGCATTGCTGTTGTCCATCAACTGGGACAGCTCATTCACAAAAGGGAAAGTCGCCACAAAGCCGACGACCAGGCAGGCTAACAAGTAAATGATGCCCAGTTTGATCAGGCGGTTGCGTACCGGGGCGGGCTTCAAGGGCTCGGTCCACATGCCCAGGCGAATGACCTCTCCCTCATGAATGCGGCGACAGGCATTCTGAATGATAAAGGTCATGGTCGGGACCAGCACGATCAGCACCATCTGGCCGATGATGGGGAAAATATTGCTCAGGTTGATCAGGATGGAGGTGATCAAGCTCCAGAAGAACAGAGCAGCCGGTTGCAGCTTGAACAAGCGCAATCCTTCCTGAATCCAGTACCACCCGTAAAGAAAGGGGAGCTTGGCAGCTTGCATATCAGTATCCGTATTTATCGAGGGAGCGCCGGTACAGCATGGTCGCGACGCTGGCGCAGCACACGCTCAAAGTGCCGCGGGTCATGCGGCTTGAGGGTTTGAGCGGGGCGGGGCAGATAAAAGTCGTACAGGCGCGAGATCCAGAAGCGCAGCGCGGCGGCCTGGATCAGTATAGGCCAGGCGCTGTGTTCGGCTTCGGTAAAGGGGCGCACCTGGGCGTAGGACTCCAGCCAGGCCTGGGCTTTTTCCAGGTTCAGGGCACCGCTCAGGCGGTCGATACACCAGTCGTTCACGGCCACGGCCACGTCAAACAGCCAGGTGTCGCAACCGGCAAAGTAAAAGTCGATGATGCCGCCCATCTGAGGCGCTTCCGAGGTGCCGGCAAACAGCACGTTGTCGCGGAACAGGTCGCAGTGAGCCGGGCCTTGTGGCAAGGCGCGATAGGTGTCGCTGTCGGCAAAACGGCTTTGCTCTTGCAAGACGGTCTGGATAAGCTCGGACTGGCTCTCGTCCAGAAAGGGCAGAACCTGGGGAACGGTGGCTTGCCACCAGCTCAGGCCGCGCAGATTGGGTTGTTCCAGAGGGAAGTCCTGCGCAGCCAGGTGGGCCTGAGCTTGTGTACGGGCGATCTGGCGACAATGTTCAACCGTGGGCTCGGGCTCGTAACCACCACGCAGGCGCGTCACAATCGAGCACGGCTTGCCGTGCATGACACAGATGCGTTTGCCATCGCGGCGTGTCATGGGCTCGGGCACCGGCACGCCTTTGGCGGCCAGGTGGTGCATCAGCTCGATATAGAAAGGCAGTTGTTCCAGCGTCAGGACTTCAAACAAGGTCAGAACATACTCGCCCTGGGTGGTGCTCAGAAAGTAATTGGTGTTTTCAATGCCGGCGGTAATACCACGTAAGGAAACAAATTCGCCAATTGTGTATTGTTCCAGCAGTTCGCGGGCGTCAAGTTCGCTGACAGAAGTAAAAACAGCCATGCTTTCAGTGAGGGTCCGGTTGTTGGCGCACTATCAGGCGCGCAAGTATGTCAAACGGCCGATTTTAGACCAGTGCGCCCGCTTTTTGGAGCCTTGCGGCGATTTACCGCGCTTTATCTTCATCCTGTGGTCGGCTGAAACCATTAAAATGGGTGTTTACCCTTTTTCACCAAGCCTGCGATCAGGCTATTTGCTCCCTGTTTATGACTAATTTTGTGATGCCGGACAGCCAGATGTGGCGTTTGAGTGTGGCGCCCATGATTGACGTGACTGACCGCCACAGCCGCTTTTTTCATCGTCTGCTGGCGCCGCGCGCTTTGCTGTTTACTGAAATGATCACCACGGGCGCACTGACGCACGGCGATCAGGCACGTCATCTGGATTTTGATCAGGCGGAGCATCCAGTTGCCTTGCAACTGGGGGGCAGCGACCGGGACGCCTTGGTGACCAGCGCTCTGGCAGGTGAAAAGTGGGGCTACGACGAAATTAATCTGAACTGTGGCTGCCCCTCGGAGCGGGTTCAAAAAGGCGCTTTCGGTGCCTGTTTGATGAACGAGCCGCAGTTGGTGGCAGACTGCGTTAAAGCCATGCAGGACGCGGTCTCTGTGCCTGTGACGGTCAAGCATAGGCTGGGGCTGGATTACAACGAGTCCTATGGCTTTGTGCGGGACTTTGTGGGGATTTTGTTCGATTCCGGGTGCCGTGTCTTTACGGTTCATGCCCGCAATGCGGTCTTGAAAGGCTTGTCGCCCAAGGACAATCGGGAGATTCCGCCTTTGCGCTATGACATGGCCATGCAGTTGAAAAAGGACTTTCCTGAAGCACTGTTCATCTTGAATGGCGGCATTCAGGAGCCGGATCAGGCGCTAGCGCTGGAGGAACAGTTCGATGGTGTGATGCTGGGCCGGGCAGCCTGGCATACGCCGGCGGTATTAAGCGAGATTCATCGTCGGCTGTGGCCTGAGCATCCCTTGATGGGCGAGGATGCCGTGGTGGAGCAGATGATTGCTTATGCCCGGCACCATGTTCAGGCAGGTGTGCCGTTACGCATTGTGATCAAGAGCATGTTGGGCTGGCCGCACGGCAAGAAGGGCGCACGTCAGTGGCGTCGTACCTTGTCAGATCACAATTGGTTGGCCAAAAACGATCCAGGCCTGCTTGCGCAGGCCTGGGAAGAATTGCAACGCCGTCAGTAAAGGCGGCCTGATCCAGGGGATCAGGATGCGCTGGCTTGCTCGGAATCGGTAGGCCAGTCGCGGATGTAGGCTTTGAGCATATTGTTCTCGAACTGCTGGGCGTGAACAATGGCGCGGGCCATATCAAAGAAGGAAATAACTCCCATCAGCACGGGACCGTCCATCACGGGCATATAGCGTGCGTGGTTGTTCAGCATCAGGCGCTGCACCTCGTCGGCGCTGGTGTTGGGGGTGACGCTGACAGGGGCGTCATCCATGATGCTGCGCACCGTAAAGCCCTGGGCCTTGTCGCCCTGAGCGTGCCAGTGGCGAATGATCTCGCGAAAGGTCAACATACCCACCAACTGACCATGCTCCATGATCACCAGCGAACCAATATCCAGCTCGCTCATGCTCTGTACCGCTTTTTCAACGGTCATTTCGGGGGTGCCTGTATAAAGCGTGTCTCCCTTGACACGCAGGATTTCACTGACTTTTAGCATACTGGGTCTCCTGACCGGGATCGGCGTTTAGTATGGCTGGTTGTCCTGTCAGAATGCCTTGCGGCGACTCAAACAGTTCTTCCAGATTGGATAGTCGCTGATCGAAAAACTGAGAAAGATAATTGAATACATATTCTAGCGGACCCTCGTGGGTATGGGAGCGGTCCAGCAGAAATGCCTTGGTAAGTTGTTTCAGGCTGACCTGACGCAGATCGCAACTCAGTACCCACTGTTCGTCATTGTCTTGCTGGGTGTCAGCAATCAGTCCCATGGACTTGAGCTTGCATAAAATGCTGTAGAGCTCGTCCGGGTCGCGTTCCAGCTTGTGGCTGAGTTCACGTACGCTAAGTCCCTGCTGGCTCTGACGGTTCAGCCACAGCTGGTAGAGCAGGTTCACGGCATCGGTAAAGGCGATGCCGGGCACATTGGTCTTGACCCAGTTGCGGCCACGCCAGTCGGGCAGAATCGCCACCATGGAGGCACCCAGCAGGACGATCAGCCAGGAAATGTAGATCCACAGCAGGAAGATCGGCAGGATGGCAAAGGCGCCGTAGATAATCGTGTAGGTGGGAAAGCGGGTCAGGTAAAAGGCGAAACCGGCCTTCATCAGCTCCAGTAAGGCAGCGGTAACCACCCCGCCAATCAGCGCATCGCGCCACCATACGCGGCGGTTGGGCACATACATGAACAGCGCCGTCAGCCCCAGGGCGGTAAACAGGAAGGGGACGTAAGACAGGGCAAAGGTCACTATGCCGGACAAGTCGCCGATATAACCCAAGGACTCCCGAGCCAGAATGGTCGTGGCCCACAGGCTGGCGCCGGTCAGAATCGGGCCCAGCGAAATAATGGCCCAGTACACCAGCAGGCGTTGTCCCAGTGGGCGTTGCACGTGTACCTGGAAAATATTGTTGAAGGTCTCGTCAATGGTCATGATGAGCATGATGGACGTGACAATCAGGAACAAGCTGCCTACCGCCGTCAGGCCTGACGCTTTGGAGGCAAACTGGTTCAGATACAACATGATGTTTTCTGACACCACTTCGGGCATCAGGTTACGGGTCAAAAACCCTTCCAGGGCACTTTCAAATTCCTGGAACAGTGGAAAGGCCGTGAACAGCGCCAGTACCACCGTCAGCATGGGGACAATGGCCAGGATCGTGGTGTAGGTCAGGCTGGAGGCCACCTTCATCAGATCTTTTTCAGCCACCCGCTTGATGGCAAAGCGCGCCACACTTAAAAAGTGATGCTTGGCGGTGGGGGCGGGCGGGGGCTCCTGCGCGGAGACAGGATCGGTGTTATCTGGGTTCAAGTCTGTTTGTTCAGCTTGCTCAGAGGGCATAGGGAAGTTCTCGTCGTTTTTCATAGCGGTTTGATGCGGCGGACGCTGCTTTTCGACAGGGTTCAGGTGATAATAACAGCATGCATGAACCTTTAAACCCCATACTTCATCGAGTGGCGGCCCTGGCTTTGGTCGCCTTGATTGCTTTGTGCCTGGCCTGGGAGCTTCATTTTGCGCCCTTGAAACCTGGTGGCTCCTGGCTGGTGCTGAAAGTGATTCCTTTGGTGCTGCCGCTGCGCAGCGTGCTCAAGGGCAATTTATATACCCTGCAATGGACGTCCATGATGATTCTGCTGTACTTCGCAGAAGGGGTCATGCGTGCCTGGTCGGACCCGGTGGCTGAAGTTATGCCCTGGGCGATTGCAGAAATTGTCTTGTCCCTGATTTATTATTTCTGCGCCATTTTTTATCTTTGGCCAGCCAAGAAAGCGGCCAAGCAGCGCAGCAAGGCCGAAAAAGCCGAGGCTGCCAAAGCCGCCAAATCGGCCTAAGGGGGTCTGTATGTCCAGCTTGTTCGATGGCCTGGCCATCAGTCATCATTTTGCGGATTTGCCCTCGGCTTTCCATACGGCGGTTCCGCCGCAACCCCTGGCCAATTCCCGCCTGCTGCACGTCAATAAGGAATTGGCGGCGCAACTGGGTCTGGATGTCTCCCGTTTGGGGGAACAGGAATTTCTGGATGTAGTCAGCGGCCAAGCCCCCTTGCCGGGTGGCCTGACGGTGTCGGCTGTCTATAGCGGTCACCAGTTTGGTGTCTGGGCAGGACAGTTGGGCGATGGCCGCGCGCATTTGCTGGGGCAAATCGACACCCCCACGGGCCCGCAGGAATTGCAGTTGAAGGGCGCCGGTAAAACCCCGTATTCCCGTATGGGCGATGGCCGTGCCGTGCTGAGATCCAGTGTGCGCGAATATCTGGCCAGTGAGGCCATGGCCGGTTTGGGCATTGCCACCAGCCGGGCCCTGGCCCTGGTCACTTCGGATACGCCTGTGTACCGGGAAACCGTGGAAACGGGCGCGATTGTGACACGTGTTGCCCCCAGTTTTGTGCGTTTTGGCTCGTTTGAACATTGGGCCAACGACGCAAGCCGTGTGCGTGAATTGCTGGACTATGTGCTGCGCGAGTTCTATCCGGAACTGCTGGTCGAAGGCGATTCGGAGCAGGAGCGCGTCTGCCGCTTCTTGCAGGAAGTGACGCATCGCAGCGCAGAAATGGTGGCCGACTGGCAGACTGTCGGCTTTTGCCACGGCGTCATGAATACCGACAATATGTCCATTCTGGGCCTGACCATTGACTACGGACCGTACGGCTTCATGGACCGATTCCGCGTGAATCACGTCTGCAATCACAGCGACAATCAAGGTCGTTACGCCTGGAATGCACAGCCTGCGATTGTGCATTGGAACCTGTACCGCCTGGCCAGCGCCTTGATGGTGCTGGATCCAGATGTGGATGCGGTGAAAGAGCGTTTGCAGACGTTTGAAGCCAGTTTTCTGAAGCGCTATCACGCCAATTTGCAGGCCAAGCTGGGCCTGCGCACCTGGCAGGCGGATGACGCGCAACTGGTCGATGACTGGTGGCGCTTGCTGCACAACAGCGGGGCGGATTTCACCTTGTCCTTCCGTGCTCTGGCACAGGCCAGCAAGGCACCCGAGGCTTTCCTGAGCCTGTTTGAGGGTTCCGAAGATCAGGCCCGGGCCTGGTGGCAAGCCTATAGCCAGCGTCTGAAGCTGGACGGTTCCGACACGCCAGAGCAGCGCGAGTCCATGAATCGCGTCAATCCTTTATATGTGCTGCGTAACCATTTGGCTGAGCAGGCCATCCAGGCTGCTGCCAAGGATGACGCCAGCGAAATCGACACCTTGCTGAAGCTGCTGCGCGACCCATACACCGAGCGGGCCGGTTTTGAGGCCTATGCCATGCCGCCGCCAGAAGGCAGTGCGGAGCTGGCCGTCAGTTGCTCTTCCTGAAAGACCGGGCGCGGCGCATGTCCGGATTCGGGAACAATGCCATAATCGTGCCTGTCTTTCATTTTTCCTCATTTCTTTGCGTTCACTTTCTCTATGTCCGGCAATACTCTAGGTAAAAGCTTCCGCGTCACGAATTACGGCGAATCTCATGGTCCAGCGATCGGCGCAGTGATCGACGGCTGCCCTCCGGGCCTGGAGCTGTCTGAACAGGATATTCAGTTTGAACTGGATCGCCGCCGTCCTGGCACCTCGCGCCACGTGACTCAGCGCCGTGAGCCGGATCAGGTTGAAATTCTGTCCGGTATTTACGAAGGTCGTACAACTGGCACGCCCATTAGCCTACTGATTCGCAACTCCGATGCGCGCAGCAAGGATTATGGCAATCTGCTGGATACCTTCCGTCCCGGCCATGCGGATTACACCTACTGGAAGAAGTTCGAGAACCGCGACCCGCGTGGTGGTGGTCGCTCTTCAGCTCGCCTGACTGCGCCTACCGTGGCGGCCGGTGCAATTGCCAAGAAGTGGCTGGCCGAGCACTTCGGCGTGAAGATTCGCGGCTATATGAGCCAACTGGGCCCCATCGCCATTCCTTTCAAAAGCTGGGATGTGGTCGAGCAGAATCCCTTTTACGCGCCAGACATGGACGTGGTGCCGCAGCTGGAAGCCTATATGGACGAGCTGCGCAAAGAAGGCGAATCGATTGGCGCACGCATTGAAGTTGTGGCCGAAGGCGTGCCCGCTGGCTGGGGTGAACCTATTTACGACCGTCTGGATGCCGATATCGCCCATGCCATGATGGGTTTGAACGCCGTTAAAGGCGTGTCGATTGGCGCTGGCTTTGATTGCATTACGCAAAAAGGCTCGGAGCACGGTGATGCGCTGTACCCCGATGGTTTCAAGACCAACCAGGCCGGTGGCGTATTGGGTGGTATTTCCTCCGGGCAGGCCGTGACGGTTTCTCTGGCGATCAAGCCTACTGCCAGCATCCGTACCATGCGTCCTTCCGTGAATCGAGCCGGTGAAGCGGTTGAAGTGCAGACACTGGGCCGTCACGACCCTTGTGTGGGTATTCGTGCCACGCCGATTGCCGAAGCCTTGCTGGCCATTGTCTTGATGGATCATTGTCTTCGTCATCGTTCGCAGTGCGGCGTCTGAAACTGAGGGTTTGCGCAGGACCCTAGCACTTCATTTTCTTGTCAGGTTTGTTTTTTGGAGCTGAGCATGAAAGGTATTGCGAAAGGAAAACGCTTTTTGGCGGCGGGGTTGATACTGGCCATGACGGGCTGTGCCACGGTGCAGACGACGGAAAGCGGGACGGTAGGTGTCGAACGCAAACAATTTATCTCCAATCTGGTGTCCGAGGCCGAGCTCAATCAGGCGGCGGCCCAGAATTATGCTCAGGTCTTGTCCCAGGCTCGGCAGCAAAAGGCGCTGGATACCGATGCGGCCCAGACTCGTCGGGTCAAGTCCATTGCCCAACGCCTGATCGATCAAGTCGGTGTTTTCCGGGCGGACGCCCGTTCCTGGAATTGGGAAGTCCACGTCATCAATGAGGACGAAGTTAATGCCTGGTGCATGCCGGGCGGCAAGATGGCGGTTTACAGCGGCTTGATCAAACGGATTCAGCCAACGGACGCGGAACTGGCTGCTGTCATTGGGCATGAGATTGCTCACGCCTTGCGCGAGCATTCGCGTGAGCAGGTTTCCCAGAAAATGGCGACTTCTTTCGGTTTGACGGTGCTCTCCGCCCTGACTGGTGTGCAGGCTGTGAACGATTTGGGCGGTACGCTCAGCGAAGTCATGTTTGAACTGCCTAACAGCCGCACTCACGAATCCGAGGCCGATCTGATCGGGGTTGAGCTGGCTGCGCGTGCAGGCTACGACCCGCGTGCTGCGGTCAGCTTGTGGCAGAAGATGGGGGCCCTGGAGCAGGGCAGAAGTCAGCCGGAGTTCCTCTCTACTCACCCGGCTTCCTCAACCCGTATTGCGGATTTGCAGGCGATCTCGGAACGCGTCATGCCCTTGTATCAGCAGGCGGCCAAGCCGTGAAAGGCTGGCTTCAGAGGTTCATGATCTGAAATGAACAACACCCTTGATGAGGCTTTGTTGGAGATTGCCAAGCTCAGCTCTCATCATGGAGTGGGAACTGAGATCCAGACCTTGCCGCTCGCAACGGCGCGGGACAGGGACATTGTTTAGTATAGGAAAGCCTGGTTTCTCGACCCGTCGACCTATTTATCTGATTGTTTCCCATACTCACAATGCACTCATGAAATCGCGCCATCGCACTTTTCTGTATGGTTTGTTGATTTGGCTCGGCCTGTCTTTGGCCGGCGCCATCGTGTTGACGCGCGCTGAACTGGCGCGGCAGCAGGAGGCATTCACGGTGCAAAGCAATATAGCCTACCGGCTGCTGGGCCAGCGTCTGGCCCAGCATGACGCCATTTTACAAATGCTGGCCCTGTTGCAGCCGCCCGTGCAGCGCATTGAACGTCTGGGAACGCTGAAAGCCATGTTTCCCCAGATCATGGCGATCTATCGCGAAGAGAGCGACGTCGCGTGGGCCAATCCTCAATGGCAGCAGGCGCAGTTGCAGTCTCTAAAGGCCGAGCGCGCCGTGTTGACGGATGTGCAACTGGCACAAGGGCGCTATGTTCTGCTGGTAGCGGCGCATCCGGCCAGCTTTGCCGTGCTGCTGGATTTGAATGCCGCCATCGCCTGGGACGAATGGCCTTTTCGGCGTGATGGCAGTCCCGTGCGCGTGGTGCTGGAGTGGCAGGACCAACAATGGGTGATCAGTCCTGGGTTGGAGCATGCCGGGCCTGTGGTATTCCAGTCAGGCAAGACAATGACTTCCACCAGCCAATCCTTTCAATTGCATACGCGTCGCGTCGTGGGCTATGCCGACCTGCCTTGGGGACAGGCGGCACTGTTCGCCCTGGCCAGTGCCTTGCTGGTGGCGCTGGTCATCTATGTGCGCAAACAGCGTGAACAGACCTTGCGCGCTCAGGAGTTGCTGCGTATCGGTCAGGTGGGCCGTTTGAATGCGCTCGGTGAAATGGCCGCGGGCCTGGCGCATGAATTGAACCAACCTTTGACCTCCGTATTGGCCAATACACAAGCCAGCCTGCGGCTCTTGCAGGATGATCCCCCCGACCTGGAGCCGGCACGTGAAGCCATGGCGCATTCGGTGGAGCAGATCAAGCGTGCGGCCAGCGTGTTGACACGCCTGCGGCACAGCTTGTGTGAAAGCGGTCTGGCTGAGCAGTGCTGCCCGGTGTCCTTGACGCGGGTGTTGGGCGAGGCTGTGCATTTGCTGATGCCGGAGTTGGAGCGGCATGGTATTACCCTGGAAAAACGCCTTCCTTCACACGATGTCGTTGTTGTTGGTGAACCCGTGGCGCTCGGACAAATCATCCACAATCTGCTCAATAATGCCGTATCCGCTTTGGGCGTAGCCCAGATCAGCAATCCGCGCATCTGGCTCGAAGTGTTGCAGCGACAAGGGCGCGTGGAATTGACCGTACGTGACAATGGCCCGGGAATAGTCCCGCAGCATCTGGATCGTGTGTTCGAGCCTTTCTTTACGACGCGCTCCGACGGCCTGGGTCTGGGCCTGAGCCTGAGCGAGTCGCTGGCTCAGGCCATGGGCGGCGGCTTGAAGGCGTTCAACGATCCCATGGGGGGAGCCGTGTTTGCGCTGGAACTGCAACTCGTGGATGAGGAAGCATCATGAACCCTACTGAAAATGGCTCTAGCCTGTCGCCCTTGATCCACCTGCTGGACGATGATGCCGCCGTGCGTCAAAGCTTGTCCTTGCTGATCAGCACAGTCGGGTTACGGGTGCAGACTTGGGCGGATCCGCAGCAGTTTCTGGAGTCTTTTGATCGGCAGTCTATCGGGGCATTGATTCTGGATGTGCGCATGCCCGGCATCAGTGGATTGACCTTGCTCGATACTCTGATTGAACAAGGCGTGGATCAGCCTATCATTCTGTTGACCGGGCACGGCACGGTGGATATGTGCCGGCGCGCCTTCAAGGCGGGTGCTGTCGAGTTCCTGGAAAAGCCGGTCAGTGACGATGTGTTGCTGGACACGGTTCAGCAGGCCGTGCGTCAGCACGTGCGCCGTCGTGAGCGTCTTGCGGCCGACCAGTGGGTGCGTGAACGTTACACAAGTTTGTCCGAGCGCGAGCGCGAGGTGCTGGCGCTGATTGTCGAGGGCTTGACCAACAAGGAGATAGGTCGTGCGCTGTCGCTGTCGCCCCGTACAGTTGAAACGCATCGCGCCAACCTGTTTGCCAAACTGCAGGTCGATAACCTGGCCCACCTGATTCGGCATTATGCCAGCTTGGTGAGTGCCTCTCCGTAAAACTACGTAGATGCCAGGGTAAGCGCCCGAATAGTTCCGTTCGGGCGGCGCAAGTATAGTTTTTCCATGCCGACAATGTTGTCGGAACTGATAAATGGAGATTACTGCTATGTTGCGCTCTTCCCTTTTGATGGCGTTGTTGTTTGCCGCTGGTGCCGCCCAGGCCCAGGGTGTGCTGACCGAAAAAAACATCTCCCTGGATCTGGCTAATCGTTTGGCTAGCGAAACCGTCAAGCAATGCTCGACCAAAGGTTACAACGTGTCGGCGGCTGTGGTTGACCGCGCTGGCGTACTGCGTGCGCTCCAACGTGCCGACCAGGCCGGTCCGCATACGGTCAATGCTAGCATCGACAAGGCCTATACGTCCGCTTCGGCCCGCAGCCTGACCAGCGCCATGCTAGAGGGTTCGCAGAAAAATGCCGGTGCCGCCAATCTGGGCGATATCCAGGGCTTTCTGCTGCTGGGCGGCGGCGTGCCGGTCAAGGTCGGCAATGACACGATAGGCGCCATCGGCGTGGGCGGTGCCCCTGGCGGCCACCTGGACGAAGCGTGCGCCGTAGCGGCTCTGGAAACCCTGAAGGCCGATCTGAAGTAGTCGCATTCCTGCAGATTGGGGAGCCGCCCCTGAACTGTCCCCCCCGGAACTTGGACATTACTCCAAGCTTCGGGGGTTTGCTGCATGGCTAGTTCAGGGATCGCTTGATGTGTTTGCGGTAAGGCCTGCGGTAAAGGCGGGATTGTTGGCAAATAAGCTGACCGTTCAGTGTTGCCGCTGAACGGTCGTATTCCGTCTGACGATTGACTTCTGGCGTAGGGTTTTTGATTCTTGCCGCTGCAGAATCATCCTTCGCGTTCACTTGCGCATGCTGATGGCCAAGCGATTGAAGGCGCTCATCAAGGCAATCGCAAAACTCAGATCCGAAATTTCTGTATCGCTGAAATGGGCTTTCAAGGGCTCGAAGTGCTCGTCGGGTGCATGAGTGTGAGCAACATCCACCACGGATTCTGTCCATTCCAGGGCCGCGCGTTCGCGTTCGTTAAAGTGCGCACTGACACGCCAGCCTGCCAGGCTGTCTATCTTGGCATTGGCCACGCCCGAGCTGCGCAAGGAGGCTGCGTGCATCTCCAGGCAGAAGGAGCAGCCGTTGATTTGCGAAATGCGCAAATTAACCAGCTCAATCAACTCTTTGCCCAGAGTGCTTTTGTCCAAAGCAAGCTTCGTTTGCAGCAGGCCTTGATAGGCTTTGGGAGACAGGGTGTCGTAGGGAAGGCGAAGTGTACTCATGGCGTATCCAATCGAAAGTAAGACAGAGGGCAGGGCAGACTTTGGTTCTGTGGCTGTGTTTGATGCGCTGTTTGTAGCAGTCTAGTCATCAAGCCGGGCTATCTGCTTTACTTGTTGATTATCCCTGAGTAATGTCCCAGTCATCAGTGACAAGAAATCAGTAATTGACTAGGACATGGGTATGGATCTACGCCACTGGAAACCCAGCCGGGAACCAGGCATTCCTGTTTATCAGCAGTTGTACGAGCGCTTTCGGGATGCGATTGCTGCAGGCCAATTGCGCCCCGGCGACCGGGTGCCATCCATACGCAGTCTGGCCAGTGAGCTGAATGTGGCCAAGGGTACGGTGGAGCAGGCCTATCAAATCTTGCTGGGTGAAGGCTACTTTCTGGCACGAGGGCCGGCAGGAACGGTGGTGTCACCGCAGTTGGCCAGTTTGGCTGCGAAAAGATATGCCAGTGTCCCTGCCTCATCCCTGCGTGCCTCGCCATATGTGCCAGCAGAAGACTCACCCCCTTTGCCATTTCAGCTGGGCCTGCCGGCTTTGGATGCCTTTCCGCGCAAGACCTGGGCACGACTGGCCAACCAGAATCAGCGCTCTTTGGGGGGCGTGGCAATGCGTTACCCCGATCCGGTGGGCTATGCGCCGTTGCGGCGGGCTATTGCGGCTTATTTGGGCGTATCGCGCGGCATAGCTTGTCTGCCGGAGCAGATCTTTGTGACGGCCGGGTATTGGGGGGCGCTGGAGCTCGTGTGTCGTAGCGTTCTGAATCCGGGTGACGCGGGCTGGTACGAAAATCCTGGCTATATTTTTGCCCGCCAGTTCTTGAAGCAGGCCGGCATGCACGTGCATGCGGTGCCGCTGGATGAAGACGGCCTGAACCTTATAGCCGGGCAGCAGCATTGCCCACAGGCACGCTTTGCCATCGTGACCCCCACTCATCAGAGCCCTATGGGCATGGCCATGTCCCTACCCAGGCGTTTGCAATTGCTGGAGTGGGCCAGACAGCAGCAGGCCTGGATTGTGGAGGACGATTACGACAGCGAGTTTCGCTATCATGGGCGTCCTTTGCCTGCCCTGAAAAGTCTGGATAGGGACGACAGGGTGATCTATACCGCCACCTTCAGCAAGGTTCTGAATCCCGGTTTGCGGCTGGCGTACTTGGTCGCACCCTTGTCCCAGGTGGAGCGTTTCCAGCAGGCGGCTCACTATTCAGGCGGGCCGGGTTCCATCCTGACGCAGGCTACCGTGGCGGACTTCATGGAGCAGGGCTACTTTGCGCGGCACTTGCGCAAGATGCGGGCTTTGTATGCACAACGTCGGGCTTATTTGGTACAGGCGCTGCAACAGATATTGGGGGAGCGCTTGCAGGTGCAAAGCCAGGCAGGCGGGATTCATGTGCTTGCCAATTTGAGGAGGGCAGAAGATGACCGGCCTTTGGCCAAGGCTGCCCAGGAACAGGGCCTGGCCGTTCAGGCTTTGAGCGACTGGCAAATATCGCCTGCGGTGCATAAGGGGCTGTTGATGGGCTTTGCCAATATTAGCGATCAGGGCATGGCCGATGAATGGGTAGAGCGTTTGAGCTTGGCCATTGCTGAACCTTCTTGAACAAGAGTCCGGCCTGAAGCAATCGCCAAGGCTGACGATGTTGGTCTTTCAGAGCTTTCTTTGACAAGGCTCCGGGGGACCTTTTTCAGGGGCATGTTTCTATTTAGGGTGGTAGTCCCAATACTAGTATGGACACTGGTCTTGTCCCAGTTATTACGCCTGTCATAATAAGAAAAAATTTATGTGCAGCCCGCTCTGTGCGGACTGTAATTTCAACTGAATCGCGAGAGCGCAATGGCAAAAACCTTATACGATAAGTTGTTCGACGAACACGTCGTGCATCAGGACACGGATGGCACCTGTTTGATCTACATTGATCGCCACTTGCTGCATGAAGTGACCAGCCCCCAGGCCTTTGAAGGCTTGACTCTGGCCGGCCGCAAGCCTTGGCGCATCAGTGCCAACCTGGCTGTGGCGGACCACAACGTCCCCACCACCTCCCGTCAGAACGGTATTGAAGACCCGATCTCCCGCCTGCAGGTCGATACCCTGGACGCCAACTGCGAAGAATTCGGCATTACCGAATTCCGCATGAACGACGTGCGTCAGGGCATTGTGCACATTGTCGGCCCCGAGCAGGGCGCGACCTTGCCCGGCATGACCGTGGTTTGTGGTGACTCTCACACCAGCACGCACGGTGCCGTGGGCGCTTTGGCCTTTGGTATTGGTACCTCGGAGGTCGAGCACACGCTGGCCACTCAGACCTTGCTGATGAAGAAAAGCAAAAGCATGCTGATCCAGGTGGACGGCAAGCTGCCTTTTGGCTGTACTGCCAAGGACCTGATCCTGTACGTGATCGGTCAGATCGGTACTGCTGGTGGTACCGGTTACGCCATTGAGTTCGGCGGCTCGGCAATTCGCGCCTTGTCTATGGAAGGCCGCATGACCGTGTGCAATATGGCGATTGAAGCCGGTGCACGTTCAGGCATGGTGGCTGTGGACGAGCAAACCATTCAGTATCTGCGTGGCCGTCCTTACTCGCCCAAAGGCGTGTTGTGGGATCAGGCTGTGGCTTACTGGAACACCTTGCACACTGACGAAGGTGCCGAGTTTGATCGCGTGATTCGCATCGATGCCAGTCAGATCACCCCTCAGTTGACTTGGGGCACCTCGCCTGAAATGGTCTTGCCTATCGACAGCCGCGTACCCGATCCAGAGAAAGAAAAAGACGAAGTCACCCGCAATGGCATGGAGCGTGCATTGGAGTACATGGGCCTGACGCCCAATATGCCGTTGACCGACATCCGTATCGACCGCGTGTTCATTGGCTCCTGTACCAATGCCCGTATCGAGGACTTGCGTGCGGCTGCCAGCGTGGCCAAGGGTCGCAAAGTCGCTTCCAACGTCAAGCAGGCCATGATTGTTCCCGGCTCCGGTCTGGTGAAACGTCAAGCCGAACAAGAAGGTCTGGACAAGATTTTCCTGAACGCCGGTTTTGAATGGCGTGAGCCTGGTTGCTCCATGTGTCTGGCCATGAACGCTGACCGTCTGGAACCGGGCGAGCGTTGCGCTTCGACCTCCAACCGTAACTTTGAAGGACGTCAGGGGCAGGGTGGTCGTACCCACCTGGTCAGCCCAGCCATGGCAGCGGCTGCCGCCATTGCCGGCCATTTTGTCGACGTGCGTTCGTTCAACTGAGGAAATCCACACCATGCAAGCATTTACTACTCATGAAGGTCTGGTCGCTCCCTTGGATCGGGAGAACGTGGATACGGACTTGATCATCCCCAAGCAGTTCCTCAAATCCATCAAGCGCACCGGCTTTGGCCCCAACTTGTTTGATGAGTTGCGTTATCTGGATCACGGCGAGCCCGGCATGGACAATTCCCGCCGCCCGCTGAACCCGGACTTTGTGCTGAACCAGGACCGCTACCAGGGCGCTTCCGTACTGCTGGCGCGCAAGAACTTTGGTTGTGGCTCCAGCCGTGAGCACGCTCCCTGGGCCTTGATGCAATATGGTTTTCGCGCCATTATCGCGCCGTCTTTTGCCGATATTTTCTTCAACAACAGCTTCAAGAACGGCTTGCTGCCCATCGTCCTGAACGAGCTGGATATTGCCCGCCTGTTCGATGAAGTCAAAGCTTTCCCCGGCTACAAGCTGCGTATTGATCTGGCCGAACAGCGCGTGATCACGCCTGAAGGCCGTGAATTGCCGTTCACTATCGATGCGTCGCGCAAGCACAGCCTCTTGAATGGTCTGGATGAAATTGGCCTGACCTTGCAGAAAGCGGACATGATCCGTCAGTACGAAGCCGAGCGTCTGGCCCGTCACCCCTGGCTGGTTGGTCAGCCTTGAGCCTGGGCGCAGGTTTTGTAGAAGCTTCGCTGTTGCTGCCTTTCTGTGGCAGCCAAGATGCTCCGGCCATCAGGCCGGAGTTCTTCACACTTATTCCCTAATTTTTACGTCCTACTCATCATGACTCATAAAATTGCAGTATTGCCCGGTGATGGCATCGGTCCCGAGATTACCGAACAGGCGCAGCGCGTACTGGGTGCTCTGGGCATGGATCTGGAAATGACCGTGGCTCCCGTGGGCGGCGCCGCTTACGATTTGCACGGCCACCCCCTGCCACCTGAAACGCTGAGCCTGGCTCAAAACTCCGACGCTGTGCTGTTCGGCGCCGTGGGTGACTGGAAATACGACTCGCTGGAGCGTCACCTGCGTCCCGAACAAGCCATTTTGGGTTTGCGTCGTGCCATGGGCCTGTTCGCCAACCTGCGTCCCGCCATCCTGTACCCGCAACTGGCTAACGCCTCTACCTTGAAACCAGAAGTTGTGTCCGGTCTGGATATCCTGATCGTGCGCGAACTGACAGGTGATATTTACTTCGGTCAGCCTCGTGGCGTGCGTACGGTGGAAGAGGGCAACTTCGCGGGCGAGCGTCAGGGCTTTGACACCATGCACTATGCTGAAAGCGAAGTGCGCCGTATCGCTCACGTGGGTTTCCAGGCCGCACAAAAACGTCAGAAGCGCTTGTGCAGCGTGGATAAATCCAATGTGCTGGAAACATCCCAGTTCTGGCGTGACATCATGATTGATGTGGCCCGTGAGTATCCGGACGTGGAATTGAGCCACATGTACGTGGACAATGCCGCCATGCAGTTGGTGCGCGCACCAAAAGAATTTGACGTGATTGTCACAGGCAACCTGTTTGGCGATATCCTATCGGATGAAGCAGCCATGTTGACAGGCTCCATTGGCATGTTGCCTTCGGCATCTCTGAACGCATCCCAGCAAGGTTTGTACGAACCCAGCCACGGCTCGGCACCCGATATCGCCGGTCAGGACAAGGCCAATCCTTTGGCCACCATTTTGTCCGCTGCCATGTTGCTGCGCTACTCGCTCAATGCAGAAGACCAGGCCAAGCGTATCGAAGCGGCGGTTGCCAGCGTGCTCGAACAAGGTTTGCGTACCGGCGACATCTACGAAGACGGTTGCCAATTGCTGAGCACCAGTGCTATGGGGGATGCAGTGCTCAAGGCTTTGCGATAGTATCTTTTATCGTTTTATTTTTTTATATATCCAGGTGGTATTACCATGACTCAAGCGGTAGGTTTGGTCGGCTGGCGTGGGATGGTGGGCTCCGTGCTCATGCAGCGCATGCGCGACGAAGGCGATTTTTCCCTTTTTCAGCCGGTGTTTTTCTCGACTAGCAATGCTGGCGGCGCAGCTCCTTCGTGGGCTGACGGTGCTGGCCCATTGCAGGACGCCCACGATATTGACGCCTTGAAAAAGTTGCCAATTATTGTGACCGCCCAGGGTGGAGATTACACAAGCCAGATCTACCCCAAGCTGCGTGCCGCTGGCTGGAATGGTTTGTGGATTGACGCGGCCAGCACGCTGCGCATGGACGAAAACTCCGTGATCGTGCTGGACCCGATCAACCGTCCTGTTATCGATGCTGCACTGGCCAAAGGTGGCAAGCAGTTCATCGGTGGCAACTGTACGGTTAGCTGCATGCTGATGGGTCTGGGCGGTCTGTTCAACCAGAATCTGGTTGAGTGGATGACCAGCATGACTTACCAGGCTGCTTCCGGTGGTGGCGCACAGCATATGCGCGAACTGCTGACTCAGTTCGGTCTGATCAACCAGTCCGTCTCCAGCCTGCTGGACGATCCCGCATCGGCCATTCTGGATATTGACCGCGGTGTCTTGCAGACACAACGCGACCCCAATCTGCCTCAGAAAAACTTTGGCGTACCCCTGGGCGGTAGCTTGATCCCCTGGATCGACTCCGATCTGGGTAATGGCATGACGCGTGAAGAGTGGAAAGGCGGTGTGGAAACCAACAAAATCCTGGGCCGTGGTGCACAGGACAAGCACATTCCTATCGACGGTCTGTGCGTGCGTATCGGTGCCATGCGCTGCCACAGCCAGGCACTGACCATCAAGCTGACCCGCGATGTTCCGCTGGACGAGATCACCGACATCCTGGCTGAAGGGTCCAAGTGGGCCAAGGTTGTGCCTAACGAGCGTCAAGCCACGGTCGAAGCGCTGACTCCAGTTGCCGTCACCGGCACGCTGGATATCCCTGTGGGCCGTCTGCGCAAGCTGAACATGGGCCCCGAGTACCTGAGCGCCTTCACGGTTGGCGACCAGTTGCTGTGGGGTGCGGCTGAACCGCTGCGCCGCATGTTGCGCATCGCTTTGGGCGAGCTCTAATCATGGCTGGCCGCCTGCATCCTGTACGTACGCTGGGTTCGGCCCTGCTATTGGCCGGGATGCTGGCGGCTGCGCCGGTTTCCGCCCTGGAAATCGGTCATAGTCGTTTTGTGTCGGCTCCTAATCAGGTTTTCAAGCTGGATGTGGGCATTCGACAGATCAGCCCTGAAGAAAGCCTGTCCTTGAAGGTGACACCTGCCCCCTTGTCCGCCTGGCAACAGGCGGGCTTGACCCCTCCGGTTGACTTGGACTCCTTGAAGGCCGTGATCGAGCGGGATGGGCAGGGGCAAGTACGACGCATTCGGTTGTCCTCCGAGCAGATGTTCTCGGGCTCGGTGGCCGATGTGCTCTTGCAGATTCAAAGTGATAGCGGGCAGTTCCTGCATCAGGTCAGCGTACTGGCTCCGGCCCCGGTGGCCGTGAAGGCAGTGGCTCAGCCACAGGCAGCGTATCGGGCACCGGTATCCGTGCAGGCTTCTGCTTCGAGCTCTGCATCCAGTGTGCAGACCCAAAGTGCGGTACGCGTGAAATCGGGTGATACCTTGCATGCCCTGGCGCGCCGCCATGCGGTGGATGGTGTCAGCTCTTATCAGTGGATGATGGCGGTTCAAAAGCAGAACCCGAATGCCTTCATCGACCAGAATATGCATCGCCTGAAGGCGGGCCAAACGCTACAGATTCCTGATGCGGCGGCCATGTTGTCCATTGACGATGCCCAAGCTCGCCGCTTCTATGTTGACCAGGCTCAGGCCTTGCGCTCCGCTGCGCAAGCAGGGCAGGATCAGGCGGATGCGTCTCAAGGTGTAGCACAAACAGGCTCCGGCGAGCCAGGTGCTCAGGTGCAAGGCCAGGATCGTTTGCTATTGTCGGCAGGGGCAGATGCCCGTGACGCCAAACAGCAAATGCAGCACGAGCTGCGCGAGACCGGCGATCGTGTCTCGCAGCTGGAAGAGAATGTCTCCACCCTGGGCCGTGCCTTGCAGTCTCAAGGCGAGGCCGCTAAAGATCTGATCCTGGATTCAGCGCAGGAGCTGGGTCTGGGTGACTCCGGCAGCGATGCTGCTACTGGTAGTACTTCTTCTGGCGCCTCAGGCGCCGCTTCTTCTGCCGCCGTGGCAGGAGCGATTTCCGTGCCGTCCGAGCCCGAACAGGGCAAGATGGCCGGTGCAGTTAACAAGGCAAAAAAGACCGTGTCCTGGATTCAAGAAAATATGTTGGCCGTGATGGCCGTGGTACTGGCGTTGATTGTGGTCCTGGTGACCTGGGTTTTGCGTCGTGCCAATACTGAAAATCGCCATGGCGATGATTCCCCTGCGCCTGTCAGTGAAGCGATGGTTCGGGAAAAGCTGGAAAAAATTAATCTGGACTTGGATCAGCCGCCTTCGGACGAGCCTCCCGTTCGTCAGTAAGGCAAACCCACCATGAGACGTATTGCATTGGGTGTCTGCTATGAAGGGACGCCCTGGCTGGGTTGGCAAAGTCAGGCCGGTGGCAACACCGTTCAAGATGTTCTGGAGCAGGCACTGGGCCGTTTTACGGCCCAGCCTGTTTCTACGATCTGCGCCGGTCGCACCGACACTGGCGTTCATGCCCTCAATCAAGTGGTTCATCTGGATACGGCTGCCGAGCGCAGCCTGGAGTCGTGGGTACGCGGCTTGAATGCCTTGCTGCCGGACTCTGTATCCGTGCAATGGGCACGCGAAGTGCCAGATGATTTTCATGCCCGCTTCTCGGCCCAAGGCCGTCATTACGTTTATCTGCTGCGCCAGCACCGGGTGCGTTCCCCCTTGCTGCATGGTCGAGTGGCCTGGGTGTTTCGTCCTTTGGACCTGGCTCTGATGCAAGAGGCCGCCCAGCACCTGGTGGGCGAACATGATTTCAGCGCATTTCGTTCCTCGCAGTGCCAGGCGGCCAGTCCGGTGCGCACCATGTCGCAGATCCGGATTGAACAGCAGGGCGACTTTTTTCTGTTCCGTTTCAGCGCCAATGCCTTTTTACATCACATGATCCGCAATCTGATGGGCATGCTGATTTATATTGGCCAAGGTCGTCAGCCGCCTGATTGGGCGCTGCATTTATTGGCACAACGCGATCGCCGCTTGTCAGCCCCGACCTTCGATGCCAGTGGTCTGTATCTGGCCGGGGTGGATTACCCCGATCAGTTTGATATTCCCGCCAGCAATCCCTACGATTTGCTCTATGAGTTAAGTGGATTGCGTTTTGGTGAAACGGCCTGAAGAAAAATCATGATTCAGTCCGTTTCTAAAGGGTTTATCCCCGGTATTCGAACCGGCTTCACATGCTTCAATCGTATAAAATGTGAAGCCATTTTCTTCTCTTACATTCTTATCTGTATAAGGCCGACCACCTTCGAGCATTAGCCACAAGCGAATCCTGAAGGCGACCATATCCTGAGCAAGGCCATGAAATTCTTCTTACGATTGTCTAGTTTGATCGACCGTCTGAATACGGTCGTTGGTAAGTCCGTGACTTGGCTGACCCTGATCGTGGTGTTGGTCAGTGCGATTAACGCTGTAGTACGCAAGGTCTACGGCGTCAGTTCCAATCAGTGGCTTGAGTTGCAGTGGTATTTGTTCGGTGCAATTTTCTTGCTGGCCGCTGGTTATACCTTCTTTGTGAACGAGCATGTTCGGGTGGATGCCCTGGCCGAACGTTTTCCGCCGCGCGTTCAGATCTGGATCGATATTATCGGTGTGATCTTTTTCCTCCTGCCCGCGACCTTGCTGATTTTCTGGCTCTCGATTCCATTTTTTGAGCAGTCCTATGTGCTTAACGAGCAGTCTTCCAATACGGGGGGGCTGGTACGTTGGCCGGTCAAGTTGCTGATCCCCGTCGGCTTTGCTCTGTTGGCGTTGGCAGGGGTATCCCACCTGATCAAATGCATAGGCTTTTTGCTTGGTGCCTGTCCTAATCCTTTATTAAGGAATGGCGGACTGAGTGCAGAAGAAGAACTTGCCCAGGAGATTCGCGAGATGGCCCAGGCAAATGAAGCGACAACCTCTGTTTCCAAGGGCCAGTAATAATGGAATTTCTCGTTGATAATCTGGCTCCGATCATGTTTTTTAACTTGATCGTATTTTTGCTATTGGGCTTTCCCGTTACCTTCACCTTGTCGGCAATCGGAATTTTGTACGGCCTGGTTGCCATTGAACTGGACATGATGCAGCCGGCCTTGTTCCAGGCCTTGCCTCAACGTGTATTTGGTATTGTCGAGAACGATACCTTGTTGGCGGTTCCCTTCTTTACCTTGATGGGCCTGATATTAGAGCGATCAGGCATGGCAGAGGATCTGCTCGATACCATTGGCCAGCTCTTTGGGCCTTTGCGTGGTGGTTTGGCAATTGCTGTGGTGCTGGTCGGTGCCATGCTGGCAGCTACAACGGGTGTGGTGTCGGCCTCCGTCATCTCCATGGGCCTGATCTCCTTGCCCATCATGCTGCGCTACGGCTATGACCGCAAGCTGGCAACCGGGGTGATTGCCGCCTCAGGCACCTTGTCGCAAATCATCCCGCCCTCCATCGTGCTGATCATTCTGGCTGACCAACTGGGCCGCTCCATCGGTGATATGTACCGTGGCGCCATGCTGCCGGGTCTGCTGCTGGTAGCGATCTACATTCTGTACATTGTGGTGATGTCTTACATCAAGCCCAAGTCGGCTCCCGCCTTGCCACCCGAGGCCCGTGTGTATGTAGAGCCTAACGGCAGTCGTGGTTTGACTTCGCTGATCGCCTTGACGATTGTGGCCTCGGCCGTGGCGTATTTCGGCTCGCAGCATTACTTTGCCACGCATCCCAATATCCCGATGGACGAGCACATTGTCGTGCTGCTGCTGTTGTGGGGCGTAACGGCCTGGGTGATCGCGCTGATCAACAAGCTGCTCAAGCTGAAAATGCTGTCCAAGATCGCCGAGCGTGTGGTCTTTGTGATGGTGCCCCCGCTGTTCCTGATCTTCCTGGTGCTGGGTACGATCTTTATTGGGGTGGCAACGCCCACAGAGGGTGGGGCGATGGGGGCGGTCGGTGCCATCATCATGGCGGTATCTCGCGGCCGCCTGTCCTGGAAGCTGCTGCGTCAGGCCATGGAATCGACGACCCGCCTGTCCTGCTTCGTGGTCTTCATTCTGGTGGGTTCGACCGTCTTTAGCCTGAGCTTCCGTGGCATTAATGGCGATCTGTGGGTGGAACACCTCTTGATCGACATGCCCGGTGGCGAGTGGGGCTTCCTGATTATCGTCAGTATCCTGACCTTTCTGCTGGCTTTCTTCCTGGACTTCTTTGAGCTGGCCTTCATTATTGTGCCGCTGCTCGGGCCGATTGCCGACAAGATGGGCATTGACCTGATCTGGTTCGGTGTCTTGCTGGCGGTCAATATGCAGACCTCCTTCATGCACCCGCCCTTTGGTTTTGCGCTGTTCTTCCTGCGTTCGGTGGCCCCCAAAGAGGACTACACCGACAAGGTGACGGGCGAGCGCATCAAGCGTGTGGCCACAACGGATATTTACTGGGGCTCGGTACCGTTTATTATCATTCAGTTGTTGATGGTGGCAACGGTACTGGTCTTCCCCGGACTGGTTACGCACTATAAGCACGGCGAAGTTCTGCTGGAGGATTCGCAAATCCAGTTTGGTACGGAATCGACTTACGGTTCTGACAGCTACGGATTTGGAACGGATGACGCGGCCAGCAGTTTCCAATAAGCTTATTTCATGATTCACACGGGGGCATCTGGCCCCCGTTTTTTATTCAAGGATGTGTGATGTTCAGCCGTACCCGAGTCAAGATTTGTGGCTTTACCCGAGCGCAGGATATTGATGCTGCCGTGCAGTTGGGCGCGGATGCGGTGGGTTTTGTCTTTTACCCGAAAAGTGCCCGTATGCTGAGTACGGAGCAGGCTGTTGCCCTGCGCGCCCGTGTGCCGGCGTTTGTGCAGGCAGTCAGCCTGTTTGTGAATGCGTCCGAGAGCTTTGTTCGGGAAATTCTGGAACAGGTGCAACCGGACTTGCTGCAATTTCACGGTGAAGAAAGCCCGGAAGAATGCCGTCGCTACGCGCATCCGTATATCAAGGCTTTCCGAGTCGGTGCGCCTGGTCTGGATACAGTGGATGGCCTGCTGGAACAATGCTTGAAGTATCAGGATGCCCGTGCCTGGTTGATGGATGGTTATCACGATGCCTATGGCGGCACCGGTACGGCTTTTGATCCGGAGCTGATTCAGGGGCTGCAGGCGTGTCTGGAAGGCCATGACGGGCTGCCGCCGCTGGTCCTTGCCGGAGGCATGCGTATCGACAATGTGGCCGAACGAGTCGCCTTGCATCGCCCCTATGCGATTGATGTCAGCAGTGGAGTCGAGCTGGAACCGGGCATCAAATGCAAAATGAAAATGGGCCAATTCATGCAGATTTTGAGTAGCGCCTCCTGATTGAGGGAATCTTTTAGCAGCGACGCTGTCTGTACTTATTGCCCCGACCCGCTTATGGCGGGTCGATCTTTATTTGGTCTTGTCAGGATTTATGTTTATGCAAAGCATACAGCTCGGTCCCTTTACCTTTGCCACGTCTCTATTTGCTTTTATGGTCGCGGCATTGCTGGGGCTGTTTCTGGCCGCCTGGCTGGATAGACGCAAGCAGACCCGAGCCGAATCGGTGCTGTGGCGCGCGATGATTCTGGGTGTGCTGGTCGGTCGTTTGGGTTTTCTGATCCAGCAATGGCAGTTCTATCAAAGCGAACCCTTGAGCTGGCTGGATTTGCGTGACGGCGGTCTGATGATTCCGGCAGCCGTGACGGCAGGCTGGTTCTATGTGCTGTGGCGCGTGCTGCGTGACAAGGCCGTTTTGCCTGCTGTATCGGGAGGGTTGGCCGTTGGTGTTGCGGCATTTTCGCTAATCATGGTCGCGACAGGGCGAGGGGGAGTGGAAACCGCCATGCCATTGCCCGAGATAGACTTGATCCCTATGCAGCTTGATGTCAGTGCGCCGCAAAATCTGGATTTGTATAAAGGCAAGGTCACGGTCGTTAACTTGTGGGCCAGCTGGTGTCCTCCGTGCCGCCGCGAAATGCCTGCCTTCAAGCAAGTGCAATCCACCCGGTCCGACGTGAATATCGTGTTTGCGAACCAGGGCGAGGAACTGGCCGAGATCCAGAAGTACCTGATAGACGAGAATCTGGAGCTGGATAATATGTGGCGCGACCCGCAAATGCAGCTGGGCCAGGCCGTGCGCAGCCGTGGCTTGCCTACCACCTTGTTTTTGGACGAGCAGGGACGTTTGGTGGATGTCCGAGCCGGGGAGTTGTCTGCTGCAACCTTGAACGACAAGATCAATAAGCTGAAATAGAAATATTTTGCTGCTATTGATTCCGGTTTTTTCTTTTTATTTTTGACTGTTTTTTATTTTTTGAATAAACAAGTTTTTATTCAAATAATATAAAGATGCTAATTAGGCTGTCGCCTTGTTTTCAATTAGTTAATTCAATCGATAATCAAGCTTGGTTTCAGGTTTTTAACTGAATCCGACTGCTACTATAGGCCCTTGTTTTTTATCTGTTTACAAGGGTTTAGCCATGAATTTGACAGAGAAAGGAACGAAGACGGCGAAGCTTTCAGCGTCCGATAGAATTATCTATGCAGATAATCACTTGATCCATGGGCCAGATGATATTACGGCTTATATGAAAGGGGTGTGTTATGACGCCGCTGCCTATATGCGTTATTTATATAATGCGAAAATCAGTTTTGATCAGCTGACTTCCATTTCGGCGCAGAACTGGCTGCCGGTATTCAAGTTTGCTGAAGGCAGAATGTGGGATGGTCGGAATTCCTTGCCTGGCGGCAAGGCCATTGGCTTTTGTCGAGTCAAGGGCATGGAGTTCTTCCATGCTGCCGTCGCGGTTGGAGGGACCGAAATTCGGGCGATCAATGGCGGTTTGCTGGGAGCAGGCTGGCTACATCCGGTCGATTTGCGCAAGGTGCTCACTCAAAAAAATCCCGATGGTTCCTTCAAGTACGACGGCACCGATATCTTTGTCTACATCTCGAATCTATGAATAAAGAAACCGGCATCAAGCCGGTTTCTTTATGTGCCGCTGTCTCCAAAGCAAGCCCCACGTGTCGGGGGGGCTGCTGACGATGGAGTGCTATCAGGCCTTTTGCAAGCTGATCGCTTCCTCAGGAGTCTCAGGCCGTTGCGCATACTTATTCGCAATGAAAGCACAAGCCATCAACTGGATCTGGTGGAAGATCATGATGGGCAGCAGGGCTGGGCCAATGGCGGCGCCAGTAAACAGCACTTGGGCCATAGGTACGCCAGTGGCCAGACTTTTCTTGGAGCCACCGAAGACAATCGTGATTTCGTCTTCTTTATTGAAGCCCAGCTTGCGGGCCAGCCAAGTGGTCAGGAACAGGATGATGGCCAGCAAGACCAGGCAGACTACGGCCAGGATAGCCAGGGACTTGGGCGGTACGGCTTGCCACAGGCCGCCAATCACCGAGGCGCTGAAAGCGGTGTAGACCACCAGCAAGATGGAGGACTGGTCCACGCTGCGCAGCCATTTACGGTTGCGATCCATCCATTTGCCAATCAGGGGGCGCATCAAGTGGCCGACCACAAAAGGCAACAACAATTGCAGACTGATCTTCTTGATGGCGTCCAGGGTCGAAGTGGCCGAACCACCGTCTGCATCAAGCAGCAACTTCAACAAGACGGGGGTGAGCACAATACCGATCAGGCTGGAGGCCGAGGCGCTGCAAATCGCGGCAGGCACGTTACCGCGAGCAATCGAGGTAAAGGCAATGGCCGATTGCACGGTGCCGGGCAGGGCGCACATGTACAGAATGCCCACAAACAAGGGCATGCCCAGCAATGGCAGCAAGATGGGCTTGGACAGCAGGCCCAGCAGGGGGAACATGACAAAGGTGCAGCCAAAGACCAGCAGGTGCAAACGCCAGTGGGTGGCCCCAGCAATGATGGCTTCGCGGGATAGCTTGGCCCCGTGCATGAAAAACAGCAGGGCAATCGCCAGGCCAGTGATCACGTCAAAGAACACCGCACCTTGGCCGTAGGCGGGAAAGAAACTTGCCAGTGCCACTACGCCGATCAGGATCAGGGTGAAGTTGTCAAAAAGCAGTCGCAGTTGAGAGAACATGGGTTTGTTAGAGGCTTGAAAGGCTTGCGTTATGAAAGGCCTCACTTTACCGTAGACCTTTTTGGGGGTTTATCGCTAAACGGATATGGATTATCGACAAACGGACATTCTGATGCCTGCGGAGCGAATTCCGGAGAGTTTGCAGCAGTTACGCTATCTACCCAGGCCTTTATATGGTCAGGAGCGTACCTTGCCCAATCAGGCCATTGCCCGCCCACACCGGCATCCCTGGGTGCAGTTTTCCTATGCGCTGACGGGGGTGATCGAAGTGCGTACTGCCAGCGGGCGTTTCATGGCGCCGCCTCAGCAGGCGGTGTGGGTGCCTGCGGGTGTGGAACATGGGGTGCGTAGCTCGCCTGATGCGCAGATTCGCAGTCTTTACATCGATGTCAGCGCTTTGCCAGAAGCCCCCACGGCGTGTCGAGTGGTTGTGGTAGACCGTTTGCTGCGCGAGCTGATACGCGAGTTCAGCCTTTTGCCTGTGCTGTACGAGCGTGAGGGGGCGCAGGGGCGTCTGGTGCAGGTCCTGCTGGATCGTTTGCTGGCGGCGCCTGAAAGTGGTTTGATTCTGCCTTGGCCTTCGGACCCGCGTCTTTTGCAGGTCTGCGAACAATTGCAGGCCCAGCCTTCGGGCGATTGGAGTTTGCAGGATTTGGCAGAGCAACAGGGTTTGTCAGAAAAAACCCTGAGCCGTCTGTTTCGTCAGCAGACCGGGCTGACGTTCCGGGTCTGGCGTCAGCGACTGCGCGTCATGAGTGCCTTGCCTTTGCTGGAGCGGCAAGAGCGTGTCACTGATGTTGCGTTAGCTTGTGGCTATGAAAGCATGTCGGCCTTTGTGGCGGCTTTTCGGGATTTGATGGGTCAAACGCCCGGCGAGTTTTTCCGTCGGCCATTAGGGCCGCTGGACGAGTAAGCCTGTACAAAATTGCACAGCAGACGATGGGCGTCGGGCGTGTCCTGAATAGGGTCTGCCAGTGTTTGGGGATCTATGCCTTGGGCTCGCCAGGATTCGGCCTTGCGTAGCACGCAGTAACGTAGCAGGCCGGCAAAAAATTCAGGGTGAAACTGAATCGACCACTGCGCGGGGCCATAACGCAATATTTGATGCGGATCATGCGCAGAGCTGCCCAGTATTTCCACATGCTCGGGCAAGCTCAATACGCTTTGTTGGTGCGTCAGCAGGGCAGGAAATTGCATGGGCAGATTGGCAAGCAGTTCATGCTCGTGGGCCTGCTCGGACAAGTGAATGGGCAGGTAGCCGACCTCGGCCCCCTTGGGGTGGTAATCCACGCGCCCGCCCAAGGCGTGGGCCATTAACTGATGGCCGTAGCAAATACCCAGCAAAGGCATTTGTGTCTGATAGCGTTCCCGAATCCAGGCGGCCAGGTTTTCACTCCAGTCCAGTTTGTCGGTGACCATGTTCCAGGAACCACTGATTACCACCGGGTCGGGGCAGTCCGGCGCTGGCAGGGCATCATCCTGATGGACTCGCCAGGTGTGGACATTGACATCCAGGGGCTGCAAAGCGCGTTTGAACCAGGCATTCTGGTTGCCAAAACGCTGCTCGACATCAGGAGGAGGGGAGCCGGCCTGAAGAAAATGGACGTCTATCATGCTTGCCCCCGAAACAGGCTCCACGTGGCCATGCCCAGACCCAGCATGAGCAGGGAACCGGCAACGTGGATGGCAATGCCGCCCATGGCCCACAGATAACGCTGCTGCATCATCAAGGTCATGATCTCGGCGGAAAAGGTGGAAAAAGTGGTCAGGCCACCCAGAAAGCCCGTCATGACGAACATGCGCCAGCCTTCGTGACCCAGGCCCAAGCCGCTGAAATAGGCCATTGCGATACCCATTAAATAGCCGCCAATCAAGTTAGCCAGCAAAGTACCGGGGGGCAGGGTGGGGAACAGGGCATTCAAAGCCTGACTCAGGAACCAACGCGCCAATGCGCCCAGGGCACCACCGGCGGCAATATACAGCATGGCTACGGGCATGAAGAGCCTTCAGGTAGGGGGCAAACTGTCAGCGAGCAGTCAGCCGGTCGCGATATATACCTAGGATAGCGTGTCATTATGCGCCTCTATAGCTAAAAAGGCGATCTTGCCCAAAGGCGCGTAGCCAGCTAATGTAAGAGCGCAATTATCAGACGGACCGCCGTGAATTTCGGTTAGCCCGCCCTTTTTTGGAGACTTTGTGGTGAGTATTTACGATCAGGATTTGCCCCAGACAGACGCCAATTATCGTGTTTTGTCGCCGCTGGATTTCATCGAGCGCAGTGCTTTTGTCTACCCTGACTACCCGGCTCTGGTTTACGGGCCCGCCCAAAACGGCATCAAGATGAGCTGGTCGCAGCTGTATGCCCGTACTCGTCAGCTGGGCAGTGCGCTGTCCAAGGCTGGGGTTGGCAAAGGCGATACCGTGGCCGTGATGTTGCCCAATACTCCGCCCATGGTTCAGGCACACTTTGGTGTGCCCATGTGCGGTGCCGTACTGAATACCTTGAATACCCGTCTGGATGCCAGCACCATCGCTTATATGCTGGATCACGGCGAAGCGCGTGCGGTGCTGGTGGACAGCGAATTTGCCGCCGTCATGAAAGAAGCCTTGAGCCTGCGCGAAAGCAAAGAGCCCATTCTGGTCATCGACGTCGTGGACAATTATTTTGACACCGGCGCAGAACGTATCGGCTCGCAAACCTACGAAGAGTTCGTGGACGGTGGTGACCCGGATTACGACTGGCAATTGCCCGCCAACGAGTGGGATGCAATTGCCCTGAACTACACCAGCGGTACCACCGGCAAGCCCAAAGGCGTGGTCTACCACCACCGTGGCGCGTATCTGGGGGCCTTGTCCAATGTCTTGGAATGGGACATGCCCAAGCACGCGGTCTATCTGTGGACCCTGCCCATGTTTCATTGCAATGGTTGGACTTTCCCCTGGGTGATTGCGGCCCGTGCTGGTGTGAACGTCTGTTTGCGCAAGGTGGAAGCCCAGGCCATGGTCGACAATATGGTCGATTACGGCGTCACCCACTATTGTGGTGCGCCGATTGTGCACTCTCTGCTGGTCAACTCCGACGAAGCGCTGAAGTCTCGGCTGCCCAAGGGCGTGTCGGCCATGGTGGCAGGCGCTGCACCTCCGGCCACCATGATTGAAGGGATGGAGCGCATGGGCTTTGCGCTGACCCACGTTTACGGCCTGACCGAAACTTATGGCCCCGCCTCGGTCTGTGCGCAGCATGCACCCTGGAGTGAACTGGATATCCAGGAACGTGCGCAGCGCAATGCCCGTCAAGGTGTGCGTTATCACCTGCAAGGGGGCGTACAGGTTTTGAATCCGCAAACCATGGAGCCCGTTCCTGCCGATGGCGAGACTATGGGCGAGATCATGTTCCGCGGCAATATCACCATGAAGGGGTATTTGAAGAACGCGCAGGCCACCCAGGAATCCCTGGGCGGTGGCTGGTTCCATACCGGCGACCTGGCCGTGTGCGAGCCGGACGGCTACGTACGTATCAAGGACCGCAGCAAGGACATCATCATTTCCGGGGGCGAGAACATTTCTTCCATCGAGATTGAAGACGTCATGTATCGCCATCCAGCCGTGCAGGCGGCGGCCGTTGTAGCCCAGCCGGACGAGCGTTGGGGTGAAGCGCCTCACGTTTATGTGGAGCTACGCCCCGGTGCGGAAGTGACGGTGGAAGAACTGCGAGCGCATTGCCGTCAGTACTTGGCTGGCTTTAAAATACCGCGACATTTCAGTTTTATGGAGTTGCCCAAAACGGCAACAGGTAAAATACAGAAATTCGCGCTGCGTCAGCAGGCCAAGCAAGCCGCTTCGGACTAAGAGCAGCGTTTTCTAAAAAGCACACAGGTCGCTTCATGCGGCCTGTCTGCACTTAAGGAACAGGACGGTTAGGAATGCCATCTTTTGACGTTGTATCCGAGGTCAACACCCACGAACTGCGTAATGCAGTGGAACAAGCCAGCCGCGAACTGGCTACCCGTTTTGACTTCAAAGGTACGGATGCCAAATTTGAACTCGAAGACGAGAACACCATTTTGCAATCGGCTCCCAGCGTGTTTCAGCTCGAGCAAATGATGCAGATTCTGCGTGGCCGTATTGCTGCCCGCGGTATTGATGTGCGCTGCCTGGAGACCGAGAAGGTTCTGGAAAACGTGGCCGGCGCGCGGCAGAAAGTGAAAGTGCGTCAAGGTCTGGACCAACCTACGTCCAAGAAACTGATCGCCGCCATCAAGAACGCCAAGCTGAAAGTGGAGACGCAGATTCAAGGTGAAAAACTGCGTGTAACCGGCAAGAAACGGGACGACTTGCAGGCTGCCATCGCTTTGTTGAAACAGACCGATGTGGAATTGCCTTTGCAGTACGATAACTTCCGCGACTAAACCGAGTGAAACGGCACGGTGGCGACGTGACGCCGCCGTGTATCAGCTATGAATGTACGAATTGAATTAATGCGTGTGCACGATCTGGGTCAGGTGCTGGAAGTCCAGGCGGATGTGTACGACGCGGATATTCTGGAAGACCGCAGCTTCTATCAGAACCGTCTGGATCTGGCTCCGGATAGCTGCTGGGTGGCACGTGATACCGATAATCAACTGCAGGGTTATTTGGTGTCCTACCCTTGGGCGGGCCTTTTGCCGCCGTCCCTGGGCGATGCGTTGAATAGCCTGCCTTCGCCCGCAGACCAATGGTTTATTCACGACTGCGCCGTGATGCGTCGCGCGCAAGGCCGTGGGGTGGCCGGAGCTTTGTTGCAAGCCGGTCGCCGCTATGCCTGGCAGCGTGGCTTGCGTCGCTGCAGTCTGGTGTCCTTGGGGCCTGCCGTGGCTTATTGGCAGCGTCTGGGCTACAAGCCGATTGAAGGGGTGCCTGCACCCGTGCTGGAAGCAAAGCTGCGTCAGTATGGAGAGCAAGCCAGTTTTATGGATTGCGCTGTGCATCCCGATTGAACTGTTCTGAGGGGACGTTCAGTATTTAGCGACTGCGTGTCCTGTTCGAGTTCCCAAAAAAGGCCGGGAAATATTCCCGGCCTTTTTTATTTACGGGCGCAATCGATAGCCCGTTTTGAAAATCCAGCCCGCCACGGCAAGAAACACACTTAAAAACAGCAGTGTCATGCCCAGGCTCAGCCACACACTCACATCGGCCAGATCAAAGAAACTCCAGCGAAAGCCGCTGATCAGGTACAGCACCGGGTTCAGCAAGGTCAGTTTTTGCCAGAACTCGGGCAGCATGTCGATGGAATAGAAGGTGCCGCCCAAAAAGGTCAGTGGCGTCAGAATCAGCATGGGCACGAATTGCAGCTTTTCAAAGTTGTCGGCCCAGATACCGATAATGAAACCCAATAGACTGAAGGTCAGGGCGGTTAAGGCCAGAAAGCACAGCATCCAGATAGGGTGGGCAATTTCGTAAGGCACAAATAGCCGCGCCGTGATCAGGATGATAGCCGCCAGAAACAGTGACTTGGTGGCTGCTGCGCCCACAAAGGCCAAGGTCACCTCGAAGTGTGAAATGGGGGCAGACAGAATCTCGTAGATATTGCGCGTAAAGCGCGGAAAGTAAATTCCGAAGGCGGCGTTGGAGACGCTATGGGTCAACACCGACAGCATGGTCAGCCCAGGCACGATAAACGCGCCATAGGGCACGCCGCCGATTTCATTGATACGATGGCCCATGGCAGCGCCAAACACCACAAAATACAAGGCGGTGGAAATCACGGGGGCTACGATGCTTTGCAGCAGGGTGCGTCGGGTGCGTGACATTTCGTAGCGATAAATGGCCAGGATGGCGTACCAGTTCATGACTGTGCCCCTACAAACTCAACGTAAATATCTTCCAGACTGCGCTCGCGAGTATGGATGTCGGTAATGGTCAGCCCCGCTTGCCCAACTGCCGCCAGCAAATTGCTCAAGTCATGACCTTGTTCGCGGTTGGTCAAGGGGTAGAGCAGGCTCATGCCGTCGGCAGTGCTTTGCAGTCCCAGCGTTTCCAGCGCAGCGGGCAGGGCGCTGATCGGCTCGGCCAGATTCAGGCTCAGGGTTTTACCGCCCAGGCGGCGCATCAGATTGTCTTTGGTTTCCACCAGTTGCAGTGAACCTTTATTGATGAAGCCGATGCGGTCGGCCATCTCCTGGGCTTCTTCGATGTAGTGGGTGGTCAGAATAATGGTGACCCCCTGGCTGCGCAGCCGTTTCACCAAGGCCCACATGCCTTGGCGCAAGGCCACGTCCACACCGGCGGTAGGTTCATCCAGAAACAGGATTTCCGGTTCATGGGAAAGCGCCTTGGCGATCAGGACGCGGCGTTTCATGCCGCCCGAGAGCGTAATCAAGGGGCTGTCTTTCTTGTCCCATAGCGACAAGTCCTTCAGAATCTGTTCGATCAGGGCCGGATTGGGGGCTTTGCCAAACAGGCCACGGCTGAAGCTGACGGTATTCCAGACTGTCTCGAAGGAATCGGCGCTTAGCTCTTGCGGCACCAGGCCAATTTTCTGGCGGGCGCGCTTGTAGTCGGCGACATTGTCTGCGCCATCTACCAGAACGGTGCCGCTGCTGCGATTGACCAGCCCGCAGATAATACTGATCAAGGTGGTTTTGCCTGCGCCGTTGGAGCCGAGCAGGGCAAAAATCTCGCCCCGCCAAATATCCAGGTCCAAAGCGTGCAGGGCTTGATGCCCGTTTGCGTATTGTTTGCTCAGGCCTCGAACACGCAAAATAGCGTGAGAATCAGGAGTGTTCTGCATAGACAGTAAAATGACCCTTTTGCTGTGCCGACAGGGTTTGAATAACGCAATGGATTTGACGATGCCAACTAGCTTACCACCGCCAACAGAGAGTGACGTTTTGAGTGATGCTCAGGCTATGGCTTTAGCCTTGGAGCAGGCTCAACTGGCGGCCAGCATCGGCGAGGTGCCCGTAGGTGCCGTACTATTGGATGCGGACGGCAGGTTGCTGTCTGTGGGCTCCAATCGCACGGTTTGTGATCACGATCCCACCCAGCATGCCGAGATCGTGGCCTTGCGCGCCGCGACGCGTAAAGTTGGCAATTACCGTTTGCCCGGAGCCAGCCTGTTCGTGACGCTGGAGCCTTGCATGATGTGCTTGGGGGCCTTGTTGCATGCGCGTCTGTCGCGGGTGGTGTGGGCCGCAGCCGATCCGAAGACCGGAGTGTGTGGCAGTGTGGAGTCCTTGCATTTGCATTCCACTCTGAATCACCACACCCGAGTCTCGGGTGGTTTGATGTCCGAAGAGGCGGCCCAGGCCTTGCGGGATTTTTTCCGCGAACGACGCGAACAGAAGAAGTTGCAAAAGCAGGCTCAAACAGTCCAATCGCCGCTGGATGGCGCCCAGTAGTCTCGCTAAAATGTCAGCACTTTATTTTCAAGGTTAATCATGAGCAGCCCCGAGCACGACCATCATCACCATCACCACGAACATGGCCAGTGCCATTGTGGGCAGCAGGACAGTTCGGGCATTTACCTGTTTTCGCCCTCTGGCCAGATCCTTGAACCCAAGCGCCTGGAGCTGGCAAGCCAGCGCCTGAACCAGCTGGGCTTTGCCGTGGACATAGACCCGGACGCCCTGGCGGTGGATGAACGCTTTGCCGGTACGGACGCTCAGCGTCTGGCCGCGGTACAGCGTTCCTTGCAACAGCCTCAGCCCATTGTGATGGCGACACGCGGTGGCTACGGTTTAAGCCGCATTCTGGGCCAGATCGACTGGCGCGCGGTAGCCGACAGTGGCAAGCGTTTTGTCGGCATGTCGGATTTCACGGCCTTCAATCTGGCCTTGCTGGCGCAAACTGGCGCCATCAGCTACACCGGCCCCACCGCCATTGCGGACTTTGGTGGCGATGAAACCGATGAATTGACGACCGAACTGTTTGGCGAATTGATGCGTGGCGAGCTGGAGCTGTTCAGCTTTGAGTCCGAGGGTTCGGATGCCGTCGATGGTCACGGTGTTCTGTGGGGCGGCAATCTGGCCTTGGTTTGCTCCTTGCTGGGCACGCCGTACTTCCCCAATATCAACGGCGGTATCCTGTTCCTGGAAGACGTGGGTGAAGCACCGTACCGAGTCGAGCGCATGTTGACGCAGCTCTGGCATGCCGGCGTGCTCAATCGTCAGATGGCGGTGGTATTGGGCCGTTTTACGGCTTACAAGACAGGCGCTTCGGATAACGGCTTTGATATGGATTCGGTGGTGCGCTGGTTGCGTGAAACCGTCAAAGTCCCGGTCGTAACGGGCCTGCCTTATGGCCATGTGGACGTCAAGGTCAGCCTGCCTATTGGCAAGGAAGTGGGCCTGGCTACCGAGGACGGTATGGCTTATCTGGTTCTGGATGAGCACGAACACTAACGGATTTCGCGCCTGCTTGATACACTACTGGGTTGAACTCAACCTTTTTCAAAGTACGTTTACGTGATCTCCACCGCTAATTTAACGATCCAGTTTGGTGCCAAGCCTTTATTTGAAAACGTCAGTGTCAAACTGGGCGGAGGCAACCGCTATGGCCTGATTGGTGCCAACGGGTCGGGCAAGTCTACCTTCATGAAAATCATTGGCGGCGACCTGGAGCCAAGCGGGGGTAATGTATCGCTGGATCCGGGCGTGCGCCTGGGCAAGCTGCGTCAGGACCAGTTTGCCTACGAAGACAAACGTGTGCTGGACGTGGTGCTGATGGGCCACACAGAAATGTGGAACACCATGCAAGAGCGTGATGCCATCTACGACAATCCAGAGGCCACCGAAGAAGACTATATGAAGGCCGCCGAACTGGAGGCCCGTTTTGCCGAGTACGACGGTTATACCGCCGAGAGCCGTGCCGGTGAATTGCTGATGGGTCTGGAAATTCCGGTCGAACAGCATCAGTTGCCCATGAGCGAAGTGGCTCCGGGCTGGAAACTGCGTGTGCTGCTGGCACAGGCCCTGTTCTCCAACCCGGATGTCCTGCTGCTGGACGAGCCGACCAACAACCTGGATATCAACACCATCCGTTGGCTGGAAGATGTGCTCAACAGCTACCAGAGCACCATGATCATCATCAGTCACGATCGTCACTTCCTGAATCAGGTCTGCACTCACATGGCTGACCTGGATTACGGCGAGCTGCGTGTCTACCCCGGCAACTACGACGATTACATGCTGGCGTCGGTGCAGTCGCGTGAACGTGTGCTGGCGGCCAACTCCAAGGCCAAAGAGCGTATTGGCGAGCTGCAGGACTTTGTGCGCCGTTTTGCCGCCAACAAGTCCAAATCCCGTCAGGCTACCTCGCGCCTGAAACAGATTGGTCGCCTGAAGGCAGAGACCATCGAAGTGAAGCCTTCTTCGCGTCAGAACCCGTTTATTCGTTTTGAACAGAAAAAAGTTCTGCACCGCCTGGCCGTGACGGTCGAGGGCTTGAGCAAGTCCTACGATCATCCCATCATCAAGAACTTCTCGGCCATGATTGAAGCGGGCGAGAAAATTGCGATTGTGGGTGCGAACGGTGTGGGTAAGACGACTTTGCTGCGTTTGCTGGCCGGTGATCTGACTCCTGACAGCGGCTCGGTGGTCTGGTCCGAGAACGCTGATATCGGCTATATGGCTCAGGACGTCTCGGACGAGTTCGATACCGAAGACAATGTGTTTGACTGGATCAGCCAGTTCCGTCAGGCCGGCGACGACGATCAGTCTTTGCGCTCGGTGCTGGGCCGCATGTTGTTCTCGGCCGATGACATCATCAAGCCCGTGAAAGTGCTGTCGGGTGGCGAGAAAAACCGCATGACTTTCTCGCGTCTGATGCTGGGTCGTCACAACGTCATGCTCCTGGACGAACCGACCAACCACCTGGATATGGAATCGATCGAGTCCTTGCAGATGGCCATGGAAAAGTTTGAAGGTACCCTGATCTTCGTGTCTCATGACCGCGAGTTCGTCTCCGGCGTGGCAACCCGCATTATCGAAGTGATGCCAGAAGGCCGTCTGGTGGATTACCGCGGTGGCTACGAAGACTATCTGGCTAGCCGCGAGCAGGACTGAGGCTAGGGGTGGCGGTCTTTACCCTGCGTGAGCCCACCAGCTTCGAGCAGGACATCAAAAAAAGCCGCTTTCTGGCACTGGCTGCGCCTGTAGACAGTGCCAGCCAGGCTTTGGCTTTTTTCCAGGCCAAGGGTGTGCCCGATGCCACGCATAATTGCTGGGCCTACAAGATCGGGTCGGAATACCGCTTTAACGATGATGGCGAACCCGGCGGCACGGCCGGGCGTCCCATTTTGCAAGCCATAGAAGGCCAGGATTGCGACCGTGTTGCGGTACTGGTGATACGTTGGTTTGGGGGCGTCAAGCTGGGTACGGGTGGCCTGGTGCGTGCCTATGGCGGCGTGGCCGCTCAATGTTTGCGTCTTGCTGACAAGCAGGAGCTGATTCCCATGGCGGCTTTGCGCTGCCGTTGCTCCTTTGCCGATCTGGCTTTGGTTCAATCCCGTTTCGACAGCTTTGGCGTTCAGGTTCAGGACGAGCAATTCGATGCTGAAGGTGTGCAGTGGCTGTTGAATCTGCCGCTCGAGCATAAAGCTGATTTTCAACAGTCCTTTATCAATATGACGCGTGGTCAGGGGGAATGTGAACCCCTGGAGCAAGCCTAAGTCATCCTCGGTTCTGCCCAAGGTCTGCAATGGACCTCTGGTCGCCATCCGCCTTGATTGAGCTTTCTGGACGAAAAGGTATCTTTTCCAGACGATTATCCCTCTGCACCGTCCAGGCAGTGGCCATACTAAATACCTCTGATTCCTTCTAAGTCTGTATCCAGCCTGCGGGTATGATCGGGTTTAGTCAGCATTGTGGGTGTAAGCCATGTCCTACGAGATCCATGCCAGCCAGTGGCTCAATACGACCGCTCCATTAAGCTTGGCGTCCTTGCGTGGCCGCGTGGTGGTGGTCACGGCCTTTCAGATGCTTTGCCCTGGTTGTGTCATCAACAGCCTGCCGCAAGCCAAGAAACTGGATACGCTGTTCTCGCGCGATGATCTGCGCATCATAGGCCTGCATAGCGTGTTCGAGCATCACGACGTGATGGGCCCTGCAGCTTTGCAGGCGTTTGCCCATGAGTACCGCTTGAATTTCCCCATCGCCATTGATCAGCCTTCAGACAGCGGCCCCTTGCCGCGCACCATGAAGGAGTGGGGCCTGGGCGGGACACCATCTACCATTATTTTTGACCGTGATGGCAATCTGGCTCTGAAGGAATTGGGCCATCTGGACGATCTGCGTCTGGGTGCGTTTGTCGGCCAGCTGATTGCTCGCCGCCCGGCGCAAGCAGACAAGAAAGAGGGGGTGGCGGACAAGCAGGCTTCTTCCTCTTGCGGGCCGACCTGTACCTACTAGGTTTTTTGCTGAAAAGGGTTTGTCATGAAGATTGCGGTGTTTGATACCTACGTTGTGCGTCCTGACGGGCGTCGTATGCACTTTGATATCTTGGTCAGCGACGATGCCAAGGATATGGACAAGGTCTTGAGTTATGGTCAGCGCTATCTGGCGGCCAAAGGGGTGAATGTGGAAAACTTCACCTCGCGCGAGTGCCGCTTCTGCCATACGGAAATGGCTTCTGCGCCGGTCGAAAATGAAATCAAACGCAGTGGCTTCGCGATTATCGAGTTGGAAAACTGCGACTAAATCGCATTCATGCAAAAAAAACGCCAGACAAATCGTCTGGCGTTTTTTCTGGGGCCGGGCAAATCAGGCCTGGTCAGGCTGCTGGTTTTGCTGGGCAGCAATTTCAGCATGGACTTTTTCCATGTCCACAGCCTGGACCTGTTCGATCAGATCGTCCAGCTGGGCAGCGGAAAGGGCACCGGCTTGCGAGAACAGCAAGACGTTTTCACGGAAAACCATCAGGGTAGGGATGGAGCGAATACGCAGGCCAGCGGCCAGTTCCTGCTCTTCTTCCGTGTTCACCTTGCCAAACGTCACGCCGGGGTGCTTGGCCGCTGCTGCGTCAAAGACAGGGGCGAATTGGCGACATGGACCGCACCAAGGAGCCCAGAAGTCGATGATCAGGGGTTTGCCGTCTTCTACTGCTGCCTGGAATGTTTCTTCGTTCAGTTCGACGATGCTCATGGGGGAGCCTCCGCAATAAAAAAGCGGCTGATGGTGTTCAGCCGCTTCGTTAAACATGCAATCAGTGTACTCGTTTTCCAGGCAGCCCTAAAGCGCCAAACGAGTTTGCTAAAAGGTTTTTCATTCCGTAGCGATTGCGTACTTGATCACAAACAAGATGGCGACAATCAGTGTGGCCAGGTGGATACTGCGCCAGCGGCCGGTTGTCAGCTTCAGGATCACGTAGCTGATAAAACCAAAGGCCAGACCGTTGGCAATCGAGTAGGTGAAGGGCATGGTGAAGGCAGCCAGGGCAGCAGGCACGGCCTCGGTCATGTCGTCCCATTTCACTTCAGTGATCTCGCGCATCATCAAGCACGCCACATACAGCAAGGCGGGGGCGGTGGCGTAACCGGGAACGGTCGCGGCCAGTGGCGAGAAAAACAGGGCCAGCAGGAACAGGACACCAATGGTCAGCGCTGTCAGACCGGTACGGCCACCTGCTTGCACACCCGAGGCGCTTTCCACATAGGCAGTGGTGCTGCTGGTACCCAGCATGGAACCGGCCACAATGGCGGTACTGTCAGCCAGAAGGGCGCGGCCCAGGCGATTGGGCTTGCCTTCTTCAATCAGGCGAGCGCGCTTGGCAACCCCGATCATGGTGCCCGTGGCGTCAAACACCTCAACCAGAACCAGAACCAGAATCACGTGCACAAAGCCGGTGTGCAGGGCACCCATGATGTCCAGCTGCATGAAGGTGGGCATCAGCGAGGGTGGAGTGGAGACGACACCACCAAATTCGCTGTGACCGGTCAGCATGGACAGAATGGTCACGGCCAGAATGCCGATCAGGATTGCACCGCGCACCTTCAGCGCGTCCAGGGCGGCAATAATAAAGAAACCCAGAATTGCGTACAGGGCTGCGGGCTGGGTCAGGTCACCCAGACCAATCTTGGTGGCAGGGTGGGCCACCACAATACCCGAGTTCATCAGGGCGATCAGGCCCAGGAACATGCCGATACCGGCGGCAATGGCGCTTTGCAGGGATTTGGGAATGCCCCGAATCAGCCAGGACCGGATGCCAGTCACCGTCAGAATCAGGAAGATGACGCCGGAAATAAAGACCGCGCCCAGTGCCTGTTGCCAAGTATAGCCCAGGGTGGCGACCACGGTGAAGGCAAAAAAGGCGTTCAGGCCCATGCCCGGTGCCATGCCGATAGGCCAGTTGGCCACAAAGGCCATGATGAACGTGCCCAGAGCAGCAGCCAGGCAGGTGGCTACAAAAATGGCATTGCGATCCATCCCTGTGGACGACAGGATGTCTGGATTCACAAAAATAATGTAGGACATGGTCAGGAAGGTAGTGATACCTGCCAGGACCTCGGTACGGACGTTGGTGCCATGCTCAGTGAGTTTGAAGAGACGTTCAAACATGGGCAGCCTCCTTGTGATTATTAGGCGATTGGAGCGTGAAATTATCGATGCGGGATTTTAACCACGAGTGTGCCACTGCGTCGCCCCCCTTTGTCGCGATGTATCGGCACAACCCAGACACTATCCGCTGATTGTCTTGAGGGGATAAATTCCTATTTTCCCCAATACAGCAGGCTAAAATAGGCGCCATGAATATTCTTGGATTTGAAAGTTCCTGCGATGAAACTGGCGTGGCGCTGGTCAGCACGGAACAGGGCCTGCTGGCCCATGCCTTGCACAGCCAGATCGCCATGCACCGTGAATATGGTGGGGTGGTGCCTGAACTGGCCTCTCGCGATCATATCCGTCGCGTCCTGCCTTTGACACGGCAGGTGTTGGCTTCTTGCCATATGCAGCTCGATCAGGTCGATGCCATTGCCTATACCGCCGGCCCCGGTCTGGCCGGTGCCTTGCTGGTGGGAGCCAGTGTGGCGCAGTCGATTGCCTGGTCGCTGAAAAAACCGACGATTGCTATCCATCACCTGGAAGGTCATTTGCTCTCGCCCTTATTGGCCGAGCCGCGTCCCGACTTTCCCTTTGTGGCCTTGCTGGTCTCGGGTGGCCACACTCAGCTGATGCGTGTAGATGGTGTGGGTCAGTATGAATTGCTGGGTGAAACGCTGGACGATGCAGCAGGCGAAGCCTTTGATAAAAGCGCCAAGCTGATGGGCCTGGGTTATCCCGGCGGCCCGGCCTTGTCGCGTCTGGCTGAACAGGGTGACCCCAGCGTCTACGAGCTGCCGCGTCCCATGATGCACAGCAAGGATCTGGATTTCAGCTTTAGTGGTTTGAAAACTGCCGTGCTGACGCGCTTGCGCAAGCTGGAAGCGGAAGAGGGCGGGATTACTGAACAGCAACGCGCTGATCTGGCTGCTGCGACCGAGGCCGCCATTGTGGACGTGCTGGCCGCCAAGGCGATCAAGGCCTTGAAGCAAACGGGCTTGAAACGTCTGGTGGTTGCCGGTGGTGTGGGCGCCAACCGCCACTTGCGGGCTTATTTACAGAAAGCCGTGGCGCGTTTAAAGGGCGAGGTGTTCTTTCCACCGCTGGAATTCTGTACCGATAACGGTGCCATGATTGCTTTTGCGGCGGCCATGCGTGTCAAGCACGGTTTGGTGACTTTGGATGATAGCCAGCATGGCTTTGCCATCCGGCCTCGCTGGGATCTGGCTTGTGTGAACCAGCCTGTCTCCCAGCAAGAGCGTTAGTGCTTATTTTTTCTTGGAACCGATCTTGCTTTCTTTGCCCGTCATCAGACGACGAATGTTTTCCTGGTGACGCCAGAGCAAGAAGGCACTGATCAGGGCCAGGGCCGTGGCAATAGAGGCATTCATGGGCCAGACCACCTTGGCACCGAGCAGGTAAAACAAGGGGGCAAACACGGCACTGATGATGGCTGCCAGCGACGAGTAACGGCTGACATAAGCGATAATCAGCCAGGTGGCCGCGGTAGCCAGAGCCAGCCAGGGCAGCAGGGCCAGGATGACACCCAGCGCGGTTGCCACGCCTTTACCGCCTTTAAAGCCCAGAAAGACCGGGTACAAGTGACCCAAAAAGGCAAAAAAGGCGCTGACACCCAGTAAAGTCGGTGCCCAGCCCCAGTTGCTGATGGCCTGTTGGGTCAGAAAGACAGCCAGCCAGCCTTTGAAGGCATCACCCAACAAGGTCAGGACAGCTGCTTTTTTATTGCCGCTACGTAGTACATTAGTGGCTCCCGGATTTTTCGAACCAAAGGTGCGAGGGTCTTGCAAGCCCATGATCTTGCTGACGATTACGGCAAACGGCAAGGATCCCAGCAAATAGGACAAGAGGGCGACAAGCGGGGCGGCCACAGCAAAAGAAACGGCGTTCATGAGGATTGAGCTCCACAATTATTGTTGCGCGGATTCTACCGGCCTTGCAGCAAAATACCAAAGGCAGCGGGTACAATTTGCTGCCCCTGTTAGATTTTTAACGGAAAAGTAAAGCATGCGTATTCTGGTCTCCAACGATGATGGCTATACAGCAGCCGGTATCGAGGCTTTGTATGAAGCCTTGCAAGGACTGGGTGAGCTGACTGTCATTGCACCCGAGACCAATTGCAGCGGTGCCAGCAATTCCCTGACCTTGAATCGTCCCCTGTCGCTGCGCCAGGCCAGCAATGGTTTTTATTTTGTTAATGGTACACCGTCCGATTGTGTGCACGTGGCCCTGACAGGCCTGCTGGATTTTCGTCCCGATCTGATTGTGTCCGGTATTAATAATGGCGCCAATATGGGCGACGACACTTTGTATTCGGGCACGGTAGCGGCCGCGATGGAAGGCCATTTGTTTGGTATTCCCGCGATTGCGTTGTCCCTGATCGAACGCGGCTGGAAGAACCTGGACAGCGCAGCGCGCGTGGCACGGGATCTGGTACAGCGCTGTCAGAAGAAGCCGTTGGCGGCCAATACCTTGCTGAACGTGAATATTCCGTGTTTGCCCTACGAAGCCTTGAAGGGCACGCAAGTCACCCGCCTGGGCAAGCGTCATCCTTCGGAGCCGGTCGTAAAAAGCCAGACGCCTTATGGCGAACCCGTGTACTGGATTGGCCGTGTCGGTGGTGTGTCCGATAGCGAGCAGGGCACAGATTTCGGTGCCGTCGAACAAGGTGCAGTATCCATTACGCCCTTGCGCGCGGACCTGACTCACCACGAGCAACTGGCCGGATTGCGGGACTGGATGCAATGACAAGTAAACCAGGCAAGCGCTATCCTTTTGCAGACGGCACTCGGAACCGGTTCGGCAAGTCCAGCCTGGGCAGTGGCCTGTCTGCCAGCAATAGCAATACCCGTATTGTGCAACGGGGCCAGTTACAACCGACACCCTCGGCCATTTTGTCACCGCAAGTGTCAACAAGTGTCAACCTGGGTTTGAACTCGGAACGCTCGCGTGGCATGATGATCGAGCGCTTGCGCCGTCAAGGAATTACCGACGAACGAGTGCTGGCGGCCATGCAGGCAGTACCGCGCCATCAGTTTGTTGATCAGGGTTTGGCCAGTCGGGCCTATGAAGATGATGCCTTGCCTATCGGCTTTGCGCAGACCATCTCCCAGCCTTGGGTTGTAGCCCATATGATCAGCCTGGTGTGTGACCAGAAAATACCGACCAAGGTGCTGGAAGTGGGAGCCGGATGTGGTTATCAGGCTGCTGTTTTGGCACAATTGGTCAAAGAAGTGTATGCGGTAGAACGTATCAAAGGCTTGTGCGATATGGCTCGCGATCACATGCGCCAATTAGGGCTGTCGCAACGGGCTCGAATAATGTTTGGTGACGGAATGCAAGGTTACCCTGCCGCGGCACCATATGATGCTATTGTTGTGGCGGCAGCCGGTCCGGTCATTCCCAGAACCTTATTGGAACAATTAACATTGGGGGGGAGACTGATCGCCCCTGAAGGTACGACACAACAGCGCCTGGTTTTGGTGGAACGCACCGGACAGGCTACTTGGCGTCGTGAAGAACTTGATGCGGTTCGCTTCGTGCCGATGCGAGCCGGAACCCAGATTTAGTCAGATATTCTCAGGAGATTTATATGCAGCATGCAGTCAGGTTACCGTTAACCGCTGCTTCCACCGGTACACAGTGGTTCTTGACGCCCCGTCAGTGCCTGGTGGCGGCTGTGGTCACCAGTACCCTGCTGGCTGGTTGTGCAAGCCGTAATGAGCGTGCCCCAGTCACTGACCTGAGTTCCTCTTCGGCGGCAGGCAGCGTCAGCAGTGCCTCGGGTACCTATGTGGTACGCCCTGGTGATACGCTCTACAAGATTGCACAAGCGCACGGCATGGACGTGAACTCGCTGATCCAGTTGAACCAGATTACGGATCCTTCCATGTTGCGCGTGGGTCAAACCTTGCGTCTGGATGGCAATACCTCGATGGCGGCGGTGACGACTCGCCCAGCCGGTAGCGGTAGCACACAGACCTCGCCCGTCAGCCCGGCCACGCCGGTCAAGACTGAAACGCCCGTGTCTGCGCCTCGCGCCAGCGACGCGGCCCTGATCGCCTGGGGCTGGCCTGCCAGTGGCAAGATCATCCAGGGTTTTAATGCCTCGACCAAAGGTATTGATATCGAAGGCAAGGTGGGCGACCCCGTGGTTGCCGCTGCGGATGGCAAGATCATGTACGCCGGTAACGGTGTGCGCGGTTTAGGCTCCATGGTTCTGGTCGGTCATAGCAATGGCTTTATCACTGCCTACGCCCATAACAGTGTCTTGCACGTTAAAACGGGTCAGCAGGTGAAGAAGGGGCAGCGTATTGCCGATCTGGGTCAGTCTGACACCACCTCGCCACGACTGCACTTCGAGATTCGTCGCTCCGGTACGCCGGTCAACCCGATCTCGTACCTGCCTACGCGATAAGCTCGGTATCTGGACTGAAAAAAGCGGCTTCTGGCCGCTTTTTTTGTGCCTTGTCGTTGGCCGCTCGGGGAGGAATGACTCGTTTAATGAAAATCCACCTCCATGCTTGAAGGCCATGCCTCTTGTTCAGCCCGGGTACAACAGATTTCATCGTGTCGCCGAGCCGCTATGGCCGCGTTCTGCTTGTTTTTACCCGTTGTGCCGAATGCTCATTGTAAAATCAGCGATTCGCCATCGTTTGCAGCAATGCAACTGCGCCATTCTGCTTGGCAGGACGCTTATTTAGGTTTTTATCGAATGTCTGACGTATTGTTAATTGAATCGCTGGATCTGGAAGGACGCGGCGTCGCCCACAAAGAGGGCAAAGTGGTGTTTGTGGAAGGTGCCTTGCCCGGCGAGGCAGTACTGGCCGAGACGGTGCGCTCCAAGGACTCTTACGATAAAGCCCGCATGACGGCCTTGTTGAAAGCCTCGTCGCAGCGTGCTGAACCTCCCTGTCCCAACTTTGGTGTTTGTGGTGGCTGTGCCATGCAGCATCTGGAGCCCTCGGCCCAGGTTGCGGTCAAGCAGCGCGTGTTGGAAGATTCCCTGGGTCATATTGGTAAGGTAAAGCCAGGTCGCGTGCTGGCACCCTTGCACGGTCCTTACTGGGGTTACCGTTATCGCGCCCGTTTCTCCATGCGCTACGTGCCTAAAAAGGGTGGGGTGCTGGTCGGTTTCCGTGAAAAGAATGGCCGCTATGTGGTGGACATGACGGAATGTCGGGTACTGCCTGCCAAGGTTTCTGCCTTGCTGGAACCCTTGCGTTCCTGTCTGGCTGGCTTGTCCCGCCCCGATCGCCTGCCGCAGATCGAACTAGCTATGGGCGACAAGATCACAACCTTGACCTTGCGTCATATGGAGCCGCTGACCAGCGAGGATATCCAGCGTTTGCAGGATTTCGGGCAGGAGCACGACATCAGCTGGTGGTTGCAGCCCAAGGGCCCGGAAACGGCGCACCCCTTGCTGCGCGAAGATGCGGACAAGCTGGCCTACGCACTGCCAGAGTTTGATTTGCGCATGCCGTATCGTCCTACCGACTTTACGCAGGTGAACCATGACATTAACCGAAGCCTGATCTCGCGTGCCTTGACCTTGCTGGACGTCAAACCCGAGCATCGGGTGGCTGACCTGTTCTGTGGTTTGGGTAACTTCAGCCTGCCGCTGGCACGCCGCTCCGCCGAAGTGGTCGGGATTGAAGGCAGCAGCACCTTGACTGAACGTGCCGGTGAAGCGGCCTTGGCCCACAACCTGCAGGACAAGGCGAAATTTACTACCCTGAACCTGTTTGAAGTGGACGTGCAATGGCTGCGTGACCTGGGGCATTTCGACCGCATGCTGATTGACCCGCCACGCGATGGTGCCTTCGCTGTGGCCACCGCTTTGGCGCAGCTGGAAAAGCACGAGCGCCCCGAGCGTCTGGTTTATGTGTCCTGTAGCCCAGGTACTCTGGCTCGGGACGCCGGTGTATTGGTTCACCAGGGTGGTTATACGCTGGAATCGGCCGGTGTGGTGAATATGTTCCCGCATACGGCACACGTGGAATCAATTGCCGTCTTTACACGCTAAGTACACCTAAGCAGGCTTCAACTAAAACGCCCTGCAAATTGGACAGAGTTCCAGTTTGCGGGGCATTTTGTTTTTTCTTGGGGGCTTTGTCAGCTCGTTCGCCCAAGGTGCTGTTGCCTTCAATCTCGACCAGTTGGGTGGTATCGCGTTTTGAAGGCTGGCGGAAAGATCAGTCGCGTTCAGGTGCGTTTCTCGAGATGTGGGCATGAGCCAGCCTGTGTCCTTGCCAAGGTGGCCGGCAGCTATATGCTTTTTATCACCACGTTTGAAGGCTAGGCTGGCTGATCGGTTTTGTGTGTTTGATTCGGTCCGTTGCTGGTTTTACTGCTTGGTGGCAGGTGTCGCCGCTTTACCAGCATGGGCAATCAAGCCATCGTGTATCAGCTCCATCATCATCTTGAATACCTGCTCGGATTGCAGATGCACAAAGCGCGGCAGAATCTGGCGCAGCATAGGCACATCCTCGGCGGGCCATTGTTCCAGTTCGTTTAGCTCTTCTTCAGTCACCGGGCGGATAAGTCCACCCAACTCGCCCTGAATCAATCCATATAAAGCGGCATACCAGCCCACACAGGCGGCGGGGATTTCGGCATCGCTCAAACCGCCATCACGCAAGGCCCTGTATACCTGCTCAAGAACCAGATAGTCGGCCTTGCCGGTATTCAGAAAACGCTGCATTTGCTGAAAAGTCTGTGGGTGGCCCAAGGCCAGCTCACGATACTGTCGGGCCAATTCATACAAACGCTCTGTCCACGACAGACCCGTATCCACAGCTTGAATGCGGCCTGTCAAATAATCTGCCATCGCACGCAGCAAGCCGTCCTTGGACTTGAAGTGATAGAGCACGGCCATTGGATCGCAACCGACTCGTTCCCCCAGTTTGCGTAAAGAAAAGCCGCTGTCGCCGACTTCCTCCATCAAGGTGACGGCGGCGATGACCAGCTCGTCCTTATTCAGTTTGCGTGTGCGCGTGGCGGGTGCTTGGGCCAATAGAGTTCCTTTGATAGGGAAAGGGCAGATTTGCCAAGTTTAACTCTACAGAGTAGAATAAATTAATTCTACAGCGTAGAAGAAGATCGTTCCACCCCGTTTTTACAACGGGGTGTTGATAACGAGACAGAACGGAACGCCGCGTTGACGGGGCGTCACCGGAGCATTCCGCTCTGTGATCCAGGCGGCCAAAAGGCCGTAACAGACACAGGACATTTATGCTTATTTCTAAACCGACTCTTTTAAATGATGTTTCCAATGCAGAGAGCCTGCTGGTCAGTAATCCCCGATTGTGGAACTGGCGACAAGGCCATCTGAACGAAGCTGTCGCGCCCGCGACGTATTACGAAGCATCACTTGCCCCCTGGAACCGCTTTGAGCCTCTGCAAGCCGACACGCAATGTGATGTGCTGGTAGTGGGTGGTGGCTTGCTGGGTGCCTCTACCGCCTTGCACTTGGCCCGCTCTGGCCTGGACGTGGTGCTGGTAGAAAAAGACAGTATTGGCTCTGCCGCTTCAGGCCGAAACGGTGGTCAGTTGACTCCCGGCCTGGCCCGTTGGGAAGCCGCAGACATGATTGCGCATCTGCCTTTGGATGAAGCTCGCCGCTTATGGCGCTTCGCGTCCCATGAGGCTATGGATCTGCTCGATCAGATTGCTCAGGATTACGAGCTGGATTTTGATCGTCGTCGTGGTCATTTAACGGCTGCCATTCACGCAGGCCATATGGGCGCATTGGTAGAGGGGGCGGATGCCCGACGCTATCTGGGCGATACCAGCGTGGAAGTTGTGGGTAGCTACGAGCTGGAGCAGGAAATCCGCTCGCCCTTGTATCATGGTGCTGTGGTGGATACTCTGGGTGGTCAGTTGCATCCCCTGGCGCTACTGCGCGGACTGGTTTACGGCCTGGTTCAGCACGGCGGTCGAGTTTACGAAGGCAGCCCGGTCGAGGAAATCGAGCAGACGGAAAAGGGCGCTTTGGCTATCACCCCCGGTGGCACGATTCTGGCCCGTCAGGCCTTGGTACTAGCCGTGCATGATACGACTTCGCAGTTCTTGCCCACGCAGTCCAATACCACTGTCCCGTTCTATACCTATGTGGGTGTGACTGAACCTCTGGGGTGTCCAGTCAGCGAGCTGCTGCCAACAGACCGTGCGGTGTATGACACCCAGTTTCAGATCGACTATTACCGCGCCGTGCGTCAAAACCGTCTTTTGTTTGGCGGGCAGGGCACAGGCACCAGTTGGTCCCCTGAACGTATCAATGACTACCTGCTGGATCGTATCCAGACGGTTTTCCCGCAGCTGGAGCAGGTGCAACTGGACTTCTCCTGGAGCGGGATCAGTGACTTCACCCTGAACGGGGCAACTGACTCGCGCAAGACCGAGGATGCGGTACCTGTGTACATGGTGCATGGCTGGAGTGGTCACGGCGTGGCGCAAACCGTGCGTATTGGTAAAGCCATTAGTGACGACGTCATGGGTCGCAACGAGGACTTTGCCATGCTGACGGATATTACCCATCGCAGCATTCCCCTGGGCCATCAGTTATCCGGCCTGGCGATCCCAGTGGTCAAGGCCGCCATTGGCATGATGAGTGCGGTGAATCCCGGTCGTCTGGTGTCTTTCTAAATACGTTTTCAAGCCCTTGCTTAGCAGCGCTAACTAGGGCAAGCCCTTACTTGTTTTCGATCCTGATTGTTTTACATTGTGATTTCCTATTTGTATTAGCTTCAATATTTTAGGTTCATAAGAATTTTCAGTATCATAAAAACAAGGGACAGATATGCAGAAAGGGCTTGTTCGTACAGGGGTTGCGGCCGCTGGTTTGATCTTGGGTTTGGCGGGGGCACCGGCCCATGCGCAGGTGCAGTCGGTAGAGGTGATGCGTGACAGCTATGGTGTGCCGCACGTCTTTGCCGACAGCCACTATGGCTTGTATTACGGCTATGGTTATGCGGTCGCCCAAGACCGTCTGTTCCAGATGGATATGGCGCGCCGCTCCTTTGTAGGCACAACAGCCGCTGTTCTGGGTCCTGGCGAGCAGGATGTCTACGTCAAGTACGACATGCAGGTGCGCCAGAACTTCACCCCGGCTTCCATTCAGCGGCAGATAGCAGCCTTGTCCAAGGATGAGCGCGATATTTTCCGTGGCTATGCTGATGGCTATAACGCCTATCTGGAGCAGGTGCGCCGTCGTCCTGAACTGCTGCCTAAAGAATACATAGACTTTGATTTCCAGCCCGAGCCACTGACGGACTTTGATGTGGTCATGATCTGGGTGGGCTCCATGGCCAATCGCTTTTCCGACACGAATCTGGAAGTGACGGCACTGGCCATGCGTCAGTCTCTGGAAAAACAGCACGGCCCGGAACGTGGCCGTGCCTTGTTTGATGAACTGCTGTGGATCAATGACACAACAGCCCCCACCACCGTTCCGGCCCCCGCCGCCCAGCGCAAGCCGCAGGCGCGAGCAGGGGCACAGAATTTGACCCATGTTTCTTCACAAGTGCTGACTGCCGAGCTCGAGCGTCAGGACAAGCATTGGGGTGGCCGTGGCCCGGACTTTGCACCCAAGGCCAGCAATCTGTGGAGCACCCGCCCCGAGCGTGTTCAGGATGGGTCTACCATCCTGATCAACGGCCCGCAGTTTGGCTGGTACAACCCGGCTTACACCTACGGTATTGGCCTGCACGGCGCGGGCTTTGATGTGGTGGGCAATACGCCTTTTGCTTATCCGATTGTTCTGTTCGGTACCAACAGCGAGATTGCCTGGGGGGCGACTGCTGGTCCTCAGGACGTGGTGGATATGTACCAGGAGAAACTGAACCCGGCGCGCGTCGATCAGTACTGGTTCAATAATGCCTGGCGCACGATGGAGCAGCGCAAGGAGCGTATCCAGGTACGCGGTCAGGCTGATCGTGAAATGACGATATGGCGCACCGTACACGGCCCCGTGATGCAGTTTGATTACGAACAGGGCACGGCTTACAGCAAGAAGCGCAGCTGGGATGGTTATGAGGTGCAGTCCTTGCTGGCTTGGCTGAATGTAGCCAAGGCGCGCAACTGGATGGAGTTTCTGGATCAGGCCAGCAAGATGGCGATTTCCATTAACTGGTACTACGCCGACAAGCACGGCAATATCGGCTATGTCTCTCCTGCTTTCTTGCCCCAGCGTCCTGCCAATCAGGACATCCGCGTGCCAGCCAAAGGGGACGGCAGCATGGAGTGGCAGGGCATCAAGAGTTTTGACGCGATTCCTAAAGCCTACAATCCGCCGCAAGGCTATCTGGTCAACTGGAATAACAAGCCCGCGTCGGATAAAACTAATACGGATACTTACTACTGGACTTATGGCGACCGCATGAACGAGCTGGCCAGCCAGTATCAGCAGAAAGATGTGTTCAGCGTGCAGGAGATCTGGGCGTTCAACAAGAAGGCGTCCTACAGCGATGTGAACTGGCGCTATTTCCGTCCGCATCTGGAAAAGCTGGCGCAAAGTCTACCTGCCAATGACGCTGGTCAGGCGGCGTTGACGACCTTGCTGGCCTGGGATGGCATGGAACACGATCAAGCTGGGCAAAATGCCGGACCGGCACGGGTGCTGTTCAAAACCTGGCTGGAAGAGATGTACAAGCAAGTCCTGATGCCGGTGGTGCCTGAATCGCATCGTGCCATGTATAGCCAGACCGGTTTTGCTACGCAGCAAGGTCCCAACCCTGGTTCGATCAACTTGAGCATGGGCACCAAGGTACTGTTGCGTGCTTTGGCGCTGGAAGCGCATCCTGATCCCAAGCGTGTGAATGTCTTTGGTGAGCGTTCGTCTCAGGAAATCATGCACACGGCTTTGCAAAATGCGCAGGCCCGCTTGAGCCAGGAGCAGGGTGCTCAGATGGAGCGCTGGACCATGCCGACCTCGGTGCATCGCTTCAGTGACAAGAACTTCACGGGCACTCCGCAGACGAATTCGGGCAATACCTTTGCCTTTACTGGCTATCAGAACCGTGGCACGGAAAACAACCGTGTGGTGTTTGATACCCAGGGCGTGAAGTTCTGCGATGCCATGCCGCCCGGCCAAAGCGGTTTCACCGACCGTAATGGTGTGCGCAGCCCGCATTACGAGGATCAGCTGAAGTTGTACGAGAACTTCGAGTGCAAGACGATGGATGTGACACATACGGACATTCGTCGTAATGCGCAAAGCAGCACGATGCTTTTGATTCAGCCTCAGCCTTAACGTTGAGTGCGGCACCTGCACTTTGAGGCGGTGCCGCTTCTTCGATCGTTGCTGGAGGGGTTTAGCACGCCTGGAGATGCACCCCACGGAGGGAATTAAAAAGGTAGCTTGTCAGTATCAGCAGCGAAGTCTAAGCTGCATATCCGGGCAGGCAGGAGTGGAAGTAGGTCGAAGCCGTATAAATGTATTGACTCAGGTTGATCTGACAGACGCTGGCAGATCTATCGGGCAGAAAACGCCCCAAAGCTGCCGCTGGCAATAACAAACAACGACCGAAAAATTGCTCATCAGAGCCGATCAACTATTTCAGCCTAGGAAATCTCAATTCTCCCTGCTTAACTGGTGGCCTATAGATTGGTGATTCAGGATGCTGGTTTGTATCGAGTGGTAGTGGTGTTGTATATAGTTCGGGCAAGGACGCGATCTTCGTTTTTATGAGATCAGCGGCCTTGAGATAGCAGTCGCTATAGCTTCCTGCTACCACTGGTACTACCGTTACATTCAATGATCGTAGTAGAGAGGTGATTGGGGTCTCATTTGCCTCTCTATCGAGTGAGACGTGGTAGTAAAAAACTTGCCCTGTTTGACGCTTGCGCCGCCGTTTGTGCAGTAATAACCACCAAAGATCGATTTCTGTGAAGTCTAAACCCAGCGCGACAATGTGGACGTGATCTCGTAAGAAATAATCCACCCATGAGTAAACTGTACAGTTATCTGTGAATTCTAGATTGCCTTGTTTCACAGGACTACGTGCACGTCCATGGGGATGAGCCTTTACCTCAACCCAATCCGTCACGTAGTTTCGGATTTTTTGCAGGTACCCAGCGTAGTGATCGAACCCCAACACCATTGAAGCCGGTCGAGCCACATCGCCATGGATATGCCAGATTTCTTTCATTCCCGCGGTATGCCGACGAAATAGGCTGTATCTGGATTCAGGAGCAAGAAATGCAGGAGAGTGTAGTGGTCCGGAAAATGCCTCCTCGATGGTAAAGTCATAGTTTGTGGTCATGATCACGTTGAATTGATCACATACCCTAGTGTGAGCTTCAACCGAATCGATTTGCTTGAGTAACTTTGCGAACTCAACTTTTACCATCTGCTCTGCTTTCCGGAATGGCATTGTGGAGCGAGCGCATAGCTCTTCGATAAACATGGATAGCGGTTTAGATTCGATATGTGGCATCAAATCTTTGCCGTCGAATGTGGTCGCCAAATCTTGCAGTATTTCGTGCCAGCCTCTCTGCAATGCTACGCGATTTATACCGTTTCCAAGAAGAAGACTGTGCATAGGTTCCCAACGTGATATAGGAATTAGAAGTTAGTGGTGCCCGTCGAGGAACTCCGTTTCGCGCTCGCCCATTTTAGATGCATTTTGTCGCTCTGGCTGCAAGAGGCTCCACGAACAGTCAAGAAGGTTGGCTGGTAGGCTTGGTCGATGAGCAAGCCCCTAATTACACTGGCTTTTAAAACATTCCTGCACACACACCGGGGCCTAGAGTACGCATCTGAGGCGGCTTGTAATTAAAGGCCGATCGTCATTCCACCTGAAAGCAGGCTCTTACCGGAGACCGCTTTTGGCCGAAAGCGGCGGTTCCAGTCCTAACCCTAACGCAACTGACAAAACACGTCAGATCAAATCTAAGTCAACACCTATAAAAAAAGCCACTCCTGGGACAGGAGCGGCTTTTTCTGCTTTCAGCAGTCGCTGCTTATCAGCCAGGAATACGATCCAGAATGCGCTGTGCTTCAATACGCACCCGCTCAGGTGCGGTGCCACCGATGTGTTTGCGTGAAGCCACCGAGCCTTCCAGAGTCAACACGCCAAAAATATCCGACTCAATACGGCTGTCGAACTTTTGCAGTTGCTCCAGGCTTAGGTCTGCCAGGTCGCAACCCAGTTGCTCGCACTCACGCACGGCCAAGGCCACGGTTTCGTGGGCATCACGGAAAGGCAGGCCTTTCTTGACCAGGTAGTCGGCCAGATCAGTAGCAGTCGCAAAACCTTGCAGCGCTGCGGCGCGCATGGCTTCTGGCTTGACCTTGATGCCGGAGATCAGGTCTACAAAAATGGTCAGGGTGTCGCGAATGGTATCAGCCGAATCGAACAGGCCTTCCTTGTCTTCCTGGTTGTCCTTGTTGTAGGCCAGCGGTTGGCCTTTCATCAAAGTCAGCAGGGCAATCAGGTGACCATTGACGCGACCGGTCTTGCCACGAGCCAGCTCGGGAACGTCGGGGTTTTTCTTTTGTGGCATGATGGAGCTGCCAGTGCAAAAGCGATCTGCCAGATCAATAAAGCCCACGCGTGGGCTCATCCACAGCACCAGCTCCTCGGAGAAGCGGGAGATGTGCGTCATGATCAGGGCGGCAGCGGCGCAGAATTCGATGGCGAAGTCGCGGTCCGACACAGCGTCCAGCGAGTTGCGGCACACATCGTCAAAATCCAGCAGCTTGGCAACCATTTCACGGTCGATCGGGTAGCTGGTGCCAGCCAGTGCGGCCGCGCCCAATGGCAGGCGGTTCACGCGCTTGCGGCAGTCTTGCAGACGCTCGGCGTCGCGCTGGAACATTTCGGCGTAGGCCAGCAAATGGTGGCCAAAAGTAACGGGCTGTGCCACTTGCAGGTGGGTGAAACCGGGCAAAATAGTGTCTGCCTGAGCCAGTGCCAGTTCAGCCAGTTTGCGCTGCATCTGGGCCAGCAGGTCCAGGGCAATGTCGATTTCATTGCGCAGCCACAGGCGGATATCGGTAGCCACCTGGTCATTGCGCGAACGGCCGGTGTGCAGGCGCTTGCCCGCATCGCCAATCAGCTCGACCAGACGTTTTTCAATGTTCAGGTGCACGTCTTCCAGATCCAGCAACCACTGGAACTGGCCTTGGGCGATTTCGTCCAGAATCTGGCTCATGCCGCGCTCGATGTCGGCCTTGTCCTGCTCGGTAATCACACCGACGGCAGCCAGCATGCTGGCGTGGGCCAGAGAACCCTGAATATCAAAGCGGGCCATGCGCTTGTCAAAGTCCACCGACGCTGTGTAGCGTTTGACGAGGTCAGAGACGGGCTCGGAAAAGCGAGCCGACCAGGCCATGGCCTTATTGGCGAACTGGTCTTGGGAAGAGGAGGGGGTGTTTGATGACATAGAGGGCAATTATAGTGGATCGGACGGGCTGACGCAGGTCATCCAGTCCCGCAGGAAACAGACGCTGTGCAGTATATTAGATAGTTTTCAGACTCTAGGAAACCATGCGGGCCCTTTTTGGGGCTGGCTGGACAAGGAAGAATACATGGAGCAAGAACGCACCTTTGCCGATTTGTTGGGATGGCAATGGATCGAAGCGTATTTACCGCAGGATCGCTGGGTACAGATTTTGGCCGGTTTGGCCATGCTGACGGTGCTGGTCTGGATTGTCAGCTGGTTGACCAGTTCCGTACTCTCACGCCTGGTGCGGCGTTTGCTGAAAGTGGCGGGCAAGGACGATTGGGCGCGTGCCCTGGTCAAGAAGCGCTTTGTGCGCAATGTGGGCTATGCCGTGCCCTTGCTGGTGGTCAGTTCCAATCTGACCTTGCTGCCCCTGGCCAAGACCTTGCTGGAAATCATAGAGCGGGTGGCCTTGCTGGGCTTTCTGGTCTTTCTCATCATGGCGATTGTCAGCCTCCTGGGGGCCTGGCAAGAGGTCTACGCCAATTCCAGCAAAGGGCGCACCAAGTCCATCAAGGGCTATGTGGAAGTGGCCAAGATAGCGGTGTGGGCGATTGGCATTATTGTCATGATCTCCATCATTCTGGATCAATCGCCCGTTCTGTTGCTCTCCGGTTTGGGTGCACTGTCGGCGGTGCTCTTGCTGGTCTTTAAAGACACTTTGCTGTCGCTGGTGGCCAGCACGCAGATGAGCACCAATGACATGTTGCGCATCGGCGACTGGATCGAAATGAAGCAGGCCGGGGCGGATGGTTTTGTTATTGATATGGCGCTGCACACGGTCAAGGTCCAGAACTGGGACAAGACCGTCACCACCATTCCCACCTACAAGCTGTTCTCCGAGAGCTATCGCAACTGGCGTCAGATGTTTGAGTCAGGCGGCCGCCGTATCAAGCGCACGTTGAGCGTTGATGCCTCCAGCGTTCGTTTTTTGACGCCGACTGAAGTCGATAGCCTGTCGCGCTTTGCCTTGCTGCGCGATTACCTGAACGAGAAAAAAGAAGATCTGGAGCGTTCCAATCAGGAATTGAGCCGTGCCGGTCTGGATGCGGTCAATTACCGCCGCCTGACCAATCTGGGTACCTTCCGTGCCTATTGCATGGCGTATATCAAGCGCCATCCTGAAATCCATCAGGACATGATTCAGATGGTGCGCATGATGGAGCCCACGGCGGACGGTATTCCTATCGAGGTGTATTGCTTTACCAATAAAACCGCCTGGGTGGACCACGAGCGCATCCAGGGCGATATTTTTGACCACATTCTGGCGGTGCTGCCTGAGCTTGGCTTGCGTCTGTTCCAGTCGCCTACCGGTCGCGACTTGAGCCTGGGCTTGAGTCTGGCAGCAGAAAGTCATCGCCCGTCCTTGCCGGGCGCTGCCAAAGATCCTCTTTAAATTTGACGTGCGAGTAACCATGAAACAAATTACGGCCATCATCAAACCCTTCAAGCTGGATGAAGTTCGCGAAGCCCTGGCAGAGCTGGATGTTAACGGCTTGACCGTGACTGAAGTGAAAGGCTTTGGTCGTCAAAAGGGCCACACCGAGCTGTATCGCGGTGCCGAATATGTGGTGGATTTTCTGCCCAAGATTCGTGTGGACATCGTGGTGGCGGCCGATCGCTGTGATGCAATCATCGAAGCCATTATCAAAGCCGCCCATACGGGCAAAATTGGCGATGGCAAGATTTTTGTGACGCCGGTCGAGCAGGCTATCCGTATCCGTACTTCGGAGAGCGGTCGCGACGCCTTGTGAGGGGGTCGCAGTTGGGCTGGTTTGGACAGTAGTTATGGAAGGACAAGCTGATGCGATATGAAAAACTAGGGTCGGCACCACGTGTTTCGCGTGTAGGCCAAGGCAGTTGGTATGTGGAGCAGGCCGATTGGGCGCAGAGCGTGGCCGCGTTTCAGGCCGGGCTGGACGCTGGCATGAACCATATCGACACCGCCGAGATGTATGGTGACGGGCAAGCAGAAACCTTGATCGGTCAGGCCCTGCAAGGTCGTCGGCACGAGGCGTTTCTGGTGTCCAAGGTCTTGCCCTTCAATGCGAGCCGTCAGGGTGTAATCCGCGCTTGCGAGGCCAGCCTGAAGCGTCTGGGTACGGACTACCTGGATCTGTATTTATTGCACTGGCCCGGTCAGGTTCCTTTGGAAGAAACCTGCGCAGCCTTTGACAGGCTAGTTCAGCAAGGCAAGATCAAGCAATGGGGCGTCAGCAATTTTGACGTGCCGGATCTGGAAGAGCTGTACGACATCGTGGGGCCGGGTGAAATTGCCTGCAATCAGGTCTTGTATCACCTGAACGAGCGTGCCATTGAACACGCGGTTATGCCCTGGTGTCGGGAGCATCAAGTCAGCGTGGTGGCGTACAGTCCCTTTGGTCACGACGATTTCCCCGAGCCGAATTCAGAAGGCGGGGCCTTTTTGGCCGAGATTGCCAGCCATTATCAGGCTACTGCGCGGCAAGTGGCTTTGGCTTTTTTGCTGCGTGACCCCAATGTGTTTGTGATTCCCAAGGCCTCGCGCGCGGTTCATGCCCAGCAAAATGCCGCTGCCGGGGATCTGGTGCTGCAGCCCGAGCATATTCAGGCATTGGACGCTCAGTTTCCTCGCGGCCCCAAGCCTGCTTATTTACCGATGATTTGAACGCAAGAGGAACGGCCCCCAAGCCTGGATGAAATCCAAGGCTTGGGGGCCGTTTTTCATGAGCTGTCGCTTTGCTTAACTGGCGAAGTAGGGCTGACGCTTATTCTTGAAGTACAACCAGGCCAAAGCCAGCATGACTACGGCCGAGATCGGCAGCGTCCAGGTATTGACCCCATACCAGCCATACACGGCCAGCACGCGGCCCGAGGTGAAGGAAGACAAGGCCACACAGGTAAAGATGATGAAGTCATTCAAAGCTTGCACACGGCCACGCTCTTCCGGGCGGTAGCAGTCCACCACCATATTGGTGGCACCAATAAACCCGAAGTTCCAGCCCAGACCCAGCAAAATCAGGCTCACCCAGAAATGCGGCACCGTCATGCCCAGCAGCGCCACAATGCTGGCCAGTCCCAGCAAGAGCACGCCCGCAAAGGTGACGGGGATCTTGCCAAAGCGCTTGATCAGATTGCCGGTAAAGAAGCTGGGGCCGAACATGGCCAGAATATGCCACTGAATCCCCAAGGTGGACTCTTTCAGGCTATGGCCGTGCATGACCATGGCCAAGGGCGAAGCCGTCATCAGAAAGTTCATCAGCACATAGGAAGCGACTCCGGCCAGGAGCGCAATGATGAAGTAGCTATTGGAGGCAATCTCGCGTAACGGGCGTCCGGTGTAGGGGATTTTCTCTTGCTGATTCCGTGTGCCCGGTGCCAGGCGCAGGCCAAAGGCGAAGGGCAGGACCAAGGCCGCCAGGGCAGCTTGTGCCAGGAAGGCGGCGGCAAAAGGGTGCTCCGGCCAAATGTCCTGGGTATGGATAATGGTCTGGGTGGCGATAATCGCGCCCAGCAGCCCCCCGGCCATGACCCAGGAAATGGCCTTGGGGCGGAAGGCATCACTGGCGTCATCGGCCGCGGCAAAACGATAGCTTTGTACGTAAGAGGCATACAGCCCGGCCAGCAGAGTGCCCACACAGAACATGACAAAGGACAGGCTGTAGATCCCGGCGGCGGCCAGCAGGCCCGCCCCTATGCCCAGCAAGGCACCGATGATATAGCCACCCTGGCGCCCCAAGCGGCGCATCAGGTAGGCCGCTGGCAAAATGCCCACAGCCAGACCCAGGTTGAAAATACCTACCGGCAAGGTCGCCAGGTCCGGGCTGCTGGCCATTTTTTGGCCCACCAGACTGCTGAGTGCGACCACCAAGGCCGGGTTTGCCCCGCCTAATGCTTGCATCCCGGAAAGAATAAAGGCGTTGCGTCGGCTTGGATCGGCTTGCGTGGACATGGTCTGGTTCTGTATATAACTTTGTTTTATTAGCTAATGCTGAATTTGAGCTAAACCAGTGTAGCACCGCGTGCCCAGAAGGCTGGCATAAAGGATTCGGCCACCAGGAGGGGTTGACCGTGCCGCCAGAAGACGGAGCAGCGCGACAGAATCTGCTGAGCCTGCGGAACCGGCTCGCCACTGGGATTCAGGGCGCGCTCAATCGTGCGAAAAAAGCTCATGCCGCGATTCAAACGGCAGCTTAAAAAGGCGGAACGTTGTATCTGGGCATCGTTATAAAGCATGTCGGCCAGCGGACGGCTACGCAGCCGCCGTATGCCTTGCCAGACGCTGTGTGAGGCGGGCAGGGGAGTGAAACTGCGGGCAATCACGCAGCGGATTCCGTCCACCGCCATGGACACCTCGCGTATCCAGGCCAGCGTGCCTGGCGGCTTTTGAATCAAAGCGGCTTCTTGCGGGTTCAAGCGGCAAGCGTATTCGCTGACCACTTCCAGATCGACCTTGCCCAAGCGGCGCAGACCGCCAGTCAGGGCGCCGGGACGGTGTAGCCAGTACTTTTGAGCGGGGGTAGCAGAGGGGTGAACGTGCTCATGCCAGGGTTTTTTTGTGCTGGAGGGAAATTTCATGTCCTGTATTATCGCCAAAGCCATAAAATAGCGCTCATGGAAAAAGAACGTATCTCAAAATTAATGGCCCAGCGCGGCATGTGTTCACGCCGTGAGGCGGATGCTTTCATCGAGCGCGGCTGGGTTCGTGTGGACGGTCAAATCGTCTCTGAACTGGGGAGCAAAGCCTACCCCAATCAGAAAATCACACTGGAAAAACAAGCGCGTCAGCGTCAGACCCAACGTGCCACTATCTTGCTGCACAAGCCCGTGGGCTATGTGTCGGGGCAAGCCGAAGCCGGTTATCGCAATGCGGTTTCCCTTATCGGCGCTTCCACGCAGTACAAGGGTGGTCGCGGCAGTCAACGCTTTGATCCGGCGCATTTGCGCGGTCTGGCGCCGGCTGGTCGTCTGGATATCGACTCCACCGGATTGCTGATTCTGACTCAGGATGGTCGTATTGCGCGGCAGATTATTGGCGAAGACTCGGTCATCGACAAGGAATATCTGGTGCGTGTAACCGGCAAGTTGAGCGAGCGTGGTCTGGAACTGCTGAACTTTGGTTTGAGCCTGGACGGCAAGCCCTTGCTGCCGGCTCAAGTGTCCTGGCAGAACGATGACCAGCTGCGTTTCATCTTGCGCGAAGGCAAGAAACGCCAGATTCGCCGCATGTGTGAACTGGTCGGCTTGAAAGTGGTGGGTCTGAAGCGCGTGCGTATTGGCGATCTGGTGCTGGGCGACCTGCCTATGGGCCAGTGGCGCTACATGAAAGAATCCGAGAGCCTGGCCTAAAGGCAAAGGGGCGGCTTACAGCCCCGAGTGACGAAGTTGAAAGCTGGCCTTGTCATCCTGGGCCAGCGTTTTTGTTAACCACGGCATGCTTTGTTCCAGAGCTTTGAGCAGCGTCCAGGGAGGATTGCTGATGAACAGGCCACTGCCATGCAAACCCAAACCATTTTTGGCCGGAGCACGAACCGACAGGCTGACATGCAGCCAGGGCGTATCCAGTTGCTCCAGCTTGCGTTGCAAGGCTTGTACTTCGGGCCGCTGCACAATGGGATACCACACGATAATACAGGCTTGAGCAAAACGCTTGAGCGCGTTTTTGACGCTGTTCAAGACCTGCTGGTAGTCGGATTTGGCCTCGTACGAGGGGTCCATTACCACGATGGCACGTCGTGAGGGCGGCGGTAGCAGGCGTCCCAACTGTTCAAACCCATTTTCCGGATACAGGCGCACCCGACGGTTTCCCTGGGGGAATAGTTGCGCCACGTTGTCGCTCAAGACTTCGAATTCAGATGGGTGCAGTTCAAAGCCGTGAAAGCTGTCCTGCGTGCGCAAGCGCTCCAGCGCCAGCCAGGGCGAACCGGGATAGTAGCGCGCGGTACCGTCCGGGTTCAGGTCGGCAATGGCATCAATATAGTGTTCCACCAGCTCCGGGTAGTCGTCCTGCTGCAAGACCCGGTCCAGGCCGTCGTAGAACTCGCCCTTGGTTTGCGCCCAGTCGTGCTCCAGATCATAGATACCGGCACCACAGTGGGTATCGATGATGCTGAAAGCGCTGTCTTTTTGAGCGTAGTAATTAAAGATATGCAGCAAGGTGGCGTGCTTGAGCACGTCTGCATGATTGCCAGCATGAAAGGCGTGACGGTAACTGAACAAGAGAAATCCTGGTGTTGCGGTTTAATTAAAGAGTGTCGGGGCGAATGGTGGTGACTTTATCAGTGAAAATGCCATTGCACCCCCAATCGAGCAGTTCGCGCACCCGCTCGGCATCGTTCACGGTCCAGACAGCCACGGTGTAGCCTTTTTGTCGAATTGCCTGAACCAAAGCCTGAGTGACAAAGCGGTCATTCAGATTCAGACCCATGCAGCCCAGACGCTCCAGACGTTCGGGCCAGTCGGCCGGAACATCTTCTTCAATCAGCAGGGCACGGGGCAGGGTGGGGGCGGCTTGTTGGGCTGCTTCCAGAGCCTCTTCAGAAAAGGACGACAGCAGCGGCGGCAAGCTGGCCTGCGCCCACAAGGCTTGGGCGGCCAGGGCGACCAGTCGGCCCGTTTCGGCTTCGTCCCCGGTAGTCGGCTTGATTTCGATATTGCTGTGAACCTGATTGGCCAGGGTGAAGGCGGCTATCGAACTTAATGTGGGCATGGGCTCCCCGGCGTAGGCCGAGGAATGCCAGGCACCGAAGTCCAGGGCGGACAGCTCGGCCAAGGTTAGCCTGGAGGCAATACCCTGACCATTGGAAGTACGGTCCAGCTCGTCATCGTGCAGCAGCACGGGAACCGCATCACGGCTCAGTTTGACGTCGTACTCCATCATGCGAAAACCGTTCTGGGCACCGACCCGAATGGCGGCCAGGGTGTTCTCCGGGGCAATCTTGCCGGCGCCACGGTGGGCGATCAAAGCAGGGTAGGGCCAGTGATGATTCATTGAAGACATGGCGGACTCGCAAGAGGCGTGATAAAAAGCCAATGTACTATTTTAACCGGGGCTGTACACTGTACGGTTTTCATATACGGTATATTTTCAGGCCGCGCCGGCTCACCGGCCTGATGCGCCACCCGCAGCGCCCTGCTGCAAGCGAAAGTAGGTGATGATTAATGTTCGAGATTATCCGTAAGAACCAACGCGTCATGCAGCTGGTCCTGTTAGTGCTGATTCTGCCGTCTTTTGTACTGATCGGCGTCAGCGGCTACTCCAGCTACGTTTCGGGCGATAGCGATATTGTCAAAGTTGGCGATAGCGCCATTACGTCCCAGGAATTTGATCGTGCGCGCCGCATGCAGCTGGACGATATGCAGCGCAACAATCCTTCCGGTTTTGATCTGGCCCAGGCTGACAGCCTGGAAAGCCGTCGTGCATTGCTGGAATCCTTGATTGATCAGCGTGTACAAATTGAAGTGGCTACTGCCGCTCGCTTTAACGTCTCCGACATTGCGCTGCGCGACTACATCGCCACTATGCCGGAATTTCAGGAAAACGGTTCTTTCTCGCCCGCCCTTTACAGCCAGGTTCTGGCTTCGGCAGGTATCAATACCCGTGATTTCGAGCAAAGCCAGCGCGGCCAGATGGCCCTGCAACGCGTGCTCGGTCCCGTGGCTGCCAGCTCTTCCATGCTGCCCAGCGTGATGAACAAGCTGGAAATCGCCCTGACCGAAGAGCGTGGTGTACGCACACGCAGCTTCCTGACTCGTGATTTCGAATCCAAGGTTCAGATCAGCGATGCCGATCTGCAAGCCTGGTATGACGCCAACAAGCAATCACTGGAACTGCCCCAGCAAGTCAAAGTGGAATATTTGCTGCTGAATGAAGCGGCAGCCTCCAAGGATCTGGCGACGCCTACCGACGATCAGCTCAAGCAATACTACGAGCAAAACAAGGCTCGTTACGTGCAAGCTGGCCGTGTGAACATCAGTCACATTCTGGTGACATTGCCTGCCGGTGCCTCCGATACCGAACGTGAAGCGGCCCAGACCAAGGCTCGCGAACTGGCTGAAAAAGCCCAGGCCAATAAAGAAGGCTTTGCCGACCTGGCCCGTGCCAACTCCCAGGACGAGGGTAGCGCCCGTGAAGGTGGCGAACTGGGCTGGATCAGCAAAGGCTCCTGGCCGTCCGTGCTGGAAAGCGCTGTATTTGCCTTGAAAAAAGGTGATGTGTCGGGCGTGATTGAAGGCCCCAACGGTTTCCACATTTTCAAGAGTAACGAAGTTCAGCCCGAACAAGGCGAGTCCTTCGAGCAAGCTCGCAGCAAGGTGCAGGACGAAGTGCGCAAGCAGCTGGCTTCCGAGCGCTTTGCCGATATGGCCAGCAAGCTGACCAATCTGGTTTACGACAACGAGGACAATCTGGAAGCCGCCGCCAATGCCTTGGGCCTGACTCTGAAGCAGGCTGAAGGCATCAGCCGCCAAGGTTTGATTCCTGCTTCGCAAGTTGAAGGTGAGCTGGCTGCCGCCAAGAGCCCTGATGCAGCCGTGCTGGATGACAGCCGTGTTCGCCAAGCCTTGTTCAATGCCGAAACTCTGGCTTCGCGCAAGAATGCAGGCGTTGTAGAAGTGTCGCCTGACACCTTGATTGCCCTGCGCGTAACCGACGTTACCGAGGCTCATGTGCCTGCACTGGATAAAGTACGCACTATTGCTGAGGAAAACCTGCGCCGTGAAAAGGCGGCTGCCTTGGCGGTTCAGGCCGGTGAGGACTACCTGAAGCAGTTGCAAGCGGGTGCCGAACCTGAGAACTTCTCGGCCCAGTTTGCCGTGAGCCGTGCGGAATTCCCCGAGATGGACGAAGCCTTGCTGAACAAGGTTCTGGCCAACCCCGTGGACAAGCTGCCTGCCTATGTGGGTGATCGCCAACCCCAGGGCTACACCGTGGTGCAGATTCTGAGCCATGAGCCCGGCAAGTCCGGCAACCCTGGGCTGGACATGCTGACAGCACAGTTGACCCAAGCCATGGCCCGCACGGAGACCCAGGCCGTTCTGCAAGCCATGCGTGTGGAAGAGAAGGTTCAGATTCTGCCAGAAGCAGAAAAAGAGTTGACCTCCACAGGTGAAAATGAATAAAGCGGCTTGAATCAGAGCCTGTAACCCTGGAGCCAGCAGGCTCCAGGGGTGTTTTTCAAAGAGCATTCTGATGAATCACACTGATATTTCCCTGGTACGGCGGCGCCTTTTAGGCGCCGCAACTGTTTGGGGCCTGACGGCACCGTACTTGGCCTATGCTGCGCCTGGGCAGGGCACCTTTATCGAGCGCACCTTGCATCGCCCTGTGCCAGGCGGGGTGGCAGTGCTGGACCTGGGAGCGGGTGGCTCAGCGCCGGTGGTGCACTTTAATGGCAACCGTGTGCTGGTGATTCAGGATGCTGATCAGCGTTGGAAAGCGATTGTCGGACTGGACTTGAAAACCCAAGCAGGCCAGTACAGCATATCCGTGCAAGGACAGTCGGGCGTAGCGTTTCAGGTTGGCAGCAAGCGTTACCGCGAGCAGCGCATCACCCTGAAAAACAAGTCGCATGTGAATCCGGACCCGCAGCAGCAAGCCCGTTTTGAGCGTGAATACGAGGAGCAGATGCAGGCATATGCCAGCTTCCGCACAGAAGGCCCCAGCAATGTGGTCTTTGAAAAGCCGGTACCGGGTCGCTTGACCAGTCCGTTTGGTTTGCGCCGTTTTTTCAATGGTGAAGAGCGTAATCCACATTCGGGCCTGGACTTTGCCGCGCCTACCGGCACGGCAGTAAAAGTGCCCGCTGACGGGATCGTCACCATTGTGGCGGATTACTTCTTTAACGGTAAAACCGTATTTGTGGATCATGGTCAGGGCCTGATCACCATGTTTTGTCACTTGTCGGCTTTTGATGTGCGCGTAGGTGATCGTGTCAGCAGGGGTGATGTGGTGGCGCGTTCCGGCGCAACGGGCCGTGCGACTGGCCCTCATTTGCACTGGAATGTCAGTCTGAATAACGCACGGGTGGACCCCGCCATCTTTATTGGTGCATTCCAGGCCTAGGCAGGCCCTGCAAGGTTTTTCATGATTATCGGTTCGGCATATCGACGGGGCTTGCGAGACAGCGCCTCTATCGCCCTGGGCTATGTCCCCGTCGCGATTTCCTTTGGTTTGACCGCTGTGCACGCGGGCTTGTCACCCTGGCTGGCAGTGATGGTGTCCCTGATCGTGTACGCGGGGGCCAGTCAGTTCATTTTGATCAGTCTGCTGGTGGCAGGCGCCGCCTATCCCAGCATTTTGGGTATTGTGCTGCTCATGAACCTGCGCCATGTGTTCTATGGCCCAACCTTGATGGGCTTTTTTACCGGCCCAAGAACTGTCTCCAGTCTGTTCATGGCTCCTGGCCTGACCGATGAGGTCTTTGCCGCTTCTGCAGCCGGAGTAGCCCGCCAACCGGCCCAGGAGCAGGAGTCCTGGTACTGCGGCTTGCAACTGGGCTCTTACCTGTCCTGGGTGCTGGGCACCGCCGTGGGGGCCTTCTTCGCCAGCGATTTGCTGGGTCAATCTCCCGTGCTGGAAAAGACGCTGGGTTTTGTCTTGCCCGCCTTGTTCTTTGCCCTGTTGCTGGAAATCCGCCGATCTGCACCTTTGCCGGTGTTGGTGGCTGCCGCTGTAGGGGCTGTTCTGGCCATGGCTTTCTTGCCATCGTATCTGGCGATTATTGTCGGCATGCTGGCCGGTGGTTTGATGGCCCTGCGCCGCGCTTAAGGAGTGGAGATGGATTGGAGTTTTCTGCTCATGATTGTGCTGGCGGGTCTGGGAACATTTTTGATTCGTTACTTGCCCTTGCGTCTGGGTGGACGACAAGGCAAGGTGGACCCCAGCCGCGTTTCGATCTGGCCACGCCTGTTTGGGGCCATTGGCCCGGCAGGTGTGGTGTCCTTGCTGGTTGTGTCCCTGATCTCCTTGCTGCGCCCTGAACATATGTCCCTGGACTTGCCGCCTTTGCTGGCAGGTCTGGCAGGGGTGCTGCTGGGCCGTCGCTGGCCAGGTGGCATTGCGGGTTCAACACTGACTGGCGTGCTGGCCTATGGCCTGTGCGTGGCTTACGTGGGTGTGTAAGTCGCTTGTCTCCCTGTTTCTGCCTTTGTGATATCTGGTGTCATGAGCCGGATGGGAGTTATTTGTGTGCTATTCCAGCTTGTATGTGAGGCCCTGACATAGGGCACAGTGAGCACGGTAATGAGATCTGAAAAAAACGCCTGCTATTGAGCAGGCGTTTTTTGTACGGCTGAAAGCTGGTTTGCAAGCGGGTTTAGCCCTTCACACGCACAATCTTCTGAACCTGCGGTACGTGACGGATGGCGCGAATCACGCGTGCCAAGTGAGTACGGCTATCAACCTGAACGGTCAGGTGCAGTACCGAGGTCGCAGCCGATTCGTCCGGCATGGAAATATGCAGGATGTTGGAGTCAGCATCGGTAATTTCAGCAGCCAGACGGCCAAGAACACCACGCTCGTTGATCGCAGTGACATCCAGACGGGTGGACAGGTGGCGGGCGGTATTGCTGTCCCACATGACAGGAACCCAACGTTCGGGCTCTTTGGCTTGGGCGCGTTGTGCCACCGCACACTCAGCCATATGAACAACCAAACCGTGACCCAGACGGATGCCGCCAATAATGGCGTCACCGGGCAGGGGGCCACAGCACGGTGCCAGCTGTACAGCCTGACCTTCGTTACCGTGAATCAGAATCGGTGCAGAAGTGTTGGCGTTAATTTCGTCAAACTCGGCCGCAGTGGTTTCCAGCAAGGGGTTTTCTGGAGCAAAGCGGCGCGCCACGACGGCGGCCAAACGTTTGCCCAAGCCAATATCGGCCAGAATTTCTTCACGGGATGCGGCGCCCGAACCCTTGGCCAGTTTGTCCCAGTTGGGATCGTCGTCGGTGGCATGTGGCAGGCTTAGCTGGTCAAAGGCTTGATCCAGCAGACGGCGGCCAAAAGCCACGGATTCTTCGTATTTAACCGTGCGCAGGTAATGGCGGATTTCCGAACGGGCGCGGCCCGAACGGACGTAGTTCAGCCACTGAGCGCTTGGGCGAGCGGCGGGAGAGGTAATGATCTCTACCGAGTCACCGCTTTTCAGCTCGGTGCGCAGCGGGGCAAACTCGCCATTGATTTTGGAAGCAACAGCGTGATTGCCGATATCGGTGTGAATGCTGTAGGCAAAGTCCACCGGAGTCGCACCACGAGGCAGGGAAATAATCTTGCCTTTGGGCGTATGGACGTAAACGGCATCGGGGAACAGGTCAACTTTGACGTGTTCCAGGAATTCTGTGGAGTCGCCTGTCTGGCTTTGGATATCCAGCAAGGATTGCAGCCAGCGGTGTGTGCGCTTTTGCAGATCGTTCAGGGTGACGTCGTCTTCTTTGTACAGCCAATGAGAGGCCACGCCTTCTTCTGCCACGTGATCCATTTCGCGGGTGCGGAACTGGAACTCGACAGGGGTGCCGTAGGGGCCAATCAAGGTAGTGTGCAGGGACTGGTAGCCATTCACTTTGGGGATGGCAATGTAGTCCTTGAATTTGCCCGGTACGGGGCGATACAGCTGGTGCAGCGTACCCAAGGACAAATAGCACTCGGGCAGGGTATGCACAATGACGCGAAAGCCATAAATATCCAGCACGTCCGAAAAGGACTTTTTCTGCTCGACCATCTTGCAGAAAATACTGTAGAGCGACTTCTCACGGCCGGAAATTTCGGCATCAATCCCGGCAGCAGGCAGGGCGATCTTGACGGCTTCGGTGATCTTGCCCAGTACTTCACGGCGATTGCCACGCGCTGCCAGCAAGGCCTTGTGCAGCACCTTGTAGCGATTGGGGTAGATCGCCTTGAAGCAGCGATCCTGCAGCTCGCGGAACAGGGCGTTCAGGCCCAGGCGATGCGCGATCGGAGCGTAAATATCCAGCGTTTCCTGGGCGACGCGGCGGCGTTTTTCCGGCTTGACCGCATCCAGGGTGCGCATATTGTGCAAGCGGTCGGCCAGCTTGATCAGAATCACGCGCACGTCACGCGACATGGCCAGCAGCATCTTGCGGAAGCTGTCGGCCTGTTGCTGTGTCTTGGTAGCAAACTCCAGGCGTTCCAGCTTGGACAGGCCGTCCACAATCTCGGCCACATCGGTCCCGAACTTCTCAGCCAGTTCCTGCTTGGTGACGTCCTGATCTTCGATCACGTCATGCAGCAGGGCCGACATCAAGGCATCGGTATCCAGCTTCCAGCCGGCACAGATTTCCGTGACGGCAATGGGGTGCGAGATATAGGGTTCGCCACTGGCGCGAAACTGCCCCAGATGGGCCTGATCGGAGAAACGATAGGCCTCCCGTACCCGTTCTACATCTTTCGGGTCCAGGTACTGCGAGATAATCTTGTGTAGCGGAGCCAGTGAGGCAATAGGAGGACTGGCACTTTCCTGGGCAGCTTGTGCCAGTGCCGGGGTGTTCTTGTCTTTAGGCTTGCGACGACCTAGCCGTGAACCTTTTTTAAGGACGGCCAACAGCCCAGACGATGCGCCCCGTAAACCAGAAAATGCCATACCGTGCTCCGCCTGTGCCTATCAGGTAGGAACTTTGCGCAGCATTTCCAGACCGGTCGCGCCGGAGGCGATTTCTCGCAGGGCGGTAACCGTAGGCTTGTTCTTGCTTTCCAGGCGTGGTTCGTGGCCTTGAGCCAGTTCGCGCGCACGGTAGGCGGCTGCCAAGGTGAGCTTAAAGCGATTGGGGACTTGCTCCAGGCAGTCCTCGATAGTGATGCGAGCCATAGTAGACCTGTTATCAAAAAGTAATAAGAAGGAGATCAGCCCTGATTCAGCAGGGCATCTGCGCCTAATTGTTGAAAGAGTTGGCGATGCCGTACTGACTGAGTGGCAGTGCGCAAACGACTGGCCTGCACAATACTCAATAGCTGCTGTAATGCCGTATCAAAATCCTCATTGATAATAGCATATTGACAGTCATGAACATGGGCGATTTCGTGCTCGGCAGCCTCGAGGCGGCGGGCGATGATCTCTTCGCTATCTTGTCCACGTTTGCGCAAACGGGCCTGCAAGGTGGGCAAGGAGGGCGGCAGAATGAAAATGCCGACGGCTTCGGGGAAATGTTCACGCGCCAGGCGGGCGCCTTGCCAGTCAATTTCCAGCAGCACATCACGGCCTGCATTCAGGGCTTTCTGAATGGGTTCGCGGGGCGTGCCGTAGTAGTTGTCATGCACCTTGGCCCATTCCAGCATGGCGTTTTCTGCGACCATGTTTTCAAAACGCGCTTTGTCCACAAAGAAGTAGTGCTGGCCGTCGCTCTCGCCGGGACGGGGGGCACGTGTGGTGGCCGAGATGGACAGCATGATGTTGGAATCGTTGGCCAGAAGGGCGTTGACCAGACTGGATTTACCCGCCCCGCTGGGGGCGACAACCATAAAGACGGTGCCAGGATAGCTCGTGGACATGGAGAGCAGACTCTAGAAGTAGATTTTTATAAAAGAATTAATTGCTGCTTGGGTCGGTTTGCCCAAACTCATTCAAAACGGCCAGGATGCTGGCTTGGTCCGCGCACAGAAAGACCACCGTGTCATTGGGGTTCATGGAGAACAAAACGTCTTCCACTTCCTGCGGGGCATCTTCGGGCTGGGCAATGGCCATCACGTGCACATCGCCACCGGCTTCGAATTGCTCGGGCGGGACAATATGGGCGACCGCATCCAGATCAGGCTCGCTGATGGCCAGATAGGCCCAGACCTTGTGCTCCTCTTCCAAGGTGATCTCAAGCACATAGGCCGAGTCAGTCTGCTCGATGATTTGGCTTTGAATTTGCATAATGAAAAGAGTGTGTCAGCTAAAAGACAAGGTAGCAGTAACGGGAGCGTGATCCGAGGGCTGCTCATTGGCGCGCGGCTCGCGGTCAATATCGCAGGCCGTGCAACGGGCCTTGAGCGCGTCGGACAACAAGGCGTGATCAATACGCAGCCCCGCATCGCGACGGAATGCAAAACGACGATAGTCCCACCAGGTAAAGGGGCTGCCGCTTTGCTCAAACAGACGGTAGGCATCGTGCAGGCCCAGTGCCAGCAAACGCTCGAACGCAGCGCGCTCGGGCGGGGATACCAGAACATCGACTCCCCATTTGACCGGGTCGTAAACGTCCTGGTCGGCTGGGGCAATATTATAGTCGCCCAGAATGGCTAGACGGGGATACTGCTGCAATTCTTTTTCCAGCCAGTCGTGCAAGGCGGCAAACCATTCCAGCTTGTAGGTGTACTTTTCGCTTTCCAGCGATTGCCCGTTGGGGCAGTAGGCACAGATCACACGCACCGGGCCGTCAGGCGAGGGGTACGTGGCGGCCAGCAAACGCTGTTGTGGGTCTTCGTAGTTGGGTAGATTGCGTTGCACATCCGCGCCAGGCTCACGCGAAATCAGGGCCACGCCGTTATAGGTTTTCTGACCCGCCCAGTGAGCGTGATAACCCATTTCCTGAAAAGCCTCCAAGGGAAAACGCTCGTCGGGCAGTTTGAGCTCTTGCAGACACAGCACGTCTACGGGGTTGGCCTTGAGCCAGTCCAGAACTTGGGGAAGACGGACGTTCAGGGAGTTCACGTTCCAGGTGGTGAGTTTCATGGTGTCAGACAATCTCGGTAAATCAGAGAAAGCCGCTTGTACAGGGCTTTGCCGATAAAGGTAGTGCAGAGGCGGCCATCAGCGTGTTGGAAACGGGCAGGATGGCGTTTAGCGTGCGCGAATGCCGCCATCATATCAGCGCTAGCCAGGGACTGGTTTTAAAGCCAGCGCCACCGACAGGATGAAAATGGCCGATGGGCCTGGGTTTTGTTCTAGGTCGTAGTGAAAAACAGACATTTTCAGACAATAAATTTGTCCTCAAACTATCTGCATGTAACAGCCATAAAGTCAGGCGGCAAGACCCAAAGCGCGCTTGGGGCAGATTGATGTTTTTAGGGCACGAAAAAGAGGGTTTTTTGCGCAGATCACGCGCCTGCTTGTGTTAAATTGCAGGCCAAGTTGGAACGGTGGGCCAAAACCGATGGAAGGGCTTGGCCGCAGCGCGTAGTACAAGGATTTGATATGCAGGAAAAGGGAATAAAAAAATCGCCATAATGGCGACTTTTTCTGTGTGATCAAAACCGGAAAGAAGGCCAGTTTTGTCTGTCTTGAATGCAAGCAAGATGGAGGCGTGTGCTGGAATCGAACCAACCTGAACGGATTTGCAGTCCGTCACATAGCCAATCTGTCACCACGCCTTTTGTTTTGTCCTGGGACATGTAGAATTATGCCCAAGGACGTAGGGAAAAGCAAGTGTCACATGACGGGACGTGAAACACGGTACGATCTGCTGCGCAAAAGCGACTGACGTCCCTCCCTTTTTTTGCCGCCCCTGCGGCACTCCCTTGTATTAAGGACATGGCATGCAATATCAATTCCCCATTGTGATCATCGATGAGGATTTTCGTTCTGAAAATGCGTCTGGTCTGAGCATTCGTGTATTAGCAGATGCGATCGAGGCCGAAGGCTTCGAGGTGTTGGGAACCACCAGTTATGGCGATCTGAGTCAATTTGCCCAGCAGCAAAGTCGTGCCAGCGCGTTTATTTTGTCCATCGATGATGAGGAGTTCACGCAAGATGGAGACAGCGCCCCGGCGCTGGTCAATCTACGTGCCTTTATTCGGGCTGTGCGTCGTCGCAATACCGATGTACCTATCTATGTGTATGGCGAGACCAAAACGGCTCGTCATATGCCAAACGATATCTTGCGCGAGCTGCAAGGCGTCATTCACATGTTCGAGGACACGCCCGAGTTCGTGGCGCGCCACATCGTGCGTGAAGCGCGCAGTTATGTGGAAGGCGTCAAGCCTCCATTTCTGAAAGCCTTGCTCGATTACGCCGAGGATGGCTCGTATTCATGGCATTGCCCCGGTCATTCCGGCGGCGTAGCCTTTCTGAAAAGCCCGGTCGGGCAGATTTTCCACCAGTTCTTTGGTGAAAACATGCTGCGTGCCGACGTCTGCAATGCCGTTGAAGAACTGGGCCAACTGCTGGATCACAACGGGGCCATTGGCGCCAGCGAACGCAATGCCGCGCGTATTTTCAATGCTGACCACTGCTTTTTCGTAACCAACGGCACCAGCACCAGCAACAAGATTGTCTGGCACCATGCCGTGGCTCCGGGCGATGTGGTGGTCGTGGACCGTAACTGCCACAAATCCATCCTGCACAGCATTGTGATGACGGGGGCTATCCCCGTGTTTCTGCGTCCTACGCGCAACCACTTCGGGATTATTGGCCCGATTGCGCGCAGCGAATTTGATATCGAGACCATTCGTGAGAAGATCCGCAAGCACCCCTTGCTCTCGCATCTGGATGCCGATACGGTCAAACCCCGTGTGCTGACGCTGACCCAGTCCACCTACGACGGCATTATTTACGACACCCAGGTGATCAAGAATGCCGTGGATGGTTACGTGGAAGTGCTGCATTTTGACGAAGCCTGGATTCCGCACGCGGCTTTCCATCCTTTCTATGGTCAGTTCCATGCCATGGGCAAGAACCGTCCGCGCCCGCAGGAAACCATGGTGTTCTCCACCCAGTCCACGCACAAGCTGCTGGCCGGCTTGAGCCAGGCCAGCCACGTGCTGGCACAGGACTCGGTCACCCGTAGCCTGGATCGTCATTTGTTCAATGAAGCCTATCTGATGCACACCAGCACCAGCCCGCAGTACGCGATTATTGCGTCTTGCGACGTGGCCGCTGCCATGATGGAGCCACCCGGTGGTCGTGTGCTGGTTGAGGAAAGCATTATTGAAGCGCTGGATTTCCGCCGCGCCATGCGCAAGGTCGAATCGCAGTTTGATGAAGACGATTGGTGGTTCAAGGTCTGGGGCCCGCCAACACTGGCAGAAGACGGTGTGGGCAAACCTGAGGACTGGATCATTACGGACGATGCGGAGCATAGCGAGTGGCATGGTTTCGGCCCGCTGGCTGATGGCTTCAATATGCTGGATCCGATCAAGGCCACGATTGTTACCCCCGGCCTGGATCTGACAGGCACATTTGGTGAAACCGGCATTCCGGCTTCTATCGTGACCAAGTTTCTGGCGCAACGTGGCGTGATTGTGGAGAAGATTGGCCTGTACAGCTTCTTCATCATGTTCACCATCGGCATTACCAAAGGCCGCTGGAACTCTCTGGTCACAGCGCTACAGCAGTTCAAGGACGATTACGACCGCAACTTGCCTGTCTGGCGTGTTCTGCCGCAGTTTGCGCGCCAGTATCCTTGTTACGAGGAAATGGGCTTGCGCGATTTGTGCCAGCATGTGCACCAGTTGTACGCCAAGCATGACATTGCCCGTTTGATGACCGATATGTACCTGTCGGATGTAGTGCCTGTCATGCGTCCGGCTGATGCTTTTGCCTGCATTGCGCAGCGTCGCACGGAACGGGTCGAGATTGATCAGCTGGAAGGTCGGGTGACCACCAACTTGATCACACCTTATCCACCTGGTATCCCGCTGCTGATTCCTGGCGAAGCCTTTAACAAGACGATTGTGGATTTCCTGAAGTTCTCGCGTGAACTGCATCGCCAGTGTCCAGGCTTTGGTACGGATATCCACGGTTTTGTGGAAGAGGTGGATGCCTCCGGTCAGAAGCGGTACTACGTGGACTGCGTGGCACAGTAAGGCAGTTTGCTATCCAGGGCCGGGGCAGGGCATCGGCCTTTGGGTAGAGCAGTGAAGCAAGCGGGCCTGATGAGGGATGTTCAGGGTTCTGGAAGACTTCCAGACTTGAAGTGTCTGTCATCAGGCCCGTTTTTTATGGGCTGTCTATCTGCCACGAATCTTTGTGACAGGTTCGTGTTGCAGAGGCTTGTTACAGACTTTGTGCTGTGCGCAAGGCACATTCCAGCAGCCGTGAAGTCAGTGCTTGGGGATCACGGTCTGCCCGCAAGATCGCCACAACCCGGCGTTGCAGGGCAGGTTGCTCAATCGGGTATTTATGCAGATTGTGCTCGTTCAGCAGGTTGTCGGGAATGCGGCTCGGCAAGATACAGTCCCCCAATCCTGAAGCGACCAGTCGCAACATGGCATCTATGGTTTCGACCTCCGCCACAAATTCGGGGTGCAGGCCGCTGCTGTGAATCATGCGGCGCAGGGCGTAATGGGGCGGAAAACCGATCAGGCGCAAGGCCTGGTGGCTTAAATCTGCACTGGGAAAAGGCTCCTGCTTGGCGGAGATGCGGCACATTTGGTCGTCAAACAAGGTGTGCGAGATCAAGCCGCCACAGTCCACCGCCGAGTCGTACACAAACCCCACATCGGCTTTACCACTTTCCACTAAAGCCACTACTTCGGGCGAACTGCGTCCCAATAAGGACAAATTCACGCCGGGATGCGAACTCATGAAAGTGGCAGCGACATCGGACATGAAGTAGTAGCTCAGGGTATGGACGGTGGCTAGCCTCACGGTGCCTGAATTGACGCCGTGCTCCTGGCGCACGGCGTGGATAGCGCTATCAATACGGCTATAGGCCGGTTCGATTGCTTGGCGCAGCAGCTCGCCCGCATCATTCAGGCTGACTCCGCGCCCGGTACGGTTAAACAGGGTTTGGCCCAGGCTTTGTTCCAGCGAGCTTAATTGTTTGCTCAGGCTGGATTGGCTTTGTCCCAAATCATCAGCTGCTTTGCTGACCGAGCCTAATTGTGCAATGCGTAAAAAACAGCGCAAGGAGCGATCCAGATGATCGGTGGGGCGGGATTCGTGCATGCCATTGTCTCTTTATTGTTGTACTCAAATGGGTGAAAAATGAGTTTTCAAGGGTGCCTGGGGGGCTATGTGAGCAGTCGCGTATTCAGGGCAGTTATTTTGGCTTGAATTGTCTATGAAAAAGCCTTGTTTTGAATTGCCTTTATTTTGTTCTAACGTCGCCTAATTTGCATTCATAATGTGCTCTTATCATAATCAAAATTGATTTGTGGTCTAATCATTGATATAATAAAGAAATCGGGGCGCTAAGGGCAGCGCCCCCTGTCGATATTGAGCAGGAGTTATTCGTGAGCAAATCGAAACCAGTACGTCGTAAACAGGCCTTTGAGGTTGAGCCCCTGAATTGGGTGGCTCCCAAGAAAGCAGTCGTAGAAACCGATCAGGAAGCCAAAGTGGACGCGTCCAGCGACCAGGCTCAGGACAGCTAAGTTCTGACTGAAAGGTTAAAAAGCGCAAGCCTTGCGGCTTGCGCTTTTTTTATGCCTGCCTGTCTTGTATCAGGACCAGCGGCGATGGGCTTGGGTGGCCGGCAGATGCCCTTGCTCCAGCAGTTGCAGGCTGGCCTCTTCAAAGCGGTTCCAGGTGGCCAGAGCCAGTTGTGACCCTGTGCTGACACGGCGTACACCGATGGTGGCCAAATCGGGCACGTTCAGCCCCGGATGAATCAGCAGCACATTGACGGGCGTAGGTGCCAGTGCCTGGACCACTTGGGCAATATCGTCCAGATCGCGTAATCCGGGGGCGTAGACCACATCGGCGCCTGCCTGGGCAAAGGCTTTTAGCCGGGTTATGGTTTGTCCCAGATCCAGCGCGTCAATCAGCAGGCCTTCGCTGCGTCCTATTAACAGAACGTCCTCGCCACTGTCGATAATTGCTTGCTTGGCAGCCTGTATGCGGGCCACAGCCAACTCAAGTTCATACAGTTCGTCGCCATGGCGATCTTCAATGGATAAGCCTGCAATGCCGGTTTCAATGGCCAGGCGGACGTTTTCGGCGACCTGTTCGGGCTCATCGGCAAAGCCATTTTCAAAGTCGGCGTTCAGTGGCAGATTCGTGCTGGCCGCCAGCTCTCGCAAATGCGCCAGCAGGGCATCCCGGCCCACCTCAAAGTCTTCCAATCCCTTTGACCAGGCAAACGCAGCGCTGCTGCTGGCAATTGCCTGTGCACCCAGTCGTTCCAGACGCTTGGCTCCACCTATGTCCCAGGGGTTGGGCAAAATCAGTAAGCCACTTTCATGCAAGGCTCGAAAACGGCGTCGTTTTTCCTGTGTGCTGACGTTCATGCGGGACTCCTGAGAATAAAAAACGCAAACCGGAGTTTGCGTTTTGATGCCTGGCCGCGTTTTATTTTTTCTTGGCTTTCTTGCGGATCACCAGAACGGGGATTTCCGAGTAGGTCAGAACGTGCTGGGTTTCGCTGCCCAAGAGCAGGCGCTTGTAGCCCTTGCGGCCATGCGAGGACATGACGATCAGGTCAGCTTTCTGTTTTTCAGCGGTAGAAATAATGGCATCGGCCACCAGTTCGGACTTCACCACCAGGCCCTTGACCGAGACACCAATGTCTTTACCGGCTTGCTTGACGGCGGCCAGCTCGGATTGGGCGTGCTCTACCCAGGAGGCTTCGATACGGCTATCGAGTTTCTGGTCGATAATGGGGCCGCCCTCCAGGTAGCTTTGGCGATAGCGCGGAATGACGCGCAGGGCCAGCAATTTGGCGCCGCTGGTCTTGGCCAGATTCAGGGCATGGGTGACAGCGTGGGCGGACAGTTCTGAGCCGTCGGTACATACCAGGATACGCTCGTACATGAGGGGGGATCCTATAAAAAGGGTTATCAAGAACGTGTCTTGTGGGTAAGGTATCAAACCATACTGCGAATTACGGTCTTTGTGTCTGCTTTATGGTTTTCCATGGCAGCCGTGTATATTCGAGTGGACGTTTTTGTCAGCTTGGCTTTTTTATGCTGGTCATCATATCCCACCGGGATTGAGGGAGATTCATATGAAAGAAGTGGTTGTAGTCCAGGCATGCCGTACCGCGATTGGTGACTTTGGTGGTGCTTTGAAGAACGTGTCGCCTATCGAGATGGGCGCGACGGTATTGCGCGCAGTACTGGATCGCAGTGGCGTGTCGGCGGCAGACGTTCAGCATGTAGTGATGGGGCAGGTTATTCAGACCGAACCACGTGATATGTACTTGTCGCGTGTGGCGTCGGTGCAGGCGGGCGTGGGACACGGAACACCGGCCATGAACGTCAACCGTTTGTGCGGTTCTGGTCTGCAAGCCATTGTGTCGGCCGCGCAGGGTATTCTGGTCGGTGATGCCAAGGTGGCTTTGGCAGGCGGAGCAGAAAGCATGAGCCGTGCGCCTTATATGTCCAGTGCTCATCGCTGGGGCGCTCGCATGGGGGACTCGGTCATGATGGACATGATGACTGGCGCACTGACAGATCCTTTTGATCGCGTTCATATGGGCATTACGGCCGAAAATGTGGCCCGCCAATACGGCGTGACCCGAGCCGATCAGGACGAGCTGGCATTGGAATCGCACCAGCGTGCCCGTCGCGCGATCGAGCAAGGTTATTTTAAAGAGCAGATCGTGCCCATTATCCAGAAAAGTCGTAAGGGCGAGATCGTGTTTGATCAGGACGAGCACGTACGTCTGGACGCTACGATGGAAAACTTTACCGGCCTGAAACCTGTGTTCATGCCTGACGGCGGCAGTGTTACGGCAGGTAATGCCTCGGGCCTGAATGACGGTGCAGCCGCTGTCTTGCTGATGTGCGCGGAAGAAGCTCGCCAGCGTGGGCTGAAGCCTTTGGCCAAGCTGGTGTCCTGGGGGCATGCCGGGGTGGATCCCAGCATTATGGGTATTGGGCCAGTGCCAGCTAGCCGTCTGGCACTGGAGCGCGCCGGTTTGAGCGTGTCGGATCTGGATGTGATCGAGTCCAACGAAGCTTTTGCCGCCCAAGCGTGCGCAGTTGTGCGTGAACTGGGTCTGGATCCGGCACGTGTGAATCCCAATGGTAGTGGTATCAGCCTGGGCCACCCTATTGGCGCGACCGGCGCCGCTATTACAGTCAAGGCCTTGCATGAACTGCAGCGTGTCCAAGGTCGTTACGCGCTGGTCACCATGTGTATTGGTGGTGGGCAGGGGATTGCGGCGATTTTCGAGCGCCCTTGAACCTTGCTGATTATTTCTCTTTAGGCTTCGTTTAAAGAGCAGGAAAGCCGGAAGTGCTACGAGTCACTTTCCGGCTTTTTTTTCGGCATATACAAGTAAATCTTATAAAAACGCCGACTTGATTGTTTGTTTTTGTAATGGGCCCTAAGTATCCAGCCAATTGCATTGAATTGTTTTAAAAGTAACGCGTGGCTTGTGTGGCTGAGCATGAAGCCCTTGTTTTTTCTCATCGGAATAAAACGGAATAAAAGGAGATTCATATGCAAGAAGTCGTCCTGGTTCAAGCTTGTCGAACTGCTTTTGGTAACTTTGGTGGCTCGTTACGGAATGTGCCTCCCATTGAGATGGGGGCGGCAGTCATGCAGGAGGCGCTGGGCAGGAGTGGAGTAGCTGCCTCGGAGGTGGACCAGGTGGTGATGGGGCAGGTGGTGCTGACCGAGCCCCAGGATATCTATATGGCGCGGGCAGCCTCCATGAAAGCGGGAGTGGCTCATGAGGCTGTCGCGATGAGCGTAAACCGTTTATGTGCATCCGGTTTGCAGGCCATTATTTCGGCAGCGCAAGCGATTGTATTGGGTGAGGCTAGGGTGGCCTTGGCCGGCGGTGTTGAAAGTACCAGTCGAATGCCCTATCTGGCGCCAAGCCAGCGCTGGGGGAGTCGCATGGGCAGTGTGGCCTTGGTAGATGTCTTGTCGGAGATTTTCATCAGTCCTCTGACTCGGGAGCATGTGGGGGTGACGGGGGAGAATGTCGCCAGAAAATACGGTGTGTCCCGCTGTGAGCAAGATCAGTTGGCCCTGGAGTCGCACCGTAGAGCGGCTCGTGCCATTGAAAATGGGTACTTCAAGGAGCAGATCGTCCCGCTGGCGGCCCACGATGGGAGCATCTTCGAGCAGGATGAGCATGTTCGGCATGATGGCAGTCTGGAGCAGCTTGCCGCCTTGAAGCCTATTTTCCAGAGCGACGGGGGGACGGTGACGGCCGGTAATATCTTGGGTCTGGCGGATGCGGCGGCGGTGGTGCTGATGATGGAAGAGGGGCAGGCACGCCGTCAAGGCTTGAAGCCTTTGGGCAAGCTGCGCTCATGGGCGCATGCGGGCGTGGATCCTCAATTTGCGGGAATGGGGCCGGTGCCATCGACTCGCTTGGCGCTCAAGCGGGCGGGACTGACGGTAGCCGATATTGATGTGATCGAGTCCAATGAGGCGTTTGCAGCACAGGTGTGCGCCGTTGCCAAAGAATTGGATTTTGATCCGGAGCGAGTCAATCCAAATGGCGGCAGCATTAGCATGGGGCATCCTTTGGGGGCGACAGGAGCGGCACTGGTAGTCAAGGCCTTGCATGAGTTGCAGCGCATCCAGGGGCGGTATGCTCTGGTCACCATGTGTCATGGCGGTAGCGAGGGAGTAGCCATGATTATCGAACGTCAGTGAGCCGTTCCCCATCAAGTGATCGCTGTTATGATGGCGCCTTGCTAAAAAACGCCGGAAGTGGCGCAATGCCGCCTTCCGGCGCTGTTTTCTCTGTCGTCAGGCCATATCCAGGTTCAGGATTATGTGGGGTGCCACGTTGCTCCCGTGTGAGCCGGGCCGCCTGACTGCTTTGCAAGGAAGAGTTTCATGGCTGGTGAGCAGGGGGACGATAGTCCTACGTTGTCGGAAAGCGAAGGGATCCGTTATCTGCACTTTGGAACGGAGTGGATTCAAGGCGCCATGCGTATTCGCAAGCCCGCTGAATTGGTCTTGGCCTACACACAACAAATGATGGCCTGGCTGCTATTTATGGAAGACCCCAAACCCGAGCACAAACTGGCTATTCTGGGGCTGGGGGCGGGTTCCCTGCTGCGTTTCTGCCTGAAGCAGACCAGCAGTCAGGTACAGACGGTGGAGTGGAATCCGTCGGTGATTGGCATGTGCAATGCTTTCTTCCGGCTACCGCGCAGTCCACGGTCTCTGATTGATCAGGCTGACGCCGGTGTCTGGGTACAGGATAGCGATCAGCACAGTCAGTATCGCGCCTTGATGGTGGACTTGTACGACGCGCATGCCGAAGGTCCGGTACGTGACAGTCTGGAGTTCTATCAGGATTGCCGCGCGGTTCTGGATGATGAAGGCATCATGACGGTGAATCTTTTTGGTGCCCATCCCAGCTTCAAACATAATATTGACAACATTCGTGAAGCCTTTAATGGCAAAGTATTGCTCTTGCCTGAAATGGACGAGGGCAATCAGGTGGTTCTGGCCTTTAAAGGCAGCACGCTGGAGATGACGGCCGGAGAGCTGCTGAGTCGGGCCGAACAAGTGCAGGCCGATTATGGTTTGCCGGCTACACGTTGGGCCAGGGAACTGCTCTCGTTCCGTCGCCAGATGCAGGACCAGTAGGGGAGCGGGGCAGGGATTACCTGAAGGGTCAAAGTCCTGTCGTTCGCGTTAGACTAAACACCTAAAATTTTCGTTTTTTTGCATCTAAGGAGTATTGGATGAAACTGATCAGATCGGTGCATCAGGTGGCGGCCGCTTTGGCTTGTGTAGGATTGATGTCGGGCGCTGCAGTTCATGCGCAATCTGTATCGGTATCGTCGATTGTGGAACATCCGGCTCTGGACGCCATTAAGGATGGAGTACACAAAGCGCTGACCGATGCTGGTTATAACGAAGCCTCCGGCTTCAAATGGCAGTTTCAGACCGCCCAGGGCAATCCGGCGATTGCCGCTCAGATCGCTCGTAAATTCGTCGGTGACAAGGCTGACGTGATTGTGGCCATTTCCACTCCTTCGGCGCAGGCCGTGGTGTCGGCAACCAAGACTATCCCTGTGGTGTATTCGGCCGTGACCGATCCTGTGGTGGCACACCTGGTGCCCAGCATGGCACCGTCGGGCACCAACGTGACAGGCGTGTCCGATGCGCTGGCACTGGAAGCCCAGGTTGATCTGATCAAGAAAGTCGTGCCTGATGCCAAGCGCGTGGGTATGGTTTACAACCCTGGCGAAGCCAACTCCGCCGTGGTCGTTAAAGAAATGAAAGAATTGCTGCCCAAGCACGGCATGACGCTGGTGGAAGCCACCGCGCCTCGTACCGTGGACGTGGGGGCGGCTGCTCGTAGCCTGGTGGGCAAGGTCGATGTGATCTACACCAATACCGACAATAACGTGGTGTCGGCCTACGAGTCCCTGGTAAAAGTAGGCGTGGACGCCAAAGTGCCTTTGATCGCTTCGGACACCGACAGTGTGGCCCGTGGTGCTATCGCAGCTCTGGGCGTGAACTACTACAACCTGGGTCTGCAGACCGGTCAACAGGTCATCCGTATTCTGAAGGGTGAAAAACCCGGTGATATGGCTTCTGAAACCAGCAGCAATCTGGAACTGTATGTCAATCCGGGCGCTGCCAAGCGCCAAGGCGTTTCGCTTAACGAGGACTTCGTGAAGTCCGCAACAAAAATCGTCGAATAAGCCTGATTTGACTGCTTCTTGCAGGTGGGTTGCCACAAGCTGCCCGCCTGTTTCTTTTGTATCCTAGACGTCCAACAATATGTCTATTTATTCAATGTGGGGGGCCCTGGAGATTGGTCTGATTTTCGGACTGGTTGCTCTGGGTGTTCTGATTTCTTTTCGCATCCTGCGATTTCCTGACCTGACGGTCGATGGTAGTTTTCCTTTGGGTGGGGCGGTTGCCGCCATCCTGATCAGTCAGGGCAATGATCCTTTCCTGGCGACTGTAGTGGCCACTTTTGCTGGTGCCATTGCCGGCACGATTACTGGCTGGTTGAACGTACGCCTGAAAATCATGGATCTGCTGGCCAGTATCCTGATGATGATCGCCTTGTATTCCATCAACCTGCGCATCATGGGCCGTCCCAATGTGCCCCTGATCATGGAGCCGACGGTCTTCACGATTCTGCAGCCCGAGTCCATCGCTGACTATATTGCTCGTCCCTTGATGCTGATTGGTTTGGTAATCATTGCCAAACTGGCGCTGGATTGGTTCTTCGGTACGCAAACTGGCCTGGCCATGCGCGCTACCGGCGCCAATGCGCGTATGGCCCGTGCTCAAGGTGTGGCAACTGGCAATATGCTTTTGCTGGGCATGGCTATTTCCAATGCCCTGGTCGCCCTGGCCGGTGCCTTGTTTGCACAATCGCAGGGTGGGGCGGATATCTCCATGGGTATCGGGACCATCGTGATTGGTCTGGCTGCCGTGATTGTGGGTGAAAGCATCTTGCCCGCACGCAAACTGTTCTACGCCACCTTGGCCGTGGTGCTGGGCGCGATTCTGTACCGTTTCTTTATTGCTTTGGCTCTGAATGCCGATGTGATCGGCCTGAAAGCGCAGGACTTGAACCTGGTCACCGCTTTGCTGGTTACCGTGGCGCTGGTGATTCCATTGCTCAAGAAAAAGCGTGCTCGTAAACAGAAGGGGGCCCAGTAATGTTAGAAGCAAAAGATCTGTCCCTGACATTTAATCCAGGTACGCCCATTGAAACCCGTGCCTTGCGCGGTTTGTCCCTGACCATTCCGGAAGGGCAGTTCGTGACCGTGATCGGTTCCAACGGTGCGGGCAAGTCTACTTTTCTGAATGCGATCTCGGGCGACCAGTCTGTTGATGATGGCCAAATCATGATCGACAAGGTAGACGTGACTCGCCGCCCGGTCTGGGAGCGAGCCAATTGGGTAGCACGTGTGTTTCAGGATCCAATGGCCGGTACCTGTGAAGATCTGACCATTGAAGAAAATATGGCGCTGGCCACCTGCCGTGGCAGCCGCCGTGGTCTGAGCCGTGCCGTGCGTCACTCCATGCGCGCTGAATTTGCAGAGCGTCTGGAAACCTTGGGTCTGGGTCTGGAAAACCGTCTGACAGACCGCATCGGATTGTTGTCCGGTGGCCAGCGTCAGGCCGTCAGCCTGTTGATGGCGGCCTTGCGTCCTTCCAAGATCTTGCTGCTGGACGAACATACGGCGGCACTGGACCCGCGTACGGCTGACTTTGTTTTGCAACTGACCAATCGGATTGTGCGTGAAGGTGGCCTGACCACCATGATGGTCACGCACAGTATGCGTCAGGCTCTGGATGTGGGTGATCGCACGGTCATGTTGCACCAGGGCAAGGTGGTTCTGGATGTCAGTGGTGAACAGCGTCAAGGCCTGGATGTGCGAGATTTGCTGGAGATGTTCGAGCGGGTTCGGGGCGAGACTTTAGCCGACGATAGTTTATTGCTAGGTTAGGAAGCACTATCCCGGATTTGGAAAACCGCGTGAACTCTGAGGGTTAAACGCGGTTTTTTTATATTCAAGAAACCGTAGGTATATGATAATACGTGTTCTTTTGGCATAGGCAGACAGCGGAGCGGGTGCAAGGGGGTAGCTGGCTAATCGTAGTCGCCAGATAATGGCAAGATCGAAATGAGTCTCATCGCAAATTTTCCTGTTTGATTTGCGCTTTTTCGACATATACTTGCTGCTTGTCCAAACCATACAATCCAGTCAGTTTAAGCGTTAAACTCCCATGCAACGCTTAGCTCAGGAGTTCTTCATGTCATTTCAAAGCTTGTTGGGTCGGCAGACTTTTCGTATTGCTGCCTTCTCTTCCTTGGTTCTGCTCGCCGCTTGCGGCAACAAAGAGCCTCAAGCTCCGGCCGGCGGGATGAAGGTCCCAGTCAGTGTGATTACCGTCCAACCGACCTCTACCGAGTTGTTCTCCGAGCTGCCTGGACGAGTCGAAGCAATTAAAGATGCACAAATCCGCGCCCGTGTTTCCGGGATTGTGGAAGAGATCAACTTTGAGCAGGGCGCTGATGTCAAACAAGACCAGCTCTTGTTTACCATTGACCCGGCTCCGTACCGTGCAGTTCGTAACCAGGCTGCAGCTCAGCTGAAAAACGCCCAGGCTGACGCACAAAGTGCCAAGCAGTTGGCCCAGCGTTACGAGCGTCTGATCAAGGAAAATGCAGTTTCCCGCCAGGATTACGACAACGCCAAGGCCCGCGCCATGCAGGCCGATGCCGCCATTGCCGCTGCACAGGCGACCCTGGACAGCGCCAATATTGATCTGGGCTACACCAAGATTGTGTCGCCCGTGTCGGGCCGTATCGGCAAGTCCCTGGTTACCGAAGGTGCTCTGGTTTCTGCCGCCAACGCCACCCATATGGCCACCGTGCAGCAACTGGACCGTGTCTATATTGACGTGACGCGTTCCACTGCTGAACTGACGCAGCTGCGTCGCGCCATGGCCGATGGCACCTTGAAGTCGGCTGGTGAAGGCCAGGCCAAGGCCAAGGCCGTTCTGGAAGATGGCTCCCTGTACGATCAGGATGGCGCTTTGCTGTTTAGCGGTGTCAGCGTGGATCCATCCACCTCGCAAGTAACCTTGCGTGCCGTGTTCCCTAATCCTGACGAAATCCTCTTGCCCGGCATGTACGTACGCGTACGTCTGGAACAAGGCGTTATTCCGGATGCCTTGCTGGTGCCCGCCCAAGCTGTTCAGTACACCTCGGATGGTGCTTCCAACATTTATGTAGTTCGTGAAGAAAAAGCCCAGTCCGTACCTGTCGTGTTGGGACCTGAGAGCGATGGTCAGTATGTGGTCAACAAAGGCCTGCAAGCTGGCGACCAGATCATTGTCGAAGGCTTCCAGAAGATTCGTCCCGGTGCCCCTGTCCAGACGATGCCTTGGAAGGGCAACAAGTCAGCCGCTGCACCTGCTCCTGATGCGGCTCCCGCACAGGAACCGGCCGCCGCTGCTGAGCCAAACGAAGCCAAGTCTAGCGAGTAAGCGACATGCCTCAGTTTTTTATTGAAAGGCCCATTTTTGCATGGGTCGTTGCCTTGGCGATCACGCTATTTGGCTTATTGGCTTTGCCCAATATGCCTGTAGCGCAGTATCCCGATGTGGCACCACCTTCGGTCACCATCCGGGCGACCTACCCAGGCGCAACCGCGGAAGACGTTGCCAGTACGGTAGCCAGTGTGATCGAAGATCAGCTGAACGGTGCCAAAGGCCTGCTGTACTACGAGTCCGTCAGTGACTCCTACGGCTCGACCGAAATCACCGCCACGTTCCGTCCTGGTACCAATCCTGACATGGCTCAGGTAGACGTCCAGAACCGGGTCAGCAACATTACTGCGTCCTTGCCGACAGCGGTGATGGAGCAGGGCCTGCACGTGGAGCAGTCCAGTACCGGCTTTCTGCAAGTGGTGACCTTGTCCTCCACGGATGGCAGTCTGGATCAGACAGCTCTGGCTGACTACATCGAACGCAATATCAAGAACACGATTTCTCGTGTTCCTGGTGTGGCTCGCTTCCAGCTGTTTGCATCCGGTCGCGCCATGCGTGTGTGGCTGGACCCTGCCAAGCTGGTCGGTTACCAGATGAGCCCAGCGGACGTGACCAACGCGATTCGTCAGCAAAACATGCTGGTGTCTGCCGGTATTCTGGGTGGCCCACCCAATCAGGACAGTCAGCGTGTGGCCGCACCCATTACGGTGAACGGTCAGTTGGCAACCGTGGAAGAGTTTGAAAACATCATTCTGCGCTCGCAGCCTGATGGCTCGACCGTACGTATTAAAGACGTCGCTCGTGTGGAAGTGGGGGCGGACAACTACCAGTTTGGTGCCCGTCTGAACAGCAAGCCAACAGCGGCTTTTGCTATCTCCCTGTTGCCTGAAGCGAACGCGCTGGATACTGCCGCGGCAATCAAAGTCGAAATGGAGAAGTTGGCCGAGTTCTTCCCGGAAAACATCCGCTACGACATTCCTTACGACACCTCGCCCTACGTGGACAAGTCCATCACCCAGGTGGTTTACACCTTGCTGGAAGCCATGGTGCTGGTGTTCATCGTGATGTACGTGTTCCTGCAAAACGTGCGCTACACCCTGATCCCTGCACTGGTGGTGCCGGTGGCTATCTTGGGGGCGTTCGCGGTGATGCAGGTGCTGGGCATGTCCGTGAACGTGCTGACCATGTTCGCGATGGTGCTGGCCATTGGTATTTTGGTGGACGACGCGATCGTGGTGGTGGAGAACGTCGAACGTATCATGGTGGAAGACGGGCTCTCGCCTAAGGAAGCGACCAAGAAAGCCATGCCGCAAATTAGTGGCGCTATTGTGGGTATTACGCTGGTGCTGTCGGCCGTGTTCTTGCCCCTGGCATTCATGGCCGGTTCGGTGGGGGTGATTTACCGTCAGTTCTCGGTGGCCATGGCCGTGTCGATTGCCTTCTCCGGCTTTTTGGCACTGACCTTTACACCTGCCTTGTGCGCGACTTTGTTGAAACCTATCCCCAAGGGTCATCACGAAACCAAGCGTGGCTTCTTTGGTTGGTTCAACCGTGTCTTTACGCGTACCACCAATGGTTACGAAAGCTTTATTGGCAAGACCTTGCGTCGTGGCGGTCGGATGATGTTCATCTACCTGATCATGGTGCTGGTGCTGGGCTTCCTGTACATGCGTATGCCAACCGCGTTCTTGCCCGAGGAAGATCAGGGCTACGTGATTGCCAACATCGAACTGCCTGCCGGTTCGACGGCCAACCGTACGATTGAAACCATCTCCAAGGTAGAGGACTACTTCAAGGAGCAGCCTCAGGTTGAAAACATCATTGCCGTGCAAGGCTTCAGCTTTAACGGTAGTGGTTTGAACTCGGCGATTGCCTTTGTGCCCTTGAAAGATTTCAACGAACGTAAAGGCAAGGAAAACTCGGCTCAAGCCATTTCCGGCAAGGCCATGGGCCAATTGCTGTTCGGTTTGCCCGACTCCATGGTGATCGCGATTGTGCCACCCGCTATTTCTGCTCTGGGTAACTCCTCGGGTATTGATATGCGTCTGGAAGACCGCGGCGGCATGGGTCACGATGCCCTGATGGCAGCCGCGGATCAGTTGCTGGCCCTGGCCAAGGCAAGCCCTGTGTTCGATCCACAGAGTGTGCGTATCACGGGTTTGGGACCTGGCAAACAGATTCGTCTGGAAATTGACCGAGACAAGGCGGCTGCCCTGGGTGTGAACTTCAGCGAAGCTTCTGCCTTGATCAGTGGCGCCCTGGGCTCGTCTTTTGTGGGTAAATTCACCAACCAGGGACGTGTGCAAAGTGTCTGGGTACAAGCTGATGCGCCATATCGCATGACCATCGACGATGTGCTCAAGCTCAACGCTCGCAACAGCGAAGGCAAGATGGTTCCGCTGTCGGCTTTTGTCAGCCAGACGACCGAACAAGGTCCGGTACAGATCGTGCGCTACAACAGCTACGAGTCTGTCCGTATCGGTGGTGGCCCCGCTCCAGGCTATACCTCGGGTGAAGCCATGATCGAGATGGAAAACCTGATGAAGCAGTTGCCTAGCGGCTTTGGTGTGGACTGGACAGGTCTGTCTTATCAAGAGCGTCAGGCCGCAGGCCAGTCCGCTATCTTGATGGGCTTGGCGGTTCTGGTGGTGTTCATGCTGCTGGCTGCCTTGTACGAAAGCTGGGCGATTCCGCTGTCCGTGATGCTGGCCGTACCGTTGGGTATGCTGGGTTCGGTCTTGCTGGTCTCCGGTCTGGGTATGCCTAACGACGTGTACTTCCAGGTGGGTATCGTGACGGTGATCGGTCTGTCAGCGAAGAACGCGATTCTGATTGTGGAGTTTGCCAAGGATGCCTACGCACGTGGTGCTACCTTGATCGACGCCACTCTGGAAGCCGCTCGCTTGCGTTTCCGTCCTATCTTGATGACCTCTTTCGCCTTTGTGCTGGGTGTGGTGCCTCTGGCTACCTCGACTGGTGCGGGTGCTGCCAGCCAGAACGCCGTGGGTCTGGGTGTGCTGGGTGGTATGTTGGCCGCAACGCCCTTGGCTGTCTTGATGGTGCCGACCTTCTTTGTCGTGATCCTCAAGCTCTTTAAAACTAAACCCCGTCTGTTTGGCGAAGCCGCTAAATTGCACGAGGAAGAACAGGCCAAACAAGCTGCACAGCCGGCCGGTTCGCAAGGAGGACAGCACTGATGTCTAGCATGTTTTTACGTAGCCCCTTGGTGCTGGCCGTGGCGTTTGCCTTGTCGGCTTGCTCCTTGGCACCGAAGTACGAGCGTCCTGATTCTCCCGTGCCCGCACAATTCCCTCTGGCCCAGCAGGGCCAGGCGGATGCGGCACAGGCTGCTGATCTGGGCTGGCGTGAATTCTTTACGGATCCGCGTCTGCATGCCCTGATCGAGCAGGCTCTGGAGAATAACCGCGATCTGCGTATTGCCACCCAGCGCATCGAGGAAGCTCGCGCGCAATACGGCGTGGCACGCAGTGACCAGTTGCCCAGCATTGGTGTGCAGGCGGCCGAGCAGGCCACCCACACACCGGCTGAGCTGCGTCCTGGTGGCCCAAATTCGGCCCCCGTAACCCGTACGTTCCAGGCCGGTGTCGGTATCACTGCTTTCGAGCTGGACTTCTTTGGTCGAGTGCGTGATCTGGCCCGTGCTGCTCAAGAACAGTACTTTGCCACCGAGCAGGCTCAGCGTACCGCCCATATCGCCCTGGTGGCGGGCACCGCCGAAGCCTACTTCAAGGTACGTACTGCCGAAGAACTGCATGCTTTGATGAGCAATACCTTGCGCAGCCGTCAAGAGACATTGCGCCTGGTGCAGTCTTCTTACGATGCCGGTACGGTGTCGGCGCTGGACCTGAACCAGGCCAAGGTGCAATACAACACCGTGCGTTCCGATATGCAGGCTGTCGAGCGTGATCGTCAGCGTGCACTCAATGCCTTGCAGGTCTTGTTGGGCGGTGAAATACCGGCTGACTTGCCAGCAGGCTTGCCCTTTACCCGTGCTCAGCTGATGCCTAGCTTGCCTGTAGGGTTGTCGGCAGAATTGCTGGAGCGTCGTCCTGACATTCTGGCCGCCGAGCACGCCTTGCGTGGTTCCAACTACAGCATCGGGGCAGCACGCGCTGCTTTCTTCCCGCGTCTGAGCCTGACCGGTCTGCTGGGCTTCATGAGCCCCGAGCTGGGTGGTCTGTTCAGTTCGGGTAACCGTTACTGGCAATTCCAGCCGCAAATTACCATGCCGCTGCTCTCGGGCAGTACCTGGGCCAATCTGGATCTGGCCGAGGCTCGTCGTGACATTGCGATCAGCCAGTATGAAAAAACCATTCAGGAAGCCTTCCGCGAAGTGGCTGATGCTCTGGCGGGCGAAGCCACCTACGGTCAGCAGATCGACGCCTTGCAAGAGGTTGATCAGGCTGCCAGCGAAAGCTTGCGTCTGGCCAAGCTGCGTTACGAAGTGGGTATAGACAGCTTCCTGCAGGTGCAAACGGCGGAAGTCAGCCTGTACGGTACGCGTCAAGCCTATATTCAGACTGGCCTGGCATCCCTGATGAATCGGGTCGAGTTGTACAAGGCTTTGGGTGGCGGCTGGACAGCTGAAACCGTCAAGCCTGAAACAAAGACCCAGGCCACTGGGACAGCACCGGAGTAAACAGGCGATAATACGTCTGGTCATTCATCCCTGAAACTACGGAGGTCCTTGGGGAATGTTAGAACTGGGCGTCAATATCGATCATGTGGCGACGCTGCGCCAGCAGCGTCTGACCACATACCCTGATCCAATTCAGGCCGCTTTGCGAGCAGAAGAAGCCGGAGCGGACCTGATCACCTTACATCTGCGTGAAGACCGGCGTCATATTCAGGATGCCGACGTCGAGGCCCTGCGCCCCGTACTGCGTACCCGGATGAATCTGGAATGCGCCATCACCACCGAAATGCTGGACATTGCCTGCCGTATCAAACCGGACGATGTCTGCCTGGTTCCCGAACACCGTGCTGAACTGACGACCGAAGGTGGTCTGGATGTGGTCGGTCATCTGGACCAGGTCAAGGCGGCTGTGCAGCAATTGCAGGCTGCCGGTATTCGCGTCTCGCTGTTCATTGATGCCGACCCGGCGCAAATCCGAGCCGCCAGCGACGTGGGTGCCACCGTGATTGAACTGCACACCGGCACCTATGCGGATGCTCAAACGCCCGAGCAGGCCGCCAGCGAACTGGAGCGTATCCGTGCCGGTATTGCTCAAGGTGTGTCGCAAGGTCTGCGTGTGAATGCGGGTCATGGCCTGCACTACGGCAACGTACAAGCGATTGCCGCCTTGCCGGGGCTGACGGAGCTTAATATTGGTCACGCCATTGTTGCCCAGGCTGTCTTTGACGGTTGGGAAAAAGCCGTGCGCGACATGAAAGCCCTGCTGGTGCAAGCGGGCGCTCCTGCTCAAGCCTGACTGAGCCCTGCCATCTGGGCAGGGCACTCTTAACTGATTCTGGAAGCACTATGAGTACCATTGATTCCCTATTGTCCCGCCGCTCCATCAAGCTGGTGCAAGGCCCCGGCCCGAACGAGCAGGAGCTGGACCTGATTTTGCGCGCTGCCATGGTCGCTCCTGACCATGGCCGTTTACAGCCTTGGCGCTTTTGCCTGATCCGCGGTGAAAACGTGCAGGCTCTGGGCGAACTGGCCATTGCCGCCAATGAGCGCGCCGGTAATCCCTTGACCGAGCAGAAAGCTGCCAGCGTCCGCGCCTGGCTGGCCAAAGTGCCCATGCTGATTGCTGTAGCCAGCCACATCGATCATGGTGAAGAAAAAATTCCTGAACTGGAGCGTGTTCTGGCAACGGGCGCAGCCGTCAGCAATATGCTGCATGCTGCTCACCAGTTGGGCTTTGGCGCTTTCTGGAGCACTGGCCTGGGCACCTATGGTGAAGAAGTCCCGGAAGCCCTGGGCTTCGATTCCCTGGATTACCAGTTCCTGGGCTTTGTGTCGGTAGGTACGCCTATTCACAATCTGGGTCCTGCCCAGCGTCCCGAGCCACAAAAGTTCGTGACGGAGTGGCAGCCTGCTTAAATTTGCGGGGTAGCCTGCGCGAGCCAAGTTCGCGATTGTGAAGAAAAAGCCTGAGTTCGTCATTGAACTCAGGCTTTTTTGTCTTCTCTTGCTCAGTAAGTGATGCAAGCTGGAGGAGCAGTGGGAGGCGTTGGCTTCCTGTCCTGTTTCCCACTCTTTGTTTTGGTTCCTGCCTGTCTAAACCCGCTCTTAGGCACTAAAGCTTGGCTGTATTGCTTTTCTGATGGGCAGGTTTATGCGACTGAGCCTTGGTCGAGGCATCTGTATGACAGCATGCCCCCTCCAAACCATCCAGAATCGGACAATCCGGATGTTGGTCCCCCTGGCATTGTTCAGCCAGCACACGCAGCTTGGCGGCCATGTCCAGCAGCAGGGCCGCGCGGCTTTCCAGATCCTTGATATGAGCCTGGGCCAGTTGCTTGACCTCGCTGCTGGGGCGTTGCTGATCGCGCCACAGGCTGGTCAGTTGCTGAATGTCCGCCAGATTGAAACCCAGGTCCTTGGCACGAACAATGAAGTGCAAGGTATCCAGGTCCTGATCCTGGTAGACGCGGTAGCCATTGGGGGCACGGTCACTATTCAAGAGTCCCAGATCTTCATAGTGCCGGATCATTTTGGGTGTCAGGCCGGTTACGCGGGCCGCTTCACTAATCAGCATGGGCTTTCCTCGGGCAGTGCAAGGGGACTGCGTTATGATTGAAAGAGTCAATTCTGCACATTGTAGAACGGGTGGTCGGGCAGGTCATCAGGCCCCTGATAGCCTTAGTATGGACTCAAGGAGCGGTTATGAAAGAAATTCAGTGTGATGTTGCCGTGATTGGAGCGGGGACAGCAGGCATGACAGCGTATCGTACGGCCAAACGTGCCGGTAAACGAACGCTGATGATTGAATCAGGCCCCTATGGCACCATGTGCGCACGTGTTGGCTGCATGCCATCCAAGTTGCTGATCGCAGCAGCGGACGCTGCCCATCATGCCCGCCATACCGCTCCTTTCGGTGTTCACGTAGACGGCAATATCCGCATTGAAGGCAAAGAGGTCATGGATCGCGTGCGTCGCGAGCGGGATCGCTTTGTGCAATTTGTGGTGGACGATGTGGAAGGCTTTGATGCCGAAGACAAAGTGCGTGGTCATGCCCGCTTTGTGTCCGAGCATGTGCTGGAAGTGGATGACCATACCCGTATCACCGCAGGGCACGTGATTATCGCCACTGGCTCCACGCCCGTGCGCCCCAAGGAGCTGGAGCCGCTGGGGGCTTTGCTGATCAATAACGAGGATGTTTTTGACTGGACGGATTTGCCGGAAAGCGTGCTGGTCGTAGGTACGGGTGTAATCGGTCTGGAGTTGGGGCAGGCGCTGGCGCGCTTGGGCGTGAAGGTGTCCATCATCAACCGCAGCCAGAGTCTGGCGGGTCTTTCCGATCCTGAGGTACGTGAAGCCGGACGGGCGATTTTCAGCCAGGAACTGAATATTCGTGCCGACGTAGCTGTATTAGGTAGTGAAGTCGTCAATGGCAAGGCGCGCGTGCGCTTGCAGGTGAATGGCAAGGAGTTGGTCGAGGACTACGACTATGTACTGGGGGCGGCAGGCCGCAAACCGCAGTTGGATAATCTGGGGCTAGAAAACACGCCTGCGCAATGGGATAGCAAAGGGCGGGTGGTCTTTGACCTGGACAGCTTGCAACTGAAAGGCACCTCTATCTATCTGGCAGGCGATGTGAACCAACGTGCACCCATCTTGCACGAGGCAGCAGATGATGGTCGTCTGGCTGCCTTGCAAGCCGTCAGCAATGGCCAGGATGAGCCTATGGCGCGTCGTGCACGCATGGCTGTGGTGTTTAGTGATCCGCAGGTGGCTGTGGTTGGTACGCCCTTTAAATCCTTGCCAGAGGGTGCGGTGACAGGCAGCGTGAACTTCGGCAATCAGGGCCGTGCTCGCGTGATGCTGGTCAACCGTGGCTTGTTGCACGTTTATGCGGACAAGGCGGGCAAGTTTCTGGGGGCCGAGATGGTGGGGCCTCAAGCAGAACATATTGCTCACTTGCTGGCCTGGTCTTTGCAGATGGGACTGACGCTGGATCAGATGCTGGCCATGCCGTTCTACCATCCCGTATTGGAAGAGGGCTTGCGTACGGCCTTGCGCGGTGCGCAATCTGCTTTGCGAGGCAAATAAGTCAGCCTGAACGGGTTTGATCCCGTTTTCGGGCTCTGGCCCTGAGAGTCCTGATCCTGTATGTGAACTGCTCGCCAAAAGTTGGACATTGATCCGACCTTTGGCGGGCAGTTTGATTTTCAGGGTGCTTTTATTATTTGGCGGCGTTTTGCAGATGCTGCGCGGTGGTCGCCTCGGTTACCGGGTCATTTTCCAATGCGCCCAGCAAGGAGTGCAGCAGACCGGGAAAGCGCTCCTCCAGATCGTCCTTACGCAGCGATAGCAGGTTTTCTCGTCCAGAAGGCCGTTGCCAGATCACGCCGCTATCGCGCAAGACACGCCAGTGATGCGTCATGGTGGATTTGGTTTGGCCTTGCAGTAGCGAGCCACAGGCGCGTTCGCCTTCGGAGGCTAAAGCACGCACAACGGCCAGACGCAAGGGATTGCCCAGGGCAGTCAGTACATTTTCCAAGCGAATCTGTGCGCGCTCGGGATGATTGGGAAGCATGTAGAGTCCTGTCATTATTCGTCGCGGTGATTGTACCTGTGTCCACGTACCGTTTTCGCGCTGTGGTGTGGATGCACGACGCGTGGAAAAAATCTTGTTAATAGTACGATTGTAGGCGTACTATCTGATTGTTATCAACCACTGAAACAACAGGAGCCCAGGTGCCTTGCACCGCAAGGCAGGACGACTCCAAGGACAATCATCATGGCTCGCCATACACCCATCACTCGCTATCGGAACATCGGTATCTCGGCGCATATTGACGCTGGCAAAACCACCACGACCGAGCGCATTCTTTTCTACACCGGCGTCAGTCACAAGCTGGGGGAAGTGCATGACGGGGCGGCCACTATGGACTGGATGAGCCAGGAGCAGGAGCGTGGCATCACCATTACCTCGGCGGCCACCACCTGCTTTTGGCGAGGCATGGATGGCTCGCTGCCCGAGCACCGCATCAATATCATCGACACCCCCGGCCACGTGGATTTCACCATCGAGGTTGAACGCTCCATGCGCGTGCTGGACGGCGCGGTCATGGTGTATGACGCGGTCGGTGGGGTACAGCCGCAATCTGAAACGGTTTGGCGTCAGGCCAACAAGTACAAGGTTCCGCGCCTGGCCTTCGTCAACAAGATGGACCGCGTGGGGGCGGATTTCTTCCGTGTACGTCAGATGATGGTGGATCGCCTCAAGGCCAATCCCGTGCCTGTGGTGATTCCTATGGGCGCTGAAGATGGCTTCAAGGGCGTGATCGACCTGCGCTTGATGAAAGCGATCGTGTGGGACGAGGCTACTCAGGGCATGAAGTTCAGTTTTGAGGACATTCCTGATGATCTGCTCGCTATGGCCAGGCAGTGGCGCGAGCGCATGCTGGAGGCGGCGGCAGAAGCCAATGAAGAGCTGATGAATCAGTACCTGGAAACGGGTGAGCTGAGCGTGGCCCAGATTACGTTGGGCCTGCGCTTGCGCACCATTGCCGGAGAGATTCAGCCCATGCTGTGTGGCTCGGCCTTCAAGAACAAGGGTGTGCAACGCATGCTGGATGCGGTGGTGGAGCTGCTGCCTTCTCCCGTGGATGTACCTGCAGTGCAAGGCGTGGACGAGGCTGGCGAAATCGTCACTCGCCAATCTGACGACAATGAGAAGTTCTCGGCATTGGCCTTCAAGCTGATGACGGACCCTTATGTCGGCCAGTTAACCTTTGTGCGAGTGTATTCCGGTGTGCTGGCCAAGGGCGATAGCGTCTATATTCCCGGCCGTGGCAAGAAAGAGCGTATTGGCCGGATTGTGCAGATGCATGCCAATGACAGGCATGAAGTTGATGAACTGCATGCGGGTGATATTGCGGCCTGTGTTGGCCTGAAAGAGGTCAGCACAGGGGAAACCTTGTGTGATCCTTCGGCCATCATCACGCTGGAGCGCATGGAGTTTCCCGAGCCGGTAATTCGTCAGGCTGTGGAGCCCAAGACCAAATCCGACCAGGAAAAGATGGGGATTGCGCTCTCGCGTCTGGCTTCTGAAGATCCGTCCTTCCGTGTCAGCACGGACGAGGAGTCGGGCCAGACGATTATTGGCGGTATGGGCGAGCTGCATCTGGAGATCATTGTGGATCGCATGAAGCGCGAGTTCGGCGTGGAAGCGAATGTGGGCAAACCGCAAGTGGCCTACCGCGAAACCATCAGCAAGACCGTGCGCGATGTCGAAGGCAAGTTTGTGCGTCAGTCCGGTGGTAAAGGACAGTACGGCCATGTGGTCTTCACCCTGGAGCCGCAAGAGGCGGGCAAGGGCTTTGAGTTTGTCGATGCCATCAAGGGCGGGGTGGTTCCGCGTGAGTACATTCCGGCAGTGGAAAAAGGTGTGCTGGAGGCCCTGAACAGCGGTGTGTTGGCGGGCTATCCCGTGGTGGATGTGAAAGTGACACTGACCTTCGGTTCTTACCACGACGTGGACTCGTCCGAGCAAGCCTTCAAGATGGCGGCGATCTTTGGTTTCAAGGAAGCGGCCAAACAGGCATCACCCGTGATCCTGGAGCCCATGATGGCGGTGGAAGTGGAAACGCCTGAAGATTATGCCGGTAATGTGATGGGGGACCTGTCCAGCCGTCGTGGCATGGTGCAGGGTATGGATGACATGGTGGGGGCGGGCAAGCTGATCAAGGCGGAAGTGCCTTTGTCCGAGATGTTTGGCTATGCCACTACGCTGCGTTCCATGTCCCAGGGCCGTGCAACATACAGCATGGAGTTCAAACGCTACGCGGAAGTGCCCAAGTCCATGGTGCAGGATCTGGTGGCTGAACGTCAGAGCACACGACACGCAGGCTGATACTAAAGGGGGCGGGTGTTCCTGTGTCTAACCAGGCACGGGAACATCCGCCCCGATGCTTTGCCTGTTGTTGTTGTTGTTGTTGTTGTTGTTGTTGTTGTTGTTGTTGTTGTTGTTGTTGTTGTTGTTGTTGTTGTTGTTGTTGTTGTTGTGCTGAGGGCGCTGTTGGCCAGTCTGATCTGAGGTTTGATTCAGGCCCAAGCCCGCTTAGTTCAGCAGACTGCGTACCCCATCCGCCAGAACCTGCACCGACTCGGTATCCGGTGCTAGATATCGCGCTCGGCCTTGCTGATCGAAGATATATACGCCACGGCTGTGCGAGACCTCGTAGTTTTCGGGTGCTTTGGGATCGGGTTTTTCAATCTGGAAGGCCACTCGGTAACGACGGGCCAGATTCGCGATCTGCTTTTCAGAGCCTGTCAGGCCGGTGGTGTGCTTGCCATCAAAAGCGGCCACATAACGGGCCAGGGAGTCGGGCGTATCGCGGTGGGGGTCCACACTGACAAAGATGATGCGCACCTGCTCGGCATCGTTCCCCAGTTCTTTCATGACCAGGCCCAACTGAGCCAAGGTGGTAGGGCAAATATCCGGGCAACTGGCATAGCCAAAAAACATCATGACGACTTTATCTTTGAAGTCATCCTGGGTGACGGTTTTGGGGCCAGCGGCTTGAAGGGAAAAGCGCAGATCGGGCAGGAAGCCACGTACGGGATGCAGATTGGCAGCGGCAGCGCTGCCCAGCAGAAACAAGCCCAGCGCCAGTGTCAGGCCAAACTGTTTAAACAAGACAAGAATGGACTTTACTGGGCTGGGTGTCATGGACGTCCTCTGGGTTTAAGCAGGCTCTGGAGTGAGCCCGCTGTGACGGAGCAGGGCGGTAATGGAAGGATCGCGGCCACGGAAAGCACGGAAGGAGTCGGCAGCCGGGCGTTCGCCCCCTACGGACAGAATCTCGCGCCAGAAGCGATGGCCCGTATTGCTGTCGAGGGTATCACGTGCTCCATCCGAGTGGGTATAGGCTTTTTCCTCAAAGGCCGAGTAGGCGTCGGCGGACAGGACTTCAGCCCATTTGTAGCTGTAGTAACCCGCGCCGTAGCCACCCGCAAACAAGTGTGAGAACTGATGCGGGAAACGGTGCCACTCAGGCGGAAACAGCACGGCGACTTCCTGGCGAACCTGATCCAGAATCTCCATGACGGCTTCAATGCTCAGACCGCTGTCACGCGAGTGGATCAGCATGTCAAACAGGGAGAACTCCAGCTGGCGCACCATTTGCATGCCGCTTTGGAAGTTGCGGGCCAGATTGAGCTTGTTGTAGAGCGCACGGGGCAGATGCTCACCGGTTTCCACATGGGCCGTCAGCATTTGCACCACAGGCCATTCCCAGCAGAAGTTTTCCATGAACTGCGAAGGCAGTTCGATGGCGTCCCATTCCACGGCGGCGAAGGCCGAGGCGGCTGGATCATCCACACGCGAGAGCAGAGTGTGCAGGGCGTGGCCGGATTCGTGGAACAGGGTGATCACATCGTCATGCGTGAGCAGGGCGGGGCGACCGGGCTGGGGTTCGGCAAAATTGCATACCAGGTAGGCAATAGGCAGGCACAGCTGTTCACCCAGGCGGCGACGGCTGCGTTCGCTATCGACCCAGGCACCGCCTTGCTTGCCTTGGCGGGCGTGCAGGTCCATGTACAGATAGCCCAGGACCTTGCCGTCGGAAGCCATGACTTCAAAAGGGCGCACGGCAGGATGCCAGGCAGGCACGTCGGCGGCGCGCAGTGTCACGTCAAACAAGCGCTGAATGACTTTGAACAGGCCGTTCAGAACGGCGGGTTCCGTGAAGTACTGTTTGACCTCGTCTTCCGAGTAGGCGTAGCGCTGTTCACGCAGGCGTTCAGCGCTGAACGGCACATCCCAGGCTTGCAGGGTGTCCAGGCCCAGCTCCTTTTTGGCGAAGGCTTGCAGCTCGTCCAGGTCCTGGCGGGCGTAAGGGCGAGCCTTGGCAGCCAGATCGCGCAAGAAGCTCATCACCTGTTCCGGGGTGTCGGCCATGCGGGTTTCCAGACGCATATGGGCGTAGCTGGCAAAACCGAGCAGGCTGGCTTCCTGGGCACGCAGATCCAGCAGCGTTTCAATCGCCTGGGAATTATCAAACTGGGCATCGCCCTGATCGGAGGCAATGGTGGTGTAGGCTCGGTACATCAACTCACGCAAGGTCTGGTTGCGTGCGTATTGCATGACAGGCAGGTAGCAAGGCATTTTCAATGTCAGACGCCAGCCTTGCTGATCGTGTTCCTGAGCAGCGCGTTGGGCGGCGGCCAGCACGTCGTCCGGGATGCCGTCCAGTTCGGCCTGGTCGGTGACCAGGTAATGCCACTGATCAATCGCATCCAGTACATGCTCGGAGAACTGCTGCGAGGTTTGCGCCAACTCTTCGGAAATACGGGCGTAGTCTTCACGCGCCTGACCTTCCAGTTGCACGCCGCTCAAGCGGAAATCACGCAGGGCCAGGGTAATGATGCGTTGGCGCTGGGGCGTCAGGGTGGCAAAGGCCGGGCTATCGGCCAGCGCCTGATAACGCAGGAACAAAGGACGGTTCAAGCCCACCCAGGTCGAGAACTCGCTCATGCGCGGCAGGCACTGGTTGTACACCGTGCGCAGTTCGGGCGTGTTGACGACCGAGTTCAGGTGACCGGCCACCGACCAGGCGCGATACAAGGTTTCGGTGGCGTCGGTAATGGGCTCGACGATGTTGTCCCAAGTGGGTTCGCTATCGTCGTTGGAGACTGTGTCTACGGCTTGGCGGGCCAAGGCCAGCAGTTGGTCCACCGCCTGCTCGATGTGCTCGGGCTGGATGGCGGGATAGTCAATAAGGCTGTCGATAGGAACCAGTAAGGGATTTGTCGTCATAAACCGTTGATTAAATTAAAGACTGATGTTGGCCGAACGTTCGGCCGCTTCCAAGGTGTTGACCAGCAGCATGGCAATGGTCATGGGGCCCACGCCGCCGGGTACGGGCGTAATGGCCGAGGCCACTTCGCTGGCACTGGCAAAGTCCACGTCGCCGCACAGCTTGCCGTCTGCTCCGCGATTGATACCCACGTCGATCACGACGGCACCGGGCTTGACCATATCGCCGGTAATGATGCCAGGGCGGCCTACAGCAGCGACCAGCACATCGGCACGGCGTGTCTGGGCGGCCAGATCGCGCGTTTTGGAGTTACAGAGGGTGACGGTAGCGCCCGCAGCCAGCAAGAGCATGGCCATGGGTTTGCCCACGATATTGCTGGCGCCCACGACTACGGCTTCTGCACCGCGCAGTGCCACGTTTTCGGATTCCAGCATTTTCATGACACCGTAGGGCGTGCAAGGTGCAAATAGCGGCTTGCCCGTCATGAGCATGCCAGCATTGCTGACGTGAAAACCGTCAACGTCCTTGTGCGGTGCAATGGTTTCAATCACCTTGTGCTCGTCCAGATGGGCGGGCAGGGGCAACTGAACCAGAATGCCGTGCACCGAGCTGTCCTGATTCAAACGAGTGATCAGGGCAAGCAGCTTGGTTTCGGTGGTGTCGGCAGGCAGACGGATGATTTCGGATTTCAGGCCAGCGGCTTCGCATGCCAGGCCCTTGTTGCGTACATAGACCTGGGAGGCCGGATCTTCACCGACCAGCACCACGGTCAAACCGGCTTGAATGCCGTGGGTTTGTTTCAGCTTGGCAACGCGTTCTGCAACGTCCGCCTTGATGGCGGTGGACAGCTTTTTTCCATCAATAATGCGAGCACTCATTTACGCATCCTCGGACTTGGTGAGGGCGATTTTCATGAGGTCGGCAACCGTAGTGACTTCCAGTTTTTCCATGATATTGGCGCGATGCGCTTCGACAGTTTTAATGCTGATGTTCAAGTCCCCGGCAATCTGCTTGTTCAGGCGACCGGCAACAATGCGTTCCAGCACTTGCTGCTCGCGCGCTGTCAGGCGGCCCAGGACTTCTTGTTGATCTTTCTGTGCCTGCGCTTGGGAGGCACGAGCTGTAGCCTGTTCGATCATGCGGCTGACGATGGTGCGCAGATCGGCTTCGTTAAAGGGTTTTTCCAGAAAGTCGATAGCGCCTTTCTTCATGGTGCTCACGGCCATGGGTACGTCACCGTGGCCGGTAATGAACACAATCGGGATAGTCGATTTGCGAGCGATCAGGGCTTCCTGCAGCTCCAGGCCGCTCATGCCGGGCATGCGCACGTCCACAATCAGGACAGCCACCTGGGCCGGGTCGTAGGCGCCCAGAAACTCTTCGCCCGATGCAAAGCAGCGGACCCGATAGCCGTTGGCTTCCAGGAGCCAGCGCAAGGAGTCCCGTACGGCTTCGTCGTCATCGACTACGTAAATGGTGCATGGCATTTGCGGGCTGGTCATTCGGGTATCTCCAGTTTGTTATCAAGGGTGTCCGTTACATCCGGTGCCGCACAAGGTAGACTGAAACGGAAAATCGTTCCACCCTCTGGATTGCCGACAGCCCACAGGCGGCCGTGATGCGATTCAATAATTGTGCGACAGATATTCAGGCCCATCCCAAGGCCTTCGGACTTGGTACTGTAAAACGGTTCAAAGAGGCGCTCGGGGTCTTTCAAGCCATGACCGCGATCGATGACGGCCATCTCCAAAAGCGATTCTTGTTGGGTAATCACCAATTGAAGCACATGATGCTCGCTGTGTTCCATGGCTTCGATCCCATTTTTGAGCAGATTCAATAATACCTGTTCTATGAGAATGGGGTCGGCAATGACGTCAGGAACGGGGTCCGGAATGCTCAATTCAATTTCAATTTGGCGCTTGCGGGCGTCGATTTCGGCAAAGCCGACGGCATTTTCCACAATACGCATGACCTTGACGCGGACGCGACGCGGTTCGCTACGTTTCACGAATTCACGAATACGGCTGATGATCTTGCCCGCGCGCTCGGCTTGCTGGGCCGCTTTTTCCAGTGCGGCCAGCAAGGTTTCAGGCTGGTAGCGACCGGATTTCAGCATGGCGACTGCGCCCATGCTGTAGTTATTGATGGCCGTCAGCGGCTGGTTCAATTCGTGCGCCAGCGAGGAGGCCATTTCGCCCATGGTGGTCAGGCGGCTGGTCAGCTGCACCTTTTCCTGCTGAATGCGCGAGGCTTCTTCGTGCTTGCGGCGGTCGGTAATATCGCGCGCCACTTGCAGACGGACACGGCGGCCGTCTGTCCAGGCCAGCATACGGTGATGAACTTCGAACCAGCGAGCCGCCGATTCGGAGTAGATCTCTACGGTTTCATCCGTAAAACGACCCAGGCGGCCACCCAGCAATTCAGCGTGGCCATTGGATTGGGCGCCAAAGAAACGACGATAGGTACGGTTGGCAAACAGCAGTTCCAGACCTTCCGATGTATCGGCCACCACGGAAATGGCATCATCCAGACCTTCCAGCACCGTCATGAAGCGTTCATGCGCGGCGGTCAGGGCTTCGCGAATACGCTTGGGTTCGGTAATGTCCGTCATGGAAGTCATCCAGCCGATCTGCTCTCCATTAGGGGCACGCAAGGGCGAGACATACATACGGGCCGTAAAGCGCGAGCCATCACGGCGCTGAGCCTCCACTTCCAGACCACTGCTGGGCGTGCGGCCGGACAGCAAAAGGTCCAGGGTTTCCTGGTGTTGTTGGTGACGACCGGGTAGCCAGTAAGGGAAGGGGGCGGTGCGACCGACCAGATCGGCCTCGTTCCAGCCGATCATTCTGCAAAAAGCCGGGTTCACATAAGCAATGCGGCCCTGCATGTCAAAAACGCGCATCCCCGTGGACATGGAGTTTTCCATGGCACGCCGGAAACCCGTCTCGGCGGTTTGTGCTGCCTCGGCGTGGGTACGGAAGCGGGTATAGCGCCACAGGGCCAGCAAGCTGACCACAATCACCAGGGACAGGGCCAGAATCACCATCATCAGGCGTTGCTGGCGCGTTTCCTGATCGATGGTCACAAACATGACGCTATCGTTCTGCAAACGCTGCAGCCACAGGAATACCCCCATGACACAGAGGTAGAGAAACAGCACGACAACCGGTGTCAGCCAATAGAATCCACGCCGATTCTGCTTGGCCTGATCATAGAAGGTTGAAGGGATCAGAGACTTTTTGGGATGAGTAGCCATAACAGCAAGAAAAGAAGTATGGCTGGATTGTAATGTAGGGCTATTTTTTTTAGTGATATTTCGTATTATGAAAACACATACCATAAAATGAAATTTTGCTTGAGCGTTTCTGTGTTCTTTCCTAGAATGGTTTGGTGCAGGCGTACCCCGCCTTGAACGCTCACAGTCCGCAAAACCCGCTTCGGTCAGGATCGCTTTACTTCTTATTAGATGGGCGGCTCAGCGTCGAGCAAGACCGGACTACTACCACATATATGGAGACACTATATGTCCTCAACCCAAGACAATAGTTCGGCTCAGGTCAGTCAAGACCAAGCCCTAGAAACAAAAGAGTGGCTTGACGCCCTGGAAGCAGTGGTGGACCGTGAAGGCCCGGCCCGTGCTCATGATCTGATCGAAAAGCTGATCGATCTGGCCCGTCGCTCCGGTGCTCACATCCCGTTCTCGCCCAACACGGCTTACGAGAACACGATTCCTCCCGGTCTGGAACCTGCCCACCCTGGCAATCTGATGCTCGAAGAGCGTATCCGTTCCTACATTCGCTGGAACGCCATGGCCATGGTGGTGCGCGCCAACCGCGAAACCCCTCCTGATGGCGGTGGTCTGGGCGGTCACATTGCCTCCTTTGCTTCGCTGGCCACCATGATTGGCTGCGGTCAGAACCACTTCTGGCACGCTGAAACCGAAGATCACGGCGGCGACATGGTGTTCTTCCAGGGCCATTCCTCGCCCGGTATTTACGCCCGCGCCTTCATGGAAGGCCGTATCTCCGAAGATCAACTGAATAACTTCCGTCAGGAAGTTGATGGTAAAGGCCTGCCATCCTACCCGCATCCCAAGTTGATGCCCGAATTCTGGCAGTTCCCCACCGTATCCATGGGTCTGGGCCCATTGATGGCGATCTACCAGGCTCGTTTCCTGAAGTACCTGCATGCCCGTGGCATCGCTGATACCAGCGGCCGTAAAGTCTGGGTGTTCCTGGGCGACGGCGAGATGGACGAACCCGAATCCCTGGGCGCCATTGGTCTGGCAGCACGTGAAAAACTGGACAACCTGATTTTCATCGTGAACTGTAACTTGCAGCGTCTGGACGGTCCTGTACGCGGTAACGGCAAGATCATCCAGGAGCTGGAAGGTACCTTCCGTGGTGCTGGCTGGAACGTGCTGAAACTGATCTGGGGCGGTTACTGGGATCCATTGCTGGCCCGTGACAAGGAAGGCATCCTGCGCAAGGTCATGGAAGAAACCGTGGACGGCGAATACCAGGCCTACAAGGCCAACGACGGTGCCTATGTTCGCGAGCACTTCTTTGGCAAGCACCCCAAGCTGCTGGAAATGGTCAGCCGCATGAGCGACGAGGACATCTGGCGTCTGAACCGTGGCGGTCACGATCCTCACAAGGTGTACGCTGCGTTTGACGCTGCCACCAAGCACGAAGGTCAGCCTACCGTTATTCTGGCCAAGACCATCAAGGGCTACGGCATGGGCCACGTGGGCCAGGCCAAGAACCCATCGCACCAACAAAAGAGCCTGGATCTGGACGCCGTGCGCGAATTCCGCGACCGTTTCAACATCCCGGTTCCTGATGACAAACTGGAAGAGCTGCCTTACTTCAAGCCCGCTGATGACTCTCCAGAAATGCAGTACCTGCACGCCCGCCGTCAGGCATTGGGCGGTTACTTGCCCAAGCGTCGCACCAAGGCCGATGAACAGCTGACCGTGCCGACCCTGGACGCATTCAAGCCCATGCTGGAAGCCACTGCCGAAGGCCGTGAGATTTCCACGACGCAAGCGTTTGTGCGCTTTTTCAACACCTTGCTGCGCGACAAGCAAGTGGGTCCTCGTGCCGTACCTATCCTGGCAGACGAATCCCGTACCTTTGGTATGGAAGGTCTGTTCCGTCAGATCGGTATTTACGCACCGGAAGGCCAGAAGTACACCCCGGTCGATAAAGACCAGGTCATGTACTACCGCGAAACGGCCAATGGTCAGTTGTTGCAGGAAGGTATTAACGAACAGGGTGCTTTCAGCTCCTGGATTGCGGCGGCCACGTCGTACTCCAACAGCAACCGCATCATGATTCCGTTCTTCATTTACTACTCCATGTTCGGCTTCCAGCGCTTTGGCGATCTGGCCTGGGCAGCGGGTGACATGAAGGCACGCGGTTTCGTGCTGGGCGGCACTGCCGGTCGCACCACCTTGAACGGTGAAGGTTTGCAGCACGAAGATGGCCATAGCCATATTCAGTCCTCGCTGATTCCTAACTGCGTATCCTACGACCCCACCTTCGCTCACGAAGTGGCTGTCATCATGCAGCATGGTTTGAAGCGCATGGTTCAGGACCAGGAAGACGTGTACTACTACGTCACCCTGATGAACGAGAACTACGCTCAGCCCGGTCTGGTCGAAGGCGACGAAGACGGCATCCTGCGCGGTATGTACAAGTTCAAGTCCGTGGCCAAGGACAGCAAGCTGCGCGTTCAGCTGATGGGTTCGGGCACGATTTTGCGCGAAGTGATCGCAGCACAGGAACTGCTGGAAAAAGACTGGGGCATTGGCTCCGACGTTTGGAGCGTGACCAGCTTTACCGAACTGCGTCGTGATGGTCTGGATTGCGAACGTGCAGCGCTGTTGAATCCTGAAGGCAAGGATCTGCCCGTGCCTTACGTGACGACTCAACTGGCTAAAACGGACGGTCCTATCGTGGTCTCCACCGACTACGTCAAGGCCTTTGGCGACCAGATTCGTCCGTTCGTGCCTAAGGATCGCACCTTCAAAGTGTTGGGCACCGATGGTTTTGGCCGCTCCGACTACCGCTTCAAGCTGCGCGAGCACTTTGAGGTTGATCGTCACTTTGTGGTGCTGGCTGCTCTGCGCGCGCTGGCTGAAGACGGCAAGATTCCGTTCAGCAAAGCGTCCGAGGCGATTGCCAAATACGGCATCAATCCTTCCAAGGCCAACCCGCAGCACGCATAAGGGACTGAACCATGAGCAATATCATTCAAGTCAAAATCCCGGATATCGGTGCTGACGACGCTGTCGAAGTGATCGAAATCCTGGTCAAGGAAGGCGAGACCATTGAGGTCGAGCAAAGTCTGATTACCGTGGAGTCCGACAAGGCCTCCATGGAAATCCCCTCGTCCGATGCTGGCGTGGTCAAGTCGATCAAGGTCAAGCTGGGCGACAAGGTTAAGGAAGGCAGTCTGGTTCTGGAACTTGAAGCCGCCGAAGGTGCGCAGGCCGCGCCTGCCGCTGAGCCTGCCAAGGCCGAAGCTGCTCCCGCTCCTGAAGCTGAAGCTGCGCCCGCAGCGGCTCCTGCCGCTGCCGCGGCAGCCCCGGCCGGTGGTGAACAGCAAGTTACCGTTCAAGTGCCTGACATTGGCGACGCCCGCGATGTGGACGTTATCGAAATCATGGTGCAAGTGGGTGACACCATTGAAGTGGATCAAAGCCTGATCACCGTGGAGTCGGACAAGGCTTCCATGGAAGTGCCGTCCTCCCACGCAGGTGTGGTGACGGCCATCAAAGTGAAACTGGGTGACAAGGTCAGCCAGGGTAGCGACATTCTGGAACTGACAGTGCAAGGAGCTGCTGCAGCCCCGGCACCAGCCAAGGCCGAGGCTGCTCCCGCCCCTAAAGCCGAACCTGCTCCTGCAGCAGCGGCCGCTCCTGCTGCCAGCTCCTCGGTGGTGGTCGGTGCTGGTGCGCCGGCTCCAGAGCGTGTTTCGCCCACTGCCGCTTTTGCGGAAACCGAAGGCTCCTTGCGCAATCTGCCGCATGCCTCGCCTAGCGTACGCAAGTTCGCTCGCGAGCTGGGTGTGGATCTGACCAAGGTTCATGGCTCGGGCGATAAAGGCCGTATTACGGCTGACGACGTGCGTGGCTTTGTGAAGCAGGTCATGGCGGGCGGCGCTGCTCCGGTTATTGCTGCCGGTACCGCTGCTCAAGTCGGTGGTCTGGATGTGCTGGCCTGGCCCAAGGTCGATTTTGCCAAGTTTGGCCCAGTCGAAACGCAGGCCCTCTCGCGCATCAAGAAGATTTCCGGTGCCAACCTGCATCGCAACTGGGTCATGATTCCTCATGTCACCAATAACGATGTGGCTGACATCACCTCTTTGGAAGCCCTGCGTAAAGAGCTGAACGAGGAATACAAGAAGTCCGGCGCTCGCGTCACCATGCTGGCTTTCGTCATCAAGGCTGCCGTAGCTGCCCTGAAGAAATTCCCCGAGTTCAACGCTTCGCTGGACGGCGACAATCTGGTGCTCAAGCAGTACTACCATATTGGTTTTGCAGCTGACACGCCTAACGGTCTGGTTGTGCCGGTTATCCGTGATGCCGACAAGAAAGGCATTCTGGACATCGCTCGCGAAACGGGCGAACTGGCTGCCGCTGCCCGTGATGGCAAGCTGAGCGCAGCCCAGATGCAAGGCGGTTGCTTCACCATTTCCTCGCTGGGCGGTATTGGCGGTACGGACTTCACACCCATTATCAATGCGCCGGAAGTGGCCATTCTGGGTCTGTCGCGTTCCTCCATGCAGCCAGTCTGGAATGGCAAGGAATTCGAGCCACGCCTGATGCTGCCTCTGTCCCTGTCCTACGACCACCGCGTTATCGATGGTGCCGCTGCCGCCCGTTTCAATGCCTTCCTGGCAACGATGCTGGCCGACTTCCGTCGCATCGCACTGTAAGGAGTTGTCATGAGTCTGATTGATCTGACGGTCCCGGATATCGGCGACTCCGGTGAGGTAGATGTCATCGAAGTGCTGGTGCAAGTCGGCGATACGGTCGAGGTCGAGCAAAGCCTGATCACCGTGGAGTCCGACAAGGCCTCCATGGAAATTCCTGCCGCTCAGGCAGGGGTGATCAAGGAGTTGCTGGTCAAAGTGGGTGACAAAGTCTCCCAGGGTTCGGCCATTGCCAAGATTGAAGCGTCCGAGAGCCAAGCCGCTCCCGCTGCAGCACCCGCTAAACAAGAAGAAGCGCCTAAAGCAGCGGCGGCTCCGGCCGCTGCCGCTCCGGCTGCGGCACCTGCTCCGCAGGCGGCCAGCCATCAGGGCGGCGCGGATGATTCCGTGGATGTGGTCGTTCTGGGCGCGGGCCCAGGCGGTTACAACGCGGCCTTCCGAGCGGCTGACCTGGGCCTGAAAGTGGCTCTGGTCGAGCGCTACAGCACCTTGGGTGGCGTGTGTTTGAATGTGGGTTGTATTCCTTCCAAGGCCTTGCTGCACACCGTAGCGGTCTACGAGGAAGCCAAGTCCCTGGCAACACACGGTATCAAGTTCGGTGAAGCGCAAATCGATATCGACGCGCTGCGCGATTACAAGAACAAGGTGATCGGCAAGCTGACCGGTGGCCTGGCTGGTATGGCCAAGGGCCGCAAGGTACAGGTTGTGGTCGGTAACGGCCAATTCCTGGACCCCAACCACATCGAAGTGACCGCCAACGACGGCACCAAGAAAGTGATCAAGTTCGGCTCGGCCATTATTGCGGCCGGTAGCCAGTCGGTAAAACTGCCATTCCTGCCTGACGATCCACGCGTGGTGGACTCCACCGGCGCGCTGGAACTGAAGTCTGTGCCCAAGCGCATGCTGATCGTGGGTGGTGGCATCATCGGTCTGGAAATGGGTACGGTGTACTCGGCTCTGGGTGCACGCCTGGACGTGGTGGAAATGCAAACTGGCTTGATGCCAGGAGCAGACCGCGACGTGGTCAAGGTGTGGGAGAAGATGAACAAGCATCGCTTTGATCACATGATGCTGGAAACCAGCACCGTGGCCGCCGAAGCGCGCGAAGATGGTATTTGGGTGACCTTCGAGGGCAAGAATGCTCCGGCCGAGCCGCAGCGTTACGACCTGGTTCTGCAAGCCGTGGGCCGTTCGCCCAATGGCAAGAAGATCGGTGCCGAGAAGGCCGGTGTGCAGGTGACAGATCGTGGCTTCATCCCGGTTGACAAGCAACAGCGCACCAACGTGCCGCACATCTATGCGATTGGCGACATTGTGGGTCAGCCCATGCTGGCACATAAGGCCGAGCACGAAGCGCACGTGGCTGCTGAAGTCATCGCCGGTGAAAAATCCTTCTTTGATGCCCGCGTGATTCCTTCGGTGGCTTACACCGATCCGGAAATCGCCTGGGTGGGTCTGACAGAAGATCAGGCCAAGAAAGACGGCATCAAGGTCGAGAAGGGCGTGTTCCCATGGGCTGCCTCTGGTCGTGCCATCGCCAACAACCGCGACGAAGGCTTTACCAAGGTTCTGTTCGATGCTGAAACCCACCGTATCGTGGGTGGCGGTATCGTCGGTACCAATGCGGGCGAGCTGATTGGCGAGCTGGTTCTGGCTATCGAAATGGGTGTGGACCCGGTCGATCTGGCCAAATCCATCCACCCGCACCCCACCTTGTGCGAGTCGGTCAGCAAGGCTGCTGCCGTCGCAGAAGGGACGTGCACGGACTTGCCACCCACACGTCGCAAGTAATACCAGTATTCGCCTGATAGTTAAGGCGTATTGGATCACGGCAGGTGCTATCATCAGCGCCTGCCGTTTTTATTTTGTAATTGGTGTTGTCCATGACTCATCCTGTTCTGAAAGCCGACTCCTCGCTGAGTGACTGGCTGTCCTATCTGGAAACTTTGCATCCCTCGGCCATTGATCTGGGCCTGGGCCGGATTCGCGAGGTTGCTCAACGTCTGAACATCAAACTGGATTCTGTCGTCATTACGGTGGGGGGCACCAACGGCAAAGGTTCGACCTGCGCCATGCTGGAAGCGATTTTGCTGGCCGCCGCGTACAAGGTAGGCGTGTACGCCTCTCCGCATCTGGTGCGCTATAACGAACGCATTCGCTTGAATGGCGAGATGGCCGAAGATGCGCAGATCACGGCGCAATTTGCCCGTATCAACGAAGCTCGTGGCGATCTGACCCTGACTTATTTTGAATTTTCCACGCTGGCTGCCTTGTTGCTGTTCCAGGAGCAGCGTGTTGATGTCGCGGTGCTGGAAGTGGGCCTGGGTGGTCGCCTCGATGCCGTCAACATCATTGATGCGGACTGTTCCATCATTACCAGCATTGATATCGACCATGCTGAGTACCTGGGCAATACCCGTGAACAGGTGGCCTGGGAGAAAGCCCATATTTTCCGTGCCGATCGTCCTGCGATTTGTGCCGACCCCGTGCCACCACAGACCATGCTGGATTACGCCAAGGAAATTGGTGCCCAATTGTGGCTGTTTGGCAAAGATTTCAACTATTCCGGCGACCGTCAGCAATGGGCTTACGGTGGCCGCAATCAGCGCCGCGCTGCCCTGGCTTACCCGGCCTTGCGTGGAGCGAATCAGCTGCTGAATGCTTCTGCGGCATTAGCTGCGCTGGAGTCGCTGCACCCACGTTTGGCTGTGCCTGCGCAAGCTGTACGTGCCGGCTTGCTGCGTGCTCACATGCCTGGCCGCTTCCAGATTCAACCTGGCCAGCCTTGTGTGATTTTTGACGTGGCCCACAATCCCCATGCGGCGGCTGCCTTGGCGCAGAACCTGGACAATATGCCGCCTTACCCCAAGACGATTGCCGTCGTGGGTATGTACAAGGACAAGGATGTGGACGGCGTGATCGCCCGCATGGCTACCCGTATCGACCACTGGATGTGTGCCAGTCTGGAAGGCCCACGCAGCATGTCGGGTGAAGAATTGGCCAATCATGTACGCGCTGTTCTGGCCAGTGGTCAGACGCCTGATGATGTGTTGGCACCCGAGGCCGAATCCGGCTCGCATCGCCCAGGTGTTCGGCCGGTTGCCCGCGCTTCGGTCAGTAAAGCGTCAGCGGTCGTATCCAGTTACAACAGTCCTCAGCTCGCTTACGAGGCGGCGTTAAAAGAGGCCAGTGACAATGATAGAATTGTCGTGTTTGGCTCGTTTGCGACAGTAGGACCAATACTTGAAGCCGCAAACGACCGTTCATCTTCCTGAATATCAGTAAGACTGCTTATTTCATAGGTCTAGGGCTCATGGGTTTATTTTCACGTAACGATACTTCCTCATCGTCGGGTCGCCGCGGCAGTGCTTCCAGCGATTCACAATTATCGGAACTGCGTGGACGGGCTCGCCGCCGTCTGATCGGTGCGCTGGCTCTGGTTCTGGCCGTCGTCGTGCTGGTGCCCATGCTGACCGCCGACAAGACCCCACCTGAGCCCGAGCAGTCTTTGGCCCTGGGGCCCATCGGTCAGACAACGGGGCAGGGCACGGTGCAGACTCGTCCTGGCGAGCTGGTGGTGCAAGAAGGCACGCCTGCTCCTGTCATCGAACAACCTGACGAGCCGCTGGTCACTGATCCTTCCACCAGTACCGACGGTGGTCTGGCCGTGGTCAATCCCGGTCTGGAAACTGATCCTGCTCCTGTCACGACACCTAGCACTCCCGCTGCGCCGCCGCCCGTGACCACACGTCCAGAGCCGCCCAAGCCGGTTGAGAAGCCCAAGCCTGTCGAAAAACCCAAGCCAAGCCCAGCGCCTGCACAAAATGGCCGTACCGATGACGGCTCCTACGCGCTGGCCCTGCTGGAAGGCCGTGTACCGAGTAAACCAGCCCCTGCTGCTGCTAAACCGGCTACGCAACAAGGCAACTTCATTTTGCAGATTGTCGCCTATTCCAACCAGAACGATGCCCAGTCGCGTCGTGATCAGCTGGTATCGGCCGGTGTGACCAATGCCTATGTAGAGACGGCACAAAGTGGTGGCAAGCCAACCTATCGTTTGCGTGTGGGGCCATTCCCCACCCGTGAAGCGGCTCAGGCAGCCCAGGCCCGCTTGCGCTCGCTCGGTTACGAGAACAGTTTTATCTCGGCTAAGTGAGCAGCTTCGACTATATCGTCCTTGGAATTGTGGGTGTATCAGGCCTTCTGGGCCTGATACGCGGATTGATCAAGGAAGTTCTTTCGCTCAGCGCCTATTTGCTGGCCTTCATGGCCGCAATCTGGTGGGGGCCACGCACATCAGGCTGGATACAAGTCTGGGTAGAAAACGGCTTATTACGTACGGCTTTGGCCTACGGAGCCGTTTTTTTTATGGTCTTGCTGCTGGTGGGCCTGTTGAACATGCTGTTGGCCAGCTTGATCGAGCAAACGGGTTTGACGCCCGCCGATCATGGCTTGGGCGGCCTGTTCGGACTGGCTCGCGGGGTGCTGCTGGTGCTGATTCTGGTCATCCTGGCCGGGCATACCGATTTACCTAAGGAACCGTGGTGGGAGCAGGCCAAGCTGGCCGAGCCTGCGATCCGCGCGGTGCAGTCGATTAAGGCCATGCTGCCGCCGTCTCTGGCAGAATGGCTGCCTTATTGAGAACACACTAACGGGAACCAATCATGTGTGGAGTTGTAGGGGTTGTTGCGCGCAGCCCTGTAAATCAGTTGATCTATGACAGTTTGCTCTTGCTGCAGCACCGCGGGCAGGATGCAGCGGGGCTGGCGACCTGGCACGACCAGTTCTTCAGCATGCACAAGGCATTTGGCCTGGTGCGGGACGTATTCCGTACCCGCAACATGCGCTCCTTGCCGGGCAATAGCGGTATTGGCCATGTGCGTTACCCCACGGCAGGCTCCAGCCAGAGCGTGGAGGAGGCACAGCCGTTTTACGTCAACGCCCCATTTGGTCTGAGCTTTGTGCACAACGGCAATCTGACCAATTGGCGTGAGCTGCGTGAAGAACTGTTCACCATTGATCGTCGCCACATCAATACCAACTCGGATTCCGAGGTTCTGTTGAATGTGTATGCCCACGAGCTGCAACGCGCTGCCACGGGTCCTGAGCTGACTCAGGACGAAGTGTTTGAAGCCGTCGCTGCTGTGCACCGCCGTGCGCGTGGGGCTTATGCGGTAGTCTCGCAAATCGCCAATTTCGGTCTGGTGGCTTTCCGTGATCCGAACGGGATTCGTCCTTTGTGCCTGGGTCGTAATGTGACGCCCAAGGGTGAAGAATGGATGATTGCTTCCGAGTCCGTTGCCTTGACCGGTTGCGGCTTCGAGCTGGTCCGCGACGTTGAGCCCGGCGAGGCCATCATTGTGGATCTGGACGGTAATCTCAGCAGCCGCCAGTGCGCCGAGAACCCGCGCCTGAATCCCTGTGTCTTTGAGTATGTGTACTTCGCCCGCCCCGATTCCACCGTTGATGGTGTGTCGGTTTACGACGCCCGTTTGCTAATGGGGGAGTACTTGGCCGAGAACGTCGCCAAGAACCTGCGTCTGGCCGATATCGATGTGGTCATGCCTATCCCTGACTCGGCGCGTCCTTCGGCCATGCAGTTGGCAGCACATTTGAACCTGAACTACCGCGAAGGCTTCATCAAGAACCGCTACGTGGGCCGCACCTTTATCATGCCCGGTCAGGAAGTGCGCAAGAAGTCGGTGCGTCAGAAACTGAGTGCTATTCCCATGGAATTCCGCGGCAAGAACGTGCTGCTGGTGGATGACTCCATCGTGCGTGGCACAACGAGCCGCCAGATTGTGGATATGGCCCGTGCCGCGGGTGCGAACAAGGTGTTCTTTGCTTCGGCAGCGCCACCGGTCCGCTTTCCGAACGTGTACGGCATCGACATGCCTACGGTTTCCGAGCTGATCGCCACAGGTCGTGATGTGGATCAGGTTGCCAAGGAAATTGGTGTGGATGGCCTGGTTTATCAGGACCTGCACGATCTGGAGCAATCCCTGCGTGACTTGAACCCACGCTTTGCCGGCTTTGAGTCCTCCTGCTTTAGCGGCGAGTACGTTACGGGGGATGTGGACGAGGCGTATCTGAATCTGTTGGCAGAAGGCCGCAAAAATGGTCGTGAAGTGCCTGATGTAACGGACTGATAGCTTGATCTTGTGCCTGATTGGAAAAACCCGCTTTTATGGCGGGTTTTTTTGAATTTATGATTGCGGGGTGGTTTTGGATATTTTATTTTCAGGCTTTAATTATCAGCCTCTTATATAAATTAAACCTATTATTTTTTTATTTTTGATGATTTTATAATCTACGAATTAATTTCATATCATTTAATAATCGGCTTATATTTTCTTTGCTTCTTTCGATAAATCATGCGCCTTGGTGCGCATTCTATCTGGAATCAAAGATGAAAAATCCAAGTAAAGATAGCGAGTCTGATCAGGCATTAACAGATCCTGATCCCACTGAGCAGATTCCAGTCAGTATTCAATCTGGTATCGAATTTCCTGCCTTGCATCATTTGCTGGAGCAGGCCCTGGAGCAAAACCGGGTGATGGGTGCCGTGGTGCTGGTGGCTTACCAAGGTGAACTGATATTTCGTTTTAGTGGTGGTTGGGCGAATAAGGAGCTGGCCCAAGCCATGCATGAAGATACGGTCTTCAGTTTGGGGTCCTTGAGCAAGACAATCAGTTCCTGGCTGGCCTTGCGTTTGATTGAGCGGGGACTGCTTTCTTTGAAAGATAGGATCACGCGCTATCTTCCCCATTTCGGCCCCAGTTTCAATTCTATTTGCCCACCTATTTCCATTCATCAATTGCTGACTCACACATCGGGGCTTAGTTATCGTTTTATTGATGGTGAGCAGAGTGCCTACGCTCACGCCCAGGTAAGTGATGGGCTGGATGATCCAGAGCTGAGCTGGCAAGAGAATTTTCGACGTATTTGCTCCGTACCACTACGTTTTGCACCGGGTACGGGCTGGCGTTACTCCTTGGGAGTGGATGTGGTGGGGCAGGCTTTGCAAATTGCTTCGGGACGGGGCTTGTCGGAGTTACTGGAGGACAGCATTAGTCGTCCCTTGGGCTTGAGACATTGTTCCTTTTACAAGCACGATGATTTTCAGATGGCCATGTCGTATCAAAATCATGAGACTTGCTTGACGCGGGTGGATGGTGCGTTGGATCTGGGTATCGGCGTGCTGCGGTTTGATGAGCAGAGCCTGTCACAGCGCTCCAGGCCGATCTATGCGGGGGCATCCATGCTTGGGTCCGGGGCAGATTTGATGCGCATACTTCTGGCTTTGCGAAATGGGAGTTTGCTTTCCAAACCGTATTGCGAAGCGCTGTTTACCGATCATGTGCCATATTCTGCCAAATGCATGTGGCCAAATTGGGGCTATACCTACGGGGCCGCCATTTCACGACAGCCGCCTGAGCGGACCATGCCGATGTCTGCTGGAAGCTTGCAGTGGGTCGGTGCATTCGGGCAGAAGTGGATGTTTGATCGACAGCAGGATCTCATCATTGTCAGCATGACCAATACCGCTCCAGAGGGCCTGTTTGGTGCATTTCCGGATCAGGTTCGTGATGCTGTTTATACCGATTTGGGTTTGATGCCTGATTGAGCGGGATGGAACAAAAAAGCCCTGCTGGAAGGCAGGGCTTCACGGCTGTAGTGGCTGCCCAGGCGCTCAGGCCCCTCGTCGCTTGAACAGCGTCAGCAACAAACCCAGGCCCAGGATCACAAATAGCGCCAAGCTCCAGTAAGCGTATTCAATCCCCAGCAAAGGTTGGCGTGCATCCATGCAGGAGGCATAAATACCAAATAGCCAAGGCAAGCCGCTTTCCAGGCCGGACTGGGTGATGAAGCGATCGGCAAAGGTCTGGTCGCAGCTGAACAGGTGCTGCGCGACCGATACCTGGTACCAGGCAGCCAGAATGCCACCTACTGAGGTAGCCAGACCCAGCAAGCTGGCGACGGTAGAGCTGCGCTGATGCCCCAGTTGACGCAACACACCAGCAACCAGGCTGAATACGCCCAACACAATGAAAATCAGGCGTTGCAGGACGCACCAGGCGCAAGGTGGGATGCTGAATACATGCTGGGAAAGCAGTGCAATGCCTACGCCGGAAAAGGCGAGCAGGGTGATCAGGTAGTAGGGTGCAGCGGACTGGCGGGAGGATGCGGCCATGGTATCAAGAGGAACTTAAAGAATGAAAGGTAGATGCTTCGTGCAGCAAACCCAGGAAAAGTTCATGGAAACCGGCCCAGGTAATCTGCACGCCCAGGCATAAGAGAATAAAGGCGGACAGGCGCATCACGACAGCCGTGCCATTTTTACCCAGTTTGTACAGGAATTGCGATGCAAAACGTAAGGCCAGAAACACGATAAAACTGGCCGCAGCAATAGCTGGCAGCGCGCCAGCCAGCTTGCTCATGGTGCCGGTGACCGAGTTGTCATGCAAGGTCGCCCCTACCGTCAGTGCTGCAGACAAGGAGCCGGGGCCGCAGAGCATGGGGAAGGTCAGGGGGTAGAAGGCTTTGGAGCGAATCTGTTCCCAGGAGTAGGACTCGGCCATGTTCTGGGCGTGCGCCGCATCAAAGTCCGAGGCGTTGATCAATCGCCAGGCCGTGCCTATGACCAGCAAGCCCCCGCCAATACGAATGATGGGCAGGGAAATGCCAAAGAAATTCAGCACGATATTGCCCGCCACCATGGCAATGGCCAGCATGATGAAAATATTGATGGCGACTTTCTTGGCAAGGCGGGCACGGTCAGGCACGCTGGCGCCTTCGGTCAGGGTCAGAAAGATGGGGGCAGCCGCAGGCGGGTTCAGCATGGGCAATAGCGTCGCCAATGCAAACAGGAAGCTGCGGCTGACATCAGCAAATACGGAGGAGATTTCCATTAAGACGGGGTGGCTTGTTGAGAGAGGGCTAAACGTACATCGCGCTCCAGGCGCAATTGATTACGGTTTTGTTCCAGTGCGGCACCACTCAGGATAAAGACGTCTTCCACGCGGTCGCCCAAGGTCATGACTTTGGCGGAGCGTAGCTGCACGTCGTGGTGCTCGAATACTTGGGCGAGACTGTACAACAAACCGCGCCGGTCTGTGGCACTTAGCGTCAAAATCCAGTCCTGACCCTGTTCATCCTGGCGCAGGTCCACGGTGGGTTGAATGGGGAAGACGCGGGCCCGGCGGGAGCGTATGTCGCGGTAGTGGTCGTGGGGGTGCTCGTTGGGGAGCCAATCCTGCTGGAGTGCCTGGCACAGCTCGGTTTCGATCAGCAAGGGATCGCGTCGCAGGGCGTGATCGTAGGTGGGCAGCATCACGACAAAGCTGTCCAGTGCCCAGCCGTGGCGAGTCGTGTAAATGCGTGCGTCCTGGATGCTGACGGCCTGGCTGTCAAAGTAGCGACAGATGCGCAAGAACAGGCGGCTGGCGTCCTTGGTGTAGACCAGCACTTGCAGCGCATCGGTTTGTCCGGCGGGACGTATGCGCACCACCGGTGTCGGGCTGTGAGACTGGTGGTAGAGCTGGATGGTATGCCAGGCGATTTCGCTGGCGTCGTGGCGCAGGAAATAGGGCTTGTCCAACCATTGCCAGAAGTCCTCGCGAGCTTCGTCCAGCAGACCGGCCAGGCGAATTTCGCCAGCGGCGTCACGCTTGCGTTGATCCAGTACGGACACGCCATCCTTGGCCTGCCGTCCCAAAGCTGCCAGTGACAGCTTGTACAGGTCTTCCAGCAGCTTGCCTTTCCAGGAGTTCCATACCGTTGGGCTGGTGGCCCGAATGTCGGCGACAGTCAGCAGGTACAGGGCAGTCAGGCGGCGTTCCGTACCTACGGTCTGCAGAAACTGGAAAATGACATTCGGGTCGCTCAAATCGCGTTTCTGAGCCACTTGCGACATGGTCAGGTGCTCGCGCACCAAAAACACCACCAGTTCTGCGTCTACCGGCATCAAGCCGTGATCCTGGCAAAATGCCAAGGCGTCCTGCGCACCCAGCTCGGAGTGGTTGCCGCCGCGTCCCTTGGCAATGTCGTGAAAGAGGGCGGCAATATACAGTAGCCAGTGGCGATCAAAACCGCTCATCAGCTGATTGGCCATGGATAGCTCTTCGCTGTGCTCGGCCATGGTGAAGCGGCGTAGATTGCGTATGACCTTTAGCGTGTGCTCGTCTACGGTGTAAGCGTGAAACAGGTCGTGCTGCATTTGTCCGACGACGCGTCGAAATACCGGCAAATAGCGTGGCAGCAGGTTCAGCAGATTCATCAGCCGCAAGGTATGCACGATGCCTTTGTTCTGCTGCAGGATTTCCAGAAACAGACGTCGATTCCGGGGCTCGGCCCGGAACTTGGCATCGATCAGGCGGCGGGCGTGCCAGAGGGCTCGCAAGGTGTCGGCTTTCAGGCCACGCAGATTGGGCTGTTGCTGCAAATGCAGCATGGCTACAAAAATCAAAGAGGGATCTTGCTCGAAGCCATCAGGCTGACGCAGTTCCAGCTGTCCATGATGAATCTGGAAGTGGCTGTCCAGAATCAGCGGTTCCTGATCGGTTTGCGGGAACAGGTGTTCCTCGATGCTGCGCATCAGGATCAGATTGAGCTGGCTGACAATCTTGGCGGCCCAGTAGTAACGCTGCATCAGCAGTTCGCTGGCGCGTCGGGTGGCCGTGGGTTGAAAACCGTAAATGTCAGCCAGACGTGGTTGCAGGTCAAACAGCAGTCTGTCTTCGGCGCGGCCAGTCAGTAGATGAAGCTCAATGCGCAGACGCTTGAAGGCTTCTTCCACGCGTTGCAGAGCTTTCAGCTCGGATTGCGTCAGTAGTTCGGATTGCGCGACATCCACCCAGCTGCGTCCCAAACCGGCTGCCCGTGCCATCCAGAGCAGCACCTGCAGGTCGCGCAAGGCGCCAGGAGACTCTTTGCAATTGGGTTCCAGGGAGTAGGGGGTGTCTTGCAGATGCGCATGACGCTGCTGCTGTTCGGCCTGTTTGGCCAGGAAGAAAGCCTGCGGGTCCAGCTGGCTTTGCAGTTGCTGTTGGGCATGGCGTAGCAGCAATCGGGAACCCGCCAGCCAACGGCTTTCCAGCAAGGCGGTTTCGGTGGTGATGTCCTGGCTGGCTTGTTCCAGGCATTGGGCGGGCGTGGCCACATTATGGCTGGGAGCCAGACCTATATCCCACAAGGCGGCGACCAGAGCCTGAATTCGGTCTATATCCTCTGCATTGGGCTCGCGCTGCAACAGGATCAGCAAGTCCACATCCGAATGCGGATACAGCTCCCCGCGACCATACCCCCCCAAGGCCGCCAGGCTGGCTTGGCGGGGCAGGGGGTAACGGACCAGAAGTTCACGCAGACCTTGGTCGCAAATCTGGCACAGGCTTTTGAGCAGGCGATCGCAATGCAGGTCTTGTCTGAAGCGCTCGTAGGCCCTGGCCCGGCGGCAAGCAATTCTGTCGCGAAGCTGGGCCAGGAAAGACATGGTTCAGGCCTTGTTGATGATGGCTGGAGGGGCAGGCATGCCGGGCGAGACGGTCAGCACTTCGTAGCCGGTATCGGTTACCAGCACCGCGTGCTCCCATTGGGCCGACAGGCTGTGGTCGCGTGTCACCACGGTCCATTGGTCAGCCAGCGTGCGCAGTTCGCGACGACCGGCGTTGATCATGGGCTCGATGGTGAAAATCATGCCGGGTTCCAGTTTTACGCCGGTGCCGGGTTTGCCGTAGTGCAGCACTTGCGGATCCTGGTGAAACTTCTGGCCCACACCATGGCCGCAGTATTCGCGCACAACGGAAAAACCTTGTTTTTCAGCGTGTTGCTGAATGGCGTGGCCGACATCACCCAGGGTGGCGCCGGGTTTGACTTGATCAATACCCAGCCACATGCATTCGTAGGTGGTTTCAGTCAGGCGGCGGGCCAGGATGCTGGGCTCGCCCACGTAGTACATACGGCTGGTGTCGCCAAACCAGCCGTCTTGAATAATGGTGACGTCCATATTCAGAATGTCGCCATTTTTCAACACTTTATCGCCGGGGATGCCGTGACAGATGACGTGGTTGACGGAGGTGCAAATAGAGCCTGGAAAGGGTGGGTAGCCAGGAGGCGCGTAGCCTACGGTGGCAGATTTGACCCCCAGTTCATTGATGCGCTCCATGCACAGGCGATCCAGTTCGCCGGTCGTGACACCTGCTTTGACAAAGGGAGTCAGGTAATCAAGGATGGATGCCGCGGTCTGGCAAGCAGCGCGCATTTTTTCGAGATCAGTGGGGTCTGTGACGAGAATACTCATAGCAACTTGAACAGGTCTATTGAAAAATAGTAGAATTATAGGCTTTTGTGAATTTTGCAGTTACGCTCCGTCCCGTTTGGGGGGATCATGTGTCGCGGAACACCGCGCCAAATCTGGGCTTTCCTGGTTTGACCAGTTTTTCTTGGGCCGCCTGAATTTTCAGGCTGGATGAGCCAAGCCAGGCATCAGGAAATCGTGCCCCAAGATTGGAAGAAGCCTCGGGCCATGGCCCGTCAGCAAAAACACGCAGAATTCACAACACATACAGGGTCAACACGATGACAAGCGTTGCGAAAGCAACAGGGCAGCAGCCCGGTTCTTGTTCAAGTGATGCTGACCAAGCAATCCTCTAGGATACACCTGCGAACAGTACCCTGTATGCAGGCGGTAGCCAGAAAAGTTTCAGGCTCGGGCCCGGATGGCAGATATCTTGTCTGCCTGCAGGCGTGAGTCCGTTGCAGTGCAGGCGTTCGCTCATGCTGGGCAACGTTTTTATGTTTTAAGTTGTAAATCGCGTGACTGTCCGTCTCGGGGTGTCTGGAATGCAGCACAGGCTGCGGCCCTTACCGGATACCGGGCAGTTACAAGACCAAACCCTTGGAGAACTTTATGTCTTTAATGCGTGAAATGCTGGAAGCTGGTGTGCACTTTGGCCACCAAACCCGTTACTGGAACCCCAAGATGGCTCCGTTCATCTTCGGCCAGCGTAACAACATCCACATCATCAACCTGGAAAAAACGGTTGTTCAGTACGAAGAAGCAACCAAATTCGTGCGTCAACTGGCTGCCCGTGGTGGCAACGTGCTGTTTGTAGGCACCAAGCGCGCTGCTCGCGAACTGGTGGCTGCTGAGGCTGAACGTTGCGGCATGCCTTACGTCGACAGCCGCTGGTTGGGTGGCATGATGACCAACTTCAAAACGGTCAAGACTTCCATCAAGCGTCTGAAAGAAATGGAAGCTCAGATGGCTGAAGGTCGTCTGGAAACCATGAGCAAGAAAGAAGCCTTGATGTTCGAACGCGAACTGGAAAAGCTGAACAAGGCCATCGGCGGTATCAAGGACATGAACAACCTGCCTGACGCCCTGTTCGTGATCGACGTTGGCTACCACAAGATTGCCGTGGCTGAAGCCCGCACTCTGGGTATCCCTGTGGTGGCCGTGGTTGACACCAACCACTCGCCAGAAGGTCTGGATTACGTGATCCCTGGTAACGATGACTCGGCCAAGGCTATCGCTCTGTACGCCCGTGGCATGGCTGACGCCGTGCTGGCTGGCCGCGAACAGAACCTGAACGGTCTGGTTGAAGAAATCGCCGCTGACGAAGAGTTCGTCGAAGTTCAGGCTGACACCCAGGAGTAACAGGCTCACCGCTGTCTGCCAGACACCATCAGTTGTCATGGCAGACAGCTACAGTGATCCTTCGTATCGCCCCGGCTTGCCGGGGCATGTTCTACAGAATTGGAGAAAACCGTGGCTCAAATCACCGCATCGATGGTTAAAGAATTGCGCGAGAAAACCGACGCGCCCATGATGGAATGCAAAAAAGCACTGACCGAAGCCGACGGCGATATGGCACGTGCTGAAGAAATCTTGCGCGTGAAGCTGGGCAGCAAGGCTAGCAAAGCAGCTACCCGCGTTACCGCTGAAGGTCTGGTTTCTGTTTACATCGCTGACGATGCCAAGACCGGCTCCGTAGTTGAAGTTAACTGCGAAACCGACTTTGTTGCCAAGAACGATGACTTCATCGGCTTTATCAACGACGTCGCCCAACTGGTCGCCAAGAACAACCCGGCAGATCTGGCCGCTTTGGCTGAACTGCCACTGGCCGACAGCAATGTCGAGACCGTGCGCGCTGCTCTGGTTGGCAAAATTGGTGAAAACATCTCTATCCGTCGCTTCCAGCGCTACGAAACAGCCGGCCAACTGGCCAGCTACGTTCACGGTGGCAAGATCGGCGTATTGGTTGATTTCGCCGGTGGTGACGAAGAAGTGGGTAAAGACCTGGCCATGCACATCGCCGCGACTCGTCCTAAAGCCATGGACGCTTCGGGTGTTGACGCTGCCGAGATCGAAGCCGAGCGCTCCGTGGCTGCTCAGAAAGCCGCTGAATCGGGCAAGCCTGCTGACATCGTCACCAAAATGGTTGACGGCGCTGTTGCCAAGTTCCTGAAAGAAGTGACTCTGTTGAGCCAGCCTTTCGTCAAGAACGACAAGCAAAGCGTGCAGCAAATGCTGGACGAGAAAAAAGCATCGATCGCTGGCTTTACCCTGTACGTTGTGGGTGAAGGCATTGAGAAGCGTGTTGAAGATTTCGCCGCTGAGGTAGCTGCCGCTGCCGGTCAAGCCTAATCTAGCTTGTTTTTTCAGGGCAGGCACCGTAGTGGCGGTGCCTGCCCTGCTGCTTTACACTCTCTTCTGTCTTCGTCACTTGGAATCCCACCCATGACTACCCCTCATTACAAACGTGTTCTGTTGAAGCTCTCCGGCGAAGCGCTGATGGGCGAGGACTCGTTCGGTATTAATCGCAGCACAATCATTCGCATGACGGAGGAGATCGCCCAGGTTGCCCAGTTGGGGGTACAGCTGGCTATCGTGATTGGCGGGGGCAATATCTTTCGCGGCATCGCTCCAGGTGCCCAGGGCATGGATCGTGCGACAGCCGACTACATGGGCATGATGGCTACCGTCATGAATGCGCTGGCCTTGCAAGATGCCTTGAAGCACCGTGGCCTGGATGCCCGTGTGCAATCTGCCCTGAATATTGAGCAGGTCGTAGAGCCTTACATTCGTCCCAAGGCACTGCGTTACCTGGAAGAAAACAAAGTTGTTATTTTTGCAGCCGGTACGGGCAACCCGTTCTTTACCACCGATACGGCAGCAGCCTTGCGCGGCGCCGAAGTGGGTGCGGAAATCGTACTGAAAGCGACCAAAGTCGACGGCATCTACAGTGCCGATCCCAATAAAGACCCAGGTGCGACGCGTTACTCGCGTATCAGCTTTGATGAGGCTATCGTACGCCGTCTGGAAGTGATGGACGCGACCGCCTTTGCCTTGTGTCGCGATCAGAAACTGCCGATCAAAGTGTTCTCCATCAACAAGCCCGGCGCCCTGACGCGCGCGGTCTCTGGTGAAGATGAAGGCACCCTGGTTCACGTTTAAAGTTATAGGAATTTAGTCCATGAGTCTTTCCGAGATTAAAGCATCGACCGACAGCCGGATGGGTAAGTCCCTCGAGTCTCTCAAGACAGGCCTGGCCAAAATTCGCACTGGCCGTGCTACTGCAGGCTTGCTCGATCACATTCAGGTTGAGTACTACGGCTCCATGGTGCCGGTCAGCCAGGTGGGCAACATCACGGTGGTGGATGCTCGCACGCTGAACGTGCAAGTGTGGGAAAAGCATATGGCTGGCCCGATTGAAAAAGCCATTCGTGACAACGAGTTGGGTCTGAACCCCATCTCGATGGGCGAGAGCATTCGTGTGCCCATGCCTGCGCTGACCGAAGAGCGCCGTCGCGATCTGGCCAAAGTGGTGCGTGGCGAAGGCGAAGATGCCAAGGTCGCCATTCGCAACCTGCGTCGTGACGCCAATGACACGCTTAAAAAGCAAGTCAAGGACAAGGAAATCTCCGAGGACGACGAGCGTCGCGCCCAGGACGAAATCCAGAAGCTGACCGACAAGTATGTGGCTGAAGTCGACAAGCTGATCGCCCAGAAAGAAGCCGAGATCATGACGGTCTAACGGCTTTTGCACAGGTGGCTAGGTGATTTCTTTCAGTTCTACCCAAACTATTCCGGAACACGGTCAGGTTCCTGGCCACCTGGCGATTGTCATGGACGGCAATGGACGATGGGCAACCCGTCGTCTTTTGCCACGCACGGCAGGGCACTTGCGTGGTGTGCAAACCGTCCGGCGTATTGTCGAGGCCTGTGGCGAGCTCGGCGTGCGTTATTTGACCCTGTTTGCTTTCAGCTCCGAGAACTGGCGACGCCCTCCTGAAGAGGTGTCTCTGTTGATGGGGCTGTTCGTCAAGATGCTGCAAAAAGAAGTGGCAACACTGAAAAAAAACGGCGTCCGACTTCATATTATTGGTGAGCTATCCGCATTTAGCGAAGAATTGCGCGGGCTGATTGCCGATGCAGAAGAACAAACGCGTGATAACGACACCTTGCATTTGACGATTGCCGCCAATTACGGTGGTCGTTGGGATATTTTGCAGGCGACCCGAAAGGCCTTGGCTGCCAATCCCCATTTGGTCGATCATCCTGAACAACTGGATGAGGCCATGTTCAGTCCCTATTTGGCGATGTCTTACGCCCCCGAACCGGATCTGTTCATCCGCACGGGCGGAGAGCGCCGCATTTCCAATTTTTTGATCTGGCAGATGGCCTATACCGAACTGTACTTTACAGACGCGTACTGGCCGGATTTTGACCGGGCGCAGCTGGAGCAGGCCTTCGAGTGGTATCGTGGGCGCGAGCGGCGCTTTGGGCGCACCAGTGCCCAGGTGCAGGGTAGCCCCGCGCCTTGACGGAGCCTTATCTATGTTGAAACAACGAGTCATCACCGCCCTGATCCTGCTGGTCATTCTGGGCGCGGCCATGCTTGCCCCCGTGCGCTGGCCATTGCTGGCTATTTTTGTCCTGATGAGTACGCTGGCTTGCTGGGAATGGGAGCGCCTGAGTTTGACCCAGGAGCAGCAGCGTTGGGCCTGGCCCCTGGCCATGCTCAACGGTGCCTTGATGCTGTGGCTAAGCGTGCACTGGTATCACACCGGCCCGCAAGGGCAGGCGGCCGATTTGGTCTACCGTGGTCTGGTGCCCCTGATGGCGGTCTTGTGGGTCGTCGGCGCTACCGGGCTGGTGCTGCAAGCTCAGGCCACACAGCGTGCGCAAGGGGTCTTGCTCAGCGTGATGGGTGTACTGGCTCCTTTGGTTGCCTGGGCCAGCCTGTATCTGTTCCTGCATACGCAGGGCATTGTCTATGTGCTCTCCTTGCTGGTCCTGATCTGGGTGGCAGACATCGCTGCTTATTTCGCTGGACGTGCCTTCGGTAAAGCCAAGCTGGCCCCGCGTGTTAGCCCTGGCAAGACCTGGGCTGGAGCGCTCGGTGGTATGGTTGCCGCTGCTGCATGGATGTTGATCAGCGCAAATTGGGCCGGCAGTTTCGGTGCCGATGTGCAGCAGCGCTGGGGCTGGGTCGCCACGGCTGCTTTGGGCCTTGCGCTGGCGGCTCTGTCTATCGTGGGTGACTTGTTCGAGTCCCTGCTCAAGCGTCGTGCCGCTGTTAAAGATTCCAGTCAATTATTGCCCGGTCATGGTGGGGTGTACGACCGTATCGACGCCTTGCTGCCGGTTGCTCCCGTGGCCTTGCTGCTAAGTGGGGCGTGGCTCTTTTAGTCCTGCGTGGATTCAAAGTGTTTGCGTCAAGGAAGAACTCATGAGTTTCCAGCATGTATGTGTGTTAGGGGCCACTGGCTCTATTGGTATCAGCACACTGGATGTGATTGCTCGTCATCCCGATCGGATGGCGGTTTATGCCGTGAGCGGCCACACTCGCATGGAGCTGTTGGCCGAGCAAGCTCGTAACAGCGCAGCCCGTGTTGTCCTCGTGCCGGATGAAGCTGCGCGTAGCCGCTTTCTGGCCGCGTGGCAGGGCGGTGCCTTGCCAGAGATTCGGGTAGGTGCTCAGGCGCTGGCCGACACGGCTGCCGATCCGCAAGTCACTACTGTCATGGCCGCGATTATCGGCGCCGCAGGTTTGCCCTCGGCCCTGGCCGCTGCACGTGCTGGCAAGCGTGTGCTGCTGGCTAATAAAGAGGCGCTGGTTGCCGCAGGTCGTATCTTCATGCAAGCCGTGCAAGAGGGTGGGGCGCAGTTGATGCCCATTGACTCTGAGCACAGCGCCATCTACCAATGCCTGGCGGGTGAGCTGCCGCCAGAACCCGGTCAGCCAGTTGCGGCTCTGCGCCGTCTTCTGGTAACCGCTTCCGGTGGACCTTTCCGCTCGCGCAATCTGTCCGAGCTGGAGGGAGTGACCCCCGAGCAGGCCTGCGCGCATCCTAACTGGAGCATGGGCCGCAAAATTTCGGTGGACTCGGCCACCATGCTGAATAAAGGTCTGGAAGTAATCGAGGCGCATTGGCTGTTTTCAGTGCCTGTTGACCAGATTGATGTGGTGGTGCATCCGCAAAGTGTGATTCACTCCATGGTCGAGTACATAGACGGTTCCGTCATGGCGCAATTGGGTCAGCCTGACATGCGTACGGCGATTGCCTACGGTCTGGGCTTTCCGGAGCGTTTGTATAGCGGCGTAGGCTTGCTGGATCTGGCCACAATGGGACGTCTGGATTTTGAGCAGCCCGATTTTCTGCGTTTCCCCTGTTTGCGACTGGCCTATGATGCCTTGCGCAGCAGTCAGGCCGCCTGCGTAACCTTGAACGCCGCCAATGAAATCGCCGTAGACCGCTTCCTGGAGCGGCAGATTGGCTATACTCAGATTCCGGCTGTGATCGAGCATTGTCTGGACAAGCTCAATGGCCGTGCCAGCCAGGCCTTGGATGCTCTGGACGGGGTCTTGGAGCTCGATAGCGAAACCCGTTCGCTGGCGCTGGATTACTGTCGAAGCTCTGCGCGTATTTAACAGGACTTAACATGCTCTTTACCGTGCTGGCTTTCTTGGTGGCGTTGGGCGTGCTGGTGACCTTTCACGAGCTGGGCCACTACTGGGTGGCCCGTCGTTGCGGGGTACGGGTAGAGCGGTTTTCGATTGGTTTTGGCAAGGTGTTGTACCGCCGTTCTGACAAGAATGGCACCGAATGGGCCGTCTCGGCCTTGCCCTTGGGCGGCTACGTCGCCATGCAAAATGATCCGCCTGCTCATGCCACGCAGGCGCAGATCGACGAATCTTTCAACCACAAACCCCTGCGACAACGCGCCGCGATTGTGCTGGCCGGCCCGATGGCCAACCTGATTCTGGCCGTGGTGATCTATGCCTTTGTGGGCTTGCTGGGTACTCAAGAGCCTATTGCGCAAATTGGCCCTGTTCCAGAAGGGACACCCGCCGCACAAGCTGGGTTCGAGGCTGGAGATCGCCTGATCTCTGTCGATGGCAAGCCGGTGGACTCCTGGTTGCAGGCGCGTTGGGCCTTTATGGATGCCTTGTCCTCGGGTGGCGAGCTGGAAGTGGGCGTCAAGGACCCGTTTGGACAGGAAAAAAATCGTTACTTGAGATTACCGGCGGGCGAGATTTTGCCAGACGGGCAGGACTTGATGGCCCAGGCAGGATTGATGCTGCGTCCGGCGCGATCCATCGTCCAAGAGGTATTTAAAGATACGGCAGCCGAACAGGCAGGCCTGCGGGAGGGTGACCTTATTATCCGGCTGGATGATTTGATCGAGCCCGGGATCACGGCTTTCGTTCAAAAGGTGCAACAATCCGCAGGCAAGACACTGGAGCTTGACGTGCTGCGGGACGGCGAAATTCAACGCCTGCTCCTCGCTCCTGAAGGTGATGCCAATGCGCAGGGGCGTATCGGTGCAAAAGTGGCTATGGATATGCCCATGACACTGGTGCGTTATGGGCCGATCGAGAGCGTGGAACGCGGATTTACCCGTACCGGGCAGACCTTCTGGTTCTCTTTGAAGATGATCGGGCGCATGATTACGGGGGAAGTCTCTGTACGTAATGTCAGCGGGCCGGTTACTATTGCGGATTATGCGGGCCAGACAGCACGTATTGGCTTGATCGCCTACCTGAATTTCCTGGCCTTGATCAGTATTAGCATCGGTTTACTGAATTTGTTGCCCGTACCTATGTTGGACGGGGGACATCTACTGTACTATGCCATCGAAGCTGTGCGCGGCAAGCCCGCTTCGGAGCGTATGATGCTTGTCGGTCAGCGCCTGGGCCTGGCCTTGTTGGCCCTGCTGATGAGTATTGCTTTTTTTAATGACATCACCCGCCTTTTCAGTTGAGGGCGGGTGGCATACAATTTCCAACCATTTGACCGACCAAGGATTGTCCAGGATGTCGTTTAGCCGGAAACCTACTTTTGCGTTGCGTGTTCTGCCCGTATTGGTGGCAAGTCTGCTTGCTCCCGCCTTGGCGAATGCATTTGCACCGTTTGTCGTGCGCGATATTCAAGTCAACGGCATCCAGCGGGTCGACCCCGGCGCCGTGTTCTCGTCCTTGCCTGTCAAGGTCGGTGAGTCCTTCTCGGAAGAGCAGGCCGCAGACGCGATTCAGCGTTTGTACGCCACAGGCTTTTTCAGCGACGTGCAAATTGACACCAGCACCAATGTGCTGATCGTCAACGTCAAAGAGCGCCCAACCATCGCGTCGGTGTCCTTTAATGGCATGCGCGAGTTCGATGCGAAGAATATTACCAACTCCCTGGCTCAGGTAGGCTTTGGAGAAGGCCGGGTTTTTGACCGTTCCATGCTGGAACGTGCCGAATTCGAGCTGAAACAACAATACCTGTCCAAGGGCAAGTACGGTGTGGAAATCACGCCCATCATCACGCCCTTGCCACGTAACCGCGTCGGTGTCAGCTTTGACATCTTTGAAGGCGGTCTGGCCAAGATCAAGGAAATCCGCATCGTCGGTACGGAAGCCGTCTCGCAAGGTGACTTGCTCGATCAGATGGAACTGACGACTTCGGGCATGATGACCTGGTACACCGGTACCGATAAGTACTCCCGCGAGAAGCTGGAAGGCGATATGGAGCGCATCCGCTCCTACTACCTGAATCGCGGCTTTCTGGAGTACTCCGCCGAGGCTCCTCAGGTTTCGATTTCCCCGGATCGCAAAGATATTTTCATCACCTTGACCATCCACGAAGGCCAGCCCTACAAACTGAGCAGTGTCAAGCTGGCGGGTGATCTGCTGGGTCTGGAGGACAAGATCCAGCCTCTGGTGCAGCAGAAAGAAGGCGAGGTCTTCTCCTCGGACAAAACCAGCGCCACTGTGAAATCGATTACCGAATACCTGGGTGGCTTGGGTTATGCGTTTGCCAATGCCAACCCGAATCCGGTTCTGGATCGCGAAAATCACACGGCTGACTTGACCTTCTACGTCGATCCCGGTCGTCGCGTGTATGTGCGTCGTATCGAGGTGGGCGGAAACGTCCGTACCCGTGATGAAGTGGTACGTCGTGAAATGCGTCAGCAAGAAGCGGCCTGGTATGACTCGGACGCCATCAAGTTCTCGCGTGACCGTATTGACCGTCTGGGCTACTTCAATGAAGTGGACGTGAACACCAAGCCTGTGCCTGGTTCGCCTGACCAGGTCGACGTAAACGTGGACGTGAAAGAAAAGCCCACCGGCTTGGTTAACCTGGGTATTGGTTACGGCTCCACTGACAAGTTGATGTTGTCGGCAGGTATCAGCCAGGACAACATCTTCGGTAGCGGTAATAGTCTGTCCTTGCAGGTCAATACCAGTAAGGTGAACCGTGCGGCGGTGATCAGCCACACCAATCCTTTCTGGACGGGTGACGGCATCAGCAAAACCACCTCGATTTACTACCGTCGTACCACGCCTTACCAGTCCAATGATGGTTGGGGTGATTACCAGAACACCGCCATTGGTGCGGGCTTGAACTTTGGCGTGCCTATTTCCGAGTACGACCGTATTTTCATGGGTGTGAACTTTGAGCAGAACAAGCTCTCACGCCTGAGCCCCCAGTACACGCCACGTGCCTATCAGGATTATGTGAACGAGTACGGTGAGCGCACCAATACGTTTATTTTTAATCTGGGTTGGTCCAAAGATACCCGTGACAGCGCGATTGCTCCCAACAAGGGTAGCCTGACCAGCTTGTCGGCGGATATGGGTACCGTGGACCTGCGCTACTACATGCTGCGCGCCAGCCACCAGCACTACATTCCATTGGGTCGTGCGTATACATTGGCTCTGAATGGTGCCATTGACTATGGTCGCAGCATTGGTGGCAAGACCTTCCCGGTCATCAAGAACGTATACGCCGGTGGTATCGGTTCGGTACGTGGCTATGAAGGCGCATCCTTGGGTGGTCGAGACACCTTGACCGGTGACTACCTGGGTGGTTCGCGTCGCATGATCGCCAACGCCCAGCTGTACCTGCCTTTCCCGGGCGCGTCACGTGACCGCACGTTACGTTGGTTCGTCTTTGCCGATGCCGGTAAGGTCGACAACACTAGCGGTGGTTGTGCAATGGGTCGCCCTGATCGTTTGTCGGAAGACCCATGCGGTTGGAAGTACGCTGCAGGTCTGGGCTTGTCGTGGGAATCCCCGCTCGGTCCTTTGCAGCTGTCCTACGGTCGCGCCTTGCGCGCCAAGGAAGGTGACGACAAACAAGCCTTCCAGTTCCAGATTGGTACCGCTTTCTGATGTTCGTGTTTAGTGGCACAATTGCACTATTCTGCAGCCTAATTAGCAAGGTAGATTTTTCATGAAGTCAAACATCGCATTAAAACTTACAAACATCGCCCGCAGCTTGTCGCGTGGCAATAAAGCGCTCGTTCTGGCTGCCGCGCTGGGTGTCGGCGCCATGACCGCTGCACCTGTTGTTCAGGCACAGACCAAAATCGGTTTTGTCAGCACAGAGCGTATCTTGCGTGATTCCAAGCCCGCCAAAGCTGCCCAGACCAAAATCGAAGCAGAATTCAAGCGTCGCGACGAAGAACTGGAGCGCATGGCCAACAACCTGCGTTCGCAAGCTCAGAAGTTCGACAAGGACGCTCCTGTTCTGTCCGAGTCTGACCGTGTGAAGCGTCAGCGTCAGCTGGCTGATCTGGATTCCGATTTGCAGCGCAAGCGTCGCGAATTCCAGGAAGACTTCAACCGTCGCCGCAACGAAGAGTTCTCGGCCATTGTTGAGCAGGCTGATGCCGCCATCAAGCGTATTGCTGACTCCCAAGGCTACGACCTGATCATTCAGGACGCCGTTACGGTTAGCCCACGTGTGGACATCACCGAGGAAGTTCTGAAAGCACTGGGCGGTTGATGCACTATGCCGGTATTGCTGAACGTTGATCAGGCTGTACAGCTGTCTGAACTTATAGACGCCATCAACAAGACCGGACTGGATTGCAAGCTGCCAGAAGGCATTAAAGAGCCTATGCCCCGGATTCGGGGCCTAGGCTCTTTGCTTTCTGCGGGCCCGGAGGAAATCAGCTTTCTGTCCAATCCCAAGATGCAGGATCTGCTGGAGCAGACCTCTGCTGCGGTGGTGATTCTGACGCCACAAGTCTATGAAGGTCTGGGCTTTGCACCGTCTTTTATCCCGGTTTTGTGCTCGCAACCTTATCTGATGTACGCGCTGCTGGCGCAACGTTTTGATCAGGTACGCATGGCGGATTTGCCTCAGGGCATTCATCCCAGTGCGGTGATTGATCCCAGCGCTGACTTGGGCGAAGGCGTGTCGGTCGGGCCATTCTGTGTGATCGAGGCCGGTGTCAAGATCGGACGGGGCACCCGTTTGGGCGCGCATTGCGTAATTGGCGCAGGCTCCACCTTGGGTCAGGACTGCTTGCTGCACGCACGTGTCACTCTTTACCATCAGGTGCATATTGGCGCACGCGCCATTCTGCATTCGGGTGTGGTGCTGGGCGCGGACGGTTTTGGTTTCGCACCGGATCCCGTGAAAGGGAAGGGGGCGTGGGCCAAGATCGCGCAGATCGGTCATGTACGTATTGGTGACGATGTTGAAATCGGTGCCAATACCACGGTGGATCGCGGCGCACTGGACGACACGGTGCTGGCCAACGGCGTCAAGCTTGATAACCAGATCATGATCGGTCATAACGTGCAGGTCGGTGAGCATACCGCCATGGCGGCGTGTGTGGGGGTGGCCGGCTCTACCCAGATCGGGGCACGTTGTACGATTGCCGGGGCAGCGATGCTCTCGGGACACCTGGTTCTGGGGGATGACGTGCACGTCTCTGGTGGTACGGCTGTCACTTCCAGCATCAGCCAGCCCGGACGTTATACCGGGGTTTATCCCTTTGCAGGACACCAGGACTGGCAGAAAAATGCTGCCGTGTTGGGACAATTGAGCGGTTTGCGCCGTCGCCTGCGTTCTTTGGAACGTCAGCAGGCGGATGGGGCAAATGAATCATCTGAACATATCAATAAACAAAAATAAGCAGGACAGGACATGGAACTCGACATTCGACAAATTATGGATCGCCTCCCTCATCGTTACCCGATGCTGTTGGTCGATCGCGTCTTGGAACTGGTGCCCGGCAAGAGCATCGTCGCCATTAAAAACGTGTCGATGAATGAACCCTTTTTTACAGGTCACTTTCCGCATATGCCGGTTATGCCTGGGGTCTTGATCATTGAAGCCATGGCTCAGGCAGCCGCACTGTTCTCTTTTACCGATCCCGAGGATCCGTACGCCAAAGTGGACAACAAACTGGCCTATTACCTGGTCGGTGTGGATGGCGCGCGTTTCCGCAAGCCCGTGATGCCAGGCGATCAGTTGCGTCTGGAAGTGACGGCTGACCGCATCAGCCGCGCTTTGTGCAAGTACACAGGCCGCGCCCTGGTCGATGGCCAAGTGGTTGCCGAAGCCAAAATTATGTGTGCTATCCGTCAATTGGAAGAATAGTTTATGCGTATTCATGAAACGGCCATCATCGAAGCAGGCGCTCAGCTTGCAGATGATGTCGAGGTCGGGCCTTACAGCATTATCGGGCCCAATGTCACGATGGGGGCGGGCACCAAAGTGGGCCCTCACTGCGTGATAGATGGCGTGACCACGATTGGTCGCAACAACCATTTCTACCGTTTCTGCTCCATCGGGGGCATGCCGCAGGACAAGAAGTACGCTGGAGAACCGACTCGCCTGGAAATCGGCGATGGCAATATGGTTCGTGAATACGTCACCATCAATACCGGCACGGTGCAGGATGTAGGCGTGACCCGTGTTGGCAATGACAACTGGATCATGGCTTACACCCACATTGCTCACGATTGCCAGATTGGCAATCACACGATTATTGCCAATAGCGTCCAGCTGGGCGGTCACGTACATATTGGCGATTGGGCCATTCTGGGCGGTTTGACTGCCGTGCACCAGTTCGGTCGTATCGGTGCGCACAGCATGATTGGTGGTACCAGCTCGGTGCGTCAGGATATCCCTCCTTACGTCATCGGTGCAGGCGATCCTTTCCGTCCTGTCGGTGTCAACAGTGAAGGCTTGGGCCGTCGCAACTTTTCGGCTGAAGCGATTTCGGCGGTGAAGGAAAGCTACAAGCTGCTGTATCGTCGCAAGCTGACGGTGGAGCAGGCGGTAGAGCAAATGCAAGCCTTGCAGGAAACGCAGCCTGACTGCCGTGCCGCGGTTCAGGTCATGATCGACTTCTTGAATGACTCCAGCCGGGGTATTTGCCGGCCATGAGCAGCGCCTCCAGCCTATTAGCGGCACGTTCAGACGGGTCGGGGCAAACAGGGGCCAAGCGGGATCTGCGTATAGGAATGGTGGCCGGGGAGCCGTCTGGCGACTTGCTGGCGGCTCGCATCATTCAAGGGCTGCGCCAAGGCAGTCCTGGCGTGCAGGTAGAAGGCATAGGCGGCCCCGAGATGGCCGCCCAGCAATTTCACCAATACTATCCTATGGACGCCTTGACGGTATTTGGTTACGTCGAGGCGCTCAAACGTATTCCGGGTCTGGTCTCCACCTATTTGGGCATGCGCAATCAATGGTTGCGGCAGCGTCCCGATGTGTTTGTGGGTATTGATGCCCCGGACTTCAATTTGCGCCTGGAGCATCGTTTGCGTCAGGCTGGTGTGCCTACGGTGCACTTTGTGGGGCCCTCGATCTGGGCCTGGCGCTACGAGCGTATCCACAAAATCCGCGAAGCGGTTTCCCATATGCTGGTGCTGTTTCCTTTCGAGACCGAGATCTACGAAAAGGAAGGCATTCCGGTGACCTATGTGGGCCATCCCTTGGCAGCGAATATCCCTTTGCAGCCGGACAAGGCCGACGCTCGTCGTCGCCTGGGTTTGCCCGAGACGGGTCGTATTCTGGGCGTGTTGCCTGGCAGCCGCTCCTCCGAGGTCAAGATGCTGTCGCCGCGCTTCTTGCAGGCCGTACAGATTTTGCAGGACCAGGACCCGGATCTGATGATTCTGGTGCCCATGGTCAATCCCAAGCGCCGTCAGGAATTTGAAGAGGCTCTGGTTCAGCATCCTATCCGTAACTTGCACATTATTGATGCCAACACAGCGGGTATTCGTCAGCCGGATTCGGAAGGAGTGGTCCGTCCACCCGCCTGGACGGTGATGGAGGCCAGTGACGCGGTGCTGGTGGCCAGCGGTACCGCCAGCCTGGAAACGGCCTTGTACAAGCGTCCTATGGTTATTTCGTATGTGCTCAGCCCCATGATGGAGCGCATCATACGTTGGAAGTCCGGCCAGGACAGACCGTATGTGCCTTGGGTGGGCTTGCCTAATGTGCTGGCTCGCGATTTTGTCGTGCCTGAACTACTGCAAGAAGATGCCGAACCCCAGAAGCTGGCGCAAGAGTGCTGGAAAGCCTTGAGCGATCAGGAGTATGTAGCTCATATCGAGCAGGTCTTTACCGAGATGCATTTGACCTTGCGTCGGGACACCCCCGCCTTGGCGGCTGAGGTCATTTTGAATATGGCGCGTGCATGAAGCAGCTGGATTTATTAGTCAGTGATGTCTCGGCAGGTTTGGTGGCGGGGCTGGATGAAGCAGGACGTGGTCCCTTGGCCGGTCCCGTTTTTGCCGCTGCCGTTATTCTGGACCCGAACAATCCCATTGAAGGCCTAAACGACTCCAAGAAGCTGACCGCCAAGCGACGTGAAGCCCTGGCTGTGTTGATCAAGGAAAGAGCCTTAGCCTGGGAAATTGCCAGTGCTACTGTGGCAGAAATTGATGACATCAATATCTTGCACGCCGCCATGCTGGCGATGCAGCGGGCCTGTAATGGCCTGAGCGTCAAACCGGAACAAGCCTTGGTGGATGGCAATCGCATTCCAGGCGGCCTTTGTTGTCCGGCAGAGGCCATCATTAAAGGCGACGCCAGCCATGCCGCCATTGCGGCCGCATCGATTTTGGCCAAAACAGCGCGGGATGCGGTCTGCCTGGAATTGCACCGAGACTATCCTGAATACGGTTTCGACCAGCATAAAGGCTACGGGACGGCCTTGCATTTGGATCGTTTGTCCCAGCACGGACCTTGTCCCGAGCATCGTCGAAGTTTCGCGCCGGTACGCGCATCTTTAGTTAGGTAAGTTGAAGACAATGAGGCTGATTGAATCCAAAGATAATGCGCTGTTCAAACGAGTACAGCGCTTGGCTCACGATAAACGCGAGCTGGACGGGGGGGATCAGCTGATTTGGTTGGAAGGCATTCATCTGTGCCAAATGTGGCTGGAACGCCGTGGTTTGCCGGAACTGGCTGTTTTCGAGATGGACCGTCACTCCGACGAGTTGCTGGAACTGGCGCGTTTCTTGCCAGGCCATAGCAGCGTGACGTTCAATGCCACGTTGATGAATGCGGTGTCCCAAGTAGGTCAGGGGCAGGGCATAGGCTTTATTGTCCGCGTGCCTCGTGGACAGACTTGGACGGCTCCCACGAAACGCGCCATCTTGCTGGATCAGGTGCAAGATCCGGGCAATGTAGGCACGGTACTGCGCACTGCCGTAGCGGTGGGCCTGGAAGCGGTGTATCTGACACCGGGCTGTGCTAGCGTCTGGTCGCAGAAAGTGCTGCGTAGTGCGCAGGGCGCTCATTTCTCCATTCAAATCCATGAGCAGGTCGATGGCGTAGCATTGCTTGAACAAGCGGCCTTGCCGGTGCTGGTGACTTCTCTGGGCCCGGATACCCAGGACCTGTACGAGTCCAGCCTGCCAGACCAAGGGATTTGGGTTTTTGGTAATGAGGGCCAAGGTGTCAGCCCGGCCTTGCTGGCTAAGGCAAATCAACGCCTGTTTATCCCCCAGGCGCCCGGTGTTGAGTCCTTGAACGTGGCCATTGCCACCGCACTGTGCCTGTACGAGCAACGTCGTCAGCACAGCCGCTAGTTCCAGCGGCTTTATTTCACAGCATCAAGCAGAGTTAGCCTGTAAGCGCTAATTCTGTCTTGATCTGGCACTTGTCTCCACTTGTAAAATCAAGTAAATCATCTAGTAAGGCGCCTGCTTATCGGTACGCTAGTACTGAGTGCCTGGCGCAGTAGACGCTTGTCTGCTAGCGGCTCGTGCAGAGCCGTCTTTCCCTCCCTTTATCGCTGCATCGTTGTATCCGGCTGGATTCCTAATCTTTTTCAGATGAGGTCAACAATGAAACTTAGCGAATACGCGACCTATGATGCCCTGGCTCTTGCTGAGCTGGTCGCCAAGAAACAAATCAGTGTTCAAGAATTAAGCCAAGTTGGCAAAAAAGCCGTCGACACCTTGAACAGTAAAATCAATGCGGTTGTAGAGAGCTGGGACGGGGAGATTGACCCTCATGCTGACCGGGACTCCGTACTCTACGGCGTCCCGTTTTTGATTAAAGATTTGGCGATCACCATGAAGGGCAAGCGCTACGAGCTGGGCAGCAAGCTGGCGCAAGATATGGTGATGGATGCAGACAGCACCTTGATGAGCCTCTACAAGGAGGCGGGACTGGTCACGCTGGGGCGCACGACCACCTCGGAGTTCGCCATCAGTACCACGACGGAAGCGCGCTGCGTAGGCCCTACGCTGAACCCTTGGAACCCGGCTTTTAATGCTGGCGGCTCTACAGGAGGTTCGGCCGCTGCAGTGGCGGCAGGGATGGTGCCAGTGGCGCATGCAACTGACGGCGGTGGCTCTATCCGTGTCCCTGCAGCAGTGAACGGCCTGTTTGGTTTGAAGCCCACTCGGGGGCGTGTCTCCAGCGGCCCTCAGCAAGATGAAGTGTGGAGTGGTCTGCTGGCCCATCTGGGTGTCAGCCGCAGTGTGCGAGACAGTGCGGCCTTGCTGGATGCGATTAGTCGTCCCGGTATCGGCGAGCCCTATTACACCGCAGCGCCCCCGCAGAGCTTTTTATCGGCCGTCAAGAAGAATCCGGGTTCCTTGCGTATCGGCTTGATGATGGACCCGCCCAGCGGCGATAAAACCCAATCTGCCATAGCGGCCAAGGCGATTGATATGGCCTCGGTGTTGGAGTCCTTGGGCCATCAGGTGGAGCCCCTGGTGTTTGACTCCGGCGTCAGTTGGGAGGCTTTTGTGCACGCCAATGCTCAGTTCTGGAACGTGAATACGGCTGCATGGATAGACAGCATTGCAGCGGCGACAGGACGCCCGGTGAACGAGGAGTATCTGGAACAGGCCACGCTGGCGGCCTACGCCTACGGCAAGAAGATTAGCGGGATTGATATTCTGGGGGCGATTGCCGTGCGTAATACAGTTTCACGGAATTTGGGGGCGTATTTCCAGAAGTACGATGTGCTGATGACACCCACCGTGCCTACGCTGCCCATGAAGGTGGGCGAGTACAACAAGGTACAGGATCAGGTGGATGGCCTGGGCTGGATTGCCCACGTCTTCCGGCAAGCGCCTTTTGCTGCTTTGGCCAACATCAGCGGTTCGCCCTCCATGTCCGTGCCTGCTGGGCAGGATGTGGCCACCTCTTTACCCATAGGCATGATGTTTACAGCCGGCTATGGCCAGGAATGCCTTTTGTTCGGGCTGGCTGGCCAATTGGAGCAAGCCTTGCCTTGGGCCGATCAGCACCCGCAGGTTTGGGTGGGCAAGCTGGTCTAAGAGGGGGCAACAATAGGGGATGCAAGCCGGTATAGGCAAACCGACACCCGTAGAGGCGCAAGTGGATGCACAGCAGACCTGTTACCGTACCCGCAGCAAACAAAAAGGCCTGAGCCAGGTATCACACCGGGTTCAGGCCTTGATGTTGAGGCTGTCCGAATACGCCCGAAGGGGGGGCGCTTGGACCAGGAGTTCAATCCTTAGTAGGAGCGGCGGTCCAAACCGACATCATCCAGAATCTTGGTGGAGATTTCCTCGATGGATTTGGTGGTGGTGGACAGCCAAGGGATACCTTCCATACGCATCAGGCGCTCGGCTTCGGCCACTTCCATGCGGCACTGTTCGATGGTGGCGTATTTGCTACCCGGACGGCGTTCATTACGCACTTCGGACAGGCGGTCTGGATGAATGGACAGGCCAAAAATCTTTTTCCGGTAAGGAGCCAGCGTCGCGGGCAGGGTACCGCGCTGGAAATCCTCGGGAATGATGGGGTAGTTGGCGGCCTTGACGGCATACTGCATTGCCAAGTACAAGCTGGTAGGCGTTTTTCCGCAGCGTGACACACCCACCAGAATCACGTCGGCTTGTTCCAGACCATTCACGTATTGACCATCGTCGTGCGCCAGGCTGAAGTTGATGGCCTCGATACGGTTGTTGTAGCGCTTGGACATGCCACCGGAGTGCGAACGACCCACGGAACGGCTGGATTTCACCCCCAGGGCGCGTTCGATGTGTCGTACAAAGGCACCAAACAAGTCCAGGAAGGTGCAATTGGCCGCGCCAATGATGTGCGCCATCTTGGGGTCAACCAGGGTGCTGAAGACCAGAGGCTGCTGGCCCTGTTCCTGCGCGCATTGGTTGATGCGATCAGCAACAGACTGGGCTTTCTCGATGGTATCGATGAAGGGGATCCGGATGGCCTGAAATTCGAATTGAGCGAATTGCGACAGGACGGAGTTGCTGAAAGTTTCGGCGGTAATGCCCGTGCTGTCGGAAACGACAAAGACGGTACGCTCAATAGGAGAAGAAGACATGGAATAAGTCGTGCACAATGCTCGGGAAACGGTACAATTTGCAAGATTACCATTTACCGCTCGAATCGGGGGATGGAAAGGCAGGTTTGCTTAGGACAGATCACACGGACAGCGCTGCTGGGATCACTGCCTTAAGCAAACACGCTTTTTTTTCTATTCAAGGTGACTTATGTCTTACGTAATTGGTTTCGACAAGCTCCGCATGACGGACGTCGACACAGTGGGCGGTAAAAACGCTTCGCTGGGTGAAATGATCAGCCAGTTGGCTGATGCTGGTGTGCGCGTGCCAGGTGGTTTTGCCACAACAGCCGAAGCATTCCGCGTTTTCCTGAAAAACAAGGATCTGGACAAGCGCATTCAGCAGCGTCTGGACGCGCTGGACGCCGACGACGTGCGTGAACTGGCTGCTGCCGGTGCCGAAATCCGTCAGTGGATCATCGACACTCCGTTCCCAGCCGAGTTTGAACAAGCCGTACGTGACGCGTTTGCTGAGCTGGACGCCGATGGCAAAGGTTCCTTTGCCGTGCGTTCTTCCGCAACCGCCGAAGACTTGCCTGACGCTTCCTTTGCCGGTCAGCAAGAAACCTACCTGAACGTGGTGGGCATTGACGAGGTGCTGAGCAAGATTCACCATGTGTTTGCTTCCCTGTACAACGACCGCGCTATTTCCTATCGCGTGCACAAGGGCTACGCCCACGCTGAAGTGGCTCTGTCCGCTGGTATCCAGCGTATGGTGCGCTCCGATAAGGGCAGCGCCGGCGTGATGTTCACCCTGGACACCGAATCGGGCTTCAAGGACGTGGTTTTCCTGACCTCCTCCTACGGCTTGGGCGAAACCGTGGTGCAAGGTTCGGTCAATCCGGACGAGTTCTACGTTTACAAGCCAACGCTGGCTTCCGGTCACTACCCCATCATCAGCCGCCGTATCGGCTCCAAGCTGATCAAGATGGAATTTGACGAAGGTCGTACCACCGATCACGCTGTACGTACCGTGGACGTGCCTGTGTCCGAGCGCAATCGTTACTCCCTGAGCGACGAAGAAGTGATCGAACTGGCTCGCTACGCCACCATTATTGAAAAACACTACCAGCGTCCCATGGACATTGAGTGGGGTCGTGATGGTATCGACGGCAAGATCTACATTCTGCAAGCCCGTCCTGAGACGGTTAAGTCCCAGCAAGGCAGCAACGATGTGCAAGAGCGTTACCGCCTGAAAGCCACCGGCGACGTGCTGGTCACAGGCCGCGCCATTGGCCAGAAGATCGGTTCGGGCAAAGTCCGTATTGTGGCGGATGCTTCCGAGATGGATCTGGTCAAACCCGGCGACGTGCTGGTGACCGACATGACGGACCCTAACTGGGAACCCATCATGAAGCTGGCTTCGGCTATTGTCACCAACCGTGGCGGCCGTACCTGCCACGCGGCGATTATTGCTCGCGAACTGGGCATCCCTGCCGTGGTCGGTTGCAACAACGCCACAGACGTGCTGAAAGAAGGCCAGGAAGTGACGGTATCGTGTGCTGAAGGCGACGAAGGCCGTATTTACGACGGTTTGCTGGAAACCGAGATCGAAGAAGTCAGCTGGGGCCAAATGCCCGAGATCGGCCTGAAAGTTATGATGAACGTGGGTAACCCACAACTGGCTTTCGACTTCTCGCAAATCCCGAACGATGGTGTGGGTCTGGCCCGTCTGGAATTCATCATCAACAACAACATCGCGATTCACCCCAAAGCCGTTCTGGACTATCCCAATGTGGATAGCGACCTGAAAAAGGCGGTGGAATCGGCGGCTCGTGGCTACGCCAGCCCACGTGCTTTCTTCGTGGAAAAACTGGCTGAAGGTATTGCGACTCTGGCCGCTTCCTTCTACCCCAAGCCCGTCATTGTGCGTTTGTCGGACTTCAAGTCCAACGAATACCGCAAACTGGTGGGTGGTTCGCGCTACGAGCCCGAGGAAGAGAACCCAATGCTGGGCTTTCGCGGTGTGGCTCGCTACCTGTCCGAAGACTTCGCAGAATGCTTCAAGATGGAATGCGAAGCCCTGAAGAAAGTGCGCGACGAAATGGGTCTGACCAACGTCGAAATCATGGTGCCATTCGTGCGTACCCTGGGTCAGGCAGAGCGTGTGGTTGAGCTGCTGGCTTCCCACGGTCTGGCTCGTGGCGAAAACGGCCTGCGCCTGATCATGATGTGTGAAGTGCCTTCCAACGCTATTTTGGCCGAGAAGTTCCTGCAGTACTTTGACGGCTTCTCCATCGGCTCCAACGACATGACTCAGCTGACCCTGGGTCTGGATCGTGACTCCGGTATGGAACTGTTGGCTGCTGACTTCGACGAGCGCGACGAAGCCGTGAAGTTCATGTTGAGCCGTGCCATCAAGGCATGTCTGGCACAAAACAAATACGTCGGTATTTGTGGCCAAGGCCCTAGCGATCACCCCGATCTGGCCAAGTGGCTGAGCGAAGAAGGCATTATTTCGCTGTCGCTGAACCCTGACACGGTTGTGGACACCTGGCAGCGTCTGGCCAAGGCCTAAGACCAAGACCTAATCCACTGCCAGGGAAACGTCTCTGGCAGTAAGCTGGTCAAGCCAGTCAAGATTCAACACCCCGACATGGAGCTTCCATGTCGGGGTGTTGTCGTTTTTGGGGCGCATCTTTTGCCAGCGCTTCTGTTCTTGCTCCTGCGCGTGCTCAGGCGATTTCGTTTTGTGGTTCTTTTAGCCTGATAGTGCGTCTATGTTGGCGTATTGGCAGGCTGGAGTCGGTGTGCGAGCTCGTACAGGTATCGCCGAGTGCTCGTGGTGTAGGGCAGTGAGAAGCACAGGTTCAATCCTGACAACCGGCACCGATCAGGGGCAGGGAGCTGGTGAAAGGTAGTGATGGGGAAAAAGGAGTCGCCGTCACCGCCCTGGATCGGGCGGCATGGATTCAGATTGTCTTGAAGGGTTCGCTGTCAGCTGTAGAGCATAAAGCCGGGAACCGTAAGGAGATGGCAATCAGCGGTTGCAGTCGATTGATACAGCCTTAGTTTGCTGTGTCGTTTTGATAAACGTGCAAGAACATATCCAGAATATGTTCGGTTTCGCTTTGAATGTGTTCTTCGCTCCAGGGCTCCATGGCGCCCATCAGCAGGAGAACGATTTCGCCTTCGCTCAGGCAGCGGAAGTGTTCCACCATCAATGCCGGGTCCAGCTTGCGCAAGGTGCCGCGCTCGATGTGGTGGGCAAAAAAGCACTGCACGCCGTCCCAGATCTGATCATCCAGCATTTCCATGAAGCGCTTGCCGATGTCACTGTGGCCACCTACAGAGACGACGATACGTAACAATTGGGCGGTTTGCTTGGAGTAAAGATTGCGCAGCATGGGCAGCAAAAAGCGCTTCAGCTCTTCGCGAATATCGCCTTCGCAGTCCAGCTTGGTCAAGACCTGTTCGGTAAAGTCCTGGGCGCCTGTCAGCAAGACAGCCAGCAAGAGGTCTTCTTTGGACGGGAAGTAGTTGTAGAGTGTGCCCTTGGAGCCGCCTGCCAATGCAGCGATTTGGGACATGGATGTGGCCTCAAAACCATTCTCGCGAAAAACCTCGGAAGCCACTTCCAGGATTTTGTCGCGGCGTTCGCGCCCTTTTCGAGTCGCGCGTTGGGATTTTCGGGGAACATCGTCGTGCATAATGGCAGGCAAAAAATAAGTGAATAGGACAAAGTCAGCATCATACCGTATCAATAGCTGCTGTGCTGTTGCTCTATTTCGATCGTTAAGGGCAAGCAAGACCAAACCCCTTGATTTTACGACATGCACTGCTGCTGGACCTATTTGTTTGCGCCAGTCTTTGATCTAAGGCCTATTAAAGCGCAAAAGAGCCACATATTCGGGTGGTAGCGCAGGCCGGCGCTTCTGGGCGCGCCTGGCGGCGTCTACAGATCGCTATAGTCCTTATCTGTTTTGATTTAAAGTATAAGGCGGCGGTTCTGATACTCTCTTTGCTCAAGACAAGTCCCAAGGAGTTCTGGATGTCTACTACGCAGTCGTATCAAGTGGTGATCGTGGGGGGCGGGGCAGGTGGCCTGGAGCTGGCTGCCAAATTAGGACGTCAGTTCGGGCGTCAGCATATCTTTCTGGTCGACAAAGACAGTGACCATATCTGGAAACCGTCCTTGCACGAGGTTGCCGCCGGCACCTTGGATATTCACCGCGAAGGGCTATCGTATTTCATGCTGGCACGAGACTGTGGTTTCACTTTTATTCAAGGTGAAATGACCGGTATAGACCGCGAGCAGCGCAGTATTACGCTGGCTCCTGTCCTGGGGCCCGATCATGAAGAAGTGTTCCCGGAACGCAGCCTGTCCTATGGCACCCTGGTGATGGCCGTGGGTAGCAAATCCAATTTTTTCAATACGCCTGGCACCCATGAACACGCGCTGGCCTTGGACTCGACCCATCAGGCAGAGCGTTTCCGTTTGAAATTGCTCAATGAACTGATCAGTGTGACACGCCGCGCGCAGCGTGAACCGGGGGCACCGCTGTACATCAATATTGTCGGGGGCGGGGCAACGGGGGTGGAACTGGCTGCCGAGTTGCTGGAAGCCCGTGCTGATTTAAGCATTTACAGCATTCCGGGCAGCAGTTCGGACCGCGAAGTGCGCATTACCTTGCTGGAAGGCGCCGATCGCATTCTGTCTGCTCTGCCGCCCAAGCTGTCCGCTACCGCTCAAAGTCTGCTGGAGCAGCGTGGCGTAGCGGTACGGACCTCGGTGCGGGTCAGCCGTCTGGCGGCGGACCACATCGAGGATGCGAACGGTGGTCAATATCCCAACGATTTGTGCGTTTGGGCGGCGGGGATTGAAGCCCCTGCCTTTTTGGGCCAGTTGGGTTTGCCCGTCAACCGCATCAATCAGCTGGTGCTGGATTCCTGTCTGTCCACACCCGATCCCTATATCTGGGCCTTGGGCGACTGCGCACAAGTGCCCTGGGACAAGGAAGGTCAGTTCTTGCCTGCACGTGCCCAGGTCGCGCACCAGCAAGCCAGTTACTTGCGCAAACGTCTGGCCGCTCGCATCCAGGGCAAGCCTGTGGATGAAGCACCCTTTGTCTATAAGGATTACGGCTCGCTGGTTTCCGTGGGCCACAGCCGTGGGGTAGGGAGCCTGATGGGGGTCTTGTCCGGCAAGAGCTGGTTTGTGGAAGGTTTGCTGGCTCGCATCATGTACATGAGTCTGCACCTGATGCACCACATGGCGATTTTAGGGGTTGCGCGAACGGCAACCTTGGCTTTGGGCCGCTTGCTCAGCAAACGGGCCGCCCCTCGTGTTAAATTACATTGAGATTTGGAACAAAACGGGCTTTTTAGCCCGTTTTATTCATTCGTCTTACGGCGGGTGTCGTGTTTCATCAAGCGTTCTTGTTCGCGCTTCCAGTCTTTGTCGCGGGAAACATCACGTTTATCGTGCAGTTTTTTACCGCGTCCCAGACCGAAGTCCAGCTTGATACGACCTTTCTTGTAGTGGAGGTTCAGGGGAACCAGGGCGTAACCACGTTGTTCAACCTTGCCGATCAGCTTGCTGATTTCTTCGGCTTTGAGCAGCAGTTTACGTGTACGAGTGGCATCGGGCCGGATATGAGTGGACGCTGTCGGCAAAGCGCTGACGTGCATCCCTAAAATAAACAGCTCGCCCTCGCGTACGATGACATAGCTTTCTTTGAGCTGAACATGCCCAGCTCGGATCGCCTTGACCTCCCAACCCTCCAAGACCAGACCGGCCTCAAAGCGCTCTTCGATAAAATATTCGTGGGTAGCCTTGCGATTATCAACAATACTCATGAATTAATTGCCAACCATAGATTGTAAAATCAGAACATTCTATCTATTAACCAGACCTGATGCATACAGTAAAACGCTCCGTCCTCCTTCCTTATAGCTGCGAACAGATGTTTGACCTGGTTGCAGAGGTGGAAAAATACCCTGAATTCATGCCGTGGTGTGGTGGCGCCAGTGTCAACCAGCGTGACGAAAAGGGGATGGAAGCCTCGGTTACCATCAGCATTGCGGGTATTCGTCAAACCTTCACCACACGTAACGAACACGATTATCCCAATCGTATTGTCTTGCGCCTGGTCAAAGGGCCCTTCTCGGCCTTGACGGGGGATTGGCAGTTTACTCCTTTGGGCGAAGACGGTTGCAAGATCGTGTTCACCATGGAGTACGAGTTCTCCAGCCGCGCGCTGGAAATGGTGGTCGGTCCCATCTTTAACCGCGTTGCCAACAGCTTTATCGACTCCTTCACCCGCCGTGCCCAAGAGGTCTACGGTGACTGAATTATCCGTCAGCGTGATTGTGGCTACTCAGGCGCAGGTCTGGAAAGCCGCCCTGCGTTTGCCTGCGGGCAGTTGTGTGCGTGATGCCCTGTTAAAAGCTGGCATTGCCGAAGGCCTGCGTGAATGCGGCTTGCCGCCGCTGGACGATGAACAGGGCCTGGACGCGCTGCACGTCGGTGTCTACGGCCAGCGCTGCCAGCTGGACCAACTCTTGCAGGATCAGGACCGGGTAGAAGTCTATCGCGAGCTGGTCTTTGACCCCATGGATTCCCGCCGTCGCCGTTATGCGCACAAGCTGGCCGCCCGCGCTGCCGCCAGACCCCGCCGCAAACCCGCCCGCGCCTAGTTCTTCTGCGCCTGATCATCAGGCCGCTACTTTCAGCTAGACTGTCGCCTCCTGCCTTGCACTGCCCCCTATGAAACGGCTGATTGTCATCAGCACGACAACTAAAGGGGGCGGCTCGCATTATGGTGGGTAAAAATAAGGAGACAGACATGATACTGACAGACGATCAGAACGCTTTTGCGCAAGCGGCTCGCGAGTTTGCACAAGGGGAACTGGCACCGCATGCGGCACGTTGGGATGAGGAACAGATTTTCCCGATCGAGGCGTTCCGTAAAGCCGGCGAGTTGGGTTTTTGCGGCTTGTATGCCCCGGAATCCATCGGCGGCCTGGGCCTGGGGCGTCTGGAGTCCAGCCTGGTGTTCGAAGAAATGGCGGCAGTTGATCCCTCGACCACCGCATTTCTGACTATCCACAATATGGTTACCTGGATGGTCGGCACCTGGGGTACGGACGAAGTCAAATCCCAATGGGGCGAGCTGCTGAGCAGTGGCCAGAAACTAGGCTCTTACTGTTTGACCGAACCGGGCGCAGGCTCGGATGCCGCCTCGCTGCGGACACGTGCCGAGCGTGATGGCGACGACTATCTGATCAGCGGTAGCAAAGCCTTTATTTCCGGTGCCGGAGACACGGACTTGTTGGTGGTTATGGCTCGTACCGGAGGGGATGGCGCAAAGGGGATTTCCGCTTTTGCCGTACCTGCCGATGCCGCCGGTATCACTTACGGTCGTAAAGAATTGAAGATGGGCTGGAATAGTCAGTCCACACGGGGCATTACCTTTGAGCGCGTACGCGTTCCTGCCTCGGCCATGCTGGGCCAGGAGGGCGAGGGCTTCAAACTGGCCATGAAGGGCCTGGACGGTGGGCGCATCAATATTGCCTGCTGCTCGGTAGGAGCCGCCCAGGGTGCTTATGATGCTGCCCGTCAATATATGCAGGAGCGCCGCCAGTTCGGCAAGCATCTGGACCAGTTCCAGGCTCTGCAATTCAAGTTGTCCGATATTCTGACCAGCGTGGTTGCCGCCCGCCAAATGGTGCGCCTGGCCGCTTCGCACCTGGACGCCGGTAGCAGTCAGGCCAGCACCTACTGCGCCATGGCAAAGCGTATGGCCACGGATCTGGGTTTTCAGGCCTGCGTGGATGCACAACAGCTCTTTGGCGGTTATGGTTACCTGAAGGATTATCCTGTTGAGCGACTGGTGCGCGATACTCGGGTGCACCAGATTCTGGAAGGCACAAACGAGATCATGCGTGTCATCATTGCACGACAAATCATAGATCTTGGAGCTGATATTCGATGACGGATTCTGTTTTGTTTGATCGCCTGCCCGGCCAGAACGGAAAGGCGATTGGTGTTGCTACGCTGAACCGCCCGCAAGCCCTGAATGGGCTGAATTTGGAGATGTGCCAGCTGCTGTTCAAGCAGTTTCAGGAATGGGCGCAGGATTCCAGTATTGCCATGATCGTGTTGCATGGTGCCGGCGAAAAGGCCCTGTGTGCCGGGGGCGATCTGCATTCGCTGTATGCCTCCATGCAAAAGAACCAGGGTGGTTCGGCCTGGGATAACGAGTACGCCCGCGAATTCTTCGATGTGGAATACCGCCTGGATTATCTGATCCACACCTTCCCAAAACCTATCCTGTGCTGGGGTGACGGGATTGTAATGGGTGGGGGCGTGGGCTTGTTCAACGGTGCTAGCCATCGTGTGGTGACCGATACCACGCGTTTTGCCATGCCCGAGATCTCCATTGGCCTGTTCCCCGATGTGGGTGGCACCTGGATGTTGTCACATCTGCCTGCGGGTATCGGCCATTTCCTGGCACTGAGCGGCGCGCAAATCAACGCCTCGGATTGCTTGTTCCTGGGCTTGGCCGATGCCTACTTGCCACGGGTGCATTTCGATGCCTTGCTCAAGGCCTTGCAAGCCACGAACTGGTCTGATGAACGTGACGCTCGTGATAGCAGCGTGCATCAGGTCCTGCGTGGTCTGGCAGAGGGCGCTCGCCCCGATACCGGCCCGTTGGAGCAAAATTACGCCATGCTGCGTGATGTCTGCGCCAGTCGCGAGTTTGAACGCATTACACAGGCTTTGCAGCAGTGGCAGGACAGTGCCGACCCCTGGCTGTCCCGTGCCGCACAGACCTTCGCCAAAGGTGCTCCAGGTTCGGCTCGTTTGTCCTTTGAACTGCTGGAGCGTGTCCACCACCTGTCTTTGGCTGATGTCTTCCGCCTGGAATACATTGTGTCGCTGCAGTGTGGCGTACAGGGTGACTTCCAGGAAGGCATACGTGCACTGCTGATTGATAAAGACAAACAGCCACGCTGGAATCCGGCCTCGCTGGAACAGGCTGATGCCCGCTGGGTGGAACGCTTTTTTGTTCCCGCCTGGCCTGCAGAAACGACTCATCCCTTGGCTGACCTGTGATCCAGGCAGACCGCTGCGGCGCCTGACGGCGCCGTTTTCATAATGACGAGGAGACAAAATGAGTAACACGATTGCATTTATCGGGCTGGGCCATATGGGCAAACCCATGGCGCTGAATCTGCTCAAAGCCGGCCATAGCCTGAAGGTCTTTGACCTGAATGCAGAGGCCATGAAGGAGCTGCAGGCAGCGGGGGCGCAAGTGGGCGAGTCGGCGGTGCAGATCGCCAAAGACGCGCAGATGGTCTTTACCATGCTGCCTGCTGGCCGCCACGTTCGTCAGGTTTACGAGGGCGAGAACGGCTTGTTGCAGGCCGTGGCCCCCGGCACAGTGCTGGTCGATTGCAGCACGATTGATGCGCAAACCAGCCAGGATCTGGCGGCCAAGGCGGCCAAGCTGGGTCTGTTGATGCTGGATGCGCCTGTTTCCGGTGGTACTGGTGGCGCAATGGCCGGCACCTTGACCTTTATGGTCGGGGGCGAGGATCCGGCGCTGGAAAAGGCGCGTCCTTACCTGGATGCCATGGGCAAGAACATTTTTCATGCTGGTAAAGCCGGTGCGGGCCAGGTTGCCAAGATTTGCAACAATATGCTCTTGGGGATTTTGATGGCGGGTACCGCCGAGGCCCTGGCTCTGGGCGTTGCTCACGGTCTGGACCCGGCAGTGCTATCGTCCATCATGGCGCGCAGCTCTGGCCGTAACTGGGCGACCGAACTGTACAACCCCTGGCCTGGCGTGATGCCGGATGTACCGGCTTCGCGTGATTATCAGGGTGGGTTTGCAACAGGTTTGATGCTGAAAGATCTGGGTTTGGCGGCCGATGCGGCCGTGAGCCAAAACAGTGCGACACCCTTAGGCGAACTGGCACGTAACCTGTTCGCCTTGCATGCCGCACAGGGTCAGAATGCCGGGCTGGATTTCTCCAGCATTCTTAATTTGTACCGTCAGAAGAGCTAAGTTCTGGCAGAGCGTAGGGCAGGGGCTGCAATTCCAGCGCCTGTCCTTGCTCCAGTTGAAACTGGCCTTGTCCCAGGTCCGCCAGTACCACTTCCATCAAGACATACAGACGCTGCTGCTCGGCTTGCCAGGCGCGGTTGATAATGCGCGCAGCCGCAACCGGCTCTGCACCTTGAGAGACCAGGAACACATCGGCGGCTTCTTGCACCGCTGGTGCCGTGTCCAGAATGGCGCTGCGGGCGGCCATCATGCGGCGCTTGATCGTGCCTCGATAGTGGCTGCGTGCCACCACTTCCTGGCCGGGATAGCAGCCTTTCTTGAAATTGATGCCGTCGATCAGGTCCAGGTTCAGAGTCTGGGGAATGAACAGATCTTGCGTGTCGGCGCTGATCCAGGGCAAGCCCGCCAAAATATCCGCCGTTTCCCAACGACCCTCAGAAGCCTGAGCGTTCGTATCCTGCTGGGGAGAAATCCGCCAGTAGCGATTCAAGCCGCCCAGCTCGCCGGGGGCTTGGATGAAGGTGTCGTCACCATCGCGCTGCAAATTCCAGACCGCTTGGGCAGCGGATTGATCCGCTACACCGTAAACCTGCAACTCGGCCAGACTGATCGTCACTTTGCTGCGCAGCACGAACATGCGCAGGCGCTTGATCAGGGCCTCGCTCAGGTCACGGCGCACCAGGGCATAGACGGTCTCGTCCTGTTCACGCCACAAGACCATGGTCGCCAAACTGCGACCTTTGGCGGTGCAATAGGCCGCGATGCAGGCGCGGTCGGCTGCCAGATGCTCCAAGTCATTGCTGACTTGAGCATGGAGAAAGGACACGGCATCGGCTCCCTGAAACTGGAGGACGCACAAATCAGGCAGGGCGAAAGAGGAGGGGGCTGGCATTCCGGTCATGGCTGAGCGAAAAAAATAAATTTAAACATCAATGATACCGTGTGTGAGGCCGGTTTCAGGGGCATATCCCCGCTGGGATCAGGGCATGAGCTGGATAGCGCAATCCGGTAGCGCGGGCCTGCCCCGGTTTCTGTGTTTGACTGTGACACATATTCAGGAATATGCCGCCTTATTCTGATTACAATAGCGCTCGCATGAAAAAAACTGTCAAGATCTTCTCTGCCCTGTTGGGCCTTCTGGTGGTCGTCGCCTGTGTGATAGCGGGTGGCGCCTGGTATTGGGCCAAGAAGCAGCCCGTGACGATGAGTGCTGAACGCATCGACTATGTGGTGCCTGCAGGCTCTGGCCCCCGTGCGATTGCACGCAGCATGCAGCAGGCCGGGATCGATATCCAGGAAGATGCTTTTGTCTGGATGGCGCGTCTCTCTGGCCTGGATACCTCCTTGCAAGCGGGGGCCTACGAGGCCGTGCGTGGTGATACGCCATGGATGGTGATGGAGCGCATGTCCAGCGGCAATATGCTGCAAACCCGCCTGACCATTCCTGAAGGCTGGACCTATCAACGCATTCGCGAGACGTTGGCGAGCAATCCCCAGGTTCGCCAAACCTTGAGTGATGTCAGTGATACAGACTTGCTGCAGCGTTTTGGCTTGGACGCTGTACATCCTGAAGGTCTGTTCTATCCCGATACCTATGTTTTTGTACCGGGTACGGCAGATGTGGATATCCTGCGGCGCGGGTTTCAGGCTCAGCAGGAACTGCTGGAACAGCTATGGGCGGACCGGGATGCGGATTTGCCCTTGAAGACGCCATACGAGGCCTTGATCATGGCTTCCATCGTGGAGCGTGAGACAGGCCACAGTCAGGATCGAGCGCGTGTAGCCGGGGTGTTCATGAACCGTTTGCGCGTAGGCATGCCATTGCAGACAGACCCGACTGTTATTTACGGCATGGGTTCAGCCTATGACGGCCGTATTCGCAAGCGCGATTTGACGACGGATACCCCCTGGAACACGTACACGCGCAATGGATTGCCTCCCACGCCGATAGCCAGTCCTGGCAAGGCTTCCTTGATGGCGACTTTGCATCCCGAAAAGCATGATTTCTATTATTTTGTATCGCGTGGCGATGGAACCAGCGAGTTCTCGACGAATCTGTCTGCACATAACCGGGCCGTCGCCAAATATATTCTGAAACGCTAAACCATTCAGGCCCTATCAGGGGCCTGAATGGTTTTTGGGGGCGGTTTGGTGACACTTGGACGGCTGAGCGCTATCCAAGGCCAGGGAGTCAAAGCTTCAAGCCGTGCCGTTGCGTGAAGCCCGTCCACAAATCATGGACCTTGCTGGCCAGTTCTTCCAGGCCTGCGTCATTGCGAATCAGATAGTCCTGGGGGGCGCGTTCTACACCCCATTCGGAAGAGTGCTGGCTGATCACTGGATTGCCAGGGCGTTCGATATGCCAGATTTCCCCACCATGTTCACGGATGAAATTGGCCTCGTTTTCGTAACGAATGTCTTTAATCAGCAGACAACGGGCCTGACTCATATCAGGAAGCTGGTGGCTGGGCAGGAACAGGGGCAAGGTTTGGCGACGGTGCTCGTAATCCGGGTATTTGGCCAGAACCTGATTGCGTAGATGTTCGGCCGCCTGACGCGGACTCAAACCCCAAAAGGCATCCACATTATCCGCCCGCTCATCATCCAGGTGCTCAGGCACCATGCCGTAAATCGCGGCCAGAGCCAGCGCCCAGACCGAGTAGTTCTGAATGCTTCTGGCAAGGGGGGAGCCCGGTCCAAACTCCAGCACATGTTGGGCGCGGCGTAGCCAATGATCGGGATCGCGCTGGCGCATCCAGTCCGTTCCCAGTAGCTGGAAACACTGTCTGGGGGAGCGCTGCCAAAGGGCAATAGGCACTTCTTTCAGGCTGTCGTCTGTCCAGGCTTGGGCTGGACTTAGGCCAAACAGCACTTCACAGCCCATTTTCACGGGGTCGGCCAGGGCATAAGCGGCCAATAAAGGGTTTTGTGCCAGTAGTAGATTGGCGACGGTATCTTTGCCTGAACGCGCTTTGGCGGCCAGCCCGATCAATAAGCTCACTTCATCATCCTTGGTAGTGGAGCAGGCATTTTACCGGTTCATATTACAATGTGCGCTGAGCTGTTCAAGCGGGGGCGATTGCCTGGTCTTTCCTGCGTGAATCAGGCCTTTTGATGTGCAACCTTGAGGCAATACGGTGTCTGATAGTTTGACTTTTCTACCTTGGCAAATCGCGACCGCCCAAAATTGGCTGGGCAATCAGGAGCGTTTTGCCCATGCCTGGCTGATCCACGGTCTGCCGGGCATCGGCAAGACGCGATTCGCCCGTGCGGCCGCCGCCAGTTTATTGTGCGACCAGCCGGTGCAGGGTCTGGCTTGTGGCCACTGTCAGGCCTGTCAGTGGGTGCGGGGGGGAAATCACCCGGACTTGCGCCTGCTGCGCCCGGATGCGGTTGCGCTGGAAGAGCAGGGGCCAGACACCCAGGAAGGGGACTTGGCCAAAGACTCGGCTGCCCGTAAAAATCCTTCCCGGGAAATCCGGGTGGAGCAATTACGCCAGTTGCAGCACTGGTTCAATACGGCCACTCATAGAGGCGGGTGGCGAGTGGCGGTGCTTTATCCGGCTCAGGCTCTGAATCTGGTATCGGCCAATGCCTTGCTGAAGGTGCTGGAAGAACCTGCGGACCGCACAGTTTTTCTGCTGGTAGCCGATGCGCCAGATCGGCTGTTGCCTACACTGGTATCGCGTTGCCGCCGTTTGCCTTTGCCCGCACCTGATGCTCTGCAATCGGTGCAATGGCTGGAGCAACAAGGGGTGGATCAAGCCTCGGACTGGTTGGCTGCCTGGGGTGGTGCTCCACTAAAAGCGTTAAGCGCCAGCCAGGATATGAATGCACCGTGCCCAGATTGGTTAAGCGTTTGGATGGATGGGGTATTGAAAGCAGGTCGTGAGGCGGATTTGTCCTTGGCCGATACGCTGGAAAAACTGCCCGCCCAAGAGTGGATTGATCATTGGCAACGCTTGTTTGTCGATATTCAGCTGGGTGGCTTTGCTCAACCGGCGCGTTACTATCCTTCCCTGCAAAAGCGTATTGATGCCTTGGCAGCCCAATCCAACACCACAGCGGTGACGGAAGCCCTGAAGTGGCTGGTGCAGCAAAAGAGGCTGGGGAATCATCCTCTCAATGCTAAATTGTTTATTCATCATGCCCTGGACCGTTTGCACCAGGCATGTCGTCGTGTCTAAAAAAGTACCGTCTAATCATGTTTGTTGATTCGCATTGCCATCTTAATTTCCCTGAACTTGCTGAAAATCTGGACGACATCCTGGACAAGATGCGCCAGAACCAGGTGGGCTGTGCGCTGGTGGTCAGCGTGGATATGGACGACTGGCCCGGTTTGATGGAGCTGGTGCGTCCCCACGGCCATTTGTTTGCCTCGGTTGGCGTACATCCGGATTATGAGAAAGTCACCGAGCCTACCGTCCAGGAGCTGATCAAACATGCTCAAGATCCCAAAGTGGTGGCTATTGGCGAAACGGGTCTGGACTATTACCGCTTGCAAGAGCCCCTGGATTGGCAGCGTGAGCGTTTCCGCACCCACATCCGTGCCAGTCGCGAGTCGGGCCTGCCCTTGATCATCCATACTCGCTCGGCCAGTGAAGACACCATTGCCATCATGCGCGAAGAGCAGGCGCAGATTGCCGGGGGCGTGATGCACTGTTTCACTGAAACCTGGGAAGTGGCACAAGCGGCCTTGGATCTGAATTTCTACATTTCCTTCTCCGGGATTGTGACCTTCAAGAACGCTACCCAACTGCAGGATGTGGCGCAACGCGTGCCGCTGGATCGTTTGTTGATCGAAACGGACTCGCCATTTTTGGCTCCTGTGCCATATCGAGGCAAAACCAATGATCCTTCCCTGGTCATTCATGTGGCCGAGAAGATTGCGGAGCTTCGTGGGATCTCGGTGAAGGAAGTGGAAGAGGCTAGTACAGAGAATTTTTTCAAATTATTCAGTAAGGTACAGATTTAAGTTAATCTGGTTTAGAGGTTTTGATGAGGCTTTTGTGACTGTTTGGGCCAAGACTCAGGATCTTGCACAAGGGCGGCTTAAAGGTGATTTAAAACTTTAAGAATATTATTTAACTATTTGATTTCAAGAGTAAAAATAGAAATTTACTGGATTTTTCCTGCCTTTTAGGCTTGGTTTAGATTCAGTTAGAATTTTCATTTTTTGTTAATAATCAGTGGGTTATTGAACATTCTCAAACCTGCTTGTAGTTAAAAGCTTCCCGCTTGGATAGAGAGGAGCAACGCTTGCAGCGGCATCTATCTGTACTTTCATAACCTGATAAAGCACTTTATGAAAAGGATTTAATAGCATGATTTTTAAAAGAAAAATACCCAATAAAACCATCCTTTCCATGGTGCTTCCTTTGGCCTTTCTGCTGTCAGCCCCTGTGTCGGCGCAGGAACCAGAGCTTGAAAGCCGAAATTGGTATTTGGCGCTGGAAAATGACCGACCCAACATCATCGAGCAGGAGTTCATCAAGGGGGCGAACCCCAACGCCGTGGACTCCAAGGGCAATCCTTCCTTGATGCTGGCGATACGCAACAAGTCGTGGAAAGTGGTGGACACTTTACTGGCTAACCGTCAAACCAATGTGAACATCGAGAACGAGGCCCGCGAAACTCCCATGATGTATCTGGCTCTGATGGGGGAGACCGCTCGTTTGCGTGATCTGCAAGCACGAGGGGGGCAGGTGAATCGGGTGGGCTGGTCACCTTTGCACTATGCCGCTTCCAAAGGACATGAAGAGACGGTGCGCTATCTGCTGTCTCAGAAAGCGATTGTGAATGCACCTGCACCAGACGGAACCAGCCCCTTGATGATGGCGGCTTTGTCGGGCAAACGGGCGGTGGTGGATGTGCTATTGGCTGCCGGAGCGGATCCGAGTATGCAAAATGCCCAAGGTTTGAGTCCGGCAGACTGGGCGCGTTCAGCCAATCATGAACAATTGGCCAGTTATCTGGATCAAGCTGTCGCTCGTAAAGCGGCCGCTGCACCAGCCGCAGCGGGGACTTACTCCGGTGGAGCGGTACAGACTTATGGTGTGCCAGAGCGGGTAGAGCAGCCTGATCTGAATCGGGTGCAAACGGTGACGGTAGAGCCCGAGCCAGCTCCTGCAGAAGACAGCTCCAGTTCGAAACCTGCTTCGTCCAGCAGTACCAGTCGCTATTTTGACCTGGATCGTTTCGACAAGCCTGTACAGCCTTAAGTCTGGGGGCAGGATGTAAAAAGGAGCCTTGAGGGCTCCTTTTTTGTTACGGCAATAATCGGGAATGGTTGTAGTGATACTGACGTCCTGCACTGCGTTCGCAGCTGTGGTGACTCAGTATTTCTACAGGCAGGAAACCAAAACCCTTTTTATCTATTGCCCCTTAATTGCCCTTTTCTTGCGCCTTGGCCATATGGGAGGCATGCACAAAGGTCTGGAAACCTTGCAGGTAGTTGCTGAGCATTTTCTGGATATTCTCATCTTGCAGTTTGCCTTCCGCATCAAAGGAATTCTGCGCACGAGACACCAGCAACGAGCCGCCGCTGTACAGGGACACGCCCAGCATTTTCAGCGTAGGTAACCAGGCTGCCTGGGAGGAGACCGTGCCAAATCCCCCCATGGAAGCGCCAATCAGCCCGGTAATACGGCCCGAGAAGATGGCCTTCATGTCCGTGCGGGACAGCCAGTCGATCCCGTTCTTGAATACGCCGGGTACGCCATTGTTGTATTCCGGGGTAACCAGCAAGAGAGCATCGGCGTTCAGGATCTTTTCTTTCAAGGCCAGTACGGCTTCTGGAATGCCTTCCTTGCTCTCAACATCGCCGTCATACAGGGGGATGCCGTGTAGGGTGGCGACTTCAATCGCCATGCCTTGGGGAGCCAGGGCTTGAGCGGCGTGTGCCAAAGCGGTGTTGAAGGAGCTTTGGCGCAGGCTGCCTGATAAAGCCAGAACGCGGCAAGGGCCGGACAGGTTCACCACGCCAGTCGTTTGACGCAGGGCCTCGCTTAACTGGTCAATGATCTGGATCCATTCCGGGGAATCTTGGAGTCGTTTTTCCCGAATGAATTCGGCTTGAGACTCGTTCCAGAAGGGAGCGTCAGCCAGCAGCACGTCATTAGGCAAAGGGCGGTGTTTTTCCAGAAAGCTGGCAATCGCCTCGGGGGTGTTGGGCAGACCCAGTTGAGCAAACAGGTCGTGAAAGCGGAACAAGTTATCAGACATGGTGGTAGGGGAGCTTGGAAGAGGGGATGATCGGACGCTAAGGACGGGCGTGGCTCCAGCATGTATGGCTAAAGGCTCCGGGCTTTGAGTAGCGCACAAAAAAACACTGTTTTTATTAACAGGCAGCCTGATATACGCTGCCTGTCTATTTACGGTGACCCAAACGCTTAATTGGCGGGCAGGTAGTCAGGACGCAGAATGCCACGCAGTTCCGAGTAGGGCAGCAGTAGCTCTGGCTGACCGAAGGAATACGGGGCGACCTCGTACGGGTTGTACTTCACCAGCAAGCCCTGATCGGTCAGAGCAATGTTCTGGGCGGGCTGGAAGGGCCACATTCTGTCCCAACCGGCTCGGTCTTCACGCGCTTCACTCAGGCTGGAAACCCAGTTGTTGTGCGCATGGCGTACCAGTTCCTGGAAAGGCTTGATCTTGCCGGGGGCAATAATGCGGTCCAGAGGTAAAGCGGTCTTCAGGCGATTGTCCCAGTTGATGAACTGGGTTGCTGTAATGCCGTGGGCCGCACCCGTCATGTAGATGCCCGAACTTAGCTCGACGACCGTCAGATCCCGGTTACGGTAGCGCGTACGGGCGGATAAATGTACTTCGTCACGATTATTGGCGGTAGCCCAGTAGTAGTTCTCGAATTCCTTCAAACCGCGATAGCCAGGATGGCGGTCAGAGATAACCGTCATATGAGCCAGGCTTTCATCGACCAGTTTGGTCAGCTCGGCATTGCCGGGGAAAATCAGAGATTTCACTTCCAGGCGCGGGCATTCACCGGTACAGCCTGGTTTGACGTGCTTGTAGTCCAAGGGCTGGGTAAAAACGCCATCTTTTTCAGTCTGATCCTGGGTTTGCGTTGGAATCAGGGAGATATTGCTGGGCGTGCTGGAACACGCAGACAGAGCCATGGCTGTCAGGCCAATAAGCAGCAGCTGATAGGGGCGCTGTAAGGTCATGGGATCGTAGTCCTATCGGATGGTTTTAGAATCTTGGCCAAAGAGGATTTGACGGGCCTTGTCGTCATGGACGGGCGAGCCGGGGTTGATCTGTTCGACCAAGGCATAGGCACGCTCAGTTGCGGGACGCGCGCCAATACGCTCAAACCAACGCTTCAGATGTGGGAAGTCGTCCAGATTCTGGTTTTGACGCTGGTGGGAGACAATCCAGGGGTAGCTGGCCATATCGGCAATGGAGTAGTCCCCAGCAATAAAGTCGCGCTGCTCCAGATGTTTGTTCAGCACGCCATAGAGACGGCCAGTCTCACGCACATAGCGGTCGATCGCGTACTCGATTTTGACGGGTGCATAGACATTGAAATGGTGGTTCTGGCCTGCCATGGGGCCCAGGCCACCCATTTGCCAGTACAGCCACTGCAAGGTTTCGGTACGCACTCGCAAATCGGTCGACAGGAACTGGCCGGTTTTTTCTGCCAGATATTGCAGGATGGCGCCGGACTCGAACAGGGAGATAGGTTCGCCACCGTCTTGCGGAGCCTGGTCAACAATGGCGGGAATGCGGTTATTGGGGGCGATACGCAGGAATTCAGGTTTGAATTGATCGCCTTGGCCAATATTGATGGGATGGATGGTGTATGGCAGACCGGACTCTTCCAGAAACATCGTGATTTTATGTCCGTTGGGAGTGGTCCAGTAATACAGGTCGATCATGTGTTCTCCTGGCTAAGTGAAGACGCTGGCCTGTCTGCAGCAAGCTACCCAGATGACGTATCCGGCGGCGCTGGGCTACTATTGTTCGCCTGAATACGGTTTATAGGAAGTCAAAGACTGTCATGAGCAAAATCTATCATAATCCGCGCTGCAGCACTTCGCGTAATGCCCTGGCCATGATGCGTGAAAAAGGTCTGGAACCCGAGATCATCGAGTACCTGAAAACACCTTTGTCACGCAGTGAACTCAAAGCGCTGATTGCGGCAACGGGCTTGACGGTACGCGAGGCCATGCGCAGCAAAGAGGCTGTTTACAGCGAGCTGAACCTGGGCAATCCCGATCTGAGCGACGAGGACTTGCTGGCAGCGATTGAAGCCAATCCTATTTTGTTGAACCGTCCTATCGTGGTGACAGAAAAAGGGACGCGTCTGGCGCGTCCCCTGGAAGTGGTTCAGGAAATCCTTTAAACAGACTTCCTGAGTAGCGAGTGCTTCGCTATTACTGGGCAATGGCTTCCAGCGCAATGCGGATAGTGACTTCATCACCGACGTAAGGCACGTTGGCAGCCATGCCAAACTCGCTACGCTTGATCTCGATCTTGCCGTCCGCGCCCAGGGCGGGTTTGTTCATCATGGGGTGCTTGGGCATGGTCAGGAAGGACTCGATGGTCATGGTCACGGGCTTGGTAATGCCCTTGATGGTCAGATCGCCCTTGGCGGACACAGGCTTGTCACCGTCGAACTGAATGTCCTTGGACACAAAAGTTGCTTCGGGGAACTGCTCGGTGTCGAAGTGATCCTTGCCCTGGATGTGTTCGTTGAACAGGGGAAAGCCGGTGCTGACCGAACGGGTGTCGACTTTCATGTCGATGCTGCCGGTCTTGGCTTCCTGGTCCAGTGTAACCGTACCTTGTGCCTTGTCAAAACGCTGGCTTTGCGTGCTCAGGCCCAGGTGCTTGTAGCTGAAGTGCACAAAGGTGTGGCTGGGTTCAACCTGATAGGTGACTGGAGCCGCCTGGGCAGCAAAAGCAAACATGAAACTGGCGGACAGGGCAATCACTGGCTTGATCATGAGGGTGTAATCCTTGTTATGCAGGGAGAGAGAGGAGGCGCTGATGCGTCTGCTTACTTGGCATCAATCTTGAAGTTGACGGTGATCTCGTTGGCCACGATGTCGTAGCTGGACCAGGAGCCTTCACCGATAGAAAAATCGCCACGCTTGATTTCAAAGGCACCGCTAAAAGTGGCTTTGTCGCCTTCGGGAGCCATGGTCGCCATGACAGTGACGGGTTGCTCACGGCCTTTGATCTGCAGCGTGCCTTGCACTTCATATTGCTGGTCGCTGACAGCGCGGAAACTCCTGGAGCTGAAAACGGCCTGGGGATGCGCGTCAATATCGAACCAGCGCACGTCTTGCAATTCATCATCGGCTTCTTCTGAGCCGGTATCAACGCTATCCAGGGCGACCTTCAAGACCACCTTGGACTGATCCAGGGCGTCGGGGTTGAAGTTCAGTTCGCCTTCAAATTTACGGAACTGACCATCCAGCTTCACACCCATCTGGGAATACTGAAAGCCGATTTCGCTATTTTGGGTGTCCAGAGCCTGGTAGTTCTTGGCGTTGACGGCCAGACTGGTGCCCAGGCCCAGAGAGCCGATCAGCAAGGACACGAAGACAGATTTTTTCATGATTTGGCTTTGCCTAAAGTAAAGGTGATGCGGCCAAGCAAGCCGTCACGGTCTATGAACTGATGCTTCAAGGCCGCCAGAACATGCAGGCTGACCATGGCAATCAGGGCGTAATTCAAAAAGATGTGGACTTGGACCAGCAGCTCGCCCAAAGGTTTATCTTTGGAAACCAGATCGGGCAGGGGGATCACGCCAAACCACACTGTCTGAAAGCCTTTGGCAGAACTCATCAGCCAGCCTGTCAGGGGAATACCAATCATCAACAGGTACAACGCGGCATGACCACAGTGGGCCAGAGCCCGGCTGAAAGCAGACATGCCAGGAGGTAGAGCAGGGGGGCGGTTGAACAAACGCCAGAGCAGGCGCAGGATCACCAGTACCAGCAGGGAAATACCGGCCCATTTGTGCCAGGAATAGACTTGCAGTTTCAGAGGGGACAGGGGCAAGGTTTTCATGGTGTAGCCCACGGTCACCAGGGCGGTCAGGGCCAGTGCCATCAGCCAATGCAAGATGCGTGCGACTCGGGTGTAGCGTTGGCGATTCACTGGAACAGGGGTGATGCTCATTGATAATGCCTTTCATTTACGAAGCCAAGAAACTTTAACCTGTTTGTAAGCATCGTAAAAGACCAGATTTTGCAATGCAGTAATGCAATATTGAGGGGTATTGGTCGTGCGCTCTTGCAAGATGACTATTTTCTTGCAGCGTGTGACAAGGCTTTCAGGGTGGGGTGGGGGCGGGCTAAACTCTTTTTTTCAGCTCGCAAGCAAGGAAGTCTCTATGTGGAAAACAGCGTTGGTCGTCGTGGTAGCCGGTTTGTTGGCAGGATGCCAGGACTCGAAAAAGGCCAATGAGGAAAATTTCAGCACGGCAATCCAGAACTATCTGGATACGCGAGACGGCTTGTGTGTAGGAGTGCCTGGACGTGTGTATCCCTATCAGGCCGAGCACGATTCCCCCTTGATTGTGGAAGATCGAGCTCGTCTGGCTGCCTTGGCCAAGGTAGGTTTGTTGCGTCAGGTAGGAAAGGAAGAGGCACCGCGCTACGAGCTGGATGCCAATGCAGACACCTATTTGCGTCGCTCCAGCTCCGAACAGTCGCAGGGCGAGCATGATGCATTTTGTACGGGCCGCCTGGTTCTGGACCGTATCAACTACTTTACCGAACCGGCCAGCGCAGGCGGGTTTACCGTCAGTCAGGTGAGTTATGTCTATCATCTGGCCGATGCGGCGGGCTGGATCAAAGATAGCGCGGTTCAGGATACCTACGAGGATCTGCGCGGGTTGACGGCCCAGGAAGTCGAGGGACAGGCACGAATGATTCTGACCAATAAGGGCTGGGTTCATCAGAACCTTTATCGTTAAGTGATGCCACACGGCTGCATGAAAAAGGTGGGGCAGTACGGTGTGGTTCGGTCTTGAGCAAGAGGAGCAATCATATGGCTGTGCCTCAAAACAAACACGATTTATTAGTGGCCATTTGCAGCAATTATCAAAAGTTGGCTGCAGATCTGGCTACTGTTCCCATTACGCGGGCTCGTGAAAAAGACCTGGAAGGTCATACCAAGGGGACGCAAATGAGTGTGGCTGATCTGGTCGCTTATTTGATCGGATGGAACGAACTGGTTTTGAAGTGGAGCCAGGCCAAGGCCAAAGGTTTGCCGGTAGATTTCCCTGAAACCGGTTTTAAATGGAACGAGCTCGGGCGTCTGGCACAGAAGTTCTATGCCGACTTTGCCAATGTGTCGTACTCGGACTTATTAAATCGCCTGGAGGAGGCGCAAGCTCGTATTGTTGCCTTGGTCGAGCAAAGTACAGATGGTGATCTGTATGGAGCGCCTTGGTACAAGAAGTATTCTCTAGGGCGCATGATTCAGTTCAATACGGCCTCACCTTATGCGAATGCTCGGATCCGACTGCGGAAATGGAAGAAAATACATTCCATTGTCTGATAAGACGAAGTTGCATCAATCCACCGTAAGGTTTTATTATAAAAATGCAATTAACGGAAAAGATAAATAGGCAATGAAAAAACGGTCTACAAGAGAAGAAGGGCAGTTTGACCTGCCCATTTTGGGCTCGCAGGCCGCCGATATCTCGGCGGAGGCCTTGTTTGACACGTGGTTGCAGCATCAACGCCCGCCCATGGCGCCCAGCACGCAGCGGGTTTATCGCACCTTGTGGCGACGCTTCTTGCAGGCGCTGCAAGATCACAAAAAGCAGTACACCCAGATCAAGCCTGTGGATATACGGGACTTTTTGAGCAATCTGGACGAAGTGCGCCGTCCGCAGCGTGAGCGCTATCAACAAGTCATTGCCCGTGCTTATGAAGAGCTCTGCCGCCAGGATGGCCGCTCGGAAAACCCCGCACTGGCCCCCGCCATCAATGATCCTTTCAAGGAAAGCTGGCGTCAGGCGCCTGACAACCAGGCCACCCAGTTTCTTTCTGTCGATCAATGCTCTGCCACCATCAAAGCCTTGAATACCCGCCTGCGTGTCCTGGAGTTGACCAGTGATATGACCATTGCTGCCCGTTGGCGTGAATATCGGGATATGACGATTGTGGCTGTGATGCTGGGCACAGGCTTGCGCCCGGTGGAGTTGGGGCAGTTGCACCCTTGCGCGGTAGGCGTAGCCAAACGCACTGCAGAGTCTTCAGAAACAGACGACTCAGATCACGAGGAGACAGCTCTTTGGCGGGATGGCACTCTTCTGCTCAGGCTTGCTGGCGCGGCAAAACGCGACGTTGTTGTGCCTGTCTGGTGCGAAGGCATTTTGCGTAGCTGGTTGATCTTTAGCGGAGCCGAAGATGCTTCCGCTTGGGTAAAAGATAGCCGGGTCTTTCCTGGTAGCCGTCAGATCAGCGCTGCGCGTCCCCAGGCACAGATGAATCCTGCCACGCTGGCTCGTATCGTCAGCAAATGGGGAATCAAGCAGATGGATCTGTTGATGACGCCACAGCGTTTGCGTAATACCTTTGGTGCAGGTTTGATCGAGCGTGGTTTTTCTCTGCCAGAAATCGAGGAAATCATGGGCTACGCTCCCGGTGCTGCCAGTGCATGGCGCCTGCAAGCTTCCTGGCTGGCTTGGTTGGATGCACAGAGAACGCCTGATAAGCCAGCAATTACAGAGAATACGCAGCCGTAATGAAGGGCTAGTCACGGATTGGTCAGCTTCAGGAGGCATAATTTCAAGTCCATTCCGTCTATTTCTTGATGAGGAGTTTGAATTGACGTCTACCCCTGTTTTTCGTCGTGCTGTAGCAGCTGATCTGGAAGCGATCGTGGCCATGTTGGCCGACGATATTTTGGGCCATGAGCGTGAAGATACCAGTCTGCCCCTGGCGCAGTCCTATCTGGATGCCTTTGCAGCGATAGAAGCGGATCCAAACCAGTATCTGGCCGTTGTAGAGCTGAATGGCGCTGTGGTCGGAACCTTGCAGATCAGCTATATGCCCGGCTTGTCGCATCAAGGTGCCTGGCGTGGGGAAATTGAGTCCGTACGCATCGCCAGCTCGGCGCGTGGCTGCGGATTGGGCCGTTTGATGATTCAGTGGGCGGTCGAGCAATGCCGTCAGCGTCAATGCCGCATTGTGCAGCTGACCTCGGATAGGGCTAGAACGGATGCTCATCGGTTTTATGAGCAACTGGGTTTCACGGCCAGTCACAAGGGTTTCAAGCTAACTCTGTAAGACGGTTTTCTCTTGAGTAATCAGCCCTGACGCGGTGCAAAAAATAACTATAAAAAGCCGCATAGGCTGAATGTTGTGCTCTGTGCTCTGTGCTCTGTGCTCTGTGCTTTTGGAAGCCCTCTGTCGAATATTGGATGTAGCAAGAGCATTATTGATAAACGCTACGCGATTCCATTGATCGAATACAGATCACATTTTTTTGCTGCTAAAGCGGCTCTGTTTGCAGATGAGTCTGGATTAAAAATCTGTAAAGATTTTTTTCTCTGGAAGTGAAGGGGTAAAATTAATACGCTTGCTGATAGATTAAAGTTAGTTCCTTAACTGGCTGATTATATGGAATAAATAATTTTAGTTAGTCGCCATGATTGGTTGACGGGTTTTGTCTGGTTAATATATCTTTGCTGTGGTGTTTATTTGATTTTATTAATAATAAAAAAAATATAAATATCGGGGGCCATTAATATTGTATTGGATATCCTTGATAGGGAGATATTGAGATGGCCGTTAAAGCGAAAATAACGAGTATTGCCATACAGCCAGGGCCCACATGCGTATTTCTTGGCTACAAATCCTCTGGTATTACTGCCAAGAGCCTGAACCACCGAGAAATCATAAAATCTTATCCCGAAGGGAAAAAAGACGATTGGGCAGGGCTTTATATCGCCGAAGACCGGGCTACCGCGGAAGGTTATCTGCCGGATTCTCTACCTGGAAACGGTACGGGCGATGCCTATATCAACCTGATCTATATTGAAGCGTCTACCGTTAAAAATTTTGACGGCAAGGGCAGGAAAACCCAGTTCGTTGACATTACTGGCAGCGAAATAGCGGATCCTAATGTTCCACAAAAAGAAAAAGCCAGGCTGGTCAGGAAAGCATTGAGCGACATAGGGGTTCAAATCCCTGAGAGCAAACCGCTGATTGAAACGCTGGGATTACAGGGGTATCTCTATCGGGGGCCGCATACGAGCACGGAACTGGAAATCATCGTTCCCTTCAACTTTATCAACGCCAAGCTGGCTATCTCTTTAGCCAATTTGCAGTCTTTTAAATTCAAGGGTCATTTGCCGGTCGGTAATCCCGTACTGAATCCGGCGCTTGGTATCACAAACCCCGATACTCCCATGAATACGAGACAGGCTTTGTCCCTGGCGCCTTGAGACAGACAGGTCGGAATTGCTCCGACCTTTATACGCAATACCTTCGGATGGGGGCCGGAGCCGATGCGCATCGGTTTTACGTCCAACCTGGTTTTTCGCCTTATCATGCCTTCAAACAGTACGTTGGAGATAGGCTAATGGGTTTGGCGTCAGATTATCCAGTTATTTTGATTACCGGCGGGAGTCGTGGCATAGGAGCGGCAACGGCGCTCCTGGCTGCACAACAGGGCTATAACGTTGTCCTTAGCTATGTTGCGCGCGAATCAGATGCCTTGGCGGTGGGCAGTGCAATAGAGGTGGCAGGTCGGCAAGCTCTTGCTGTCAAGGCAGATTGCGCAGACCCTGAGCAGATAAGCCGGCTGTTTGAGCAGATCGACCAAAGGTTTGGGCGGATAGACGTCCTGGTGAATAACGCAGGCGTGTTGTTTCAGCAGTCTCGTCTGGAAGATCTCAGCTTCGAGCGTATACAACACACTTTTGCGGTCAACACGATTGGTCCCATGCTTTGTGCGCAACAGGCGGCCAAACGCATGGCTTATCGCTATGGTGGGAAAGGCGGTTCTGTCATCAATGTTTCCTCGATAGCGGCCAAGCTTGGCAGTCCGAACGAATACGTGGATTACGCCGCTTCGAAAGGAGCTTTGGAGACTTTCACAACAGGTTTCGCTAAAGAGGTGGCCCGAGAAGGGATTCGTGTTAATTGCGTTCGGCCTGGGCATATTTATACCGAGATGCATGCCAGTGGCGGCGAGCCAGACCGTGTAGACCGATTAAAGGACAGCATCCCGATGGGCCGTGGTGGCCAAGCAGAGGAAGTGGCGCGTGCAATTTTATGGCTAGCCAGCTCTGAGGCGTCCTTTATCACTGGAACATTCCTGGATGCGAGCGGTGGCAAGTAGCCATTGTGGGTAACGAGGTTTGGGGCCTTGAAATACGATGTTCTGGATAATTATAAAAATCGCATAATGTATATTATGTAAAGTCAGTAATCGATAGACATTAGCCCCATTCCCTTAAGCACCTGTTCTTATCGCTTGTCACTCCTCTCTCTTCTTCCGGATTATTTTTGCTCTGAAGGTAGTTAAGTGTTCCCTTGCATGGTTATAGTGAGCAGCTATGTAAATCGGAGCAAAGCACCATGGGCCATGTACTACAGTTTGCCGAACGCGATCCCAGCTTGAGTGATGACTTGGCCAAGGCGCAGATTGAAATCCTGCGTGAAGCCTTGCTGTCAAAGCAGTACGAACGTCTGGATAAGGCAGATCAAACCCTGCTGATCGTGGTGGCAGGTATGGACGGTGTGGGTAAAGGCTCTGCTATCAATACCTTGAACACGTGGCTGGATCCGCGCCATGTGCACACTCTGGCGTTTGGCAAGTTAAGTGAAGAAGAAGCCATGCGCCCTTTGATGTGGCGTTATTGGAATAGCTTGCCCGCTCGTGGTCAGACGGGTTTGGTGTTTGGGTCCTGGTATGCGCCTTTAATGAAAGAGCTGGGCCGTAAAGCACCGGATCCGGCCAAGATTGCTTTGTATACCCATCTGATCAATCGTTTTGAAGCGCAGTTGGCCTATCAAGGCGTGCAGGTTTTGAAGCTGTGGTTCCATCTTTCTGCGCAGGCTCAACTGGATCGATGCGCTACCTTGATGGCTGATCCTAGTACTGCCTGGCGTGTCAGCAAGGCTGACCTGAAAGTTCATAAGCAATTCAATCGCTTGCGCAATGCCGCGACGCAAACTATCAATCTGACCCATCGAAATTACGCCCCTTGGGTTGTTATCCCTAGCGCAGATAAGAACCTGCGTGATGTGTCTTTGGCCAAGGTGGTGTTGCAGGCCATGGACAAGCCTATTGTCCCGCGTCAGGTGAAAGAGCCGCATGCCTTCCCGTTTCGCTTGAACGTCCCGACTGCTTCGCTTCAGTCCCCTCCTCCTGAAGAATCTGTGCAGGATTACGACGCCGAGCTTTTGCATTGGCAGGGCCGTTTGTCTTGCGCGGTGCGTAGTAAAGCTTTCCGCAAGCACTCTTTGGTACTGGTGTTTGAGGGGCGGGATGCAGCGGGTAAAGGCGGCACTATCCGCCGTTTGACCGAAGCCCTGGACGTCCGTACTTACGATATCCACCCTATTTCTGCTCCTAATGCTGTGGAGCTGGCACGCCCTTATCTATGGCGTTTCTGGCGCAAACTGCCGCGTCTGGGGGAAATTTCGATTTTTGATCGATCCTGGTATGGTCGTGTGCTGGTGGAGCGGGTGGAAAAATTGATTTCCCGTGCCGCCTGGCATCGTTCTTACGAGGAAATCAACGAATTTGAGGCACAGTTGCTGGCCAACGGTACGGCTGTGATCAAGTTCTGGCTGGATATTGATAAGGACGAACAGCTCAAACGATTCAAGGCCCGCGAGGAAACGCCCTTCAAGAATTACAAGATTACGGAAGACGATTGGCGTAATCGGGAGAAATGGACGGCGTATCAACGCGCTGCGGAGGAAATGTTCGCCCAGACCGATACTCACATGGCACCTTGGCATATTGTGCCCAGCAAGGACAAAAAAGCCGCCCGTATTCAGGTTCTGCGTACGGTCGTCGAGACGCTGGAGTCTTTGGATGAGCACATGATCAGCCTGAATGAGCCGGCCTTGTCTGACCAGGTGAGTGAGCAGGTATAAGGATGCACGTGCTTTTTTACCGACAAGGCTTTACTTCGGTTAGGCGTATTGTCGATTTGCTTTGACGATGAGCCTTATAAATCCTGCCGTGCTGCCAGGCTAAGGATTTTGCGCCAACGTTTGGCTTCTGCGGTATGGGCAGGCTGGATTTCCCAACTTTGCGTTGGGTTACGCAAAGTCAGCGTCAATCCCCTGCCCTGCAGCTCGACTGAGTCTATATCCGCAAAAATAAACGCTCGTGTTCCCTGCCCCGTTTGAATCTGACCGCGTTTTTGCAGGGCATCCAGGCGTATTGAACCGTCGGGTAAGGCCAGCTCCAGAATGCGCTGGCCTTGCTGCTTTTTGCCGTGAATGGCCAGATAACGGCGTCGCCATACGATGAAGGGGGCCACCAGAATGGCCGCTGCGATCAGCAGGCTCAAGATCGCGGCAATAACTCCGGCACTGGCACTGACCAGGCTAAAGAGCTGCATTCCACCATACACAAGCGCCGCAATAATCCCCAGGAACAGCAGGACGACGATGATGGGCATGGTGGAAAACTCCTTGTTTTAGCGGGCTTGGACTTTTACGGTGGCCGCGGCCTGGCGGGCGTTTGCACGGGCCGTTTCCAGATCAGCGTCTGCGGCCAATGCGACACCCATGCGGCGCTTTTCAAAGCTCTCGGGTTTGCCGAACAGACGGATATCGGTTTGCGGGATGCGCAAGGCTTCAGCCACATTCAGGAAATTCACGTCTTTTGCATCTACACCGCCGTAGATCACGGCGCTGGCGCCTGGCATACGCAAGGCGGTATTCACAGGCAGGCCCAGAATGGCGCGTGCATGCAGTTCAAATTCTGACTGCCATTGGGTGGCCATGGTGACCATGCCGGTGTCGTGTGGACGGGGGCTGACTTCACTGAACCAGACCTGATCGCCCTTCACGAACAGCTCAACGCCAAACAAGCCCTGGCCGCCCAGGTTCTGGGTAACGGCTTGGGCAATATCGCGTGCGCTTTGCAGAGCCGCGGGACTCATGGGCTGGGGCTGCCAGCTTTCAACGTAGTCGCCATCTACCTGCTTGTGGCCGATGGGATCGCAGAACTGGGTTTCGATCTGGCCGTCTGCGCCTACGGCACGGACAGTCAATAAGGTGATTTCGTAGTCGAAGTCGATAAAGCCTTCAACAATGATGCGGCATTGGCTGACGCGGCCACCCGCCATGGCGTAGTCCCAGGCTTTGGCAACATCGTCCGGGCCGCTGATCTTGCTTTGACCCTTGCCCGAGCTGCTCATCAAGGGTTTGACGACGCAAGGGTAGCCAATCTTGTCGTCGATAGCGGCTTGCAGCTCTTCCAGCGATTCGCAGAACTGGTAGGGGCTGGTGGGAACACCCAGGGTTTCAGCGGCCAGGCGGCGGATGCCTTCGCGGTCCATGGTCAGGCGAGCGGCACGGGCCGTCGGAATGACGCGTACCTTGCCTTGGGCTTCCAGTTCTTCCAGCACGCCGGTGGCAATGGCTTCAATCTCGGGCACAACCAGGGTGGGCTTTTCTTCTTCGATCAGGGCGCGCAATTGTTCGGCATCACTCATGGTGATGGTGCGCGAGTGATGGGCGACCTGCTGACCAGGTGCGTTCTCGTAGCGGTCCACCGCTATGGTTTCTACCCCCAGGCGTTGCAGCGCAATCAGTACTTCTTTGCCCAGCTCTCCCGAGCCCAAGAGCATGATTTTGTCCGACGACGACGATAAAGGGGTGCCCAACAGGCTCATGGCGCGTGCTCCGCTGAAAATGAGAAATTCAAAAGCGGTATTGTAATGCAGGCGACGCCGGGTTTTTTTCAGGCAGGACTGCTTTGTCCGCCCTGCTGGCACACAGGCTTGCAGGGCGGATGTTTTCAAGGCTCTACATCAGCGGTCAGGCTACTCCACCATTAGCTGCGCCATCATGCCCAGGTCCTCGTGCTCCAGAATGTGGCAGTGGAACATGCGCAGGCCCGGCAATTCCTGGCGGAACGCCAAGCGGATTGTTTCATTGGGGCGCAGATTGACCGTATCGCGCCAGGCCCGGAACGCCTCCGGTACGGACTGCATCCCGGTTTGGCGCGCCAATACCTGAAACTGTGTGCCGTGCAGATGGAAAGGATGGTCCATATGGGAATCGTTAATCACATCCCAGTACTGCCACTGCCCTGTTGGGCAACGCAGGTCGATGCGGTCCATGTCGTAGACCTGATTGTTGATACGGAACATGGAACGCATGGCAGCCATGCCGGGCATCATATCGTTGTCCATGCCTGCCATACCCTGGTGGTTCATCCCGGATGAGGCTGTCATACCAGCGCCGTGCCCAGACTGCATGTCATGGTTCATGGGCATGACTTCGCTGAATACGACTTTTGCGGTACTGGCGGCTGCTGGAATGGCAGGGATTGTGCGTAATTGCTTGGGCAGTTCGATTTCCTGATGGCGGATTTTCAGTGTTGCCAGCGTCAGGGTTTCAGGACTTTCCTGCACCATCATCTTTTGCCGATCGTAATACAGTGCTTGCAAGCTGCTATCCAGATCGTTATCCGCCTGGATAAAGAACTCCACCCGTTCGGCCGGGGCCAACAAAATCGACTCGACCGCTGCCAAGGCTTGTTCTATCAGTCCGCCATCTGTACCGACTTGAACCAGACGGGCATCGGGGATGTGCAGCTTCAAATAACGGGCAGAACACGAGTTCCAGACACGGATGCGTTCTGCTGTGCTGGCCTGGATAAGGGGTTGGCGTTGACCATTCAGCAGCACGAACTGCCCTTCCCTGCCGTTCATCCAATCAGGACCTGTGTTGGCCGGAATATGGCCATTAATGTCCAGCCGCAAATCGCTAATGGCCCAGTGTTGCTCCGTGTAGTCTTTCAATGGGTCTTTGGGAGAGCGGACAATAATTGTCCCGCCCAATCCGTGGGCGACTTGCTCACCGCTTTTGCCATGAGGGTGTGGGTGATACCAGTACGTACCGGCGCAGCCTTCGGGCAAGGTAAAGCGGTAGTAGCGGCTTTGTCCTGGCATCACCGCGTCTTGTGGGTTGCCGTCCTGATCAGAGGGAACCGGCAAACCGTGCCAGTGGATGGTAGTGGCCTGATCCAGCTGGTTTTCAAACTCGATTTCTACTTGGTCGCCCTCATACAGTTCGATCAGCGGGCCGGGAGCTTGGCCGTTGTAAAGCCAGAGTTCGGTGCTTTTTCCATCTGCCAGAACGCGTTGATGGGCAGCAGCAGTAATTTTGGCCTGGAAAAGCCCTTTTTTCTGACTACTGTTTTTAAGTACAGGTAGAGCTTGCAGAGCCTGGCCAGCGGGCATTTTTTCTATGGGCATCAGGCCTGGGCGGGTGCTCATGCCGTGACCGGGCATACCTTCAGACATGGAGCCGTGGTGCCCCATCATGCCCTGCCCCCAGCTTCGCATAGGCAGGCTACTCAAGAGGCTGGCACCCAAAGTCAGTTTAAAAAAATCGCGTCGCTTCATGGGTTTATCCCTATCAATCATCAATACACACGTACCACCCAGGCTGGATCAGCACAGGCTTTTAGCGCTTGGGCGGCAATTAGAACGAGATGATCAGGACGAGCGCGGAGGTGGCTGGGCGGGGCCAATCAGCCGGGAGACGTAGTTTTGATGCAGGGGGACGGGAGGGAAAACGGGCTGTAATGCCACCGCTTCAGGTGGTGGAGCCTGCGTCGCCAGACAAGCGCAGCAACCACTTTTCATTGGAGTGCTGCAATGGTTGGGAGCGCTATGGTGAGATTGCCCCGACGAGGCATGTTGCGCTTGAACAGTGCTGCGATCCGTATTTTGAATCGTGGCGTGTGCGGCAAAGCTGCTACTCACACTCATGCTGGCAAAAAAAACCATCAGGCCGACTAATAAAAGCCAGCCTATTGTTTTGCGAGATGAAATGGGTGCGCGCAGCATGGGCAAAAGCTTAGCATAAGCCTTCTGTGCATCGTTTGCGCTAAAACAGACCGTTACACGCAGTGGTCTATCCAGGCGATTGAAAGTGCAGCAAATCAGCCTTACGGATGGCTGGCATAGGCTGCTAAATAGATTTTATTGTTCAGGATCGTTCTTGATCAGGCGTCGCTTCAACCGCAGGGGGCGTACAGGCTGGCTTTGGGCTTGTTCCAGTTCCTGGCTGAGTCGTTGGGCTGTTTTGCGCGCCTCTTCATTCTCCCGCTCCAGCAAAGCAGCGCGAGTACGCAACATTTGCAATTGCCCCTGCATCTCTTTGGCCAAGTTATGGCTGATATCCATAGCCGCTTGCATCGCGCGGCGCTCGCCCTGCTCTTGCCCCAACTCCTGGCGCAGTTTCTGCATTTGATCCTGCTGTTTGTTCAGCTCCTGTTCGTGAGCTTGACGCTGGGTCTTGTTTGCTTGCTCGGCCTCTTCTATTTGCTGACGCAGTCGCGTTTGAATGGAGCGTTCCTTATCGATTTCCAGTAAAGCACGGCGCTCGTTGGCCTGGGCGCGTTCTTCGGTCAGCTCAATAGCCTTTTGCAGCCGCTCCAAGTCCTGGGTGAATTGCTCACCTTGGCGGCGCAGTTCTTGTTGAACCAATTGTTTTTCGGTTTCCAGCTCGTTTTGACGTTGTTTGGCGTGCAGCAAGTCTTGTTTCAGAGCTGCTTGTACCTGACTTGCTGCCTGTAGTTCTTCTTTCAGCTTTTCTATATGGGCTTGGGCATTTTTCAAGGCGCCCTGCTCTACTTCCAGTGCCTGTTGGGCCTCCAGGGTTTGGGCTTGAGCCTGTGCGACGCGTTCATCAGCCTGAGTCTGGTAATGCAGCATCTGCTGTTTCGAATGCCCCATCGCTTCTTGCCAGATACGACCCAGCAGATCCCCCGTCAGGGCTTGTAGCTCTTCGGGCATGTCGGCCACATCCAGCCGAACTCGACTTTTATCCCGCAAATCTTCCCAGAACGTCTGTAGTGCCTGAGCCGGAGCGCTCATGCTGCCTTTGCGCACCAATTGGTACAGCTTGTTGGCCGTAGGTGTGACGCCATAGCGGAAAAACAGGAGTGCGGCCACTTCTTTGTACAAAGTCTGCGTATGGCTGAAGCGATCACGTAATTGGGCAACATCGGCCAGGATTTGCCCCTCGTTTGGCTGGTTTTGCTCCATTTTTCCACCTTTGTTGATAATTTAATTAATAATACAACGTAATATATAAAATTATTAACAAATAGGATTTTATAATTTGACATTATCTCTATAATGTCAAATATCTGACCCTAAACAGACTGATTGGCACAGGCACGGGTTTGAAAGCCCTTCCCTGCTCTCTTATCGCCTTCGTTTTTCTGCTTATTCATGGAAATAGCCAACACTTCGCCCTCAACCGACCTGGGATCGGACGATATTGCTCAATTGCTGGCTCGTTTTGACGGGCGGCAAGGGGCCAACCGGTCTATCGGCGGACGTGCACAGATTGAGGCGCAAACAGATATAGAGGCGTTGCGGGCTTGGTTGGCGCGCTATATAGATAGTCCACGCACCTATGCGAACTACCGCAAGGAGGCGGAGCGCCTCTTGTTATGGGCGGTATTGGAGCGTCACAAGGACTTGTCCTCGCTTAGCCTGGAAGACATCCTGGCCTATCGTTTGTTTCTGGCGGACCCTCAACCCGCTCATCGCTGGGTGGTTCAAGGGCGCTCCCGCCCTGCCCGTCACCATGCGGCATGGCGGCCATTTGCGGGGCCCTTGTCTGAAAGCAGCCGGAATCAGGCGTTATTGATTCTGAACTCTTTATTTAGCTGGCTGGTGCAGGCGGGGTATTTGGCGGGCAATCCTTTGGCCTTGTCTCATCAGGGCCGACGTCAAAAGAAAACCACCGCCCCCCAGCAACGGTACTTGACCCGGTTGCAATGGCGTTGGGTACAGGATTACATCCAGGCCCTTCCTGAAGATACGCAGAGCGAGTTGCGCTACAAAGCCCGCGTACGTTGGCTCTTTTCCATTCTTTATGGCGGCGCCCTGCGCATTTCCGAACTGGTTCAGGCGCGTATGGCCGATGTTCAGGAACGTGTTGATGCGGGAACGACGGCTCAATGGTGGCTGCATATCCACGGCAAGGGCGATAAATGGCGTCGTGTGCCTTTAACGCAAGAGCTGTACGGCGAATTGATGCGCTACCGACAAGCGCATGGGCTGGAAGGACCGCCCCAGGCTTTGGAGCCCTATCCTTTATTAATGCCCGCCGGTGCCAGCGACAAGCATTTGACGCGGGCCATGGCGCATGTTTTGGTCAAACAGGTTTTTCAAGGTAGTGCGGATCGTTTACGGAGTCTGCATCCCGATCAGGAGTCCCAGGCCCGTATTCTGGAGCAGGCCTCGGCTCACTGGCTGCGTCACTCGGCGGGTTCTCACCTGGCTGATCAAGGGGTGGATCTACGTATCATCCGTGACACTTTGGGCCATGAGTCTATCGCTACGACCAATATCTATCTGCATGCGGATGATGATCAGCGTCACCAGGCTCTGGAGCAATCCCATAGCCTGGGTTGGAAATAAAGCACCCGCTTCGAGACAAGAAAACAGATGCAGACAGCCCGCGGCAATGCGGTAGGATACGATTCCTGTGGGGGCTGCGTTCCTGTTTTCAGACATGCTCCCCGCCCAAGCCTTGCTATAGCTGATTGTTGGAGTACCTATCCCTTATGGACACTTTTAATGTCATGCGCACCTTCCGGCGCATTGTGGAGCTGGGCGGACTTGCCAAAGCCGCGGAGGATCTGGGGATATCCGCAGCGGGTTTGAGCAAGCAACTGCGTACCTTGGAAGCGCATCTGGATACGGTGCTGATCCAGCGCACTACGCGCAGCATGAGTCTGACGGAGACTGGCCGCAGCTACTATGCCGAATGCTGTCGGATACTGGATGAGCTGGACGCTTTGGAGCGCTCGGTCAAACAGCAGTCCCAGCGCGTGACGGGGACCTTGCGCGTGAATGCCCCCTTGTCGTTTGCACTTAGCGTCCTGTCGCCATTGATGACGGATTTTCTACACAAGTATCCGGAACTGAAGCTGGAGCTGGTGATGGAAGACCGGATCGTGGATGCCGTGGCTCATGGTTTTGATGTCTCGGTGCGTTTGCGTAGCAGCCTGGATGATTCCACCCTGATTGCTCGTCGCCTCGCCACCATCGAGCAAAAATTATGCGCCGCCCCCACCTATTTGAAGCAGCATGGCCTGCCTCAGACCTTGCAGGATCTGCGCAATCACAAAATGATCAGCTATAGCCTGGCACATACTCAGGGCCTTGCTTTTGATAGTGATTTCGACAGCAATCCTCAACAGCACACCCCCAGTGGTACGGCTTTGCTGTTCTCAGGTGAGCATAGTCAAGTGAATAACAGCCTGATGCTGCGCGACTTTCTGATTGCCGGTTTGGGTATTGGCGCCCTGCCTTCCTTTCTGGCAGATCCAGCAATTGCTTGCGGGCAGTTGCAACGCGTTTTGCCCGAGTTCGTGAATGAGCCCCGCCATATCTACGCCGTGTATCCGACCAATCGCCACCTGCAACCCAAGGTCAAAGCCTTCGTGGATTATCTGGCCGACCAACTGCCCCATGCCATGTCCAACGCCCTGTAAACAGACCTTTATGAACTCGGAGTAAAAACTGTCTGCACCGCCACGTGCTTATTCTCCACTCCGGGGAACGCTATTGTGATGACCATCTTACAAGGACATCACAATGCACGATCAAACACACCCGACCCAGCCGCTTGTCTCCCCCCTGATTATTGATTTCTTCCATGATGCCGTCTGCGGATGGTGTTATGTCATGTCGCCACGCTTGCGGCAAGTTGCCGCCGAACTGGGCATCCAGGTCCGCCACCATACCTTTGTTCTGCAAGACAGCCGCGAGCAGATGCTGCAAGCCTTCGGCTCCATGGAGCGCGCCAAACGTGAAATCCTGGGCCACTGGGCCGCCTGCGCCCAACACGACGATACGCAGTCCATCAATATCGAGGGCATGCGAGCACAGAACTTCGACTATCCCCATGGAATGTTGTCCGCTCGGGCGTGTCAGGCGGCGCAGCTACTTTCTGGCGATAACGCCCATTGGGATTACTTCGATGCGGTGCAGCGTGCGCATCTGGCAGAAAGTCGCAATATCGGCGATATGGACACGCTACTGGAGGTCGCCATTGCGCAAGGCTTTGATGGTGAGGCCTTTCTGAATGCTATGGATAGCGATATCGCGCAGCAGCGAGTTCAAACCGATCGCGCCGAAGCGGTACGGCTAGGGATCCAGTCCATCCCCACTTTATTAGTCTCCTCACGCGAGACCGGCCAAGTGTTGGCCCGTTTGCAGACCCAATCCACCGAAATGCTCAAAAGCCGTTTGCGCGCTTTGCTGTAAGCGCTGCCCCTTTCTTTCTTATCTACGCTTCATAAAAGGACATCCATGTCGATTCGTTTTTCTCACCGTCTTCTCGGTTTACTGCTGGTTGGTGCAAGCAGCATGAGCGTCTCTCTGGCTCATTCCACTCACCCAGCGAGCAACCCTTTGCCCCTTAGTGCTCAGGAAGTGGGCATCAGCCCCTGGGGGCCGGACGATGAAATTGGTCGCTTGAACCTGATCACTCCTGCTTCCCGGGCTGCCATCTTGTCCCGTCTGGATGGCAGCAAAGTTTATGACCTGGCAACTGACTACTACCTGGGCATGCCCAGCTGGCAGGACGCGGGAGACCCGCACTATCAGTTCTGGATGACCCATACCCCCCGTGGTACCGCAGTGGATGACCCGATGGGAGTTGGCGATGAGATGAACGCGGTTCGTAGCTACACAGGCACGGCTTTTTCCATGTACAGCCATACAGGCACCCATATTGATGCCCTGAATCACTTCGGCATTCATGGAAAGATCTGGAATGGTTTCAAGGCTGATGAGCATCTGGGTGACCGTGGCTGGAACCGTACTGGCATCGAGAAATTTCCGCCCTTGATCGCCCGTGGCGTCTTGATTGATGTGGCCGCCGCCAAAGGCGTAGACATGCTGCCCGACCAATACCGCATCACACGCCAGGACTTGAAGGATGCACTGGCCCGTCAGAAAACGGTGCTGAAAGAAGGCGATATTGTCCTGATCCGCACGGGCCGCATGAAGCTCTTTAATGATCCTAAAGCCTACATGAACGCGCCGCCCGGCATGGGTCTGGATGCTGCTCGTTATCTGGTGGAGGAAGGCGGTGCGATGATTGTGGGTGCGGACAATTTGAGCTTTGAAACCTTCCCTTCCGAGGTGCCTGATGACTACGTCCCCTTGCATACCTATCTATTGGCTCAACAAGGTGCACCGATCATTGAGTTGATTGCCCTGGATGAATTGTCCAAGGACAAGGTCTATGAGTTTGCCTTTATTGGTGGTCCGCTCAAGATCCGGGGCGGTGATGCGGCTCCGCTGCGTCCAGTTGCCATCCCGATTCGCTGATCCACAGGCTTCATAAAGAAACCCGTTTCTTTAGCCCCCCCCCTGATGCGTTTGCGAATAAGGGCTATCGCGTTTGCCTGCTGTTAGGTGCCGCTCAATATGCTACTGTTGGGTGGGTTTGAATGCGCCGGGCGCCTGTTAAAGAGGCGTCCGGCTTTTCTTTATGGAGTATGTAATGACTTACACCGTTTATCTGTCCGGCGAAATTCACACGGATTGGCGCGAGCAGATTGCTCAAGGTGCAAAGGCCGCTGGATTGGATATTACCTTTACCAGCCCTGTTACCGATCACGATGCCAGCGATGCCGCTGGCGATCACCTGGGACCGGCCAGCGAAGGTTTCTGGCGTGATCACAAATCCTCCAAAATCAATGCCATCCGTACCAGAACCCTGATTGAACAGGCGGATCTGGTCGTGGTGCGTTTTGGAGACAAGTACAAACAGTGGAATGCTGCCTTTGATGCCGGTTTCTGTGCCGCCCTGGGCAAACCGTACGTGACGTTGCACGCCGAAGACATCATCCACCCCTTGAAAGAAGTGGATGCCAGTGCGCAGGCCTGGGCAACTAGCCCCGAGCAAATCGTGGAGATTTTGCGTTATACGCTGAAAGCCTGATCGGTGAAGGCCGGATCATGAGTTTGGCAATATCGCTTTGCTGAAAAATGCCGCCCCGGTTGGGCGGCATTTTTTTCTCTGCTTGAAAGAACCCCTTGGTTTACACCGGGTTCTACTGCGCTGTAGTGAAACGTGTTGTGCGGGTACCTTAGTTCAGCTTCACCCGTCGCAAACGCAAGGCATTGCTGACCACAAAGACACTGGACAAGGCCATGGCGCCAGCGGCAAACATGGGCGAGAGCAAAGTGCCGTTAAAGGGATAGAGCACGCCTGCTGCTACCGGAATCAGTGCCACGTTATAGGCAAAGGCCCAGAACAGGTTTTGACGGATATTGCGCATGGTTGCGTGGGACAAGGCTATCGCGGTGACCACGCCTTGCATATCGCCCGACATCAAGACTACATCAGCCGCTTCAATGGCAATGTCCGTTCCGGTGCCAATCGCAATCCCCACGTCTGCTACAGCCAGAGCGGGTGCATCGTTGATGCCATCGCCGACATAGGCCAGATGCTGATGGGTATCGCGCAAGGCCTGAACCGCTTGCACCTTGCCTTCAGGCATGACTTCCGCCACCACTTCATCAATATTGAGACGGCGGGCAATGGCATTGGCTGTGTGGCGGTTATCGCCGGTAATCATGACGACCTTGATGCCACGGGCATGCAACTGCTCAATGGCGCGCGGCGTGGTTTCCTTGATGGGGTCAGCCACGGCCAGCAAGGCAATGACCTGCTTGTTGCGGGCGGCGTACATGGGGGTTTTGCCGTCCTGCGCCAGCGTCTGGGCTTGCTCGGTAAAGGCGGACAGGTCCGCCCCTAATTGCGTCATCAGGCGATCTGCACCCACATGCCATTGGTCAGCTCCGATTTGGGCGGTGACACCCAGGCCTGTCAGGGACTCAAACTGCTCAGCCTTGGGCAAGGTGATTTGCTTTTCCTTGGCGGCGCTGACAATGGCTTGGGCAATCGGATGCTCGGAGTAGTTTTCCAGAGCGGCAATCGCTGCCAAAGCCTGATCCTGGTTCTCTCCGGGTGCGCAGACAAAATCGGTCAGTTCGGGCGCGCCCTTGGTCAGGGTGCCTGTTTTATCCACGGCCACGACTTTTACATCACGCAGTGCTTGCAGAGAGTCCCCTTTACGGAACAGCACGCCAGCCTGTGCGGCTCGGCCCGTCCCCACCATGATGGAGGTTGGCGTGGCCAGACCCATGGCACATGGGCAAGCAATAATCAGCACAGCGACGGCATTGACCAGTGCAAAGCTCAATGCGGGCGATGGGCCAAAAATCAGCCAGACAATGGCGGTCAAGACGGCCAGTGTCATGACGGCGGGTACAAACCACAGCGTGATTTTGTCGACCACGGCTTGAATAGGCAGCTTGGAGCCTTGGGCCTGCTCTACCATGGAAACAATATTGGCCAGTACGGTGTCCTGCCCCACGGCGGTAGCCTCAAATTCCAGCGAACCTTTTTGGTTCACTGTGCCACCAATGACTTTATCGCCCTGGGATTTGGACACGGCAATGGATTCGCCTGTCACCATGGATTCATCCACATAGCTCTGACCGGCAAGAACATCTCCATCAACGGGGATACGCTCGCCGGGACGAACCAGCACGACATCGCCCGTATGCAGGTCTGCCAGGGGCAGCTCAATTTCCTGACCGTCGCGACGTACACGAGCGGTAGGCGGCTGCAGGCTGAGCAGGCGTTGAATGGCTTCAGACGTGCGACCTTTGGCGCGCGCTTCCATGACACGGCCCAGCAAAATCAGGGCGACGATGACAGCGGCAGCTTCAAAGTACACGTAGACGGATTCGGAAGGCAGCCACTGTGGCGCAAAGGTAGCCACCAGCGAGAAGCTGTAGGCCGCCAGGGTGCCCACAGCGACCAGCGAGTTCATGTCCGGACCACCGCGCAAGAGAACAGGAATCCCTTTGGTGTAGAACTCGCGGCCTGGGAACAGCAAAACCAGCGTGGTCAGCACGAACTGGATCAGCCAGCTGTTTTGTGTACCTATGGTGCTGGCCACCCAGTGATGGAAAGCAGGCACCATATGGCCGCCCATTTCCAGAATGAAAACGGGCAAGGCCAGTACTGTCGCCAGCCAGAAACGCTTGCGCAGCGTTTCGTAGGTTTGTTCGGCACGCTCGAACTGGTCATTCGTGACAGCCGCTTCGGCAAGGCTGGCGGGATAGCCCGCTTTGCTTACCGCCTGGATCAGCTCAGGAGCTTTCACACCCTGCGCCACTTGCACGTGCGCTTTGGCGGTTGCCAGATTGACCGAGGCTTTTTGTACGCCCGGCACCTTCAGCAAGGCCTTTTCAACGCGGCCCACGCAGGAGGCGCAGGTCATGTCCTGCACGTCCAGCACAATGTCTTGCTGGGAAATTTTGTAACCACCCTTTTCCACTGCCTGCATAATGGCGTCGACCGGGGCGGCACCCTCAAATTCCACGGTGGCCTTGTTGGTGGCCAGATTTACCTGGGCCGATTGCACACCGGGGACTTTGCCAATAATCTTTTCAACCCGACTGACGCAGGAAGCACATGTCATGCCTTCCACATCTAAAGTCAGGCGTGAGCCCTTGTTTGAAGCGCTGCTTGTCATCGAAATCACCCTTCAATGGATCGTCAATGAAGCCACTTTAGGGCTTGACCCGATGGGAAGGTCAACAGCTGATAAAAAAAACGCCTCCGAAGAGGCGTTTCAAGGGGGAACTACGACTAATTAGGGATCAATCAGCAGCTTAGTAAGCAACAAAGGTGCCGTTGTTGTTGTTCCAGTCTTTGGCTTCTGCTGCAACCTGATCACGGCTCAGCTCGGAGCGGGTATCGATACGTGGGTAGTCGCCCATGGAACCCGTGCTAATGTAGCCTTGCTCTTGAGCAGCAGCCAGTTCTTGAACGACTTGCTGACGGCTCAAAGGAGCGTCGGTCGATTCAATTGCTGGGTAGTCCAGGTTTTCGCCGGTAGCGACATTGTTGGTAGCTGCCATGGCAGTGCCGCTCAAAGCGGTGGCACCAAGAATCAGGCTGGCGATAGTTGCGCGTGCGATGTTTTTCATTCTTTACTCCAAATCTACGGTGTGTTTTTCAGTGGTTCGCTGTTGTGTTTAGCGAATCGTTAGATGGAGTATGAGCCTTTCTAAACTTGGTAAAAACCCTTAATATTGCAAACGTATTTCCATTCATGGAACAATTCAAATGAGTACCATTATTGCCGGTCCCCTGCTCAACGACATCGCGATCTTCGTGGAAGTGGCTCGTGCCCGCCACTTTAGCCGTGCTGCCCAAGCCCTGGGAATGCCGGTTTCCACCGTGTCACGCCGTATCCGTGAACTGGAAAAAGAAGTGGGTGTGGCCTTGCTCAAGCGCAGCACGCGCAATGTAGATGTGACCGACGCGGGACAAGTGTATTTTGAGCGTTGCCTGGCTGTCGTCGAACAGGCTCGTCTGGCTCATGAGCAATTGCTGGATGTGGCTCAGACCCCCAAAGGACGTTTGCGGGTTTCCATGCCTGCCAGTTTCAGCATTGTGCTGATGCCCGCCATTATCCGGGGCTTTAATCAACAGTACCCGGATATTGAGCTGGAGTTTGACCTGACCATACGGCCTATTGATTTGCAGGCCGACAACTACGATTGCGTCATCCGTGTGGGTGCCCAGCCTGACTCAAGCGCAGTGGCCACCATGTTAGGACAGATTCGCCTGGGGCTGTATGCCACCCGCAACTATCTGGACCGCAAAGGGCGACCCAAGCATCCTTCTGAACTGGCAGGTCATACTTGTATTTGTGCCCGCCCCGCCAGCTCGGATCGAGTCTGGTCCTTGCGTGGTCCGAATCAGGAGCGCTATGACGCGATTGTGGAGGGTTCCATTACCGTCAATAACGCCATCATGATGCGCAAGCTGGCCGTGCATGACTTGGGTATTACCTTCTCTTCCTTGCTGGAACGAAAATTGGATCCGGATTGCGCACACCTGGAGCGTGTCTTGCCGGATTGGGAGTTTGCCCCCTTTCCTATTCTGGCTTTGCTCCCCTCGCGTCTGATGCCGCAAAAGACGCGCGTGTTCCTTAATTATCTGCGTAGCGAGCTGGATAGATTGATGTCTCAGCCCGAACTGGATGTGGCTGCAGCCGGTCAAGCTTATCCGTAAGAAAATAAGCAGTATGCTTATGAATCGGTGTTGCCCAAGGCCTATCTATGCTATTTATAAACGTTTGGTCCTGTGGGGCCAATGCCATGACGGGGGGAAGCGCATGAAAGTAGTACTGCAAAGCTTGCTGGCTGGAATGGTGATGAGTTTGGCCTTGGGGAGTGGCAGTGTGTGGTCACAAACAGTATTGCTGGAAGCGGTAGAGCAAGGCGATAGCGCCAAAGTGCGCGAGATTCTTTCAGAAAAGCGGGCTCGCGCCAGCGTCAGTGTCAGCGACGATCAAGGGCAAAGCCCCTTGTTACGTGCAACCTGGTTAAACCATATTGATATTGCCCGGCAGTTGATACGTGCCGGTGCGGATGTCAATCAGGCCGACTCCATTCACGACAGCCCTTACTTGGTCGCGGGGGCACAAGGTCGTCTGGAAATCCTGCGCATGACTCTGGAGAACGGAGCCGATCTGCGTAGCGTGAACCGTTATGGTGGTACGGCGCTGATTCCAGCGGCTGAGCACGGTTATGTCGATGTTGTGCGCCTTTTACTGGCGGCGGGGGTCGACCCTAACCATGTGAATTACTTGGGCTGGACTGCCTTGCATGAGGCGATTGTGCTCTCTGATGGCGGGCCGGACCACCAGGAAGTGCTGCGTTTGCTGATCAAGGCCGGAGCGGATGTGAACCTGCCGGATCGTCAGGGAGTGCGTCCCTTGAGCCTGGCTCGCCAGCGCAGCCAGACAGAGATGGCCGAGATTCTGGAACAGGCTGGCGCGAATCCTTAAACGTCGCCGACTCGGCGGCTGCATTTTTCTTCCAATCACAACAATAACGATTTTATGTCTTCTACTCAGACTGCCCCGTCGTCGACGGGTGTTCAAGCCAGCCCAGCTTTGTGGCTGGCTTTCGTCATTCTGGTCGGCTTGAACCTGCGCCCTTTTCTGACCTCCAGCGGCACCTTGGCACGACAGGTGGCCCAAGGGTTGAACATGCCCTTGAGCAGCCTGGCCTGGCTGACTTTGCTGCCCATGATGGTGATGGGACTGGGCGCTTTCTGCATGCCCTCCTTGCGGCGCGTCCTGGCACTGCGCCATGTCTTGATTACATCCTTGCTCTTGCTGTGTCTGGGCTGTGTGCTGCGCTGGTTTGTGCCTAATGGGGCCAGCCTGATTGCAACAGCGCTGATCTGTGGTTTGGGCGTGTCCTTGCTGCAAGCGGGGATGCCCGGTTTGATCAAGGAACAGTTTCCGCGCCATATCGCTCAGGTCACCGGGGTTTACTCCGCGACCTTGATGGGTGGGGGTGCTTTGGGTGCGCAGATTACGCCGTGGGTCAGCTCCTTGACGGACAGCTGGCGTATCGCGCTGGCTTTCTGGGCCTTGCCGATCAGCGTGGCCTTGTGGATTGCCTGGAAAGTGGTGCCGCGTGAAGCTCCGGGCGCGAATTTGTCGCCTCCGTCCTTGTCCTTGCTGGCTCGCCCTCGCACCTGGACCTTGATTGTGTGTTTTGGCCTGATCAATGGCGGCTATGCCTCTTTGGTGACCTGGCTGGCGACGTTCTATCAAGACCGGGGCTGGACGGCTGAAGCCAGCGGTAGCCTGGTGGCGGTCCTGTCGGTGGCACAAGCCATTGCCGCCTTTGGCTTGCCTACCTTGGCGGCCAAGAATAAAGATCGCCGCATGTGGGTATGGCTGGCGCTGGCGTGTCAGTTCGTGGGCTTCCTGGCCTTTGCCTATATTCCCGATATGGCTCCCTATCTGTGGGCGATTATTATCGGCATCGGCTTGGGCGGCTGCTTTTCCTTGCTGCTGTTGGTGGCTCTGGATCACTTTCCGGATGCAGCCCGTGCCGGGACCTTGAGTGCCTTGATGCAAGGCGGTGGCTTTCCGATTGCCGCCCTCTTTCCCATGATCAGCGTGCAGTTGCGTGAAATGAGTAATGGCTTTCAGGCAGGCTGGATGTTGCATGCGGCAATGGCGGTATTGGTGGCCATCATGGCCTGGAGCTTTCAGCCTGCGCGATACGCCCAAAAGATGAGTGGGGACGACAGCCTTTAAGTCAATCCGATAATGGCGAAAAGCCTGGTTATGGATGCACCCAGTTTTTTATTGTTTTGAGATTTTGAAGTCTGGCCATTGACCGCAGCTGCTGCGCTTGTCTTTTTCCATCAAAACGATGATCGCAGGATTGCGTGGACAACCGCAATCCTGTTCAGCCAATAAAAACGGCCATCCCTGGATGACCGTTTCCCACCGTGTAAACACCCTGCTTACTCTTTTGGCGCACCCGCCATGATCCAAGCCACCACCGCCTTGATGTCGGCATCAGAAATGGCTGCATTCGCAGGCATGGGCAGCGGTCCATAGACGCCCTTGCTGCCTTGACGGATATGTTGGGCGATGACTTCAGCGTTGGCTGGATCGTCCTTGCGCATGTTGGCTATGTCTTTATAGGCGGGGCCGACCACTTTTCTGTCTACGGTATGACAGGACAAACAAGCATTTCTGGTCAGCACATCCTTGACCGAGTCAAAGCTGGCCTCGGCCGCCTGGGCGCTGAAACCGGCACTGAACAAGGCCGTACAGACCAGTAGCTGCTTCAAGCTCATGAGGGATATCTCCTAAGAAAAACGGGCTCAAGGAATGGTGGGACGACCGGATGTGGCGCTTGTTTTTTTTCCACACATAAACGGGGTGATGTGGCATCCATACCGAGATCATACGGTTATGATAGAACAGTCTTTAGCAAATAGCGGTGGGTCTTGATACTGATCAAGCTGGTCTGCGCGCTTATTCTGTAATGTCCTAGTAGAAGTTATTGCTTCATACTTAAACAGTTCACACACTACAAGAGGTCTTCATGCTTAATGTTCTCGTTCCTGTCGATGGGTCTGATGCTTCCACTCGTGCTTTGAAAACCGCCGTGGACATCCTAACGGGCAAACCAGAAGCCACTTTGCACGTGCTGGCTGTTCCTACTCCGATCGTGTCGGGTAACGTCAAACGCTTTTTCTCGGAAGATGTGCTGCAGGCTTACTACCAGGACGAAGGCAGCAATGCGCTCCTGCCCGCTCGTTCCGTACTCGCCGGTTCTCCCCTGAAAATCAAGGAAAGCATTATTGCCGGTAATGCCGCCCAAACGATTAAAGAATATGTAGAGAAGAACCAGATCGATCACATTGTGATGGGTACGCGCGGCTTGAGCGCCCTGCCCGGCCTGGTTCTGGGTTCGGTCACGACCAAGGTGCTGAGCCTGGTGAATGTGCCAGTAACCTTGATCAAGTAATTGAGCTGACTGCTCAGTCTGTACAGGCCGTCCTTGTGACGGCCTTTTTTAAGGGCTCAAGGCTTGGGCTGAATGCGCAGTAGCTGGCCGTCGCTTTCGTCGGTCAGCACATAGACATCGCCATCCGGCCCGACACGCACATCCCGGATACGCTGCTTCAAGTCTTGCAGCAAGCGCTCTTCACCGACGATGTGGCCGTCCTCTTCATCAAATTCCAGACGAATCAAAGCTTGTTCTTTCAAGGCACCTACAAACAGGCTGTGCTGCCAGTCCGGGACGCGTTCGTTGTTATAGAAAGCCATGCCGCTGATGGCGGGCGAGACTGACCAGTAGTGGAAAGGCTCGGTCAGCCCCTCAAGCGGTGTGGGGCTGGCGTTGGGAATGGGTTTGCCGTCATAGCCTTGCCCTTCGGTACGCAAGGGCCAGCCATAGTTGGCGCCGGCTTGAATCCGGTTCAGTTCATCGCCGCCTTGCGGGCCATGTTCAGCCACCCACAACTCGTTTGTCCAAGGGTTCCAGGCCATGCCTTGCGGGTTGCGGTGGCCATAGCTCCAGATTTCTGCTCTGGCACTACGTTGACTGCGGAAAGGATTGTCGCGCGGCACAATGCCATCCGGGCGAATACGCACGACTTTACCTTGCAGGTGATCCAGCTGCTGAGCGGTGGCCGGCTGATTGTTCTCGCCCAGGGCGATATACAGGTCTCGTCCCCCGGGATCAAAAGCCATACGCACACCATAGTGCTGTCCGGTGGACAAGGCCGGTTCCTGACGGAAAATCGGGCGGAAGGCGTCGATGCGTTTCAAGTCCGACGACAGCACGCCATAACCGACGGTGGTGGCCGAGTTCTGTTTGTCGCGGCGCTCGGCATAAGCCAGATAAATACGACGGCTACGGAAAAAATCCGGGGCCAGAGCGACATCCAGCAAGCCCCCCTGGGACTGCGCATGGACTTTAGGTACACCGGCAATCGGTTCGGACAAGCCGTTTTCCTGAGTCCAAACACGCAGGCGGCCTGGGCGCTCGGTAATCAGAATGCCGGCATTATTGGGCAAAAAAGCCATGGCCCAAGGGTGTTCCAGCCCACTGACCAGGGTCTCAACCGAGACAGCCGGTCCGCTGATGGCAGGAACAGGTTCAGATTGTGCCTGGGCCGATACTGAGGCCGTGGCTACGGCCAGACCCAGCACGGTGGCTGCAAATGCAGAGGACAAACTGAAGGTTTTCTTTATACGCATAAGGCAGTGAAAGGCAGATAGGTGGGATGGAACACTCCCCTACTCTTTCATAGGGACAAATGGCTACGCTGTTTACGTAGTCGCCCCGTTGAAGGGGCGAATACGCTCAAGCACAAGCGAGGCTGAATTTAGCCTGGGTGGGTCATATCCAGTGGCACAATCCACTGATCGTACTGCTCGTTAGTCAGATAGCCGGATTTCAGGGCGGACTCACGCAGGGTCAGGCCTTCCTTGTGGGCTGTCTTGGCAATGTAGGCGGCCTTGTCGTAGCCGATGTGACGGTTCAGGGCGGTGACCAGCATCAGGTTCTGGTCCAGATTGTGCTGGATCTTTTCCATGACAGGCTCCAGACCTTGAGCGCAATGCTCGTCAAAAGCCAGGCATGCGTCGCTGATCAGGGCAATGCTTTCCAGCACATTGTGCACCATCACAGGTTTGTAGACGTTCAACTGGAAATTGCCCTGGCTGCCGGCAAAGCCCACCGCCGCGTCGTTACCGTAGACTTGCACGGCCACCATGGTCAGCGCTTCGCACTGAGTAGGGTTGACCTTGCCGGGCATGATGGAGGAGCCGGGCTCGTTCTCGGGGATTTGCAGCTCGCCAATCCCGCAGCGGGGGCCGCTGGCCAGCCAGCGCACGTCGTTGGCCATTTTCATCAAGGCACCGGCCAAGGTGCGCAAGGAAGCAGACAGGTTCACCAGCGCGTCGTGAGCCGACAGTGCGAAGAACTTGTTTTCAGCCGCCTGGAATGGCAAGCCTGTGATCTTGGCAATATGGGCTGCTGTGCGTTCGCCAAACTGAGGGTGGGCGTTCAGACCCGTACCCACGGCGGTGCCGCCAATCGCCAGTTGGTAGATACCGTCCAGAGCCTTGTCCACGGTTTGCAGGCCGAAATCAATCTGCGCCACCCAGGCACCAATTTCCTGGCCCAGCGTGATGGGCGTGGCATCTTGCAAGTGGGTACGGCCGGTTTTTACAATGCTGTTGAATTGCTTGGCTTTGGCGGCCAGAGTGTCGCGCAACTGGCCTACGTCTTTGCGCAGGCGGCGATGACATTCCAGACCCACGGCAATGTACATGGCGGTGGGAAAGGTATCGTTGGAGGATTGGCCGCGGTTGACGTGGTCATTGGGGTGGACAGGTTTTTTGCTGCCTTTCTCGCCACCAGCCAGCTCAATGGCGCGGTTGGAGATCACCTCGTTCACGTTCATATTGCTTTGCGTACCAGAACCGGTCTGGAACACAACCAATGGGAACTCGGTATCCCACTGGCCCGCAATCACTTCATCAGCCGCTTTGACAATCAGCTGGGCCAGTTCGTCGGGCAATTCGCCCAGTTCCTGGTTGGCCAAGGCTGTGGATTTTTTCAGGATGCCCAGCGACTCGATCATGCTGCGGCCCCACTGGAAGCGGTCTCGGCCAATCGGGAAGTTCTGGATCGAGCGCTGTGTCTGCGCACCCCAATAGTGGTCGGCGGGAACCTCAATGGTTCCCATGGAATCCTGTTCAATACGTGTCGTACTCATCATGGCTCCTGTAAGAATTCGGAAGACAGTTCAGTTTGAAAATGGGGTGTTCACGGCTGGCGCAAGAAGCGCGCAGCCCACACACAGGCAATATCAAGCATGCGGTTGGAAAACCCCCATTCGTTGTCAAACCAGACCAGCATATTGACCAGCCCATCCCCATTGGTTCGGGTTTGCGAGCCGTCCACGACTGCAGAGTGTGGATTGTGATTGAAGTCGATCGAGGCATGGGCCTGATCGGAATAGTCCAGAATACCAGGCCATTGCTGCGCCGCTTTCTGGAACAACTGGTTGATTTCATCCCGGCTGGTGTCGCGTTCCAGGTTGACCATCAGATCAATGGCCGACACGTTCAAGATAGGGACGCGTATGGATTTGGCCTGAACTTTGCCTTTTAATTGCGGTAACAGCCGCTCTACGCCAGTTGCCAGCCCAGTAGAGACTGGAATCATGGATTGCAAGGCGGAACGGGTGCGGGCCAGATCGCTGCTGTGGTAGCCATCGATCATGGGCTGGTCGTTCATCACCGAGTGCAGCGTGCTTAAAAAGGCGTGACGTATGCCGAAAGTCTTATCCAGTTCCGCCAGAACCGGGATGATGGCATTGGTGGTGCAGGAGGCGTTGGAGACAATCCGTTCGTCGCCTTGCAACTGTTCATGGTTAATACCCAGCACAGCGGTGAAATCCACGTCCTGGGCACTATTGCCGGGATTGGATAGCAGCACACGCGGGCAACCGGCGTCCAGAAATTGCTGCAGCTGGGCTCGACTGCCAAAGGCGCCACTGCATTCGATCAGCATGTCCAGATCCAGCGCCGCCCAGTCTATGGATTTGGGGTCGGTTTCATGCAGCACCCGGATGGCCTTATCCCCCACAATCAGCTCGTGTTCGTTGTGCTCTACCTGGGCCGGAAATACGCCATGGGTCGAATCAAAGCGCGTCAGATACGCCATGGTGGCTATGGTGGCGGGCTCGTTAATGACCACGACATCAAATTCCTGGCGTCGTGGGGATTCGTAAATGGCGCGCAGCAGGCAACGGCCTATGCGGCCATAGCCATTGATCGCGATGCGGATGGGACGAGGTAGCGGCATGGTCAGGGAACAATCAGAAAGTAATGGAGAAACCGCCGTCTACAACCACGATATGGCCATTGACATAGGAAGCAGCCGGAGAGGCCAGGAACACAGCGGCAGCGCGGATTTCGTCCGGCTTGGCCCAGCGTCCCAAGGGGTTGCGGCCAACCACTAAAGGACCTTTGACGGGGTCTTGAGCCAGAGCGGCATTGGTTTCCGTGGCAAAGGTACCGGGGGCGATGCCATTGCTGGTAATGCCCTGCCCGCCAAATTCTACGGCCAGTGCTCGTACCATGCCGGCCAGACCCTGCTTGGCAACCGGGTAAATAGCGTCGCCTGGGCGAGCCAGCGGGCCTGCAATGGAGGTCAAGGTCACAATACGGCCGTGCCGGGTCTGAGCCTTGAGCATGGCTTGGGCCGCGTACTTGGACAGTTTCAGCGTGGCCAGCAGGTCTACATTCAGCAAATGTTCCACATCGTCCCAATCGGCATCCTGCAAGCGGCTGCGTAGTCGCACGCCCACATTGTTCACCAGAATATCGGGAGTGCCGACGCGCTGGCACAGGGCTTGATAGGAGTCTGGCAAGGAGTCCAGATCGGCCAGATCATGTTCCCAGGTATCAACCTGGGCACCGCCAGTTGCAAGCTCGTTGGCAAGAGGCAGGAGTTTACTGGCCTTACGACCATGCAAAATCACATGGGCGCCATGGGCGGCGTAGGCACGGGCGATTTCCAGGCCCAGACCGGCGGACGAGCCGGTCACCAGAGCACAGCGACCAGCGAGGGAGAAATTGGCTTGGTAGGAGCTTAAATCAGTCATTATTTACAGCGTATGGCGTGCTTGGCCGCGGTGGAAAGCAACAATGTTTTCGATCAACTGGTTTGCCAGGGCCTGCATGGCCTCCTGACTGGCCCAGCCTATATGCGGCGTCAAAATGTAATTGGGTAAGTCTAACAAGCGCATCAGGATATGGTCAGCGGGTGGTGGCTCGGGCGTGCAAACATCAATGCCTGCACCACCCAGCCAGCCCTGTCGCAAGGCGTGCTCCAGTGCCTGATTGTCGATCAGCCCGCCACGGGCGGTATTGATCAGCAAGGGGCGGCGTGGGGCCATACGCTCGAACTCGGCCATGCCCAGCATGTTTTGTGTTTCAGCAGTCAGGGGGCAATGCAGGGAGAGGACGTCGGCTTGCTCCAGCACTTGCTCAAAGGGCAAGCGGTCATCCGCATTGCTGACGATGGTCTGGCCACGGCGTTGAGCAAAGATGACTTTCATGCCCAGGGCTCGACCCATGGTGGCGACGGCCTGCCCCAGAGAACCAGAGCCAATCAGCCCTAAGGTGGAGCCTGCCAGATCACGGATGGGATAGTCGAAATAACAGAACTGCTGGGCTTCTTGCCAGCGGCCTTCCTTGACGGATTGGCGGTAGGCGCAGATATTGCGGCGCAAGGCAAAGATCAGCGCAAAAACGTGCTCCGGAACACTGCGCACGGCGTAGTCGCGGATATTGCTGACCACAATGCCGCGTTCACGGGCGGCATCCAGATCAATATTGTCGCTACCTGTGGCGGCCAATGCGATCATTTTCAAGTTGGGCGCGGCCTGCAAATGCTCGCGGCGGAGTGCCACTTTATTGCTGATGACAATGTCGGCATCGGCAATACGTTCGGCCACTTGATCGGGAGCGGTACGTCCGTAAACTTGCAGTTCATGCTTAAAGGGAACCTGCGGCAGCTCTACGCTGTCTGACAGTGTTTCCCTATCCAGAAAAACGATACGAGTCAAAGAAGTCATGCCTGTCCTTGTCCTTGAGCTGCCCCTGGCATTCTGGCCCTATTTTCAGAGGGTTCTTGCCTTTGCTTGGGACCATCATCCGATATAGTAATGGGATTGATACAGGCTTGTCCCTGGTCTCACCCTCATAACCCTGTTTTATAGGTTATTGCTTATGCTCTTGTCCCTCTTGCTCTCTTTGGGCGCCCACGCCCTGATACCGGATAACGTCGCGAGCACCACTCCCCCACTGTACGACATTCGGGACTTCTTTCAGAATCCCAAGCGTAGCGGTTTCCGGATTTCGGATCAGGGGCGCATGATCGGCTTTATGGAGCCCGTCAAGATCGACGGTCACCCCGCCCGTCAGAATATCTTTGTGCAAGAGTTAAAAGGCAGTGAGCCTGTGGGCGAGGCTCGCCGCGTCACCGCCGAACATCAGCGCGATATTGCCGAGTACTTCTGGAAAGGCGATGAAACCGTTATTTATGCCAAGGACGTCAATGGCGATGAGAACTATCACGTTCTGGCGGTGAACGTGCTGACTGGCAAAGTCACGGACCTGACGCCGCTGGAAGGCGTACGTGCCGGGGTGCAGGACGATTTGCCGGACGACCCGGAGCATATTCTGGTGTCGCACAACGGCCGTAATCCGGAAGTATTCGACGTCTACAAGGTCAATGTCCTGACCGGTGAAAGCACATTGGCGGCCGAGAACCCCGGTGATGTACTGGGCTGGAGCACAGACCACCAAGGTCGGGTGCGCATGGCGATTTCGATCTCGGGCGTGGATTCCGAACTGCGTTATCGCGACAGCGATTCCGAGCCGTTCCGCAGCATTTTGCAAACGGACTTCCGCACGGAAGTCAGCCCCCTCTTTTTTCATGCCGACAATCAGCGCTTCTACGCCTTGAGCAACCGTGGTCGCGACACCTTGGCCTTGGTCTTGATTGACCCTGCCAAGCCGGATGAAGAAGAAAAAATCTACGAATTACCCGATCACGATCTGATGGGAGCTGGCTATTCTCGCCTGCGTCAGGTGCTGACTTCAGTGGATTATTACACCGACAAACCCGGTCAGCATTTCTTTGACGAGCACAGCGAGAAAATCCACGCCGCCATCGCCCGCCAATTGCCGGGCTACGAGATCAGCATTCAGTCCATCACACGCGATGAAAAGAAAATGATTGTGGCCAGCTACAGCGATCGCAATCCAGGCTCACGCTACCTTTACGATGTGGACAGCAATAGCTTGCACAAACTGGCTGTAATCAACAGTGCCTTGCCGGAAAGCGATATGGCGGTCATGCACCCTATCGAATTTACGGCACGTGACGGCATGAAGATTCACGGCTACCTGAGCCTGCCTTTGGGTGTCCCCAGCCGTAATCTGCCGGTGGTCATCAACCCGCACGGCGGCCCGTGGGCGCGCGATTACTGGGGCTTTAACCCCGAGGTGCAGTTCCTGGCCAACCGTGGCTACGCCGTCTTGCAAATCAACTTCCGCAGTTCGACCGGTTATGGACGCAAGTTCTGGGAAGCGGGTTTCAAGCAATGGGGCCTGAGCATGCAGGACGACATTACCGATGGCGTTCAGTGGCTGATCGATCAAAAGATTGCTGACCCCAAGCGCATTGCCATTTACGGCGCCAGTTACGGTGGATACGCGACCTTGGCCGGTATCGTCAAAACCCCGGACTTGTACGCTGCAGCGGTGGACTATGTGGGCGTGTCCAACTTGCTGACCTTCATGAATACCATCCCGCCGTACTGGAAGCCTTTGCTGGTGAAAATGCACGCCATGGTAGGTGATCCGGAAAAGGATAAAGAGCTGCTGGAAGCCAACTCCCCCGTTTTACATGCCAACAAGATCCGCACTCCCTTATTTATCGCCCAGGGCGCACACGACCCACGGGTGAACAAGGCAGAAAGTGATCAGATGGTTGCCGCTTTGAAAGCGCGTGGTGTGGATGTGGAGTACATGGTCAAGGATAACGAAGGCCACGGCTTCCATAACGACGAGAACAAGTTCGAGTTTTACGAGCGTATGGAGCGCTTCCTGGCTCGCCACCTGCAGCCTCGATGATTTTGGAGTGGCGCGACAAGCTCGCGCCATTTGTTTATCGCACTTTTGGAAAGAGAACTTATGAAACTGTATTACATGACTGGTGCTTGTCCTTTGGTGACCCGCATTGCATTGGAGTGGATAGGCAAGCCGTTTGAATCCCAGCGCGTCAGCCGTGACGAACTGCAGCAAGAAGAATTCCTGAAACTGAACCCCAACGGCGCTGTGCCTGTTCTGGTCGATGGTGATCTGGTTCTGACACAAAGCATCGCCATTCTGGAATACCTGAACGAGAAGAACCCGCAAGCCAATTTGATTGGCAGCACTATCGAACAACGCTTTGAAGCCCGCCGTTGGCTGGCCTTCCTGAACGCCGAAATCCACCGCAACGTGGGTGTGGTGTTCGGTACGCATCGCTACGCGGATCAGGAAGCAACTCAGGCCGAGGTCAAGGCCAAGACCGCTGCCTTGCTGACCAAGCAACTGGGCGTGATCGACAAGCACCTGGAAGGTAAAGAAACCTTGTCGGGCTCCTTGTCCGTGGCTGATGCTTACCTGTACGTGGTACTACGCTGGGCTGCTCTGATGAAGCTGGACCTGTCGGGCATGAAGAACCTGAACGCCTTCTTTGCTCGCATGGAGCAGAACGAAGGTGTGAAGGCGGCACTGCGCGGCGAAGGCTTGTTGAAGGATTAAGTCGTTTCGCAGCTAGCGATATCAGGTTTCAGGGGATGCTGTCGTGTTCTGCTCCCCTGAAGCGTACGGCAAGCATATCGATAGCTTTTAGTTCTGGTGCGGATGGCCTTGTGTTGACTTGTCACCCGAAAAAAAACCTGAATCCAGCAAAAGCTGCGATTCAGGTTTTTTTCAAGCACGTAAATTAAAGCGGTGCTTTAAATCGATGACGCTCTACCGCTTTGAGGCTGCATTCGCTGGCTGTCTAAGCCCCCAGATACGCCTTCCGAATATCCGGATTCGCCAGTAGATTGGCCCCGGTATCCTGCATCACCACCTTTCCGGTTTCCAGCACATATCCACGGTCTGCGACTTGCAGGGCCTTGTTGGCGTTCTGCTCTACCAGAAACACCGTCACGCCTTCATCTCGAATGGTACGGATGATGTCGAAGATCTGGGCGATGATCAGCGGGGCCAGGCCCAAGGTAGGTTCGTCCAGCAGCAGCAAGGACGGTTTGCTCATCAGTGCGCGACCGATAGCCAGCATTTGCTGCTCACCACCTGACATGGTTCCTGCTCGTTGCGCAGCGCGTTCTTTCAGGCGGGGGAACAGTTTGTAGACGTGTTCCTCTCCTTCGTCGATCTCGCTGCGGTTCAGAAAGAAACCACCCATCTTCAGGTTTTCCGACACGGTCAGGTCTGGAAAGACGCGACGGCCTTCGGGAGAGATGGCGATGCCTTTGCGCATGATGCGGTGCGTGTCGGCGTGGGTGATATCCTCGCCCATGAAGCTGATGCTTCCCGAGCTGGCTCGGGGCGAGCCGCAAACGGTCATGAGCAAGGTGGTTTTGCCAGCGCCGTTCGCGCCAATCAGGGTGACGATCTCGCCCTGATTCACGTCCACGCTAACTTGATCCAGCGCCTGAATAGCGCCGTAATGGGTAGATACGGAGTCCAGCTTAAGCACTTATTCTTCCCCCAGATAGGCTTTGATGACGCGCGGATCATTGCGCACTTCTTCAGGCAGGCCGGTGGCAATGGGTTTGCCATATTCCATAACCAGGATCCGGTCTGATACGCCCATAACCAGGCTCATATCGTGCTCGATCAGCAGGACGGCCACGCCAAATTCGCGGCGCAGTTGGTCGATCAAGGCTTGCAGATCACGTTTCTCTTGGGGGTTCAGGCCCGCCGCAGGTTCGTCCAGCATCAGCAAGCGCGGCTGGGTGATCATGCAACGTGCAATTTCCAGGCGGCGCTGGTGGCCGTAGGCCAGATTGCCCGCTTCACGGTTGGCCAGATCGGTCAGGCCCATGAAGTCCAGCCATGTCACCGCACGCTCTTTAGCTTCCTTTTCGGACTGCTTGTAGCGTGACAGGTTCAGCAGACCGGACAAAAAGCCGGCCTTGAGCTGGCTGTGCTGGGCGACCAGCAGGTTCTCCAGCACCGTCAGCTTCTTGAACAGGCGCACGTTCTGGAAAGTACGTACCAGGCCTTTTTGTGCCACTTTGTGGCTGGACAGGCCGTGGATGGGCTGGTCTTCCAGGGTGACGGAACCGGAGGTGGGCTTGTAAAAGCCGCCTACGCAGTTAAATACTGTGGTTTTCCCGGCGCCGTTGGGGCCGATGATGGCAAACACTTCGTCTTTAGCCACATCGAAGCTGACGGAATCCACCGCCAGCAAGCCACCAAAACGCATCGACAGATCGGATACTCGGAGTAATGGGCTCATGTACGCAACTCCACATGAGGACGTTGCACAGGCAGCAGGCCCTGTGGACGCCAAACCATCATGGCCACCATGACCAGACCAAAAATCAACATCCGATACTCCGCAAACTCTCGGGCCAGTTCAGGGACCACAGTCAGCACAATGGCCGCCAGAATGACGCCGATTTGTGAACCCATACCACCCAGCACCACGATGGCCAGGATCAGGGCGGATTCGATAAAGGTGAAGGACTCCGGGTTGACCAGACCCTGACGGGCGGCAAAGAAAGCACCACCAAAACCGGCAAACATGGCGCCCATGGTAAAGGCGGACAGTTTGATGGAAGTGGGGTTCAGGCCCAGCGAACGGCAAGCAATCTCGTCCTCGCGCAGGGCTTCCCAGGCACGGCCAATAGGCATGCGCACCACACGGCTGGAGACCAGCAAGGTGATCAGGGCCAAAGCCAGGGCCATCAAGTACAGATACACCACCACGTCCTGGTTGCTGAAGGTCCAGCCCATCAGGTCGTGGAAGGTGGTCTGCCCTTCCGGTGCACGGCGTGCCATTGGGAAACCGAATACGGTTGGCTTGGGGATACCGGAGATGCCATCCGGGCCGCCGGTCAGGTCATACATATTGATGAGCAAGAGGCGAATGATTTCACCAAAACCCAGGGTGACGATAGCCAGATAGTCGCCGCGTAAGCGCAGCACGGGGAAACCTAGCAGGAAGCCGAACAGGGCTGCCATACCACCCGCTAATGGCAGTGCTTCCCAGAAGCCCCAGCCTGCGTAGTGATAGAGCAAGGCGTAAGTGTAGGCACCCACGGCGTAAAAGCCCACAAAGCCCAGGTCCAGCAGGCCGGCAAAGCCCACCACGATATTCAGCCCCAGGCCCAGCATGATGTAGATCAGCACCAGGGTGGCAATATCCACCTGGGCACGCCCACCAAAAAAGGGCCAGACCACGGCACAAGCGATCACGATGTACAGCAGGATCTTCTTGTGCTGCATGCTCAGTTTGGGCAGCGTCCAGCGGCTTTCACGTATCTTGGTGCGATTGACGTTAGGACGGATCAGCTGGACCACAAAGACCAGTGCCATACCGATCAGAATGATCTGCCAATCGCTTTCCAGATGGGTGTTCATCCCGGCGCGCACAATTTGCAGGCCAAAGACGGGAGCCACAATAATGCCTGCCAAGACAGCGGCGATAAATGCATTGCTAAAGCGGTTCATCATCAGACTTTCTCCACCTCGGGTTTACCCAGCAGGCCCGTTGGGCGGAACAGCAGGATAAAGACCAACAGTAAAAAGGCCACGATGTCCTTGTACTGCGACGAAATAAAGGCAGCGGCAAAGGTTTCTGCCAGACCCAGCAGGACACCGCCCAGCATGGCGCCCGGGATGCTGCCAATACCGCCCAGCACGGCTGCCGTAAAGGCCTTGATACCGGCAATAAAGCCGATGAAGGGGTTCAGCTTGCCAATGGCGGTGGCAATCAGCACGCCGCCCACGGCAGCCAGCATGGCGCCGATGACAAAGGTGAAGGAGATGATTTTATTGGTGTCGATACCCAGCAGGTTGGCCATGCGCAAGTCTTGTGAACATGCACGCGAGGCGCGACCCAGACGCGAGTACTTGATGTAGAGGCTGAGCATGATCATCAGCACCACGGTCACGACAATGATCATGACGCGTGAGTAAGGCGCCGTGACGGTAAAGCCGTCTGCGCCCAGGCTGAACTGAAAGGAGCCGGACAGCAAGGTAGGCACCGCCATATCGCGTGCGCCTTGGCCCAGGGCAACCCAGTTCTGCAAGAAAATGGACATACCAATGGCCGAGATCAGCGGGACCAGCCGAGGGCTGCCACGCAGCGGCGCATAGGCAACTTTTTCAATCGCATAGCCGTAAACCGCGGTTACCAGGATGGCAACCAGCAACATGATAAGAATGATCAGCCAGATGGGCAGACCCGAGCCTACGCCAATCGCAGTCAGGGTTACCAGCCCGACATAGGCGCCGATCATGTAGATCTCGCCGTGGGCAAAGTTAATCATTCCGATAATGCCATAGACCATTGTGTAGCCGATGGCGATCAGTGCATAAATAGCGCCCAAGGATAATCCATTGAACAGCTGCTGCACGATCTGAGGGAGTAAATCAGACATGCTTGTTTTTTTCCGTTGAGTCCGTCGTTTTGTTCTAAGGCTTTGTGGGCATCCAAAAGCAATGCCCCCGTTCTTCGTAAAGAGCGGGGGCACATAATCCAGTCTTATTTCTCAACTAGATCAAAGTTACCTTCTTTATCCCACTTGAAAACGGCAAATTCGAAATGCTTCAAATCACCCTTGGCGTCGTATTCTACCTTGCCAATGGCGGTATCGAACGCATTTGCGTGCATGTAGTCGGCTCCCTTGGCCGAATCTTCGCCTACCGCATTGATTGTATCGGCAATAATTTGCACGGCCGCGTAGGCCGGGAAGGTAAAGGCCCCGTTAGGATTGCGCTTGTATTTGCTGAAGTTTTCCATCACATCCTTGTTGGCCGGCATCTTGGTGAAGTCGGTTGGCAAGGTCACCAGCAAACCTTCCACTGCCGGACCGGCAATGGCGACCAGGTCGCGGTTGGCAACGCCTTCCGGACCCATGAAGGTGTTGGTCATGCCTTGTTCACGCGCCTGACGCAGCAGCAGACCCAGCTCGGCATGGTAACCACCGAAATAAATCAGATCGGGGTTCACGCCCTTGAGCTTGGTGATTACGGCCGAGTAATCGCTGTCACCGACGTTAATGCCCTCGTACATGACAATGTTCATGTTCTTTTTCTTGAGCGCGTCACGCACTTGCGTGGCAACACCGGAGCCGTAAGTCTGCTTGTCGTGCAGGACGGCAATGCTCTTGGGCTTGAGGACGTCAGCAATGTAGTCGGCCGCAAAGGGGCCTTGCTGGTCGTCACGACCAATGGTGCGGAAAAAGTAATGGGGCTTTATAGTGTCGGTGACCAGAGGCGAGGTCGCACCGGGAGTAATCGCCACAATGCCTTCCTGCTCGTAAATGTTCACGGCAGGCACCGTGGTTCCCGAGCACGCGTGGGCTACGGCGAATTTCGCGCCGGAGTTGACCACACGGTTGGCTGCAGGCACAGCCTGTTTGGGTTCGCACGCATCGTCAATCAGGACGGCTTCCAGCTTTTTGCCTTTGACACCCCCTGCTGCGTTAATCGCGTCAATTGCGGTCAATGCACCGGCCTGGATTTGGTCACCATATTGGGTGGAGGGACCAGTCATGGGTTGAGGGATACCAATTTTGATGGTGTCCGCCGCATAGGCGGTGCCCATGGCCAGTACGGTGGCCAAGGCGGTCAGAGCGGGGGTAAAGCGTCGAGTAAGGGTCATAGCAGCTGTCTCCCGAGGCCGGGGGTTCCCGGCATTGCTTTTTAGAAAGTGCTTATTCTGGGGTCTGGATAGGCATTGTTATGCTCCAGGGGAACCCATTTTGGGGTAGCTGCCTAAAACTTGTCACTTCGTATAAGCCCTAGCGCCCTGCTTATTTATTTTGAAAATAACGAGGCATTGTTAACAGGGTGTTTCCAAAACACGCTCGCATACTAAAAGCCTTGTTTATAAAAGAAAAGAGGAGCTCTCTTGAGAACTCCCCTGCTTTTTGTTTTACTGCTTTTTTATTGCGCTATATCAATTTTTGACGATGCTATAGGGAGTAATCCGGGGATCAGGAAAACTCTTGGGCCAGCTCTCCGGCACGCACTTTGGCAGCATTGACTGCTTTTTGGACCAGGGGTGTAAAGCCGCCTTCGTTAAAGACATTCAGGGCGGCTGCCGTAGTCCCCCCTTTGGAGGTGACGCGCTCGCGCAAGACCGAAGGTTCTTCTGGCGACAAGGTGGCCAACTGGGTGGCGCCGTGCAGCGTTGCCAGGGACAGCTGGCGGGCCTGTTCTGGTGACAAACCTTGCTCGATACCGGCTTTGATCAAAGCTTCGATAAACAAAAACACGTAAGCTGGACCACTGCCTGAAACCGCCGTGACGGCATCAATGGCCGCATCATTTTCAACCCAGACCACTTCCCCCACGGATTTCAACAATTGCTGCGCAATGGCTTTATCGCTTTCATCTACCTGTTCCAGGGCCATCAGGCCGGTAATGCCACAACCAATAAAGGCCGGGGTATTGGGCATACAGCGGATTACACGCTGGTACGGCTGGCCGGGTTCGCCCAGCCATTGGGCCAGAGCGGTTGCCGGAATGCCAGCGGCCACGCTGATCACCAGGGTGTCCTCTTGCAGATAGGGTTTGCAGGCCAGTACGGTTTCTTTCATGACCTGGGGCTTGACGGCAAAAACCCAAATACGCTGCTTGGACAAGGCCGGGCCGGGTTCATACGCGGTTTGTACACCTTGCTGGGCCCACGACTCCAGGGCGGGCGGGTAAATATCAATCGCCAAAACGTCCGAGCCGCCGCAGCGTTTCCCAATTAAACCAGCCGCCAAGGCACTGGCCATATTGCCCGCGCCGATAAACGCCAGCTTAAAAGAGGTATCGTGTGGATTCATCATCGCTCCCATTAAAAATCTGTCCTCTGACACGTTTTCTTAGCGTTTGAGGGTAATTAGTCATTGCTTATATAACGCTGTCATGGATACATTCACGAGAGCGTCATAAACAAGTCATAAGCTTGAGTTTTAAAACCTGCTACACCTTAGCGGCACCTTTTATACAGGAGAAAGCCTGATGCGAACAAAACTATTTGCTCTGTCTCTAGCCGGTCTGATTGCTTCTATCGGCACTGCGCAAGCGGCCACAGAAATTCAGTTCTGGCATTCAATGGAAGGAGCCTTGGGCGAACGGGTTAATGCATTAGTCAAAGACTTTAACGCATCTCAGTCGGACTACCAGGTTAAAGCCTCGTATAAAGGCAACTATGGCGAGTCCATGAACGCCGGTGTCGCCGCTTTCCGTGCCGGTAATGCCCCTGATATTTTGCAAGTATTCGAGGTGGGTACTGCCACCATGATGGCCGCCAAGGGCGCCATTCAGCCAGTTCAGGAAATGTCGGAGAAAGCGGGCAAACCTATCAACCCGGATGACTTTCTGGGTGCGGTTGCCGGTTACTACTCCTCCAACGAAGGCAAGCTGATTTCCATGCCTTTTAACAGCTCCACCCCGGTGCTGTACTACAACAAGGACGCCTTCAAGAAAGCTGGCCTGGATGCCGAGAAGCCACCCAAGACCTGGCAGGAGCTGCACGAAGCCGCCAAGAAACTGCGTGAGTCCGGCCAAGAGTGTGGCTATACCTCTTCCTGGCCCTCCTGGATTCTGCTGGAGAACTTTGCCGCCTGGCACAACATCCCCTTTGCCAGCGAGAACAACGGTTTTGGCGGCCCCAGCGCTCGGCTGCAGCTGGATAACCCACTGTTCCTGAAGCACATGACTTTCCTGGCAAATATGTCCAAGGATGGTTCCTTCTCCTACGGCGGTCGTGGTGATACGGCCAACGCCCTGTTTACCAGCGGCAAGTGCGGCATGTTTACCGGCTCCAGCGGTAACCGCGCCAACATCATCAAAACCGGCGAATTTGAATTTGGCACCAGCAGCCTGCCCTATTACAGCGATGTACAGGGCGCGCCTCAGAATTCCATTATTGGTGGTGCTTCCCTGTGGGTCTTTGCCAAGAAATCGGATGATGTCTACAAGGGCGTGACCGAATTCTTCCACTTTATCTCCAGCCCTGAGCAAGCGGCGGCCTGGCACCAGGACACCGGCTATGTGCCTGTGACCAAAGCAGGCTTTGAAAAGACCAAGGACTCCGATTTCTACGCCAAGAACGTGGGCGCAGACGTTGCCGTCAAACAGCTGGACGCCAGCACCACCGAGAACTCGCGTGGTATTCGCCTGGGTTCCTTGCCGCAGATTCGTGACATCGAAGACGGTGTGATGGAACAGATTTTTGCTGGCAAAGTCACCCCTGAAGAAGGTTTGAAAGCCATGCAAAGTCGTGGCAACGAACTGCTGGAGCGCTTTGAAAAGAGCGTGAAGTAAGCCCTGCCCGCCTTGCGCGGGTGGTTTACAATCGAGCGTATGAGTGTGCGGACGGCGTCTTGTCTTGGCCTCAGGCCGGCAAACTGTCACCATCTTGTCCAAGCCGCTCATACGCTTTTCGTTTCATTAGAAGTCTGTCCACCCTGATGGTGGCGCTCCCTTCCCATTGCGCGCAAACCTATGGAAAAACGTGTCGTCTTTCGTCATAAGACACTGCCCTATTTGCTACTTGCTCCGCAGCTAGCCATTACTCTGATCTTCTTTTTTCTGCCTGCCGGTCAAGCGCTGTGGCAGGCTTTTCATTTGGAAGACCCCTTTGGCCTGTCTTCGCAGTTTGTAGGCCTGGATAACTTTGCCGAGCTGTTCAATAGTGCAGAATATATGGCCTCGTTCAAGACGACGGCGGTATTTTCGCTTGCCGTGTCAGTGTTGGGCCTGGTCGTGGCTTTGGTTCTGGCCGTGATGGCGAATAGAGTGATACGAGGCGCGCTGCTGTATCGCAGCTTGCTGATCTGGCCTTATGCCGTGGCAACGGCGGTGGCCGGGGTGTTGTGGTTGTTCCTGTTCTCCCCCTCTGTAGGGATTGTGGCCGTGTTCCTGCTGGAGCATGGCATTCAGTGGAATCCACGCTTGAATGGCAATGACGCCATGTTGCTGGTGGTAATTGCTTCGGTCTGGAAGCAGATCTCCTACAACTTTCTGTTTTTCCTGGCTGGCCTGCAAGCCATCCCGCGCTCCCTGATTGAAGCGGCCGCCATGGATGGTGCCGGTCCCATGCGCCGTTTCTGGAGCATTGTGTTTCCTTTGCTGGCCCCGACGACTTTCTTCCTGCTGGTCGTGAACATTATTTATGCCTTCTTTGACACCTTCGCCATTATTGACGTGGTCAGTCAGGGCGGGCCGGGTGAAGCCACCTCGATTCTGGTTTACCGGGTCTACAACACGGGTTTCCGTGGCCTGGATATTGGTTCTTCGGCAGCCCAGTCTGTGGTGCTGATGGTGGTGGTTGTGGCGCTGACGGTGATTCAGTTCCGCTATATTGATCGCAAAGTGACGTACAGCTGATGCGCAGCAAGGAACATAGTCATGGTTGAACGACGCCCTATTCTTGATTTTTTCACGCATCTGACCCTGATCCTGGGTGTGATCGTGATTGCTCTGCCCCTGTACATCACGTTTGTGGCTTCCACCCAGACCAGCGCGGAAGTGGCCCGTGCGCCCATGTCGCTCTGGCCGGGCTCGCACATGGTAGAGAACTACATCACCGCTTTGCAGGGGACGGCCACCAACTCCCCACCAGTGGGACGCATGTTGCTGGTCAGCATGGTGATGGCGCTGGGCATCGCGGTTGGCAAGATCATTATTTCCATGCTCTCGGCCTTTGCCGTGGTGTATTTCCGCTTCCCGTTCCGCATGCTGTTTTTCTGGATGATTTTCGTCACCCTGATGCTGCCGGTGGAAGTGCGCATTATGCCCACGTACAAGGTCGTGGCGGACCTGCAGTTGCTGGACAGCTATGGGGGCCTGATCCTGCCCTTGATCGCTTCAGCAACCGCGACCTTCCTGTTTCGCCAGTTCTTTCTGACGGTGCCCGATGAATTGATCGAGGCCGCCCGTATTGATGGTGCCGGCCCGATGCGGTTTTTTAAAGATGTTCTGCTGCCCTTGTCCAAGACCAGCATTGCCGCTTTGTTTGTGATTCAGTTTATCTACGGCTGGAACCAGTATTTGTGGCCGCTGATCATTACCACCAAAGAGGATATGTACCCGATCGTGGTTGGTATCCGGCGCATGATTTCCGGTGGTGACAGCGTGACCGAGTGGAACGTGGTGATGGCCACGGCCCTTTTGGCCATGATCCCGCCAGCCCTGGTGGTGATGCTGATGCAAAAGTGGTTCGTCAAAGGTCTCATCGACTCTGAAAAGTAATTCTCTACAGGCTTTATTGAATGGCTAGCTTACGATTTGAAGGCGTCAAGAAAACCTACCCGAACGGGACGGTCGTTATTCACGGCATTGATGTGGACGTGAAGGATGGCGAGTTCGTGGTGATTGTGGGCCCCTCTGGATGCGGTAAATCGACCCTGATGCGTATGGTGGCGGGGCTGGAATCTGTCACGGCAGGTCAGGTGCTGATCGACGGCAAGGTCGTCAATGATCTGGAACCGGCTGAACGTGACATTGCCATGGTGTTCCAGAACTACGCGCTCTACCCCCATATGTCAGTCTTTGACAATATGGCGTATGGCTTGAAAATCCGTAAGTTTTCCAAGGATGAAATCAAGCAAAGGGTCAATGCCGCCGCTGCGATCTTGGAATTGGGTGCCCTGCTGGAACGTCGTCCAGGGCAACTGTCAGGGGGCCAGCGTCAGCGTGTTGCGATGGGCCGTGCGATTGTGCGTGAACCCAAGGTGTTCCTGTTTGACGAGCCCCTGTCCAATCTGGATGCCAAGCTGCGAGTGCAGATGCGTCTGGAAATTCAGAAACTGCATCGTCGCCTGAAAACCACCAGCCTGTATGTGACTCACGATCAAATTGAAGCCATGACCTTGGCCGAGCGCATGATTGTGATGAATCAGGGCATGCCTGAGCAAATAGGGACACCTGCCGAGGTATTCGAAAAGCCTGCTTCCGTTTTTGTGGCCACTTTCATTGGCTCACCGCCCATGAACTTGTTGCCAGTAGAGGTGGATGCACAAGGTCAGATCACGCAAGACAATGGTCAGCCTGTGCAGTTTGGCCCGGAAATGGTGCCCGCTGCGGTGCGTGGCCGCAAGGTGTTCCTGGGCATACGACCAGAACACATCCAGCTGCATGTGCCCGGTGTGACTACGCAGGTGGAAATGGTGGAAATTCTGGGTTCCGAGCAGTTGCTGCATCTGGGTTGTGGCGACTATCGCATCATCGTGCGCTGCCCGATTGAGCAGACTCGCGAATATCCAATTCAAATTGGCGAGGCTATCCAGATTGGCTACATGCCACCCCACCCTTTGCATTGGTTCGACCGCGATACGGGTTTGCGTATCGAGGCCTGAGCAGCCTGCCTGAAGCAAGGTGCTCCAAGGCGATACATAATAAAAAACCGGCCCGAAGGCCGGTTTTTTTACGAGCAAGAATCAGGGATTACTTGCCGTAGACGGTCTTGGAACCGTCAGCGTGCCAGCTGAAGACGTCAAATTTGAAGTCGTTCAGGTCGCCCTGCTTGTTCCAGCTGATTTGACCGATAGGCGTTTTCACGCTGTTGGCGTGCAGGTAGTCGGCCACTTTGACTGGATCGTCTTCGCCAGCGCCCTTGATGCCTTCGGCAATCGCAATAGTTGCGGCGTAAGCGGACAGCTGGAACGCGCCGCTAGGATCGCGCTTCTTGTCCTTGAAAGCCTGGACGATGGCCTGGTTGTCCGGATCTTGCGAGAAGTCCGCAGGCAAGGTCAGCAACATGCCTTCAACGGCTTTGCCGGCAATGGCGTTAATGTCGGGGTTACCCACGCCTTCCGGTCCCATGAAGTGGACTTTCACGCCTTGCTCAGCGGCTTGACGCAGCAGCAGGCCCATTTCAGGGTGGTAGCCACCAAAGTACACGAAGTCCACGCCGGTGGATTTCAGCTTGGTGATGACGGCGGAGTAATCGCTGTCCCCCGCGTTAATGCCTTCAAACAGGGCAACTTCGGTACCGGCTTTTTGCAGTTCGGAACGAACCGAAGCGGCAATACCTTGGCCGTAGGACTGTTTGTCGTGCAGGACGGCAACTTTAGTGGGCTTGATCTGTTCCAGGATGAACTTGGCAGCGGCTGGACCTTGCTGATCGTCGCGACCAATGGTGCGCAGGATCATTTCGTAGCCTTTGCCGTCGGTAACAGCAGGTGCTGTTGCCGATGGAGTCACCATCAACACGCCTTCGTTGTTGTAGATATCGGTGGCCGCGATGGTAGCGCCCGAACAAACGTGACCGACAACATAGTGGATCTTGTCATTCACGATACGGTTGGCTGCGACGGGACCTTGCTTGGGTTCGCAGGCATCGTCAACAGTGACCAGTTCGAGCTGTTTGCCAAGAACGCCACCGGCAGCGTTGATCTGTTCGATGGCCGTATCGACGCCTTGTTTGACCATGTCACCGTATTGGGTAACCGAGCCTGTAAAAGGACCGGCCAGTGCAATACGGATGTTGTCAGCGTGAGCAGCACCGGACAAGAGCAGACCCGTTGCCAGGCTCATGGCCGCTGCAACAGGAGTGAAACGAATTTTCATAGAAAACACCTCCGTGAATATGCAGGAAAGCATACACCGATAACAGGGCTTTATGCCTGCCTGACGCCTGAATTCAGGGTTTTCTATAGGGGGAATAGGAAAGGCCACCGTTTGGTGGCCTTTTTTTATCGCTATTTGAGGGCGATAAGATGGAAATTACTGCAGCAGGCTACGCAGCATCCATGCATTTTTCTCGTGCACGTCCAGACGCTGGGTCAACAAGTCAGCGGTAGGCTGGTCGTCGGCCGAGTCGGCACGGTCAAAAGCGGTGCGTGCAGTACGAGCCAGCGCTTCGTTACCTTTGACCAGCAGTTCGATCATGGTGGTAGCATCCGGCACGGAAGCGGGCTGGGTGATGGAGGACAGCTTCTGGAATTCGGCATAGGTACCAGGGGCGTAGTGACCCAGGGCGCGGATACGCTCGGCGATGTCATCCAGGGCTTGCCACAGTTCGGTGTACTGCGTCATGAACAGCTCATGCAGAGTCTTGAACATAGGGCCGGTGACGTTCCAGTGGAAGTTGTGCGTCATCAGGTACACGGTGTAGGAGTCGGCCAGTACCTTGGACAACTCTTTAACTACAGCAGCACGGTCTGCCGTCGAAATACCGATATCAATTTTCAGAGCGCTGCTGGCGGCGCTGGCAGGAGCAGCGGGTTTGGCGGCGGCAACCGGCTTGGCCGCGGCAGGCTTGCGAGCAGCGGCTGGTTTGGCAGCTGGCTTGGCCGCAGGTTTAGCAGCCGCCTTGGCGGGAGCTTTGGCTGCGGTGGCAGGCTTTTTGGCGACGGCCTTTTTAGCGGTCACTTTTTTGGCGGGGGCCTTGGCGGCTGCCGGTTTTGGTTCAGCCTTTACATCGGCTGCAACTGCGACCTTGGTATCAGTGTTCGGGGCTTCTTCGGCCTTGCTGACCTTGGCGGTTTTACTGACTGCTTTCACGGCTTTTGCCATAGTGGACTCCTGTTGAACAGAGGGCTAAATAGGTACTGAAGCAGAATAACACGCAGTAGGTGTGCGATTTACGCTAGTTCAGGATACGGGAAATTGCTGTTGTATTCGACTTTTAAGTAGTTGACCCCAGCCAAGCCACTTTCCATGATCCCACGGGTCAAGGCGTCAATGGCCGACGTACGTGGAAAACTTTTGCGCCAGACCAAGGCAATGCGACGATCTGGAATGGGTTTTTTGAAGGGGACATAGGCCAGCAGTTCGTTGGCCTGGCCGGGGGCTGTCAGAGAGCTGGCAGGCAGGACAGTCAGACCGATGCCGGTGGCCACCATATGACGGATGGTTTCCAGTGAAGAGCCTTCAAAGGTGCGCTGTATGCCTTCACTGGACGCTGAAAAGCGCGACAGCTCCGGGCAAACATCCAGCACTTGATCGCGGAAACAATGGCCGGCACCCAGCAGCAGCATGGTCTGATCTTTCAGCTGTTCGGGATCAATTTCCTTGCGCTTGGCCCAGGCGTGTTCATGGGGCATGGCCACCACAAAAGGCTCGTCGTACAGCTCGCGGATAACCAAGCCTGTTTCAGGCAAAGGCAGGGCCACAATGGCGCAATCAATCTCACCTTGGCGCAGCAATTCCAGCAGACGCACGGTAAAGTTTTCTTGCAATAAAAGTGGCATTTGCGGGGTCAGCTCGATTTGCTTGGGAACGAGCTTGGGCAGCAGGTACGGTGCCACGGTGTAAATAATGCCAACGCGCAAAGGGCCTGCCAAAGGATCGTGGCCCTGGCGGGCAATCTCGCGCAGGTTGGCACCCTCTTCCAGGACTTTCTGTGCCTGGGTGACAATGCGCAGCCCGATGGGAGTAATAGCCACTTCGGGCCCGCCACGCTCGAAGATGACCACGCCTAATTCGTCTTCCAACTTCTTGATGGCCACCGACAGCGTCGGTTGGCTCACAAAGCAGGCTTCGGCAGCACGTCCAAAATGACGCTCGCGTGCTACGGCAACGATGTATTTCAGCTCGGTCAATGTCATGACAATTCCTTGTGCAAAACAGCATTAAGACCTTGGGTTAACTACGGAGTAATTCTTCCCGGCCCTTCATCCAGCGCTGTAAATGGTGGTGAGCGTGGTCTGGATAATCACGGCGAAAGGTGCTGGCCAATGTTTGGGCCTGCTCGATCAAATCTTCATCGGACTCCAGGCTGGCAAAACGCAAGCCTGCCTGCCCGGATTGGCGCATGCCCATGAACTCGCCCGGGCCGCGTTGTTCCAGGTCGCGGCGGGCAATTTCAAAGCCATCGGTGGTTTCATACATGGCGCGCAAGCGCAGGCGGGCAATGGCCGACAGCGGTGCCTGATACAGCAAGACGCAGACGGACTGAATCTGCCCCCGCCCTACCCGGCCGCGCAACTGGTGCAGCTGGGCCAGGCCGAAGCGCTCGGCGTGTTCAATAATCATTAAAGAAGCGTTGGGCACGTCTACACCGACTTCAATGACAGTGGTCGCCACCAGCACGTCCAGATTGCCGCTACGGAACGCTTCCATGACCTCGGCTTTCTCCGAGGAAGACAAGCGGCCATGAATCAGCCCTACCCGCAAGGGGGCCAAGGCTTGCTCCAGAGCAGCATGGGTATCCACGGCGGTTTGCAATTGCAGGGCTTCACTTTCCTCGACCAAGGGGCAGACCCAATAGGCTTGTCTACCTTGGGCAACTTCAGCCCGGACGCGCGCCATGATTTCATCACGGCGATTATCGGCGGCCAGCTTTGTAATGATGGGACTGCGACCTGGGGGCAACTCGTCAATCGCGGAGACATCCAGATCCGCGAAAAAAGCCATGGCCAAGGTACGAGGGATAGGTGTGGCACTCATATTGAGCTGATGCGGCAAATAAGCCTGACCTTTCTTGTCTTGCGCATCCCCTTTACGGTTCAGCTCCAGACGCTGGCCAACACCAAAGCGGTGTTGCTCATCCAGAATCACCAATCCTAATTGCTGAAATTGCACATTGTCCTGAATCAGGGCCTGGGTGCCGATGGCCAGTCTGGCCTGTCCGGAGCTGATGGCTTCATAAGCCAAACGTTTGGCCTTGACGCCCAAACTGCCGCTTAACCAGGCCAGCTCGACGCCCAACGGCTCCAGCCAGGCGCGCATCTTCAGATAATGCTGCTCGGCCAGAATCTCGGTGGGTGCCATCAGGGCCACCTGAAAACCGCTGGCAATGGCTTGCACGGCGGCAATGGCCGACACAATGGTTTTACCGCTGCCTACATCTCCCTGCAACAGCCGGTGCATGGGATACGAGCGCTTCATGTCTGCGCTGATTTCCTTGACGCAGCGTTTCTGAGCGGCCGTTAACTTGAAGGGCAACGAAGCCAGCAAGGCTTTAGCCAGATCACTATTGCCTTCACGCATAGGCTTGGCACGTTGAGCCTGACGCGCAGCACGAGCCTGCGCCAGGGACAACTGCTGCGCCAGCAATTCATCAAACTTGATGCGGCTCCAGGCCGGATGGCCGTGTTCGAACAAATCGTCGTAGCTGAGCTCGGGCGGTGGGTAATGCAAAAGCCGGATAGCCTCGTTAAAGGGCATCAGGCCATATTCGCTACGAACTTCTTCAGGCAGGGTGTCGCGCAGGTCCGCATTATTGAGCGCATCGGCAATGGCTTTGCGCAGCTGTACCTGGCTCAAGCCATCAGTCGTGGGGTAAACAGGGGTCAAGGCGCGGGCCAGGGGTTGGCCGGCTTTGGTGACTTTGGGGTGCACCATTTCCAGGCCATGAAAGCCCTGGCGCACTTCGCCGCGTACTCGCAGTGGCAAATCCCCTTGCAGCTGCTTGAGCTGGCTGGGGTAAAAGTGCAGCCAGCGCAAGGCCAGCTCGCCACTTTCGTCGGCAATACGGGCATGGAGCTGCGCACGGGGACGAGCCTGAACATCCGTACTAAGAATACGCCCTTCAATTTGCGCCATCTTGCCAGGGTAGAGATGGGCGATGGGCTCGACCTGAGTCTCGTCCTCGTAGCGCAAAGGAAGATGGACCACGAAGTCGGCAGGCTCTCGTAGGCCGAGCTTTTCAAACTTCTGGTCCAGACTGAGCGCCTTGCGTGGCGCAGCCCGTTTGGCCTGAGGCGCAGGCCGACCTGCGGTCATGGCAATACGTCTTTAGAAATTGAGGATAGCCTCGACCTCGAACTGAGCGCCTTTGGGCAAGCTGGCCACACCGATGGTGGAGCGTGCGGGGAAAGGCTGGGGAATCAGTTCGGCCATGATGGCGTTGGCGCTGGCAAATCGGGACAGATCTGTCAAAAACAAAGTCAGTTTGACGATGTCGCTCAGGCTAGCGCCAGCTTCTTTGACCACAGCTTCCAGGTTGGCAAATGCCTGACGTACCTGACCTTCAAAATTTTCAGATACCAGTTCGCCTGTGGCAGGCTCCAGACCGATTTGGCCAGACAGAAATACTGTCTTGCCACCCGAAGCAATAATGGCCTGAGAGTATGGGCCTACGGCAGCCGGAGCGGCATCGGTGAAGACAACTTGCTTAGTCATAAGAAACCTCTGATGAGTGTTGTACTATCAGAGTTTAAGCGCCTATAGCTAAAATTAACAGATCTTGGCGTGATTATTTTTCCACGAAGGCGCGTTCAATCACGTAGTCACCGGGTTGACCTACACCGGGCGACACTTCAAAACCGCGTTTATCGAGCATGGCGCTGATATCGGTCAGCATGGCGGGGCTGCCGCACAACATGGCGCGATCCTGAGCGGGATCCAGTTGAGGAATGCCCAGGTCTTCGCACAGCTTGCCGGTCTCGATCAGGTCGGTAATGCGGCCGGTATTGCGGAACTCTTCGCGGGTGACAGTGGGGTAATACAGCAGTTTTTCGCGTACCACTTCACCAAAGTATTCGTTCTGCGGCAATTCATTCTGGATGAAATCCGAGTACGCCAGTTCGCTGACAAAACGCACGCCGTGAACCAGTACCACCTTTTCAAAACGCTCGTAGGTGTCGGGGTCCTTGATGATGCTCATGAAAGGAGCCAGACCGGTGCCGGTGCCAAACAGGAACAGATTGCGGCCTGCGCGCAGGTCGTCAATTACCAGCGTACCAACGGGTTTGCGGCTGACCAGAATGGTGTCGCCTTCTTTCAGGTGTTGCAGGCGCGAGGTCAATGGACCGTCCTGTACCTTGATGCTGAGAAATTCCAGATTTTCTTCGTAGTTGGCGCTGGCGATACTGTAAGCGCGCATCAGCGGCTTGCCATCGACTTCCAGACCGATCATTACAAAGTGCCCATTATGAAAACGCAGGGCGGCGTCGCGGGTGGTGGTAAATGAGAACAGGGTGTCGTTCCAGTGGTGGACGCTGAGCACTTGTTCGGTATTGAAAGCTGCCATGTTAGTTGTCGTATAGAGGGGCAACATTGCCCGGATCAGTAAGCAAATATTTGTCCATTGTACCGAGTTCCCCAGGTAAATCCATGCTGATTCACCAATACGATTTGATCGCAATCAGGACTTACCATTAAGTTCCATGAGTCGCCATTCTCCTGCTTTGGCACAGATAGTACGACGATTTCCAGCCTGGAAACGGGCCCACATTCAAATAGCTCTTGCCTAGTTCCTGCATACGTTTGATAATCATTCACATTTTCTGGCTTACAGCCGATTTTTACGCTATTTACGCCTGTTTTGGAGTGTTGATAATGCGCTTTACTCTTCGTAGCCGTGCCCTGACCCAAGCTTTGCTTCTGTCCGCTATGGGCACTATGTCGATGGCGGCTTTTGCTTCTGGCGAAGTCAACCTCTACACCACTCGCGAACCTGGCCTGATTACTCCCCTGCTGGAAACCTTCAGCAAAGACACAGGCGTGAAGGTCAATACCGTGTTTGTGAAAGATGGCCTGATCGAGCGCGTGAAAACCGAAGGCGACAAGTCCCCTGCCGACATTCTGATGACGGTGGACATCGGTAATCTGCTGGATCTGGTGGAAGCCGGAATTACTCAGCCCGTTGAGTCCGCCACTCTGGACGGCGCCATTCCCGCCAATTTGCGCGGTGCCGACAAACAGTGGTACTCCCTGTCCTTGCGCGATCGCGTGGCCTATGTGGCTAAAGACGTGGATGTAAAGAGCATTCACTACGAAGATTTCGCCGATCCTAAATGGAAAGGCAAGGTGTGTATTCGCTCCGGCCAGCACCCCTATAACACAGCCTTGGTGGCTGCCATGATTGCGCATAATGGTGCAGAAGCGACGGAACAATGGCTGCGTGGCGTGAAAGACAACCTGGGCCGCAAGGCTGCCGGTGGTGACCGTGACGTAGCGCGCGACATTCTGGGCGGCATTTGTGATGTGGGTATTGCCAACGCCTACTACGTGGGCCGCATGAAAAACGCCGAGCCTGGTAGCGATGCCTACAAATGGGGCGAAGCCATCAATGTGGTGCGTCCAACCTTTGCTGATACCAAGGGCGGTGGCACACACGTGAATATTTCCGGTGCCGCTGTGGCCAAGCACGCTCCTAACAAGGACAACGCTGTCAAACTGCTGGAGTACCTGGTTTCCGAGAAAGCCCAGAGCCTGTATGCCAAGGCCAACTACGAATACCCCGTGCGCGCCGGTGTTGAGCTGGACCCCGTGGTGGCCAGCTTCGGCCCCATGACGATTGATCCTTTGCCATTGACTGAAATCGCCAAACATCGCAAACAAGCCAGCGAGTTGGTAGATAAAGTTGGCTTCGACAACTAAAATCGCTCTACTCTTTTTCTACGACCGCCAGCTTTGAGAAATCAGAGCGGCGGTCGTCGCGCATTTAAGCGCCTGTAATACCTAGCCTTTCATAATGCCCTTTTTTCGTCGTCTGCCCTTTTGGTCCCTGGCTGCCGCTGTGATTGCCCTGATCGTGGCAGCGCCTGTGATTACCCTGCTGACCCACGCCTTAGGCGGTTCGACTGAGCACTGGTCGCATTTGTTCCAGTTCGTTCTGCCTCAAGCCATGAGCAATACCTTGCTGCTGCTCCTGGGGGTCGGCGTGGTGGTGAGCTGTCTGGGAGTGGGGTCAGCCTGGCTGATTACCGCCTACGAGTTTCCCGGACGACGGGTCTTGCAATGGGCTTTGTTGCTGCCGCTGGCAGTGCCGACCTATATCGTGGCCTTTGCGTATCTGGATTTGCTGCATCCGATTGGCCCGATTCAGTCTGCCATTCGCTACGTCTTGGGCTATAGCAGCCCGCGTGAATTCCGTTTGCCAGATCTGCGCTCCTTGGGTGGCGCAATTTTTCTGCTGGGTTCGGTGCTCTACCCCTATGTATACCTGAGCACGCGCGCCATGTTTGCGACACAATCGGCCAGCTTGCTGGAGGCTGCCCGCATTATGGGTGAATCGGGCCGCAGCGTATTTTTTCGGGTCGTGTTGCCCATGGCCCGCCCCGCGATTGCAGTGGGTGTCAGCCTGGCTTTGCTGGAAACGCTGAACGATATTGGTGCTTCCGAGTTTCTGGGCGTGCAGACCCTGACGGTGTCTATTTACACCACCTGGGTAACGCGCTCGGATTTGGCGGGTGCCGCGCAAATTGCTGTTTCCATGCTCTGTCTGGTGGCGGCGTTGATCAGCATCGAGCGTTATGGTCGCCGCCGCCAAGCCTATTCCAGTAATCAGCGTTCCGAACCCATTCGACCTACCCGGTTGAAAGGCTCCGCTGCCTGTATCGCCATTGCTTTGGGTGTAGCGCCCGTGCTGGTGGGCTTTGTGGCCCCCTCCCTGTATTTGTTGAATGAGACCATCAAGCATGTGAGCTTGGCGGGCGGTGTGTCGGCGCAATTGCTGAGCAGCGCCTGGAACACCTTGTATATCGCAGCGCTGGCCACTATCGCGACCCTATCTTGTGGCTTGGTCGTCGCCTGGGCTGCTCGGGCAGTACGTTCGGGACGCAAACCGCGTCTGGCCCGTTTTCTGGCAGGTGTCAGCAGTCTGGGATACGCCATTCCGGGAACCGTACTGGCGATTGGGCTGTTGACGCCCCTCGTCATGTTTGACTCTTTCTACAATCAAGTCATGTCCTGGTTTGGTGTTTCGGCGACGGGTTTGTTGTTGATGGGTTCAACGCTGGCTTTGGTTTTGGCTTATACCCTGCGCTTTCTGGCGATCTCGGTTGGCGGTATTGAAGCCGGGCTGGCTCGAATCCCGGCATCGCTGGAGCAGGCTTCCCGTTTATTGGGTGAAACCCCGGCGGGGACGCTGAAACGTGTGCACTTGCCCTTGCTGCGTCCCGCCATGGGCGCGGCTGCCTTGCTGATTTTTGTTGATGCCATGAAGGAGCTGCCTGCGACCTTGTTGCTGCGTCCGATGAATTTCGAGACCTTGGCAACCTGGCTGTATGCGGAAGCGGCTCGTGGGACTTATGAGGAAGGCGCGGTTGCCGCCTTGGCCATTGTGCTGGCCGGTTTGATCCCCGTTATTTTATTGGCACGTACTCAATTGATGGCCTCTGGCCCACGCGCATCATGAACGATTTTCTGGATTTGCAGGCGATTACCCTGTCCTACGAAACGTCTGAAGGTTTTCGGCCGGTTGTTGACCAGCTCAGCCTGCATTTGCCCCAAGGGGAAATTGGCTGTCTGCTGGGGGCCTCGGGCTGTGGCAAGACCACGGTCTTGCGGGCCATTGCCGGTTTCGAGCCTTTGCGTGCCGGACATATTCTGTTGAATGGCCGTGTCTTGTCGGCTGTGTCTCAGCAAGTGCCGCCGGAAGATCGCCATGTGGGCATGATGTTCCAGGATTACGCCCTCTTTCCTCACCTGACAGTAGAAAAAAACGTGGCCTTTGGTCTGCGCAAATGGGATAAAGCCCAGCGTCAGGCTCGAGTACTGGAAATGCTGGAACTGGTCGATCTGGCCCGTTTGGCGCAGCGCTATCCGCATGAATTGTCGGGTGGCCAGCAGCAGCGCGTGGCTTTGGCACGCGCCTTGGCTCCCAAACCCTCTCTGCTGTTGCTGGATGAACCGTTTTCCAATCTGGATGTGGATACCCGCGAGCGCTTGGCGTTTGAGGTGCGCGACATTCTGAAAAGCGCAGGCATTACCGCGATTCTGGTCACCCACAATCAGGCTGAAGCCTTTGCGATTGCCGATCGTATTGGTGTGATGCAGGCTGGCAAGATCATCCAGTGGGATACGCCTTACAGCCTGCATCATCGTCCTGTGAATGACTTTGTGGCGGACTTCATCCGCCGCGAAGCCATCATGGCGCAACGGGCCCAGGCCTTTTTGCGTGGCGAGCCTGCGTAGTTGCAAGTACGGCAGATCTAGCGTGCGCCATGCTGTCCTCTACGCGCTGATCAAGGACGGCTTGATCAGCATCCAGACTGCCATCGCCACCATCATCAGGTTTTCAGTTAGAGAGACAAAGCCCAACGGCACCTTGCTGTCGCCACCCACGCAAGCGCATTTCAGTTCGCGCTTGTCGATATAGACCGCCTTGAACACTGACCAGGCACCGATGCTACCAATAAATAAGGCGATGGGCACAGACAGCCACATCAGGGCACCGGCCAGCATCAACGCGCCGGCCACTGCTTCTCCAAAGGGGTACAGATAGGCGTAGCGCACCCATCGTTGGGCCAGCAAGTCGTAGTTCAGGAACATGGTGGCAAAGCCGTCCACATCTTTGAGCTTCTGCACGGCCAGCAAACACATGGCAATGGCAATAAACCATTCCAGCGCCTGGAGCAGGACAATCTGTCCGAATGCCGCCCAGGAAACAGCTAGCGCCATCAAGCCAGCCATCACAAACAAGGCGATCACGGGCGTGTAGCTGACGGCATCCTTGTCCTTGACCTTCCCACCGAAATACTCGACCAGTTCGTCATAGCCCCCTATCCGTTTTCCATTGATAAAGGTCTGGGGGGTTGTGCTGACTTGATGCTTGGCCTTGAAAGCGTCAATCTCTTCGCGATTCCTGAGCCAGTGATCGTCCAGCTCGTAGCCTTTGCGTTTGAGCAGTGCGCGTGCTTTAAGCCCGAAGGGACAGATATGTTCTGCCGTCACCATGCGGTAAAGCTCGGCGTGTTTGGCGGTGTGTGTAGCCATATGCGACTCCTTTGACGTGATGCTGTTTGTCGGAAGCCCTCCCCTGACGCTCATGCAAGCGTTTATCTGACACCCTAAACCAGGTGTCAGGAAGTGTGAGTAAGCAGGTGTAGTGATTTAGTAGTGTTAGTGATCGATTGTTTTTGCCTGATCGTAAGGTCTCAGGGGCTGGGGGGTAGCGCATCGCATGAAAATGGGCAGAACAAGGGCAACAAACGCTGTCAGGAGCAGCAAGACATGAAGGTCTGGCACGGATACATCCAGGGTGCGGAGCAGTAGGGAGGGAATAGCCAGAGCAATAAAGCTGCCGATGTGGTTGCCTGTGGTTTGCAAAGCCATGAAGCGGCCCCGCTGAGCTTGAGTGGGGTAGCTGGTACTGCGGGCGCTGGCGCAGACTAGACGGGTGTAGCTGCCCGTCATGAACATAATCATGAATACGTGAGCTGTTCCCCACCCCAGGGCTAGCATGATCAAGGACAAGAGCAAGATCAACGTACCCAGATCAGAGATACGGGTCTCGCCCCATTTTTTGATGCCCGTAGCGGATAGGCGGGAGGCGATCAAGGCGGCGACACCGCCCAACATGAAGATCACAGGCATTTGCTGTGCTTGAGTGTCGTAGCGTAGCGCCAAAACGGGGATCAGGACCGGGATCAGTAATAGTGAGCCTGCCTGCGCAATAGCCGGCAGGCTTAGCCAGCGCCAGGCCTCTTTACCTAGAGCCAGTGGTGAGGGTTGCGCTGCAACGCAAGGGTTGGAAGGCAGATAGCGATGAGCAATTGCGACGGCAAGCAGGCAGAGCACGGCCAGAGTCATCAAGGCGATACGCCAGCCCAGTTCTACGGCGATGAACAAGGTGACGGGCATTCCGGCGATACTGACCAAGGCAAAGGCGCTGACCACAATGGCAATCGCGTCGGTACGCTGCTCGGCATTCATGCCATGCAGCAGTAAAGTCGTTGCGGCGCTCATCAAAAAACCACCTAGCAAACCAGCTCCCAGACGCAGCAGGATAAATAGCCCGAATTCGGAGCTGATGGCCCCCAAAGCGGTTAATACGACCAAGAGAATCAGTGCCAGGAGCAGTAAAGGCTTTAGTGCCGCGCGGTGCATCCACCGTGCAGCCAGGACGCCCGATAAAGCGGCGCCGCCCATATAGGCGGAAGCGGCATAGCCGGCGTAGGTGGCAGGAACATCAAAGTCCACTGCCATCCAGACAAACAAAGGCGTCAAGGCCATGAATTCCAGAGCATGAACAAACTGGATAAAAGACACGGCACGGGCACGTAGCCGGGGACGAAACACTTCAGAGTTAGACATGACGATACGCATAAAGAAAGAGGCCTCTAGCCTAATTCTTCGCGGTTTTGATATGTAGTCTCTATACTTCGAATATTAAATTATCAAAACCGGGACAATTCCATGACTCCCCAGATGAATTTGAATGCCTTGCGGGTTTTTATCCAGGTAGCTGAAAGTGGCAGTTTTACGGCTGCAGCTCAGGTGCTGGATTTGCCGACCTCCAATGTCAGCCGTTATGTGGCGCAACTGGAGCGGCAGATTGGTCAGCGCTTGCTGGAGCGCAGTTCCCGGCAGCTGCGTTTGACCAGTGTGGGCCAGGGCTTGTTTGATACCGTTCAGCCCTGGTGGGGAGCCTTAAAGCAGGCTGAACAGGATTTGCTGGATCAACGCACCCGTTTGTCGGGACGCTTGCGGATTTGTATTCCATCCGAGGTGGGGCCGTTTCTATTGGCGGGTGTCCTGGCGGATTTTGCGGCCCAGCATCCGGATCTGGAACTGCATTGTCAAACCAACCTGGAAGGCCCTGGTGTGCTGGCGCAGGATTTTGACCTGGCCTTATTGATGTGTCGGGGTGCTTTGCCAGACAGCAGCCTGGTGGTGCAGGAATTGTATTCTTTTGATTGCCAGGTCGTGGCGGCACCTGCCTTGATCGAGCAATGCGGTATGCCCAGCAGCCTGGAAGAGTTGGAACAGTTGCCCTGCATTACGACCGATACGGCTTTGGATGGCCAGGCCTGGCAGTTTGTCTTGCCCGATGGTCGCTTTCAAATTTTGAACGTCCCCAGCCGCTTTCGTGTGAATAGCGGTTTGCTGGCGGGAGCTGGCGCCGTCAAAGGGCTGGGTTTTGCGATTCTGGTGCGGCAGGGATGTGAGAAAGAGATCGCCCAAGGGCGTCTGATTGCCGTTCCCCTGCCCTTGCCGCCTGCCCCTTTGCGTCTGGTACTGGCGTATACGCATCGACGACACTTGTCGAACTCGGCACGTGCCTTGATTGAGTATCTGAAGGCCCAAGCAGATATCGGCACCTTGCCTGGATTAAACACCCATTAACTTGGGGGCTTTGTAGGGTTTGAGCTTGGGTCGTCGTTGCAGCAACCGACGCTATATCAAGCAATGACGGCTGCTTTGACCATCTCAATATGAGGAATGCCGTCCTCGTCGTAGATCTCGCCCACAGGTTCAAAACCTAAAGAGCCGTAGAACTTCTGCAAATGCGCCTGTGCGCCAATGCGTATGCCTGCGCCAGGATAGTGGGCTTCCGTAAAGCGGATCGCTTCAGCCACTAGCGCGTAGCCGATTTTCAGGCTACGGAACTTGGCCAAGGTCAGGACACGGCCAATGGAAGGCTCATCATATTTCAGGCCCGGTTCGACAACGCGAGCATAAGCAGCCAGCTCGCCGTCCTTGAGCACGGACAAATGCCAGGAATCCAGGTCCAGGCCGTCCACGTCCTGGTAGGCACACTCCTGCTCCACCACAAACACCGCCTCGCGAGCCTGGATGATTGTGTACATTTCCCGCGTGGACAGATCGTCCAACCGTTTCCATTGAAAAACCAGGTCCATCTTTACTTCCATGACGATAAGGTTTGGGTGACTGCGTATGGTAATCGTCCGAGGGCAGAATAAAAAGAGCGGCCCGAACGCCGCTCTTTTTGATCGTACTGGCCAAAACCAGTGCCTTCGATCTTACAGGCTGTAGTACATGTCGAATTCGACCGGGTGCGGAACCATACGCAGACGGGTGATTTCGGCTTGTTTCAGCTCGATGAAGGCGTCCAGCATTTCATTGCTGAACACACCGCCACGGGTCAGGAATTCGCGATCTTTGTCCAGGGACTCGATCGCCTGTTCCAGCGACACGCAAACGGTTGGGATTTTTGCATCTTCTTCGGGTGGCAGATCGTACAAGTTCTTGTCGGCTGCATCGCCGGGGTGAATCTTGTTCTGCACACCGTCCAGACCGGCCATCATCAGGGCCGAGAAGGCCAGGTATGGGTTGGCCATTGGATCGGGGAAGCGGGCTTCCACACGACGCGCCTTGGGGTTGCTGACGTAAGGAATGCGGATCGAGGCCGAGCGGTTACGGGCGGAGTAAGCCAGTTTCACTGGGGCTTCAAAGTGCGGAACCAGACGCTTGTAGGAGTTGGTCGTGGGGTTGGTGATGGCGTTCAGGGCACGGGCGTGCTTGATGATGCCGCCAATGTAGAACAGCGCGAACTCGGACAGACCGGCGTACTCGTTACCGGCAAACAGGTTCTGGCCGTCTTTCCAGATGGACTGGTGCACGTGCATGCCGGAACCGTTGTCGCCGACCACGGGCTTGGGCATGAAAGTTGCCGTTTTGCCATAAACGTGAGCCACGTTATGGATGGTGTACTTCATGATCTGGTTCCAGTCCGCACGCTCGACCAGAGTCGAGAAGCGCGTACCGATTTCCAGCTGGCCGGGAGCGGCCACTTCGTGGTGGTGGATTTCAACAGGAACGCCCTGCTGTTCCAGCAGCAAACACATTTCAGCGCGCAGATCGGCAAAGGAGTCTGTAGGCGAAACAGGAACGTAGCCGCCTTTGACGCCAGGACGGTGACCCAGGTTATTGCCATTGAGTTCCAGACCACGCGACCAGGGAGCTTCTTCAGAGCGAATCTTCACGAAGCTGCCCGACATGTCGTCGTTCCAGGTAATACCGTCGAACACGAAGAATTCCGGCTCGGGACCAAAGTATGCGGTATCGCCCAAACCGCTGGAGCGCAGGTAGGCTTCAGCACGCTTGGCCAGCGAACGTGGGTCGCGGTCGTAACCTTTCAGATCGGAAGGCTCGACCACATCGCAGGTCAGAATCAGGGTGGGCTCTTCACGGAACGGGTCCATACGGGCGGTTTTGGCGTCCGGGATGAGCAACATGTCCGAGGCTTCGATTCCTTTCCAGCCAGGCAAGGAAGAGCCGTCAAAGGCGACACCAGACTCAAAGCGATCCTCGTCCACCGCGTGTGCGGGGGTGGTCAAGTGGTGCTCACGGCCCAGGGTATCGGTAAAGCGGAAATCGACAAACGTGATTTCGCGTTCGGCGATGATCTTCAGAACATCTTCGGGGGAGGACATGGTTACTCCAGCGTCAATGACGTTAACAAAAAGTGAGGAGGAGTGGCGCGGATCATTGTGTAACCCACTACGGCAGGTCTTAATTACGTGTATCGGGATTGCCGCTGAGTCTGATCCAAACAGCGCAATACCGATAAAGTAGTTATGGCATAGGACTTACCAGAAATTAATTGTAGAGCAATTGTGCAGATGCACAATAAAAAATGTCTTAAATAAACAATTAAATGTCAGGAACCTTCATCAGGAAGGAATGCTTCCTGTAAATCATTTAAGAATCGCCAGCCTAAATCGGTGGTTCGAATACGAACCGGATCGGAAGCCAGCAAACCTTTCTCGATATTGCGCTTGATCACGGGCAGGATGTTCGCAAGGGGCACACCCGTGCGTTCCTGGAAGTACTGGGCGGGTACGCCCTCTTTCAGGCGCAACACGTTCAGCATGAACTCAAAGGGCAAGTCTTTGGGTGTGACACGGGCATTGTGCGCATAGTGGCTGCCGTCGCGCTTGATGGCGTTCTGCATCCATTGCGCCGGGCTGCGGGTGGTAGCAGTACGGATAATGCGGTCGTGAAAGGACAGCTTGCCGTGGGCTCCCGGGCCTATGCCGATATAGTCGCCAAATTCCCAGTAATTCAGATTGTGGCGGCTATGGCCACCGCGCTTGCTGTAGGCCGAGATCTCGTACTGGTTCCAGCCGCGGCTGGCGGTCAGCTCGATCAGGCGGTCCTGCATGGCGGCGCTGTCGTCGTCATTGGGCAAGGCCGGCGGGTATTTCGCGAAGACGGTATTGGGTTCCAAAGTCAAATGGTAGAGCGACAAGTGCTCGGTCTCATAAGACATGGCCTGCAAAATGTCCCGCTCGGATTGCGCTGGGGTCTGGCCCGGCAAGGCGTACATGACGTCCAGGTTCACGCGGTCCACGGCTTTCATGGCGGCTTCAATAGCCTGTTGCGCTTGCTGGCTGTCATGAATGCGGCCCAGCGCTTTCAGGGCCTCATCGTTAAAGCTCTGAATGCCCAAAGAAATCCGGTTCACGCCACTGTGTGCAAAATCCATGAAGCGCGAGGCTTCGGAAGCTCCAGGATTGGCTTCCAGCGTAATTTCTGCGTCGGGCAGCAAGTTCAGGTGGGATCGCAGCAAGGCCAGCATGCGGTCCAGCGCCTGGGCTGACAGCAGACTGGGCGTGCCACCACCGATAAATACGGAAATTACCTGCCTGCCCCAGACCAGCGGCAGGGTTTGCTCCAGATCAGCCTGCAAGGCGTCCAGATACTCGTTTTCGGGCAGTTCCGTTGGTGCTTCGTGTGAGTTGAAGTCACAGTATGGACATTTGCGCACGCACCAGGGCACGTGCACGTAGACGGACAAGGGCGGCAGGCTGGGCAGCAAGGTGGCCGGGCCGGAGCCAGGCCGGATGCGTACCTCGGGAGAGAAAACAGTCATGGTGTTACTCGGCGGCCAGACGGGCCAACAAGGCTTGCATGGCTTGCGCCCGGTGGCTGTATTTGTTCTTCACTTCAGGAGAGAGCTGCGCCGCAGTTTGCTTGAGCTCTGGCAGATAAAAGTGAGGATCATAGCCAAAGCCGTGCTCGCCAGCGGGTTGATCCTGAATCTCCCCCTCCCAGACGCCTTCAATCACGATGGGCCGTGGGTCCTGGGCATGGCGCACATACACCAGAACAGCCACATAACAGGCGCGACGGTCGCTTTGTCCTTGCAGACGCTGGACCAGCAAGGCGTTATTGGCTGCATCGGACTTTTCACCGCCCAGTTCGCGAGCGGCAAAACGGGCGGAATATACGCCGGGGGCTTCGTCCAGGGCGCGCACACAGAGGCCGGAGTCATCGGCCAAGGCGGGCAAGCCGCTTAATTGGCTGGCATGACGGGCCTTGGCCAGTGCATTCTCGATAAAAGTGGCAAAGGGTTCCTCGGCCTCGGGAATGTTCAATTGGCCTTGAGGAACCATGCTGATACCGGCCTGAGCCAGGATGGCGGAAAACTCCTTGAGTTTGCCAGCATTGTTGGAGGCCAGGACGACACGCTTGGATTCAGTGTTCATAAGTCGCAGCAGGCGGCAAAGCGCCCTGTTCAGTAAAAATGGCAAGGCGCCGTGCCAGGCAGTGTGTGCTGCATGGGACGGCGTCCCAATAGCGGTTTGTCCCGCTGCCTGGCGGTGTCGCGCAGGGAGCAGGACAGACCCGTTTCATCGCGATCAGCCCTGCAAGGCTTGTTTCTGGGCTTGCATCAGCTCGGCAATGCCCTGCTCGGCCAGATCCAGCAAGCGATTCAAGGTGGGGCGTGCAAAAGTCTGGCCTTCGGCGGTGCCCTGCACTTCCACCAGATTACCGCTGCCTGTCATGACGATATTCATGTCCACGCCGCAGGCGGAGTCTTCCAGGTAGTCCAGGTCCAGGACGGGGTTGGATTCGAACACGCCGACCGAGACGGCCGCCAGTTGATCCAGAATGGGCGAGGCTTGCAGCTTGCCCTGCTCTTGCAGGCTGCGTACGGCCAGGCAGGCTGCGACCCAGGCCCCAGTGATGCTGGCGCAGCGGGTGCCGCCGTCGGCTTGCAGAACGTCACAGTCAATGTGAATGGTGCGCTCGCCCAGGGCTTTCAGATCAAAGACAGCGCGCAGGCTGCGGCCGATCAGACGCTGGATTTCCTGGGTACGGCCATTTTGCTTGCCACGGGCCGCTTCACGGTCCGAGCGCGTGTGCGTGGAGCGAGGCAGCATGCCGTATTCCGCCGTTACCCAGCCCTGTTCCTTGCCTTTCAGAAAGGGAGGGACTTTGTCGAGCACGCTGGCATTGCACAGAACATGGGTTTCACCCAGACGGATCAGTACCGAGCCTTCGGCGTGACGGGTAAAGCCGGTCACCAGTTCGATAGGACGGCATTGTGCAGCAGATCGACCCGAGGGACGTGCAATCGTAGCGTTTTCAGACAAGGCTAGGCTCCGGACAAAATTCAAAACGCCTATTGTACGCCTTGCGGGACGGGCCGTAGCGCAACACCCATGTCCATCCACTTATCGGCCTGGCAGGTGAAAAGCAGGATCTGATGGCGTTGGGCGGCGTCGTGAATAATGCGCTTCATGGCCCCCAGGCGATCGTTGTCGCTGTGGACCAGCACGTCATCCAGAATCAGCAAGGTGGGACGGCCTGCCTGTTGCAGCAAATCTGCATAGGCAAGACGGGCGATCAGGCCGATTTGCTCGCGTGCGCCAAAGCTCAAGCCGTCAATGTCGTCGGCCAGCCCTTGTCCGCTATCGCGTTGCAGCCAGCGTGGGGCCAGGTATTCGTCCAGCTCCACCCGTGCCTTGCCCAAAAGCAGACGCAGATAGTGGTTAATGTGCTTTTGCAAAGGCTCGTGCAATTGCTGGGTCAAGGCGTTGCGCTGCTCCCTTAGCACAGACAGCAACAGGCGCAAGGCCGCGACACGGCGCTCGTAGGTGGCGCAACGGCGCTGGCAATCGTGCAGACGTAGCGAGGTCTGGTCGATTTGCTCTTCCAGGCCTTGCGCTCCGTGGGTTTCCAGCTTGGTTTGCACCAACTGCGCGGCCAGTCGGGCCTCGTTATAGCTTTGCTCCTGTTGTTGAGCGCTGCGCTCCAGACGTTGCAGGTCCTGCTCCAGAACCGACACGGGCAAGGCGGCCAGCTCGGCTTCCAAAGCCTTCTGATCGGCCAGTTGCTGCTCGCGTTGCAAGCGCAGTTGTCCCCACTGCTGCTCGCGCTCCTGCTGCGCTTGCTGGCGTTGTGGGTCAGCCCATTGCTGTTCCAGGCTGTGAGCTTCAGCCTGGGCCTGCTCCAGACGAGCCTGGGTGCGAGCAAGGGCTTCGCGGGCATCATGCCAGTCGCTTTCCAGTGCGCGGTACTGCTGCTCGGCCATGGAGGCGGCTTGGGCGATACGGCCCAGTTCCGAGGCCTCGATGGCCTCGCCTTGCGGGCGTTGCGGGGCGATGCGTTGTTGAGCCGCCTGAACCAGACCTTGCAAATGTGCTTTGCCTTGCGGGGCCAGCGCTTTCATGGAGCTGCGTAACAGCCGGTCCTGCTGCTCTTGTTCCCGATATTGCTCGCGGCGGCGTTCCAGCTCTTCCAGGCTTTTTCCGCCCAGTTGGCCAAGCGCCTGTGCGTATTCCTGCTGGGTTTGCGCCAATTGCTGCTGCACCTTGCCCAGATCGCGGCCGCCGGGAATGATGCGCAACTGGCCCATTCCGGGAAGCTCAATCAGGGTGCTGGCGCTAAGGTGGGCGCGGTGCTGGCCCTGAATGGATGCCCCATCCAGCAACAGGCTGGCGCCGTCTTGCAGTTCGATCTGCAATTCGGTGGAAATCGTCTCAAGCTGGTGTTGTAAACGCTGAATAAGCTGGTGCTGCTGGCGTAATTGGTCCAGGGCCTCGTCGCTGATTTTCAGCTGCACCAAGGCGGCCCCGCATTGCGCCAGTTGGGTTTCCAACTTGCCCAGTTCTTCCAGTTGCCCTTGCACCTGCTGCAATTGCTGCTGTGTGCCTTCAAAGCTGGCTTGATCTTGAAACCATTGCTGCCAGGTACGGGCGCGTTCCTGCTCCTGCAGGCTGGCGTCTTTATGGCTGCGCGCCTGCTCCAGACGCTGGTTCAAACTGTTGAGCGTGCCCTGCTCTTGCTCCAGCTTGGCACTCAAGGATTTGACCTGCTCGGCGCGCTGGCTGCGTTGGCGAGCCCACTCCAGGTCGCGTTCCCCAGCTTGTTGGTAGAGCTTTTCTCGCTCGGCCAACATGTTCAGCGCCTGTTGCAGTTCCTTGGCCCGTTCCTGCAATTGGCGGGCTTGAAGTAACTGAACCTGCACTTGTTTGGCTTGCTCACGTAGCTGTTCCCACGGGCGCTTAGCCTCGGCATGGGTGATTTGCTTGCGGGCCTGCGCCAGTTCGTCCACCCATTGCTGATACTGCTGCAAGGCAGACTGCTGGCTCTGTAACTGCTCTTCCAGCTCCTTGGCTTCTTTCTGCGCTGCCAGCCAGACGCCGCGTGGCTGTCCTTGAGCCTGGGTCACATATTTGTCCAGCTGTTGCTGGGCCTGTTCGATCAGATAATCCCCGTCTGCACTAGTCAAATCGGCGATTTCGCTACCCAAAGCCTGCTGCAAGGTGCCGCTGGCGTGCTCGACCGAGCTGCGCAAGTCCTGGCCCTGCCCTTGTTCAATCCACAAAAGGCCCGGCACGCCCCAGTTACGGGCTTGGCTGCTGCCTTTGGCGGCGTACTCAAAGCCCATTTGCTGGGCCAGGAATTGTTCGGCCTCGTCATTGTCCAGATGCTGATTGCCAATGTATAAATCGCAGCGTTTGCGCTTCAGGAAACGTTTGCTCAGTCGCATGTCCTGGCCGTTCAGGCTGAAATCCAGCTCGATTTCCGGTGCGGCTGAAGAATCACCCCAAGGCAGGATTTTTGCCAGACTACCTGTGCCATAACGTTCGAAAAACACCGTGCGCAAGGCTTCGGCCAAGGTGCTTTTACCGGCCTCGTTCGGGGCGCTGATGATGTTCAGGCCCGGTTCCAGCTGGTCCAGTGAGACGGGCTGACGAAAGCGCTTGAACTGCTCGACGCGCAGGGACTTAATGTGCATGACCACCTTCTTTATCGCGCAGCAAACCGGCCAGAATCAGCAAGGCATCTTCAGCGGCTTGCTGCTGGCTGCCGTGACGCAGTTCCTGCAACTGTTTCAACGCGGCCTGCAAGTAGCCATCGGCTTGCAAGGCGTCCAGATCCTCTTCAGAAGGTGCCAGACGCAAGGCCTCGCGCTGGCAGTCCCAGGCGCGGCAACGGGCTTGGGACTGCCCCAAAATATTTTCCAGACGCTCAAAACCGCTCAGGCTTAACTGACCTGATAGCTCCAGTTCCACCACGCTCTGATCCGCTAAGGCATTCAGTTCCCGCTCCAGCAGGTCCAGATCCGTGTCGTCATTCAAATGGTGCTGGATACTGCGCCAAAGGTGTTGGGCAACCGGCAAGGCTTGAACCACAGGTGTTGCGCCCGGTTCGCTGATTTCCACGAGCAGAGCCTGGCCAGAGTCGTTATCCCGAAAGCGGTCCGGCTCGGGCGTGCCGCTGTAGTAGCAGCGCTCGTTAATTTTGACGGTGCCGTGCCAGTCCCCCAGTGCCAGATAGTCCAGTTTGGCGCGTTGTACGCGGTTTTGATCGATCAGGTTATGGCTGTCCAAATGCTCCAGCACCCCACTGACGCTGCCATGCGCCAAGCCCAGACGCCAGTAACCCGCCGGACTTTCGGCCTGATCGAACCAGTCGCTCAAGTCCTGATAAGTCTGGCGTTGTGTCAACGGCGCTGGCAGGACCGCAAGCTTGAACTCGTCCAGCAGAAAAAGCTCCGGTGTATCAAGCACATGCACATAATCTGGAATGCAGTTCAAGCGGCGCGCGCGTGTCCAGACACTTTCGCTCAAGGCCGCGTCATGGTTGCCGGGCAGGAGCAGCCAGGGGCCGGTGAAACCCGCCATGGCAATGAAACTGCGGCGCAGATTGCGATCGCTCAGGGTTTGCGAATCAAAGACATCGCCCGCTACCACAAGCAGATCGGCGCGATGTTCGGTAGCCAGCGTTGCCAGCTTCTCAATGGCCTTGAAACGTGCCTCAGCCAGGGCGGCCGCGTCCTCCAGCTCGAAACGCGAATACTGGCGACCTATTTGCCAATCGGCTGTATGCAGGATTCGTAGCATGACTGCCCTTAGATTTGGTAAAAAAATCGGCCCTTACAGGCCTTGAATGCCTAAAGTATAGAGCTTTGTCGCGGCAAGAGGCGCGGCCAAAGCCGGGACCTGAGAGTACAATTGGCGGCTTTATTCCATTCTTAAAGTGACCCACCCATGATCCGTAGCATGACCGCGTTTGGCAGCGCCAAGGCCGAGTCCGAAGCAGGCACCATCAATATCGAGATGCGCAGCGTCAACAACCGCTTTCTGGACCTGAATCTGCGTTTGCCCGAGGAACTGCGTTTTGCGGAGAATCTGCTGCGCGAGCTGGCCGCCCAGGGTGTACAGCGTGGCAAGCTGGAATTGCGGGTCAACTTTGCCCGTAGCGGCACGGATCAGCAACGCAGCCTGGATATGGAGGCGGTGGAACGCACAGCACAAATGCTGCAAGTGGCACGCGTCGCCATTCCCGATCTGCCTGCGCCCGAGCTGCATACCTTGCTGAGCAATCAAAGCGGCAATAATTCAGGCATGGACCCCGAAATCTGGCTGCCCATGATCAGCCAGGCTTTCGAGGCGGCCCTGCAGGATTTTCAGGCGACCCGAGAGCGTGAAGGCCAGCGGCTGGCACAAGCCATGCTGGATATTCGCCAGGACATGAGCGCCATTGTGGACGAGGTTGAGCAGCACTTGCCTTCTATTCTGACGGAGCAGAAGAACAAGATTGCCACTCGCTTGCATGACGCCTTGTTGCAAGCCAGCCCGGACGGTTTTGCCCTGATTTCGGGCGAAGAGCTGTCTGCCCGCGTCGCCCAGGAAGCGGCTGTTTTCTCTCTGCGTATCGATGTGGCCGAGGAAATTGCCCGCTTGCGTTCGCATTTGACCGAGCTGGAACTGATTCTTAACGGTGATACCAGCGTGTCGTCCAACAAGAAAAGCACGCGCCAAGGCAGCACTGGCAAGCGTTTGGACTTCCTGTTCCAAGAGATGAACCGTGAGGCCAATACCTTGGGTTCCAAGGCAGGCAGCATGGACATGACGCGCGCCTCTATCGACTTGAAGCTATGTATTGAGCAACTGCGCGAACAGACCCAAAACATCGAGTAAACCAGCCAGTTCCTTATTTTCTGCCTGCCAGTATTTTTTTCAGCAGGTGCTGTCTGCTTAAACCGCGTGAAACCTCAGGTTTTATGCGGTTTTTTCAAGAAAACCGTCTTGCTCAGGCCAGGCGGTTTTTTTGTGGACTTTTCTGATCATCCTCAAACTCCCTAGGGCTATTTTTTCTGAAAGTGGTCTAGTGAAGCCAGGAATAAATACAGACGCTTTATAAGCTGCCTTAATATATAAAAATAAAATAGCGATTTTTAAAATAAAAAAAATAAAACAAAAATAAGAAATGGTTTTTATAAATAATTAATCCGGTTTTAAAAGTTTAAAAACGAATCACTGGTTTTAAATAAATTCATGCTTAATTATCTGTCTGCTAATTAGGTGGCTTGCCGGTTTTGTCCTGGGGTTTTCTCGACAAGGCCAGGTAACACGTCACCTTTTTGACAGTTGTGTTTCTGGTTTTAAAACGGCGGATTTTTCTGGCCGCTGTCTGAACGCCCTGCTCGGCCCCTTGGGTTTTTCTCCGCTTTTTTCTGCCTCCGTCCTTCCCGTACAATAGCCAGCGCTGTGCTGCTCTTAGGCGGCTTATTAAAGGACAGAAAACACATGAATTTCATTTTTCGTGGAAATGAAATATTGGTCAGCAGCCAGGAAGGACAAGCCTTGATTCCTGCCAAACCCGCACTGGATTTAGCGCCAGCGCAATGGCATGCTCTTTTTCCAGGTGACGATTGTCAGGATTTTGCCTGCCACGTAGCGGCCGAGGCCCCGGCTCCGGATGGCTTTACCTTCCGTCACTTGCGCGGCGTGCTGTCGCAGTTGGGAGATCAAGCCAGTATGGTGAATCGGGCTTTTCAAGTCTCGGAATGGGCGCGCAGCCATCGTTACTGTGGTGTGTGCGGTTCGGCCATGGAGCGTGTGAAGCATGAACTGTGCTTTCGCTGCACCTCTTGTGGTTTCTCGGCCTATCCCCGCATCTCCCCGGCCATGATGGTACTGATCCGCGACAAGGACCGTATCTTGTTGGCCAGTCATTCCACTTACGCGACGGCGCGCTACACGGCTCTGGCCGGGTTTGTGGAAGCCGGTGAAAACCTGGAAGAAGCCATTCACCGTGAGGTTATGGAGGAAGTGGGGCTGCGCGTGGACAATATTCAGTACTTCGGCAGTCAGTCCTGGCCTTTCCCACATTCTTTAATGGTGGCTTATACCGCCGAGTACGCCGGGGGTGATCTGCGCATTCAAGCTGACGAAATCAATGACGCGCGCTGGTTTGGCCCGGGTGACGCCCTGCCCGATCTGCCCCATACAGACTCCATTGCGGGCCGTTTGATTCGGGCCAATTTACCGGGCCAGGCCAAGACTTAAAGCGTGACTCAGGTCGCCAGATGGGCGGCGACATTGCGCAGCATACGGCCCAAATCCTCGCGCTCATTCGGATTGAGCACTGACAGAGCATCATCAATCATTTCTTTGGCGGCGGGCCAGACTTGCGCATAGCGCTCACGGCCCGTTTCGCTCAGATACACACGCATATAGCGGCTGTCGTTTTCGTCCGTGCGGCGCTGCACCAATTCGCGTTCTTCCATTTGGTCAATCACCCGGCTCAAGACCGGCTGATGCACCACGATGGCCTTGGCAATTTCCCCGATGCTGCGCCCGTCCTTATCCCACAGGTACTGCAAGACCCGAAAGTGCACATAGGTCATATTGTGTTCACGCAGGGTGGTCGATCTTAGCGTTTGGTCCAACTTGTAGATAATGTTGGCCATCTGGAAGGCCAGATTGGTTTCTACGCTGCTGTCAGGGATGGAGACGGGAGTTTTGCTCATAATGCCTTGGGAGAGTCAATCCTGCGCTTGTCGCTCCATGAAATCGGAGCGACAAGCGGACCGTCAGTATACTAGCAGAGCTCTGCCTGGACGGTTCCCGTAGGCGTGTGACTGGCAGCGCGGAAAATCTGCGCGTAGCTCCAGGGATTGGCCATGGCAGAACGCACGACCTGAGTACGCACGGCATCGGGCAAGGCGCTGATCTCACCATATAGACAGGACCACTTCTGGCAGTGCTCTACAATCTCGCGCTCGTTGTTTTCCCAGGCTTCCAGGGCTTCGGGGATATCGCGGGCATCCTGCACCTTTTCCAGGAACGTGGCCAAAGCCAGGCCATTTTGCATGGCCATGCCCCCACCCTGCCCCAGGTTCGGCGGTTGAGCGTGGGCGGCGTCGCCCAAAATCGCGGTACGGCCACTGGACCAGGTTTTGCAGCGCGTCACACTGTAACGACCCCAACTGACCGGGCCATCTGCGCGTTCAATCAAGTGTGCCCAGTGTGGGAACAAGGCAGACCAGTATTCCTTGTCGATCTGGACATTGCTGGCTCGCACATCGTCGTACGGGCACGTTAAGGCCAGATAGGTTTGGGTTTCGCTGACGGGCGTAATCAGCAAGCGATGCAGACCGTTCCAGTTCTCGATGTATTTTTGAGCGTCTTGCTCCGGAGTGTCGTCTGGCTTGCGGGTGATCATGGTACGCAAGGCCCCTTCGCGGGTTTGCTCGTGCACCAGTTCCAGACCGAGAGATTGGCGGATACGGGACCAGATGCCATCAGCACCCACGACCAGATCGGCACGTAAACGCTCGCCCGAGGCCAGTTGAACTTCCCCGCGTGCGCTGGCGGCGATGACTTCCACATTCGTGCGTACCTTCACGCCGGCGCGCTTGCCCGCTTGCTCCAGGGATTTCAGCAGTTGCGAGCGCATCACGGTAATCAGACGGCGATCGGGCGGTGTGGGGCCGCAATCAATGACTTCATTATTCAGATCACGTTGCTCAAAGTGGCTACCGTAGAAAGCGCCTTCAATCGCTTGCTCGTACGCTCCCAAGGCTTTCAGAACGCGCAGGCCATTTTCCCAGATATAAATACCGGAGCCATTGGCGCGCAATTCAGACTGGCGCTCCAGCACAGTGACATCCCAGCCGCGTTGAGCCAAAGCGGCAGCGGTTGCCAAACCACCCAGGCCACCGCCTGCGATCAAGGCACTTAGTTTTTTATCGGACATGCTGGTTTCCTTAAACTTGCGCCCACAAAGGCAAAGAGTGATTGCTATCCAGAACACGTTCGCCAGCCAGAGTCACGTACCACTCGCTGAGCAGACCATCCGGGTCACGCAAGAAGAAAGCGCGCTTCCAGGGCAGGTTCACGTTGTGAACGGGTGTGATGTTCCGGGCTTTCAGGCGCTCCAGTGTTTGTTCCAGATTCTGGACGCCGGCCAGCTCGAAACTGCCATGCGAGAAGGAGGCTTCTTCATCACGTACCAGGATCAGGCTGTAATAATAATTGGCCAGACCAGCACGCAAGTAGACAACCTGCTCATTTTCATAAACCACTTCCAGGCCGCCGACTTCGGTGTAAAAGCGGCGCATGGCGTCCAACTGAGCGGTACGCAGCACGGCATGGGTGACGCGGCGTGGTTGGACCGGGGCGTCGGCCACTGTTTCCAGAACCGGGTCGGAGTCGTAACGGCCTTCGGTAAAAGGCTCCTGGCCTTCGGGGTCCCAGCGGCTGGTCAGTAATTCCATAGGACCACCCAGTACGCTGCGCCAGTCTTTAATGGTGTCGCAGTAGAACTCGTTGTAGTTGCCATCGGGGTCAAACATATAGACGCTATGAGCCACCTGATGGTCCACCGTCATATCAATATCGCGCCCCTGCTCTTTTGCGCGCTTCCAGCCGGCAACCAGTTCAGCTTCGTTTTCCAGCTCCCAGGCCAGGTGATTCAGGCCGGGTTTCAGGCCGATTGTGCCGGGCAGTTGCAGCAGACCATCGCGGCCATAACGATTCACGCCTTTGGTCGTTTCCATCATGCCCAAGTCGTGGGGGGTGTGGCCGGTGCCTAAAAAAGTCGCCACCAGATCCGGTTCGGTAAATTCCACTTTCAGGCCGCAGACCTGGCTGTAAAAATCTTCACCGCGTTGCAGTTCGTCAACCCACAGGTTGACGTGGCCCAGACGGCGGGGCTCAAAGCACGCGGTTTGGATGGAGTGGGAAGTTGCTTGTGTCATAGTCTCTCCTCCTGGGTATGACGATTCATGGTCTGCAACACGGCTAGCGTCAATGCGCTGTCGCTCTGCTCCAGACCCATCAAGACGTTGAAATGATTACGGTTTGGCACGGCCATGCTTTGCACCAGGCAGCCCGCCAGCTCGCATTGCCGGGCGTAGTGACGGCTTTGTTCTTGCATGACGGCAGGCTCCAGTGCCCCCCAGGCCACCAGCACGGGCGTTCCCCTTGCTGGTGGGTGCAAGGCCGGGCTATAGCGTTGGGCTTGTTCTTCGTTAAGCTGCAGCCAGTCATTCACGGCGGTCTGCAAGAGGGGATGCAAATCCATGACGCCGCTGATAATGCTGGCGCTGTGGATCAGACGCTGTTCACGTCGGGTATCGGCCGCCAGCAACATGCCGCTTAAATGGCCCCCTGCCGAGCTGCCACTAATATGAATACGCTGCGGGTCGCCATTAAATTGCGTGGCGTGCGCGTGGACCCACTGCAAGGCGCGTTCGCATTGCGCCACGATCTGCGGCAGGCGGTAAGCCGGAGCCAAACCGTAGTCCAGGCAAATCACCGTGGCACCGGCGGCATGCAGGCTTTGCGCCATCATGGCCGAGTCATCCTTGGACAACATGCGCCAGTAGCCCCCATGAATGAACAGGTATACCGGGGCGCCAGCCTGGCTGGCCGCATAGATATCCAGTTTTTCTGTCGGGTCATCGCCATAGGCGTGGGTGCTGAAACAGGCTTCCAGAGCTGCACGGGCCCGTTCACTGGCCTGCTTGTAGGCGGCCATCTCAGCGTCAAAATCAGCCACCGAGGCCTGGAGCCGGTATTGCTCCAGGTCTGCTGGATCGAAAACAAGTTTGTTCATTGCTTATTCCGCCTGCGCCGAAGGCAAGCGATTCAAGAGGAGGAAACCGATGAAAACCAGCACTTCCAACGCCAGGAAGCTGCCAAAGGCCCAGATGTAGGAACCAGTCAGGCTCAGCAAGAGGCCCAGCAGGGACGGCGCGACAAAGGTGGCGAACACACCGCCCATTTCGGCATAGCCAGCAGCGCTAGGGCCCAGGTTCACGCCATAGCGCTCCCCCACGTAGCTGAAAATGGCGCCACCATGAAAGACCCCTACGCCACAAAGAATGGCCACGATCAGCAGGCCGTTGTAGGGCAATGCCTGCCAGGCAACCAGAACACAGGCGCTGGCCGCCAGAATGGTCAACCACATGCCCACACGCATTACCCCAACACGGGTGAAGCGATCGCTGACATAACCGCCCAGAATCAGGAAGAAGACTTGGGACAAGCCCATGATGGTGCCGAACAAGGGAGCCTGTTCGGGGGCCATTTTCTGCACATCAATCAGCGCTGGAATCAGCCAGGTCGCGGTTGCCGCAACCGAGAACAAAGCCCCAAAAATGGCCAGAATGCCTACCCAGATCCAGGGGCGTGCGGCGATGGAGCGCAACACACCGGCATCGGTTTTGATCTTGTCGTGTGGATCTTGATAAGGACCGGCGCGTACCACCAGCTGCGTGATTAAACAGGCACTTAAGGTCAGCCCGCCCAGGACCAGGAAGAAAGCACGCCAGCCATGGGCCATGGCGTAAGGCAAACCCAAGGCAAAGTCCAGGGTAATGGCCAGCGAATAGGCGGCCAGAATAATGCCCAGCACCAGACCCTGGCGGCGTGGCGCAAACCACTGCATGACGATTTTCATGGACCCGACCCAGACTGCAGAGTCAAAAAAGCCCACAACCAGACGCAGTAAAAATAGCTGCGTGAAATCCTGTGCCTGAGTCTGCAGCAGCATCAGCAAGCCGCTGCCACCCAAGCCAATCAGGTACAAACGGGCCGAGCTCATGGAGCGACCACGTGGTGCCCAGAACAACATGCCCAATGCAAACGAGACACCGAAAGCACCCTGCACCAGCCCGGCTTGCGCGGGGCTCAGTGACAGGTCTGCCGAGACAATTTTGATAACAGCTGCAAAGCCGTAAAAGTCGGCCGCCAGGCACATTTCGCCCATCACGGCCATCAACAGCATGAGCAAGGCCACTATGCCGCGTGGCTTGACCTTGTCGAGCGGATTGCCCATAACCCCCTGTTCCACCATGTCATCCTCTCCTTTTGGATAAATGTTCAAGCTGAGTGTTTGTCAGGCACACTCTTCAATTGCTTTAAACATGAAGGATTATGGTGATTTGGCTTGATATATGTCAATACATATGTATTGGTATATACCCTATGATGAGGCGGCTTACGAATGGCGTATCAGGGTTTTTCTCAAGTCTTTTTCAGGGGCAAGGCCAGACAAATAGCGGCCAGCACAGCACAAACAACAGTCACGTCAGCCAGACTCCCCCACCAGGCCGACAAGGCCAAACCGATGCCTAGCAACAGGCTGTACATCAGGCCAAAGACAGCACCTGCCTTCCCTGCCACTGAGCGATAGTCCTGCAAGGCAGCCGACAAAAGATTGGGGATGGCGATGGCGTAGGCCAATGCCAGCAACATGGCCGGCAGCAGGAAAATCAGATGTGGTCCCGCCAACTCCAGGCCGGTAGCCGCCACGGCCAAAATCAAAATCCCCCGCCACACCAAATGCCGGGCACGGTGTCCTGCCGCCAGCCAGCGGCGATTCAGAAAAGCGCCCATAAAGGTTCCGGCAGCCAGTAAAAGGCCGGCCACCATCATGGGACGGTTATCGGAGCCCAGGCCTTCCAGCAGGAAAGGTGCCCATTGGTAAAAGGAAAAAATCGTGACGTTGAACAGAGCCACCAGCATGGCGGACTGCCAAATTGCCGGGTCACGCAGCAAGCGGAACAGCACATTCACCATGCTGGCCTGGCTGTGTTGAAGCGGGCGGGTTTCAGGAAGCTGAAACAGGCAAGCGGCAAACAAGATCAAGGCCAACACGAACAGTCCCAGAAAGACGGGCATGAGATTTGCGCTTGTTGTCAGAGCGACGCCCATTGCCAGACCTAACAAGGGGCTTAATGCCAGAGCGGCACCTATGGTGCCAAAGATCCTGGCCAGATCTTCTGCCTGGTAGCGATCGCGCAACATGGTTTGTACACCGATCGAGCCGACCGCCGCTCCAAATGCACTGATCATGCGGGCAGCCAGCAAAACACCGAAGCTGGGGCTGAACACAGCCAGCAGGCAGCCCAGGCCATAAACCGCCAAACCGGCCAGAACAGCGGGCCGACGCCCGGTCTTGTCGCATAGCCAGCCCCAGAACAGCACGCCTGCAGCAAAGGCAATGAAGTAGACCGATAAGGTCTGCCCTGCGCGGCTGGCCGACACGAAATAACTGTCGGCGATCAGGGGTAAAGCCGGGCTATAGGCGGTTTCCACCACCTGAGGAAACATGATCAAGGCGATCATCAAGAATAGAAAACGAGACATGCAAACCACACTGAATTGGGAAAAAAGAATCAGCGTAAGTCTGGCTGGATTTTTCTATTACAAGTATTCTGATAAAAAACCAATGAAATCGGACAATCATGCCTTGGTTAGATGCTAGTGACCCCTTTCCCGACCTGACAGATCACCATGTATTGGGTATTGCTGCCCGTTTGGCGCAACATGATTCCGGCCTGCATCAGCACCCCTGGGGCCAGATCCTGTACACGCACAGCGGTTGCATTACTGTCACCCTGGATCAGCAATTGTGCTTGTTGCCACCGGGACGCTTGATCTGGATCCCTCCCTTGCTGCTCCATCAGGCACAGATGAGCGAGCAGGTGGATTACCGATCGGTGTATCTGGACCCGACTCATTACCCTGACTTGCCCTCTCAGGTTCAACTACTGGCGGCGAACGATTTGCTGACTGCCGCCCTGGACCGTATTGCCCAAGCTGATTTGGACGAGGACTGGGATCAGCCGCCGGGCCATCATGTGATGCTGGTCTTGCTTGATGAGCTGCAACGGGCGCCCGATCAGGCTTTGTTTCTGCCCTTGCCGCTTGATAGCCGCTTAAGACAAATTCCCTTGGACAGCCTGCCTCCCGCTCTGAATGAATTAGCCAGCTATCTGGGCGCCAGTGAAAAAACCATCAGCCGCCTTTTCAAGCGAGATACTGGTCTGAATTACCAGCAGTGGAGACAACAGTGGCGTTTGCTTAAGGCGATCGAGCAGCTTTCTATCGGGGGCCGTGTCACCCGGTTAGCTTCAGACTTGGGCTTTGCCAGCGACAGCGCTTTTATTGCCTTTTTCAAGGAACAGACGGGCCTGACTCCCGGCCAATATGGTCGCCAGAAGCGCTATTTTGATTAGACAGTAATGGGCGAGTGCACCCGGGGGTTCTAGTTAGTAGAAGTGTCAATAATTACTCCGTTCACTGTATATACCGGTGCTATGATCAGTCGCTATTACTACTAAAAAGAGAGGAGACTGTATGAAGCATTCATTGCGCCTGAGTTTGTTGGCAGCGACATGTTTAATGGCCGGTACCGCGTTGGCGCAAGCCAGCAATCCCATCATGGATACTGCATTAAGCAAGGCCGACGCCTTGGAGCAGCAGGTTATTGAGTGGCGTCGTCATATTCACCAGAATCCTGAGCTGTCTTATCAAGAGCACGATACGGCGGCGTATATCAAAGCCGCTCTGGAAACCATGCCCGGTTATCAGATCCAGACCGGCATTGCTCAAACCGGCGTCAAGGCAGTATTGAAAGGTGGCAAGCCTGGGCCAGTTGTGGCCTTGCGAGCCGATATGGATGCCCTGCCCGTGCAGGAACGTAATGATTTGCCCTTCAAGTCTGTCGCCAAAGGCACTTGGCAAGGCAAGGAAGTGTCGGTATCGCATGCTTGCGGCCACGACACCCACGTTGCCATGTTGTTAGGTGCGGCCAAGGTCTTTTCGGATATGCGCGACGAACTGCCTGGTACGATTGTGTTGCTGTTCCAACCAGCTGAAGAGCAAGGCCCTGGCAAACCGTTAAGTGGTGCTAACGCGATGATGGCTGAAGGCGTGCTGGATCAACCTAAAGTGGATGTAGTGATGGGCCAGCACATTGGTCCTTCCTACCCTGCCGGCAGTATTGGCTACCGTCAAGGCAGCTTGATGGCCAGTGGCGATGTGTTCTCCATCTCTTTGGCAGGTAAAGGTGGCCATGGCTCCTCTCCCTGGAGTGCTGCCTCTCCGGTTGTCGCTGCAGCTGAAACCGTTGTGGCCTTGAACAACATTATCGCCCAGCGTACCAATCCCCAGGACGGCACTACTGTCGTGACGGTAGGTTCGTTGCAAAGCGGTAATCGCCCCAATGTTCTGCCGGAAAGTGCCGATATCAGTGGTACGGTGCGCTCCCTGTCCAAGCAAAACCAGGCAACCGCACATGAGCTGATTCAGCGCTACGCGCAAAACATTGCTGCGAACCACGATTTGAAGGCCACTGTGCGTATCGATACTGGCTACGAAGTTTTGGTCAGCGATCCTAAGGCTACCCAAACTGTGATTCCTGCTCTGGAGCTGGCAACGGACGGGATTGGGGCCAAGGAAGTTGCCCCTGGTATGGGCTCCGAGGACTTCGGCGCCTTTGGCAAGAACGTGCCCGTGGTTTTCTGGCGTCTGAATGCCTCGACATATTCCGACAAGATGGGAGCACCTAACCATTCGCCTGAATTCATGATTGATGAAAAGGCTTTGCGCATCGGTACTCGTGCTTTAGTGGCCAGCTCTTTGACTTATATGATGGATCACAAAAAACCGTAGCCTCTTGATGGTTTCAGATGGAGAACAAAAAAACCGCGCCGTAAATGGCGCGGTTTTCAATTTAACAAGCTTATTTAGCGGATTTCCAGCTTCTTGGCCCCTGTTCCACTCTTTTTCTTGGGCAGAATCAGCTCCAGTACGCCGTTTTCGCATTTGGCGCTGGCCCGGGACTCGTCAATATCCTGCGCCAGGCTGAAGCGACGTGTCTGCACCCCGTAATAGCGCTCACTACGCAAGACCGTATCGCCGTCCTTTTCTTCCTGAGTCCGACGGCTTTCCACGCGGATAGAAACCACATTGCCTTCGACGCTGACATGCACGTCTTCCTTGTTGATACCTGGCACTTCCGCGCTGACTTGATAGGCCTCTTCGCTCTCGCTGACATCCAGACGAATGGCGGGCGGTGTATTTCCGGCCAGGGAGCCGACAACAGGAACGCGTCGGAAGATGTCTTCAATATCTCGCCACGTGTCCAGGCCCGCCAGATCACCAAACGGATTAAAACGTGTCAAATTATTTGCCATGCTTGATCTCCATTTTTCCTTTGCTGAGCCCTGCTGCAATGGAAGGCGTGGGCTCGATCGCCTACATAAAAAGAGATGAGGCTAGTTCCCGATATTTCAAGTGCTTAGCTAAAAAAAACCGCCTTGCTCCCTAAAGAGACAAGGCGGCCAAAGGTACGATCTTATGTTCTTTTAGCAATGTTTCTACTTGTTCAGGTACTGCTTAAACTCGGTTTCGTGTGCAGCACAGGGGCCTGTTCCGGTGCGGAGTGCTCATCAGCAATAATCGGGATCTCCTTGCCGTCCTTGTCCATGACCTTGCCGTTTTCAACATAGTCCCCTTCGTTCAGATTGGCCACGTCCGAGACCCGCAGATAGCGGCCTCCACCCGCAGCAAACACAGAGGGCTGATCCGGATTGCCCAAGGTGAAGTGGTTGAACAACAGGTTCAGCACAATCGCCACCAGGGCCGCCGAGCTGATGCCGGAGTGGAAAATCGTCGCAAACCAGGTTGGGAAGTGCTCGTAGAACTTGGGGGCCACGATAGGAATCATGCCGGCGCCGATAGCGGTGGCGACGATGATCAGGTTCATATTGTTTTCGTAGTTCACCTTGGCCAGCGTACGGATACCGCTGGCAGCGACGGTGCCAAACAGGACCATACCCGCGCCACCCAGTACCGCGGGTGGGACAGCGGCAACCAGACGGCCCATGATGGGCAGCAAGCCCAGTGCGATCAGAATCAGGCCACCAAAGGCTACGACGTAACGGCTTTTCACGCCGGTGACCGCCACCAGACCGACGTTCTGGGCAAAGGCACTTTGTGTGAAAGAGCCAAATACAGGGGCGATCAGGCTGGAGAGCATATCGGCACGCAGGCCATCACCCAGACGACGAGCATCCACTTTGGTTTCAATAATGTCGCCCACGGCCAGAATGTCGGCCGAAGTTTCCACCAGCGTCACGATGATCACAATGAACATGGAGATAATCGCGGCAGTCTGGAAAGTGGGCATGCCAAAGTGGAACAGGCTGGGCAAGGCAAAGACCTCGCCTTCGCTGACGGCAGAGAAATCTGCATGGCCCATGGCGACGGCAATGATGGTGCCGATAATAATGGCCAGCAAGATAGACAGGCGGGAGATCGTGGCGCTGCCCAGCTTGCTGAGCAAGAGCACGATCAGCAAGGTCATGGCGGCCAGGGAAATATTACCTACGCTACCAAAATCCGGTGCGGAAGGATTACCGCCCATGGCCCAGAATGCGGCCACTGGCATCAAGGTCAGACCAATAGTCGTAATCACGCAGCCCGTGACTAAAGGCGGGAAGAACCGGATCACCCGTGAAAAGACCGGCGTAATCAGCAGCCCTAGCAGGGACGCGACAATGACTGCGCCAAATACGGCTGGCAAACCGCCGCCCGTACCCAAAATGGCGATCATGGTGGCTACGCCAGAAAACGATACCCCTTGAACCAGCGGCAGACGGCAGCCGAAAAACGGCACGCCCAGCGTTTGCAGCAAGGTCGCCAGGCCGCCCATGAACAAGCAGGCGGTAATCAGCAAGCCGGTTTCATTGGCAGGCAGGCCAGCGGCCTCGCCAATGATCAGGGGTACGGCAATAATGCCGCCATACATGGTCAATACGTGTTGAAAACCGTAGGCAAGATTCGCGCCCAGGCCCAGATTCTCGTCTTCGGGGCGCTGCGCAGTCGCTGCACCCGTCGCCCTTGTAGGTGTTGTCATTGTTTGTCTCCGAAAATAAATAGGCAGGGCTCTAGAGGCCCTGTCACTACCGAACTCAAGCTGTCGCTACGGTATCCAGTACCTTGTCGCGCAAACGACGCGCAGCGGCTTGATGGCGTTGCATCAGGTCTTGCAAATCAATGCCGCAGGCTTGGCCGTCAATCACGCGCCACTGGCCGGCGACCATCACGCGGTCGGCCCGGTCTGCGCCGCAGAGCAGCAAGGCCGCCAAGGGGTTCTCAGCGCCGGAAAAGCGCAATTCATCCAGGGTGAACAAGGCCAGATCGGCCTGCTGCCCGACGTTCAGGCCACCAATGTCCTCGCGACCCAAACAACGGGCCGAGCCTTGAGTCGCCCAACGGATAACGGCTTGATGGGTAACCTGGCCCGGCTCGTAGCGCAGCCGGCCCAGCAAGAGTGCCTGTCGCATCTCTTGAGCCAGATTGGAGTGATCATTGGAGGCCGAGCCATCTACGGCCAGCCCCACGGGTGCACCAGCGGCTTCCAGCTCGATGGTGCGGCACAGGCCGCTGCCCAAGACCATATTGGACGAGGGACAATGGGCAATACCTGTGCCTGCCCGGCCCAGACGCTGGATTTCTTCGTCGTTGAAGTGAATGCCGTGTGCCAGCCAGGTGCGATTGCTTAACCAGCCCTGCTGATCCAGATAGTCCAGTGGACGCATACCAAAGAGGCGCTCGCAGTAGGCAGTTTCGTCGTCTGTTTCAGCCAGATGCGTATGCAGGCGTACGTCCTCGCGTTCGGCCAGCTTGGCGCTTTCGCTCATCAACTCGCGGCTGACAGAGAAAGGCGAACACGGAGCCAGGGCCAGCGTGATCATCGCCCCATCCTCGCGTTGGTGATATTGACGAATCAGGCGCAGGCTGTCGTCCAGAATGGTTTGCTCGTCCTGTACGACGTTTTGCGGGGGCAAGCCTCCCTGATCCCGACCCACACTCATGGAACCACGGGTCAATGCGGCGCGTACACCCAGGCGTTGAGCGGTTTCAGCCTGGCAATCAATGGCATGTTGCAAGGCGCCCGAAAACACATAGTGGTGATCGGCCACCGTCGTACAGCCCGACTGCAACAGTTCCACCATGGCCAGCTCGCTGGCCACCTGCATTTGCTCGTCGTCCAGCCCGGCCCACACGTCATACAAGGTGGTCAGCCAGGGGAACAAGGGTTTGTTCAGTGCTGGGGTATAGGCCCGTGTCAGGGTTTGGTAAAAGTGATGATGCGTATTCACCAAACCGGGCAGCAAAACGTGCCGGGAGGCATCCCAGCTTTGGTCGTAAGCCTGCTTGGGCTGCTGACCGGCGGCCACTTTTTCGATAATGCGGCTATCTTGCACCAGTACGCCACCGGCAGCTTGTGCATCTGAACAGGCCAGTGGATTGCGAATCCACAGGATCGGGGAACGGCTAGTCATTATTGTGTCTCCTGCGTTTTATTGCTTTTTATTGTTGTCAGTTCGACTAGCCGACCTATATACCTGCTGTGATAAGGGTTATTTGGAGCCTGGGCTTAGCTGTACTCTTTTTCGCTCCAAGCCTTGAGTCCTGCTAGGCCATTCAGGAACTCTTATGCCTTCTATAAGGTTTGTCGTATAGAGAGCAGCCCGTTTTTTTACGGTATTCCGGGACATAAAAAATTTGCTCAAAATCAGGATTTATCCTCTGGACAAAAACCTGGGACTATTGTTCTTTAATCACTTAAAGCCTAAATCATTGACTCGCTTAGGAATTTATTTATTGGCATAAAAAAACATATAAACCCGCATATCCACACATTTTGACCGTGCCAGTCCAGTCGTGTTAATTGTGTCGCCAAGCGCACTAAAAGCGCCGTTGTGCTGACCTCGCACACATTATTCGGAGAACACATGCAGCATATAAAAATCAAACCCGGCGCACCCCTGGCCGAACAAGCTGAAATCGGGCACAACCGATGGCACCCTGATATTCCAGACCTGACCAGCGTGAAGCCTGGCGAGGAAATGATTCTGGAATGTATGGACTTTCTGGACGCCCAGATCAAAAACACGGACAGCGCCAACGACGTACGCGACGTTGACCTGACCCGCGCCCACCCATTGACGGGCCCCATCCACGTAGAGGGCGCTGAGCCAGGCGATATTCTGGTGGTGGATCTGCTGGATATTCGCGCCATTACTCCTGTCGGTTTCTCGGGCATTTTTGCCAAGGAAAATGGCGGTGGCTTTTTGGCCGAGCATTTCCCCGAAGCCGACAAGGCCATCTGGGACCTGCATGGTGTTTACGCCACCTCGCGTCACATCCCTGGCGTACGCATTGCGGCCATGATGCACCCCGGGCTGATTGGCACCCTGCCCTCGCACGAACTGCTGCGCGAGTGGAACCGCCGTGAAGCCCTGCTGGTGCCCAAGGGCCACGCCAACCCGCCCGATGCCAAAACTGCTGTATTGCGCGGCGTTAAAGGGGCCGAGTTTGACCGCATGGCGGCTGAAGCTGCCCGTACCGTGCCTCCACGTGAGCATGGCGGCAACCTGGACATCAAGAACCTGACCATTGGCTCGCGGATTTACTTCCCCGTCTATGTGAAGGGTGCTGGCCTGTCCATGGGCGACTTGCACTTCTCCCAGGGCGATGGCGAAATCTCTTTCTGTGGTGCCATTGAAATGGACGGCGCAGCCCACCTTGGCTTTGATCTGATCAAAGGTGGCATGGCCAAATACAATCTGACCGCGCCTATCTATGTTCCAGGCCGTCATGATCCCAAGTACGATCAGTGGATGCACTTCACCGGTATCAGCGTGGAAGAAGGCGTCAACTACTACCTGGATTCTACGGTTGCATACCGTCAGGCCTGTTTGGCTGCGATCGATTACATCAGCCGCACGACAGACCTGTCGCGTGCGCAAGCCTATATGTTGCTGACTGCTGCTCCCGTTGAGGGCCGTTACGGCGGCGTGGTGGATCTGCCTAACAGCTCCGCTTCCCTGGCCTTGCCTACCGGTATTTTTGATACCGATATCCTGCCTAAAGGTGCCTTGAATGACGCGGCCCGTTTTGGCCGTCCAGGCACACGCTGTAACTTGACCTGATCGGTCTCCGGCCCTGGCTTCGTCTTGGAGTCAGGGCTTGCTTTACTCGGATTTGCCATGCCTTTGTACGACTATCTTTGTAATCATTGCCTGCAACGCAGCAGCCATTTGCGCAGCATTGCCACCCGCAACGATCCCCAGACCTGCCCTGCTTGTGAAAAAGGCAGCCTCTTGCTGCAACTGAGCGCGCCACGACGCCTGTTCAGCAAAGCCAGCCCCACGCGCGGTCTGACGCCTCAACAAGCTTTGGCCGGCAATAATGTGACCGGGCCCGGCACTCGTTCCAGCACCCGGAATTCTGTCATCCATACCTGTATGGGCCCTGGCTGCAGCGTTTGCGCCTAAATACAATCAGCCCCTTTGCAGCGCAAGCTGTCAGCCTTGACAGGCCGCAGCTTTAACGTCGGCGGACGTAGTTCTGGCTGAATTTGCCCAGACGGATGTGTTGGTTTTACGAGATTCACGCTCGGTAACATGAAACATTCTGTTTATAATCAAGAATCAATCTCATTATTACTGGGTGTTCATTATGTCGGTGTCCTCGTCTCTCGCCGCTAAGCGCCAGGTGCCTAGCGGCGTATCTTTTATGCCTTTAAGCAGTCTGGCAGTGGCTTTATTGTTGGCCTTTCCCTATCAGACGCAAGCGCAAGAGGTCGAGGAGCTGGACCGCATCGTGGTCAAGGCCGAGCAGGAGCTCAAGCAGACCTTGGGCTCTTCCATCATTACCGCCGAAGACATCCAGAAGTCCCCTCCCGCCAACGATATCTCCGAAGTTCTGCGCACCATGCCGGGCGTGAACCTGACAGGTAACTCGGCTAGCGGCCAGCGCGGTAATAATCGCCAGATCGACATTCGCGGCATGGGCCCGGAAAACACCATGATTCTGATTGACGGCAAACCCGTCAGTTCGCGTTCTGCTGTGCGTTTCGGCTGGCGTGGCGAGCGCGATTCGCGTGGGGATACCAACTGGGTACCTGCCGAGCAGATCGAACGCGTGGAAGTGCTGCGCGGCCCGGCAGCAGCACGTTACGGCAACGGGGCTGCGGGTGGTGTGGTCAACATCATCACCAAACCCACAACAGACAAATTCCAGGGCACCTACTCCTTGTATGGCAACTTGCCCGAACATAGCGATGAAGGCGCCACGCGACGCATGAGCTTTGGCTTGAGTGGCCCGATCAGCGAATCTTTGTCCTTCCGTTTGTATGGGAACCTGAACAAGACGGATTCGGACGATCCGGAGATCAATAAAGGACACCAGACCGAGCGTGGTGGTGCCAATGCGAACAGCTTGCCTGCTGGACGTGAAGGCGTACGTAACAAGGACATCAATGGTTTGCTGTCCTGGCGTCCTGATAGCCGTCAAACGGTGGATCTGGAGGCCTCCTATAGCCGCCAAGGCAATATTTATACGGGTGATACCCAGAACACGAATACCAATGACGAGGTGAAACGTCAGCTGGGCGACGAGACCAACAAGATGTATCGCCAAAGCTATTCGCTGACGCATCGTGGGGACTGGAACGATAAGACGAACTCCCTGGCCTACTTCCAGTACGAAAAGACGCGTAACTATCGTTTGCTGGAAGGCTTGGCCGGAGGGACTGAGGGTGCTTTTAATGATCCATCCCGAGTCAAGGATGGAGGTTTTGGCACAGCGGACCTGACCACCATGACGGCCCACGCTGAGGCCAGCCATCAATTCAAGACCGGTAGCGTCGAGCAATACGCCACTATCGGTATGGAGTGGGTTGGGCAGGAGCTGAACGACAAGTCCTCGGACTTGGCACAACGTAACCCGACCCGTATTCCTGGTGTCCCCAACAAATACAAACCCAAGTCGCGGGCGAATATTTACTCGGTTTTCGCTGAAAACAATATTTATGCCACCGACAAGACCACGGTTACCCCAGGTTTGCGTTTTGACTATCACGACAAGCATGGCAGCAACTGGAGCCCATCGCTTAACCTGACTCATGCCGTGACGGATAACTGGCTCTTGAAAGCCGGTATCGCCCGTGCTTACAAGGCACCTAACCTGTATCAAAGCAATGACGGCTATACCTTGTACAGCCTGGGTAACGGCTGCTGGGGCAATACCACGGGCAGTAGCACGGGTTGCTTCCTGCAAGGTAATTCGGACTTGAAGGCCGAAACCAGCATCAATAAAGAATTGGGTGTCGAGTACGTGGGTGACAACGGCCTGGGTGCCAGCCTGACCTACTTCCATAATGATTACCGCAACAAAGTAGAAGCGGGCCGTTTTGCAATCGATAGCTTCACGGCCTTGAACAATCAACAATTGATTCTGCAATGGGAAAACATTCCCAAAGCCGTAGTTTCGGGTTTGGAAGGTAACTTGACGCTGCCTTTGGCCGAAAACTGGCTGTGGTCCACCAACTTCACCTACATGATCGAGTCCAAGAACAAGACTACGGGTGAAGCGCTGTCCACTATCCCTAAATACACGATCAATACGACTCTGGACTGGGATGTAAATGCCGATTGGTCCTTGCGCGCCAAGGCAACCTTTTACGGCGAGCAAAAGCCACCGAAGTACGACTACTACGGTCAGCCTTTGACGGGTTCTGCAACCGACAAGGTGTCCCCTTACGCCTTGTTTGGTCTGAGCACGCAGTACAAGATCAACAAGCACTTCCGCATCAATGCAGGGGTTGATAACCTCTTTGATAAGCGTCTGTTCCGTCGCGGCAATGCCATCGGCGTGAACCTGGGTACCCCCAATTACATCTACGGTGCTGGGGCCTACACATTCAACCAACCCGGCCGCACTTTCTTCCTGGGCTTAAGCGGAACGTTCTAAGCGGTTTTATCCACAACTCAGGTATATAGCGCCCCTCCCTTTCCTGGAGGGGCTTTTTTTGTGCCTGAAAAATACAGCCGAGCGTCAACATTTCAACCTTTAAATGTTCTGTTTGACCTTCATCAAGACCGGAACTGTGTATTCTTCATATGCTTATAACTACAAATAATGTCAATGGGTTCAACCCAAGCATAGGAAAGGAAAACACATGATCCCAAGCGCCGAGCCCAAAAAGGGCAAGCGACGTTTTCTTAAGGAATTGCTGGGCCTTAGTGCCGGGGCCACGATTATTCCTATTCAGCCTGTTCATGCTGCCATGAACAGCCAGCCTCCACGACGTAGCGGTGGGAAAGATGGGGCCCGCTACGGCATGGTGGTTGATCTAAGAAAATGTATCGGTTGCCAGGCCTGTACGGTCAGCTGTTCTATCGAAAATGCACCCCCTATCGGGCAGTTCCGCACCACAGTTCTGCAATATGAGGTGCTCGATGAACAGCAGCAGGCGGCCATGCTGAGCCTGCCACGCCTCTGTAACCACTGCGACAACCCGCCCTGTGTGCCGGTCTGTCCTGTGCAGGCGACGTTCCAGCGCGAAGACGGGGTGGTGCTGGTCGACAACGAACGATGTGTTGGCTGTGCCTACTGTGTTCAAGCCTGTCCTTACGATGCCCGTTTCATTAACCATGAAACCCAGACCGCCGATAAATGCACCTTCTGCGAGCACCGCCTGGAAGTGGGTCTGCTGCCCGCCTGCGTGGAAAGCTGCGTGGGTGGCGCACGCGTCATTGGCGATATGAACGATGAAACCAGCACGATTTCCCAGCTGCTTAAAGAGCACAAAGAGGAAATCCGTGTACTCAAGCCCGGCATGAATACCAACCCGCATGTGTTCTACATCGGTTTGCCCGATGAGTTCGTTGATGGTGTGGATGGGCAGGCCAGTGTGCGTCTGACCAATCAGTTCTAAGGGGCCGTTATGTCTATTATCGAAATTCTGACCCCCGCCTACGAAGTTGCCTGGTTACCTTGGGCGGTTCAATACTTTTTCCTGGTCGGTATGGCTGCCACCAGCACCGTCTGGGTGTGGCGTTGCGCCTGGTCCAGCGACAGCGCTTTGCGTCGTCTGGAGCCTGCGCTGATGATTGTGCTTCTGTGCAGCAGCATTGCCGCTCCTGTGTCCTTGCTGGCTGACTTGCACCAACCTGGCCGTTTCTGGCATTTTTATGCCCACTTCACTCCCTGGTCGTGGATGTCGCTGGGTGCTGTGCTGCTGCCCCTGTTCGTTGGCCTGTCCATGGCCAACGTGCTGGCCTGGTGGCTGAATAAACGTGCTCTGTGGCGCTGGTTGAGCCTGGCTTTACTGGTTTCGGCCTTGTCGATTCTGGTTTACAGCGGTTTTGAAATCATGGTGCTGCGTTCACGCCCCTTGTGGAATACCGCGTTCTTACCCATCAACTTCGCGTTGACAGCTGCTTTGGCCAGTCTGGGCGCTATTTTGCTGGTTGCTCGCTTCTTGCCTGGCGGCGTGGCCAATCTGCCGCTGGAGTACGTACGCCGTTGGTCTTTGGGCGTGGTATTGACCTTGATCCTCGTGGCCCTGTTCTGGGTGGGCTCCGGTCTGATGGGTTACAGCCACTCCTTTGGTTCGGCCTGGGAACTGTTTCAGACCTATCCCGTATGGCGTTTGGGCTTCCTGGGTTCCTCGGCGTTCGGTCTGCTGCTTCTGTACATGCTCAGCCGTCCTGTCCATACCTTGCAAGGCAATCTTTATAGCTTGTTCTGTGCTGCTTTCATGCTCGGCTCTGCCTGGATGTTTCGCTGGATTATTTTCATGGCGGTACAAGGAGTGCCTAAATACGGTGCCGGTTTGTACCTCTACACCATGCCCTTAGGCAGCGATGGTCTGCTGGGGATGCTGGGTGTGCTGGGCTTGTGTATTGCCTTGCTCGCCGCCAGCACCACCCTGCTCTCTCTGTTCCCGGCCCGCCGTTCGTCTTTGACGGCCTAGGCCCTACAGACTCACTAGCTTTCAGGTACTTATCGTCATGAGCAAGAAAAAAGAAACCCCTAACCTGTCGCGTCGACAGGTATTGACCCGCGGCGGTGCTGCTGTGGGTGGTCTGGCTGCCTTTGCGGCTGGTTATAGCGACACGGTAGTCAAGGCGGTCCAAGGTCTGGGCCAAGGTACAGCCGGTGTACCCACCGCACACGCAACCCGTGGCAACTCCTTGCAGGCTGAATTCCGTATTGATCCGATCACGGGTCTGCTGGATACGCAGCCCGGTCAGATTGTGAGCCCTTCCAGTTGCCTGGGCTGCTGGACGCAGTGTGGTGTGCGCGTACGTATTGATACGGAGAACAACAAGATTCTGCGTATCGCCGGTAATCCTTACCATCCTTTGGCAACCACGCAGTCTGCTCCCATGGAGCAGCCCGTACGCGAGGTTTACGCCATGCTGGGTGGTGAGAATGGCTTGGAAGGCCGTGCCAGCGCCTGTGCCCGCGGCGCTTCCATGCTGGAACAGCACAGCAGCCCTTATCGTGTTCTGTCGCCTTTGAAGCGCGTCGGCCCTCGTGGTTCAGGCCAATGGGAGCGCATCAGTTTTGAGCAATTGATTGAAGAGGTCTGCGAAGGCGGCGATCTGTTCAAAGAAGGTCATGTCGATGGTTTGCGTGCGATTTGGGATCACGAAACCCTGATTGACCCGCAAAACCCCGAATTCGGTCCATTGGCCAACCAGTTGTTGTTCACGGATGCCGCGAACGAAGGCCGTACGCCACTGGTCAAACGCTTTGCCGAGCAGGCTTTTGGCACGATCAACGTCAGCAACCACGGTTCTTACTGTGGTCAAAGCTTCCGTGTCGGTACAGGGGCTGCCATGGGTGACATCAAAGGTATGCCTCATGGCAAACCTGACTGGAAAAACGCCCGTTTTGGCCTGTTTATTGGTGCAGCACCGGCTCAGTCCGGTAATCCCTTCCAGCGTCAAGGCCGTGAGCTGGCAGAAGCCCGTTCGCGTCCTGAAAACACCTTCAAGTACGTGGTTGTTTCCCCGATCTTGCCAACGTCCTCCAGCCTGGCTTCGGGCAGTGGCAACCGCTGGCAACCTGTTCTGCCCGGCACTGACTTGTCCCTGGTCATGGGCATGTTGCGCTGGATTCTGGAACAAGAGCGTTTTGATGCAGAACACTTGTCCCTGCCCCATGCGCCTGCGGAGCAGGACGAAAATACCGCTTCCTGGACGAACGCCAGCCATTTGTTGATTGCGGATCCTGAGCATCCTGGTTTTGGCCGCTATTTGCGCGGTACAGACCTGGGTTGGGAAGTAGCTGAAGACACTGAATCGCCCTTTATTGTTCAGGACGAACAAGGCGAACTGCGCGCCCATACCGATCTGGATCGCGCGACGCTATTTGTCGACCGTACCGTTGAGCTGGAAGGCAAGGATGTACGCGTCTGTACTGCGCTGAACATGCTGCGTGAGCGCAGTCAGGAAAAATCCATTGCCGAATACGCCAAAGGCTGCGGCATGGACGAAGAAACCCTGATCGAACTGGCCCGTGAATTTACCAGCTACGGTCGCCAAGCCGTGGCTGACGCACACGGCGGCACCATGAACGGTTCCGGTTTCTACACGGCTTATGCCATTGCCATGTTGAATACCTTGGTGGGTAACCTGAACCTGAAAGGCGGTTTGGTGCTGGATGCCGGCCCATTTGGTCCTTTTGGCCCCGGCCCACGCTACAACTTTGCTCAATTCCCCGGAAAAGTGACGGCCAAAGGCGTGTCTTTGTCGCGCCATCGCTTCGCTTACGAAAAATCCAGCGAATTCAAGCGCCGCCAAGCAAATGGTGAAGCGTTGTACCCCGCTCCTGCTCCTTGGTACCCCGCTGTAGGTGCCTTGAGCAGTGAAATGATTGCATCGGGCCTGAATGGCTATCCATACACCAGCAAAGTGTGGATCAACCACATGAGCAACCCGGTCTATGCGATTGCTGGCTTTAAAAATGCCTTGCTGCACAAACTGAAAGACCCTGCGGTTCTGCCCTTGTCGATTTCGGTTAATCCCTTTATCAACGAAACCAATGCCTACGCAGACTACATCGTGCCAGATACGGTGACTTACGAAAGCTGGGGTGTTTCGGCACCTTGGGCTGACGTGATCGCAAAGTCCTCGACCCTGCGCTGGCCTGTGGTCGAGCCACGAGTGGATCGCACGGCTGACGGTCAACCTATCAACCTGGAAAGTTTCCTCTTTGCAGTAGCTTTGCGTTTGGGATTGCCAGGTTTTGGTAAAGGCGTTCTGAAAGACAAGGCAGGCAATGCCCACGACTTGCTGCGCGCCGAGGACTTCTATCTGCGGGGCATGGCCAATATTGCCTTTGGTGCTGGCCGCCCGGTTGGCGACGCATCCGACGACGATATGCGCATCACCGGTGTGGATCGTCTCTTCCCTGATCTTCAAGCGCGTTTGCATCCTGAAGAGCAGCGCAAAGTAGCGATGTTGTTGACACGCGGTGGCCGATTCGACCGAATCGAAAACGCCTGGAAAGGAAATCAGCTGAAAAATCGCTACAGCAATGCTTTGCAGATCTGGAATGAAGACCTGGCCAAGATGCGTCACACCATGACGGGTGAACGTCTTAGCGGTTGCCCTACTTGGTACCCCACTCGTTTGGCTGACGGCAGCCCAATGCGCGAGCATTTCTCTGAGCAGGAATGGCCATTGCTGATGAGCTCCTACAAATCCAATCTGATGAGTTCCATGTCCATCGGGATGTCCCGCCTGCGCCAGGTCCACCCGCACAATCCGATTTCCTTGAATCTGGATGATGCGAAGAACCTGGGTATTCGGAATGGCGATCGTATTCGTGTCAGCACACCAGGTGGTGCGGTTGAAGGTGTTGCTTTGGTGCGTGGCGGTATTATGCGCGGAGCCATTGCAATCGAACACGGTTTTGGGCATACCGAACTGGGTGCGCGTTCGCACCAGATTGATGGTCAGGCTACGCCTCACCTGAACGATCTGGCTGCAGGAGTGAACCTGAACGAATTGGGTTTTGCTGATCCAACCCGTGGCGATGGTCAGGACAACGTCTGGATTGACTGGGTTTCTGGCGCGGCCGTGCGCCAAGGCCTGCCAGCCAAGGTAGAAAAGTTGTCGGCTTAAAAGCGCCCCCTCTTTCAAGAGGTTTTTGAAAGATAAGAACGCCGATTGTCCTTTGGATGATCGGCGTTTTTCTTTGCTTGCTTATGGATGTATGGAGGCTTGTTTGTTCAAAGCTCCGATTTGGTTTTGAAGCAAGCCCTTGGTGTGAATGCGTGGGTACAAGAGTATGAGAACAGAAATGCTCCCTATCGCAGTACTTCCCTCTGATGTCGCATCAATAAGCGAGCCGATGGTAAGTAAATTCGCCCTCTTCTTGTTGAAGACCATCTTTTCAATGAGATAAACTCTTTTCCGTTAATTGCATTTTATTATTTTCAAGTCGGCTGGTCACTAGCTGGCTGGGTGTGGGAGTATGGAAATGCAGAAATACGCTAAACTTGCACAATCTTCGCGGGTATCTGCTCCAGGCTTCCCCACCCTACATCCCTACATCCCTACATCCCTACATCCCTACATCCCTACATCCCTACATCCCTACATCCCTACATCCCTACATCCCTACATCCGGCTTCAGTTTCGGGGCGTGAACACGCCTGTACAAGTCTTCATCTTCTACTGACCTACTCTTATGAACCCTTTTGTTCTTATCTCCGGCTGCTCTGGTGGCGGCAAATCTACTCTGTTATCCGAGCTGCAGAATCGTGGCTATACGGTTATCCAGGAACCTGGGCGACGTATCGTGCAGGAACAACTGACCAGCGGTGGCTCTGCCCTTCCCTGGCTGGATATGGAGGCCTTCCTGAATGAAGCGATAAAGACCGCGCAAGATGACTATTGCAGCGCTCCGAAAGATGGTGGCTGGGTGTTTTTTGATCGAGGCTTGATTGATGCGGCCGCAGCTTTGCAGGAATTAAAGGGAACGCCACTGCTGGATGAACTCAACAAGACCAGCCCTTATCATTCACAGGTATTTTTAACGCCGCCCTGGCCTGAAATATACGAGGCTGATCCAGAACGTCGTCACGATATGAACGCTGCTTTGCGTGAGTATGAGCGGTTGAAGCGTGTTTATCCCCTACTGGGATACCAAGTGAGCCTGCTGCCCAAAACAAGCGTAGAAAAGCGTGCTGATTTTGTCTTGAAGACGCTAACTCAAGTGTGAGTACTGCTTTGTTATGCAAAGTGTCGATCACTAGAAGGAGCAGGTTCACACGGCTCTGTACTCCGCTTTCGGGCTGTGTTTCACTCCAGACTTTGTCCACAAGCCCCAAAGCATCCAGTACCGCAACAGACACAGTAAAAGCCCCGCATAAAAAAAGAGCCACCAGTCTTAAAACTGACAGCTCTTTTTTACTTCATTTGGGCGTCAATCAGCCCTTCAAACCAGGCATCACACGTGTCAACGTGCCTGCAACCGTACGCTCCAGCACATCGACCAGCACAACCGTCTGCTGATCCACTTCGATATTGAGCTTATCGCCCGCCTTGTAGCGGGAGAACGTCGTCTGGCGCAAGGTTTCGGGAATCAGATTGATGGTCACAACACCGTCTTCCACATCCGCCACAGTCAAGCTGCAGCCATTCACGCCCAGAAAACCACGTGGAAACACGTATTTCGCCCAATCTTCCGGCATCTGAAAACGCAGACGGTTACCGGCCTCGGTAATACTCAGTTCCAGCACTTCAGCCGTCGTTGCGATATGGCCAGCCATCACATGGCCGCCAATTTCCTCGTTCAGCTTGGCCGACCGTTCGATATTGACCAGATCACCCGTTTTGAGTGTGCCCAGATTTGTGCGCTCCAGCGTGACGGGAATCGCATCAAAGGTGACTTTAGGGCCAGAAATGCTGGTCACGCTCAGGCATGTGCCTTCCACGCTGACACTGGCACCCAGTTGCAGATCCACCAGCAGCTCGTCAGTGAAGTCAATTTCAAACTCGGTACGGCCCAGCTCGGCCTTGACCGCGGTAAGAGGACGAACTGCTTTAACAATTCCGGTATACATCAGCACGCTCCTTCGCAGAATTCATGCAAAAGACCAACGGCTAATGCAGGGGAGATTTTCAGATTTTTCATTTGAACGCATCCTTGATTAAACAATGCGTCCTCCGGGCAGCAATAAAACACGCCGCTGCCTTGATCACAAGGCAGCGATGCTTCATCTTCTTTCATCCGGACTCTGACCGTCGGCCCAGGTTTCTCACCTGATCTGCTGACCTTTCCCTGGCGGAAAGCGCTCGCGGGCTGGGGAGTAGCTCCCTTACCGCCGGTGGGGAATTTCACCCCGCCCTGAAGACGTTTGCAGTGTAAGACCGGAGCCCAAGTCTAATCAAGCCAGACCCGCGCCCGGTCGCCACGCTTAAGCCTTGCGATGCACGCTCAAGCCGGCAAAGCTTTGCGCCACTGGCATCAACTCGATGTAGTTGACGTTCATATGGGCAGGCGCGTTCATGATCCAGGCAATGGTATTGGCGATATCGTCAGGTGTGAGCGCATCCACGTTCTGGTACAACGCTGCGGCTTTGTCTTTATCGCCCAGACGCACAGTCGAGAAGTCCGTACCGGAACACAGGCCAGGAGCCACGGTAGAAACACGAACTGCGGTACCCGACAGGTCGGCGCGCAGGTTCAGGCCCAGTTGATGCACAAAAGCCTTGGTAGCACCATACACATTGCCGCCTGCATAAGCGTATTCGCCCGCAGTCGACCCCAGATTAATGATGTGGCCTTGATTGCGCTTGACCATACCCGGCAGCAAAGCGTGCGTAATGTGCAACAGCGCGCTGATATTGGTGGCCACCATGGTGTCCCACTGATCCATCTTGGCGTCTTGCGCCTTGTCCACGCCCAGTGCCAGACCAGCGTTATTGATCAGCACATCAATATTGGGAAAACGAGCTGTCAGATCAGCCAGCACCGCTTCTGCTCGCGCACGATCGGTCAAATCCACGCTGACCGGTACAAAACGCTCGCCCAGCTCGGCGGCCAGGGCATCGAGCTTGTCCTGGCGACGCGCCAGACCCAGCACGGTGTGTCCTTCAGATACCAATTTACGGGCAAGCGCAGCCCCAAACCCTGAGGAGGCCCCGGTGACAACGGCGGTTTTCATAGTGCGATCCCTATACAGCTCGCTGCTCGTTAAGCAGGCGACAATTAAAGCATTAAGGATAGCAAACTTCAGGAACTTCGTAGCCTCTTCACCCTAGGGAAAAAGCGGACAAATCCGTCTATGGAAATGCCCGCTTTTTTCTTGCCCTGGCATCAGGCGGCAGGCCGCTCCAGGCCCAGGTGGCCGCGCAGGGTTGCATGCTCGTATTCCTGACGGAACAGCCCGCGTTTTTGCAGAACCGGAATCACCTGCTCAACAAAGTCACGAATGCCATTGGGCAAGGAAGGCGGCATCAGGTTAAAACCATCCGCGCCTTCGTTGCGCCACCATTGCTCAATCTGATCCGCAATGGACTCCGGCGTACCGACCATGGTGCAGTGACCGCCGCCAGCAGCGATTCGGCCCAGCAACTGGCGCACTGTCGGTTTTTCCATTTCCACAATGCGCAGCATGGTGGCATAGCGCCCTTTAGGGCCTTTGAAGCTTTCCAAAGGCGGCAGCGGTGGCACTGGCGCATCCAGCTCCCAATTCATGCAGTCCTGGCCGACAAACATGCCCAGCTGACGCAAGGATGTCTCGGCGGGTAGCAATTCGTCCAGCTCTTGCTGCTTGCGGCGCGCCTCTTCCATGGTGGAGCCCACATAGGTCACCAAACCCGGCATCACGGGCACATCCACGCCACGGCCCGCTTCACGCACGCGTCGTTTGATATCGCGGTAATAGGATTGGGCCGAGGGCAAATCATAAGCCACAGCGTAAATAGCCTCCGCTTTGCGCGCGGCCAAATCACGGCCTTGCTCAGAAGCACCTGCCTGAAACAGCACCGGCTGGCCTTGCGGCGAACGTGGCAAGGTCAAGGGGCCATCCACCAGGAAGTGATCGCCCTTATGCAGGATCTGGCGAACCTGATCCACTTTGGCGTAATCGCCCTTTCTGTCCATGACCAAAGCACTGTCGCTCCAGGAGTCGAACAGTTGCAATGCGGTATCAACAAACTCTTCAGCCCGCGCATAGCGCCAGGCATGATCGGGCATGGCTTCGTAGCCGTGGTTACGCGCTTCCGAGTCAAACATGGATGTCACCACGTTCCAGCCCATCCGCCCATTGGATACATGATCCAAAGAGCACAACATGCGTGCCGCCACAAACGGCGTGTAGAAGGTACTGGAAACGGTACTGATCAAGCCGATACGTTCGGTGGCTCTCGCCAGCGCAGCCATCATGGTCAAGGGTTCGAGGAACCAGCGCGGACCATCGGACACGTTATCGCTGGACTGACCATCGGCAAAGAAAATAGCGTCCAGCTTGCCGCGCTCGGCAATTTGGGTCAGCTCTTCGTAAAACCGGACATCGCCCAAACGTTCGACCTGCGAATCAGGATGGCGCCAGGCTGCTTTGTGGTGCCCGCAGCCCATAATGAACAAATTGAAATGCAGCTGTCTCATCCGTTTTTCACCAATCCACCGTCAACAACCAGATTCTGTCCTGTTACGGCACGCGCCCACGGACCGGCGAAGAACAAGGCCGCATCGGCAAACTCCTCGGGCGTGGTCACGCGGCGCAAGGGTGTGCTGGCCGCAATCAAGTCAAACACCGCTTCGGGCGTGGCCGCGGACGCGTCGGTTGTGCGCAGCAAACCACCGGAAATCATGTTCACGGTAATCTGATCGGGCCCCAGATCGTGCGACAAGGTGCGTGTCATGGACAACAAGGCCGCCTTGGCCGCGGTGTAATCGTGGTAAGGCACCACGGGGTTCTGAAACAGGTTCGTGCCGATATTGATAATGCGACCAAAACCGGCTTGTTTCATGCCGGGCAAGGCGGCCTGTGTGGTGTTCAAGGCCCCGCCCACAATGCCTTCCAGTTGCTGGTTCATCTGAGCCCACGTCAAGGTATCGGCGTGAGGGCGAGCATCGCCATTGAAGGAAAACTCGGGCAAGGCGTTATTGACGACGGTGGTGACGGGCTGGCCAAAATGCGCCTGCGCCTTGGCAAACAAGGCTTGTACCGAAGCCGCATCCGTCACGTCCGCCTGCACGGCCAGACATTGCTGCGGAAATTCGTCCGCCAGCGCCTGAGCGGCTGCCTCACTTTTCAGGTAATTGATCACAACTTTTGCGCCCTGGCCTGCAAAGGCGCGTACCAGGCAAGCCCCCAGGCCGCGTGCGCCGCCGGTGACCAGGACAAGTTGTTGAGAGAGTTCCGAGACGTGTTCCACAGACATGACATTCCTTGCAAAAATTCGGCGAGGATGTCGACCTGCTTGAGACGCAGGGCCATGGATTCGGACATCCCTTCGCCAGTATGAGCTGGATCAGGTTCGACGGGTTTTATCTCAGCCCTTTCCAAGAAGGACACCCCGTGCCGCAGGGCAGACCATAGCATAAATCAAGCTCAACCGGATTATTGACATTTGAAAGAAGCTCTCCTACTCTTCTAGCCTGTTCCTGGGGGAGTCCTTAACGGGCTGAGACTCCGCATTCAAGCGGTAACCCTTAGAACCTGATCCGGATCATGCCGGCGAAGGGAAAGGAAACGCGGCCTGGCAGCCTGCCCGCTCTTGTCTATGCGGCGCATTCACAAGCTCACACGCCCCATTTCAATCCCTCCATTTTTCTGCGCCCTGTTCTGGCAACCTGCCAGCCTGGCCGGTTTGTGCCTGTTCAATCAGGCTTTTGGGGAGATCTCATGCTGGACCAAAGTGCCACCCTCCTGTGGCTCATCGTTTTTTCCGCTGCTTTTGCCTTGGCTGGGGTGCTGTACGCCCGCCACTACAACAGTTCCCTGGAAGACTTTGTGGTGGCTCGCAACAGCCAAAGCTCGGTCGCTACCATTCTGACTTTATTGGCTTCTTCATTGGGTGCCTGGATTCTGTTCTCGCCCGCACAAGCAGCCAGCTGGGGCGGTTTAAGCGCTGTCATCGGCTATGCCATTGGCTCCATGTCGCCCCGTCTGGCCATGATTCCACTCGGTAAGCGCATGCGCGAATTGCTGCCTCGCGGCCACAGCCTGAGCGAGTTTGTCATCGCCCGCTACGGTCGCCCCATGTATGCGCTGACCCTGGTCATCATGCTGTTTTACATGTTCATCTCCATGACGGCAGAAATCACCGCCATGTCCAAGATGATCACCCTGATTGCCCCGATTCCTTTATGGGTCACGGCCAGCATTGTGTTGCTGGCCACGCTGATCTACACCTCTTACGGCGGTTTGCGTGCTTCCATCTTCACCGACAAGGTGCAGATGTTTGTGATTCTGCCCATGCTGTTCCTGATCGTGATGTTCGGCTGGCAAGCGGTGGGCGGCCCGGTACAGTTGTTTGACAACGTGAAACTGGAAGCTCCTCGACTGATCGAGCTTAGCGATCCCGTAGGCGTGAAGGCTGGCCTGACGTTCTTTGTCGCCATCTTGCTGACCGGCCTGTTTCACCAAGGTAACTGGCAACGTATCTATGCCGCCAAAGACACCAAGTCCATGCGTCGCGGCTTTTTGTTGGGTGGTTTGTTTGTAGCGCCCTTCATTTTCCTGATGGGCTTGTTTGGCCTGGCCTTTGTTGGTCTGGGCTCGCCCGGTGACAGCTCCGTGGCCCTGTTCAATGTAATTTTGCCGCACGTACCTGTCTGGTTCCTGGTGCTGCTGATTCCGTTAGGCCTGTCCCTGGTCATGAGCAGTGCCGATACCGCAATCAGCGCTGTCTCCAGCCTGATTGCCGTGGACTTGAGCCGCATCATGCCGCATCGCAACACCGCCCAAATGATGAGTCTGGCGCGTTCCCTGATCTGGATTTGCTCCATCCCTGTGCTCTACGCCTCCTCACAAGGCTTTAGCGTACTGTACTTGTTCCTGTTGGCAGACTTGCTGTGCTCGGCAGCGGCCTTCCCGGTTTTCTTTGGCCTGTACAGCCGCCGCTACGATGGCTTTACGGCCACCATCAGCACCATCGGTGGTCTGGTCGCCGGTCTGGCCGTATTCCCGCGCCCCAATGGTCCTATGGATTACTTGCTGGAGTCCTTCCTGCTGGCCGCGATTGTGCCGGTAGTGATCAGTGTTCTGGTCATGCCCTTGCGTCGTCACCTGCCCAAGTTCGATCTAGGCTCTCTGGCTTCCTCCACGCGCGTACTGGACTAAGTCAGACGCGTTGAATTTCGGCTCAAAACAAAAACCCCGGTTTGCAACATACAAACCGGGGTTTTGTGTTAAAGGCTCATGGGACGGGGCTTTCAGGCTGTGCTTGGGGAGTCTGCACAATAATTTCAACCCGTCGATTCGTCGCACGGCCTTGCGAGGTGCCGTTATCCCCCAAAGGCCGGGTATCGGCATAACCGACAGCGCTCAGTCGCTGGCTGCCAATTCCGTTGGCTTCCATATAACGCACTACGCTACCGGCACGCGCACCTGATAGTTCCCAGTTGGATGGGTAGCGATAACTACGAATCGGCACCGAGTCCGTATGACCTTCAATCACAATAGGATGGGTGGATTTCTGCAGTACGGCAGCCAGTTGGCGTAATACCGTCAAACCTTCCAGCCCCAGATCCGCACCGCCCGAGTTAAACAGAATTTCGCTATTGATACGAAAGCTCACGGATTGGTCGTTCATGACCACATCGATATTGTCGCCCAAGCCGTCCAGATCCAGACCGTGATTGCCTTTGCCTTGTCCCTCACCCTGACCAGCGTCCGGGAAAAGGCCCGCCCCAGCAGGCAACAAACCGGCTCCGTCCTTGCCTGCTTGGGCCACGACTGTAGCCCCTCCCTGCCCTTGTCCCTGCGCCGCCGTTTGCGCCCGCTTACCCGCAAAGGACAGCATCACAATCATCAAGACCAGCAACAAGGTCATCATGTCCAGATACGTGGTCAACCAGGCTTCTTCTTCCTCGGGCACCGCCAGCCCTGGATCATTCCAGGGGCGGCTACGACGACGACTGCCCAGATTGCTGGCCAGTTGTTGTTCGATTTTGGCGCCGCGAGCTTGCTCCAGTTCCTTTTGCAAGGCTTTCTGGCGGTCAGCAAGTTCACCCAAAGTCAGGTCCTGCTCCATGTTTCCCATGGGATCAGCCCCGTTCCGGAGCCGGGTCCGCATCATCATCGCGGCCGCCCCGGTCATTGATCTCGTCCTGATACTGAGCCATGAAGGAGTTCAGCGTCTCACGCATCAAGGCCGGGCCACGGCGCTGGCTCATCATGGACACACCTTGCATGATCATGTTCATCAGAACCACACGCTGTTCGGTACGACGCTCCAGCTTCACCGCCACGGGCTTGAAGACCAGATTGGACAGCAGCACGCCGTAGAACGTCGTCATCAAGGCCAGAGCCATTTGCTGACCAATAGACGTAATGTCACCATCGCCCAGCAAAAACATCAGGTTGACCAAGCCAATCAGCGTGCCGACCATACCGAAGGCCGGTGCAAAGCTGGCCATCAAACGGAACAATTGCGCTTCTGCATGTTCACGAGCACGCAAACGGCTGATACGCCATTGCAAAAGGTCTTCAATATCTTCCTGGGGTGCCCGATCAATCACCAGCTGAACGCCGGTTTTCAGAAAAGGGTTGGCCACTTTTTCCAGCGCCTCTTCCACCGCGCGAATATCCCCCATCATCCACAGGCGGGAGATATTGATCAGCTCGTCCATATCCTGCTGGGTATACAGGCGTTCATTGCGCAGCACGGTGCCGATCAGACCAAAAATACGGACAACTTCGCTTAAGGGATAACTGATGAACGTCGCGGCCAAGGTACCTACCAGCACCACGGCCAGACTGGGCAGGTCCACAAACAAGGCGGGGTTTTCTGCCGTAAAAAACAAGATCACGGCAAACAGCAGCACGCTGGCTACGATGCCGATCAGAGTAGAGGGGTTCATGCACAAGTCCTGGTTATGGCCCGATGGGCATCAGGACTACATATCGGCAGTACGGCAGGTTTCTTTAGGCCTGGACTTTGAGGTGGATCAAGTACAAGAGTAATTAAATCGTTTATTGGGAGACCGCCTCATTTCAGGCTAGCGCTGGTAATTCACCCGTATCGAGGCCTGCACACGCACAGGCTCTGTGCTACCCGCCCAGCTCCACACCTCATGCACCAGCACAAAGCCAAGACGCGCATCCTGACCGGCAAAGGCCCTGGTACTTAATACCGAACCATTCATGTCCACACAGGAGCCGCCTTGCAAGCACAAACGGCTTTTCAGAATGGCGCGCCCATTGTGGTGATAACTGACTTCCACCTTGCCTATGCTTGAAGCCTGTGCTCGCACCGCCTCTGCAGGCAGGAAGCTTTGCTGGGTGCTGGGCGAGCTGGTGGTGATGGCATTGCTAAGCTGTTCCCCGTCCCAGGCCAAGGAGGCAGCATGACTGGCCAGCGGTAATGAAACCAGGACGATAGAAAGCAGGAATCGATTTAAAAAACTGTTTATAAAAACAGGTTTTTTATTATTTCGGACTTTCAGAAAAAGCATAAGCTGTGTTTTTATACAGATAAAAATAAGTTTCTTAATGATACCGCGCAGACATCTTAATTTTTTTTTAACTTTGAGCCGTAAGATACTAATATAAAGAGGATTTTTTCTGGTAGCATAAGCGCATAAATTCTCTCCGCCCTTCTGTTTCTCGCCTACCGGGAACTGAAAAATGCCTCAGACCAGAACAAATAAATTCATTCGACGTGCGCTATGTGTTTTATTTTTAGCGCCTTTTTCGATTTCGTCCTTTGCGCAGACACTGGCGCTGGCCGAGCCATCCACACTGGATGAAGCCACAGCCGCCATCAGCTACAACGTGCCGCATCTGGTTTTCGAGAAAAACCTGCAGCCTATCAGCTATAGCGAGAACGATAGCCGCCGCGCGCTTAATGCCCTTAAACACGACGCCCTGATTCAGCACGCAGCCCTGCGGTCAGAAATTGCCTTTGTGCAGGATCTGGAATCGTCTACTGTGCTGTACCAGAAAAACAGCGACGCCGTTCGCCCCATTGCCTCCATCTCCAAGCTGATGACAGCCCTGGTCGTGGCTGAATCCGGCCTGCCCATGGATGAAATGCTGGAGATCATCGACGAAGATGTGGACCGCGTCAAATACTCCAGCTCGCGTCTTAGCGTTGGCTCCAAACTGAGCCGTGCCGACATGATGCACCTGGCGCTGATGTCGTCGGAAAACCGGGCTGCCCACGCGTTGGGGCGCAGCTATCCTGGTGGCTTGTCTGCTTTTGTGCGCGCCATGAATGACAAGGCACGTGCCTTGGGTATGCGCAATACGCGTTTTGTAGAGCCTACCGGCTTGTCCAGCGACAACGTATCCAGCCCGCGTGATCTGGTCAAGTTGCTGACGGCCACCAGCCAGCATGCCCGTATCCAGCAATACACCACGAATGATCAATACTCCGTGCAGCCTATACGTGGTCGCCAACTGGTGTTCAACAATACCAATCGTTTGGTGAAAAACGCCAATTGGGATATTCAGGTCTCCAAAACCGGCTTCATCAACGAAGCGGGCGAATGCCTGGTAATGCTGACCAAGATCGAAGATCGTGAAGTGGCTATTGTGCTGCTGAACTCCTCGGGTCGTTACTCGCGTATTGGTGACGCCGTACGTATTCGCGATCTGGTTGAAAAATCCAACGGCCTGGCCATGCTGTAAGACGCCCTTCGTGCCCCAGCTAAAACTGCTTGAAGACTTTGTAACCCTGGCTCGTGCGGGCAGTTTTGTTCGGGCAGCAGAGCAACGCCACGTCACACACCCAGCATTTGGACGTCGCATTCGGGCCTTGGAAGCATGGGTGGGAACACCCTTGGTGGAGCGCAGCAGCCTGCCCATCACGCTAACGCCGGAAGGACAGGTGTTTTACAACACGGCTAATCAAGTGCTGGAACAACTGAACCGCGTTCGTCGGCAATTGCAGGCCTCGGATCAAGCCGGACAAGGCAGCTTGCGCATTGCTACCGGCCGTAGCCTGGCACGCACCTTGGTCACGGATTGGGTCAGCCGTCTGCAAAAAGGCAGCCACGCCCCTTTGTCGGCCCATGTGCCTATCGACATCAGCACCGGCATGATGGCCGATATGGCCAAGCTGCTGGCCCAAGGCAAAACCGACTTTCTGTGCTGTTATGAACACCCGGCCTTGTCAATTGAACTGCTGGCCGAGCAAGTGACGTATATGACCATCGCCACTGACAAATTGGTGCCTACCTGTCAGCGCCGCAAGAACGGCACACCTTTATATGAACTCAATGCCGATAGCGGACGCAGCATTCCTTTGATTTCATATTCAGGCGGCTTGGCCATGGCCCGCATTCTGGGTGACAAGCTGCACCACTTTCCCTATCCCCTGGTCAGCACGGTGCGTTGCGATTCTCTGGATACGGCAATGGGCTCGGTATTGAAAGGCATGGGCGTAGCCTGGTTACCCCTGTCCATGATTGCCAATGAATGTCGTCGCGGCACGCTGGTGCAATTGGGCGGCAAAGGCGACGAGATTGCCTTTGAAGTTCGTCTGTATCGCTCCCGAGCCCCGCTCTCGGATCTGGCAGAGTCCGTCTGGGCCTTCACCCAGCAGGGGCGATAAACGCACAAGCAACCGAAAAAGCACGTCCATGTGCCGCAACAGCACATCGCAAGTAGCCGCAACAGACACAATACCCTTTCATAACTAAGGATAAACAGGCCCGCAGCGCGCACACCGGCCGCTGCTTGGAAACCTATCTATTGAACGGGGAGCACATCATGTCTTTTTCTTTTCCCAAGCGCAGCTTGGTCCTTGGCATTCTGGGCGCCTGTAGCCTCTTGCAAGCCTCAATCAGCCACGCCGACACCTACCCCTCACGCAGCCTGACTCTGGTCGTGGGTTATCCCGCCGGAGGCAGCGTGGATCTGACTGCCCGCCTGTTAGCTGAAGAGCTGAGCAGCCGTTTGGGCCAAAGCGTCGTCGTGGAAAACGCAGGCGGTGCCGGTGGCACCATTGGTGCTCAACGCGTACAACGTGCAGCCGCCGACGGCTATACCCTGCTGCTGGGTTCTACCAACGAGATGATCATCGCCGGCATGATCAACAAAGCCGTGCGCTACGACGGGCAAAAAGACTTCACGCCTATTGGCATGATTGCCTCCCAGCCCTTGTTGCTGGCAGCCTCCAAAGAGTCCGGTATTCGCTCCGCGGCAGACTATGCGCAAAAGCTGCGGGCGGCCAAACCGGAAGCCTTCAGCTTTGGTTCCTCCGGCGTAGGTACTACCTTGCACCTAGCCGGTGAAATGGTGAACGCCTCGACCGGTACCACCGCCATGCACGTGCCCTACCGTGGCGTCCCACCCCTGGTTTCGGATTTGATGAGTGGTCAACTGGATACGGCTTACCTTGTGCTGTCCTCGGGCCTGTCGCAAGCTCGCGCAGGCGCCATCGTGCCTTTGGGCATTACCGAAACCCATGCCTCTCCTGCTGCCCCGGAGATCCCGCCGCTGGCCGATACACCCGGCTTTGAAAAGGTCGACATCAACGTCTGGTTTGGTTTGTATGGCCCCAAGGATTTGCCTGAATCCGTCACCAGCACCTTGCGTCAGGCTCTGGACAGCAGCCTGCAATCGGCTAACTTGCAAGAGAAAATGCAATCCAATGGAGCCACGCTTTACGCACCCGGCATGAACGCGGCAGAGTTCCAGGCCAAAGAGGTCGACAAATATGCTCGTCTGGTCGAACTGGCCAAGCTGCAAGCCGAATAAAACACATGCGCCCCGGCTAGCTGCTGGGGCGCTGGAGTCTTTCCATGCAATTTTCTCTTTCCTTGCCTGACATTCAAGAAGAGCGTCAGGGCAATACCGGTGTCCCTGGACTCTGGTGCCTGGACTCGGGCGAAGCGGGCCGTACCGTAATGATCAGCGCCCTGATTCATGGCAACGAACTTTGTGGGGCCTGGGCCTTGAAAGCCGTGTTGGCCAGTGGCCTGAAGCCCCGTCGTGGCAAGCTGATTCTGGCCTTTTGCAATCTGGACGCCTTTGATCGCTTTGATCCTGAGCAGCACGATGCCAGCCGCTACGTGGACGAAGACATGAACCGCGTCTGGAGCGATCAGAAGCTGGCTCAAACACAGACACAAGAACAGCGTCGCGCACGAGCCATTTTGCCTTGGCTGGAACAAGCCGACTGGTTGCTGGATCTGCACTCCATGCATGAACCCAGCGCCCCCTTGTTATTGACTGGCACCTTGGCACGCAATATCGAGCTGGCTCGTACTCTGGGCGCTCCCGAGCATGTGATTGTGGATAGCGGCCATCAAGACGGCGTACGCATGCGCGATTACGGTCGATTCTCGGACCCTGAAGCCCATGAAGCGCGCTCCTTACTATTGGAATGCGGCTTTCATGGCGATCCTGATACACCGGCAATCGCACTGGACCTGATTGCCCGCTTTCTGCTCGCCTCCGAGATTGTGGAAAAAGAGGATTTGCCCTCGGACTGGCGTCGAGCGTCTCCCGATACGCAACGCGTTCTGCAAGTCACCCATGCGATTGTCGCCCCTTCCATGCAAGTCAGTTTCGATCAGAACTGGCAAGGCCTGGAAACCTTGGCCGATGCAGGCACGGCGATCGGACAAGCTGATGGCCAAGCCTGGCTGACGCCCTACGATAACTGCACCTTGGTCATGCCCTCGCTGCGCCAGCTACGTCCGGGCGTCACCGTCGTGCGTCTGGCACAAAACTACGACGCCCTTTCATAGATCGCTTAAATCTGACGTTCAAGCCCTGAATGCCAAGCCTAAAGAGGCATTCTCAATACCGAGAAAAAAAGCGGAACTTGGCGGTACTTTGGCTACCAAAGCCTGCATAGCCATCCTACAATCGGCACATGTGCATCGCTTATATCGCCGTCGGAGTTAATGCAGATTGGCCGCTGATTATTGCCGCCAATCGCGACGAATATCATGCTCGCCCCAGCCAAGCGGCTCAACCTTGGCGGGACGAGCCCGATATTCTGGCGGGTCGGGACCTGCAAGCCGGGGGCACCTGGCTGGGCCTGACACAAAGCCGTGGACGGCTGGCCTTGCTGACCAATTACCGCGAAGCCCCCAGCAACAAAAACAGCAAGCAACGCTCACGCGGCGAACTGATCCCCCAGTTTCTAAGAGACGAGCGCAGTCCAGCCGACTATCTGGAACAACTCGCCCAGGAAGGAGCCGATTACGCAGGCTTCAATCTTTTTGTGCTGGAATGGCCGGACAAGCAACAGCCTTTACGCATGGGCTATTACAGCAACCGTCATCCCAGTGGCAGCCCGCACATGCTGGGACCAGGCGTACATGTTCTGAGCAATGCCTGGCTTAATACACCTTGGCCCAAAAGCCTGTTCCTGAAAGAAACCCTGCAGGCACAGCATTTTGATGGCTCGCCACCAGCGGTAGAAGGCTTGTTTCAGGGTTTACGCAATCAGGAAGTCGCAGCCGATGCCGACTTGCCCCAAACCGGCTTAAGTCTTGAGCACGAACGCTTGTTAAGCAGCCCGTTTATTGTCAGCCCCAATTACGGCACCCGCTGCACCACCGTCATCACTATTAATCAGCGCGGACATGGAATGCTGCGTGAACGCAGTTTCAATCCGCAGGCAGAACCGACCCGTCAACATGACTGGCCGTTGTTGTGGCCCAGCTTTCATCCTGACAGCCAGCCCCACCCCTCTCATAACAGCAACAGGGCCCCTGAGGGCCCGCTTAGCCACCTTACTTCAAGCAAGGAAACCTCATGAGTCCTCGTCTTTCATTGATCGGCATTGCCATGTCGCTGGCCTTATTGAGCAGCCCCATCGTGCACGCCCAGGAACTGCCCCCCAGCCAGTATTACGGTTCAACCGAATACATCAGCGGCGGCATAGGTAGTGATGAAGCCCAACTGTTTCGCATGGTGCGCAACACCTTTCCCTTGTCCGTGAACTTTTCAGCCAACCAGGGTGAGCGCGTCGGCTATATTTCCGATGTGCAGCTGGTTATCCGTAACAGCAACGACCAAACCGTGCTGAACAGCCTGATCGACGGCCCCTACTGCCTGATCCGTCTTGGCCCCGGCAATTACAAGGTATTTGCCACTTACCAGGGCCAGACCCAGGAGCGCCAGGCCACTATTGTTGAAGGCCAGCCCCGCGAACTGAACTTCACCTGGAAGTAGGATAGTTACGCTGATACGTATCCAGGCCCATAGCCTGGATTTGTTCTTCAATCAACTGCTCGAAGGGCCGGAGCAAAGGGCTGAAATCCCGCTCCGGCTCCATAATCTGCATCAGCCGGACAATTGCTTCCAAGGTCGACACAGCCTGCGGGTCGGGCGCTTTACGCAGTCTGTAGTGCGACGCCTGTCCTTCAGGCAATACCCAATACGGCAGGGCTTGCAAAACCGGATTGCTGTGCAAGATCAGGCGTGCCTTGCGCCAGGTGCCATCTGGCACCACGATCAGATCCGGCTTCTCCTCTGGGCCTGTTGAGCCCGCCACCTTGGCTTCTGGTCCCGGAAACAGCAAAACAGGACGATGCGCCTGTGCCAGCCGGGCCTCCAGCCCAGCAAACTGCTCTCCCACCCATAGCTCTGCCCCCTTCAAACCCAAATACGCCAAGCGCGCAGTATTAAGCGCATGCCGGGCTTCGGAATGGTGCTGCAAAATCAGCACAGGACACGCTGCTTCTATCGAAGGGATCAAGGGACACAAGCAACGAGCCAAGGGCCGCTGACACTGTGCACAGCGGCCTGGTCGGGTAGAAGGGGAAGAATTCATGCGAGAGCGCCAAACAGAAGGCCACAGTATATAAAAGTTCTGCTTTGAAACAGATGCCTGGTTTGCTGGCAAACAGATTTACTGTATATTTATACAGCAACCAGGAGCATACCTATGGCAAGCGCACTTCGTTCCCTTTTAGATCTTCACCCTTCCCTTTGGACAGGCAAGCATTATGCGCATGCCGCAGGCACTTGCCTGCCCAGCGGGTTTGCCGCCCTGGATGACGAACTGCCAGGAGGCGGCTGGCCTGTGGGCAGTCTGATCGAACTGCATGCACAGCAAGACAGCAGTGCCTTGTCCTTGTTGTTGCCAGCCTTGAATACGCTGCAGGCAGAGCGCTTGCGTGTTTTAGTCGCCCCGCCCTATCAACCCATGCAACAACTGTGGCGTGGTACTCCTGTTACGAACGAGCAAAACAGCTCATCAGAAAACGCCTTGCCCGCCCGCATGCTCTGGATACGCAGCCAGCACCTGAACGATACCTTGTGGGCCAGTGCCCAGGCCTTGCGTCACGGCCACTGTGCGGCTGTGCTGAGCTGGCTGCCTGCCCATGTGCCTTTAGCGGCCTTGCGTCAACTACAGCTATTAGCCAGCCATAGCGACAGCCTGTTTTTTTGTTTACGTCCGGCGCACAGTCAGACCAACAGCCCCGCCCTTTTGCGTCTTGAACTTCAGACTCGCCAAGACCAGCAGGGGCAGCCCTGGCTGGATGTTCATATCCGCAAACGACGGGGGCCTCCGTGCAAGGACAGCATTGCGTTGGCCCCTCACCACACCCTGATGCCGCCAGCGGCCATTCCGTCTCATGTACCTGTGCCTGCGACTGCCCCAGAGCCTGCTTACGCCTGAGGCCAGCCCAAAACAGCAGAACGGTATTCAAGCCGTTCTGCTGCGCTACAGCCCCCAGCTGGCACAGGTTCAAGCCGATTTATGGGTACTGAATATCAGTGCCAGCATCCGGCTGTTTGGTGGTTTGCGCCGTCTGTACCAACAGGTCCGGGCTGACTTGCAAGCCCTTATTCCCGAGCCCTGCCTGGCCCTGGCACCCACTGCCCGTGCGGCCTGCTTGCTGGCTTTATCCGGACGCAAGCAGCGTCGTTGTGCACGACGTTTGCAGGCCTGTCTGAACTCGCTTCCCATCCACTTATTGGCTCCGCCTGCCGACCAGCTGCAATGGTTGCATAGTCTGGGCTGCCATACCCTGGGCCAGTTGCACCAACTCCCCCGCGATGGCCTATCCCAGCGCGGGCTGCGTGCCCTGCTGTTGCAGTTGGACCAAGCCTACGGCACACAAAGCTGGGCGCTGGAATGGGTGCATGCCGCCCCGCAATTTACAGACAAGCTGGAAATGGATACACCATCCAATAACAAACCCACCGTCTTGCGGGCCGTAAATCGCCTATTGATCAAGCTGGAGGCCTGGTTGAATCAGTACCAGTTGGCTTGTGGACGTCTGGAACTAGTACTACGCACAGAAAGATACAAGGACTACCCCACGACCACCCGCCTGGAGTTGCAAATGGCCCGGTCCTGCTGGCGTAGCCAGGACTTTTTGCCCGTATGGCAAGAACAGTTCCAGCAACTGCAATTACAGGCGGCCGTACAGAGCATGGTGCTGCAGGCACAGCAACTACACCCGCGCCAAACTCATGCCAGCAGCCTGTTTCCCGATGCGCGTCATTGGCAAGAGCAGGATCAACAACTGTTGGAGCGCTTGCAGGCCAGGCTGGGGGCTGAACAGATTTTGACACCTGCCGCCCAAGCCAGCTATTTGCCTGAACAGGCGAATCAATGGCTCCCCTTGTCCCGCAGCCAGCCCCCCGATGCGGACCGTCCGGCTTTGCAACGTCCATGCTGGATGCTGGACCCGGCTCAGCCTTTACAACACGATCAGCAATCCCCGCTTCTGGATCAGCAGCGCTTGCGCCTGGTTCAAGGCCCGGAGCGGGTACAGACAGGCTGGTGGAGCGGCACCGGGCATCAGCAGCGAGACTACTTTATTGCCCTGTGTCCGCAGGGACGCTTGTATTGGGTTTATCGGGACTTGAGCCAGGAGCATGCCTGGTATCTGCACGGAGTCTTTGGATGAAACCCCATATAGACCTGCTGTATTCCGAACTGGACTGCCTGTCCAATTACAGCTTCTTGAATGGCGCGTCCCACCCCGAAGAGCTGATCAGCCGCGCTGCCGAATTGGGCTACAAAGCGCTGGCCTTATGCGATTACGCCTCCATGGCCGGTGTGGTGCGCGCTTATGCGCAGGCCAAGTTGCATCCGGAAATCCGCCTGTTGGTTGGAAGTCGGTTCCGCTTTACGGGGGGTTGGGACAATCAGCGCCCACAAGTCGCCAAGGCTGAGACAAGAACCTGCAACGGCACTCAGACCCATGAGCTGCTGATTCTGCCGCGCAACAAGGAAGGCTACGGCAATCTCTGTCAATTCATCTCGCACCTGCACCAATCACTGGACTTGAAGCAGGAAGCCTCGATTGACTGGTCTTTTTTGCAACAAGCCCGCCAAGGTTCCCAACAACAGGTTCTGCCAGACTGTCTTGTCATCTACAAGCCGGCCTATGGCTTGGATAGCGAGCACATCCGTCTTCAAACACAGCATTTGCTGGACCTGTTTGCAGGCCGACTGTTTTTAGGCATCAGTCTGCATAGGCGCGATCAGGACATGCAGCATTTGCGCGCCGTCAGGCTGGCAGCGCAGGCATGTGGATTACGCTGTGCCGCGTTGGGTGGTGTCCATATGCACGTGCGCTCTCGCCAGCCTTTGCACGATACTTTGGCAGCCATACGCCTGAAAACACCTGTGCAAGAATGCGGCTGGTCCCTGGCCAGCAATGCAGAACATCACTTACGCAGTCGTTTCCAACTGGCCAATCTTTACCCGGCCGAACTGCGTGAGACCACCGATCACATCCAGGAGCTATGCCAGTTTTGTTTAAGTGAAATCAAGTACGAGTACCCGGTCGAGATTGTCCCGCCCGGTCTCAGTGGCATTGAGTATCTGCGACAGGAAACCGAGCGTGGCGCGCAAAAGCGCTACCCCAAAGGGATTAGCGACAGCTTGCGCACGCGCCTGGAAGAGGAACTCAGCCTGATTGCAGACCTTCAATACGAGTCCTACTTTCTGACTTTGCATGACATCGTCAGTTACGCGCGCAGTCAGGGGATTTTGTGCCAGGGCCGAGGCTCTGCCGCCAACTCGGCCGTGTGCTACTGCCTGGGCATTACTGAAGTTGATCCTGCCAGCAGCCATACCTTGTTTGCGCGCTTCATCAGCCGCGCACGGGCTGAACCGCCCGATATTGATGTGGACTTCGAGCACCAGCGTCGCGAAGAGGTTATTCAATACATTTACCGCAAATATGGCCGGCAACGAGCGGCCTTAACAGCGGTGATCACCACCTATAGACGCCGCAGCGCCTTGCGGGACACCGGCAAGGCGCTAAGCATTCCTTCCGCCTTGATCGAGGCCTTGATTCAATGCGACCGTGCCTGGCTTAAAGACAGCCACATTCAGGATGAAGTCCTGGCACGCTTTCCCGAATGCCCGCCAGAGCAAGCGCATCAATGGTTGTCCTTGACCCGCCAGTTGATGGGCTTTCCACGTCACCTGTCCCAGCACCCTGGCGGTTTTGTAATTTCACAAACACCCTTGCACAGGCTGGTGCCGATTCAGAACGCCGCCATGCCAGGGCGCAGCGTTGTGCAATGGGACAAGGATGATCTGGATGTGCTGGGTTTGCTGAAAGTCGATATTCTGGCCTTAGGTATGTTGAGCGCCTTGCGTCGCTGCCTGGACAGTATCAGCCAGCAAAAAGGCAAACCATTCCGCTTGCAGGACATCCCTTTGCAAAGCGCCAAAACCTTTCGGATGATACGGCGCGCTGACACCATAGGCGTGTTCCAGATCGAGTCCCGCGCCCAGATGAGCATGTTGCCGCGCCTGCGTCCCCAATGCTTTTACGACTTGGTGGTGCAAGTGGCCATTGTGCGCCCCGGCCCCATTCAAGGGGGCATGGTGCATCCTTATCTGGAACGCCGTCGCGACCACAGCAAAGTCGACTACCCCGCTCCCGAAATCCGCCATGTGCTGGAACGCACCCTGGGCGTGCCTATTTTTCAGGAGCAGGCCATGGAACTGGCCATGGAGGCGGCGGGTTTCTCGGCTGACAAAGCGGACGCCTTGCGGCGGGCCATGGCGGCCTGGCGTCGTCGTGGTGGTTTGGGCTCTTTTGAACAGGAGTTGCTGGATGGTATGGCTGCCAAAAAATATTCTCCAGAATTTGCCAAGCGCCTGTTCGATCAGATCAGCGGTTTTGGGGAATACGGTTTTCCGGAAAGTCACTCGGCCAGCTTCGCCAAACTGGCCTGGTTCAGCGCCTATCTGAAAGCACGTTACCCGGAGCACTTTCTGGCGGCCTTGCTGAACTCTCAACCCATGGGTTTTTACGGCCCCAGCCAATTGGTCCAGGATGCACGCCGTCACGGCGTTCAGGTCTTGCCTGTTGATGTGCAATACAGCCTGTATGACAGCCACGTGTGTTCCGAGCTTGGCGGCCCGCCTCAGGTACGTCTGGGCCTGCACATGGTCAAAGGCTTGAGCGAACAAGGCGCACAAGCCATCGTAAGTTACCGGCAAAGCCACCCGGAACGTACGCTGAATCTGGCCTGCTTGCGCCAGGAGCTGGCTCTGTCAGCCCACGATCAGCAAGCGCTGGCCCAGGCCCATGCTTTACGCAGTGCTTATAGCCAACGCCGCCACAGTGTTTGGGACGCCCGACGCCCCAGTCAGGCAGGATTGCTTAGTCATGCTGAAACGCCGGAGCACACCCCGAATTTGCCACGAGCCAGTGTGGGACTGGAAGTGTTAAGTGATTATCAGGCCGTGGGCTTGAGCCTGAATCGTCACCCCCTGTCCTTGCTACGCACACAGTTGTCCCCCTTGCGATTCTCCACCGCAGAACAACTCAACCAAGCTTGCCCGGATAGGCGGCTGGCACGAGCCTGCGGGCTGGTGACCACCCGCCAACGCCCCGGCACCGCCAAAGGCACCGTATTTGTAACGCTGGAAGATGAAACCGGCAGTGTCAATGTCATCGTGCGTGAAGAGTTGGCGCAGGCGCAATCTCAGGCCTTGCTTCAATCTCGCCTGCTGGGTGTCTATGGTGTCTGGCAACGGGATGGAAGCGTTTGCCATTTAATTGCCCGCCGTCTGGTATCCATGAATCACCTGATTGGTGATCTGGTCGCACGCAGCCGGGATTTTCAATAATCGGATTTTTCCCTACCCCCGCCCTGCGTTAAACTAGGGCTTTGCCCGTTCAACCAGGAACCACCATGAGTCAAACACTCAAAACCCGTTTAGCTGAAGATATCAAAACGGCGATGCGCGCTCGCGATAGCGGACGCCTGGAGACCTTGCGTTTTCTGCAAGCCGCGATCAAACAACGCGAAGTGGACGAACGTACCGAGCTGGGCGATGCTGAAGTAAGCAGCATCATTGAAAAACAAGTCAAGCAACGCCGCGAATCCATCCAGGCTTTTGAATCTGCTGGCCGTACCGAAAGCGCCGAGAAAGAAAAATCCGAATTGCTGATTCTGCAGGAATACCTGCCACAGCAAGCCGATAGCGCCGAAATTGATGCGACCATTGCCGATGCGATTACCCAGGCTCAGGCTGACGGCGCTCAAGGCCCCGCATTGATGGGCAAGGTCATGGGTCTGGTGAAAGCCAAACTGGCTGGCCGTGCCGATATGTCCCAGGTTTCCGCTCAAGTGAAGCAAAAGCTGAACCCATGAAGCATTTGCAGGCCGAACTGGCGCAGCCCAAACAGGACTTTTTCGGCACACATATCCCCCTGATGCAGCACCTGGGCCTGCAAACCGTGAGCAGCACCGAGCAGGAAGTGATTACTTTTCTGCCCTGGCAAGCCTGTAATGCCAACTCCCGTGCCGATGTGCACGGGGGCACCTTGATGGCGATTCTGGATTTCACCCTTAGCGCCGCCGCACGGGCACAACGTCCTGGCTCAGGGATGGCCACCATAGACATGAACTCGCAGTTTCTACTGCCTGCTCGTGGCGATGTCTGGTTCAAGGCCCAATGCCTGTATCTGGAAGGCGATACCGCTTACTGCGAAGGTGGCGGGTATGACGAGAAGGAACGCTTGCTGGTTAAAGCGGCAGCCACTTTTCGAGTGGTGCGCGGTAGCTGAACACCAGGTGCAATACACCTTGGAAAGTGGCACGCTGCCCCAAACTGCTACCGATCTACAATAAAGCCCATTAAAAAAGCCCGTATCAAACGGGCTTTTTTATTTCCACCTACTTAATCACAGGCAAGCTTAATGCGCCTGCAAATCCTCACCCACAGGCTGATCCCATTCCGGGTTGGATTTCAAAAATGGATAATCCGTATAGCCTTTAGGCCCCTGGGTGTAAAACGAATCCCGATCCCAGCCATTCAAGGGCGCACGCAACTGCAAACGCAAGGGCAAGTCCGGATTGGACAAAAAAGCCTTACCGAACGACACGGCGTCTGCCATGCCTTTGGATAAAGTGGTCTGTGCTGTCGGCAAATCGAAATGTTCATTAGCGATAATCGCACCACCAAACTGGCATTTGATCATGGGCAACAAGCTGTCCGAAGCCGGGCTTTCACGCAGGAACAAAAAGGCAATATCACGGCGATCCAGTTCGCAAGCCACGTACGAGAACAAACGGGCCGGATCGGAATCCTTCATGCCATGCAAGCCACCACGTGGGGACAAATGCACACCGACTCGGCCAGCGCCCCAAATGGCGACACAGGCGTCCACAATCTCCAACAGGAAACGAGCCCGGTTTTCAATCGAGCCACCGTAAGCATCCGTGCGGGTATTGGAGCCATCATGCAGGAACTGGTCGATCAGGTAGCCATTGGCACCGTGTATCTCCACCCCATCAAAGCCGGCGCTCAGCGCGTTTTGAGCGGCAACGGCAAAGTCGTCCACAATATCGGCAATTTCTTCACTGCGCAGGGCACGCGGCACTACAAAAGGACGTTCCGGGCTTAAATGACTGACCATGCCCTCACAGGCAATTGCGCTGGGCGCAACCGGCATTTGGCCATTCAGAAACTCCGGATCAGACACACGCCCCACATGCCACAACTGCAAGACAATACGGCCACCCTTGGCATGGACGGCTTCGGTAATCGTGCGCCACGCATCTACCTGTGCACTACTCCAGATGCCCGGCGTGTGGGCATAGCCCACACCTTGCGGCGATACCGAAGTGGCTTCGGCTACAATCAGCCCCGCGCTGGCCCGCTGGCAATAGTACATACGCATCAAATCATTGGGCATACGGCCCTCCGAGGCGCGTGCGCGTGTCATGGGCGCCATGATGATGCGGTTCATGAGTTCAATATCACCCAGTTTGATTGGATCAAACAAACTAACCATTGTTTTACACTGTCCACTATTGATGTTTCCGCCAGGGCTTGAACGACACGCGCCCAAGGGAATACCCGATAAGGGTTTTTACCAGATATGTCTTTATACCATCAACGCTTAATTTGGCTTGAAATTGTTTCAAGCATCAAACGGATCAAATAAGCTATGGCACAGTTCGCCGTCATAGGATTAGGCCGCTTCGGTTCGGCCTGCGCCCTGGAACTCATGAAAATGGGCCACTCCGTACTGGGAGTGGATACCAATCCGAAATTGGTCAACAAGTATGCGGACCAATTAAACCGTGCCGTCATTGCCGATGTCACTGACCGCCAGGCTCTGGAAGAGCTGGGGCTGGACAATTATGACGTAGTTCTGGTTGCGATTGGGGCTGATATTGAATCCTGCCTGGTTTGCGTGGTTCACCTGAAAAGTTTTGGTGTTCCGACAATCTGGGCCAAAGCCATTTCCCATACCCAGCACTTGATTCTGGCCAAGATTGGTGTGAACCGGATTATTCACCCCGAAGAAGAAATGGGCATACGAGTCGCCCAAATGCTCAGCTACCCCATGGTCAACGACTACATCAGCCTGGGCAATGGTGATTACGTCGTCGAAGTCACGGCCAGCGACAATATGAATGGCCAGACCATCAAGGACGTGCTGCGCGAGCAAATGAACGATGTTCAGGTCCTGCTGGTCAAACGTCGTGGCCAAACCACCATCCAGCCCGATGCTGATTTTGCCCTGCATGCCAAGGATCTGCTGATCCTGCTTGGACAGCTGCAAGCACTTCGTACCGCCGCCCCCAAATTGGTCTGATGTATGCGCAACTGGCTGCCCAATAGTCTGACTCGCCGTCTTGAGGTCAATCCTCATACCCGCACCCTGAGCGCCAGCCCGCCACTGGTGCTGGCGCTGGGTTTTATGGCCCTGATTATTCTGGGCGCGATTTTGCTGAGCCTGCCACAAGCAGCTACGCCCCGGCTGGGGATTTTTCAGGCGCTGTTCATGGCTACCTCGGCCGTCACTGTCACGGGCCTGGCGGTCATTGATCCGGCAACAGACTTGACGCACTTTGGGCAAATTGTGCTGGCGCTGCTCGTGCAAATTGGCGGTATGGGCTTTGTGACCTTTGCCGTGATTGCGGCCATCACCATGCACAAACGCATCAGTGTCAACCAGCAGGCACTGGCACTGGAGGCTTTTAATCAAACCAGCGTGTCCCGCATCCGCAGTACAGCCTTTCAAGTGTTCAAGATTGCTGCCCTGATTGAGCTGATCGCCGCCGCCATTCTGTTTCTGCGATGGACCATTGATTTACCGTGGACCACAGCCCTTTATCGCGCCTTGTTCCATGCGGTCACGGCTTTCAATAATGCGGGCTTCTCGCTATTTCATGACTCCTTGATCCCCATTTCCGGGGATTTCGTGTCAGTCATGACTTTATCCGGCCTGATTATTTTGGGCGGGATTGGCTTTACCGTACTGGCCGACGTAGGCCAGAAAAAACGCTGGCAAACACTTTTGCCGTACACAAAGCTGATCCTGATCGGAACACTCATCCTGAACCTGATTGGTTTTTTCAGTCTCTGGGCGCTGGAATTCACGAATCCAAATACGTTGGGCATGCTGGGCCTGGGCGATCAGGCGCTGGCCGCCTGGATGCAGAATGCGGCCACCCGTACCGCGGGTTTTACCACCATGGACATTGCCAGCCTGCGCGACAGCACTCAGTTGACCCTGATTGTGCTGATGCTGATTGGTGGCGGCTCGCTCAGTACGGCCAGCGGTATCAAAATCGGCACCTTGATTGTCTTGCTGGCGGCGGTACGCTCCTACATCCGTCAACGCGAAGAAGTGGTCTTGATGGAACGCAGCGTGGCTCCAGAAACCGTACAGAAAGCCCTGGCCCTTTTCCTGATTACCGGCGCACTGTACTTCATCAGCGTCTTGCTGCTGACCTTGTTTGAGGACATGCCCATTACCAGCCTGCTGTTTGAAGCCGCGTCGGCCTTGAGTACCACCGGCATGAGTCACGGCATTACCCACAAGCTGTCCACGCCTAGCCAGATCCTGATCATGGTGCTGATGTTTGCAGGCCGACTCGGGCCTCTAACCTTGATTTACTCGCTGGCCACACGCAAACGCAGCCGTATTCGCTACCCGGAAGGCAACTTCCAAGTGGGCTAGACCTGTCGCTAAACCACAGATATACAAGAAGTTTTAAGAAAAACGACTATTGTCACCGAATTTTGGTATGGTTAATGGATGTAAACATCGAACAACTACTGATCAGGATGCAGGCTTATGGATCACAGGAAGATGGCTACTTTAACCAAGCGCGCTGGCACCGGGCTTAGCGCGCTTTGCCGGGAACTGACCAGCCGTGGGATTAGCTACCACCCGCTGGTCGAAATGTATCAAAGTCAAATGGCCGTTATTGGTTTGCTCAGTGACGAAGTTGTCGCCCTGCGCAAAGAGCTGGACGATCTAAAAAAAGTAGTTAAGAAAAACGGCTCATGAGCCGTTTATTTTTTGCCTGCGATTAAGGCCCCCATTCCCCTGCCTACACCTCTTGAAGCGGCCCTGTTCACATCCATGACTGTCACCCTGCCCCGTTTTTGGCTGTGCGCCGCTTTAGCCTTGTGTTCTGCCACTGCCTACAGTCAAAACGATCGGGTTCTGTCTACACAAAATCAGCCTGGCTCCCTTCCCGGCATTGCGCCTATCCCGCCTGCGGCCCCCGTTCTGAACTACGGGACGACCTTGTTCACGCCCGACTATCAGGGTGTGCGCCTGCATACTTACCTGGATGAATGGCAGCGTCAGACTCAGCTGGACTCCGGGGAACTGGCAACTCCGGCGCGTCAGGACAATCTGTTTATCGTCTTGCACTACCGCTACACCAACACCAGCCCTCGTCCTCTGAATCCGCAGATCCATCGGCCACGCCTGTTTCTGGTTGACCCTTCAGGCCAGAAAGTAGCGCCCAATCAGCGAGCGACACAGGACTATCGCTACGCTCATGATCTGGACACGGTTGGCCCTGACAAAATCAACCCCTTGGTGAGCGTTTCGGATGTCGCAGTCTTTGAGATCAGCCCAGCCTTGTTTGATGCCACTCGCTGGCACTTTATGATCCAGGAAGGCCAGGCTATCCGCATTCCTTTGACGGTTGTCCCTGAAAAACCGTCTAAAAACGCTGAATAAACATAATAGACGCCCCCTCCATACCAATAAATCATTAAACTCTGCGCTCAGACAGACCCGTCTTATAAACAGGCATGGAATAATACGGGGCCATATAAGCGAAATTAATCGACAAAGCTCTCAGCTCACATGCGGTGAGAGCAAGGAAACAAGATTGCGTCATACCCCCTTTCGGATCAGCGCCACCCTCATCGTTGCCAGCGTCCTGCTCCTGCTGGTGCTGAGATCACTACCCACGCGCCCCGAACCCGGTCCTGAACTGATCCAGGTAGAAGGCGGCTCTTTTATGGCCGGCAATTTTCAGGTTCCCATGCGTAACTCCGACGGTGAGTTGTCCGTGCAATGGGTGGCGCAGCCGGATCAGGGGGCTCTGGAGCCCTACCCGGTAGAGGTCAACGCCTTTTCCATCATGAAAAAAGAGGCAACTAACGCCTTGTATGATCGCTTCTTGAAGCAAACCAAGCGCCCTGCGCGCTGGCAGCCGGTAAAAGGCGATGGCGAACAAGTCGCCAATATGCCCTACGACGAAGCGGAAGCCTTTTGCGCCTGGTTAGGAAAAAACACCGGCCTGGACATGCGCCTGCCTACAGAGGCTGAATGGGAATACGCGGCCCGCAGCCGTGGCCAGCCCTTTCCCTGGGCAACCGACAACGGCCAGTGGCAGGCAGGCCGCAACGTGCCTGAGCAAGGCAATGAAGCAGACAAAAACAAGACGGGCGCCTTCCCACCCAATCCGCTGGGCATTCAGGATATGGCCAATGGCCTGCATGAATGGGTGATCTCAGACCCGACCCGGGATCCAGCCCACGTACGGATTTTCAAAGGCGGCAGCAATGAGGGAGCCAGCTCACGCCACACCATCCCCACACGCGGCATTGTCTTTCCCTTGTCGGAAGCGGCTATTGACGCCAAGCCCGAACTGGCTCGTCTGAAAGGCCGCCCAGTAGGCACGGTGTATTTCCAGCACGCCACCGCGCGTTGTGTGGCCCCCTTGAAAACCAACGGCACGCCACCCGTATCGGCCACGCAAAACACCATCCTGCCAACGATTTTTGATGATGTAACGGACAAGCGCAAACCAAGCGACGAACCTTAAACAATCCCCGGCGGCAAGCCGCTGGTACAGACAGCCACAACCTTGGCGTCGTCTTCGCTGGTGGATAAATAGATATGTCCGATACCGCTGTCAAAATATGCTGACTCGTGGGCTTCCAGAAACAGGGTTTCGCCAGTTTCAAACTGAATGGCAATAGAGCCTGACAGCACGATCACAAACTCCTGCCCAGCGTGACGGATATAGTCGTCAAACTCGCTGGCATCGCGTGAATCAATCACGGCCAGAATCGGATTCATGTGCTTGCCGCTGAGCTCGCCAAACAACAGGCCGTATTCATAGTTGCGGGTGGCATAGCCAGGGGTGGCCGTAGATTTATGGCTGGAAATGCCCACTTCGGTGGTGGGCAATGGCTGCGCAGTTTCCTGATCGGGAACGGCAAACAAAGAACCGACTTCAATATTCAGGGCACGGGCCAGGACCACAAACTTTTCATAGCTTAAAGTGACCTGCCCCAACTCTGCTTTGGAAATAGTGGACAGCGCCAAGCCGGTTTTTTCAGACAACTGCTTGAGTGTCTGTTTTTGATTATGTCGGGCTTGGCGCAGGCGGGTTCCTACCTGTTCCTTGCTGAGCAGTTCATTACGTAGCATTCCTGGATTGTAAGCGGCGCAAACGGAACCAGGCAATCAGAATCCAGGCCATCAAAACAAAGCCCAGGTAGCCGAAAAACGGGTATACCGTGCCCACCAGATTGATGAAACCAATCTTGGCGCCCACCAGTCCCAGCACCCCGGCGATAGCCGTACCGATATTGAATTTACGGGTATTGGGCGTAAAAATCCGGGCCGAGAAGGAATACAGCACACCCACCGAGGTTGTCAGAATCATGGCGAAAATCACCACGGACATAATGGTTCCCAGCAGTTTGGACTGTTCAGTAGCCAGCATCAGCATGGGCAAGGCCGCCGAGCCAATCGTATCGATACGGCCAAACACACCGGCGCTGATCAGCACAATCAAAAAGCCCAGCAACAAGCCACCTACCAGTCCACCGAGCAAGGCATTGCGCCGAGAAGTCGCTTGCGCACCGGCAATCATCAGGAACGGCGCCCCCACCACCATGTTGTAGGACACGTACAGTAAAGAGCCGACCAGCCAATGCCCCGCACCTTGTGGTTTAGTCTGCGCAATCACATCCAGTTCTTCCAATGGCAAATCCCGCGTATTCCAGCTGTAAATACACAGGAAAATCATCATCAGAACCAGGATGGGCGTGATGCTGCCAATAAAGGCCATCACCCGATCCACGCGCAAGAACACAATCAGCACGGTAATCAGCATGACGGCGATACTGCCGTATTGCGCCGGCACGCCCCATTGCTGCTCCATCAGCGAGCCGCCACCAGCGAACATCACCACGGCAATGGCATACATGAAGAAGGTAATCATGATGTCGACCACCACACCCAGACGTGGCCCACAAATCAGATACAAACCCTCTTTGAAGGAATGCGATACCGAAACCTGGCTAAGCTCCCCCACCGCCATGCCCAGTATCGTGAAGCACAGACCACTGACCACCCCTCCCAGCAGCCCCCAATACCCAAAGCTGCTGAAAAACTGCAATATCTCTTGTCCTGATGCAAAGCCGGCCCCCACCACCACACCGACAAAGGCCATCGCAATGCCCAGGATATTTTTTATATTCGACATGCTTTCTCCTCCGGGAGATCAAAGTGCTGCTGTTTTTATGTTCTGAAACGAGCGGGTGACACCACAGCCGGATCAATATTCAAGGCCTTCAAAGAATCGGGCAGATCCTGCTTTTGCAACAAACTGGCCGCCAGCAAGGACGCGCCTGCGGCGGTCTGAATCCCATAGCCACCTTGACCGGCCAGCCAGAAAAAGCCGGGGCAGTTTGCATCCTGACCAATCACCAGCTCGCCATCAGGAGCAAAACTGCGCAGCCCCGCCCAAGTGTGGCTGGGACGACGGATACGGAGCTGAGTGCGCTCTTCAATACGGTAAATACCGGTGGCCACATCCAGCTCTTCAGCCACGACATCATGGGCATCCACGTCGTCGGCATTGGCAGGTGAACCCAGCAACATGCCAGCATCGGGCTTGAAGTAAAACTCTTCGCCAATATCAATGACGGCAGGCCAGTCACGATGATCCACACCTTCGGGGGGCGAAAACAGGAAGGCGGAACGACGTTTGGGTTGAATGCCCAAGGCCTGCACGCCACAGCGTTCTGCCAAGGTATCAGCCCAGGCACCCGCCGCATTGACCAGCACACGAGTGCGCAAACTTGCAGGCTCGGCGTTGAGCTGAACTTCCCAACATTCGCCATCCCACTTGGCCGACACCACTTCCGTATGCAGACGCAGTTTCACACCCTTAGCTTGTGCACCTTTCAGAAACCCTTGGTGCAAGGCATGTACATCCATGTCCTGACCCTGACCGTCATACAAGGCACCGGCCAATTGCGCAGGGTCCAGACAGGGCACCATGGCCAAGGCTTCTTCGGCACTCAAGCGGCTCACATCCAGACCTTGTTCATGCCAATCCTGATACTGGCTGTCCAGCAAATCCTGCTGATCGGCGGTCCCCACATACAGCACACCGCGCGGCAGCAAAATTGGCTGATCGCTAAAGCCCGCGGGTGGATGGCTGAAAAAATCATTGCCCGCAACAGTCAAGGCACGAATCGTTTCCGTACCGTAGGTTTCAACAAACATCGCGGCCGAGCGTCCCGTGGAGTGATACGCAGCATGGGACTCTCTTTCCAGAACCAGCACTTGGGCACTTTCGGGCAAACGGTAGGCCAAAGACACGCCTGCCATCCCGGCTCCAACAATTACGTAGTCGTACACCATAAAATTCTCATATCCGATAATTGAGGGCTAATAGTAGGTCTTTCCAAGAAAAACATCCAAGAGGGTTTTTACTAGGCGGACACTTCGGGCTTCGTGGGCAAAGCCATGCAGCGTCTGATCGACGGCTATTACACCGTCACGGACGAAGAGTTATACCGTTTGATGGTCATTGCCTATGAGCAGGACAAGGTCAAACTGGAACCCTCCGCCCTGGCTGGCGTGCCCGGCATGGCGCGGGTATTGAACTCGCCTGAATATCTGCAGCGTATGGGTTTTATGCATGTTCAGCTGGAGAACGCTACCCACCTGGTTTGGGGAACGGGCGGTAGCATGGTGCCGGAGGCGGAGTTTCAAACCTATCTGGATAAGGGGCGCAGCCTGTAAGCGGAAACTGACAGAACAGGCTCTCAGGCAAGGCTGCGCCTGTTCAATCTTCTGACGTAGGGCCGGACATCAAACTCCGGCTCTTTGCCTCTGCCGCCACACACCGGGCGAGACTCCTTCCAAACGGCTAAAAGCACGGCTCAGGCTGGACTCATTGTCATACCCCACCTGCGCGGCAATTTGCCCTATCGTCTGCGAACCGGCTGCCAACAAAAGCTTGGCTTTATAGATACGCCAAGCCGTCAGATACGCCAAGGGAGCTTGCCCGACAGCCGCCTTGAACAAAGCAGAAAAGGTGGACCGGGACAGCCCGATCAGTGCGCCCATTTCCTCCACCGACCACGGATGCGCAATCTGCTGATGCACAGCTTGCAAGACCGGGGCCATTCGGGGGTCTCGAATACCCGCCAACAGCCCTGCCCCCAAGGTGGCACAGTGCGATAAAGCCCGCAGCACCTGAATGAACATCACATCAACCAGGCGGGCGTTAATCAGCTGAGTTCCGTAATCCCGGCTTTGCGCTTCGGTTTGCAGCACATGCAGGATGCTTTTTATGGCGACAGCATCTTCCGCCCTCAAGCGAGTGTGTACCAAGGGGCCAAGCGCACTGAACAGGGGTTCGGCAGCCAACTTGTTGAAAGCAAAGCGGGCCGTCACGATTTCAGTCAAGGCTCCATCGCCCCCATGGACGATCGGCTCAGCATGCGGATACCGAGCCAAAGTCTCACAGGAAACCAGCGGACTTTCCTTGCCGTCACACAGCGAGAATTGCACCCCTGGTTGAACAAGCATGCAGGTGTCCGCTTCCAGCCGCACGGGATCGGCCCGCTGCTCTCCCTTCAAATAACAAGCCCCTTTTCTGACAATCAACAGCCGCGCATACTCGCCGGTGTCAAAGCTGACGCCCCAAGGCGCACGCAGTTGGAAGCACGCATACAAAGCATGCTGCAAACGCATGCCATCCAGAATTTCATCAAAGGGGTTCATGACTATCAGACGATAAGACAGGAAAATCGGATTTTTAACTATAGATCGTCTGAAGTCTCAGGCCTAGCATGCTCCATGCAAGTATCAACAGGAGCATGCATGGACACCTACCGTTTTACACAATATGGCAGTTTGGACTACCTGACACGAGGTCAGGAACCGCTTCCCGAACCCGGCCCCGGACAAGTGCGGGTTCAAGTCATGGCCTCGTCCTTGAACTTCAGAGACCTGTTGGTCATGAAAGATACATTGCGCTATCCCACTACGCCAGGGGCTGTACCACTGTCAGATGCAGCAGGAATCATTGATGCCCTTGGCCCCGGCGTGCAGCGCTTCAAGTTGGGCGACCGTGTCATCAACAGTTTTTTCCCGAACTGGTTCGGTGGCCCAGCCTACGCAGGCCGGGAACAATATGGTGTTGAGCATGACGGCTGGCTGACTCAATACAAAGTCGTGTCGGCAGAGGCCTTGTCGCCTATGCCCTCCCATCTGAGTTTTGAAGAGGCAGCAACCCTGCCTTGCGCAGCCTTGACGGCCTGGTCCGCACTGGCCGGTATTAATGCAGGCGATACAGTGCTGACACAAGGAGCAGGTGGCGTGTCCATTTTTGCCATTCAATTGGCCAAGGCAATGGGAGCCTGCGTCATCTCCAGCACTTCTTCAGACAATAAGTTCGACAAGCTGCTGCAGTTAGGGGCTGACAAGGTTTTCAACTACAAAGACACGCCAGAATGGTCCGAGTTTGTACGAGACTACACACATGGCGAAGGCGCAAATCGTATTGTCGATGTCGGTGGTCCGGTGACAATTGCGCAATCCATCAAAGCGATTGCTGTAGGTGGGCAAGTGTCCTTGATCGGCTCCTTGGGAAAATCCGTGCAATCGCTGGATGTCATGGATCTGGTCTTTAGTCAGGCCAACTACAAAGCCATTGGTGTAGGTAGTCGCAGTGATCTGGAAGCCATGAATCGAGTCATTAGCCAGCACCGGATCCATCCGGTGATCGACCGGGTCTTCGATTTCAAAAACGCTCATGAAGCCTACCGCTATCTGCAACAGCGCGATCGCTTTGGAAAAATCGTGATCCATCACTAATAACGGAGTCCGGGCATCAGATAAATCAAAGCTAATTGAGAAGCAGTTGTAATACAATCGCGCCATGTCTGTCCAACGGAACTGCTCTCTCGTTAAAGATGGCATAGCCTGGCAAGTTCTTTTTTGCCTGGCGATCCTGTCATTTCTGAGCCGTTCGCTGGTCCCGGCAGGCTACATGCCCGGTAGCTTGGGTGAACAGAATGGCTTCTTTTCCGTCACGCTTTGTGTCCCCGGAGGAACGCCCAGCACGATCTGGATGAGCCTGACAGGACAGGCCGATCCGCCGCAATCCAATGAACACGCGGATATGCAGAAGTGCCCTTACGCACTGGTTCTGTCCCAAGTAGCCCTGCCCAGCGCTGATATGGCAAGCCTGGATGCCCCGGTGATTCGCCAGCCTTTGTTGCTAGTACACCGTAATCAGAGCTTGCCACCCCTGCCTGCCTTGGGGCCACCGCTAGGGTCACGCGCTCCACCTGTCAACCTTGCTTGATCTCTCGTCGTCGACTGCCGTATGTGCAGTCGCTTTTCAGCGAAGTCATTCAAGGTTTTTTTATGTCCATTTTTTGTGTTTCTGCACAGGCATGCGCCGTGCAGACCGCCCCTTTTTCGCCCTCTCGTCACTCGGCACAAACATCACCACGCACACGAAGCAGCGTCCTGGCTCTGACCTTGCTGTTTTCCAGCTCCTGGACCAGCCTTGCTCATGCACAGACGCCAACACTGGCTCCCGTCATCGTCACTCCAGAGCGTGGTAAAAGTCTGACCGTTCCAGACCTGCAAAGCGCTCAAAAAACCATTGAACAAACCGCGGGCGGCGTGGCTTTGGTGTCCGAGAGCGCCTGGCGTGATACCAAAGCCGCCGCCATCAAAGACATCCTGGACTACACACCGGGGGTGTTTGCACAGCCCAAATGGGGAGATGATGCACGTCTGTCCATACGTGGCTCGGGCCTGTCGCGGTATTACCATCTGCGCGGCATCAGCTTATACCAGGATGGCATTCCATTAAATGACCCGGACGGCAGCAGCAATTTTCATCGCATCGACCCTACAGCCTACCGCTATACCGAGGTCTATAAAGGCGCCAATGCCTTGCAGTACGGAGCCGCTACTTTAGGTGGGGCTATCAACTTCTTCACCCCCACCGGCCATGATGCCGGCGCCTTTCAAGGGCGTCTGGATACCGGTAGCTTTGGCTGGCGGCGCGTGCAACTTGGCAGCGGTTTTGCGGGCGAGAAACTGGATGGCGTGATTTCCGGCTCCTGGCAAACCCAGGATGGGTATAGGGAACAAAGTGCTGGCCATTCCTCGCGGGCCAGCGCAAACCTGGCTTGGCAGCTTTCAGACCGGGCAGAAACCCGTTTTTACCTGAGCGGCTATCAAATTCATCAGGATATTCCCGGCTCGGTCAGCCGCGATCAGGCTCTGAATAATCCACGGCAAGCTGCCAAAGCAAATAAAGAGCACGATTGGCAGCTCAACCTGGACGGAGGCCGCATTGCCAACCGCACAGTGCTGCTCATGGGAGAGACCCAATATGAACTGGGTGGCTGGTTCGAGCAAAGCTCGCTACGGCACCCCATTTATCAATTTATTGATAGGGACACAAACAGCTACGGCGCTTACGGCAGGCTGATCAACACCAGCCCGCTGGCAGGCAGAGACAACCGCTTCACGCTAGGCTTGACTTGGTCGGCAGGCAAGATTGATGCTCAAAACTCTGTAAACGCAGGAGGCAAACGGCAGGAGAAACTGTCTGCCAGCAAAGACAGGGACAGCAATCTGAGCGCCTATGCCGAGAACGCCTGGAGTCTTGGTTCGGACTTATCTCTGATTACCGGCCTGCAATACATGCACGCCCAACGCAAGCGTCAGGATCTGTATAACGGCGGCCTGCCCGCCACCCGGTCCGGGGACAAAAGCTACAACCTCTTCAATCCCAAATTAGGCCTGTTATGGGATGCAGGTTCGCAGTGGCAAATCTACGGAAATATTTCCCGCAGCGCCGAGCCGCCAACTTTTGACGATATGACGTTCTCGACCCGCAATGACCTGGATCGTCTGCAAGCTCAACGTGCCACCACCTTCGAAATAGGCACCCGGGGGGAAAACGGAAACGTGGCCTGGGACGTCTCCCTGTACCATGCCCGCGTCAAAAACGAGCTGCAATGCATCAGCGCGCCTTGGAACATTTGCGACAAAACCGTCAACGCAGATCGTACAACCCATCAAGGCATAGAACTGGGTGTGCAGTGGACGGCCGCTCGTGGCTTGTTGGTACAAGGTCTGCAAAGTGACAGCCTGGACATTAAAGGCGCCTACACCTACAGCAACTTCAAATTCGACAATGATCGGGACTGGAACAACAATCAAATGCCCGGCGTACCCAAGCATTATCTGCGGGCAGAGATTATCTACAAACACCCGTCGGGCTTTCACATTGGCCCCAATGTGGAATGGGTGCCCCAGGCTTACTACGTGGATAACGCCAATACCACCAAGACCAGCTCCTATGCCTTGCTTGGCTTGCGAGCCGGATGGGAACGCGGCCCCTACTCCTTCTATATAGATGGCCGCAATCTGACAGATCGTCGATACATCGCCAGCGCCAGCATTACCGACTATGCCACAGCCTCCTCGCCCTTGTTCGAGCCGGGCACAGGGAGATCGGTCTTTGCCGGTGTGCAGATCCAGTATTAATTCCACTTTTTTTATCTTGCTAAGGGGTTTGTCATGCCCGTCAAATCGCCACTATCACGCTTTATATGCCAGATCACTGCCTCTTGGCTGCCAACAAGTCAGCTGAGCACTCTGCTTGGGGCGACAGCCCCACCCTGTCTTTTATTAGCTTGAGAAACAAGGAGTTTTTATGAAAACCGCTTCACAACATCGCCAGACCTTCAAAGTGGCACTCCATGGGCTTTTCTTCGCCATGGCTTTATTCATCTTGTTCGCTATGTTCACGGGCATGGCTCACGCTGCACCATCAGAGGCCGATCGCATCTCCCAAGCCATGAAGGCGATTTGGGACAGCCCCGAAGCCCCTCTTGTGGTGGAGCCTATCGTAATCGAGGGTGACTACGCCCTGGCGGGTTGGACGCAACTGACACGTGGTGGTCGTGCGCTATTAAAGAGTCGTCATGGGGAATGGAATGTTCATATGTGTGGTGGCGATGGCTTGAACGATGTCGAGACTCTAACCATGGCAGGCATGAGCGCTGAAGCGGCAGAACGCCTGGTCAAGAACACTAGCGCAGCAGAAGCCAAACTGCCCGCCGAAGTGACCGCCAAATTCTCCACCTTTGGAGACAATATGGTGGTGGATCACAACCATCAACCCGACTAATCCAGGAAGGAGAACCCGCTGCGCAAGGACTGAGTCAACAAGGAATCAGTGCACCGGGCCGGGCCGCCGGGCCGCCGGGCCGCCGGATCGCAACTTGCCCTACTCAGTCTGAGTGTGGTCATGCCCGCACTGTCCACACTTCTTGCGCGGAAAGGGCGAATAACTGGTGAACAAGCTCTGGCTACCCATGAACGGCGACAAACCGCACTTTGGGCAAGTAAAAACGGTCATGGCTACCAAGCCCTGGCCCAGAATATAAAAGCCAAAGACTAAAAACCCGAAGGTCCCCAACACACGGTCGAACACAGGCAGCCCAAAATACAAGGCGACCAGGAGCAAGATATTGAACAAGGTGAACAGCCAGGCTTTTTTGTAGAGCGACATTAATGACCTTTTAAAACCAGCTCCCACAGCCAGGAAGTGATTTAGCGATTTAATTCAAGCGTGGACAGTTTACGGGATTCAGTCCGCATGGGAGAGGACTGAGCAAGCTGGTCACAATTTCGCCCCGGCCGTGACAAGCGGGCAGCTATCCCGCACAAGCGATGAATGTTTCTGAATGCAATGTTGCGGCAATACCCATCCATCATGATCTAGGATCTTCCAACAAAATCCCCAACAGACCATGAACCTCGCTTCTTTGCACTCTCTTGTCCCCGCCCGACAACAGCTTCTGCGTGCCCTGGGTATTGCCCTGTTGCCCTTGGCCTTGGCAGCCTGCGACAGCGGCTCCAGCACAGGCGGCAGCCACTCCCCCGAAGCCCCCGTCGTGACGCCACCCGTCACTGAAGACCCGGAACCACCTCGCAACACCGCCTATCTGGACAGCAAGGCAGGCGATGTCATCAAGGTCCGCATCGAAGAACTGCATCCCACCCAAGCGGCCATTGGCTACGATCAGGTTTACTACAAGCTGGGACGCTGGCAAGGCGATCTGGATCGGCCCACTTGGGCTAAGGACCCCAAACAGCAACTGGACTACCTGAATCGCACCATCGGCAAGAAGTTTGACGACTACTGCGAGGATATGGGCGGAACCGAACGTGCTCAAAAATTTCTGACCATCGCTGAGGCTCAAGCTGCCCGCCTGGACCAGCCCACCACCTATCTGTGCAAAGACCCTCTGGGCTCGCAAACAGAAAACCTGAAAACCGTGGTCGTAGGCTGGGACGGCAATCTCTATCTGACCGATGGCCACCACACCTTCTCATCCCTGCGCGAAATCCCGGACGGCGGCCCCAAACTGCCCGTCTGGGTAAAAGTCAGCGCCAACTACAGCGACATCCGCGAAGCGTCCGCCTTCTGGGAGCGCATGAGCAAAGAGAAACTGGTCTGGCTGCGTGATGGTGAAAACCAGGCTATTACTGTCGAGCAACTGCCTACCCGCGTTGGGCTGGCCAGCGAAAAAGAAGCCGGTGGCATGCAGGAAGATCGCTATCGCTCCCTGGTGTATTTCACCCGCGACCTTGCCTATAAAAACGGCAAGCTGCCTGAATACGCAGAGTTTCTGTGGGGCGACTGGCTGCGCCGCCAAGCTTCCGGGGGCCAACTGCCCAAGCTGGACGAATACCAGATGGCCCCACCCGCCACACCGACCCAGATTCTGGCGGTGAGCACCTTGAACAAGACCTTGAAACCCGGTGGTTCAAACGACAGCTACGCGGCTGCCGTGCGCGATGCAGCCTTGAAAATGACGGCTCTGAAAGACACGGATCTGGTCTTTGAAGACCGTGATGCAGCAGCTTTAGGCCGTATCGTCCTGGAACCGGACGCTGCCAGTGACTCCGACACTAAAACAGCGCGCGACACCCTGGAAGAACTGCCACGCAACGACGTCAAATCTGACGGTAGCCCACGGGGTGCAGGAAAGCTGTGGTTTGCAGTGAACTACCGCAATTGCGGCAAGCCTGCGGCGGGGACTTGCTGGGGGTGGTAACAGAAGCAGCACATTCTCATCAGGCAGCTCGGTAAGCCCGCTAAATCCTGCCAAATCGGCACACTAAGCTCGGCCGTAATCACATAGCGTGACTACGGCCAGCTATGGCACGAGCACTCTCAAAAGAGGAAGATAACGCTCCGGGTCTATGCTTGAAGGCGTCTTACCGATAGTATAGGCCCCCATCTTTAGATAAAAACCCTCTGCATTTGGATCGGCATCCAGAGTGAATTGAACAAGACCGAGGTCTCTCGCCTTTTTCAGTAAATCAGCCCATAACAACCGTCCTAAGCCTTGACCAACGCTGTCCGGGTCTATAAACAAAGCATCCAGCTTTTCCTCACCAAGATTGAAAGCATAGAAAGCAAGCAGTTGCCCTTCATGCTCCAGCACATAGACGGGATTGCGCTCAATAAATTGCGCACTGACCGTTAAATCCGCTTTGCAAGCTTGCAAAAAACTTTCTGTATAAGCCCAGTAAGCTTTGGAGCGATACGCCAAACAACTCACAGCCTGATGATCTTGCGGTATTGCCTTTCTAATTAACATTCTTAAGAACCAAACATCTGACAAAACACGCCTGTTGTAACCCACCTCTTGTACAACGACATCACTAACACTGGCCTTGCCATGACACGAGCCCCCCGCAGACAACGCATAAAAAGGCCTACAGCAAAAATGCTGTAGGCCTTTTTAAATTTGGTCGGAACGGAAGGATTTGAACCTTCGACCCCTTGCACCCCATGCAAGTGCGCTACCAGGCTGCGCTACGCCCCGAAAGAATTAAACTATAACCCTGTTCTTCCTTTCTTGCAAGTGTTTTTTAGATTTTTTCTTTCGATTCGAGATTATTGATAGTTAATCCCGGTGCCGATTGAAATCCACACTTGTCTGAACAGGCGGTCTGATTTTCGAAGCTCATTTTACCGAGCTAATCCGCATCAAAACCGTGAAGGCAGGAGTATACCTACTTAGGTAAAAAATGCAAAGCTATTGTGAACAGGCCTGCCCTTCTGATTGCATGATTCGCCATTGAGACAGGCTGGGGCCACCGGGATACAGCAGGCGCTCTGCCGGCAAGCGCTCCCATGGCAGGTCTGTCGTGCGCATGGAAACGCCTCCCGGGGCGGCTCCGACAATGATACGGTCACTGATACAGCCAAAGTCCGCCCTGAAATGTACAGCGCTTTTCAAGACCAGTATCTTCATTTGCTCCGGCTCTATCCCCACAAAACGGAACATGCTTTGATCTGCCATTTGCGACTTGTAGGAGGCCAGAACGATACGCACGCCCTCTATGCGCAAACAGGCACTAGGCCCCAGGTTCATGGCACAGCCTGCGTAATACGGACCGGTGGCGGAGAACTGACCATCGGATACGGACTCGATATAGAAGCGTGCATGCAAGGGCATATCACCGGGAACACCGGATTTACCGCCCAGGGACAGCTCGATGCTTTTACCAACCCCTGCCTGGTGAACCAGAGCAGCGCTTTCCGGATCCACGATCAAGCCTAAAGCCGCATCGGATACCTTGGCTTTCAGCAAGGCACGCAAGAGCCCACAGGTATCGGAGCTGGCACCGCCTCCGGGGTTATCGTGCGCATCGGCAATAATCACCGGGCCTTTGCCGGGATGACTCAGCGCCCATTGCACAGCTTCGTCCGGTTCGTACAGCTTGCCTTGGAAGCCTTGGGCTTTATCAAGCACCTCGTCCAGAAAGCCTGCTAAACGGCTATCGGCTTCTTCCTGCGTCTGCGCATAGGCCCACAAAACCGCTCCGCATTCGGGTACGTCAGCAGCAGGAAAGCCCATGGCGAAGGACACGCTCCCCTCGCCTTCTATTTCTTCCAGCGATGACAAGTGACGGTACAGGCTGGCAGCCGGTTCCATCTCGGTGCTTTGCCAGATCGCCGGGATCAGGAAGGGCAGTCGATGCCAGGCCAATTCCGGGCGACGACCGCTTTGCAGACATCGCATCAGCGCCTGAAAAGTACGCTCACCCGTTTGCGCCATATCCACATGCGGGTAAGTTTTGTACGCCACCAGCATATCGGCCTGCGCCAGCATGGTGTCGCTGACATTGGCGTGCAAGTCCAGACTGGCGACCACCGGCACGTCCGGCCCCACCATCTCGCGCACCAGAACCAGCAAATGCCCTTCCCCATCGTCCCGATGCTCGGCCACCATGGCGCCGTGCAAGTCCAGATACACCGCATCCACGGGCAGAACTTGCTCCAGGCGGTACAGAATCTCCGCCACGATCGCCTCATACGTCATGGCTTCGACGGGAGCGGAAGGACTGGCCGCGGCCCACAATAGCGGGACGCACTCGACCCCGGCTTGTGAGGCGGCAGCCATAAACCCGGCTGCCGGGATGTTGGCACCACGCAAGGCAGGTTCAATCGCCTCTGCCCGGCACATTCCCGGCCAGCCGCCCCCATGCTCAAAGTCCGCCATCGTTGCCATGGCCGGGCCAAAGGTATTGGTCTCATGCTGAAAACCCGCTACTGCAATACGCATCACTTGTCTCCGATTGCTATTACGCTTGTCCCGCCAGTTGAAGGCAAAGCTGTTCGTAAATGTCCTTGGCCCCCAGAACATCATCGATAGCCACCGACTCATCCGCCGTATGCGCCTGTGCTTCCTCGCCCGGTCCCAGACCGATGGTCGGAATGCCACGCCGCCCCGCAGACTCGGAGCCATTGGTGCAAAACCACCAGGTATCCATTTCCACCACACGCCCAGCTTGCTGGACGGCTTGCACCATGGCTTGCGCCAAAGGAGCCGACTCATCCAATCGCCAGGCGGGCAAGTCCCGCCCCGGACTGGCCTGCTGACCTGTATAGGTTTGTACCTGACTGTCCACCAGTTCCAGCGAAAAGCCCTCCACCCCTGCGGCTTGCAAGCATTGCTCCATTTGCTTGAGCACCGATTCACTGCTTTCTCCCACCAGGGTGCGACGATCAAAACGGACGGTAACGGAAGAAGGAATCAGCGAAATGGACGGATGCGGGTCAGAAATAATGTCGGTCGGCACCAGCAAAGCCTGCCCCACCTGCGCATCCTGCGGCAATTCCAGCGTCTGTAGGGCCGAAATCGCCCTGGCTGCGGCCTGAATCGGATTAACTCCCAGGTGCGGCAAGGCTGCATGGGCAGGACGGCCTTGCAGACGCAACAGGATCTCCTGCCGCCCTTTCTGACCCACCATGATGCGCAAACGTGATGGCTCACAAATCACCACGGCGGCTGGCGTGCATTGTTCCAGAGCGTGAGACAAGGCATAGCCTTCGATCACCTCCTCCATCACGCTGGCAGACACGGCAATACGCTGTTTCAAGGCGCCGTAACGAGCCGCTGCCGCCGCGCCACACAGAGCAGCGGCCAAGCCTGCCTTCATATCACTGGTGCCGCGCCCATACATGCGACCGTCCTTGATCTGCGCTCCAAAAGGCTCCACCGTCCAGGTTCCAGCAATAGGGACCACATCCATATGAGCATCGAATAACAGCGCCAGCGGGGCCTGGGCCGGGCCCACAAAGCCCAGCACCGAACCTTTTTCATCAACACTGATTTGATCAAAGCCCAAGTCCCGCATGACTTGCTGCACAAAGTCCGCCATGGCCTGTTCCTGCCCGGACAGGCTGGGAATGCGCACAAAGGCCTGTGTCAGGCTGACCACGTCCCAGGCCAGATCCATTTGCTTGTGTTCGCTCACGCCCATGGCACTACCGCTCCACGTTGCGAGCTGATCAAACCATAAGCCTCTGGTCGACGATGACGCTCAAAGTTGAAGGTCGTGCTTTTGTAGGAATGGCACAGATCCAGATCGCAGCGGGCAATGGCCAGCTCGTCACCCTTGGTCGAGCAAGCCGCAACAATCTCCCCAGACGGCGCAATGATGGCGCTGCCGCCAATCATCTCGATGCCCTCTTCGCTACCCGCCTTGGCCACGCCCACCACCCAGGTGCCGTTCTGATAGGCCCCGGCCTGCATCACCAGATGGTTGTGGAACATGGACAGATCGTCGTGCTCCGGGGCGGGCGGGTTGTGAACCGGCGTGTTGTAGCCCAGCATGACCATTTCCACGCCCTTCAAACCCATGACGCGGTAGGTTTCTGACCAGCGGCGGTCGTTGCACAAAGCCATGCCCATCACGCCCCCAAAGGCCGACCACACACCGAACTCGTGGCCGGGTTCAAAGTAATATTTCTCCAGATGCTGGAAAGCACGCCAGGGCTCGTCCTGGCCGTGACCGGGCAAATGCACCTTGCGATACTTGCCCACAATCGTGCCGGTTTTATCGACCAGAATGGATACGTTAAAACGACGCTTTACGCCGTTTTCAATGACCAGCTCGGCATAGCCCAGGTAGAAACCTATCTGCAATTTGGCAGCGGCATCAAACAAGGGCTGGGTGTCCGGCCCCGGCATCTGGGTTTCGTAAAAACAATCAAAATCGGAAATATCCTCGCTGAACCAGCGCGGGAAAAACGTGGTCAGTGCCAGCTCGGGAAACACCACCACATCAACATCCATTCTCTTGGCCTGATGCAAATGGGCCAGCAAGCGGTCAACCACCTGCTTCTTGGTTTCGTTGCGCGCGATAGGACCCAGTTGGGCCGCAGCTACATTGACAAACCTGGACATGAAATATGAACTCCATCAACAATTAAGATCCGCCCTGGGCGGGATTCGGAACGCCCGGCCCCTCTCAATCAAGGGCCAGAAATCGAAAACAGACTGCGCGCCGGGCTGCGCACAAGGCTCAGCCCCCAGTTGCGCTGACACGCGCATCAATCAGGCATAAGCACAAAAATTCTGAAAATCCCAATGCACACCGGGTGCGGATTCCACCAGTTCACGGGTGTAAGCCTGACTAGGCTGGCTAATGACACGGCCTGGGTCCCCGGCCTCCACAATCCGGCCTTTTTGCATCACCACAATGCGATCGGAAATCTGGGCCGCCACCCTTAAATCGTGCGTAATAAACAGGATGGCCACACCAGTTTTGCGCTTGATATCGACCAGCAACTTGAGCACTTGCTCTTGCACCAGCACATCCAGCGCGGACACGGATTCGTCCGCAATCAGGACATCCGGCTCCATCACAATGGCGCGGGCCAGACAAAGCCGTTGCCGCTGACCACCCGAAAATTGATGCGGATAGCGCTCCAGCACATCCGCGTCCAGCCCCACAATGGACAAGACCTCGGTCACGCGTTCGATAGCGACTTTGGGATCGACGCCGATGTTGTGCATGCCCTCGGTCAAAGACTGGCCAATCGTTACGCGGGGATTCAGCGAGCGATACGGGTCCTGAAACACGATTTGCACTTTGCGCCGCTGCGCCAGGCTGCGATCCTTGCAGGCGGCGGGTAAAGTTTCACCGTTCAGCGTGATCTGCCCTGAACTTGCCTCAACCAGGCCAATAATGCAGCGCGCCAAGGTGGACTTGCCCGAGCCGGACTCCCCCACGACACCCAGCACTTCATCACGGCGTATATCCAGATTGATATCGCTAAGCGCATGCATCTTGCGACCTTTGGAGAACCAGCAATCCGAGCCATAGACCTTGCCCAAACCACGGGCGCTCAACACGATCTCGTTTTGCACTTCCTCTTTTGCAGGCGGATGCACATTGGGAACGGACGCAATCAGGGAGCGGGTATACGCTTCTTTGGGATTGGACAGAATCTGCTGACACGTCCCCATCTCCACACTATCGCCACGCTTCATCACCAGAATCCGGTCAGCAATATCGGCCACCACACCAAAGTCGTGCGTCACGAAAATGACCGAGGTGCCGCATTCGCTTTGCAGTTCCTTGATCAGGCTTAGAATCTGCTTTTGCGTGGTCACGTCCAACGCCGTGGTAGGCTCATCCGCAATCAACAAACGTGGCTGCAAGATCAAGGCCATGGCAATCATGATGCGCTGGCGCTGACCGCCGGACAGCTCATGCGGATAGGCCATGAAGAGTTTTTCCGGCTCCGGCAAACGCACGCGCTCCAGCATATTGATCACACGCTGGCGACGCTCCTGCCGGGAACTGTTCTTTTCGTGGATACGGATCACTTCGTCGATCTGCTCGCCCACCCGCTGCACCGGATTCAGCGCGGTCATGGGCTCCTGAAACACCATGGACATGGCCGAAGCCCGCAAGGACAGCAAATGCTCCTTGTTCATGGTCAGCAGGTTCTCGCCCATCAGCTCGATACTGCCTTGGCTGACACGCAAGGTATCGGGCGGCAACAAGCCCATGATGGCAAAGGAACTCAAGGATTTGCCCGAGCCGGACTCGCCCACAATGCACAGGGTCTCGCCTGCATACACATCAAAGCTGAGCTTGTTCACCAACTGGCGGGGATTAGTCGCTTTAGTTTCGATGCACAAGTCCTTCACCGACAAAACACAGTGGGGCTTGGTCGTAGAGGTATTCATTGTTATGTCTCCTGCCCTCGTCATTTACAGCCGTGTGACCAGCTTGGGATCCAGAGCATCGCGCAAGGCGTCGCCCAGGACGTTGATACTGAGAATGGTGATGGACAGCACAATGCCGGGGTACAGCACGATGCCGGGAATCAGCTGAAAGTACAGGCGACCTTCGGCAATGATGTTGCCCCAGGAGGCCATCTCGGGAGGGATGCCCGCCCCCAGGAAACTCAAGATCGCTTCCAACAACACCGCCGAGGCAAACACATAAGTGCCCTGCACAATCAGAGGGGCAAAGGTGTTGGGGAACATATGGCGCGACAAGATCACGTAGGCCGAAGTCCCCACTGTCATGGCCGCTTCCACATAGGGCTCGGAACGCACGCTAAGAATCACGCCCCGCACCAACCGTGTCATGCGTGGGATCTCCGGGATGGCAATGGCGATCAGTACCGTGGTCAGGCTGGCACCGGACACCGACACCAGCGCAATGGCCAGCAAGATGCCAGGGATGGCCATCACACCATCCATCACTCGCATGATGACGGCGTCCAGACGGCGGAAGTAACCCGCCAGCGAACCCAGAATCACGCCAAAGAACACGCTGATGGCCAGGACACCGAACCCCACCATAAAGGACACTTGCGCCCCATACACCACGCGGGAATACAGATCCCGACCCAGTGCATCCGTCCCCAGCCAGAACTGCTCGGAAGGCGGTTGCAGACGCACACTGGGGTCCAGTTGGGTGGGATCTTGCGTACCCAGAAACGGAGCAAAGATCGCCATGGCGGCCATCAGGATCAGGAACAGCAAGGCAGCACGGGCCGAATTGCTGGCGACCACTTTCTTCAATTTGTTGAGCTTTTGCATATTGTTCTACCTGTAAAAAGCGAGGGCTCAATAATCGATACGGGGATCGACCAGCATGTAGGAGATATCAATCAGCAGATTCACCCCTACATACACCAGCGAAAACAGCACGATCAGGCTCTGAATCACCGTAAAGTCGCGCGACAGCACCGCATCCAGCACCAAGCGCCCAAGCCCCGGAATGTTGAAGACCGATTCGGTCACCACCACCCCGCCGATCAGCATGGTGATGCTGATGCCGATAATCGTCAGGATGGGAACTGCCGCATTGCCCAGGGCATGACGTGTCAGGACACGACGCTCGTTCAAGCCTTTGGCACGGGCGGTGCGGATGTAGTCCTCGTTCAAGGTGTCGATCACACTGGTGCGCACAATGCGGGTAATCAGGGCGATGTACACCGTACCCAGGGACACCGCCGGCAGAATCAAATGCCGCAGGTGTTCCCACAGGCCTTCACTCAAGGGCTTGTAGCCCTGTACCGGCAACCAGCGCAGCTCCAGCGAAAACAGCAGGATCAACAAATAAGCCACGATGAATACCGGCACGGAAAAGCCCGCCACCGACCCTGCCATCACAAAGCGATCCAGCGACTTGCCTCGATACCAGGCCGAGCACACCCCTAGCGGAATGGAAATGGCCAGGGTGTAGGCCAGGGTCAACAAGGTCAGCGAAACCGTAGGCCCCAGACGATCCAGCACCAGATCCTTGACCGGGCGGCTGGAGATCAGGGACGTGCCAAAGTCCCCTTGCACCATGCTGCCCAGCCATTGCACAAACTGCACCGGCACTGGCTGGTCCAGCCCCATCTGATGACGGATTTCCGCGATCTGTGCATCCGTCGCGTTATCACCCGCCACCAGTACAGCGGCATCGCCATGTGTCATGCGCAGGACCACAAAGATCACCAGCGCCACAATCAGCAATACCGGGATGGTGGCCAGTACGCGCTTGAAAATAAGCCCAATCATCGCTTCTCCACATTCCAGAAGACCGGAACCGGCGTTTGCAGAAAGCCATTCAGGTTCTTGCGCACGGCGCTGACCATCTTGAACTCACCCAGAGGGACGATCACACCTTCATCCATGATGTGTTTTTGCAAGTCCGTGGCCAAACGCACCAGCTCGGACTCGCCACTGGCGCGGGCAAATTCCATGCGTGTCTTTTCAATGGCAGGGACATCCGGCCAGCCAAACCAGGCCTTGTCGCCGTTGGAGGCCACCGCCATGAAGCTCAGCGGATTGCTGACATCCACCAGCCCGGAATAGGTGGTGATGATGCTCCAGCCCCCCTCTTGCACGGGACGCTTGGAGGTGCGGCGAGTCTGCACGGTTTGCCAGTCCATGGCTTCCACATTGACGGTGAACCCGGCATTGCGCAGTTGCTGGGCAATCACAGGCACCACGGGCGAAGTCAGGAAGTCGGTGGGATGCAGCAAGACCACGGGCTCGCCCTTGTAGCCGGCCTGCTCCAGCAGCTTTTTCGCACCGGCGGCATCACCCTTGAAGTAGGCTTCAGAACCGGCTTGTGACGGGAATACGCTGTGGCAGCCAAACACCGCCCCACACGTTTCAAAGTATTCCGGGTTGCCCACTTGTGCCTGCATCAAGGGCTTCTGGTTCAGCGCCATCATGGCGGCCTGACGCACTTGCTTGTTATTGAATGGCGGCTGCAGGAAGTTAAAGCGCATTTCAGTCTGCGCGCCCCGAGCCGTAGAAGCATTCAGAACAATGTCCGACTCGTTTTGCAGCAGGGGCAAGAGGTCCAGCTGAACCTGATCGATCACATCAATCTCGCCACTGCGCAGCGCGTTCACCCCGGTCATGGCATCGGGCATGGCCACCCAACGCACACGATCTACCTTGACCTGCTTGCCACCGGCCAACCCGCTGGCAGGCTCATTGCGGGGCACGTAGTCCGGGTTTTTCTCGAACACGGCCTGCACACCTGGGCGATATTCCTTCTCCACAAATCGGAATGGTCCCGAACCCACCGTAGAAGTAATCGCCTGACTGACCGGCGTACGTGCCACCTCCTTGGGCATGACGAACAAAGGCAAGGAACTGGGCTTGCCCATGGCGCGCAGCGCGATGTCGGTCGGGAAAGAGAACTGCATCACAAAGGAGCGATCATCCACGACCTCCATCTTGGTCAGGAACTCCGTCATGATCTGGCCCATCTTGTCCAGCTGAATCCAGCGCTTGATGGACTCGACCGCATCATCAGCCGTTACGGGCGAGCCATCATGCCAGCGCAGGTTTTCACGCAAGGTCATGGTGTAAGTCTGGCCGTCTTCAGAGACTTTCCAGCCTTCCAGCATCTGGGGTTTGACCTGCCCCTGCGCATCTTCCGCCAGCAAGGTGTCGTACACCATATAGCCGTAGTTACGCACAATGTAGGAGGTAGTAATGACTGGATCCAGGGAGCGCAGTGGCGCTTCCATCACGGCGGTCAGCGTGGTTTGCGCACTGACGGCCGCAGGGGCAATCGCCGTGATGGCAAGGGCAGCCCAGACAGCGGCTAACGATTTGGCAGGACGCAAGCGGTCCTTAAGCAGGTTGCTCATGTTTTGTCTCTCCAGGTAGTTAAAAGCGGTCCGCCTTTGCTCTTGTGGCGGCGGTCCCGTCATCAGGGATTTACTGCTTATTCACGGGCCAGCTCCACCAAGGTCGATAGCAGAATCGAACATCCCGCTATCAGGTCTTTATCGTGGGTAAACTCTGCCGGGTTGTGGCTCAAACCACGTACACTCGGTACAAAAATCATGCCTGTGGGGCAAGAGCGCGCCAGCATCTGCGCATCGTGCCCGGCACCGCTGGGCATGCGCTTGACCGAGCAGCCCAGATCCTTGGCGTGTTGCTCGACCTTGCTGATCAAGCGTTCATCAAACTGCACAGGATCAAAGCGGGCCAAATGGCGATGCTTGATCTGCACACCCTCACGCTCGGCCGCCTGCCGGGCGAAATCCAGCACTTCCTGTTCGGCCTGATCCAGGCTGGCCTTGTCCACATTGCGCAAATCCACGGTAAATACGGCTTTGCTGGGGATCACATTGACCAGATTCGGAAACAGCTCGCAGCGCCCTACTGTGCCCAGTTGCGGCGGGCCGTAACGCTCAGTCAACTGGCGTACAAAACTACCAATTTGCTGCGCCACGACACCGGCATCATGACGCAGGTGCATGGGCGTGGTGCCCGCATGGTTGGAGACACCATGCACCTCAAACTCCAGCCAGCAAATCCCTTGCACGCCAGTCACGGCACCAATATCAATGCTTTCATGCTCCAGAACCGGGCCCTGCTCAATATGCAGTTCCATATAGGCATGCACATCAGGTTGGCCGCAAAGCACGGAACCGGCGTAGCCAATACGCTCCAGATTCTCGCGCACGGTGCTGCCATCAATGCCCACGGTGTCCAGTGCTTCCTGCAAGGACAAGCCACCTTGAAACACCAGACTGCCCATCATGTCCGGAGCAAAGCGCGCTCCTTCCTCATTGGTAAAGGCCACCACTTGCAAGGGACGATCCAGTTGCACATCGGCATCATTCAAGCTGGCCACCACTTCCAGTCCAGCCAGCACACCCAGATTGCCGTCGTAGCGTCCGCCAGTACGCACGGTATCAATGTGCGAACCCGTCATGACCGGCGCCACATCCAGACGGCCAGCGCGTGTCCCGATAATGTTACCGATCTGATCGATCTCCACACGCATGCCCAGATCACGCATCCAGCTGACCACCTGATCGCGGCCCGCCTTGTCCTCGTCCGTCAAGGCCAGGCGACAGACACCGCCCCCGTCGATTGCACCAATCTGCGCCAACTGCGCAATACGCTGCAGCAGGCGTTCGCCATTAATGGCTAAACATGTGCTGGCTGGGCTGTTCATACCGGCTCCTGAGCCAGCACTTCTTTGGCGCTCATACCGACAATGCGCTGATACAGCTCTGCATCGGTATCACCTTCGCTGGCAAAAAATAGGATTTGGCTGTTTTCATCAATACCCAATGCCTGACGCCAGTCCGCTTGCTCGCACGCAGCCATGCAAGCCGCCACACCGGCCACGGCAGACTCACCCGCCACAATCGGCGCATCACCTTTATCGGCACGGGCCAGACGGCGCATGGTTTGCAAGGCGGCATCGTCTTCCAGCGTCATATAGGCATAGGTGCCGGGATCCAGAATTTCCCAGGCCAGCAAGGAGATTTCGCCGCAAGCCAGACCGGCCATCACCGTATTCAAATCGCCGGTGACCGTGACGGGCTTACCTTGAACAGCACTTTGGAACAGGCAATCGGCCTTGTTGGGTTCCACCACAATCAAGCGAGGGCGCTGCGCACCCAGACGCTCCCACATATGGGCGCATACGGCCGCCGCCAAACCACCCACACCACCCTGAATAAAGACGTGAGTCACCGGCTTGCCCGAAGCAATCTGATCCAGCGCTTCCTGCACCATCACGGTGTAGCCCTGCATCACATCCTTGGGCACATCCATATAGCCCGGGTAGGACGTATCGGACACCACAAAATAGCCATGCTCTTTGGCATCTTCAGCAGCTTGGCGCACCGAATCATCGTAATTGCCGGGCACGCGTACTACCTTTGCCCCGTAAGAGGCAATGGCCTGCTCACGACCAGTACTGACATGCTCATGGATATAGATCACGCACTGACAACCGGCATTCTTCGCCCCCCAAGCCACCGAGCGGCCATGATTGCCATCGGTCGCGCAGGTCACGGTCAAACCAGCAATAAAGTCCTTGTAGGCAGGACTCTTCAGATCATCCAGCGTCAGGCTGGCATTGCCGGTATGAGCTTGCAACTGACGCAACAGCAAACGATTGACGGCATAAGCACCGCCCAAAGCCTTGAAGCTGCCCAAACCAAAACGACCGGCCTCATCCTTGTAATACACCCCGCCCACCTTCATCTGCGCGGCCAGGCCGGGCAAATGACGCAAAGGAGTAGGCGCGTAACCGGGCCACTGCACGATGCTGGCCTGAGCCTGCTCGTAGGCGGCCACCGACAAAATCGATTGCAAGGAGGCGTCATATTCCTGGCTATCCTGAACGCAACGAGGGTTCAGATACAGTTGCACCGCGCCTTGCTCCCGAACGGCATGTTTGTTCATGTCTGCTCCACTTCTATGGGTTTAATTATTGGACTTCAAGTCCTGAAAACTGCGATGGATGGATTCAATCTTCTGCAACTTACGGGCAACCTGCGTCTCGGCCTGCAGTGCCACCCGGCTGACCAAGTAATTGATCAGGCTGAGCGTGCCGGTATGCGAGTCAAACAAGTACTCCCCGCGTGTTGCCACCGTGAATGCGATGTCTTGCGAACGCAGCAAGGAGCTTTCCAGGCCATCCGTCAAAAAAGCCATCTGTACCGACTCGCCCCGCAGATGCTCCACCAAGGAAGGCAAGAGCACCGAGCGGCGACGAAAATCCATCACCAGGGCCAGATCCCCTGCTTCCACATCGGCCAGTTGCTCGGTCAGATGGGCCACCGTGCCCACCGCCAGATGCACATCCGGGCGCAGCTGCTGCAGTAAAGAGTGGGCGTAGCACGCCAGGATCTGGCCATTGCGGAAACCAAACACCCAGATGCGTCGTGCTTTCAGGGCGGCTTGGGTGAAGTTGTCCAGATGCTGTTCAGTAATGTTCTGGAAGGTGGTGGAAATGTTCTGTACGTCTGCATTGATAAACGGCGTCATATCGGCCTGAATACCGCTGCTGGACATGGAGTGCAGACGCTTGAAGGGAGCGCCGTCACCCATTTGCTCGCGGGCCGTGACCCGGAATTCGTTAAAGCCGTTAAAACCCAGACGCCGGAAAAAGCGCACCGCGGTAGCCGCCGATACACCTGCTTTCTCGGCCAGTTCCTGGGCGGAGTAAGTCGCCAGCTGCCCCATATGAGACAGGACCACATCGGCCAACCGCCGCTCCGCGCTGGGCAGGACATCGAGAATATCCAGGATCGAATCTTTGATGACCATGACACAACCTAAAATTGAAATTTGTTTTTCATATAATACTTAATAAAATTTTAATTTCAATTATGGATGTAATGATTTGGCTCCGTATTTACCCTTGGGAGCAGAAAAAAAGAAAGAAGATCATGATCTCACGTCCACCAAGAGTGGCTTCAAATAAGGCCCACAGAGAAAAATAAGGGATAAACCCTTATTGGGAAAAATTTCTGTTTCCTGGCAATGAAAGCATAAAGCCCATGATGAAATTTAAATTTCATCATGGGCTTTGGTAAGACAAATTTCAGAACCAAGGCCGCTTGCAGAAGCCAGAAAAACCCCGTCAAGTGGGCCTATTGCGCTGGCAACAAAGACAAACAACGCGCAATCAGAATATCGGCCAAGGACAGACTTCTGGCCACACTCCGGGACCAGAGCGCCTACATCTGGCAAGCCAGCATGGCATCCTCAACATCAAGCGCCAACAGTTCACATCGATACGCGGATGCCTCTTGCAAGGCTTGTCGCATCACGCCCCCATTTTTAACGATCGTTAGAAATGGGGGGGATTACCCGATGACAAGTACTGAGACAGCTCACGCCACTCCTTGGCAAAGTAATAGCGCAGGAAACGCTGTTGGGCATGCCAGCGCACCCGTCTGAACAGACCGGCACCGGCACGAGCCTGGCGATGCGCCACAATATCGCGCCAGAGTTGGTCGGGTTCAAACCCGGTCCAGATTGAAGGGATGGGGGCAAGCGCGTTGGAATAGCAAACCGGCGCCACCCACTCGAACAAAGCCCTTTCTACATGGTGGACCGAAAAGTACTTGGCCACGTTCGCAATAGCCTGGTAATTAACCGGCCTATCTACAAACAATTCCGACAAGGCTTCACACAACGCCTTATCGCTTGGCTGATCACTCAAGATGTAACTCCTTCTCTCCAGCCATTTCCCCCTTTGATAATGAAGGGAACTACCATAACATCCAGCGACACACCGTCCGGTGGTCCAGACGATACTGGGCAGCTAAGGATCACGCCCCTATCTGCGTTGATCAATATGTCTGTGCAACTTCTAGCTTGAATGCTTCTGTGTACATCGCCATATAAAACACCCCAAAGCTTGGATGGGTATCAAACTTTTGGGGTGCAGTTCAATTTTTCAACAGGCGGGCATTTTTGCGTGTGGAAATGCTTAATTCTTCCAGCATCCGCCGTTGAAGCCTTGCCAGGTACCAAGCTGTCTCCAGAAATTAACCCGAATGTGCACGCTTGCCGGGATTTTTCTTGCTGCGGGTATGCGCACCGCGCTCCTGGCTAACACGTTGCCCCCGGAATTTCGTGCTGAGGTTCACGCCCTTGGGGGGGGCAGGAGGGGGAGTACGCTTACGGTCGGCTTCTGTAACAATTTTGGTGCCCATGGAAATCTCTCCGGTTTGGTCAACTTGCGTTTATTTTGCGTTCGCTCGGTTTAATCTCGGCCACAGGAATCATCACGGATAACCTGTCACCTCATCCAGCATAACAGGCATTGAACCAACCGGCCCCATAACCATGACCCCCCTGGCAAGGCCAGATGTCTGGACGTACACGCACTTTGGTATGGTTGCAGCAGTAGCCCCTACCCTTTCAAGACACGAGCCGTATGTGTTTTTCCATACAAGGGTGAACCCATAGCGAAATGAATGCCTCTGGTGGGCTGCCAAGTGACGAGCGGCCCAACCGTGAGAGGATTTGTACCAATGTCCAGCCAATGCCGGTTTCAGCGCAGTGCGAGTACATGACTTAAAGCACACATTTGGGCGACGGCTGCGTGCTGCGGGAATGCATTTGGCAAACAGGCAAGTTCTGCTAGATCCCACGAATGGGTCAATCACAACCGACTATTCAGCCGCTGATTTGTCCAAATTGCTGAACGAAGTTGAGAAGCTTGCCCACAATGCCGAAAAAGCGCCAGCGGTTACGCTTCTGAGAAGACGGGGTGATCGGTGAAAAACGAGTCCCCACAGAATCCCCACAGCAATGAACAAGGGCTTACAGCAATAATGCTGTAAGCCCTTGATAAATATGGTCGGAACGGAAGGATTAGAACCTTCGACCCATTGCACCCCATGCAAGTGCGCTACGCCCCGAAAGAATCAAGCCCCGACCCTGTTTGCTCTGTTGTGCAAGCTTTTTCTTAAGAAGCATCTAGCTTAGGCCGAGTGGCTTACTACAAAAAACCTGGTGGTTTACATCAAAAGGCCAATTACCGCCAGAGGCCCAGACTCCTAGGATACCCCTTAAGACCCTTCTGTTCGCTCAGTAACGAACAGTGGCAGGACGTACACACAAACAACAAGGGGAAGAGAAGTGTCCAGGCGATCAATAAAAAGACAAGCTCTGCAAAACGTCGGTCTCTTCCCAGCCAGAACCTCGTTTCTGCGCCGGTTCTGGCTGGATTCCTTTACCCTGCTGGTACTGACCGCGTGTAGCACCAGCCTGTATGCCGCCTCCTACGAGGATTGGATCAAACAGGCACGCCAAGGCCAATACCAATCCGCCATTGCCGGCTTGCAGCAGTACCGGCAACAGCATCCGCAAGAGACACGTGTCCAGCTTGATCTGATGCGCATTCATGCCTGGGCAGGCCAGCCGCAAGAGGTCATCCGCCTGTACCAAAGCTGGCCGACCAACCTGCCCTTGCCGGCCGATGTATTGCTGCTGACAGCACGCGCCTACAAAGATGCGCGCCAATGGACACCGGCCCAAAACCTGTATCGGGAAGGAATGCGGCGCTTTCCACAACAAGCCGCCTTCACCATGGGCCTGTGCATGAGCCTGGCCGATGCCGGACTGACTGCCCAGGCCTTGAGCTGCGCCCAGCAACTGCAGCCGGCCACACGCCAAAACACCATGTACCTGCTGACGCGCAGCTACATCTACCGCGCTGCCGGCCAGAACTACGAAGCCCTGCGCGTCAGCCAGGACGCTCTGGCTGTCCAGCCAGACAAAACCGATGTTATCCGGGATTATGACCAGTCCCTGCATGCCGCCGGACTGCACCGCCAGGCGATGGAATGGCAAACACAACATCCCGACATCTTCTCGAACGCAGACCTGGCTGACCGTCAAGCCGACTATGCCGCTGAATTGACACGGCTGTCGCCCCAGCCCACACGCACACTACCCGAACGTTTTCTGGTCGCCAATCGAGCCATCGCGTTGCAAGACAAACTGGCTGACAGCGCCAGCTTTCTGGGTAACCCCGCTTTCGCCCGCCGCATCCGTGGTGACCGTCTGATTGCGATGGACACACGCGAAGACGCACCCTCTACAGTAGACATTGCTCCCGAACGGGCGGCCCAATATCCAGGCTATGCCTACGCCTCGCTAGGAGCCCTGCAACTGCGCGCCCGTCACCCCGAACAAGCCGTATCCAGCTACGAGCGGGCGTTGGCCGAACCCTCGCTGGACGCAAAAACACGCACACGCTATCAAACCGGATTGGCCTTTTCCTTGCTGGAGTCTGGCCGCGAAGATCAGGCACTGGCATTGGCCGAGCGCATGGAAAAAGACATGCCCGCCACTCGGTGGCTACGCGGGAATCCAATCCCCCAGCCCAATCCAGGCTATACCGACGCCTTGATTTTGAAAAACTCGCTCTATACCTATACGGGTTTGCTCAAGGAGGCGCGCGAAAATCTGGGCAAGGCCAGCGCACAGGCACCGAGTAACGTCAACCTACGCGTGCCGCTGGCCGATGCCCAGCGCATGTCGGGCATGCCACGGGCGGCGGAACGCAATCTGAAGATCGCCGAAACCTACGCGCCGCGCCAAGAAGACGTCATCATCAGCCAGGCCCAGACCGCCCTGGATCTGCACGAATACCGCCAGGCCGAAGAACTATTGGCGTATGCCAAAGCGCACTACCCCACCAATATGCGGGTCGCGGAACTGGAAAAAGACTGGCAGTCCTACCGCAAGAATGAATTGATCCTGCGCAGCGGTTTTGAAACCAGCAACGGCGGCGATATCTCGGGCAATGACGGCATTCGCACCGAGGCGCAATGGTACAGCGCCCCCATCAACTACAACTGGCGCGCCACCGCCCTGGCCGGTCACCTTGATACCAGCGACGAGCTTGGTCACAACGTGAACTGGCAGGGAGCCGGCCTGGAGTACCGCGGCCGCGACTGGCAATCACAGTTGACAATCAACAACCAGAACTGGGGTCAGGGCAACAAGATGGGAGCCAGCCTGCAGCTTGATCACGAGCTGAGCGATAACTGGAGCATCGGCGGCACCCTGGACTATCGCACCCTGGATATTCCGAATCGCGCCCTGGCCGCAGGCATCACGGCCAACCAGGGACAAGTACGGCTGCGCTGGAAAAACGGCCCCGAACAATGGGTGCAAGCCGCCTATACCGGGACAAAATTCTCTGACAACAACGTACGTCAGAGTCTGCAGATCACAGGTAACCAACGCATCTACACCAGCCCGCGCATCAAGGCCGACGCCCAGCTGGAACTATGGGCTTCCGGCAACAAAGACGAAGACAGACCCTACTACAGCCCACGGCGCGAATACATGGCTGTGCCTGCCCTACGTCTGGAGCACCTGCTTTACCAACACTATGACGAGCGCCTGACCCAAGCCCTCACACTGGGTGTGGGCTTACATCACCAAAGCGGCTATGGCAATGGCACCGTAGGTTCCGTCGCCTACGAACTGAACTACCAGCACGACCGCAATCTGGAAGTCGGCCTGCGCCTGCAGGCCCTGTCCCGCCCCTATGACGGCCAGCGCGAACAGCAGTACAGCGGCATGGTTGAACTCAAGATCAAATTCTAAGCGGCCACGACAATGAGCACACGAATCCTGACCCTTCTGATAGTGGCCTTCAGCGCCCTTTTATCCGCCTGCAGCGCCAGCCCGCCGGCCCTGTATGTACCGCCCGAGCAGCGTCGCCTCGAACAACAAGAGCAGCCCTGGCGCAATGACGAGCTACTCATCATCGCCTACCACGACGTGGAGGACCACGATCCTAACCAGGCGTACCTGAGCGTCAGTACCGAGCACCTGCGCCAGCAGTTTTCCTGGCTACAGGAAAACAACTATGTGCCCGTCAGCGTAGAGCAGATTATGCGCGCCCGCCAAGGTGTGGAGCCTCTGCCTGAAAAGGCAGTGCTGCTGTCATTTGACGACGGGTATCAAAGTTTCTATACCCGCGTGTTCCCGCTGCTAAAAGCCTATCACTGGCCTGCGCTGCTGGCCCCGGTCGGCAAATGGTTGGACACCCCCGACAACGAAAAAGTGGACTTTGGCGGTCTTCCCACCGAACGTTCGCGCTTTTTGCACTGGGCACAAATCGACGAAATGGCCAAATCCGGTTTGGTGGAAATCGGCGCGCACACCCAAAACATGCATTACGGTGCCATCGCCAACCCACAAGGCAATATCCAGCCAGTGGCTGCCGCACATCGCTACCTGACCGATCAGAAACGCTACGAGACCGATGCCGAGTACACCGCCCGCTTTCGCGAGGATGTGCGCGCCATCAGTGCCCGCGTCAAACAGCACGCCGGTAAGCCGCCGCGCGTCTGGGTCTGGCCCTATGGCCGGATCAGCGGCCTGGGCCTGCAAATTCTGGAGCAAGAAGGCTATCAGATGGCCCTGACGCTGACCGACGGCGTGGCCAATGTCCACGACCCGATGAATATGCCCCGCTATCTGGTGGATAACGACCCGGACATCAGCACCTTTGCAGGCTTTATCACCGCCCGTGAAGACCGTCAGGCCGAGCGCGTGGTGCATGTGGATCTGGATTATGTGTACGACCCCGATCCGGCGCAGATGGAACGCAACTTGAGCGCCCTGGTGCAACGCATCGCAGACCTGAAACCACGTAGTGTCTATCTGCAAGCCTTCGCCGACCCCACAGGCGATGGCCTGGTGCGCGCGGTCTACTTCCCCAACCGCCACCTGCCCATGCGCGCCGACCTGTTCAATCGCACGGCCTGGCAATTAAGTTCGCGCGCCCACGTCAATGTCTTTGCATGGATGCCCGTGCTGGCCATCGAGACGTCCGAGCCGGCGCAACGCGTGCTGCAATGGCATGCCGACGGCAGCCCACCTTCCCTGCCCACACAAGGCTACCGCCGCCTGTCCCCCTTTGACCCTCGCACTCGCCAGATCATGGGCGATCTGTACGAAGACCTGGGACGCAGCGCCATCTTCTTTGGTGTCGTATTCCATGACGATGCCACGCTGACCGACTTTGAAGATGCCTCGCCCGCCGCCCTGGACGCCTACGAAAACGCCGGCTTTGGCAGGGACATCAGAACGATACGAGCCAATCCCGAGCAGTTTGAGCGCTGGACGCGCTTTAAATCACAAGCCCTGATCGACTTGACCCGGGAACTAGCTGATCGGGTACGCAAGCAGCGCGGCCCGCAGATCAGTACGGCCCGCAATATGTACGCTCTACCGGTTCTGAAGCCCCAGAGCGAACAGTGGTTTGCCCAGAACCTGAACGATTTTCTGCAAGCCTATGACTGGACTGCCGTGATGGCCATGCCCCGCATGGAAGACATCCTCGATCAGCATGCCGTGACCTGGCTGAACGAGCTGGTCGATAAGGTGGCCAGCCACCCAGAAGGCCTGCGCCGCACCGTGTTCGAAGTGCAATCGGTCGATTGGCCCGGCCAAGGTCAACCATCCCGTCCGCTGGACTCCCATCTAGTGGCCGGCTGGCTCAATGCACTGACGGCAAGAGGGGCGCGACATGTCGGCTATTACCCCGACGACTTTGTCAACAATCAGCCCAAGATGAACGTGATTCGTCCGGAAATCACGATTGAATGGTATCCAACAAAAAATGATTGAACGACTGATCGCCCTATTGGCCCTGTGCCTGATCGTCGGAATTCCCCTGGGAATCACCGTCGCCCTGACCAGCCACCTACTGCTCTACTTCATCTTCATGTACCCGCTGTTCATGTCGGGCATATGGATAGGCGGCGGCTTGATCTTCTGGTTCCAGCATGAACGCCGCTGGACCTATAAACCACACGCCCCACCCGAACTGGAAGGCATGCCGCTGGTCAGCATCCTGATCCCCTGCTTTAACGAACAGGCCAACGCCCGCTCTACCATCCTGTCCGCGCTGAACCAGGTCTATCCCAACATCGAAGTCATCGCCATCAACGACGGCTCCAGCGACCGCACCGCCCAAGTGCTCAATGATCTGAGCGAGGAGTACGACAAGCTGCGCGTCATCCATCTGGCCCAGAACCAGGGCAAGGCACTGGCCCTGCGCATGGGAGCCCTGAGCGCCAGCGGCGATTACTTCGTGTGTATAGACGGGGATGCTTACCTGGACCCGGAAGGCGTCAATTACCTGGTCGCCCCCATGCTGCGTAACCCGGAAGTCGGTGCCACCACCGGTAATCCGCGCATCCGCACGCGCTCCACCCTGATCGGCCGCATCCAGGTTGGCGAGTTCTCCTCGATCATCGGGCTAATCAAGCGCACGCAGCGCGTCTACGGAAAAATCTTCACGATTTCCGGCGTGATCGCAGGCTTTCGTCGCCAGGCCTTGGACGAAGTGGACTACTGGAGTCTGGACATGATCACCGAGGACATCGATGTGACCTGGAAGTTGCAGCTGGCCGGCTGGCAGGTGTTCTATGAGCCGCGCGCCCTGTGCTGGGTGCTGATGCCCGAAACACTGAAAGGCCTGTTCAAGCAGCGTTTGCGCTGGGCTCAGGGCGGTGCGGAAACCTTCCTGAAATACACCCCGCAGGTGCTGCGCTGGGAAAACCGCGGCATGTGGCCCCTGACCCTGGAATACCTGTGTTCGACCTTATGGAGTTTCGCCCTGGGCGTAGCGATGCTGATCTGGTTGCTTGGACAAATGCTCCACTTGCCTGCCGCCACCCAGATCGACGGCCTGTTCCCGCCCTCGTTCACCGGTATGGTGCTGGCCGGCATGTGCCTGCTGCAGTTCGCCGTCAGTATCTGGATCGACCGTCGCTACGAGCCCGATCTGCCCCTGACGATGTTCTGGATCATCTGGTACCCATTTGCCTACTGGTTGATCAATTTTTTAACCACGCTGTGGAGTTTCCCCATGGTCATGCTGCGCCTGCGTCGCAAACGCGCCCGCTGGAGCAGCCCCGACCGGGGTATCAAGGAGCTGTCATGATCATCACGACCCAACGCCATCCCATCACTCGCTGGATAGACCGTCTACTGACCATCGCCGGCTGGTTCGTCTTCAGTTACCTGATCGCCAAAGGCTTGCTCCTATTGATCGGTCACACCATGGACAAAGCTGGCTACGAACAGATAGATCCGATCTTCCCAACCCTGACCACCTTTCTGTTCTACGGGGCGGTTCTGCTGACCAACGGCCTGCTGCTGTTGGCCTGGTCACGCTGGCGACGCCAGCAGCGCCAGCAGCGCCACCTGCGCCAGGCCCTGTACCGCCAACGCAGCCGCTCGCATCGCGTCAAGCAGCCCCCCCTGCCGCACTTTGATCACGAGCAGATCGATACCGTGCGCCACAGCCGCATCGTCGTGCTCTACAACGCCCAGGACGGCGCGGTACAGCATGTAGAAGCAGCCAATCCGCTACCCATGCAGCAGGCAACCGGCCCACACGACGGAGAACCACTGACACCGCTGATCTTTCGTCCGCGCGCCTACCCCAAACAGCCTACGCCGAATCAGTAGCACCGACGCAAAAACAGCCCTGTGCAAGGGCAAACAGCCTAGGAAATGCGGCTCATGTAATTGCAGATGGCCGTCTCTACCATAGTCAGTAACGCCGATGTATCAAGCCGTAAGGCGAAGGAACAACAGGTGCTGCAATGACAAAACCATACCAACAAGGGGCCGTGCTCCTGGCAATGCTGTGTGTCATGAGCAGCGCCGCTGCACAACCAGGCAGAGATACCAGCAAGCCCAAACCGGCCAACTTCATGGAAGCCATCCGGCAGGCTGAAGTAGTTCGCAAGAACCTGTTTGACGATCCGCTCGCGGGCATCGTCATCAACCGCACCGTAACGGTGCAAGGACAAGACTTTTACCGCTACTTCAGCAATCGCTGGCGCGAGCTGACCGGGGCCAGTCCCTTCACCCTGACGGTGGTGGAGCGCCCGTCGGCCCGCTGGGGCAGCGAAATTTGGGTCGAATACCGCCGCCAGCGCATGTATCACGCTTTTCTCACGCCCGCGCGTTCCGGCACAAAGAAGGCCAGTGAGCGGGCTGTGGATCTTGTTCTGGAAAACGTCAATAAAAGCGAGATCGAACGCGTACTCACCAACAACCCGGACCTTGCTCCGGACGAACTTTAACAAGAGAGACATAACGTGAAGACCTTCCTGCCCCTTGCCTCTGTTTTGCTGACCGGTGCGCTATTTGCTCCCGTCCACGCAACCGAACTGATATATACCCCCGTCAATCCCAATTTCGGCGGCAGCCCGCTCAATGGGCAATGGCTACTGAACTCGGCCCAGGTCACCAACAAGCACACGGACCCCGACGCCGAAGACCTGGGCTCATCCTTTGAGCAGCGCACGCCCTTCCAGGACTTCAACGATCAGTTGGAGCGCTCGGTACTCAGTCGCCTGGCCTCGGCCGCGTCCTCGCAGTTTGTGGACAGCAACGGCAAATTTGTACCCGGGACCTTCGAGACCGGCAGCTTTACTGTCAGCGTCGTCGATATCGGCGGCGGAGCACTGACGATCACCACTACGGACCGGATCACCGGCGCTTCCACTACTTTCCGAGTGATGCAACCATGATGAGCACAGTGACCGTCCTGAACGCGCGCCCAACACGCCTGTTAAGCGTGCTGGCCCTGACCTGGGCCCTGGCTGCCTGCGCCGTCCCCTCCACCCCGGCCGAAGTCAAAGGCTCTGCCTACCTGACGCCCGCCTCGCCAGCCACACACGATCTGCTGGAGCTCCCCGCGCCCGCCCAGCGCCTGACCGTGGCCGTCTACGGGTTTCGTGACCAGACCGGCCAATACAAGCCCAATCCGGACAGTTCCTTTTCCACCTCAGTCACCCAGGGAGCCGCCGCCCTGCTGGTCAAAGCCTTGCGTGACTCGCGCTGGTTCACTCCGGTCGAGCGCGAAAGCCTGCAGGAACTGCTGACCGAGCGGCGCATCGTGCGCGCCCTGGACGGATCGCAGGAAAACGGCCAGCGCACCGCCATTAACATCCCGCCGCTAGCCCCGGCCGAAATCATGATGGACGGAGGCATCATCTCCTATGAAAGCAATGTGCGCACGGGCGGCGCGGGCGCACGCTTTCTGGGCGTAGGCCTGTCTACCCAGTATCGGGTGGATCAAGTCACGGTCAACCTGCGGGCCATCGACGTGCGCACCGGCAACATTTTGCAAAGCGTGTCCACGACCAAGACCATCTTTTCCTACGAAGTCCGGCCCAGCGTCTACAAGTTCGTGAACTTCAAAGACCTGCTGGAAATCGAGGCTGGCGTAACTAACAACGAACCGGCCCAGCTCTCGGTCAAAGAGGCCATTGAATCGGCGGTGGTGCATCTGATCGTGCAAGGCATGAAGGAAGGCCAATGGCGACTGCAAAACGAGGCCGACCGTAACAACCCCATCGTGCAGAACTACATGAAGCAAAACGAAACCTATCGCAGCATGCGCACCCAGACCGCTGTGGCCGCTCCTGAGGCCACGCAAGCCAATGAGGCCACAAGCGATGAGGTGCAGACCGCTCCAGTCACCGGCAGTTGAACACGAGCAGACAGCGCGGTGGTTCCGAGAAGACCGGCCACCGCTCTCTTTCCTAACAACGGTCTTCGACATGCACTGAGGAGAAGTATATGAACGGCAAACTGTCCACATTAGCTATTGCCCTGGGCACCGCGCTGGCCCTGCCCACACTGGCGCTGGCTGACAACGCCACCGTGACGCAGACCGGCAATTTCAACAAAGGCGTAGTTCTTCAAAACCACAACGCCAACGCCAACGCGACCATCGACGTAAAGGGAGACCGCAACGACGATTACATCAACCAGTGGGATAACGGTACGGTTCGCACCACCGTGAAGGTCATCAACGGCAACGACAACAAGGCCGTGGTGGAACAAAGCCGCAGCGGCGGCAACTCCACGATCACCATCACCCAGTCACGCAACCGCAACGACGCCTTTGCCAGCCAATGGCAGGCCAACGGATCGCAAATCGGCATCAAGCAATTACGCTCGGACAACAAGGCGGTTGTGGAACAAGTCCGCAGCACTGGTGACCAGGCCTGGGTAAACCAAACGGGACAAGCGGGCGATGCCTATGTCAATCAATACCGAACCCGTGACGCACTGGCTGTCATCAACGACAGCGGCGCGCGCAACGACTCAGTCATTGAGCAAGACAACAGCAGCCATGTCAACGCCTTCATTACCCAATCGGGGTACAAAGGAGATGCGTACATCAATCAATACAAAAGCATGAGCTCGACCGCCAGCATCACCGACAGGGGCAAGTACGACAAAGGCGTGATCGATCAGTGGAATGTCTCCAACTCGAACGCCTCCATCGTCCAGGGCGGTGGCCACAAAAATGATGCCACTATCAGCCAAACCGGCACGTGGTGGGGCAATTCGGATCGCCTGCACGCCAGTATTGTCCAGATCGGCTCGCATAACAAAGCCGTTACTGAACAGACCGGCTACAGCAACGACAGCAACATCATCCAAAGTGGCCTGGGCAATGACGCCTATAACTCCCAAGCAGGCATCGGCAACGATTCCTACATCAGCCAGAGCGGCGGCTATAACAAGGCCGTGGTTACCCAGGTCGGTTTCAACCTGGATTCGTCGGTTATGCAGAACGGTTGGGGCAACCGTGCCCAAGTGGTGCAAAGCGGCCTGAACCACAACAGTACCGTCACCCAGACGGGTAATTTCAACAATGCGTATGTCAACCAACATTAACCGGCTGACGTAAGCCAAATGTCAGCGGCAATATGTTATATAGTAGGCGCCGCTGACAACACTCAAGCTATTGATATGTAAGCGGTTTAGGGATTATGGAGCATAGGAGTAACCCGAGTTTATAAGGCTTTCCAGATACCTGATCCGCGCTTTTGGGCACGGTATGGCGTTTAAAACATCAAAATTTAACCAAAACAAACAATGATTAACAATTTCACATGATTCGCCCGTTCTGAATGCGGCTAGCCATCTGAAAATTAGGCTGCCAATAGGAATGAAAAAAGAAAATACCCATAACTACCAAAGACAATGACACATGCAATCGAACCAACAAAAGGCTTATTCAACGTAATGACATAGAGCCCATGACGCAGCGAGGGAGACATAAAATGACAACAATTATCATCGTAGAGCCACACACCTTATACAGGTTGGGTATCGTACGGCTGCTGGCAGACACCCTGCCCAGCGCGGAACTGCTCAGCATGGACTACGAATCTATGGAAACCGGTCTGCAGACACGATGTTGTGAGCTGCTGCTATTGTCGGTGCCATCGGCCAAGGCCTGTTTGAAGCTGCTGGCTGATGCGTACCGCAGCCTGCAACCCAGCGCCGTACTCCTGATAGCCGACTCCCACTACGCCTTGCCTGCGCTTCAAGACATGCCTGCCGGCGTTATGGGACATTTGCTCAAGACCGCCACACCGGAATTAATGGCGGCTTCGATCAATCTGGTGTTGGCCGGCGGCTCCTGTTTTCCATCGCCTGCGCCCCAGCGTCAAACGATGGCAATGACCACGACTGTAACCCAGCCATCGAGTCCATCGCCGTCCCAAGCTCATTCCGACAAGCTGATTACGTCCTACGAGCCCATACGCTGGCCACCCGCCGATCCTGAGACAGACCATCTTGACGAAGCGCGGCTGCTGGGCCTGACACCGCGCCAGTATGAAGTGCTGGTGTTATTGGCACGCGGCATGACCATCAAGGGCGTGGCCCGGCAGTTGAATATTTCATCGGCTACAGCCAAGGCGCATGCTGAAACCCTGTATATGCGGATGAACGTACACAACCGTAACGAGGCCGTCTATCACGCGGTCTCCAAAGGAGCCAGGCTAGGGATGCCCAACACCCACATCGAAAAAGCCTGCTAACCGCAGGCTTTTCTATTACAGCATTCCTAGTTGCAAGCGAGCTGATTCACTCATACGTTCCCGGCTCCACGGTGGATCCCAAACCAGATCCACTACGGCCTTCTCTACGCCCTGGATAGTCTCCAGCTTGTAGCGGGCCTCATCGGCAATCATGGCGCCCATACCGCAACCCGGAGCCGTCAGCGTCATTTCCATGGTGATGGAGAACGCTTCTGGACCAGTCTGCTTCACGTGACAAGCGTACACCAAGCCCAGATTAACGATATCGACCGGAATCTCCGGATCATAAACGCTAGCCAGCACAATCCAGGCGGCGTCTTCAATGGTTTTTTCGCTCAGGGGCAGCTCGGGTACAAAAACCTCGGGCTTGTCCTGGGCCTCAAAACCCAGCGCATCGGCATCGACACCTTCAATTCGGTACAGGTTGCCCTCTACCATCACGGTATAGCTGCCACCCAGCTTCTGGGTAATCGTTGCTGTACAACCCGCCTCGATCGTAACGGGAGCACCGTAAGGGATACTGACAGCCGGACAATCCCGGCTGACCAGCACATCATGTCGTTCAAAGTAGCTCATGGCTTGTTTGCGCCTTTATTCGGTTTGCGCGGTTTCTTTGGCCTGATTGATGGCGTTATGCAGGGTATGCCAGGCCAGAGTGGCACATTTAACCCGTGCGGGGAATTCACGCACACCAGATAACACTTCCAGCTTGCCCAGATCTCGATCGGGATGGGCCTCTGTCAACATGGCGTGCATATCTTGAAATAGAGACTCAAACTCGGCCAGACTCAGGCCTTTTACGGCTTCGGTCATTAAGGATGCCGAAGCCTTGGAAATAGCGCAGCCATGCCCCACAAAGCTGACTTTCTGCACAATGCCGTCTTCAACCACGGCGTACACAGCCAGTTGATCCCCACACAGCGGATTGTGGCCATTGGCAAAATGACTGGCGTTTTCTATTACTTCAAAGTTACGCGGGCTACGGTTATGGTCAAAAATGACCTCTTGGTAGAGCTCGCGCAGCCCGTTGAAATCCTGGCTCATTTAGCCAACTCCAAATAGTTTTTGAGCTTTGCGCAGGCTGCCCAGCAAAGCATCAATATCAGCGTAATCGTTGTACAAGGCAAAGGAGGCACGAGCCGTACCGGGAATGCCAAAGCGCGTCATCAAGGGCATGGCACAGTGGTGACCGGCACGCACAGCAACGCCGTCCATGTCCAGAATCGTGCCCAGATCATGCGGGTGAATACCGTCGACCAGGAAGGACACAATGCCTGCCTTGTGTGCGGCCGTACCAATAATGCGAATGCCAGGCATGGCCAGCAAGGCTTCGGTGGCGTAGTCCAGCAACAGCGCTTCATGGTCGGCAATACGCTGCATGCCTATACCCATCAAATAATCGATAGCGGCAGCCATGGTAATGGCACCAGCGATATTGGGCGTACCTGCCTCAAAGCGCTGTGGCACAGGGGCGTAATTACTTTGCTCGAAACTGACGGTGGTGATCATGTCACCGCCGCCCATCCAGGGCGACATGCTGTCCAGAATCTCGTAGCGCACGTACAAGGCGCCCATGCCGGTAGGACCGTACAGTTTATGGGCCGAAAACGTGTAAAAATCCGCATCCAGGGCTTGTACGTCCACCACACCGTGGGGAACGGATTGGGCACCATCCACCAGCACCTTGGCGCCGACGGCATGCGCCTGACGGGTCATTTCAGCGATGGGGTTGATCGTGCCCAAGGCATTGGACACATGGCCCACAGCCAGCAGGCGGGTTCTCTCGTTGAGCAGTTGCTTGAAGGCTTCCTGATCCAGCTCACCGTTATCCAGCACAGGCACCACGCGAATAACGGCACCGGTACGCTGGGCAACCAATTGCCAAGGCACGATATTGGAGTGATGCTCCAGGCCGGTCAGCAGAATCTCGTCGCCTGCTTTCAGGTTGTCCATGCCCCAGCTATAGGCCACCAGGTTGATGGATTCTGTGGTGCCACGCGTAAATACAATTTCTTCGTCGCGCGCGGCATTCAGAAATGCCCGCACTGTACTTCTGGCCTGATCGTACAGCTCAGTAGCATGCTGAGACAGCCAATGCACACCACGGTGGATGTTGGCATTGGACTGCTCATAGAATCGCGCCTCGGCTTCAATGACCGAGCGCGGCTTTTGCGTCGTCGCGCCATTGTCCAGATAGGACAGGCGTTGGCCCCGGATGGGGCGAGCCAGGATAGGAAAATCCTCGCGGTGATTCAGCAAACCAGCAGCAGTTACGGGCATAGGCGCATTCATGCAAGATCTCCAAGGGCAAGACCGCCAGGCAACAAAGCATTAATACCGACTGTGGCACGGCTACGCAGGCTCTCGGACGCAATGCGCTCCAGAGACTGAGCGGCAAATGCGTAAATCAGCATATTGCGTGCATCTTCCATGGTCATGCCACGCGAGCGCAGGTAGAACAGGCTATCTGCATCCAGCTGACCCACAGTGGCACCGTGTGCACACTTGACGTCGTCGGCGTAGATTTCCAACTCAGGGCGGGAGTCTGCACGTGCCATCTTGGACAAGAGCAAGCTGTCCGAACGCTGTACCGAATCCGTACCATCCGCGCCCTTGCCTACCAATACGCGACCACTGAACACACCGCGGGCGGTGTCGGCCAAAATGCCACGGTAGAACTCACGGCTTTGGCAGTTAGGCTGAGCGTGATCAATGATGGTGTTGTGGTCCACGTGACGGCGGCCATCCACAAAATACAAACCATTGAACAAGGTTTCGCAGCGCTCGCCATTGAAGACGGTAGCAATGTCGTTGCGGGCAATACGGGCACCGAAGGACAGGGAGTGCGAATTGAATACCGAGCCACGACCTTGCTGCACATCGATTGCAGCCAGGTGAAAGTCTTGCAGCGCTTCCTGCTGCAACTTCATGTGTGTCAGCTTGGCATCAGGCGCCACGTTCAGGCGAGTCACGACGCTGCTCAAGGAAGCATCCGTTCCTTCCTGACCTACATAGTGTTCAACCACCGTTGCACTGGCACCGGATTCCAGAGAAATCAGGTTACGCGTGAAGCTGGCGCTGCCACCTTGGGTGCGCACAAAAACCAGATGAACAGGCTGCTCCAGGTGCTTGCCCGCAGCGATGTGCAAGGCCGCGCCATCCTGGGCCAAAGCCAGGTTCAAGGCCGCGGTCGAGGCGCCCAGGGACTCGTCCCCATAAGCCTGCTGCAACCAGTCTGCATCCTGTTCCAGACAGGTGCTGAGCGAGGACAAACGCACGCCTGCTGGCAACTCGTTCAGGTGCGACAAGGCCGCATCGTAGTGACCATCCACAAAGACCAGGAAGTACCCGTCTTCTTGCTGGCGCACCGACGCCACCAGTTCTGCGGCCGAAGCCGACTTCTGAGGCGCAAAACTTTGTTGTTCCAGCAAAGCCAAGGAGGTGTGATGCCAGGCTTCAATACGCGTGGTTGGCCAGCCTTCTTGTGCGAAACGATCCAGCGCGCGCTGACGCACGGCGCTTAGCCATGGCAGGCCGGCTCCAGGTGCTTGTGCAGCCTGAGCGGCAAAGCTGTTGACCCAATCCGGCAGACTCATACCGCAGCTCCCTTGGCTTTTTGTTCGGCAGCTGCTTGTTCCAGCACCCAACCGTAGCCACGCTCTTCCAGTTCCAGAGCCAATTCACGGCCACCGGAACGAATGATCTTGCCGCCGGCCAATACGTGCACAAAGTCAGGCACGATGTAGTCCAGCAGACGTTGGTAGTGAGTAATCACCAGCAAGGAGCGCTCGGGGGAACGCAGGCGGTTCACGCCGTCTGCAACCACACGCAAAGCGTCAATATCCAGACCGGAGTCGGTTTCGTCCAGGATGGCCAGCTTGGGTTCCAGCAGGCTCATTTGCAGAACTTCGTTGCGTTTCTTTTCGCCGCCGGAAAAACCTTCGTTCACGGAGCGGTACAGAAACTCTTCGCGCATGCCAACCGTCTTCATTTCCTCTTTGACACGCTTGAGGAAGTCCATGGCGTCCAGCTCAGGCAAGCCCTGATGACGGCGCACGGCGTTCACGGAAGCGCGCAGGAAGTAGGCGTTGGACACACCGGGAATTTCGATGGGGTACTGGAAGGCCAGGAACAGACCGGAACGGGCACGGTCTTCAATCTTCATTTCCAGCAGGTCTTGACCCAGCCAATCAACCGAACCGCCTTCCACGGTGTAGTCTTCACGACCGGCCAGAACTTGGGACAAGGTGCTCTTGCCCGAGCCGTTCGGGCCCATGATGGCGTGGACTTCACCGGGCTTGATTTCCAGGTTCAGACCTTTAAGGATAGGTTTATCTTCAACCGAAGCGCGCAAATCTTTAATCGTCAGCATTTCATTATTCTCCTTAACCTACACTGCCTTCCAAGCTGACGCCGAGCAAATTCTGTGCTTCGACCGCAAACTCCATGGGCAATTCTTTAATCACTTCTTTACAAAAGCCGTTCACGATCATGGAGACGGCATCTTCGGCAGTCAGGCCGCGCTGCATGGCATAAAAGAGCTGGTCCTCGCCAATGCGCGAAGCGGTTGCTTCGTGTTCCACACTGGCGCTGGGGTTCTGCACTTCCATAGTTGGGAAGGTGTGTGCAGCGCAGCGCTTGCCGATCAGCAGCGAATCACACTGGGTGTAATTGCGGGCGTTTTCTGCCTTGGGGGTAATACGAACCAGACCGCGATAGGTATTGATACCTTGGCCAGCCGAAATCCCCTTGGAGATAATCGTGCTGCGGGTATTGCGACCCATATGAATCATTTTGGTGCCGGTATCGGCTTGCTGGCGGTGGTTGCTCAGGGCGACCGAGTAGAACTCGCCTTGGGAATCATCGCCGCGCAGCACCACGCTGGGGTATTTCCAGGTGATGGCCGAGCCAGTTTCAACCTGCGTCCAGGAGATGTGCGAACGTGCGCCACGGCATTCGCCACGCTTGGTGACGAAGTTGTAAATACCGCCTACGCCGTCTTTATCGCCGGGGTACCAGTTTTGCACGGTGGAGTACTTGATCTTGGCGTCGTCCAAGGCGACCAGTTCCACGACCGCTGCGTGCAACTGGTTTTCATCGCGCATCGGCGCCGTACAGCCTTCCAGATAGCTGACCGAAGCGCCCTCTTCCGCAATGATCAAGGTGCGCTCGAACTGACCAGTGTCGCGGGCATTGATGCGGAAGTAGGTGGACAGCTCCATCGGGCAGCGTACGCCTTTGGGGATGAACACAAAGGAGCCATCGGAGAATACGGCCGAGTTCAAGGCGGCGTAGAAGTTGTCGCTAGGAGGGACAACCGTACCCAGATACTTTTTCACCAGTTCCGGATATTCACGCACAGCCTCGGAAAAGGAACAGAAGATCACGCCCACTTCTTCCAGCTCTTTGCGGAAGGTGGTGGCCACCGAGACTGAGTCAAACACGGCGTCAACTGCCACACCGGCCAGACGCGCGCGCTCGTGCAAGGGCACACCCAGTTTTTCATAGGTGCGCAGCAATTCAGGATCCACCTCGTCCAGGCTCTTGGGGCCGTCGGCCTTGCTCTTGGGCGCGGAGTAGTAGCTGATGTCCTGGAAGTCGATAGGTGGATACTCCACAATCGACCACTTGGGATACTTCATGGTCAGCCACTGGCGGTAAGCAGCCAGGCGCCATTCCAGCATGAACTCCGGTTCGCGTTTTTTCGCGGACAGGAAACGGATGACGTCTTCGTTCAGACCTTTCGGTATGGTTTCAGACTCGATGTCGGTGACAAAGCCTGCCTCGTAATCACGATCGAGGAAGGTGTCCAGATGTTCGTTGACGGTACTCATTCGGTTAACTCCACGTTGGAGGTGTTCGCCTTGTTTCTGTTTTTCAATTCGGGACCCGGCTTGTGTGTCAGGGGAAATTCGTTAACGGGCACGCGTATCATGTCTGCAACACTGACCTCTTCCAAGGTGCGTCGGACAATATCGTTGATACGCTGCCAATTACTGCGTATATGGCAATCTGACTCCACGGAACAGGCTCCAGGAGTAGCTACACATTCAGTCAAGCCAAAGGGCTGATCTTCCAGTGCATCAATAATCTGCGCTACACTTATCTGTTTGGCGGGGCGGCCCAACACATACCCTCCGCGTGCGCCTCGGCTGCTGATGACCAGCTCGTGCTGGCCCAGCAGTTTAAGCACCTTGCTGACAGTCGGTTGGCCCAAACCCAGGATGGCGGCCAAGTCAGACGCACTGAACACACGGTCTGGATCGCCAGCCATGTGTGTCAGCACCAAAGTGCCGTAATCAATGATTTTACTGATTCGCAGCATTCCTTCTCTCTGAACAGGTCGTAGAGCCATATAGTACCGCTTTGGTACTATATGGTCAAATTATCCCTCCAGACTTTGCTGGATATTCCACATCCGGGCATAGGCGCCATCCAGGGCTAAAAGCTCGCTGTGCGTGCCCTGCTCCACGATCTGTCCGCGCTCCAGAACCAGAATCAAATCCGCGTCCGTAATCGTGGATAGACGGTGAGCAATGATCAAGGTAGTGCGGTCGCGGGCAATCTCGTTCAACTCCGCCTGAATCGCCCGTTCCGTGCGCGTGTCCAGCGCACTGGTGGCTTCGTCCAGAATCAGCACCGGTGGGTTCTTCAGCAAGGTGCGGGCAATGGCCACGCGCTGCTTTTCGCCCCCGGACAACTTCAAACCACGTTCACCCACGATGGTCTCGTAACCATCGGGCAGGCTTTCGATGAAGTCGTGGATACTGGCGGCCCGTGCTGCTGCCACGATCTGCTCTTTGCTGGCATCAGGACGGCCATACGCAATATTGTGCAAAATCGTATCGTTGAACAGGACCGTATCCTGGGGAACGATACCGATATGACGACGCAAGCTCTCTTGCGTCCATTCGCGCAACTCGCGATTGTTGAACAGGATGCGACCTTCCGTCACATCATAGAAACGAAACAAAAGACGCGACAAGGTGGATTTACCTGCGCCCGAAGAACCCACCACCGCTACCGTCTTGCCGGCGGGAATCTCGAAACTCAGGTTTTGAATGACTTTGCGACGGCTGTCATAGGCAAAGCCGACGTTCTCGAAACGCACACCCGCCTGCTCACAGGACAAGACCTGGGCATCCGGCGCATCTTTCACCTCTTGCTTGCGACGCAGCAAGGAGAACAGGCGCTCCATATCAGCCAGTGAATTCTTGATTTCGCGGTAAACAAAACCCAGAAAGTTCAAAGGCGCATAAAGCTGAGTCAGGAAGGCAGACACCAGCACAACGTCACCCACCGTCATGGTTCCGGCCAGCACACCTTGCGCCGACATGAACAGCAAGGCCGTCACCCCAACACTGATAATCGAAGCCTGACCAATATTGAGCAGGTTCAGCGATACCTGATTACGCACGGCAGCCTGGACCCACTGGCCCATATTCTGATCGTAGCGATTGATCTCGTAATCCTCGTTACCGAAGTATTTGACTGTCTCGTAATTGAGCAAGGCATCAATCGCGCGAGAGTTGGCACGACTGTCCAAGTCGTTCATGGCTCGCCGATAACGCATGCGCCGCTCAGTCACCAGCAAGGTGAACACAACATAGGCCGCAATCGTCCCCAAGGTCACCGCCGCGAAGGCCCAGTCGTATCGCCAGAGCAAGATGCCACAGACCAGAGCTATTTCCAGCAAGGTTGGCAAAATATTGAAGACCAGGAAATTCAGCAGAAAGCTAACGCCTTTGGTGCCCCGTTCAATATCCCGGCTCAAGCCACCTGTCTGGCGTTCAGTATGAAAGCGCAAGGACAGATCCAGCAGGTGCCGAAAGACGTGGTTCGCAATCAGCCGCACCGACCCTTGCGTGACTCGCGCAAACAGGGCATCCCGTATTTCACCAAAAGCGCTGGAGGCCAGACGTACGGCGCCATATCCCAACAAGGCGGCCACCGGCAGCATCAAAGCCGTAGCGGGCAGGCTCAACGCATCGATTACCTGCTTCAGGTAGATCGGCATCATCACGGTGGCGACTTTTGCCAGCAGCAAACAGGACAAAGCCAAGACCACGCGAGTCTTGAATCGCCAAACGTAAGGAAATAAGGATTTCAGGGTGCTCAGACCACCGGAGACACCATCAAGCACTTCAGGACGAGGAGGCACACGCAATAGGTCCGTGTTCAACAGCACAAAGCCGAAAAACCGCGGACAGCTTAAAAATAAGTTGCAGCACAACGCTGAAATCAAGGCAGGACAAGCAGACTACGCTTTCCACTGGCAGGCAGGCCCTGCCATGTCCTTGATGCGAATACAGAAATGAGGTTCTACGCCTGGGTAATTATCAAAACTGCCAGGTAGCACATAACGAATAAGTATAGCCTTTTGAACTGCTTATCCTTGCCAAGACCCTGCCGACGGCATGCTTGTTTGGCTGATTATTGACCTGCAAACCACAGTCACACGAATAAGGGACCTGACCAGCAAGCATCCAGTGCTGAAAATCGGGAAATTCAAGGCTTGTCACTGCAAAGAAAATGCTGGCAATCCAGCACTTTGTTACCTTCAAGCCTTCAACGAAAGGCATACAATACCTGCTTGTCTGAAACTGGCGCAGACACAGTAAAAATAGCGCCCGATACCAGACATCTGGCTCATGAATCCCTTTACCGTGCAAAATCCATCCATGCCGTCTTCTTCTTTTTCGTATTCTTCTTCCCTGGACCAGTTAGCCGCACAGGACAGCCAGGCGCTGGATGTGCTGTACGACCAGGAAGCCCCCTTGATGCTGGCTTTGGGCCAGGCCGTGTTGGGCCGCCGCATTGATGCCGAAGAGGTTCTGCGCGATAGCTTTGTTTTGTTATGGAAAAACGCTGCCGGCTATGACCCCGATTTAGGCGAAGGGCGCGCCTGGATTTACAGCATTCTGCGGTTCAGGCTACTGGCTCGCCTGCGTCAACGCGCGCAAAGCGGCGATAATAATTACGCCCTGCCTGCCATCAAGCCGCAAGCCGGACAGCGTTTCATCCCTGCCATGGGCAAGCTGGATGGCACCAGCCAACGCGCCATGATCCATGCCTATCTGCACGGCAATAGTTACGAACAGTTGGGCCCTCAGTTGAACCGCTCCCCCGCACAATTGCGTGCTGTGGTCCAGCATGGCTTGCAACAGCTCACTCCCCTGATTAATGAGGGCAACGCCAACGATCCACGCCATGCAGTGATGATTGGCGAATATACCTTGGGGCTGCTCAGCCAGCATGAATTGGCCCAAGCCCACACCCTGATGCAGCAAAATGATCAGGCAGCGCGTCTGGCATTGGCTTGGGAGCAAGCGTGGCTGGAGCTAGTGGACTGCCTGACCCCAACAGTGCCTGCCCCCACCAGTCTGGCTCACATTCACCATACCCTGGGCTTGCCTCCACCTGCCGCACGTCGTCAGGCTGGGAGCACAAGCAGTCCGGCTGCTGAAGCTCCCAAATCGGCAAGCACTGGCAACGCCAGCACAAGCGCTCCAGCTATCAAAGCAGTGCGCCAGGAACCTAGTATCAAGATCAGTATTTCGGCAGACCAAAGCACTAAAGCGGAAGCTGCCACTCGCACTGAACCTCGCTGGTCCGCCAACAGCTCGAACGACAAGGCTGACGATCACACACCGCCCTTCCCCACCTTGCTGCGTGCAGAGTCCGACCCAGCCACCAAAGCAGCTGCTGTCACAGCCGAAGCAGCGCCCACAGCACCAGCCAAGGTCGCCGACAAGATAAAGCCCATCAAAAGCGAGCCTGAGTCAGTCACCTTAGAGAAAAAACGCAAACCCGAACCTGTTGATGGCGAACGCAAGTCCCGTGGCTTTGCCATGCCCATGCCTGTTTTGTGGGGCGGCTTGGCTGCGGTCGTGATTCTGGGCCTGGTGATTGCCCTGCTCATGAACATGAACTCGGAACCGCCTGTCAATGTTATTGAGATGAAGCCACGTCAGGCGGCTATCCTGCAGGCCCCTGGCCAATCCTCTACTCCGGCCTGGATTGCAACAGTAGACCCACAAGGCAATGTCCTGCTGGTGCCCAAGGTCAGCACTGAAGTCAAAGCAACGCAGTCGGTGCAGCTATGGACACACACCCCACGCGGCACACAAATTCGTTCATTGGGTTTGATTGATCCCAATCGCCCCATCACCGTTCCTGCGGCCTTGATTGGCACCGTAGAAGATGAGCAGATTTTTGAGATGACACTGGAAACCGAAGGCGGTTCCAATAGTGGTGCACCGGAAGGCCCCGTTCTGTATATTGGCCGCATCGTAAGCTTTGGGCAGCTGGATAACCTGCCCAAGCCCAACACGGAAGCTAGCTCGTCGGCAACCCGCTCTTAAAAGCGGCATCCAGCCGTTCCAGCTCGTCGATTTCCTCGACAGTGAAGCCCGCCTCCAGGCGGGCTTCGCGATTAAAGGGGCCGCGCAAACGCGGTGCGCGATAGCGCTGCGCCAACTCGCCATACGTAGCAAAATCAGGCAAGCCTTGTTCCCGGCAGACTTTGCGATACCAGTAATTTCCCAACGCTACATGCCCGACCTCATCGCGCAAAATGATGGCAATAATCGCGGCGGCTTTTTCATCGCCAGCATCCAGCAACTTCTTATGCACCAGGGGGCAGGCATCCAGCCCCCGTGCTTCCAGAGTACGCGGCACCAAAGCCATACGCGCCAGCAGATCAAAGCGTGTTCGCTCTGCCATCTCCCACAAGCCGTCATGGACAGGCAAATCCCCATAGCGGACACCCATCGTTTGAAGATGATCGCTCAGCAGCTCAAAATGCAAAGCCTCCTCCACCGCCACCTGTAACCAGCCCGCATAGAATGCGTCGGGCAAACCGGGATAACGCCACAAGACATCCAAGGCCAGATTGATGGCATTGAACTCAATATGCGCCAAGGAATGCAATAAGGCTGCTCGCCCCTGGATCGTACGCACGGACCGCTTGGGAACATGCTGAGGGCTCACAAAACGCAAACCCTCGGGCCGTCCCGGTACGCCGGGCGGCTCTTCCAAATGCTCATCTGCCCCTACGGGCAAGCCATGGGCAATTGCTCGTACTGCTGCCAGCTTGGCAGCCGGCTCTTGTACTAACAAAGCCTTTAGAGCCTGACTACGTAAGTTCACTGCTAATCCCTTCCATGAAAAAAGGCCGGCACCAAGGCCGACCTTCGTTCCTGCTTAGCAACCCCAGATTACTGAGCCGAGCCAGGATCCGTGATTGCCAAGGCTTGATCCAGCATTGCCTGGATCTGACCCAAGTTGGTGCGCAAGGCCTGCATTTCCTGACCGGTCAGACGCACAGCGGCTTCCTGGTCAAAAGGCATATCCGGACCATCGCCCAGACGATTGCGCGCACCACTGATCGTAAAGCCTTCGTCGTACAGCAAACCGCGAATCCGGCGTATCAGCAGCACCTCATGGTGCTGGTAATAACGTCGGTTACCGCGTCGCTTGACGGGCTTTAACTGCGTAAACTCCTGCTCCCAATAACGCAGGACGTGGGGCTTGACCAAGCAAAGCTCGCTGACTTCACCGATGGTGAAATACCGCTTGGCAGGGATAGGTGGCAAGGTCGCCGTCTTTTCGTTTGTGCTCATAGCCACTGATGCTCATCGACAATAGGAGTGATTTTACACGTTCAGTCAGGCAAAACTGTACGCAAACGTACCAGGCTTCAGTCCTGGTCATCCTCGGGCGCCACTGGCGCCCCTTCGACTACACTTTTGAGCTTCTGACTGGCGTGGAATGTCACCACGCGTCGCGCCGAAATCGGGATGACTTCACCCGTTTTGGGGTTGCGACCAGGACGCGGGGGTTTGTCCCGAACCTGGAAATTACCGAAACCGGACAACTTGACCTCGACACCATCGGCCAGGGAGTCGCGGATTTCGGCAAAGAAAGTATCCACAATATCTTTGGCTTCGCGTTTATTCAAGCCAACACGTTCAAACAAGAGTTCGGCCAGATCCGCCTTGGTCAGAGTACGCTCTACGTTCATTGTGTCTCCTTATGCTCGTGCCCGTGCGCCATGCGCAGACACCAGTGCCGCCAACAATGCATCCAGGCATTGCTCGACGCGTTCATCGTCCAGCGTGCTTGCGCTGTCTTGCAGCCAGAATCGAATCGCCAGACTCTTTTCCGATGCATCGTTCTTGTCGCGCCAGACGTCAAACAACTGAATATCTTTGACGATAGCCGCTTGCGGTGCCGTGCTGCGCACCTGGTTCAGTGTATCCAGCACAGCTTGATAGGATACGTCCTTATCCAGCCAAACCGCTAGATCTCGTTGCACAACGGGTTGCTTGGATACTTCCTGAGCGTGTACCACTTCGTCGTGAGAGATGGCATCAACGTCCACCTCAAAGACGACCGGCGCTTGATTCAAACCAAATTCGCTCAACCACTGAGGATGGATTTCACCGATCCAGCCTATGGTTTTACCATCCAGTTTCACACTGGCGCTACGGCCTGGGTGCAAGGCCGGGTGAGCTTCAGGCTCGAAACGGACTTGAGCAGCACGTTGACCCAGCAAAGTTTCCAGATCGCGCTTGACGTCAAAGAAGTCGACAAGACGATCGGGCTGTCCCCACTGCTCGGTCACAACAGGGCCCCAGGCTGCGGCGGCAATGCGGTTGGGCTGATGGATACCGGCCACGGTCAACGGACCATTTTCTTGAGAGGCATCGCGCATGAAGACGCGGCCAAACTCGAACACACGCACGCGCGACTGACGGCGGTTGGCGTTGCGTTCAATATTGGCCAGCAGACCAGGAATCAGGCTGGTACGCATCACCGCCAACTGGCTGGCAATGGGGTTCAACAAACGGATAGGGTCAGCCTGTCCGTTAATATCTTTTTCCCAAGACTCTTGCACAAAGGAGAAGTTGATCACTTCCTGGTAGTCCTGGGCGGCCAATATAGCGCGCAAGGCGTGCGGACCACGCAAGGACTCGACTGGCACACGCATTTGTGCAGCAGCGACCGGAGGCAGATCAGGAATATTTTCAAAACCGTAGATACGGGCAACTTCCTCGATCAGGTCTTCTTCAATCGTCAAATCGAAACGGAAGCTGGGAGGATTGACCGTAAAGACTTCGTCAGCCACCGAGAAGTCCAGGCCCAACAAGGTGAAGATGCTCTCCACCTGCTTTTGATCCAGAGGAATACCCAGAACACGGCGGCAACGCTCCAGGCGCATGGCAACGGGCTTGCGCTCGGGCAAGGCCACAACCTGGTCATCCATAGGTCCCGCTTGGCCGCCGCAGATTTCCAGGATCAGCGCTGTGGTGCGTTCCAAATGCTGGGTAATGGAGTCGAAGTCCACGCCACGCTCGAAACGGTGGCTGGCGTCGGAAGAAAACTTGTAGCGACGGGCACGGCCCATGATGGCTTCTGGCCACCAGAAAGCGCCTTCCAGATACACATCCGTCGTATCCAGTGTGACAGCGCTTTGTTCGCCGCCCATGATACCGGCCATGCTTTGCGGCACATCGTTAACCGCAATCACACCCACATCGGTATCCAGCTCGACATTCAAACCGCTCAGCAGCTCCAGCGTCTCGCCTTTACGTGCCCAACGCACTTCCAGACCAGCCTGTACGTGCTGCAAATCGAACACGTGCGTAGGACGGCCCAGTTCCAGCATGACGTAATTGGAAATGTCCACCAATGCGGAGATTGAACGCTGGCCACTGCGCTCCAGACGAGTTTTCATCCAGTCCGGGGTTTTGGCACGCGCATTGACGCCACGAATCACACGCCCGGCAAAACGGCCGCACAAATCAGCGTCTTTCACGGTAACGGAAACACGATCCTCAATCGTGACAGGAACAGGAGTGAAGTCTGGCAGTGTCAGTGGCTCGCCAGTCAGGGCGGCTACTTCGCGTGCCACGCCCAGCACGGACAGGCAGTCCGCACGGTTAGGCGTCAATTTCAATTCGATAATCTGGTCGTCCAGATCCAGCAGTTCGCGCAGGCTCTGGCCCACGGGCGCATCAGCATCCAGTACCAGCAAACCATCGTGATCTTGCGACAGACCCAGTTCGCGACCCGAGCACAACATGCCGGCGGACTCCACGCCACGCATTTTGACCGGGCCGATTTTCATGCCACCGGGCAGCTCTGCACCCACACGTGCGACCGGGATCTTGATGCCTTGAGCCGCATTGGGTGCACCGCACACAATCTGCAGCAGCTTGCCCGAGCCGTCATCGACCTGGCATACGCGCAGGCGGTCAGCGTCGGGATGAGGGGCAATCTCGGCAATAAAGCCGACGACAACATTCTCGAACGCTGGCGCGGCGGCTTGAATTTCTTCAACCTCCAGGCCAGCCATCGTCAGTTGATGACCCAGTTCTTCAGTTCCCAGTTTGGGATTCACAAAGCGGCGCAGCCACGATTCGGAAAATAACATGATGCAAAGATGGAGACGTAAAACGGCGTATACCGGAACCGACCGGGCCTAAAAGGCCCAGCGGCGCGAAGTAGGAATCAACGATTGAACTGCTTCAGAAAGCGCAGATCGCCTTCAAAGAACTGGCGCAAATCGTTAACACCATAGCGCAACATAGTCAGGCGCTCCAGTCCGGAACCAAAGGCGAAACCGATGTAACGCTCTGGGTCCAAACCGAAATTGCGCACCACTTGCGGGTGAACCTGCCCGGAGCCGGAGATCTCCAGCCAACGGCCCTTGTTGGGGCCGGAGGAGAACATCATGTCAATCTCGGCGGATGGCTCGGTAAAGGGGAAGAAAGAAGGTCGAAAGCGCACGACCAGATCGTCGCTTTCAAAGAAGGCGCGCAGAAAGTTCGTGTAAACGCCTTTCAGATCGGCAAAGGAAATATCCTCGGCAATCCACAGCCCTTCCACCTGGTGGAACATGGGCGAGTGGGTGGCATCACTATCGACACGATAGGTGCGGCCGGGAGCAATAACCTTGATAGGGGCCTTATTCATGCGTGCATAACGCACCTGCATGGGACTGGTGTGCGTACGCAGCAAATAGGGCAAACCCTGCTCGTCGTTCATATCGATATAGAACGTGTCTTGCATCGAACGAGCGGGGTGATTCTCTGGATTATTCAGAGCGGTAAAATTTGTCCAGTCATTTTCGATTTCAGGGCCGTCAGCCACATCGAAACCGATAGAGCGGAAAATGGCTTCAACACGCTGCCAGGTCTGGATCACCGGGTGGATACCACCGGTGCCACGACCACGGCCGGGCAAAGTCACATCAATTTGTTCTTGAGCCAGTCGCTGGTTCAATTGTTCTGCCGCCAGGGCAGCACGACGATCGTTCAGCAGATCTTCAATTTCGCGCTTGAGCACGTTGATGCTGGCACCGGCTGCTTTTTTCTGCTCCGGCTCCATCTGGGCAAGGCCTTTCATCAAGGCAGTGATGGCACCTTGTTTGCCCAAAAATCGAGCTTTAGCGTTTTCCAGCGAAGCGGCGTCCTGAGACTGCTCAAATAAGGCCCGAGCCTGGGCAATCAGATCGTCGTGGGAGGAAGTCATGGCGTGTTACTTTCCAAAAACAAACGGAGCCCCAAAGGCCCCGTTTGTGAACTATACAGTCAGATACCGCTTAAGCAGCCAGAGCGTTCTTAGCCTGTGCAACAACAGCAGCAAAACCTGCCTTGTCTTTAACAGCCAAGTCAGCCAGAACCTTACGGTCCAAAGCGATGGAGGCTTTGTTCAGGCCGGCGATAAACTGGCTGTAGCTCATATCCAGTTCGCGGCAAGCTGCGTTGATACGGGTAATCCACAGCGAGCGGAATACGCGTTTCTTGTTACGGCGGTCACGGTAGGCGTACTGACCTGCCTTCATGACAGCCTGTTTGGCTATACGGAATACATTACCGCGACGGCCGCGAAAACCTTTGGCCTGGGCAATTACTTTCTTGTGGCGTGCGCGTGCGTTAACACCGCGTTTTACTCGTGACATGTTCGATTCTCCCTAATCAAGCGAAAGGCATCATTGCTTTTACGGAAGCGACGTCGGCTTTATGAACCTCGACGGCACCGCGCAACTGACGTTTGTTCTTGGTCGTCTTCTTGGTCAGAATGTGACGCTTGAACGCTTGGCCCCGCTTGATGGAACCGCTACCACGAACCACAAAGCGCTTGGAGGCGCTTTTTTTGGTTTTCATTTTAGGCATGAAATTACTCGACTAATTTGTGTCTGCGGGTGGTCGCCTAGGAAGCTGGCGGACACTTGTATGACCCAAAACAGGCACTTATTTTTTTCTTTGTCCGCTGCCAGAACAGATCCAAACAGGGGAAAAGCTCTTGATTATAGGGTGATCCCTGAAGGATTGTCCAGATATCAAAGGGATTTTTGTAGGAGGGCCGTTGTCGGCAGGCCATAAAGGAAAACCAGAAACAATGACCCAGCCGGATGCGCGTCAGCACACGCGATCCGCTCAATCCTTGCGGAAGACTCCACCCGCCTCTAAGCATTTCACAAGCCCTCATTACTACGGGTGATCCCAAGGCATGGATCAGCCCACGCTTTACAACACCTTGTTGTCAGTGCTTCCCCACCATCACCACCGTTCGACCTTTGATCAAACAGTCGCTGCGCAGCTGTTTATTGCATGCATCGCATGCGTGGTATCTATTTTCCAAAAATCCATTCCATACCTAAAAACGAACTTTAAATATAAATAAATAACGCACAGACCGTTAATAAAATCAAAATACAACCAAACAAAAAAATAATCGTCGATTAAATAAAAAATCAATTATCTTGAAAACCAAAGCAGCCAGCACACCATAGGCAGCCAAAGCAATTCAAGTAAGATCACATATTGCAAGCCAACTCATAACTGGTAACGCTTGCAACCTTTTCATATATTTCGGAAACGTCTTTGACAATAATTTTGCAATCGACTTAACTAATAAATAACCAAAAATAAAACCAAATTAAAAATTAAGGTCTTTTAAAAATCGATTATCTCAAAAGGAAAATCGAAAAAGACTTTTTGATGCAGTAAAAACCCTTTTTAATTTCGGAGTATTACCATGAGCACGATTACTGACCACAAGCAGGTATTGGCATGGATTAACGCCCTGGACATTCCCGACGCCCCGGCCGGCGGCAACCGTGTAACCGCACGAGCGACCAGCAGTGCCGACGAAGATGGTGCCGTCGTTGCCAAAGCCAGCATCCCTTGCTTTGTCAGCGGACTGACCGAACAATCCCGCGCCGACGTGCAAAACAGCACCTTGTTGATGCAACTGGCCGCTGACAAGAAATACCCCAACGAAAATGATCGCGAAAAATGGTTCAAGTTTTACTCGGATGGGCTGACCAACCTGGGCTGGGGTAGCAGCAGTAGCTTCTTTGAACGCTTCCAACCCAAGAATACGGACGTCACCATGGACCAGGTCGTACTGGAGGTGATACTGACAGTGGTTAACAACGTCAATAATCCGCTATACAAAATCGCCCAGGAAACATTCGGCGCCTTGAACAAGCCTGCCAATCAAAAACCCATGAAGCTGTTTGACCACAGCAGCACCAAAGAAGACCGCGGCAAATTCCAGATTCTGCCTGCTGGCCAGGACCAGCACGGCACCGTCAGCATGGTGCTGACCGCCATCAATGCACGGACCGACATCCAATCCGGCAGCTTCCTGTTCTGGAAATGGAGCAAATCCACCGCTTGGCTCTACCGCGCAGCCAACCTGATTGTGCTCAATGAATCGGTGTACTCGAAAGTACGCCAGGCAGTCATCGACAAGCTCGGCGATAACGCCGTGAACTTTGTGCTGGATCTGGATATTTAAGCACTGAATCAAGCCCGGCCTGTAAAGCCGGGCAGTGCGCTTGCAGACACTGGATTCAACAAAGGAGAATCAAGATGGCTTTTTCTACTGAGCAAACCTATGTGGTGTCAGGCAATCTGATTTCTGCCACCACGGAAGACACCAATACGCTGAGCTATGAAGACTTTATCCATTCCAACCTTTTGGCCCAGATGGGCGCCGATAAAAAACTGGGCTCCCGCTTTGTTGACCCCGCAGGCTGGCTGAGTTTTTTCAAGAATACAGTAGGCAATCTGTTCTGGAACCTGAGCGAGCAGGGAACCAGCACGCTGAAAATCTCAGCCGGTACCGCAAGCATCACCGTGCTGCAAATACTGGAGCAGAGTTTTTTCAAACGGCTCAACCAAGCGCAAATCGATAGCGCCACGGCAAGTGTTGATCTGTTTAGTCAACTCTCTGAAGATGATCCTGCCTTCATCCTCTATAACGCGAAATCACATGCCCAGATCTCTGCGGCTACCAAGGTGAACAAACCGCCCCAAAAAGAGACTTATAGCGTCAACTTGCAAATCAGTATTGCCCATACAGGGTCGGAAATCGCACTGTGCAATATTTTCTTCCAAACCAGCCAGGCAGTCAGCGACGAATTATTCACACAGAAATTCGCAATCAAAAATCTGATTGGAAACATTAATGTGTTTTATTTAAAGGCTCTACTCTCCGAGACCAATTACGGCCACATCAGGCAACAAGTTATCGAAAAGCTGGGTGAGAACATCAACACCAATATTGTGCTGGTAGCCGATAACAGCGATAAGCCCTCCCCCCCTTCCCCCACAGAGGCGCGCAGTTTCATACGCAGCCTGAAAATTTAATCAAGCAATGCACAGGCCAACCATGGAAGTCATGGCGCCTGTCGCCCTCAGCCTACAGTCAGCCCAATCCTGCCACACCTAGCGACACCCGCCTTCTTCTTACCTCGATTCAAGGCAATTCAGGCCGGAACTGCAATGCTTCCGCGATATGAGGTCTGGCAATCTGCTTTACTCCGGCCAGGTCCGCAATTGTCCGCGCTACCCGCAAGACTCTACCCTGCACTCGCTCTGACCAATGCCAGCGCTTGCGTGCACTGGCCAGTAGCTGCAAGGCCTCCGCAGACAAGCCCCCATGCTCTTTCAAACCTGCCACTGACAGACGAGCATTTCGTACCGCCTGACGTGCCAACTGCCTCTCGATCGCCTCCTGTACCCGCAGCCTGACCTGACTGGACGCCTGTGCTGCTTGATCACGCTCCGGCTCGGACTCGCTTAAGGTCACCAAAAGATCAATCCTGTCCAGCATCGGTCCCGACAAGCGCTGCCGATACAGCTCCCGTTGAGCAGGAGAACACCGACACGCCCGATGACGGCTCGCCGCCCAGCCACAGGGACATGGGTTCATGGCAGCCACAAACTGAAACTGCGCCGGAAAAACCGCTTGCTTCTGGGCACGAGAAATATGCACGCAGCCCTGCTCCAGCGGTTCGCGCAACGCCTCCAGTGAACGCCGACTGAACTCAGGCAACTCATCCAGAAACAGTACGCCATGATGAGCCAGCGAAACCTCCCCCGGTCTTGGGCGGCTACCACCTCCAATCAAGGCAGGAGTAGACACACTATGGTGTGGGGCACGAAAAGGGGGTCGCCTGCTGAAAAAATCCTGTTCCTGCACAAAGGAATACAAGGCGGCTACTTCCAGCTGAGCGTATCGCTCCAGGTCTGGCAATAGACCCGGCAGACGTTGAGCCAGCATGGTCTTGCCCACACCCGGCGAGCCATTCAACAAAAGGCTATGGCCACCCGCAGCGGCCACTTCCAAAGCACGGCAAGCCAAAGGCTGCCCCAGCACGTCCGACAAGCAAAGTTGTTGGCCATCATTCCACTCTTCTGACCACGGCCTGGCCAATGCGGGTTCCGGCTCCTTGTCCCCTCGCAGATACCTCGCCGCCTCTGCCAAACTGGCAACCCCGTAGACCTGCAGGTCAGGAACATGGGCCGCCATTTCTGCACTCTGCGCAGGCAAAAGCAAACAAAGCTCCGGATGCCGACGCGCCATACCCAGGGCAATCGTTAGCGCACTCTGCACAGGAACCACGGCCCCTGTCAAAGACAACTCCCCGGCCATGACATAGCGCTCCAGACCGGTGATCGCTTGCTCACGCTGCTTGTCATCCGGGCGGCTCAGCTGGCCGCTGGCCAATAAAATCGCCAAAGCCACGGGTAAATCAAAGCGCCCCGAATCCTTGGGCAAATCAGCAGGCGCCAGATTGATAGTCAGTCGGGCTGCAGGAAAGTCAAAGCCACTGGCCTGCAAGGCGGCCCGTATGCGCTCCCGGCTTTCGCGAATACCGGCATCGGGCAAACCAACAATATGGAAGGCGGGTAATCCTGGAGCGACATGCGCCTCGACACGCACGTCGATAAAATCCAGGCCCGACAAGGCACAACTGTTCAACACGGCCAAGGACATATGCCCTTCTCCCTTTCCAAGGCAAACATTCAGTCTGCCCGTCGGGAAAAATAAGCTCCAGATGCCTGCCTTAAAACATCACTGCGTACTTGTACGGCCCCAGGGTCTTACTGAACCTGCACACCCATGGAACTGACCAGCTGGACGGCCTGCTCTACGGACAAACATGCGCCTTGGAAAGAGTTATTCAAGTCGTACAAGGTGATGCTGCCCAGTTCCACACTGCGCAGGTCTGCTCCCTTGAAGTTCACCCCTCTCAAGCTGGCGCCCCTCAAGCTGCCGCCTTCAAATACGGCATCCTGAAAATTGCAGCCGCCCAAGTCCGCATCGGAGAAATCCAGTTGCACCAGATTTTGCTTACGGAAATTAATGGCGCGCAAAGTTGCACCCACCAGCTTGCACTCGCGCAGGCTCAGGTCCAAACCACGGGTTTCGTTGAAAACAGCACCGCTTAGCTTGGAATCCTCGATCTGCAAGGAAGCGATCTGGGTGCGCACCCACTTGCTCAAGTGCAGATCACAAACACTAAAACGCGCCGAACTGAGATCCGCCAAACTGAAATCTGCTTGACCCAACTTGCAACGCTGCCAGATCGTGTCTTGCAAATGTGCCCGTATCAATCGGGCATTCAAAAAGCTGCAGCCCGAAAACTGCGAACCATCCAGCTCCAGACCCGACAGATCCTCATCATCAAAACTGCAGTTCTCGAAACTCAAAGACTCATGGGAGACGGCCAAAAGATCAGCCAACTCATCTCTTGTGATCGGGACATTACTAACGAGCATACTGCTTTCCCTTCCAAAAAAACTGAGCCAGCTTTATTGAGCTGGCTCTTTCATGATCTCTTTCATCTAATCCGACGCTGATCTGAGCAAGGCCTAACGGCCATTGGGCAGACCCAAATGCGACAAGCGCCAGGCAATGATCAAACCCAAAACGGCAAAACTAACCGTCGCGACCCAAGCCCACTGCCATCCACCCAACGCATGTACAACCGACGCCACAACAGGGGGGCCCACAAACTGACCCAGTGAAGAACATTGCTGTACCCAGCCCACCGAGGTCGAGGTGGTCTCAGGCGAAGGTGCTGCCGTGACCGACAGGAAGAACAAGGTAGCTGGAATCAAGCCGCCCACAATCGAAAACAACAGGATGGCGACAAACTGAACCACCAAGCTTTGTGTCAGCCCGAACGCAACGATGGCACATGCGATCATACCCAAGTAGCCTGCCTGCAGCAGCCTATGAGGTGGGATACCGGCGTGCAAACAGCGCCCTGCCCCCAGATTACCCACGACATTCCCAGCAGCAATCAAGGCTGTCAGCAAACCGGCGGTGCCGACTGCTATCTGCGCCTGATTGTAAATAGTGGGCATGAAGCCCACGACTGCCGCCCATTGCGCCGCGTACACACCAAAGGCCAAAGCCAGCAACCAAACCCGGCCGGAGCTTAAAGTCGTGCGCAGCAGTCTGGTCCAGCGATGAGCAGAGGTATGCTGCGCCGCACTTCTGGTTTGAGTCTGAGAATCCGGTGGCACCAGAAGGAAGGTCAAAATCATGAAGATGGCTGTCAATACACCGAGAACCACCCACAAGGTACGCCAGGAGCCAACTGCCAACCAGGCAGCGCCAGCCCACAGCATCAAGACCGCCCCCGCGGGCATGTAACAGCCCCACAAACCCATGACTCGGCTCAACCGCGCCGCATCAGTAATACGTTTGATCAAGGCGGGAATGGGCAGTACCACCATCAGAAAGCCGCAGCCTTCTATCATCCGCCCCAACAAAACCAGAGCGCTATGTTCAAACAAGGAGCCGATTAACGAGGCCAGACTCAAAATACCCAGCCCCGTCAAAATGCAGCGACGCAGACCAATTTTCTCGGAGATCAGGCCTATGCATAGCCCCAGCAACATCCCGGCCATTTGCACGCTGGCCAGCAGAAAACCTGCCTGCACCAGATCCATGCCCAGTTCGCGCTGCATAAAAGGCAAGGCCGGGGGTACTTTCCACACATGTTGTGCGGCGCACACCCCGGTCAAGACCAGAAAAACAGCAATAAAAAAGGGGCTGGCCGATTGTTTACCCCCAGGCCTGGTGACTGTATTCAAATGAAGTGATCAGCCTTGGCTGCCCTCTTGAGCAGAGGTGTCACCATCTTGAGGAACAGGAGTTTGCCGCCCTTCCAAGGCTTGCAAACGTGTTTCCAGAGCCGCCACACGAGCCAGTGCGCGTTCCAGCATCAGCTTGTAGGTATCAAACTCTTCACGAGTAACCAGGTCCATACGGTTGAAGGCCTGACCCATAAAGGCTTTTACATTGCGCTCAATATCGGCAGCCGGACTTTTGGCGATCAGCTCCGAGACGTTTTTTTGCAGATCTTCCAGCCATTCGCTACGATTAATCACGGTCCCTCTCCTTAAAATATTGACACTACCAGCAGTATAGAAAAAGCGGGTGCCAAAGGCACCCGCTTTTTGCATTTGGCCAGACAATCAGCCGAATTATTCAAGCCTTAAGGTTTGGCTTGTTCCGAAGGCACGGCAGATGGCGAGGAGTCAACACCATTACCCAGCTTGTCCTGGATGGCTTTGTCAGCCTTGGCAGCGCCGTCTTTAATGGCATCGCCCGTACGGCTGGCAGCATCGGCTATTGCATCCTTGGCTTCACCAGCTTTTTCAGCGACTTTATCGCCAGCAGCCTTGGCATCTTCCTTCAAGGAGTGGGTATTTTCCTTGGCGTTCTCTTTCTGTTCCTCTGCTTCTTTTTTGACGTCGTCAGCAACTTTAGCGGCGTCCTGCTTCAGTTCTTCCGTTTTTTGCTCCAGGGACTTGTCAGCCTCTGGTGCGGGTGGAGTGGCAGGTGCTGTCGATTGTGGAGCAGCGACAGGAGCAGGTGGCGCGCTCGTAGCGGCTTTGTCGTCCTCTTTGGAACACGCAGCCAAAAGAGTCATCGAAGCAGCAGCGGCCATGACAGCAAAATGAGCACGAGTCAGTTTCATAAGATTTCCTTCCTACTATTCCAAGGTCGCTAGATAGAATGGGCCGATGCCTGGTGCGACTTCCGGCTCGGCCTTGGGTCTGTTACAACTCCCCTAGAAGCCATTCTATCGGTGCTGAGCACACAGACCAATCTATTAGTGTAAATCCTGATTTCAATTATTCTGACGATATAGCTCAAGCTTCATGACAAACCCTTTAACAACAAGCATCTAGAGAGCGAACAGGTCCAGATACGTTGTTACAAATGGAATCCCTCGTAGGACTACAGCTGGGCTTTGTTACATATTTGCCAACTAAATTGGCCTGTTTTCAATTACTTAGGCGGCTAAGGTAGCCAGATCGATGCGCTCGGCACGGTTCAAGGCACTGGCCACTTTCACGCGCAAGGCATTGGAATGCGATAGGCGCACTTCTTTTTTCACATCCAGCAGTTGCTGCGGATGCATGGAAAATTCTTTCAGGCCCAGCCCCAGCAACATGCGAGTCACCGAAGCATCCCCCGCCATTTCCCCACAGACCGCCACCGGTTTGCCAGCACGATCAGCCGCATTGATCGTGTGTGCAATCAAACGCAAGACGGCGGGGTGCATGGGGTCGTACAGGCTGGCAACCTCGGCATCGCCCCGGTCTACAGCCAGAACATATTGAATCAAGTCATTGGTGCCGATGGACAGAAAATCCAGTTCCTGTACAAAGGGCTCAATGGCAATGGCTATGGCGGGCACTTCCACCATAGCCCCCAATAAATAGTTGCGTGCGAATGGGGTACCGGATTTTTCCAGTTCCCGAGCTGCCGACTCAATAGCCTGACGACTGGCATGCACCTCGTTCATGGAGGAAATCATGGGGATCAAAATACGGATTTGTCCATGCAAGCTGGCACGCAACAAGGCGCGTAGCTGGGTGGCAAACATCTCGGGCCTGTCCAGACAGTAGCGAATTGCACGCAAGCCCAAGGCCGGGTTAGTCGCTACCGTGGCATCTCCATCCAGGGTTTTATCGGCCCCAATATCCAGTGTACGGATAGTGACGACCTTGCCCTTCATGGCTTTTACTACACGGGAGTACGCTTCGTACTGTTCCTGCTCGGAAGGCAAATCCGTGCGTCCCATGAACAAAAACTCGCTGCGGAACAAGCCAATGCCATCGGCGCCCGCTTTCAAAGCCAGCTCCGCCTCCTCGGGAAGCTCGATATTGGCTTCCAGGCGGACGTTAATCCCATCCAGCGTCATCGCTGGCGCATCCAGCAACTCTTCCAGTTCAGCCCGTTCGCGACGATAAGCTTCCTGACGCTCCCGGTATTCGGCCAACACTTGCTCCGACGGATTCACAATTACCGCACCCGAGAAGCCGTCCACAATCAGAAAGTCGCCATCGCGTATCAGACTGCGAAAGCTGCCCAAACCCACTACAGCAGGAACACTCAAGCTGCGAGCTACAATCGCTGTATGCGAGGTGGGCCCACCCAAATCCGTCAGAAAACCGGCGAAATGACCACCGCGCAAGCGCAGCATATCTGCCGGGGAAATATCGCGTGCTACCACAATCAGCGGCTCTTCCTGAGCGGCTGAAAAACCAGGCAGCAAAGCAGGCTTGCCTGCCAGAACGCGCAATACGCGCTCGATAACCTGGCGCACATCAGCACCACGCTCGCGCAGGTATTCGTCTTCCATTTGGGAGAACTGCTCAACCAGCATCTGACCTTGCGAGGTCAGAGCCCATTCTGCGTTGTAGTGACGCTCGGCAATGATGGCGCAGGTTTGCTGCGTCAGCATGGGATCGTCCAGGAGCAGACTGTGCACCGTCAAGATAGGAGCTAGCTCGCGTGGTGCATCCACAGGCAGCTGGTCCACCATGGCACGAAGTTCGTCACGAGTACTGGCCATGGCGCTAAGCAGGCGCTGGCTTTCAGAATCGACGTCTTCGGCGGCAATCCGGTAATGAGGGACTTCCAGTGCTGCTGCGCTCATTACCACGGCCTTGGCAATGGCGTACCCCTTACCGACTGCTTGACCTTGAGCGGTAAACATCGCGGACAAATCAGACGCCGGGGTTCGAGCTGCAGCACTATTCATGACCAGATTTCTTCCTTATTCGTTTTCACCAAACTTGGCGTCAAACAACGCCTGAATATCATTGAGGGCCTGATCGGCATCGTCACCCTGGGCATCGACAACCACAGTGACCCCCATTCCGGCGGCCAGCATCATGACACCCATGATACTTTTTGCATTCACGCGCTGAGAGCCACGCGCGATAAAAATCTCACTGCTATAACGGCCGGCCAACTGGGTAAGCTTGGCTGCTGCCCGTGCATGAAGACCTAATTTATTACTGATCGTGATGGATACGCTAGGCATAGGGGCAACTGGAAAAATGAAAGTGAAAATTCAAATTAGCAATGGCAGTCGGCGTGAACAATGCCACGCAATGCGCCTGCCATGACATCCTGAGCGAACTGCTCGGGATTGTCACGTCGCTCGGTCAAGGCTTTCAACACCATGCACATATTGGTGCCGGTCAATAAATAAGCGCCCTGCCCTTGATCTTGCAAAGCTTGCTGGACTCGACGTGCCACGTTAAAGGGGGTGGCACCGTAAAGATCACACAGTATCAGTGTGGCGGGCGAGTCCGGCGCTTGCGTTTGCAACTGCCCCAGCAAGCGGTCCACCGCCGTATCCGTGCATTCGTCGGCCTGAATGTCAAAGACAAACAGATCTGGCTTTTCGCCCAGGACGTGCTCGGCACAGCTGGCAAACGCGCTGGCCAGGGGCTCGTGCATGATCAAGGCAAGGCGAATCACGCGCGTCCCGTCGCTTTTTCGACGGCCTCGGCAAAACGCTGTGCAACATCAAAGCCGGTCTGTTCAGTAATTTCAACGAAACAGGTTGGGCTGGTCACATTGATTTCCGTGACGTAGTCACCAATCACATCCAAACCAATCAGCAGCAAGCCACGTGCGGCCAGCACAGGGCCCAGGGTACGGGCAATGTGCCAGTCGTGTTCGGACAAGGACTGAGCAACCCCGCGACCACCTGCGGCCAGATTGCCGCGTGTCTCGCCGGCCAGGGGAATGCGAGCCAGGGCGTAAGGTACAGGTTCGCCGTCAATGATCAGGATGCGCTTGTCACCCTTGACGATTTCAGGGATGTAGCGCTGCGCCATAATGGTTTGCGTACCATTGGCTGTCAGCGTTTCCAGAATCGCACCCAGGTTGGGTTCGGGATCTTGCAGACGGAAAATACCCATGCCGCCCATGCCATCCAGCGGCTTGACGATCACATCCTTGTATTCCTGGTGAAAGGCGCGCAAGCGGGCCATGTCACGGGTGACCAAGGTGGGTGGGGTAAATTCCGGAAATTCGGTAATAGCGAGTTTTTCAGGGTGATTGCGAATAGCCTCGCCTGAATTGAATACCTTGGCCCCCTGCTCCTGCGCAAAACTGAGCAAGTGCGTGGAATAGGAGTATTCCATATCGAAAGGCGGGTCTTTGCGCATGATGACTGCATCAAAGACATTCAATTCCTGCTCGGTGGCAGGCTCGGGATGTGTCCACCACGAAGGCGCACGCAAATCGGCATCGGCAGCAATACTGACAGCCTGACTGCGCGTACGAACCCGACTTTGGGAAATGTACAAATCAGACTGCAAGGTCACGCTGACGCGATGACCACGCGCCAGAAATGCACGCATCATGGCAACGGAGGAATCCTTGTAAGCCGACAGGCTGGGCAAGGGATCAATGATGAATAAAACGTGCATATGACACCTAGAGAAAAACGCCTTTGCAGCCGAGCTGCAAAGGCGATTGTGCCCGACCCGCTACTTGGGAGCGAGTCGAGCGACGCATAATGCTCCTGGGCGGATCCAGGCAGTATCGTGCAAGAGTATCAGGACGCTTTCTTGCGAGGCGCCAAGACCATGACCATTTGACGGCCTTCCAGCTTGGGCATGGCTTCAACCTGACAGATTTCGCTGACTTCGTCGCGAATCCGTTCCAGTACGCGCATACCCAGTTCCTGATGAGCCATTTCACGACCACGGAAACGCAAGGTCACTTTGACCTTGTCGCCATCATCAATAAAACGCTTCACATTACGCAGCTTGACCTGGTAGTCGCCTTCGTCCGTACCAGGACGGAATTTGACTTCCTTGATCTGAATGATTTTTTGCTTGGCCTTGGCTTCTTGTTGGCGTTTCTGTTCCTGATAGCGGAATTTGCCGTAATCCATCAAACGGCACACCGGTGGTACAGCCGCAGGGGCGATTTCCACCAGATCCACATCATGCTGTTCTGCCATTGCCAAGGCGTCAGGCACCTTGACGATACCTAGCTGCTCACCCTCGACTCCAATGAGTCGCACCTCTGGAATACGAATTTCACCATTGATGCGATGTTTTTTCTCGGTTGCGATGTCGAAAACTCCTAAAAATGTCGATAAAAACGATAGCGTTCCTGTTTTACTGACGGCTATCGATCTCTTGCTTCAATCGTGCTGAAAAATCGGCTATTGGCATGACGCCCAAGTCCACGCCACCACGCGCACGCACGGCGACTGCGCCGTTTTCACGCTCTTTTTCACCCACGACCAGAATATAGGGCACTTTTTGCATACTGTGCTCACGGATTTTACGAGTGATTTTTTCACCACGCAAATCAGAGGAGGCACGGAATCCCATTTTCTTCAGGTTTTGCGCCACGGATTGAGCATAATCGGCTGAACTTTCGGAAATGCAGCATACCACCACATGCTCAGGAGCCAACCAGGCAGGCAAGGCACCGGCGTGGTTTTCGATCAGCATGCCGATAAAGCGCTCGAAGGAACCCAAAATAGCACGGTGCAACATGACAGGCACACGACGCTGATCATGGGCATCCACATACTCGGCGCCCAAACGGGCTGGCATGGAAAAGTCCACCTGGATGGTGCCACACTGCCAATGACGACCAATGGCGTCTTTCAGCGTGTACTCAATCTTCGGACCGTAGAAAGCACCCTCGCCTTCCGAGATCTCGAACTCGCAGCCGGTACGGCGCAAGCTTTCGATCAGGGCTTGTTCAGCCTTGTCCCAGACCGCATCGTCACCGATGCGCTTTTCTGGGCGAGTAGCCACTTTGTACAGAATTTCGGTAAAGCCAAAGTCCGCGTAGACGGCTTGCAACTGAGCAGTAAAGGCAGCGCACTCGTCTTGCAGTTGGTCTTCGGTACAGAAAATATGGCCATCGTCTTGGGTAAAGCCGCGTACGCGCATCATGCCGTGCAAGGCACCCGAGGGTTCGTTACGATGGCACTGACCGAACTCGCCGTAGCGGATAGGCAGTTCACGGTAGGAATGCAGACCGGAATTGAAGATTTGCACGTGACCGGGGCAGTTCATGGGCTTCAAGCCATAAACACGATTCTCCGACTCAGTCGTGAACATGTTTTCAGCGTAGTTGTCCCAGTGGCCAGTTTTCTTCCACAACGACAAATCCAGAATTTGCGGTGCTTTCACTTCCTGGTAGCCATTGTCCTGATAGACACGGCGAATGTATTGTTCGACCTGTTGCCAGATCACCCAACCTTTGGGATGCCAGAAAATCAGACCAGGGGCCTCTTCCTGGAAGTGGAACAGATCCAGCTCACGGCCCAGTTTGCGGTGGTCGCGGCGCTCGGCCTCTTCCAGCATGGTCAGATAAGCTTGTTGATCTTCCTTGGTCGCCCAGGCAGTCCCGTAAATGCGTTGCAGCATTTCGTTATTGCTGTCGCCACGCCAGTAAGCCCCGGCTACTTTCATCAGCTTGAATACTTTCAGCTTGCCAGTAGATGGCACGTGAGGGCCACGACACAAGTCAATGAAATCGCCTTCGCGATACAGGCTGATCGGCTCGTTGGACGGAATGGAGGCAATGATCTCTGCCTTGTAGTCCTCGCCAATGCTCTTGAAGAACTCGACGGCATCGTCGCGCAACCACTCTTCGCGGGTAACCACTTCGTCTTTCTTGGCCAGTTCCGCCATTTTCTTTTCAATGGCTTCCAGATCCTCGGGCGTAAAGGCACGCTTGTAGGAAAAGTCGTAATAAAAGCCGTTGTCAATCACCGGGCCGATGGTAACTTGGGCATCCGGAAACAAGCTCTTGACCGCGTAAGCCAGCAAGTGAGCAGTGGAGTGACGAATCAAATCCAGACCGTCAGCGTCCTTGGCGGTAATGATGGCCAAATTGCTGTCCTGGTCGATCACATACGAGGTGTCCACCAGACGCGACTCGGTGCCGGGCGTGCCGACACGGCCAGCCAGGGCGGCGCGGCCCAGGCCAGTACCAATCGAGTTCGCCACTTCGCTGACGGAAACCGGGCCCTGAAACTCTCGCTGGGAGCCATCGGGCAGTGTGATTCGGACCATAACACTTCCTGAAATAAAAAACGCGGCCTTGAAAAAGCCGCGCTTTTGAATTGAACGTTCTTGGAAAGCAAACGAAACGCTACGCGGCCACGGCTAGATTTGCCGACGGGTAGTTCGCGTTGAGTTCATAAGATTCTGCTTCCCAAATAACACATTTGATTGGATAAGTTTATCACCTTCGCCCGCTATCGCGGCGTTGTATCGCCACAAAAACCACATTTGGCAAAGAATTCAGTCCATCCGGGGATACCAGCTACGGTAAAAGGCCCATTCTTCGGATTCGGAACCATCTTTCATCAAGCAGGTTCCGTAGGCACCACGCTCACTTTCATGAACAATGGTTTGCCCGCCCATGCGCTGACAAAAAATGGAAGCCAGATTGGCCTGCCCGACTGGTTTGGTGGCCGTTTGGGGGGAACTGGCGCATGCCGACAACATCAAAGAACCTGCACAGGCAGAAACTAAGCGGAAAAACATGATTTCCTTCTCCTTGACCTGATGTTTGCTGATGCCTGACAAATCATTCGAGATGAAGACTGTCCAGGCCGCGTCTGCTGTTAGCGCAGGGTTAAAACCCTCAAGCGCTGGTCGCGAAACAGATCGTGGAAGTAGCTTACTACACTTGTTTGATATGAAAAGTGTGCGAAGGCAAGCGTGCAACAAAAGCAACACGGCAGGTAAAAGAAGCTGCTGAAATCAAGCGTAAATATCGGTGCTTTATTGCAAAGCACGACAAGGCTGGGTGTAGATCAAGAGCGATGCAGCCAAAAAGACAACAAAATAAAGCCCAAAATACCGCAGCCAGCCAGCATTAATACCATAGGTACATAATCGATCAGATTCGAGGCATTAATCATGGCATACATCCCAAAGTCCCAACTAAAACAAGCTTGAGAATATGGTAGCGGGCCACCATCAAAACATGAAGTCAACGATTGTCAAGATCCGACACAGAGACAACACAAAGACTAGGATTAGACTACATAAGCTTACTTTTGCGGCAAAAATCTTCGCAAAAGCGCATAACATGCAACAAAATGCCAGGAAGAGACGTTTTGTGCCTGCCCCCTATCCATTGAGCATTGTGAAAATGGCGTAAACCACAGGGACAGCCAAGGGGGTAATCATTAATAAAGCCGTATCACGCTTCCATGTCCTGGGACGGGTATAACAGAGTGTGACTCCCAGCAGGACTGTCACCAGCAGATACAAGCCAATAATAATGATAGTGGCTGCCATATCCTCTCCCCTTTGTGATTTGTTTTGCTGTGCTTTTGGTACTTACAAAGTCAGAGCTTGCGCTGCGTCTTGTCCGAACATGGGTGGAAAGGTATTGGCCGCCCACTGCCCTAATCGTGCCGCCGCTGCCTGGCTAGCCAACTTTAGGGCTTCTGATGGCTCCAGCCCCCTTTTCCAGGCCAGGGCAAAGCTGGATAAAAAGGCGTCTCCTGCCCCCACCGTTGAGCACACCGCCACCTTGCACGCAGGTTCCACATACTGCTGACCATTAACAGCCAACACCGCCCCCTGCACACCCAAGGTGATCAGCAAGGCTTGTTGAGAATGGTGTTGCAGACGCGTAGCCAGCTCGCACGCTTCCTGAATCGATAGCTCCAGCTGAATATCGGCACCCTGAACGCCTGCCAGCATTTGGGCCTCTACTGCATTCAAGCCCAGCACATCTGCGCGTGCGTAGACCTGCTTGAATCCCTGACCTTGATGCTGCAAACACGCCACGCTGGGATTCACTACCAGGCAGGCCGAAGTATCATTTCTGTCTGCCAAGGCCTGCGCTAAACTTTCCATAGGCTGCAAGGCCAAGGGAGCCACATAAATCAGGTCCGCTTGCAGATCTTGAGCCTGAACACGCAGGCAGGCATTTGCCCCACGTCGTGCCAGCACCGAAGCACTCCCGGACGGTTCAACCAGAACGATGGCTTTACCGGTGGGCTGATCAGAACAGACCTGCATGCTGCTGACATCAATCCCCAACTGCTCGATATGTGCACGCAAACGATCACCCAGGCCGTCTCGACCCAGTGCCCCAAGCAGGCGAACCGATTCTCCTTGCTCCATGAAGCTCGCTGTCGCATTAAGCGCCCCACCACCTGGATACAAGTCGATCGAGCCCACTTCCTGTTTGTCACCACGCGCCAGCTCGGCTGGCATGCCTGAGACCACAATATCAACGGTAATACTGCCAATCGCTACAAGCTGCACCCTGAACCTCGGCCATGAAAAAAGAGAGCATGAATCTGCTTGGAGCAGTATACCCACGGGCGCAAGCAGATAGTCTATGGTGGAAAATCAGGGCTGGGCCAGTCGTGCAAAGTCGAACAAACGCACACATCTTTTCAGCCTGTTTGGGGGCGCAGAATAATCCGACTAATAGTTGATGCAACAGACATCACAAAAATCTGGCTCAAGATAAAAAGACATGCTAAATTACTGTTCATCCATACAGCAAAAAGAAGCATCATGTCCTATACCATCACTTTGCACGACGCTCCTTCCGATATCACCGAACGCGGCCGCCGCGAGGCTGAGGAGCGTTTTCGCCGCAGCTTAGAAAAAGTCATGCAAGGCCCGGAGGCCGTGGTCCAGGCCTATCGAGCGTGGCAACTGGCCGAAGAAACGGCAGAGACGGAATTGTCCGGGGAAGACATTGCCCTGGCCAAAAAATGGATTGCCGCCGCCACGCGCGCCATGAGTGATGGCTTTCGTGATCTGGGCGAGTCCGAAGCGTACTTTGAGGTCCGTATCGAACGCTAATATAAAAGCCAGCAAATAGCTGGCTTTTATGATCTGGCATCAGGACTTTGCCGAAGGGTGGTCACGGCGCATCAACTCCCACTCCTCGATCACCGTGCCATCCGGCAAGGTGCACATGCCCACTTGCCCTGTTGGTGTGTTGACGATATCCAAACGCCCGCCCTTCTCCACGCAATAAGCCGAGGCCGGATTGGCAATTCCCACGGGTGACTGTGTCGAGGCTTGATTGGCGCAAGCAGCCAAGACGCCGACCAGTCCCAGGATTCCCCATTTATTCATCGTGTTCTCCGGATAAATTCTGTACTGCAGTGTACTGTGCACGGACTAGTTTTCAGGTTGATCTTTTGGTGCTGTCAAAGGATTGGAAATATTTTCCCAGTGCTGGCAGTGAACTGAATGGTGTTCACCGTGTGGAATGAGCTTGCAATCCATGCCGACCTTGGCTTTGCCATCCACAAAAGGAAAGGCGAAATCGTAACGGGCCGGAATCCAGATTTTCAGTGACTGGTCGTGAAAGCCCATCTTCCCCTTGGCGACGAAACGGGCCAGACCTTCTTCAAAGTAATCAGGGCCGTTGTCGTAAATAAAGGGACGCAGAACTGCTTCGCCCCTTTCATTCACATAAACCCAGCCTTGTTCATCCTGTATCAGGCTTTGCCCTTGTGCGATGGGGCTGAATACAGGTAGTAGAACCAATATAAAAGCAGATAGGGCTGAAAGAATCCGTCGTCCGGATCCAAGCCCAGCAGCTTGCAATCCTGCAATTGCGGTTGCGGTTGCGGTTGCGGTTGCGGTTGCGGTACCAGTATCCACGCATGAACCTATGCCATTGCTCATATCGCGTACGGTTTCCACCTTAGCCACCACACTGATACGATTACTGGCTCCAAGCCCAGTCCCAGTCTTACAACTTGCGCGCTTCAAACGAAATAATCCCGTCAGTATCCTGAGGCGTCTTGCCATACTGATACCCGCCAGAAATGACGATCTCGCCAAACCCCAACTGCTCCAGTGCCATTCTCAGTTCCTGAACGCCCCACCACCGCAGCGAGAACTGTTCCAGCTGGGTTTCCAACAAGACACCATGCTCCCACAGCTCGTAGCGATGCATTTCGCGAGTCACCTGGGCGCAGTAGTCTTTTTCCAGGGCGGTGGCATTCAGGGTAATCAGTCCATGCGGAGGAGCTGACCAGGTCCGCATACCAGACTGCACACTCACAATCGCCGCCACCGGGTCCAGATCCAGCAACAACCGCCCACCTGGTTTCAAGCTGGCGTGAAAACGGCTTAACGCAGCAATGCCCTGCTCAAACGAATCCAGAAGCTGAAAAGAGCCAGCTGGCACCACAATCGCCTCCAAAGGACGATCTGCGATGAAATCCGTAAAACCTGCCAACTGAAGCGTGGTCTTCAGGGATCTCAATTCCAGTTCACGCTGGCAATAATCCAGCATTTCCTGAGACAGGTCAAAGCCATTCACATCCAGCCCCGCCTGCAGCAAGGGAATCAGAATGCGCCCTGTACCTACTGCGGGCTCCAGAATGGGCCCACTTGTGCCCTGCAAGCGCTCCAGGTAGTACTCCACATCACCGAAAGAGCGTCCTACCGGCTTGTCCAGGTGATATACCAAAGAAGCCAGCTTGCCATAGCGATTGTTCATCATTGTTCCATACCCTACTATTTCTCTTACTCAACAGCCTGAACACGCATTTCAGCGCCTTCCACCGCCAAGACCACAACCGCAGTGCCCTGCTCCAGATTTTGGGTCGCTGTGGCACTGTAATAACTATCGTTAAGCCGAATACGCCCCCGGCCGTTCACAAAACTTTCGCTGACCTGCGCGCGAGCCCCCACATAGGCGCTCAAGCCGGTATTCAAAATATCAGGCTGATTGGCCCGGCTGCGCCGTTGCCAACGCACACCAACGACCACCCACCCCAACATGGCCACGGCCAGAATCAGCCATTGCAACCAGGAGGGAGCATCCGGCCAGGCGGCGGCAAACAAGCCCACCGTCAAAGCCCCCAAGCCCAGCCACAGCAGATAGACGCCAGAGATGACGACCTCGGCAGCGATCAGCACGACGCCAGACACCAGCCAGTACCAAAAGGAATCAAAAATGAATGACAAGATCAGCACCTCCAGCTAACCGCTTAGCCTTGTCCCAACTTGCTGCCGGTGGTCTTGAGCAGCTCGGTCACACCTGCCACCGCACCGGTAATGCCGCTGGCCTCCAAAGGCATCAGCACCAGCTTGCTATTGGGGCCCGTACCCACATCGCGCAAGGCTTCCACATACTTCAGGCCCACAAAGTATTGCAGGGCTTGTACATCACCGCTCTTGATGGCTTCGGACACTTCGCGGGTTGCACGGGCTTCGGCCTCGGCTTCACGCTCACGCGCTTCAGCACGCAAGATAGCGGATTGCTTTTCACCCTCGGCACGCAACACAGCCGCTTGCTTCTCCCCTTCGGCTTGCAGCACTTCGGCTTCTTTCTGGCCGCTGGCCTTGGTCACGGCAGCACGACGATGACGCTCAGCCGTCATCTGCAGATTCATGGCTTCCTGTAACTCGGGAGCCATATTCAAATCACGGATTTCCACGCGGGTAACTTTCACCCCCCAAGGTGTCGTCGCTGCATCCACCGCTGCCAGCAGGCGATCGTTAATCACTTCGCGATTGGACAGCATGTGATCCAGTTCCATCGAACCCAGGACCGAACGCAGGTTGGTGGTAGTCAGGTTCACAATCGCCATTTCCAGGTGATCAATTTCATAGGCAGCCTGGGCAGCATTGTCGATGCGATAAAACACGACACCGTCAGCCGTCACGGCCACGTTGTCGCGGGAAATCACATTTTGCGAGGGAACATCCAGCACGGATTCCATCATTTTGAGCTTGCGGCCCACGCGGTCCATAAAAGGCACCAGCAAGGACAAGCCGGGTGTCAGGGTGCGGGTGTAGCGACCAAAGCGCTCGACCGTCCATTGCTGGCCCTGAGGCACAACTTTGACCCCAGCCATCACCACGACCACAGCCAAGAACGCCAACATCACTACAAAAGTAAAGGAGCCACTCATGTCGTCACCATCTCCAAGAACACAACTAAAAAAGCGATTCTAGCCCAGCCTTAATGACAGATCTGCTAAAGCGGATGTTTGACCGCCCCATAGCCTATCCATGTCCCATTTGACCGGGCAGGAGCTAAAGAGAAATGCGGACAAGCTAGACGAAAGGGGCGCAGCCGGAGAAAACCGTTGTGCCTTTAAGGACAGATAGAACCCGAAAAAACGAGCGGCTGACTCAATTCAAAATATCGTACAAACGGAAAATCCACAGCCCTTTATAGACTATCGTCAGCACCACCAAGGCCGCCTGATAGCGCTTGCTGGGCACCAGCATGGCGATCAGGCCCATGACAATGAACACGGCTTGCTGCAAGGGGTATTCCACACCCAGCGACAAGAAATACTCTTTTCCTTTAATGGCTGTATCGACCAGGTCCATAAGCTGAATCAGCACAAAAAAGCCGTAAAGCGAGCGCCGCCGGGTCTGGAAATAATCCTCGAAACCGCGGTATTCCTCCATATTGGACGGAAACAACAAGGACGCCATGATGGCAAACACACAGGTATACAAAATCAGGAAAAAATACAGCTGAAAGGACCAGACCTGCACTTTCACCAGACTGAATTCATACCACCAAAAATGGATAATCGTCAGGAACAGATACAGCACCCACCCCAAGTGAATGGGATAGATACGCTTGGCTTTGGGGTGTTGGATGAATTCAGAGACGCCTACGATCAGTCTGGAAATGCTGATACCCAGCACCATGCCAATGATGATGCGTACGTGGACAAAATGCTCTGGATGGATCAACTCTGGCGGCACGCGCTGTCCTTGCAAAGTGGCTAATCCTGGCACACCTTAACAGAGTCATTGCAGGGCTCCAAGCGCGTAATTTCCCGCTAAGAGCCCTGATATTTGCGTGAATATCTTTCGTCCCTTCGTCAAAATCCGACTGCTCTTTTGCCGAAGGAAACGGTCAAGTCTTAATAACGCGGCGCAGGTGCGTATTGCCCATTGCCTTTGTCAGCAGGAAAAGGATTGGGCGACGGCACGGCAGCTTGAGCCGGAGTCACCGGGCGCACTTCGTAAAGCACCGTACCGATCACACCGATATTGCGTTTGTCACCCGCCAGAGTGTTCGCCGCGTAAGCCCGGTCCTTGCCCGAGAAACGGAAAGCGGCCACTTCATCAGCACTTTTACGAAAGCCCTCGATACGCAAGACGGCCCCGGCCTGCAAGAGATAGCCGTTATAGCTGCGGCTGCCCGGCTTGCCCGACAAGACATCCAGACCATCTACCGTGGTGATGATTTCATAAGGCGTAGCGCTGCGATTGGTATAGACCAGGACGTAACGTTCCCCTGCTTTACCCGCCAGCTGATAGTTTTTCTGCCCGATGCTGCTGAAAATTGTCAAAGGTGCGTCGCGCCCATCATGCACAGACAATTCCACCTTGCCTTGATCCAGCAAAATGCTGCGCTGGGCATCCAGATTTTGGCCCAAAGCCTGGCGAATACTGCGTTCATCGGAATAGGCTAATTGCAGCTCATCACGCAAAGGCTCGACGCGCTGAGCCTGAACCGAATAGGCCCGTGACTCACGCCCTTCTCCCCATTGCGTACCCAAAGTCGAGGCCGTTTGTGGGGCTGCCGCTGAGACCGCCTCACGCTGTGCCGATTGTTGAGGCACACTGCTGCAAGCTGATAGCAACAAGGCAACGGCCAGCACGCCCCACCGTCCACGGTGCCGTGCGAATAATGTTGATTGAGACAGACTCATGCGCTTCCCCTTTTTGTCAGTACAAGTGCCATGACAAGCCCCTGTTGAGCGCGAGTATTCCTGATCTCTCTGCGTTTGTGACGTCAGCAAATTTCTAAATTGAAATTGCCTGTATCAGGAAGAATCAGTAAGGCAACAAACCAAGCCTCGCAAAGAGGCCTACTATAAACGTCATTCCTCCTCACGAGCCGCAAGCATGGATATTCAGAACCTACCCTTTTGCACCGTTAACTGGTCCGACATTACTCCTACAGAACACAAAGGCGAAACAGGTATGGCCCTGTGGCGCACCCAGCAATTTGGCCCCATTCGCGTACGCATGGTGGAATACAGCCCCGGCTATCTGGCCGACCACTGGTGCGTAAAGGGCCATATGTTGCTGTGTCTGGAAGGCCGGCTGGATACCGAACTGGAAGACGGCCGCCGCTTCACCCTGGAACCGGGACAGTCTTACCATGTGGCTGACAATGCCGAGCCGCACCGTTCCTCCACTCAGACGGGCGCCAAACTCTACATCGTGGATTAAAGCCTGTTACGTAAAAACACCCTTTAGATGATCGGAACTGGCTATCTAAAGGGTAAACAATCCCTCTGTGCTGACGTTCATTTTTGTCATCTCCGCCTCATAGTTTGCCCCTCCCGCTTTTTTAAACCAGCGATCGCCTCACTCCCCGCAACGGTGGCCCTCACCATGCCGCGTCCTGCATCTGCATAAGATCGCCAGGCAAACTGCCCAATGCCCCGCTCTGCCTCTGCCTCTGCCTCTGCCTCTGCCTCTGCCTCTGCCTCTGCCTCTGCCTCTGCCTCCAACAGGCTAGTTCAGCCTGCAGAAATAATCCTTATTTGATTTGCGCATCGACTTTTCAGCCAAGCATAAATACACTACCAAAACGTTTTGGTTGAACATAAAATCAAAACCAAATCGTTTTACTCATAAATTCGATAAAAACCTAAAGGACTGCAGCAGGATCTTTAGCACCTGACAATGCAGCACAGGAGACACTGATGAAAGACACCCCCACTGCGCAAGTGGATGAGCTGTATTCCCCTCAGCGCATGATTGCCTTCGGGCTGCAACACGTACTGGTCATGGCCGCCTCCCCTATCGCCGCCGTGTTCTTGATGAGCAAGGCCCTGGGCTTTGATGCTGTCCTGACCACTCAGCTACTGAGCGCCACCTTTCTGGTCTGTGGCATAGGCACCTTGATCCAATCCTTCGGTCCAGGCGGTATAGGCGCCAAACTGCCTTTTGTGATGTTGCCCGGTGGCGCGCCCATTATTTTGTTCATTTTGATCGCTCAACAGACCGATCTGCCCACTGCCTCCGGTGCGGTGATTCTGTCTGCCCTGCTGTACTTTCTGATCGTCCCCATCTTCAAACGTTTTTTGTGTTACTTCCCGTCGCTGGTCATCGGCATCATGCTCTTGCTGGTTGCCATCAACCTGGCGCAGATATCCGGCAAATTGATTGCCGGCACACCCGGCTCGGCCAATTTCGGTAATACCGACAATTTGCTCTTGGCCCTGATCACCATTGCATCTACGGTGCTGTTTGCCCGTTTGCTCAAGGGCATGTGCCGCCAGCTGGCTATCTTGCTAGGCTTGATTGTGGGTGCCTTGTCCGCTGCCTTGATGGGCGACATCAGCTTGAGCGGCGTGGGCAGTGGCCCACTGCTGGCCCTGCCATCGCCTTTCCCCTTTGGCCCGCCCAACTTTGATCTGATCGCCGCTTTGCCGCTGCTGTTGTTCACCTTGATTTCCATGGTGGAAGCCACTGGCCAGACCATTGCCTTGAATGAGGTCCTGGGCAAGGAAAACGAGGCCGAACAACAGGCACAAGTGCCCAATACGATCCGTGGCGACGGGCTGGCTTCTTTGCTGGGCGGTATTTTCGGGACCTCGCTAATCATTACCAGTGGTGAAAACATCGGCATCATTCGCGCGACCCAAGTGCGCTCCCGCTATGTCACGGCCGTCGGTGGACTGTTCCTGATTCTGTTTGGCGTGTTCTCGCCGCTCTCCGCGCTGATCAGCGTCATTCCTGCCTCTGTCATTGGCGCAACTGGGCTGGTGGTCTTTGCCATCGTCGGCACCATGGGCATAGACATGTTGCGCAAGGTAGACCTGCGCGGCCATGCCGCCATGTATGTGGTTGCCACGGCTCTGGCGATCGGTTTGCTGCCCATCGTCGTTCCCGGCATTTACGACCAACTTCCCTCCCAAGTGCGATTGCTCTTGTCCAACGGCGTTGCTATGGGTGCGCTGACGGCGGCTGTTTTGAACTACCTGTTCATTCACCTCGGCCAGCGCTCGCCCAAACCCGCTCCCCTTCAACATTCTTGATGAGCTGTGCCATGAATCACGCATCTTTATTTCAATCCCACGACCTGGCTCAGGCCCGCATTCTGGAACCCGAACACCTTTTGCTGCCGCAAGGACCTGTCAGCGGACACGCTGTCCTGATTGAAGAAGGTCACTTCAGCGATATTGGCAGGGTAGAAGAGATTGCCGCCCGTCACCCTGGGCTGCCACGTCTGAGCTTGCCCGGTCATTTGTTGATGCCCGGTTTTGTGGATGCACACCATCACGTCACCCAGTCATATGGGAAGTCGCTGGTGTATGGCGAGCCCTCGGAGATTTTCCGCCGGGTCTGGGTGCCGCTGGAAAGCACCTTGAACGCTCGCCATCTGTATGCCTCCAGCAAGCTGTCGGCACTGGAAGCCTTGCGGGGCGGGTTCACGACGGTTTGCGACGCTGGCACGCGATCGTCCGAGGATCTGGACGCGATTGTGCAAGCCACCACAGACGTAGGTATACGCTGCGTTCTGGGCCTGATCTGCAACGACAAGCACGGCGCGGTACTATTGGACGCCGAGCCTATTGTGGCTCGCGCCCAGGCCCACCTTCAGCAATGGGAACACCATGTCTTGATTAGCCCTTCACTGGCTATCTCTATTCCCGAAGCCGCCAGTGATGCGATGTTGCATCGTATCTATTCCATGAGCGAAGAAGCGGGCCGTGTGTTCCAGACCCATGCCAACGAGCATTTGGTCGCGGTGGAGCGTTCCTTGAATGCCCATGGTCGTCGCCCGATCGAGCATCTTGCCCATATTGGTGCCCTAGGTTCGGCTTCCTTGCTGGCCCATGCCACCTTGGTTACCCCCAGCGAAATCCGGCTGATGGCTGATTTGAACGCTGCCGTTTCCTACAACCCGGTTGCCAGCGCCTGGAAAGGCAATGCCGTCGCTCCTGCCGAAGCCATGCGCGTTCAAGGCATACGTTTGGGCATGGGGACGGACGGCACTCGCAGCGATGCCTTTCGCATGATGGATTATGGCGAGGCGGCACAACGCTTTGCCTTCGGCATGATGGTGGGCGACTCCTCTTGCGGTGCGGGTTGGACCTGGCTGGATATGGCGACCCGAGGGGGGGCCGAAGTCATAGGCCTGGGAGCTCAAACCGGGCAGATTCGGGTGGGCGCCCAAGCCGACTTCCTCGTGGTCGATCTGCAAGTGCCCGAGATGACGCCCTCCTGGGATCTGCCTTGGGAACTGGTTCGGATTGCTGCTCGCGATCAGATTCGGGCTGTCGTTGTCCAAGGCAAGCTGCGTCTGTGGGAAGGCCAGCCTGTGGATTGGGATCCCCTGCCCTTGCTGGAAGAAGTGCGTGAGCTGGCTCGCCATGCGGTCGCGCAATCGGATATCCGCAAGCTGCATGCCCCATCCACCGAGCACCTGGCTCGTCACGCCGAGCAGGAAAAGGCCTTGGCATGACAGTGGGTTTGCTGATTGCTTTTGCCGCCGTGCTGGCGGGTGCCTTTATTCAGGGTGCCAGCGGGATGGGTTTTGCCCTGATCGTAGTCCCGGTACTGGCTTTGGTTCATCCCGAGGCCATACCAGGAGCGCTCCTGTTTCTGATGCTGCCGCTGAACGCCTATGTTGCCTGGCGTGAACGTGGAGCGATCGACCGCAGCGGCGCGGGCTGGATCACCGTCGGACGTTTTGCAGGGACTTTTGCCGGTTTGGGGATTTTGCTGGTGCTGTCGACTTACTGGTTAAACCAGTTTGTCGGTATCAGTACCTTGCTGGCTGTACTGGCGTCGGTGCTGGCTCCCAGCTTCACGCCCGGCAAGAAGGCCTTTATTGCCACAGGTCTGGTCACCGGCATCACTGAAACCGCCACCGGCATTGGTGGCCCGCCTTTGGCTCTGGTGTACCAGCACGCCCCTGTCGCCACCTTGCGCTCGACAGTCGCCTTGTGCTTTCTGGTGGGGGAAGTGATTTCGCTGGCCGTGCTGGGTATCTCCGGCGCGCTAAAGTGGTCCCACCTGAGCTACGCCGTGCTGTGCCTGCCCGCATTGCTGCTGGGGATGGGCTTGAGCAGCCTGGTACATCACAAGCTGGATCAACGCCGTTTGCGCATTGGAGTTCTGGTGTTTGCGACCGTCTCCGGTCTGGCCGTCATGCTGACTTAATCGTCCAGCTGTGTAGAGGCACGGGCCCGAAGTTCCGGCTTTGGGCCCAAAGCCGACAGGCGGCTCTTATCACCCGATAGATGCTCGAACAGCAGTTCTACCGCCAGGGTGGCCACTTGTTCCAGATGAAGATCCACAGCTGTCAACGCCGGTTCTGCGGTACGGGCACGCAAGCCATCGTAACGGGTGGCGATCATTACATCCTGCGGGACACGCAAACCGGCCTGCTGCACAGCCGCCAAGGCGCCCACTGCAAAGGCATCCACAGGCACACATAAGGCATCCGTATCAGGATACTGTGTTAAAAGCCGGGCGCAGGCATCAAATCCACCGGCTTCACCCAAGCTTTCCTCTACCTGCATATAGCGCACTGGCATGGCGTGCGCTGCAGCGAAATTCTCGTAGGCTTTTTTATGGCTGGCGTAAGAGTCACGTGCGGCACTGCTTTGCACCAGAGCGATACGTCGCCGTCCTTGCTCCCACAAGTGATTCAATAACAAATGCGCGGTTGCGGTCGATTGCAGATCAATAAAGGGAATGCTGTCTACGCTACCGCCTTGACGCCCAATCGACACCAAGGCCACGCCACGCTCTTGCAACAAGCGCACATTGGGATCATCCGTCATGGGCTCCAACAGAATCGCCCCATCAATATCCAGACCTTCCAGAAAGGCCTGGGCATTTTCCAAGGGCGGCACGAACACCAGAGCCAGGCCGCGCCGCATGGCCGCCTCGGCCGCAATGCCCGCCACTTCCATCATGAAGCCCAGACGCGAAACGCCACCCGACACGGCAAAAGGCATGGACGATACCAGGGCAATGCTGTTGGCCGCCCCCGAGCGCAAGCGCTGCGCTCGTACATTGGGCCTATAGCCCATATCAGCCGCGATCTGTTTGACCTTGGCACGCGTTAACGGGTCCACCACCCCTCTGTCATTCAAGGCGTGTGAAACCGTAGTCAAAGACACCCCTGCCGCCTTGGCGACATCGCGGATGGTGATACGACGAGGGGGGGTAGCAGAGGAACGTGGCAAGGCTGGATCAATCAGAAAAGGGAGAGAGAGAGGAAAATAACATAGCGCTGGGAGCTTGTTTACGTAGAGCAAAGCAGTGAATCAGCCAAACTTAAAAATAAAGAATCTTAGCTAGAGTGTTTGGCCAAGCTCGTTCAGGAGCCATATTACAAGTTAATACCTACTCAAGGGGACACTAACATTTCGACGCCCCCTCCAGCAGACTGTTAATTGTCAGTGGCGTCTCGCCATAGGCACTGCCATTGCAAACGGCAGTGGCTCCTTCGGGATCGCCAGGATAAGTGACGGCGATACAGGAACAAGCAGCAGGAAGCAGGGAAAAACACAAAGCAAACAAGGCCTTGATGTCATTCATTCTTTTCCTGCTCCGTATTTTTCCAAGCCATTCCATGCATTAAAATGCAATAAAACCCAATTTAAGGTAGCCCAGTGAAACTTTCCAATCCTGAGCAGTTCAGAATTTGAATCTTATCAATAAAAGGCCAGCTCAATCTCAGGACATATCGATCTAAAAACCAGAACAATAAGGCGCTAATGAAAAAGCCGCCCATAGGGCGGCCTGGCTAGTTAACGGTCTCCGTTTTTTTTGAGGTTTTATATTGAATCGTGTTTGCTCGGAAAATCACTGGGCCAGTTCATGGGCGTGTCATTCATATCCAAACCTCCTGCTGTTTATTTAATCGAGAAAGCCTAGAACGAATTTTTATCCTAACAAAAAATTTACAAACTTCAAGCACTAAATAGCATATTCAGTGTTTACCCTGTACAAATAGAAACATCAAAAAGGCCCTCGCAAGGAGAGCCTTTCATTTTCCGACTTGTGCCGCCAGATCGGGGCTTACATCAGGAACGTCGAGCCATGGCCAGGATCACGCCAAAACCTATCATCATGCTGCCGCTAATGCGGTTCACCCAACGCAGACCACGCGCATTTTGCATCACGCCGGACAAACGAGTGCCTACATAGGCATACGCCGCAATCGCGATCACTTCCAGCAGCAGGAAAATCACACCCTGTGTCATGAAGCTAGCCCAATAGTTGTTCATATCTACAAACTGCGGGAAGAAGGCGGTGAAGATCAGAATGGCTTTAGGATTGCCGATAGCCACAAAGAACTCCTGGCGCACCAGGCCCCAGATATCTTTTTTGCTTACCTCGGTTTGCTCTGCTGATGTTTTGCTACTGGCACGCAGCACCTTGATACCCAGCCAGACCAGATACGCCGCTCCCGCAAGCTTGACCACGGTAAAGGCCGTCTCCGAAACCATCAACAAGGTTCCCATTCCCAAGGCCGCCACCACAATCATGATGGCAAAAGCGACCAGACGCCCCATAGCCGCTACCATGGCAGTCGACACCCCTTGCTTGGCCCCTACCGTCATGGACAGCAGATTATTGGGTCCGAAGGCCATATTCAGGGCAAAACAGGCGGGTAAGAACAACCAGAAAACGTTAGAACTCATGGAACACCTAAGCACCTCTAGGGACTTCTAGACAAAATGTCGCCCCTACTTTTATGAAACCAGAGAGTATACCAATCAACAAAAGCACTGTTTTAGCAAGTACTGCATCTTCAGTCATATGGCTATTCCAAAAAACAACCGCCCATAAAGCAAAAAACCCGCCAAGGCGGGTTTATGAAGAATCCAGCAAACAGTTTATTGTGCTGTTTTTTGTGTCTCTTTAATCAGAGTCATGGAGTTTTCCATCGACTTCCGGCTAATCTCAGCGGCATCATCCATATAGGTCTGATTACCCCAACGAGTCACTTTGCCCTCTACGAAAGTCACCACCAAACGGTCTTGCGAAAGAGTTTCATTATCAATGGGCGTAAAGCCGATAATCGCCGGGTTCCAGAAAATCCAGCGCTCGCGATCCTCATTTACATCTGTGCGACGTGGTTCGCCCATTACGGCTCGCACTTCCGATTTATTCATCCCAATGGCTAAATCTATCGACTTCCGGTTGTAATCAACACGCGCAGCGCATCCAACCATAAAGACAGATAGCATCACCACGGCTAGCCACTTGAACATATAGCCCCCCCAAAAGTAAAAGTCAAAGCATAACAAAGCACAGGTAATAAGCCTATCAACTCATTATGCTGTTGACTCACTTTTTGACTTTCTACCTTTGTGGTGGCTTTAACAGGATCCTAATTCAAGCTTTACTTCTATTTTACTAGGCCGCCGCGGCCAGCGAAATTTTGCCCGCCTGACGTAAAGACACCATAAACATCAGGAAAGCCAGCATTGCCACGACACCCGGCACGGCAAAGGCCATGAAGTTCATCTGCAAGGGCAACTTGGCCGCCATCAGCGTGCCGCCCAGGAAAGGCCCGGCAATCGCACCGATCCGCCCCACTCCCGACGCCCAGCCCAAGCCCGAGGAACGCATGGACAAGGGATAGAACTGCGCCGTATTGGCGTACAGCAGGATCTGCGTGCCAATGGTGGTGGCACCGGCAATCACGATCAACACGTACAGCACCAGAGTCGGGCTCTTGAAACCCAGCAAGGTAATGGACACGGCCGACACCAGAAAGAACCAGGCCACCACTTTAGGCAAGCTAAAACGATCCCCCAACCAACCACCCAGAATCGCACCAAACATGCCGCCCAGGTTCAAGGCCACCAGGAAGGACAGGCTGGAACCCAGGCTATAGCCCGCGTTGGCCATCAATTTTGGCAACCAGGAACCCAGGGCATAGACCATCAAGAGGCAGCAGAAAAACGCCACCCAAATCATCAAGGTGCCAAGCAAGCGCCCTTCCTTGACCAGATCCAGCATGGGCACTCCCGTCTTTTTCTGCTCATGCAAGGTCAAGACGATCTCTGGTGATACAACCATTTCAGGGGCCAAGGTCTGCACAATGCGGCGTGCTTTTTCCTCTTGCCCTTGGCGCATCAAAAACACCAGTGACTCCGGCAGCTTCCAGACAATAAACGGTAGCAACAACAACGGAATGGCTGCACAGAAAAACATGGACTGCCAGCCAAAGCGCGGCAGCATGTAGATGCCAATCGCTGCCGACAACAAGCCACCCAATGAATAGCCGCTGAACATGATGGCGACCAAGGTGCTGCGCGAACGCTTGGGCGAATACTCGTTCATCAAAGCCACAGCGTTGGGCATCAATCCGCCACAGCCCAAGCCGGCCAGAAAGCGGTAGACACCAAACTCGGTCGGTGAGCTCGCAAAGCCATTCAGGAAGGTAGCCAGGCTGAACAAGGCAAAGCAGATCATCACGCCTTTTTTACGGCCAATCTTGTCTGCCAGCGGCCCAAATACAAACGCGCCAAACATCATGCCGAACAAGGCGTAACTACCCAAGGCCCCGGCTTGCACCGGCGTCAAATTCCACTCGTCCATCAGCACCGGCAAAACCACACCGTAAATAAACAAGTCATAGCCATCGAATATCAACAACAAGGCGCACAGGCTCATCACCATCCAGTGAAAGCGCCCGAAGCGCGCCTGCTCAATCACTTCATTAACGTCTAGTGTTTTCATGATTTGTCTCCCCCAAATGGAGTTTTTTGTCTTGATGCCCTTCGCTCTACCAGCCGCGTGCATCGATTGATCAGCCCTGGTCGCCGCCTCCTACTGGCAAGACAGTGCCGGTGATATACGAAGCCTCGTCGGAGGCCAAAAACAAAATGCTGGCGGCCTGTTCATCCAGGCTGCCGTAACGCTTCATCAAACTACTAGCCACGGTCTGATCCACAATCTGCTGATACCAGATCGCTTCCTGGGGATCTTCCTGGTTCTGGGTATTGCGAGGAATGCGCCGTGGCGGTGCCTCGGTCCCGCCGGGTGAAACAGCATTGACCCGAATGCCGCGCTGGGCATTCTCAAAAGCCAATGAGGCGGTCAAGGCATTGACGCCCCCTTTAGCCGCTGCATACGGCACGCGGTTAATGCTGCGAGTGGCAATCGAGGACACATTCACAATGGCCCCACTACCCTGCTCCTGCATGCTGGGTAAAACGGCATGACAGGACCACAGGGTTGGAAACAGGGAACGGCGTATCTCGGCCTCGATCTGTGCCGGTGTGTAGTGCTCGTAAGGGCGCGTCCAGATCGTTCCCCCGACGTTATTGATCAAAATATCAATACGTCCCCATTTATCCAGCGCCGCCTGGGCCGCAGCCTGAGCACCTTCAACGGTTTCCAGATCCACTTCCAGTGTCAGGACCGCCTCGCTGGCCAGTTCCCGCACCAGCTCGGATCGGTCTACGGCCAGTACCCAGGCTCCTTCAGCCTGCAAGCGCTCGGCAACACGACGGCCAATGCCTTGGGCCGCGCCCGTCACAATGGCCACTTTTTGATGAAAACGCACAGGCGCAGTCATGATCTTTCCTTGTAGGAGTCATCCAACACAGGGCGCCCCGCAAAGGGGCGCTGTCTGAATACATTTATTGGCTGGTAATGAATTTTTCGTAATAGAAATTCGCGGGAGCATGGGCTTGCGCATCAATGAACTGGCTGACGGCATCCACCATGGGTGGCGGCCCGCACAGGTACACATCCACCTGCCCTTCATGCCAATGCGCCGGATCCAGATGCTGGGTCACGTAGCCTTTGCGCTCATGGCTGGATTGCGGGTCCACCACGCAGGTGGTGTAGCTAAAGCCGGGCAAACGCTGAGTAAAGGACTCCAGCTCTGCCAGCATCACCAGATCCTGATCACGGGTGACGCCATAGACCAGATGCACAGGCTGCGTACAGCCTTGCTTGACCAGGACTTCCAGCATGGACAAGAACGGAGCCAGACCTGTACCACCGGCCAGGAACAGCAAGGGGCGCGTCACCTGCCGCAGATAAAAGCTCCCCAAAGGCCCCGTCATTTCCACCTGCTGGCCTAGCGGCTGCGCCGCCAGCCAGGAGCTCATCAGACCGCCCGGAACCTGCTTGATCAAAAAGCTCAAGCGCGACTCGCCCGGTGCAGAGCTGAAGGAATAGGAACGATGCGCCTGCCCGCCGGGCACCGTAATGTTCACGTACTGCCCAGGCAGAAAAGGCAAAGCTTCATCGGCCGCATCAATCTTCAGCTCGTACGCCGCATCCTCATACTGACGGCATTCCGACACTTGCCCCTGCCACTTGGCCACGGCCGTCTTGCACACACCCGATGAAATCGGCACGGCAATCACGCAGTCAGACTTGGGAATCATCTGGCAGGTCAGAACCAAACCCTTGTCCGCTTCTTCTTGCGTCAGGGCATCCTCGATGTAGTCATCGCCCTGCTCATACTGACCACTTTCGGCCTGACATTTACAGGTGCCGCACACGCCGTCCGAGCAATCCATGGGTAGATTGATCTGATGACGATACGCAGCATCCAGCACTTTTTCATGTTCACCACAGTCCACGAAACGGGTGACGCCGTCCTCAAAATTCAGCGCAATACGATAGCTGTTCACGACTAACCCCCAGCTTTAAATGTGATACACATCAATCACTTGACGGATGTAGTCGTTCTTGAGCACTACCTTTTTTTGCTCGATCAACCAGCCCTGCTCCTGAGGCGACAAGGTCAGGTAAATCGTGCCGAAGAACTGGTCCGTCACCCGGTAGCGATGGTTAAGCGTCAAAAAGTTGTAGCGGACGTCCACCTGCCCATCGCACTCGGCCAGAATCTCGATATTGCTGAGCATGTGAGCGGTACGTGGCTCGGGTGTGGAGGCACCGGAGCGCTCGGTCTTGATGCGGAACACCCGATCCTCCAGACCGTTACGGTTGGGATAGAAGATCAAGGAAATCTCACTATGCGGATCTTCGGTCAACTGATCATCATCATCCCAGCAAGGCATCCAGTACTGGGCGTTGGGGCTATAGCATTCCAGCCATTCATCCCACTGACGGTCATCCAGCAAGCGGGCTTCGCGATACAGGAAAGCGCAAATAGAGTGATACGTTGCGTTCATGGCTCAGGCCTCCCCGTTTTCTGCTTTTAACGCCTGGCTCATGGTCTTGGCCCAGTACTCGTGCTGGCAGACAAACAAGCCTTCATCTTCACTACGCCCGCCACTGATCAAGGGCTTCATGCCCATGGCTTTGGCATTCTCGTCCGGCCCGTGCACCCACAAAGGCGCACCTCGGCTCAAATCATTCCAGGGCGCCGCAATACCCGCATAGCCTTCCTGACAGGCACGGAACTCCTCCAGATCGTCTGCCGTTCCCATGCCGGACACATTGAAAAAGTCTTCGTATTGACGGATACGGATGGCACGCTGCTCAGCGCTTTCCCCTTTGGGACCAAAGCAGTAGATCGTGACTTCAGTCTTGTCCACACTGATAGGACGCGTTACCCGAATCTGGGTAGAGAACTGATCCATCAGATACACATTCGGGTACAGGCACAGATTGCGAGTCTGATTCACGATGAACTCGGCACGGTCCTCGCCCAAACGCTGCTTCAGCTCCTCGCGATGCTCGTAGACCGGACGCACGCTTGGATTCATGGTTTTGGTCCACAGCAAGATATGACCGTAATCAAAGCCATACACGCCACCCAGGCTCTTGCTCCAGCCGTTCGCATCCACCGCTTGCGTGCCGCCCTCTTTTCGGCGACCCATGGTGGCGGAGTAATTCCAGTGCACGCTGCTGACGTGGTAGCCATCCGCGCCGTTTTCCATCTGCAGTTTCCAGTTGCCATCGTAGATATAGGAAGAATTGCCACGCAGCACTTCCAGACCTTCAGGGGCTTGATCCACGATCTGATCGATGATGACCTTGGTTTCACCCAGATACTCGTCCAGAGACACCACATCCGGATTCAGGCTGCCAAATAGAAAGCCGCGATAGTTCTCAAAGCGCGCGACACGCTTCAAGTCATGCGAGCCTTCGGTATTGAACTGCTCGGGATACTGAGTGTTTTTCTCGTCCTTGACCTTGAGCAACTTGCCCGCGTTATTGAAGGTCCAGCCATGGAAAGGACAGGTAAAGCTGCCCTTATTGCCATGCTTGCGGCGGCACAACATGGCGCCGCGGTGAGCACAGGCATTGATAAAGGCATTCAAACCACCGTCCTTACCACGCGTCAAAAACACGGGCTGACGACCGATATACGTAGTGAAGTAATCATTCACATTGGGCAGTTGGCTTTCATGCGCCAGGTAGACCCAATTGCCTTCAAAAATATGCTTCATCTCCAGCTCGAACAGATCCGGATTCGTGAAGATGTCACGACGGCAGCGATACACGCCTGTTTCTTTATTTTCTTCCAGGGCGGTATCAAGCAAGCGCCTGATATCTTTAGTTTTATCCATAAGGACTGACATAATGTGGCCTTTATGAGAGTTGCAGCCGTCCCTGCCCATGCCCATGAAGGCATAGCAAGTACGCGTGATAGAAAAGAAAAATCGCTCCGGATTGAGACCGGACTGACTCGTGGCAGCGTATTGCTGGCTTAGCCTTGAGCCTGACTCAAACCCGATAGGGACACCGTCGGGCCGATATTGCCCAGCCCACTTTCGCAAGGAAATTCGGGGCTGCTCTGCATGACGTTCATTACAGTCTTTGCTCCAGCAGGCTTCCAATACAATATCGGTCCCGCTCTATAGCAAAATGCTATAGTTTGTTTTTTTTCCAATAAAATCAGAATCTTGCAGGGCATGAAAAACAAAACCTATCGTTAACCCTAGAGCTTGTCAGGTATATGCTTGAAGCTTGGATGGTCGAGATAGGTGATATATTGGTCCGGATTTTCTGGACCTGGACCACGGGCAAAGCATATGGACTTGAAACAAATCCGCTACTTTGTTGCGGTCGCCAAAGCGCGCAATTTCACTCGCGCTGCCGAGCAGTTGCACATTGCCCAACCTGCACTCAGCAGACAGATTCAGTTGCTGGAACAAGAGCTCAATGTTTTGCTGCTGTCACGGGAGAGCCGCCCCCTGCAGCTAACCGAAGCGGGCCGCATTTTTTACGAGCAATCCCTGCAATTGCTCAATCGTGTGGAGGTCATGAAAGCGGCGACCACTGAAGTCGGCCTGAACCAGCGCCCGCAATTGTCGATTGGCTTTGTAGCTTCCACCTTGTACGGCGGTCTGCCTATCCTGATTCAGAAGTTCCGCCACGCCTACCCGGATATCCGCTTTCACTTTCTGGAACTCACCAGCAGCCAGCAGATCGCCGCCTTGCGCGCCGGACGCATTGATATTGCCTTTGGACGTGTGCGTATTCATGACAGCGCGGTGTGCCGTACTGTCTTGCGTGAAGAGCGCCTGGTGCTGGCGATTCCGCCGAAAATTGATTTGGCCAAGGATCGGGGGCCGGTGTCCTTGCAGGTCATCGCCGATCACGCCTTTATTGTGTATCCCAAGTCCCCACGCCCCAGCTTTGCCGATCATGTGCTGAATATCCTGCATGACAACGCCATCTTTCCCACCGAAGTGCATGAAGTACTGGAGTTGCAGACGGCCATGGGACTGGTCGCCGGCGGCGTGGGCTTGTGCCTGATTCCTTCAGCCGCACAGATACGCAGTGATCTGGTCTACCGGCTGATTGACGACGAGAAAGTAACGTCGCCGATTATTTTCAGCCACAGGAAAAACGACAACTCCTGGTACATCGCCCAGATGCATGCCTTTATTGAGGAAATGTATGCGGAGAAACCGCCCTGGCTGATTCCGGGACACAGCGCCTTGAGTAACGGGCTGCCACCCGTCTGATACAAAAAGGCCCTGCAAAGCGTCGTTAACACTTCTTGCAAGGCCAGGAAGATGCGGCGTTCACGACCACCAGCCGCAGACCTTTTCACTGAAAAAAGGTCTGCTCGGCAGTCAGTTAAAACCGCTTAGATACGCTTGAACAGCGCTGAACGTACCTTGCCGGTTGCGCCATCCGCGGCTGTCAGGAATTGTTCCATGTGAATATCGCGCTCGAAGAGGCGGCTTTGCATCAGGGTGGAAATCGCCGCTTCAATCATGGGGGGCGGGCCACACAAGTAGGCCTTGTTACCCGAGCAACGCTGCTCAAAGAACTGCCCCACGGCTTCATGCACAAAGCCCACAAAGCCTTCCCAGGCATCATCCGGCAAAGGCGCATTCAAGGCCGGAATGTAGTGGAAATTGTCGTGCTTTTCAGCTAGTTGATAGAAATGATCCGCGTGATACAGCTCGGCTTTATTGCGCGCACCCTGGAACAGATAAATAGGACGGGTATCGCCCTCTTCCAGCAAGTCCATAATCATGGATTCGGGGCTGGACAGGCCCGAGCCACCGGCGATGAAAATGGCGCCTTGCGGGTCGGACTTGCGCACAAAGAATTGGCCGTAAGGGCCGGACACGTCCAAAGACTGCCCCACTTCCAGTTCCTCGTGTAGCCACGTCGTACCTGCGCCCCCCTCTACCTTGCGTACATGCAAATCAATAATGCCGCTCATGGACGGCGGATTCGCGATGGAAAAGGCACGGGTGCTGTCAATGGACGGCACATGAAGGTTGATGTATTGCCCGGCCTGGAACGCCATTGGGCGATCCAGTTCCAGACGGATGTGCTTGATCGTGGGCGACAAGTCTTCAATCAGGACGACCTTGCCCTGATAGTCCTCCACCGGCAGGCCCTGGAAGTCCGGGTCTACGTCGATATCGGCCTCGATGACCATATCGGATTCGGGCAGGCAACAGCAAGCCAGCAGCTTGCCTTCGTCCCGCTCCGAATCCATCAGGGCAAAGCTGGACGCATCACCTGCGTCTGCATAGCCTTCCAGCACCTGCACCTTGCAGGTGCCGCACGTGCCATGTCCACAGGCAAAAGGCAACCAAACCCCTTGTCGCAACGCAGCGTCCAACAAGGTTTGTCCATCTTCCACCTCTACCACATCACCTGTGGGTTCTACGGTTACCTGATACGTCATTGCTGCCTCCGCCTCTTATACGCCCGTACCCTTGTAGCCATTCAGGCCAGGGGTCTTGAAACGCAACAAGGATTTGTGATCGAAGCCCTTGGAACCCAAGGTGTCGTCAGGATTCAGTTCAACCGCCTCGCCGTTCAAATTCCATTGCACCTTGCTCCATTCGATCTGCTCGAAGTCAGGGTGCTGGGCAAAACCGGCAGGCAACAGTTGCTGGATCATCTGGGACACGGTCATCTCGGGCTGAACCAGAAAGGCCTTGGCCGAGCAGAACAAAAGGTGCTCGTCCCAGCCTATATACAGCAACATGCTGTCGCCATAGTGCGACTGCTGGTCGCGCGCATAGCCTTGGTAGTCCGGGGTAATTGCAGTAACTGCCATATTGATCTCCAATTTTTATAGGTAGTGGCAGTGCCCACCGAGGCACTGCCCTTTTTCTCGCGTGACTAGGCCGTCACTCCTTTCCATTCGTTCCAGCGCGCTTCGTCCACCGAACCCTTGAAGTCCATATTGTCGACACCTACGTTCAACTGGTAGTAGTCGCTCAGGATTTTCTCCAGCTCGGGACCACCGCAGCCACCTTGCAGGATCTGGTTCACTGGCAGCCAGGCCTGGATGTACTTTTCAGGCTCGTGCTCGAAAATGTCGCGGCAACCGTCCGAGCAGGTGTGATAGCGCTCGCCCTTGTACTGGCTTTGGCGGTAGGTGATTTCGTCGGGTTTTTCCATGTCGGTAAAGGTCATGGGCACCTGACATACCTGACACAGCTGCGGCAGTCCGCTGGAGTAAAAGCGCTTGCCTTCGGCTTCCATCTTCTTGGCCATTTCCCAGCGTGGGCGGTAGTACTTGTCGAAAGTATCGGGGTACTTGGCGCTCAACCAATCCAGCTCCTCGTCGCTGGGGATCCAGGTGTGGAAACCGGCAGCGTGACCGAAGTTGTAGAAGATCCACCAGGCCTGGTGCGAGATGTGCTCTTTCTCTTTTTCGATCACTTCGCTGTACTTGGGCATGCGGATGCCGTAGCGGGCCAGATCCTTGAACAGTGCACCACCAGCCTGTTCGAAATAGACCTCCCAGGCTTCTTTCCAGGACATGACCTTGTTGGGCAGCATGTAGTCCATCATCATGCCGACCACGGACAGCAGGCGGGTGCCGCGCCAGAACCATTTGTCGATCCACTGCTGAACGATAGGCACGTTGTCCTCGTGCTGCTCCAGCAGGAACTTGATCACTTCCAGGCCCAGTGTCATGTGGCGTGCTTCGTCAGACTGCGAGCTGAAACCGAAAGTCACCGTGGCCATGTCGCCGTTGTAGGCTGCACCCGACATGAAGGGCACGAACAGCAGGTTGGTCAGCACGTACTCGAAGGAGAAGCTGATTGCCAGCAGGAACTCGAAGGGGCCGGCAGCGCGGGCATCTTCAAAAAAGGACTTGGGCACCGACAGGTACCAGACCCGGTCGTGCATATGGCTCCAGTCCTGGAAGCCATTGAAAAACTTGTTGTAGTGGCTCATGGCGTGAACCTGCGTCTGGACGTGACGCAGCTCGTCAATCGACTGCATCTGGCACGCAATACGTGCACCGATGCCGCTGAATTGACGGCCCACATGGGAGTAGCCCTGGTAAGCCTGGTATTCCAGCGGGGTCACCGCGGTCAGAAACACCTTGATCGCGTTCAAGTAACGCGGGTCGGAAATATTCATCTGGCCATTGTTCTGCGCGAAGGCATCAAAAATGGCGTACAGCTTCTTTTCTTTTTCGGCCTGGTATTTCCAGTACGCGTCCATTGTCAGACGGAACGGATCTTCCCATTTGGACCAATCGGTAATCTTGATGCCCTCAAACTCCTCGTAGGGGAAGGCGTCCTTGCGATCCTGGTAGCTGAATTCCCAGTCCAGATCACGAGTCAGATAGCGATATTTGTCTTTGATATTTAGTTTTTTCGTGGCCATGTTGCCCCCTTTTCTGATTTAGCTGTTCCAGTGCAAAAACAAGCGGTCTTCATCTTCATCCACGTTGCCACCCAAGGTGATCAGATTCAGATGCAGCTCCTGCATGTCCCACTGCTGCCCATACTTTTCTTCCACGGTCTCGCGCTTGACGGTCAGCTGGCCCACGCACTCAATGCGAATCATGGCTGGCTGATAAATCACCGTGGCGTCCGGGTTGTCTTCTTCGATGGCCTCGACGATGTAGCGCGACATGTCGTTGTCTTGCAGACCGATATAAACCTTGGATGTCATCAGGCTTCTCCACCCAGGCTCAAGCCTGCTTTAGTGACGCGTTTGGCAATGGTTTCCTGCGCTTGCTCCCAGACCTGATCCGCCTGGTCGGCAAAGGCAGCCTGGATGTACGGCATGAAGGCGGCTTGCACTTGTGGCAGCCACTGATTCAGCCAGCTTTGCAGTTGCTGCTTGTTTTCCTCACTTTCAGCCGCCGCGATCTTGAAGACGCTATCGCTCCAGTTGGACAGGTCTTTATGGCACTCCAGCATGAACTCCAGCAGCATATCCAGATCGCGGCCGCCTTCCTTGGCCAGATCCGCGACCAGACCCTGATACACCACTTGATGCACCACGGTATTGATCAGCAAGGACTGCACCAACAGCAGTTCAAACCAGTCTTTCTGGACCAGCGTTTTTTCGCACAAGGCGCGCAGACCTTGCCAGGCCGCATCCTGCATCCAGGCCTCTTTGGCTTGGCTCAGGGAATCGGCGCTATTGCCATCAATCAGCAGCCCAATACGGGAGACGTATTGCGCCATACCCAGCGAGTCCATCCCGGCATAGAGACAGGCTTGGGTAATGGTGGTGCCATACCCGTAAGCCGAGCCGGACATGAAATTCAGGTTGGCGGCTTGCTCGATGTGACGCAAAGGCAGCAGCAAGCGGGTGACCTTGGCTTTGACGTCCTCGCTCAGATACTGAGCCAGTTCCCGCTTTTCAAAAAAGCCGTAATTGGTTTCAGCCGATTCCTGCATGCGGGCACGGTTTTGCACGTAAGCACCGTAGTAGAACTGACGAGGGTCACGGAACACATACCAGTCCTTCATTTGAATGGCGGTGTGTGTGGGGTCGTTCAGGGTCTTGTCCGGCATCCACAGGGGGCGGTAATGGAAGTTGGCCGTCGCCTGGGCATCGTAAGTGGCTTCCTGGTAGCGCGTGGCCGGTTTTTCGCCAAAGCGGCGAGCCACGTTGGCGAAGGTTTGCCGCACAGGCTGCAAACTGGCCGTTTTAATTTCTAATGTCATCCTCTTGTTCTCCTGAATAAAACCTACTGGGCTTCAGCCTGGCGACTGTTGCCGACCAAAGTGTCATAACCAAAACGCCATTTTTCTTCGTTCTCGTCATTGACCCGCATTTGCTCTTCGCTCATGGGCTGCACATTGTTTTGCAGACAAAACTGCTCAAACGCCGCCGGGGGCATGACCAGTTCCACAAACAGGTCCGGCTGGCCGATGGCAAAATCAAATTCCACAAAACGGGCGTTGGCCGGACTGCGTACGCGTACGTACTTTGTCAAAGTGGGCAAGCTCGTGTCTGACATCTGTTCTCCTCCTGATCAAGCTGTTGCATGAGTGTCCACAGCCTGTTCATAGCAAACCGCGTGCCAACTTTAAATTTGAAGGATTTAACCCTTTAGGATTAAAGAGATAGGTGAAACCTAGCCTAGAAGGAATGCGGCCTGCGAAGGGGTGGCGGCAGGAAAATTGATCATTTGATCAAGTGCTTAGCGCCGTTTTCATCAAATGCTGAGTTAGGGTAAAACCTTAGAAAAATCCGTTTTATCCGTCCTCTGGACACTATTATGTTTTCCTTGAGTCACTGGAAAGACAGGCGGCATACTGGTTTTAGAACACTCAAAACCACAATAAGAAATCACAGGATGGAGACAGCCATGGGGGCTACTGAACTCACACTGCCATTAAGTCAGGACCTGATCGACGCCATTCGTTTTGATGCGCGGGAAGGCAAAATATGGTTTGGCGAGCAGCGCATGCTCTTGCTGCACGCCAGCGGTTTTGGCCAGCTACGCAAGGAACTGATTGCCTCTTTGGGCAGCGAGCGCGCCAAATACTTTCTGATGCGCTTTGGCTACCACGCGGGCATGAAAGATGCCGAGGTCTCACAAAAAGTGCGCCCGGACCTGTCACTGAAAGAGACCTTTTTGGCCGGCCCGCAAATGCACACCATCCGCGGCATGGTCAAAGTCGTGCCCACCGCCCTGACCTTTGACCGCGACGCAGGCCAGTACTACGGCGAATTTGACTGGTTTGACTCCTATGAAGTCAGCAATCACCAGAAAGAACATGGCCAGTCCAGCGAGCCGGTCTGTTGGAGCTTGCTGGGCTATGCCAGCGGCTACACCAGCTTCTATATGGGCAAGAGCATCATTTACAAAGAAACCCAATGCGGCGCCATGGGCCATAGCCACTGCAAGATCGTGGGCAAGCCAGCCGAGGAATGGGAAGATGATGACCCCGAGATTGACCGTTTCATGCTGCCCGATCCAGTCCAGGACGAACTGTTTGCCTTGCGATGTGAGCTGGTGAAGTTGCGCGAACAGGAGTTCAAGCACTCCAGCGCCAACTTCACCTTGCCCAACTCCATTGGTCAGTCCGCCGCTTACCAGGCCGCCTGTCATCTGCTGGAAAAGGCGGCGCAAAGCAAAGTGTCCGTGCTGCTGTTGGGGGAAACCGGTGTAGGGAAAGAAGCCTTCGCGCGCGGCCTGCACGCCGCCAGCGACCGGGCAGATCAACCCTTTGTCGCAGTGAACTGTGCGTCCATTCCCCCCGAGCTTATTGAGTCCGAGCTGTTTGGTGTCGAGAAAGGCGCTTATACCGGCGCACATAAATCCCGCCCAGGTCGTTTTGAGCGTGCCCAGAGCGGCACCATCTTTCTGGATGAAATCGTGGAGCTGTCACCACGTTCCCAAGCCGCCCTGCTGCGTGTATTGCAAGAACAGGAACTGGAACGCGTGGGTGATGAGAACACTCGCCATATCGACGTGCGCGTGGTGGCGGCCACCAACGAAGATTTGGCCGAAGCCGTACAGAAAGGCACCTTTCGTGCCGACCTGTACTACCGCCTGAATGTCTTTCCCATTCATATTCCGCCGCTGCGCGAGCGTAAAGAAGACATTCCGCTGCTGACCGAATACTTCCTGAACAAATACTCCAGCATGTACAAAAAGCACGTGCTGGGAGTGAGCGACCGCAGCCGTGAATTGCTGATGCAATACGACTGGCCAGGCAATATCCGCGAATTTGAAAACATGATCGAACGTGGCGTCATCCTGACCGAGCACAATCACGAAATCGAAACTCACCACCTGTTCCCGCAGCAGAAAAGCGCCTTGCAGTATCTGAGCAGTTTGAATACGCAAGGCTTTATGGCGAAAGAGTCCTGTTTCAGCGCAAACCAGACGCAATATCTGGAGAACCTGCTGGAAACGCCCTTCAACCTGGACGACCTGGAAGAACAGATCATCCAGCTGACGCTGAAGAAAACGAACGGGAATATTTCAGAAGCTGCGCGACGACTGGGGCTGACACGCCCTGCTTTGGCATACAGGCTGAAGAAGGTAGCGATACCGACATAGGGACACCAGCGTTGCCCAGGCTATCGGCTAAGCCCGACCAAACCTTGCCTCTGCAACAATTTCCCAGTTTTGGCACTTAACCAAAAATATGCTGACCTTGCAGCAACCTGGCACCTATGCCGAAGGCCCCCAGCATGAACAAACCAATCAAAACGGCATAGAGGATACTTAAGGACCAGCCCAGAAGCCGGGCGTCACGCCTTGCACCCATCGATAAGGATCGACAAACCCTGCCGTAATACCTGTTCACCACAAAGATCAGCCAAGAAAAACCGACACCGATACTGGCAAATATATAATTGATTGCCCCATACTGGACTTGTGGATTGGCCAACCCATCAATTAAAAAGATCAGGGCCAGAATAAATACGAGCGAAGAGAGAGCTGTTGCCAGCACAGAGGCCACTTGATGAAACGACGACTCCCACTTAATGCCCATGCCCTCTCCTTACAGCCGCATACATCCTTAACCAAGCCAGACCAGACCTAACTCCCGCTGCATGCCTCGGCCCCCACTTTTTTAACATCACTGTAGCGCCCTTGGCTAGTTTTAACAGTGATACATGTCTGGTTTGAATCGTTCCACCACATGGCACTTAAACCCTGCACTCTCACTGGCACGTACCCTTCTTTTTGCAACCGCATTTCCCCGCCTGCCGCACGAGCATCTTGCAAGCTAAGCGGATTGAACTCAGAAGAAGGCCTAGAGCTTGGCTCAAACTGCACCAACTCTTGTGCCAGCACTTCAATCACAGGGCCCCGTCTACGAATAACAGCCTCCTGAGCATGTATGACGCTCTCCTTGCCGGTTACTGTCACATCACCCGAAGCTTTCAGCTCATGCGTGCTCAACACGTCAACCTGGTCCGCCTGTATGTGTATCCGTCCTAGTTGAGCACTCTCTTGCATACTTGAAGCGAAGGCCGGTACAGAGGCAAAGGTCAGGCCCAAAACCAAATTAGAAAATAACTTATGCACTGTTTATCCTCGACATTTTCAAAATAACACTTGATTACCCCCAATCCCAAGACTATTTATACTCCAGCAGCCAAACATCAACCGAACACCGTGCTACGCCCAACACTGGCATGATTCACCCCACCTACTACAATGGGGGCTTATCTAAGGAGTCTTATGTTGGAATTTCAGCCCCGTGAACGGGCGTATTTATCTGGTATCCGTGCCCTGTCTCAAGATCAGGACGACAATGACGTGTTTGTGGGTATGACCGTAGCCGAGTCCATCTGGTACGCAAACTACGTAGCGCAGTCATACAACGGGGATGTAGCGCGAGGCGATGAGGCCGAAGCACGTTACCTGGCCCTGCATGATCAGCACGAGCAGGCACGCCGTGCCGTACTGGCATCAGAAGCTCTGCTGCAATCGTTCGACACAGCCACTCAGTCATCCTGAGCACATAGCGACACTCTCCAGGCCGGGCAAGCATGTCAGTAGCCCAGTTTCATCAAGCCTGGTTTGCTCGCCCATAAAAGAAGCTCGCCCATTTTTAAACAGGCGGGCTTTTTTTATGGATGCGGACTCCAGCTTCTGCTACGCGCAGCTTGGCTTGGCTTGGCTTGGCTTGGCTTGGCTTGGCTTGGCTTAGCTTGGCAACATCAAACTAGCTGCCGTACAAAGAAACAAGCTACAGCCGCAACTCCTTGGACAAAAAGGTTTGCACCCGCTGCGGCCTGCCATCCAGATGACCAAAGAACACATCCGTGGGCACATCTTCCAGAATCTGACCCTGATCCATGAAAACCATCCGATCCGCCACCTTGCGGGCAAAGCCCATCTCATGGGTCACGCACATCATGGTCATCCCCTCTTCCGCCAAACTAACCATTACGTCCAGCACCTCGTTGACCATTTCAGGATCCAGAGCCGAAGTAGGCTCGTCAAACAGCATGCAGACCGGATCCATGCACAAGGCCCGCGCAATGGCGACACGTTGTTGCTGCCCGCCCGACAAACTGGCTGGATAACGATCCGCCAGCGCTTTCAGGCCCACCCTGTCCAGGTACAGCAAGGCCCGATCATTCGCTTCGTCCCGCTCCCTGCCCAGCACTTTACGCTGCGCCAAGGTCAGATTGGCCAAGACGTTCAGATGTGGAAACAGCTCGAAGTTCTGAAAAACCATCCCGACCCGACTGCGCAAGTCGGGCAGATTCGTTGCCCGATCACCGACAGAAATCCCATCCACAACAATCGTGCCCTGCTGAAACGGTTCCAGACCATTGACGGTTTTCAACAAGGTGGACTTGCCCGAGCCCGAAGGCCCGCACACCACCACGACTTCCTGACGGTCCACCTGGGCCGTGCAGTTCTTGAGCACCTGAAACGTGCCATACCACTTGGAAACACTATCGATACGGATCATTTGCCATCCAGTCGCAGATGTTTGTCATAACGTCGAGCCACACGATTCGCAATCAACTCCAGCGTTGCGCAGATCACGTAGTACATCAGCCCGACAAACAAGAAGATTTCAGTGGGGTGCACCATAACCCGGTTGCTGACCTGGGTGGCCACAAAAGACAGTTCCGCCACGCCAATAACGTAGGCCAGCGACGTATCCTTGATCAAGGCAACCCACTGATTAATAAAAGAAGGCAGCATCACCGGCAAAGCTTGCGGCAGGATGATGGACTTCATGATTTGGGCAGTTTTCAGGCCCAGGGCCTTGCCCGCTTGCCATTGCCCCGCCGGCAAGCTGCTGATGCCCGCAAATACCGAGTGCGCCAGATAGGCGCCACCAATCAAGGACAAGGCGCAGACGACGGTAAACAGGCCCGGCACATCCACCTTGAACAGAATGGGCAGCAGAAAATACACCCAGAAAATCAGCATGATGACGGGGATAGCGCGGAAAAAGCCCAGAAACAGCAGCAAAGCGGTATGCGCCACACCACGCGTCAAGACCAGGGCTATACCAAAAGCCAGCCCCAGAACGGCCGACAAGCTTGCCGAGAGCACGCTTAGCAAGAGCGTCAACGCAGCACCGCCTAAAGGGCCATGCGGATACGCCCCCACCAGGAAGTACAGCAAATTGTCATGAATTACGTCGAAGTCCATTACAGCCCACCTCGCACTTGCAGACGGTGGCGTTGTAACCACTGCCCACCCACTTCAACCAGCATGACCAGCAAGACATACAACAGCGTTGCAATCCCAAAGGACTGGAAGGTCTTGAAAGTTTCAGTCTCCACCTGACGAGACGCATAAGACAGCTCTGCCAAGCCAATGGCCATGGTCAACGAGGTGTTCTTGATGACATTCATGTACTGCCCGATCAGCGAGGGAAAGGTATTGCGCAAGGCCTGCGGCATCACCACATAGCGCCAGACCTGCATGGAAGACATGCCCAAGGAGGCTGCTGCGGCCCACTGCCCTTTGCGAACTGCCCGCACACCAGAACGAAATTCTTCTGCAACAAAAGCCGTGGTGTAGATCGTCAAACCTGCAAAAGCGGCCAGCATCTCGAAACTGGGCCAATGCACATCGAACAAGACCAGTTGCAAGACATGCTGGGTGTTCAACCATTGAACCAGCTCCGGCGGCATCAACGCCGAGGCACCGAAATACCAGAAAAACAGTTGCACCAACAAGGGCGTATTACGGAACAGACTCAGGTAAGCACGTACCGGCCAGGCCAGCCAGGCAAACGGCGAGAGCCTGGCAATACAAACCAGAAAACCCAAAACAGTTGCAGCGAAGGAGACGACTAAAGAGAGCTGGATCGTGACCCAGAACCCTTGCAGCAACCAACCCACATAGTGGGGTGCCAGCCAGAAATCAGAAGACGGCATAGCAAACACCAAAAAGCAGGATCAAGTGATCCCGCTGTTAAAAACACAAACAGGAAAAGGCCAGCCTGAACATTCAAGGCTGGCTTGCAAGCAAGTGATGACTTACTGTTGCTGACCGATGCGGTACAAGCGCTCCAGCGGTGTTTTGGACTGAGGGCCAAACCAGACGTCATAAATGGCTTGTGCCTTGCCCTGGCTTTCCAGCTCCAGCAAAGTTTCATCCACAAAAGACTTCAGTGCTGTCTCGCCTTTGGGGATACCAATGCCGATCAAGTCCTCGGAAATGCTGAAGGCCGGGATTTCATAGTTTTCCTTGTCCGGCACGTTCGCCAGCAAACCGATCAGCTTGGGACCATCCTGAGTGATGGCCTGCACGTTACCGTTACGCAAAGCGGTGAAGGCGAAGGGCGTATCGTCATAGGCAAGCAGCTTGGCCTGGGGGTATTTTTCACGCAGAACGATCTCATTGACCGTTCCTTTATCCACACCAATACGCAGCGAGTTCAACTGCTCGGGCGAGGACAAGACGCCTTTTTTAGCCAGGAACTGCTGGCCCGATGCAAAGTACGGAATGCTGAAATCTACCTGTTTGGCGCGCTCTTCCGTGATGGTGAAGTTGGCCAAAACCAGATCTACTTTATTGGACGTCAACAGCGGCACACGATTGGCCGGGTTGGTTGGCAAGACTTCCAGCTTCACGCCCAGCTTGTCAGCCAGAGCCTGAGCAAAATCCACATCCAGACCGGTGATCTGGCGGGACTTCTGATCCACAAAACCAAAAGGTGGATTGCTGTCGAAAGACGCTACTTTCAAGACACCCGTTTTCTTGATGTCATCCAGACGATCAGCCTGGGCCACTCCAGCCACCAACGCCAGGGTAAGGGTCGCGGCAATGCTTAAAAACGACTTCATAGTAAAAACATTCCGATAAAAAAATGGCACGTCCGATACATACCGTCGTGCCATTCGACCACAGCCGCAAGCTCTTCAAAACGATCTAATTTCCCCATGCTTATAACTAAAAACGCTAAGAGGATATGCTGTTTTATGCAGGCGCAGAAGCCTCGATCATCGAATGCACGCTACTGCTTGGTGGAAATCACCTTTTGGACCGCAAAGCCTTGGGATGCCGCGTAATCCAGCAAGTCACTGACAAGCTGCGGATCAGCCTGTTTTTGTCGGGACAAGACCCAGAGATATTTTCGATCCGGCGTACCGACCAAAGAATACTGGTAGTCCCCTTCCAGCTTCATGATCCAGTAGTCACCCCACACCATAGGGAACCAGGACAGCCATTTCGGAGCAAAACGCACTTCTAGTATCGCCGGATCAACAGGCTCCACACTCGTCGACAAGCGCCCCTGCCCGATGGCTTCCTTCACCTCACCGTCCGTACCCTGACAACGATTGGTAACGGTAATCGTCTTGTCCGCTTCCATCACGTAATTAGCTTGCACATCTCCGGCACATTCACGCTGAAAGTTATTGGGTAGACGCGCCTGCTCGTACCAGGTGCCCATGTACTTACCCAGGTCTACATCTTCCTGGGTCGCCAGATCGGCATTGGAAGAAGCGCAAGCGACCAATAACGTAGACAGCGACAGGAAAAAAATTCTTTTCATCACGGAGTTCTCCTTATAGATGACCCAAGATCGAGTTTATGGAATCGTCCTTTGATAGTTCGACCAGTCCAGTTTTCAGCAAGCACTGCCCTGGCCCCTGCATATGCATCTGGCCAGTCATAGCATCACGAAAACAGCTTAACCACCTCTTCGCCCGTCATCTCTCGCGTTTTGTTAGCGAATGCGTAGTTGTCAGGCTTGTCATCAATAAAGACCTGCAGCTCGAACGGCCAGCTCCCGCTGTCCTTGAACAAGCCAGCAGAAACAGCATGGAAACCACCGGCCTTGAGCTTGTAAAACAAGTGCGTACCGCATACATCACAGAAACTGCGCTCCGCCCACTCCGAAGAAGCATAGGAACGCACATGCTCCGCGCCTTCAATTACTGGGGCCTCATGGGACTCCAGCGACAAGAAGGGGCCACCGGACCAGCTGCGGCAGATGCCGCAATGGCAAGCGCTGATCGAAGGTTTTTGCTGCTGAAAACTGATCGAGACGGCACCGCACAGACAGTTGCCGTGAATCGTGGATTTATTGTTTGCCATACGAGCCTCTGTAGGTAGATGGATAAGCAATTCTAACGGCTGAATCGTCCCGTAATGGAAATTCGATATGAGGCTTTCCCAAGGCCAGGTGCAACAAAACCTGGGCCCCAGAAACAACATTGCCCGCTACAAAGCGGGCTTATTCGTGCAGTCCGCCATAACGGACCCTTACTCATTTACTGCTGCTTGATGCTCATGTTTTCTTCAAGGCTAATGGTGCAAGACTTCCCTTTGCCAATCGTCCTGATACGGCCTTTAATGGTCACCGTGTCACCCATATTGAACACATTCAGTTGCTCGGTGCGGCGGTTGATCAAGGAAGAAAAGACGATAGGCCCACTGCTGACTCGAACGTCAAACTGTTTGGCACTGCCCCATACTTTTGAGTTCATGCCACTCATGGCCTCAGCCAATGTGTTTTGCTCCATGGCCACCAATTTGCCAGTTACCTCAACGGTTTTCCCACTGTACTTGTTCACAGCACGCGCATGATTGGAACGCATCTCTGAACAAATCTGTGCCGGAGTGTCAGCAATCGGGCCCGCCCCCATCGCTTCATTGACACTGGCAAACGCATCATCAATGCCTTTAGTCATGGAGTTCATCGTTTCACATCCCGCCAAGCCCACTGACAGGGCAGCTATAAATACGATCTTCTTCATTTCCCGCTTCCTTTATTACCAAAAAAAATAAGCGGCGAGTATAGCAGGAAGGGTCGGCCTATTACGGACAAAAAAGCATAAAGCCAGACGATGGACACTTTACATAAAACTTAATTAATTTTGAAGAATTTTTCCTACCTTTTTCCGTTGGAGACCAGGCTCAACACTCCCTTATCAAACCCACAAAAAACCTCCTCAAAGACAAGCCCTTGCTTTCCAGCGTAACGCCCCAAAGTAGGAGTATGGTGTGTAAATACACCCACTCAACTTTTAATGAATTTATCAAGATGACAAAAAGCGCTATTAATCCCTCCACCGTATTCAATTCCCTGCAATATGGTTTCAGCCAGGGCCTGGTGGTCACTGGCAACCGCCGTGTCATGCTGTCTGGCCAAGTAGGCGTAAATGCTCAGGAGCAAACCGTAGCTGGCGGAATGCGCGAGCAAACAGAAGCCGCCTTGGACAATATTGAACTGGTCCTGGCCGAGGTTGGCGGCAAGATTGATCAGGTAATCATGCTGCGGATTTTTATCCGGGAAGATGCAAGCTCACCACAAGAGCAGGACGAAATAGCCGCTGCGCTGCTGAAACGATTTCCCGTCAATCCACCACCCTCTTCCTGGATCTTGATCAGTGGATTGGCCAAGCCTGAGTGGCTGATCGAGATTGAGGCTGAAGCGATGCTGGATTGATCGCTGCTGTTGAGTCGCCTCCCGTACGGAGTCGACATAAAAAAGACCTCGGATCTTGACGAGGTCTTTGGGCTCCCTTTTCGCTGGGGAGCTTTTTTTATTCATAAGTCTACAAGCTGTGCGTAAAAACTTAAGGAAAGTCTCTGCTTACTCCTCGACAACCGGAGCATCAGCCATCCCTTTTTTCACAGACTCAATACTATGTTGTGCGCTCTGCTTACTGCTGTAGCCCTCGGAGCTAACGCAAATAATGTTCCCATTCGCGGCCTTGAATCGCCACCGCCATTCACCACTTTTGTCCTTGTAAAGCACAAATTTCATGATGACCCTCTTTAGGTATGAGCGCACGTCGCGCAAACCGTATCCTAAAACTGGAGTTGGTCAGCAGGTATTGGGGTTTACGTGGCAGGCCAACAAGTGACTGAATTGCCATCAAACCACACCTCTTTTACTGACAACGCAAGAGATATGCCATCAAGTCAGGCAAGAACCCAAGCAAGGAAAAAAGTGCAACTCATCAGGTTTTGTGTAGTGGACACTTCGACCGGCATTCCTCATCCAAAGCGGCGAACGAATGTCCCGCATTGACCTAACAGAGATCAATACGAGAGCTTGATTTATGCGCTAAGCTTTTCCGACCACGTCGACGGTCTTGCAATCGGCGTGCCGAATGTTCGGAGAGAATAAAGCATCATGTATTACGGTGAACGTTTCAATGCCTGGTCACATCTGATCGGTGCAGTTCTGGCTGTAGGCGGCGTATCCTGGTTAATTGTCATGGCGAGCTTTACCGGGGACCCCTGGCGCATCACCAGCACGGCCATTTACGGCGCCACACTTATCCTGCTGTACCTGATTTCCACCTTGTACCACTGCTTCAAGGGGCGGGCCAAAAACGTCTTCCGCAAGCTGGATCACTTTTCCATCTACCTGTTGATTGCTGGCAGCTACACGCCCTTCTGCCTGGTAACGCTGCGAGGCCCTTGGGGATGGAGTCTGTTCGGCGTGGTCTGGGGTTTGGCACTGATTGGCATTCTTCAAGATATCCGACCACGTTCGCCGGCACGCATACTATCGCTGGTGATCTATGCCGTTATGGGATGGATTGTATTGCTGGCACTGGGCCCGCTGGCAGACAACCTGGGCTCGGAAGGTTTTTCCTGGCTGGCGGCTGGGGGAGCAATTTATACCGCCGGGATCGTGTTCTTTGTGTTTGACGAACGCTTCCGACATTGGCACGGCATTTGGCATTTATTTGTACTGGCCGGCAGCGCTGCGCATTTTCTGGCCATCTCCCAGTATGTTGTCATGTAAGACAAAGCACCCCGGGCGCGAACACACAAAAAAGCCTCTACCGAGGCTTTTTTGTCGACTGCCATAAGCTCTGTTATATCTGATGAAGTCTTATTACACCTAAAGGTACGGACCTGTGGCGAAGATCTTTTCCTGCTCCTAGAATAAAGCAACGCAACTAGAAGCGAGGCTTGCATGATCACACTAGAGACGGGACTATATCTTCGTGTTCAAGAGCTGAAGGATGGGCCCAAGCCCTCCCCGCTTCAAAGCGGATTCAATATGCAGACTGCTTACCGTGCCCTGGGGATGTTCAACCCGTCAGAGACATCGGATGCCTTCTTTATTTTGGCTAACGACAGGGACGAAATCTGGTTTATCTGTAATCGCCATTTACGGGCCGTTGGGGTCAGCCCTGAGCCTAGAGAGCTTAGACGCGCGCTGGATTCAATATAGGCATTAATAGTGCAGGCTATAGTTGTAGAAAACAAAAAAGCCCCAAAGCATTGATCTTTGGGGCTTTTCTTGGCACAGCTTGGAGCTGTGTGCATGTATTCTGGTAGGCAGTACTGGATTCGAACCAGCGACCTCTACGATGTCAACGTAGCGCTCTAACCAACTGAGCTAACCGCCTGCGGTGAAGAAATGAAATAATAGATCTTCCCTATGGGGCTGTCAACACTATTTTGCGTTTTTCTATAAAAAAGATGATCTTTTTTATATGTCTTAGCTGGAAAAATAGCTCCCCAAGACTGGGAAATCTTGTAATCCATTGATTTATAAGAATTAAACAAAAAACTGACGAATTTCCATAAATTTATGTGCTTCCTGGCAAGGCAGAGCCATGAAACATACAGATACACACAATCTGTCTCCAGCCAGCATCAAGCCACCCCACTGTCGCACGATTTTTCTATTCAAGTTCTTCGGGCAAAAATAAAATAATTGCTTTACGCCTGCAGATCATCAATCTCGTCCGAAACAGATCTGCGGCTGCTACGGGACACCTACGCACATGACTTGCTCTTCTCTCCCGCCCACCCCGACTCCACTACTGGATTTACCCGGCGTTCAGGAAACTACGCTGGAAGCGGTGCTTTATACGCCACCCAATGACGAGATTTTTGATGAAAACCCCTGTTTAAGCTGCGGCGTGTGCTGTTCGCACTTTCGGGTGTCTTTCTATAGTGGTGAGTTAAGTGGCGAGACTGGCGGTACGGTGCCGGTCGAGTTGACCACCAAGGTTGGGCCGTTGCGCGCCTGTATGAAAGGAACCGAGCAAGGGGAAGGTCGTTGTATTGCCTTGCGTGGCATCTTGGGCCAGCCTGGGATTCATTGCGCTATTTATCCGGATCGCCCTACTCCCTGTCGTGACTACCAAATCTGGGAACTGGATGGCAGCCCAAATGTGGATTGCCAGCGTTTGCGCAGCAAACACGGTTTGCCTTTACTGCCTACCCGCCCGCTGCCTGCTCCACCCGCCCTGCCGGAGCATGATGAGGCGGCCTGATACCCGTAGCTGAGCCTCTCTCGGAAAGCCTTCACTGCTGATGCGTGAAGGCTTTTTTGTTGGCTACCAATTGACACATAAAGCTTCTTTCACACGTTCAGAGGTATTTTATTGCTTGAATAACTTTGGGCATATTCGTAGATCTCTCATTGTGTTTTTACCTATAGAAACCCCTGCTCCAGAGCTGTAGCCTTGAGGTGTTGGCTATCGCTTTTTTGAACTCTCAAAAACACAAGAAAGCTATATCCAACACCTCAAACATCGTCATAACAATACTGGAGCAAAGAGACATGCCTTTTAGTCGTTCACGTTTAGCAGTTGCCTCATTGGCATGCCTGGCTGGGATCAGTACTATCAGCCCAATAATATTGGCAGCCTCACCTGCGGCCGACCTGCTAGTCGTGAATGGGCGTATTTATACGCAAAACCCGGAACAGGCTTGGGTTGAAGCCATTGCGATACGTGATGGAAAAATTGAAGCCGTGGGCAGTACAGAGCAACTGCAATCCAGACGTGGGGACAAGACTCAGCTGATTGATCTTGGCGGGAAAATGGCTATGCCCGGTATCAATGAAGCACACTCCCATCCTGTATGGGGTGGCTTGAAGCATCTGTTCCAGTGCAACTTCCCTTTCACGGTAACGCCGGATGTATTGGCAAACACCTTGAAAGCCTGCGTGGCGCGTAACGAAACGCTGTGGATTCAGGGAGGCCAATGGGACAGTGATTTCTTCAAGACTCACAAAATTGCTTCGCCGCGCGCATGGCTGGATGCCGTCTCTGGCGACAAGGCTATTGTGTTGACCGACGACACGGGTCACAACGCCTGGGTCAACTCCAAGGCTTTGGGCCTCTCGCAGATTGATGCCAACTTTACGCCTCCTAGCGGCATGACCGTCAAGCACGAGCTTGATAGCCGCGAACCCAACGGGGTTTTAGTCGAGGCCAATATCTATATCCGTTCTTTTGTACCGGATTGGACGGATGATCAATATCTGAAAGCAGCGCGCTATGCCATCCAGGAGTCCAACCAGTTCGGGAGTACGGGTTTAAAGGATGCCGATGCCAGCGAGGCTGTTGTGCGCTCGTATTACAACCTGGCCAAGCAAGAGGGTTTGAATGCCCATATCGCCACCGCCATCCGTATCTCGGGCAAGGACAGCAAGCATGTTTTTGATTTTGCTGAAATTGACCGCATCAGCAAGCAGTATGCCCTCCCTGACCTGAAGACCAACTACGTCAAGATCTATACCGACGGGGTTCCTACCGCGGCACATACAGCCGCCATGCTGGAGCCCTACGCGGATACTCACCAGGATGATCCTCTGTCCTTGGGGGCCTTGGTCGTTCCTGAAAATGAACTGGATCGCGTCGTCTCTCACCTGGATGCAGCCGGTTATGGTTTGAAGATGCATACCGCGGGTGATCGGGCTATTCGCGTGGCGTTGAACGCTATTGAAAAAGCACGCAACGCCAATGGTCCTCAAGGTTTGATGCACGAGCTTGCACACTCGGAGTTTGTAGACGATCAGGACAAACCGCGCTTCAAGGCTCTGAATGTAGCCGCCGACTTTTCTCCCTATATCTGGTACCCCTCCGGTTTGACTGACGCCATCAGCTCGGTAGTGGGTGAGCGCAGCAGGAACATGTTCCAGGCCCGTATGTTGTTGGATCATGACGCCACCATTATTGCCGGCTCGGACTGGCCCTCTGGTGTGAAGGACAACAACCCTTGGCCCGCGATTGAGTCTCTGATGACGCGCGCCAATCCCTTCGGGCAGCGGCAGGGTGAGCAACTGGGCGCTGAACAAGCCTTGAATCTGACCGAAGCACTGCAGATTTTTACGCAAAACGGTGCCAAGGCTTTGGGCCGCGAAACAGAAACAGGGTCTTTGGAAACAGGGAAATCTGCTGATCTGATTGTGCTGGATCGGGACTTATTCAAGATTAAGCCTAGCGAAATCAGCGACACCAAGGTGTTGATGACAATTTTTCAAGGTCGTCTGGTGTACACAGCTGCAAAATAAGCTGCCCGGCAGGCTGGCTAAATACGCTACCATGCACGGTTTGTAGGGCCGCCCGGCCCTGCGCTTTCGGGAGTCGAAGCAAATGAAATACCGCAAGCTGGGCAATACAGACCTGGATGTCAGCCTGATTGGCTTGGGCACCATGACATACGGGGAACAGAACAGCGAGGCCGATGCACACGCTCAACTGGACCTTGCTTTGGAACTGGGTGTGAATCTGGTGGATACCGCCGAGATGTACCCTGTGCCCCCTATGGCGGCTACGCAAGGTTTGACCGAGCAATATATCGGCACCTGGCTGGCTAAAACCGGCCGCCGCAAGGACATTGTTCTGGCCAGCAAAATTGCTGGCCCCCAACGTGACCCCAAACGCCCTGGTCATATCCGCAATGGCGGTACCAGCCTGGATCGCAAGAATCTGGAACAAGCCCTGCATGACAGCCTGCGTCGACTGCAAACGGATTATCTGGACCTGTATCAACTGCACTGGCCGGATCGCAGCACGGTGACATTTGGGCAGCGCAGCTACCCGTGGAAAGAAGAAGACACTATCCCAATCGAGGAAACCTTGTCGGTACTGGATGACTTTGTGCGTCAAGGCAAGATACGTCACATAGGTGTCTCCAATGAAACGCCTTGGGGTGTTTCGCGCTTTCTGGAGCTGTCGCGCTCCCGCTCTCTGCCTTTGATTGCCACGATCCAGAACCCCTACAACCTGCTGAACCGCGTGTTTGAAGAGGGGCTGTCCGAATTCTGCCGTTATGAAGGCCTGGGTCTGCTGGCCTATTCACCTTTTGCGATGGGTGTGTTGACGGGCAAATATGACAACGGAGCTCGTCCCGAGAAAGGACGGTTGACGCTGTACGACCGTTTCACGCGCTACGATGCTCCCCGCGCTCGTGAGGCCGCGTTGGCCTACAACGAACTGGCTCGCGAATACGGTTTGACGCCTACCCAATTGGCCTTGGCCTGGGTAAACCAGCAAGCCTTTACCAGCAGCAACCTGATCGGTGCGACTACGCTGGAACAACTGCGCGAGAACATCGCCAGTGCAGATGTTCAATTAAGTGATGAGTTAATCGCCAAGATCAACGCTATTCATCACCACACCCCGAACCCTGCGCCTTAACTGGCTTTCACCCCGCCTTGGGCCCAGGCGTCCAAGGCGGGGCACCCCCTCTTTTTTCTTTCCCTACCCTGCTCTTGTGCTTGCAGTGTGCTGTTTTTTTATTTATGCTCAAAAAAAGCATAACAATAGAGACGCGCTTCTTTCCGATCAGAAATTCATATTCCCCATTTTTTTATTCTATTTATGCTCAAAATGAGCATCAAGGATGAACATGATTCAGCATTTCCCCGTGGATGTCTGTCAGCCCGACGCCAAGGACGCCTTGAGCCGTCAGATTACCTGGCATGAAGTTCCTTCCAAACTCAATCTGCAAAGCGATAAGGCCGCTTTGAAACAAGCTCTGGCCAAGCAGTTGAAAGAGCAAGACGCCGTACTGGTGGCCCACTACTACACAGACCCGGATATTCAAGACCTGGCCTTGGAAACCGGGGGCTGCGTGGGCGACTCTTTAGAAATGGCACGCTTTGGGCAGGAACATGAAGCCAGCACGGTCTTGGTAGCCGGCGTGGGCTTTATGGCTGAATCCGCCAAAATTCTGAGCCCTGAAAAGCGCGTACTGGCCGTGCATGACGAGGCGACGTGTTCTCTGGATCTAGGTTGTGCCCCCGAAGATTTCAAGCAATTCTGTGCTGCGCATCCGGATCGGGAAGTGGTGGTGTATGCCAATACCAGCGCGGCTGTCAAAGCCCAGGCGGATTGGGTGGTGACGTCCTCCATCGCCCTGGACATCGTGCGGCATTTACATGCCCAAGGGAAAAAAATTCTGTGGGCACCGGATCGTCATTTGGGCTCTTATATCCAAAAACAAACCGGCGCAGACATGCTGCTTTGGCAAGGCTCCTGTCTGGTCCATGACGAATTCAAGGCCGATGGCTTGAAAGCCTTGATGAGCGAGCACCCCGATGCCCAGGTGCTGGTACATCCCGAATCACCCGCTTCTGTTGTTGCGCTGGCGGATGTGGTTGGCTCGACAACGCAGCTACTGCGCGCTGCCATCAATCGTTCTGCCGACACCTTTATCGTCGCCACCGATCAAGGAATCTTGCATGCCATGCGCCAGCAAGCGCCGGGCAAAACCTTTTTGGCCGCCCCTACCGCGGGCGAAAGTGCTACCTGCAAAAGCTGCGCCTTTTGCCCCTGGATGGCCTTGAACAGTCTGGAAGCACTGCATCAACGATTAAGTCAACCAGGCCCTGGCATTCAAGTAGATCCTGACCTGCGTGAAGGCGCCCGACGTTCTTTGCAACGCATGATGGATTTTGCTGCCGCTCAGCAGAACAATTTGCGCGTTAGTGCTGACCTGGCCGAGCACAGTCAGCAGTTCCAGCATGTAGGAGCTGCTTGATGCAATCAGGCTCGACACAGACGGAGGTGTTAATCATCGGTGCGGGGCTGGCTGGCACCAGTCTGGCTCTATCCTTGCCCTCCACCATGAAAGTGACTCTGCTCAGCAGCGCCCCCGCTCCCTGTGGGGCCAGCCCGATGGCCTTGGGAGGTCTGGCCGCCGTACTCAGTGCCCAGGACAGTCTGGAACAACACATTGAAGACACGCTGGAAGCGGGTGCTCGGCACTCGGATAAAGAAGCGGTGCGCGGGATTTTGCAAGCCGCGCCAGAAGCGGTGCATTGGCTACTGAAAAAGCAGGTTCCTCTGGACAGAACGGAAGATGGCCAATTGCACCTGACTCGCGAAGGTGGGCACAGCCAGCGACGCATCGTACACGCGGCCGATGCCAGTGGTTACGCCATCATGCAGGCTCTCCTGCCCCAATTGACTCAAGCCTCTCATATCCAGCAGCGTACAGACTGCCTGGCATTAGCCCTGCGCCGCAATGAACAAGGCGCGGTGGCTGGCGTGGATATCTACGACAAGCACACTCGTCGCTACGAAACTATGTTGGCGGATCATGTCGTGTTGGCAACTGGTGGGCTAGGTAGCCTGTACGCGCACAGCACCAATCCCGATAGTGCCTTGGGAGAAGGCATTGCCCTGGCCTGGCGCGCTGGTGCGGCGATACGCGATCTGGAGTTTGTGCAGTTTCATCCGACCTGCTTGCATGCGGAGGGTCCCACCTTCTTGCTAACCGAAGCCTTGCGTGGTGAGGGTGGACATCTGCTGGACAAGCAAGGTCGCCGCTTCATGCCGGATTACGACGCCAGAGCGGAACTGGCTCCACGCGATATTGTGTCGCGTGCTATTGCCACACAGATGCGGCAAGAAGGTAGCAGCCATGTCTGGCTGGATGTACGCCATCTTGGTGCAGACATTTTGCAGCAGCATTTCCCGAAAACATTGGAAGAAGGTTTGCGGCGAGGACTGGATTTACGTCAGGATTGGGTGCCGGTAGCGCCTGCCGCGCACTACAGCTGCGGAGGGATTGAAACAGACTTGTCAGGCCGCACAACGGTAGCTGGTTTATACGCCGTGGGTGAAGTAGCCTGCACAGGTTTGCATGGGGCAAATCGATTGGCCAGCAACTCCTTGCTGGAGTGTGTCGTCATGGGGCGGGCGGCTGCCGAGGCGATTGCTGGAAGCAAGAGAATCCAGCGTTCAGCTTTGGTCCCTGAGACAGATGTTGCAAATACAAGTTCGATGTCACGTTCATGTTCATACAAGAACTCCAATCCAAACTCCAGTTCCAGTTCCAGTTCCAGTTCCAGTTCCAGTTCCAGTTCCAGTTCCAGTTCCAGTTCCAGTTCCCAGGCTAGTGTCGGCCCGAATTGGGGTTTGAGTTTGAACGCTAGTTCGCGCTCGACCCCAAACCCAAGACATTCCCTTATGACTGCGGCGGCAGCCAATGCAATGGAAAACATAATCAACGACAAAGGACGTCACTATGGCAAAAACAATAGCTATAGCAACGGCAACGGCAACCGTAAAAACCGCAGCCCATCCACAAACAATCCACCCTCCCTGCCCGCCTTGCGCAACTTGATGCAAGAGCATGTCGGCCTGTTGCGCAATCGCCAAGGACTGATGCAAGCCTTGCACACCCTGGACCGGTGGCGCAGGCAAATTAGCCTTCTCCCCCCCAGCCTCGACCAACGGACCCTCAGCCTGCAACTGGACACTGCCTGGCTGCTAACCCAGGCAGCCTTGGACCGACCACACAGTCTGGGTGCGCATTACCGCTTGGACTAAGTCCATAAAGAAACGAGCCCCGCTCCGGAATCAACGAAATATCGGGCGCAAATTAGACGAAAAGTAAGTAATAACTCGGCATCAAGGACGGGCAGTCTCAACAACTTCCCGGGCTTAGCCGACAATCGCATCTATCCATGGAAATCCCCCAAGCGCTGCATGCAGCTCCCGGTTTACCCTGATTGCAAATTTTTGTAAGCACAGCTACTGTAGTCGCGTCACTACAGGCGGTATGAAAGAGACCTGTTCAGTCAGGCGCCGACGGAGCAACCACCCCGGAATCTCTCAGGCAAAAGGATCGTACCAGCCCGACACTCTGGAGAGCGGCGTTTGACGCCCACCGAAGGAGCCCAGCCAGACACACAGGTTGGATAAACTCTCAGGTCACAGGACAGATGGGGTATTGCCACTACTCGGTGGTAATTCACCTGTCAGGAGCCTGTTATGTCGCATATTGCCGTCATTGGCGCCGGTATTTCCGGAATCACCACCGCCTACGCCCTTAGCCTGAAAGGCTATCAAGTTACCGTTATCGACCGCCTGCGCTACCCCGCGATGGAAACCTCCTTCGCCAACGGTGGACAGCTATCTGCGTGCAACGCCGAAGTCTGGAACAGCCGCAGCACCATTCTCAAGGGCTTGAAGTGGATGATGCGCAAAGACGCCCCACTGCTGTTCAACCCCAAACCAAGCTGGCATAAATACAGCTGGATGGCGCAATTTGTGGGCGCGATTTCCGGTTACGAGCGCAACACCGTGGACACCGTCAAGCTGGCCATCAGCGCCCGCGAGAATCTGTACCAGTGGGCCAAGGACGAAAACATTGATTTCGACCTGGAACAGCGCGGCATTCTGCACATCTACCACACCCCCGGCGGCTTTGAATCTGGCAAGAAAGTCAGCCAACTGCTGCACAAAGGCGGCTTGGAACGCCGCACGGTTACCAACGAAGAAATCCACCAGATCGAACCTGCTCTGCAAGGCACCTACTACGGCGGTTTCTTTACGCCTTCGGACGCCACAGGCGATATTCATAAATACACACGCGGTCTGGCCGATGCCTGCGCCAAGCGCGGCGTGAAGTTCCTGCAAGATACGGAAGTCCTGGGTATTGATTGCGGCCCACCACACCGCATCCAGTTGCGTACCGGTGAAGGCGCTGAAGCCCACACCCATACACTGTCTGTGGATTCCTTGGTAGTTTGCGCTGGCGTGGGTAGCCGTCACTTGGCCCATATGCTGGGCGACTACATCAACATCTACCCGGTCAAAGGCTATTCGATCTCGGTGTACCTGGATACGCCAGAAGCCCAACATGCCGCCCCTTGGGTCAGCTTGCTGGACGAAGAAGCCAAGATTGTGACCAGCCGCCTGGGCAAGGACCGCCTGCGTGTGGCCGGTACGGCGGAATACAACGGCGCCAACAAGGACATTCGCGCCGACCGTATCGCCCCGCTGACCAACTGGACCCGTCGCAACTTCCACGACGCGGCTACCGACCGTGTTGTACCGTGGGCAGGTTTGCGCCCCATGATGCCGGACATGATGCCGCGCGTAAAAGCAGGCAGCCGCCCTGGCGTCTACTACAACACCGGCCACGGTCACCTGGGCTGGACGCTGTCGGCCGCCACCGCCCAAATCATTACCGAAGTGATTGCCCAGAACGAGCGTCAGTCCGCACCTGCTCAATTTGCCACCAGTCCGGCAGCAACTGCTGCACCCGCCGCTGCCCATAGCGCTCGTCCAGCAGATACACAAAGCCTTGATCCTGTTCATCGCGAATCACACGACCCGCGGCCTGTGTAATCTTGCGTAGTCCCGGATACAGATAGGTATAGTCATAGGCCCGCCGCTCCCCAAAGAGCCGGGCCATGACTTGTTTGACGGACTCATTGGCCGGATTGAACTGCGGCAAACCCAGGGTGGCAATAAAAGCACCGATCAAGCGTTTACCGGGTAAATCCACCCCTTCTGAAAACGCCCCACCCAGCACCGCTAAACCCACTCCCTTCCCATCCAGCGTAAAGCGGTCCAGAAACTGCGTTCTTTGCAGATCGCTCATGCCCGGTTGCTGATGCCAAAGCGGCATATCCGGCCAGCGCTCCTGCAAGGCCTGACTGACCTGCTGCAGATAATCAAAGCTGCTCAAAAACAAGAGATAGTTGCCCGGCTGCTCCTGATACGCCTGCCCGACAATATCGCAAACGCCGCTCAGGCTCTGGGCCCGGTCAGCATAGCGCGTGGACAGACCGGCATATTGACGTACCCGCAACTGCTCAGCCCGATAAGGAGATGCCACGTTCAACTCTGCTGTGCTGGGCGGCAGACCCAAAACATCACGATAAAACTGCGAGGGGTTCATGGTGCCAGAGAACAGCACTACCCCGTGCGCGTCGCCATAGCGTTCGGCCAGAAACGGAGCAGGCACGATATTGCGCAAGTTCAGGAGCACGCCATCGCGCTGCGCCAAAATATCGAATAAGGAATGCGAGCCGAACTGTCCGGCCAGGTCCACAAAGTACAGCAGCTCGAAATAGAACTGCAGCAAGGGGCTGTCTTGCGGCATGGGATTCTCGGCCACATAAGCGCCTAAACGGGCCGCCAGATAGTCGCACTGCTCCAGCAAATCCTCCGGGATCTTTTCCAGCCCCCATTGGTCACCGCCTTCCTCAGGTATCAAGTTCTCCATCAAGCGAGTCAAAGGGGCGAAATGACGCTTCAAGGCCGAAGGCGAGGCTTTACGCGCCATGCGCAACTGCACTTGCGAGAAAGACGCGGAATACATGGAACGGGCACGTTCAACCAGATTGTGAGCCTCATCCACCAGAACCGCGCTGCGCCATTGCTGGGCCAGGGTCTGGCTATACAGCACCGCATGCGTGTCGAAAAAGTAGTTGTAGTCGCCCACAATAGCGTCTGCCCAACGCAGCATTTCCTGGCTCAAATAATAGGGGCAGACCTGATGCTCGCTAGCCACTTGTTGCAAGCGCTGGCTAGTCAGCATGGGTTGCTCCAGAGCTTGCTGACGGGCAGCCGGAAGACGGTCGTAAAAACCTTCGGCCAAAGGACAGGACTGACCATGACAGGCCTTATCCGGATGGGGGCACTGCTTGTCACGGGCCACCATTTCCAGCACCCGCCACGCACCCTCGCCTTCCGGGCTTAAGCGCTGCAAGGCGTCCAGCGCCATTTGCCGACCGGAGTTCTTGGCCGTCAGATAAAACAGCTTGTCCAAACCCGCCTCGGGCATGGCCTTCAGGCCTGGAAATACGACGGCCAAGGTTTTGCCAATACCGGTGGGCGCTTGGGCTAAGAGGCACTGTGCGTCACGTTGGGCCCGGAACGCGGCCACGGCTAGCTGTCGCTGACCGGCACGAAATTGTTCATAGGGAAACTGCAACGCTGTACAAGCTTGATCGCGCGCCAGCCTGTGTTTTTGCTCCTGCCGCCCCCACTCTACATAAGCGCGGCATTGCTCCTCGAAAAAGGCCCACAGCGCTGCGCGCTCCATATACTCGGAGATGCTGGTCTCTTTGTGCTTGTCCACGTGGTAATACACCACGCTAACCGTCATCCCCGGCAAATCACGCTCCTGGCACAAGATGGCGGCATAGACCTTGGCTTGTGCCTGATGCAGACGTCTATGGTGCTCGGGGATAGCATCAAAGGCCCCACGATAGGTTTTCAGCTCCTCCAGGCAGTTGCTGACAGGATCAAACCCATCGGCTCGACCACGCACCAGCAGTCCTTCCATCTCGTACGACAGGGGCACCTCGACTTCATAGTGCTCGGGGCGACGCAGCTTTAGCTGCTGGTGGCCAAGGATACCTTCCTGTGCTGTGGCCGCAGGCGTAAAGCGCAGGTCCAGATCCCCGCTACGTGCAGTAAATTCGCATAAGGCTCGTACACCTACCGTCCAGGCTTTCATGGTGATTCAGGCCGGGTCACATAGCAAACACGCGCAGGGATGGCATGTTGCTCGAAATAACTTAACCAACGCCGCTGGTTGTCTTGCAAGCGGTCTCCGGGGCCTTTTACCTCAATCAATTCATAGCTTTGCTGAGCCGGCATGAAGCGCACCAAATCCGGCAAACCGGAACGGTTGTCCCGCCAATCCTGCAAGATACGCTTGAACACCAGCTGCAAATGCTGGGCGGGGATGCAATGCAAGGCCTGTTCGATCAAGGATTCATCCAAGGCGGGCCAGATCAGCAAGGGGCACTGTATGCCGCGCTTTTGCTGCCAGCGTTGCCAGATCACGGTTTTATAGTCTGCACCGTCCAGCACACTTAAGGATTGATCAAACAAGTTTTGTCTGCGCGACACAAAGTCCGGGTTACCCCAATCGGCCGGACAGGCTTGATAAGGGTGGAAAAATGCACCGGGCAAGGGAGCGAAAATGGCATCCCAGCTCAACAATCCCAATAAGGCCGGAAACAAGGCGTTTTCTACGTAAAAAACCGGAGCCAAGGGACTATCCCAATGGGCCAACACCTGGGACTCGACCCGATTGCCGTCATCAAACAAAACCAGATCACTACGTTGCGTGCGGCTTGTAGGTTTAGTGGATGGCGGGCTGGGCGGAGCTTCTACCGCCAGTTTTCGACGCAGCCGGGGCAGCATACGCAGCAGCTTCTGGGTTTCACTCTCATTTTCGGGCTGCTCCCACGCCTGACAAAACAAGGGCCAAGCCCCTTGATGCTTGTCCTGACGCTCCAGCACCCGCAATTGACGGTAACGGGCGCCCGGCCAGTTGGTCTGCACATAGGCTTGCTCGGCCAACGGCCACCAATGTTGGCGCTCGGCTTGCTGGCCTAGCTGAAACAGGGTTTTCGCCTTGCGTCGTTGAAGCCAATCACTGTCGGTCTCAACAGCCTGAACAGCGGCAAAGCGTTGGGCCCACAGATCTGGATCGGCCTCGTCTTGCGCATCACGCAGCTCGGACAAGGCTTCATACAGGCGCACGTCCTCATTATGTCGAAACGCCCGACTAGACTGATCCAGAATCACAGTTTCGTATCTATACAAGCCAAGATCGCTGAGCACGAACTCGGACCAGTCCTGGTAATGATTGCCAAAGAACAATAGTTGCAAACGCTGTGCCCAATGCATGACTTGTGGTGAGAGACGAAGCGTCGGAGCGTGCAGGCCGGGATCTGCACACCACTGCGTAAAAGGCCGGGCCTGTTCACCCTGCGTCTGGCCAATCCATTCCAGATAGTCTGACTTGCGCCCGGTGGCTGGCAGCTCACTGAACAAGCGGCGCAGCTCGGGAACGGTATGGACAGCAAACAACGTTTCCAGATCAAGCTCAGGATCGGTTTCTATCAGCTCGCAGGCCGCCAGCTCTTGCACGGCCTCTTCCAGATTTTCGATCTCGGCATAACGCAGCTTGTCGATACGGAACACCGGGCCTTTACGCATCAGCAAGCGGACCAGCAAGGCTTGCGCAGGCTGGGAAGCATGTCCAAAACGATGGCCACATTGGACGTGTTCAGGCTCCAGCAGATCGGAACTGGCATGCTGTACCCACTGCAAAACCTGGTGGAAATTGTGCAGATAATAAAAAGGAGGAAGCTCGGGCGGAATCATAAGCAGGCTGTGTATATATCCAGCTACTTTAGCACTCCTTCAAGCCGGGCGCGACTCCAACAAGCGCATCCAGTCCCGTAACAAGGTATTCAGGTTCTGGCGCTGCATGGCATCCAGCCCTTCCAACAAATTTTCTTCATTGGCCAAATGATCCACCACGACCGCATCCACACAGGCCAGACCCGCAGGGCTCAAACGCACCAGAATACGGCGGGCGTCTTCCGGGTCAGCAATGCGTTCGATCAAGCCCTGCTTTTCCAGGCCCTGCAAGCGATGCGTCATGGTGCCGGAGCTAACCATCAAGGTGGAAAACAAGGCGGTAGGCGCCAAGGTATACGGCGGGCCGGAGCGGCGCAGACTGGCCAGCACATCAAATTCGCCCAGCTGCAGGCCGTGACGCCTGAAGTTCTCGCTCATTTGTTTTTGGACCAGTTGAAAGCAGCGTGTCATGCGGCCCAGCAAGGCCATGGCGTCCAGGTTCTGCAAGTCTGGCCGCTGCTCGCGCCATTGATTAATGATCAGGTCTACCGCGTCGTGTTCTTCGCTCATGATTTCTCGATTTCGATATTTATCTTGATATTAAGATAAATCATCCCTACACTGGCATTTATCTCGACATCAAGATACTTTCATCATGAACCGACTTTCTCTTTGGCTGGTGACGGCCTTGACCGCACTAGGCCCCGCCATCTGGGGTTCCACTTACATTGTGACCACAGAAATTCTGCCCCCCGACCGCCCTTTTATCGCGGCCTTTTTGCGCTGCTTTCCCGCTGGCGTGATGCTGCTCTTGTGGAGCCGACGCATGCCCGCCCCAGGCGACTGGGGCAAGACACTGATTCTGGCAGCCTTGAACATCGGGGCATTTCAAGCCTTGCTATTCGTTGCGGCCTACCGTCTGCCGGGTGGATTGGCTGCCGTTGTGGGTGCGGCTCAACCCTTGGTGGTGATTGGCCTGGCCTGGGCTTTGGAAGGCAAACGTCCAGTGACCATGGCACTGGTCGCCTGCGTGATCGGTATTATCGGCATGGGTATTTTGCTGCTATCGCCAGAGAGCCAATGGGATACCTGGGGCATGGTCGCGGCCATTGTCGGGGCCCTGTGCATGGCCTTGGGCACGTACCTGTCGCATCGCTGGCGCAGTGGCATGCCCATTCTGGCCTTCACGGCCTGGCAGTTGATGCTGGGTGGACTGATGCTGGCCCCTCTGGCCTTGTGGCTGGACCCACCGCTGGACAGTTCCTTGAGCGGCGTGCAAATCGGTGGCTATCTCTACCTGTGTCTGGTCGGTGCACTCCTGGCCTATACCCTGTGGTTCCGCGGGATTGCCGTTTTACCCTCTGTGGCCGTGTCTTCGCTGGGTCTGCTTAGCCCTTTGACCGCTGTAATTCTGGGGTGGCTGATTTTGGGTCAGGCCATGACAGGCTCCAGCCTGCTGGGCATTATTCTGGTGATGGGCAGTGTGCTGGCGGTGCAGTGGATCAGCAATCGTCCCGCCAAATAAGCATCTCGCGCCCATAAAAATAGCGCCCCTATTAACTATCTGGATGGGCGCGTAAGAGAGTTCACTATCTTGCTACTCCGCTAGAAGCAGCAAGATAGTGACTAATAGCGTTCTTGCAGAACTTGAGCCAAATCGCTTGCAAAGCGTTGAGCGTCTTTGGCATTCAGATTCGCAAAACTGACACGCAAGCCTTGAGCGGGATTGCTCACCCCAAAGACTTGGCCGGATCGAACCAGCCAGCCACGTGCGGCCAAGCCTGCCAGTACCGGCTCGGCTTCCCGATCCAGCGGAATCCACAGATTGAAGCCTTCCTCGCTATCCCAAAAAGGAATGCCCTGCTTTTTCAGGGCTTGCATCAGATCGGCGCGAGCCTGTACGTAAGCGGCTTGTGCAACACGAGTCTGCGCCTTGATGTCGGCATCGGTCAGCCCATGAACCACCATTTGCTGCAACAGATGGCTGACCCATTGAGCCCCCGAAGCCAGACGTTGCGACAAGCGCTCGCTGGTTTGCAGGTCTGACGCGACCAGAGCCACGCGCAAATCCGGGCCCAGGCCTTTGGACACCGAACGGATCAAGGCCCAGCGCAAATGGTCGGCAGGAATCACATTTCGATAAGGGCTGCTGGCCAGCATCCAGAAGTGGTCGTCAATCATCAGCAACAATTCGGGATACTGCTTCAGAATTTGCTCGATCTGCTTGGCACGGGCACGGCTTAGCGAACATCCCGTAGGGTTGTGCGCACGCGGGGTCAGAATCAAGGCGCGCAGACCATCTTCCAAAGCCGCTTCCAGCGAGGCCGGCACAATCCCTTCACTATCAACAGCAATACCCACTGGCTTGTAGCCCAGCGTATGCACGGAGTTGATGCTGTTCAGGTAGCCGGGATCTTCGATCCCGACCTTATCGCCCGCCAGCAAAAAGGCTTGCAGCAAGCGCTCGATCGCGTCGACTGCGCCGTAACTGACGTGGTAATCGGTATCGGGGGGGGTGTCTTTATGGAACACCTGCTGACATACGGCGCGCAATTCGGGCACCAACGGATCGGCGCCGTACAAAGCCTGGGTTTGACCGCGCACCCCGGCTATCAATTGGGTAGGTGCAGGCAAATAGCCCGGCGCCGGATTGCCACTGGCCAGATCCTGCAAGGCCGAGCTGGCCCCATGCCCTTCCCGCGCCAGCTCCCGGATCGCTTCACGAATCCTTGTACCGCGACGGCCTTGTGCATCGGCCACCCCGGCCGAGACCAGGCGCTTGTATGCCAGGGCAACCGTATTGCGGTTCAAGCCCAGTGTTTGAGCCAGTTCGCGTACCGGCGGCAAAATCTGGCCCGGAGCGATTCGCCCCAGTGCCACTTGCTGTCGGATATCATCGAAAAGTTCCTTCGCATTGCTTCCCTGGATATTCATTTTGACCTATGACATAATGGTTTATGCGCGACCCGCAGGGTCGAGTTTATCTTTTTTTTCTTCCTTACTGGTGCGCCATGTCCGAATCCGCCCCTGATCTACTTCACACCGAGCATTATCCCACCTCCACCAGTGTAGAGGCATTTCGGGAACGCATTGCCCTGGTACAACAACGAATTGATGCCGCCTGCGTGCGCTACGGGCGTGCCGCTGGCGATGTACGTTTGCTCACCGTCAGCAAAACCTTCGGAATTGACCGCATCCGCCTGGCTTATCAGGCCGGTTGTCGCCTGCTGGGCGAGAACAAGGTGCAGGAAGCCGAAGGCAAGTACGAAGCCCTGCGCGAAGAACTACCGGATTTGGAATGGGCTGTTATTGGACACCTGCAAAGCAATAAAGCCAAGTCCGTTGCACGCTTTGCTTCTGAATTTCATGCACTGGACAAGCTCAAGACCGCAGAAGCCCTGGACCGCCGCTTGCAAATTGAAGGCCGCAGTCTGGACGTTTTCGTGCAGGTAAACACCTCCAACGAGGACAGCAAGTTCGGTTTACCCCCGGAAGAAGTCCATGCTTTTGTGCGCGAATTACCACAGTTTTCTGCTTTGAAAGTCAAAGGCCTGATGACCTTGGCCTTGATGGACGCTGACCCGGAACGGGTACGGCCTTGTTTTGCCCTGCTGCGCAATTTGCGCGATCAATTGCGCAATGACATTGCCCACGCGGAAAACATCCGTGAGCTGTCCATGGGTATGTCGGGTGACTATGAAGTCGCTATTTCCGAAGGCTCCACGATTGTGCGCGTTGGACAAGCCATTTTTGGTGCACGCGCCACGCCCAATAACTTTTACTGGCCCGTCTCCGATACGGCAACAACATCATGAATCCACTACGCCTGATCATCCGCCAAAACGGTAAAGAAATCGGACACTTTGAGTCCAGCCCGTGCTGCCCACCCGAGCAGCTGTTTACCGTGGCCCGCCACCTGATGACGCTGCCTGACAGCGAACTGGAACTGCAACAAGCCAAAGGCGAACACCGCATTCTGGATAGCGGCCCGCACGGCATACGTGTTCTAAGCGCACAGGTTTTGTACGAAACTGTTGATTTGCAAGCCTGGTTGCAACAGGGCAGCAAAGTTACTGCCTGAACCTGATTGGTGTTCGGTCACAAGCCTGACACCGTGGTTCGGCAAAGCGGCGTACCCAAGACGCCGCAACCATAAAAAAACATACCCGGCTAACAGCCGGGTATGTTTTTGTGTTTCAGACGACAGGAGCAAACAGCAACTTAGCGGTTCACCTGTTTGGCTGGCAAGGCGAAAGCCAGCAAGCAGCTCACCATCAAGCTACCGGCAAACAGCCACAGAGCGGCGCTGCCCGAACCTGTCAGATCGGTCACCCAACCAATCAGAGAGTTACTGACCAGACCGGCGATATTGGCCAGCGAGCAAGCCAGAGCAAAACCGGTTGCCGCGGCGGTGCCTTTCAGGAAGGTTGCTGGCAAGCTGAAGAACACAGGTACCGCACCCATAATCACAGCCGAAGCCACGGTGAAGGCCAGAACGGTCAACCAGGCGTGATGCGCCACAAAGGTACTGGCAACCAGCGCAATTGCACCGATGGTCAGCGGCACGATCAAGTGCCAACGGCGTTCACGGCAGCGGTCCGAGCTGGCACCAATCATCAGCATGCCCACCACACCGGCTATCGATGGAATCGCCGTCATCAGGCCAATCTGGAAAGGATCCTGCACACCCGCCGCACGGATAAAGGACGGCATCCAGAAACTGATGGAGTAGGTGCCCAATAGAATAGAGAAGTCGATCCCGCCCAGCATCCACACTTTCAGGTTGAAGAAACCATCTTTAAAGCTGTGCTTGACGCCCTTGCCTTCGGCATCGTCGGCAGCCAGGTCAGCGGCCAGACGAGATTTTTCGTCATTACTCAGCCATTTCGCAGACTGATAGTTGTTTGGCAAGGCCCAGAAAGTCAGGAAACCGAGCAGCACGCTAGGAATCGCCTCCAGAAGGAACAGCCACTGCCAACCACGCCAACCGTTCATGTGATCAAAGTGACCAATAATCCAGCCGGACAAAGGACCACCAATCACGCTGGACAAAGGCAGGCCAATCATGAACAAGGCAATGATCTTGCCGCGTCGGTACGTAGGAAACCAAAGGGTCAGGTAATACAACACACCAGGCAGGAAACCGGCTTCTGCCGCACCCAGCACAAAACGCAGAATGTAGAACTGCGTCGGCGAGGTGACAAACATGGTCAGGCCAGAGAGCAGACCCCAGGTGATCATGATGCGGGCAATCCACAGCTTGGCACCCACACGTTCCAGAATCAGGTTGCTGGGTACCTCAAACAGGATGTAGCCCAGAAAGAACAGGCCAGCACCCAGACCGTAAGCCGTTTCACTCCACTGCAAATGATCGAGCATCTGCAGCTTGGCAAAACCCACGTTGATGCGGTCCAGATAAGCAGCCAAATAACAAAAGCACAGAAAGGGGATCAGACGCCAGACGATCTTCTTATAGAGATCTCCGTTTCCGTCCCGACCTGCAGGCACAGCCGTGGGACTTTGGATGGATGAATGCACCTTGTATATCTCCAGATAATTATTGGTATGCCTGGTGAACCAGAAAACTGCCTAAGAACAGCGCCTGACAGAACACAGCAGGGCCCTGAACGCGTCCGCATTCCCCCCATTGGGCTGCAGACCGTTTACAGATGAAGAATGATGTATCAACGGTGACTCCCGACTGGACATACCTGCTTTATCTATAAAGGCAGGCCAGACACAGCGGGACCCGATCAGATTGATGCGCTGAGCCCGGATCGCTCCCGGACTCAGCACCGTGCACTGCTTAGCTGGACTTCAGGTCCTGACCGTACAGGTCGTAGCCGTAAACCCAGGCCGGATCCTCTTGCGTACGCAAGAAGGTATTGGCGTTGGAGACAGACTGAACACGAGTCGCACGCTCTTTGCGGTTGAGCTCGTACAGATCGAAAGCCGTACGGAAATCCGACAAGCCGGTCTCTTGCAAGCAGCGCGTCAACATGGCGGCATCCTCAATCGCCATGCAAGCCCCTTGAGCCATGTGAGGCTTCATGGGGTGACATGCATCGCCCAACATGACCAAACGACCACGGCTCCACAAAGGCAGCGGATTACGGTTACGCAATGGCCACTTGGTAATGCTTTCAGTCGATTTGATCAGATTCTGAACCGTGGAATGATAGCCTTCAAATGCGGCCAGCATCTCTTCTTGCGAGCTGTCTACGTACGCACCCTGGAAATCCCAGGCAGGATGTGGCACGCCAGTCACAAAATAGTATTCATCACGTTTGCCAGTGGTGTAGTACACCATCATGTGACGGTCGTCTGTCCACCATTTCACACAGTCCTCGAACTCGTCGGCAAAGCGAGCCAGGTTTTCGCCACGGATCAGGGCACGGTGTGCCACCCAGCCGCTGTAAATCGGGTCTTCTACACCCAGCAGGGTTTCACGGATCTTGGAGTGGATGCCATCGGCACCAATCACAATGTCAGCCGTTACGCTGGTGCCATCGGCAAATTCCAGCAAAACGTCGTCACCACGGTCCACCAGATTTTGCAACCGCTTGCCAAAGTGCACGGTGCCCGGCTTGATGCTGTCAATTTGCAAAGCGTGCATATCGCCACGGTGCACGGTGATGTACGACGCACCGTATTCTTTCTTGGCAAATTCACCCAAAGGGATACGGGACAGGTAGTCACCCGTTTCGCCATCACGACTGAACCAGAAATCCGGGTGCGAACCCATATCGTCCAGCGCTTTTTCCAGACCCATGCGGCGGAAAATCTTCATCACGTTGGGGCCCACGTGGATACCGGCACCCAAACGCGAGAATTCTGGCGCCTGCTCAAATACTTCTACCTCAAAGCCAGCTTGCTGCAACAGAGTCGCCGCAGCGGCTCCGCCAAGACCGGCCCCTACAATCGCAATCTTGACTGTTTTTTCCATCGTTAGCTCCAAATCACGGCACTCATCAAAAGTGCTCACCACATGTTTTTTAGTAGTGTACACACTAAGTTTAAGCATGAAAACAGGTGATTGAGCTAGGGTTTACACCTATCCAAAGGAGATTTAAACAGCCCATAAAGAAGCTTTAAACAAGCTATTAAAACAATAATATCAAGAAGTTAATTAAAAAATCAAAAACAAAAACGAGCCTTGAATATCCATACCTCAAATTTATTTAATTTTCCGATTTAACAGTGTGTAGACTCATTTATTGCGGTGCACACCCTGAAATAACAGATGCTTTAAACGCGAAATAACTGATCTGGATCAGACGTGAACCGGTCCTCAGGAAGGTATACTTGCTCAGTTGTTCTTTAACTGGCCTGCCCATTCCACAACAAGACAGAAAGACTATGCAGCCTACCTCCCCCGTTTCTGAGCCTCAAACCTTGTCCTACGATGTCACCGAACAAATCGGCCACCTGCTGCGCAAGGCGGGCCAGCGGCATACGGCCATCTTTCAGCATTACGTGGGCGACAGCCAACTAACTGCGATTCAGTTCGTGACGCTCTGCGCTCTGCGCGACCATGGACCCAGCTCGCAAACCGAGCTGGTCGAAGCGACGGCGGTCGACCAGGCCACCATACGGGGCATTATTCAGCGCCTGAAATCACGCAACCTGATTGAACTGGCACCGGACAAGGACGACAGACGCAAGGTCATTGTGGAGCTGACCCAGGAAGGGCTGGACCTGCTCGATCGTGTCATCCCTCGCGCCCATACCATCAGCGAACTGACCATGGGCAATCTGAACCCCGCAGAACGCGTGGCCATCGTCTATCTGCTGCGCAAAATGATAGATAGCACCCTGGATATGAGCGACAAAGAATAAGGCTGAACATCACTTGAAGAGACTATGTTTTATTTGGCCTTTAAGATATATTTAAAATAAATCTTATAACTGATCTGCCATGACTCCTTTGACTGCCTCCCCCGCCTCTACCCGCCCAGAATGGCGCGCATTCCTGGAACTGGGATTTCGTCCCCTCTATCTTTTAGCCACGCTTTGGGGCGCTGCCAGCATTGCGCTCTGGCTCTATACGCCCGGATGGCTGGCCAATGCGGCCATCCCTTCCCTGTACTGGCACGCCCATGAAATGCTCTGGGCCTTTATCGGCACCATTGCCGTGGGATTCTTGCTGACTGCCAGCGCCACCTGGACGGGGCAACCTACCTTGCGTGGCCCCTCTTTAGGGGCTTTGTGTCTGATCTGGATTCTGGCGCGCTTCAGCCTGCTACTTCCCCATGGCATGATGGCGGCATTGCTGCTCGATGCCCTCTTTTTTGCCATTGCCGCAGCGGAACTGGGGCGCGTCATCCTGATCGCCCGCAACAAGCGCAATTACGGTATTCCGCTCGCCATGCTGGCTTTGGGTCTTAGCCATGCGCTGTTCATGTACAGCCTGATGCAAGGGCAAGACCCCATGCCCTACTTCTACAGTGGCTTCTGGACCATGGGCTTGATCACCTTGCTGATTGCCCGTCGCATCATCCCCTTCTTTGCCATGCGCGCCTTGCCGGGCCTGAGCCTGCCTGCTCAAACTCGTAGCGGCCATTGGCAAATGGGCTTGAGTGCCATCGCCATTGCCTTGTCGCTGAGCCCCTGGCGTTTGTCATTAGCCCTGGTTCTGGCTGCTTTGGGCTTGATCGCCTGCTTCCAGTGGGTACGCTGGAAACCCTGGGCCAGCCGCAATACGCCGCTGCTGTGGATCCTGTACCTGGGCTATGCCGGTCTGGCACTGGGTCTGTTAAGTGCTGCGGCGTATGAGGCAGGCTGGATTCTGCGCGCAGCCTGGCCGGTACATATTGTGGGTCTGGCAGGTTTCAGCGTGATGATTATTGGCATGCTGACCCGTACTGCCCTGGGTCATTTAGGCCGCCCCTTGCGTGCCACACCCAAAGTGGTGCTGGGTTACGGTTTCCTGATTGCCGCCTGCGTCTTGCGCTTGCTGGCCCTGATCCCAAGCAGTTGGAGCCTGCCCTTGCTGCATGCGGCTGGCCTATGCTGGATTCTGGCCATGCTCAATTACCTGCATCAGTTTGCCCCCATGTTGATTCGCCCCAGATTGAACTGATCGCAGCGTCGGCGCCACACTTTAAAAAGCAAAGTCCCTGGCACCGTTTATCTTTATTTTCTGCCTGACCGTGCCTGCTTATACTAAGCAGGCACGTTGTTTGCACCCTCTGCAAGCAACGCGGGACGGATCGTTCTGATCCTTGTTTTTTCCGCGCTCTCATCCTCATGTATCTCGCCTTTTCGGCTGGTCCTTCCCTGAAACACAGGCTGCTTGGCGGACTGTGTGCTTTGCTCTTGTCGTTTTCTGCCCAGGCCGCCGACGCTTGTCACGGCAGCCGGGATCTGGTCGTCGTGGGCCATATGGATGACGATCTGCTGTTCATGAACCCGGACCTGTCCAGCAATATCCAGGCAGGTGGCTGCATGCAGGTTCTGTATCTGACCGCCAGTGAACGCAAAGGCGGGCTGGAATATATGTACAGCCGCGAGCAAGGTGTGCGCGCCGCCTATGCCTATATGGCCGGGCTGGTCAATGAATGGCAGCAAACCCGCTTGATGGTCGGCAGTGCCTCGATCGCGCAATTTACCTTGCGAGCCAGGCCGGGCATTCAGCTTAGTCATTTGCGTCTGCAAGACCCTTGGCTGGGCCCCGGCTGGGGAAGCCTGACTCCCTTGAGCCGTGCAGAATCCGTACCCGGCCAAACCGTACAAACACTGGATAGTCCTCAACAAACATTGAACCGCGAGCAGCTGGTTCAAACGCTGGCGGCCTTGATACGACTGTATCGGCCTACCAGCGTTCGCTATCTGGATGACACCAGTCCCGTGCCTTACACCCAGCTGTGCTGGCGTTGTAGCGGACACGGGCACCCGGACCATATCGCCAGCGCCCGACTGGTTCGGGAAGCCATGCTGGCCGCCCCCGGCAATTACGCGCAAATTGGCTATGTGGACTACCCGATTCAAGAACAGGCCCGCAATCTGACCTTGAATGAAATTCACAGCAAAACCGAGATTTTCCGGCGCTACGCCTGGCATGATCAACACGCCTGCAAAGGCCCCGCTGTGTGCCAGGAACCCGCTGGTCCTGCCGCCGCCTGGGTACAACGTAGTTACTACACCAGCCGTGCCGACTATCCGGCCAGCCTGTTAAGTGACAAGGAAGGCAGGCTCAGCTTTTTCGTCTCGGGTGAACAAAACGACGCCATCAATCAATGGGATGTGCAAGAACAGCGCTGGACCACCCTGGGCGGACGCACAGCGGATGCCTTGAACGCCTTCCAGTATGCAGACGGCAGCCCCGGCCTGTTTGCACGCGATGCAAGCGGGCAAGTCTGGTTCAGCCGTGCCCCAGATGAGGATGACTGGTTGGCCTGGCAAAAAATACCCGGCCCACGCGTACTGCACACGCCGATGGTCAGCCGCCGTGACAGCCAGGCTTTGGCCATGGGTACCGATGGCCGCTTTTACTGGAGCGCCGCCCGTCAGCCTGATTACGGCTGGAGTGCCTGGAAAGCCCTCCCTGCACTGGAACAGGCCGCCTACCCCGCCACTCTAAGCCTGGATAAACAGGGACGCGCCCATGTATTTGCCAGCAATCTGCAAGGCCAGCTTTTCCAGACCTCTCAGCAAAATGATTCGACATGGCAGGCCTGGCAAGCGGTTCCGGTCCCTCCCATCAGCGGCGGACTGGCTTCTATCCTGAATGCACACGGTCAGATTGAGCTGTATATGCGCGATCGCCAAAGCCAGCACTTGCAGCGCCTGAGCCAAGACAGCCAGCAACGCTGGTCTCATCCGCAAGATCTGGGTTTGAACTACGTAGGCACGCCCGCTCTTAGCCTGGGCGAAAAAGAACAGGTTGTTGTGGCGATTCAAAAGAGTCCGGGTGGTGCCATTGTGCTACTTGATCAAGGGCAGGAACAGGAAGTGGACAAGCAATCCGCGTCCCAGCCCGTTCTGTACAAGCAAAACGGCACCCTTTACCTGGCCAGTCGTCCGATTGGTCCCGAGCAGCGCTATCGATTATTGGAACGCCGTCACGGCAAATGGGTGCAAGTAGCATTGACCCAGGCTCCACCACCAGGAGGTGGACAGTCCTTTAGCGAGGCCCCTGCCTTCATCAGCCAAGACTATGTGCAGCCTTGAGGAGCGAAGCATCCGCTTAAAACGTAACAAAGTACGCAGGCATGCGCCGGGCTTTCAAGACAAAGCCGGGCCAGGAAACGAATCCAGTTATTGATCCAAGCCCCAACCATAAACCCGGAATCCAGGGCCATATCGTAGTATCTTGTTGCAACAGTGTGCGCTGGCTCTCTCAGCTCCAGTACAATCGCCCGCTAACGGCCACCGGCTTATCGGTGCCTTATTCTTTTAGCTACTCTTCAGAGATCATGAAGCCAACTACCTTATTTGCAGCCCTGTTGGGCGTCGTCATCGGCGCCGGTGGCGCGATTTATTACGCCAAAAACGTACCCGTACCGGCCAGCGGCCCGGTCAGCAGCGCCCCCAGCAGCATAGGTGCTGCTCAAACCCTGGTATTGGGCCAATCCGTCTCCGGCGAATTGACCAGCAAGAGCTTCTTGAACCTGAGCGATGGCGTACGCAGCAGCCTGTTTGATGTGAAGGCTGAAGCCGGCCAGATCATCAAGATCAGCGTGAGCGGTCCCCTGCGCCCGCAAATCAGCGTGCTGCGCAACGGCGAACTGGTCACCCGTACCCAGCGCTGCGAAGACTGCCCCGATAGCGAAACCAAAGGCCAGGCCACCACACTGGGCTTCAAGGCGGATTTCAACGATACCTACCAAGTGGTTGTCAGCGGCTTCAACACCAGTTCCTACGGTCCGTTCCAGGTCGTCGTCGATACCCTGCAAGCCTACACCGGCGAGCCTTTGACTCAAGACCAGACCATTCATGACTGGGCACTGGGCGGCCAGAAGCGTTACCGCTTGAATATCGACAAGGACGGCTTGTACAGCCTGGCCATGAAGGCCGAGCAAAACAGCATGGACGCCTATCTGAAGCTGATGGATCGTCGCGGCATGGAATTGGCCTCGGACGATGACAGCGGTGGCGGCACCGATGCACGCTTGCAGGTGTACCTGAAAGCCGGCGAATACATCGTGCAGGCCAGCTCGGCCATGGGCGCACAAAACTTCCAGGGCGGTTTCTCGCTGGAGATCAAACCCGAAGAAATGTCTGGCGAGATCGAGCTGAAAAACGGCGACAGTCTGACTCTGGACGGCGATGGCAAAACCGGCCTGTTCACGGGTGAAACCCAAACCTACAGCTTCACCTTGTCCGAACCCAAACTGGTCACCGTGCAAATGGACGCCCAGGGCTTCCAGGCCACGATGGAAGTAGACTCCACCAGTGCCAACCAATACGGTGATGAAGCCGGCCAACAACGCGTCCGCGGCGTACTGGCTGCAGGCGAACACCAGGTGAAGATTTCTGGCTCCAACCAGGCTGGTCTGTTTGCCCTGTCCGCCTCGGCTGATGAAGTCCCTGCCAATGCCGGCGGCGGAACCATCCGTGTGGGTGAGCCTCGCCAGGCTCTGATGCTGCAAGGCATCACCAGCGACAGCTACCAGTTGACCGTACGTCAACCTGGCAGCTACGTCATTGACATGACCTCGCCTATCTTCGATACCTACCTGGTGCTGCGTAAAGACGGTCAAACCATTGCTGAAGACGATGATAGCGGCGGCGACATGAACGCACGTCTGGAAGTCCAGCTGGAAGCGGGCGAATACGAAGTCAAAGCCATGTCCTTGGGCAGTTACGACCAGGATATGGAATATGAGCTGTCGGTAAAACGTCGTTAAGACCATTCAGACAAGCTGATATCAAGGCTGAAAGCTCCCGGGCTTTCAGCCTTTTTTCTTGCCTGGCGGCCATCCTGGCCTTGATCTGAGGCAAGAGTCTTCACGCTACAGGGTATACACCTAAGCACGCTCACCCTGCCCGCAAAGCCGCACTGATATTGGCTTTAAGAAGTGCTCCCCCTCCTTTTTTGCCTGACGTTTGATCTGCTTACGATTTGCTTTTGGGATTATCTTGATAATATAAATGCAAATCATTATCATTAATTTCATTATTGATGCGCTACCTTTTATCAGGAGCAATGCATGCAGACACTCGCCCAACAGTCCCAACACGCTCTTACCCAACGCGACGAACTGGCCTCCTGGCGCAATTTGATCACACAGGGCAACCAGGCCTTTCAATCCCACAATTACACCGATGCCATCACGCACTATCAGCAAGCTCGTGCGTATGTGAAACCGCTGCTGTTTGGCTCTTGCGAAGGGGCCGACGCCACCATTGCCGCCTGGGTCATTGCCCATTTGAATCTGGCCGATGCCTGCGAGCAACTGGGTCAAAGTGACGAACAGGGTCTGCACCTGTGCACAGCTCATGAAACCTTGTGCTGCGCCGCTGCCAATACTCGTCTGGCGGACGACTGGCGCATGGCTGCCTGGCAACACAGCCGCCGCACTTATGCCGAACTGGCCCGCTATGCGCGACGCTACCCCCATCATGTCCCTACCTGCTCTGCCCTGTTCTTAGGGGCGGTCAGCCCGCAGGAACGCTCTTTTTCTCATTAGTTTCATTCTGTCCCCCAGGCGCCACCGGCCTGGGGTTTATCGAGGAGTGCGTCTTGTCTTACACCTTACCTGCCCTGCCTTATGCCTACCATGCTCTGGAGCCGCATATCGACACCCAGACCATGGAGATTCACTACAGCAAACATCATCAGACCTATATCAATAATCTGAATGCGGCACTGGAAGCGGCCAACTTGCCCTACCCGCCTATTGATGAGCTGGTAGCCGGGCTGGATACCTTGCCTGAATCCCTGCGCAATGTCGTGCGCAACAATGGTGGCGGTCATGCCAACCACAGCTTGTTTTGGACCGTCATGACGCCCGATGCCGATAGCACCCTTCCCAACGATCTGGCTTATGCCATAGACCGGGATCTGGGCGGTTTCGAGTCATTCAAGGATGCCTTTACCAAAGCGGCGATCTCACGTTTTGGTAGTGGCTGGGCTTGGCTCAGTGTCACCCCGGAAAAGAAGCTGGTGGTAGAGAGCACCGGCAATCAGGACAGCCCGCTGATGCACGGCAACACGCCCATACTGGGCCTGGACGTGTGGGAACACGCCTACTACCTGAAGTATCAGAATCGTCGGCCTGAATACATTGCGGCCTTTTTCAATGTGATTAATTGGCCCGAAGTGCTGAGACGATACCTGGAAGCCGTTAAATAAAGCGGTTTTACGCCCCGTCAAACCCTGTCGCCTTACTCGGAGACAGGTAGCAACAAGCACTTTAGCTTGTTGCCTTTCCAAGCAACCCTCCAGTTTCGGAGGGTTTTGGCTTTAGGGGCACATCCCTACACAGTCCAGCATCCACGCCTGGGTTTGGCCCAATTGCGCAGTGCATCACCAAACGCTATGTTGATTGTTAGCGCCCTTACCACACACATCCCAGGCCCCCACATGTTGAGTCTCTGCGATCGTATTCAATCCCTACGCTCCCTGTTTCACTTCGATGCGGTGCAGCTTCTGGGCTGTGCACCACAAAGCCGTACGCATCTGGAATTGCATTGTGAAGGCTATAACCTGAACTGTGCCTCTGCCTTGGGGACAGGCTTTCCGCAAATCTATCCACCCGGATTTACGGCGCAAGCCTCTCCCCACGATTTGCTACCCCCCTCCATTTCCGAGTGCTCGGACACCATGGACCCTCCTTTTCGCAGCACTGCTATCTATACCGATGCTCTGCTGCGTGGTGGATTTCAGGATGGCATGACGGTAGAACTGCAGCGCGGGGATTCCTATCTGGGGATGATTCACTTTTCTTCCCAACAGGCCGGCAGCTTCAATCGTCACGTCCGCACGCTGGCGCTGGGCGCAAAAATCCTGCTGGAAGAGGCCATGCAAAACATGGTCGCGCAAAACGGCATCGTCTTGCATTTGGTGCCACAGGCAGGCGGCCTGATCATGCGTGAAGACATGCTCTCCAATGCCTCCCAATTCAGCCCCGCACTGGCTAAAGCCTTGTCCTTCATGGGTCAGGAGACCTCGACCTTGCAAGCGTTCTGGTTGGAAGGCAAACGAAGCTATCGACTGCAAGCGCAGCGTTTTCCCAAGGGAGATGTTCTGGTTCGACTGGTGCCCGCTCCCTTGCCCGCCACGCTCAGTGCCAAGGAAATGCAAGTACTGGGCTGGCTGGTAACGGGCTATACCGACCGGGAAATTGCGGCCAGTCTGTTTTTAAGCGAACGCACTGTGCATTCGCATGTCACGTCCGTGCTGCGCAAGCTGGGCATTACCAGACGCACAGAAGCCGCTGTTAAAGCGGCTCTGAATCACTGGTATGTGCCGGATGCACATGGCGCTATCCTGGCTGCCGTGCCCGGACTCTGCCACTGAACGGCAGACTCCGGGGTAGCGTTCAAGCCATGAACATCACGGCGTATTAGCGTAGACCGCTCAACAAGCCTGCTGCTTCGTCCACGCAAGCACGTTCCGCGTCCAGTAGGGTATCGCCGCCCATCCCGCCCAGAAAGTCCGCGTAAGGATCAGCCAGCGTACGTACACCGGTCAGCTCCTCGATGACAGCCTGACCACAGAATGGCAAGTAATGCGGGCTGTACCCCCCTTCCTGCACAAAAGCGATACGACCTTCGCACACTTCCTCGGCGCAGTCGATAATTTGACGCGCCATCTGACGGAAACCGGAAGCCGTCACCATCATGCGTGCCAGCGGGTCCATCATGCTGGCATCAAAGCCCGAGCCCACGATAATCAGCTGCGGTTTATAGGCGCGCAGCGCAGGCAACACCACTTTTTCCATGGCATAGAGGTAAGCGGCATTCCCACCACCGGGAGGCAATGGGATATTCAGGTTGTAGCCCAAGCCTTCGCCCTCGCCGCGCTCAGTCGTAAAACCGCTATTGGCCGGGAAGCATAGATGCTGGTGCAGGGAAATGGTCAGAACCGAAGGGTCATTCCACCAGATATCCTGCGTACCATTACCGTGATGCACGTCCCAATCCAGAATCGCGACACGATCCAGGCCCAGCTCCTCACGGGCATACGCCGCGGCCACCGAGGTGTTATTAAAAATGCAAAAACCCATCGCACCAGCACGGGGTGCGTGGTGGCCGGGTGGGTTTACCAGTGCGTAGCCATTACTGACTTCACGACTGACCACTTTCTTGACCATCTCAATGGCGCCACCGGCAGAAAGCATGGCAATTTCAAGGCCGCCATTACCCATGGTGGTGATGCCGTCGCCGGTGTCGCCGCCGGTTGGCAAGGCACTGACACGCTTCATGTTTTCCAGATGCTCTGCCGTATGCACACGCAAAATATCCTTGTCGCGTGCAGGCTTGGCCTGGATGCTAGTCAGATGATCAATTTGCCCGGAGGCGCAAACCAGCTCGTGAAAGCGGCGCTTCGTATCGGGATGGGCCAAGTGGTGGCTGATCGGTTGTAAACGGGCCCCCAGATTGGCCGAGGCAAGACTGCCCGTCCCCGTATCTACCCAGCCGTAAAGAGTGTTCCAAATATATCCTGTTGCCATGTCGTCTCCTTTCTTTTGGTTTGTTTGGCAGAACCATAGTAGGGATCTGAACGGCGGAAAGAATCCGTAGGATTGCCGAATTTATGGGCTGATCAGGGAACACTCACGGCAAAAGAGGCAGAGGACGCTCTTTTTCCAAAGCGTTCTCTGCCTCTTTCTTAAAGCTGATTTACTTATAGATGGCGGCCACACCCAAGACCTAAACTAACTCGGCAACATTGATTACTTCTGCTCCACAAGCCTCAACCAATTCGGCATCGTAGCTAGCGAACAGCACAACACGGTCTTGTGACCAGATCTCGAATTGTTCAGCCAAAGCAGCACGAGCTTGCGTATCCAGGCCATTGCTAGGGCCATCGGCAAGAATCACAGCCGGGTCACCCAAAGCCGCCGCCGTCAGAAAAACCTTGCGGCGCGTGCCTGTCGACATCTGCTCGAAGCGCTTATCCAAGTGTGGCTCCAACCCTAATCGGTAGGCGAAATCCAGCGCATTATCATCCACGCGGGTGTTCTTTTCTGCGGCGATTTGCGCCAGCAGTTCACGGCCCGTCTGGGACGGAAACAGCATGCAGTTGTCGGGTACATAAGCCATACGAGCGCGGGCTTGTCGGGGTGTTTTCATTAGCGACTGCCCATCTATCCACACTTCCCCCGTGTCCGGCTCGAGCAAGCCTGCAATGATGTTCAGCAAGGTAGATTTGCCGGTACTGTCTTCTTCACAGAGCGCCACGCAGCCAGGCTTAAATGTATGAGTCAGCCCCTTGAAAACGGGGTAGTCGCCATAGTTTTTACTGAGATTGTCTATGCGTAGCATGCTGGAAATCACTGCCAAAGAAGCGCCTGGACAGATACAAGATGCTTTGCCGAGGCGAGATAAAAAAATAAGTTCGGGGCTGCCCCAAACAGGCGCCTTAGTATAGGTCTTTATTAACTGATGTTTGGGCTGCTTGCTGCGCCGTGACCATGCAGGGTTCAGCAGAAATAAAGCAAAAACCTTGTCGGGAACAATCTTGCCAGGCATTCATGCGCGGATCTACAGCCAAAGCCAAAGCCAAAGCCAAAGCCAAAAAAATAGCCTGAAACAAGACAAGCTTGTTCAGGCTATTTCTCCGCGTGGACTTGCTTATCCCAAGGCCGTATCCAGCAACATCATCAAGACAAAACCGATCATCAAACCGCCGGTTGCAAAGGTTTCATGTCCTTGCCGGTGCGATTCGGGAATGATCTCGTGGCTGATGACAAACAGCATGGCACCCGCTGCAAAGCCCAGACCAAAAGGCAGAAGCACCAGCGAGCTGCTGACGGCCACCGCACCCAGCACCGCCCCGACCGGCTCAACCAAGCCACTGGCCATGCCCAAAACGACGGAGAAAGTACGGCTGTAACCGGCAGCCAGCAAGGCCAGTGCCACCACCAAACCTTCAGGCACGTCCTGAATGGCAATACCCGTAGCCAACGCATTGGCACGCACCCCTTCATTGCCCACATAGCCCACGCCAATGGCCAGACCTTCCGGGAAGTTGTGCAGCGTAATGGCGATCACAAACAGCCAGGTACGGCGCAGCTTGGTGGACGTCGTACTGCCAGGACCTTCACGCCCTTTGATGAAGTGTTCGTGCGGCAGGATGCGATCAAGCAGCATCAAGGCTGCAGCCCCCAACAAGATGGACAGGCCCACGGCGGAGCCCGCGCCCCAGGCACCACCGCCAAACACTTGCTGGTTCTGTGCCGCTTCCAGACCCGGCAGAACCAGCGAGAAAGCACAAGCGGCCAGCATCACCCCCGCCCCAAAGCCATACAGCGTATCTTGCGTACGCTGCGACATGGTTTGAGAAAACATGACGGGCACGGTGCCCAGTGCTGTGGCCAGTGCCGCGATGGAGCCGCCCACCAGGGCCTGCAAGACCACCGGGTGATCTTGTGCGTACAGCCAGAACTGATGACAGAGCGCCCAGACGCCCCCCATGGAGATGATGAGTCCAACCCACAGGCGCAGGTGTTGGCGCCAGTTAGGCGAGCTTCCCTTATTGGGTGAAAAGTAGTGGCTTGTTTTCGGTTTCATAGCCGTGCGCCCCCAGAAAATTACGCAATCCAGGTTTGCCTGATACAGACGCAAAGAGCCGTAAAACGGCTCTTGCAAAGGCATGGATGCTGTACAAACCATCATAGCGACTTCATCTTCGATTTAAAACATAAATATCGAAATACTAACAATTCTCATTAGCATTTCAACAAATAAGCCACAATCCATGAAATCAGCTTGGGGTTTGACAGCCATCCAGCCTGTTATCTGCGCTTTGCATGGCGATGCAAAACCGAATGAATACTAGCTCAGGCAGTATGCAATTGATGCTTGATTGCCTCCAAAGCCTGGGCCTGTTCAGCCACAGCATTTTCCAATTGAATCAGCTCTTGCTGGAGCTGTTCCAGACTTTGCTCAGCCTGCTCCACGACCTGTTCCGCCAGCTCCTGGGCACTATTCATCACCCCATCACTCAAGCTCATGTACAGACGGTTGTAGTCGATCAACGGCGCTTGCCCTTCCCCCTGCTCCTGGAACACTTCATAGCCAATATGGGCAGGCAGATTCAGTGTCGGCACGTCTGGCTGCATCAACTGGAAATTCGCCAGGATAGTCTGGCTTAACTCGGCAAACGCCTCGCTCAAATTCTGGCCAAGTTCGGTACGCACAGCGGCAACATCTTGCTGGGCGGCATGTTTTTCCAGTACTTCGGGCAATTGGGGCACCACTCGCCGCCAGGTACCTTCTGTCAGAGCTTGCACGGCTCCTTGCAGTACCAGCGTTTGCTCTTCAATACGCTGACGTAATTGAGCAGCGGCCTGCGCCAGCGTTTGCGTCAAGGGACTCAGAATCACTTCTTCTATATGGTGCAATTGCAGCTCGGCAGGTTTGCGCTGCTTGTATGCCAAGGCAGGCTTCAACAGGTTCTGCACCGCCAGATACAAGCGCTCGAAGCCCGCCTGCTCCAAGCCCTGCTCTTCATCCTGCTGACTGCGCGCCATATGCACAGACAGGGACAAGGCCGGTTTGAGCAAGTCACTGCTCAAGCCCCAATGGTTCAGGGCCTGCGCTGCCCGCGTCATCACGTCCTCTTCCTGCAACTGGCGGTTATCGGCCGTCTTGTTGCAAAGCACTTTGATAATCTCGTCGTCGATCTCATCTTCCTCGATGCGATCGCTGCGGGTAATCACCGGCAGCAAGGGCTTGTTGCGGCGCAATTCCACCAGCAAATCGCCCAACTCCTGTACTTGCCCCGGTGCGCTGGAACTGCTCAACCACAAGAGCGCATCCGTGCTTTCCAGAAACTGCTGTGTCAAAGCAGCGTTATGCGCATTGGCCGAGTGCAAGCCGGGGGTATCCAGCAACACCAGCTTCTCGCCCAGACACACCCCTTGCAAGGCAACCGTGGTTTCTGTTGCCCCTTCCTGGAAACCTTCAGGCATGGGCTGCATCTGCCCATCGGCCAGACGGAAGAAATCCACGCTATGACCCTGACGACGAAAGCGGTCCGCCAGGAAATTACACAAGGAGCTTTTACCGGCATTAAAGGAGCCAAACACCAGCAACATGATGCGATCGCGGAAACGATCCGCCAACTCCTGCGCGGGTGCCAATGCAGACCAGGAAGCCGCCCAGGCCTCTTTTTGTTCTTGCAACTGCTGATTCAGTTGTCGAGCACTGTGCGCCAATGTCCCCTGCTCGGCCAAAGCCGTGCAGGACAAGGCTTGCGCCACGGTCGTCTGGCCCAAATCCGCCAGCCACTGCTCCATCTTGGCAATAGCGGGCTGCATATCCTGACTGGCAGGATTGAGCTGCGCAACCGCCTTGATAAACGTGCTTTCCACCGACATTACGCATGCTCCAATGTGGACAGACCCTCCAAAGCCTGACGCGTTTGCTCAAGCTGATTTTCAGTCGCCTCGATCTGCTTCTCCAAAGCAACACGGCCATCCGAGACTTCAAAATAATGGGTGAAATCCTGAACCAGCTTGTCGCGACCCGCCTGCTCGCAGAAAATACGACGCAGATCATCTCGGTACTTCACCGACACACCCATCACCGCAATCATGACGGTATCCATGCTGCGCACCGAGGTACGTTGGGCCGCTGGCAAGCCTACGGCACCGTATTCCACCAGATGCCCATTGATCGCAATACACGCACGTGAATAGGCAATCTGCAAACGGGCACGCTCTTGCTTGCCTGCCGTCATCTTGAAACCAAACTCGAAGGTATCCGGCACCAGGGAATGATCCACGCCGGGGGCATTGACTACCGGCTCCAGATCCTTCTCAATGCCTTCCAGAATCGTGCGCAGACCGTCCACAAAATCAATGTGCTGCTGCTTTTGCGTCTGCTGCAGGCTATGCAGGCTTTGCTCTTGCGTTTGCTGCAAGGCGTTCAGTTCTTGCGTCAGCTCGGTCAGCAAGGCTTCACGCTCGAACTCGCGGGCTTGCGGCACACGTTTCAAGGCCGCTTCCAAAGAAGCCTGCAAAGCGGGAATTCCGCTTTTCTCCAGCATGCGCTGCTTGCCACCATCACGGCCCTGGCGATAGCGGGTGCTGGACACGGGGTGCAGTGTCACACCGGCACACTGCTGCTGAATCGCGCCCAGGACTTTTTCTTGCTGCTCGTCATCGGCCAACTGGTCAATCTGGCTGATGACCATCAGGTTCTGACGCTGCGAACGCTGATGGTCTGCGGCCAGCTCTTGCAGCAAATTGCTTTCCAGCGCGTCCAGCTCGCCCTCTTTGGCCGCGTGGACGAACAGACGAATATCCGCCTGCAAACCCATGGCTTCACGTGCCAGAGCATCGTCCTGCAAGGCCACGTCTGCGTACAGACCGGGCGCATCCAGCCAGCGCACCCCTTCATGGACATGCTCGGCCAATGCGACAGTTTCACGGCGATCAGCCACATTGAAAACATCACTGCCCATCAACTCATTGAGCAGACGACTTTTGCCGTGATTGTATTTACCGACTACGGTCACCGTTGGCGGCACGTTCAATTGCAAGAGAACGCGCAAACGATCCAGATCCCAGCGGCGCTGTGGCAACACGGCCAACACAGGCTCCAATACTTGATCAAGGGATAGTGCCAACTGATTCATAGTCTCTTCCTTTTGTTTCACTTATGTTTGGACCCAAGCAGGCGATAAGCCACCAAGCCAAACACCACGCCCCAAAATGCAGCGCCCAGTCCAAACAAGCTCATACCTGATGCGGTGGTTAAAAATGTGATGACAGACGGCTCGATATAGCCGCTTTCACTGACCATCACCCGCACATTGGCCACAATGGCCCCTATCAACGCCAGACCCGCCAGGGCTGCAATCAAGGAGGCGGGCAAAGCCGTAAATAAATACACAATCGAGCCGGCAAAGGTGCCGCCCAAGAGATAAAACACGCCATTGGCAATACCAGCCACATAGCGCTTGTCGGGATCAGGATGGGCATCCTTGCCCGTACACAAAGCGGCGGTAATGGACGACAGCACAATGGTGATGCCCCCAAAACAGGCCACCAACATCGAGGCCAAACCGGTGCCAGCCAACACGGGGCGCGATGGCGTGGGGTAACCCGCCAACTGCAAGACCGCCATGCCGGGCAGATACTGCCCCGTCAAACTGACCAGCACCAAGGGCAAGGTCAGGCTCAACAAGGTCGCGATATTGAATTCGGGGCTGACCCACACCGGACTGGCCAGCTCCAGCTGGAACGCTTCCATATGCACTTGCCCGCTGGCCATGGCCATCACAAATCCGGACAAGGCCACCAGCACAATCGCGTAACGCGGCAAAAAACGCTTGCCCAGCAAGTACACCGCCAACATCACCAATACGATGGCGGGCATGTCGCTGCTGGACTTGAACGCTGCCATACCGAACTGGAGCAAAATACCGGCCATCATGCCCGCAGCAATGCCCTTGGGGATGAAGGAAAGAATCTTTTCAAAACCGCCTGTCAGACCAATGACGACGATAATCAAGGCAGCGCTAAGATACGCCCCCACCACTTCAGGCATGGTGATGCCTGGAAACAGAGTCAGCAGCAAAGCCGTTCCCGGTGCGGACCAGGCTGTAATGATGGGCAGCTTCAAATACGCGCTCAGGAGCAAACCGCTCAAACCAGCGCCTATGGAAATCGCCCAAATCCAGGAGATCAACTCCGCGTCAGCAATTCGGCCCACTTGTGCGGCCTGAATAAAGATCAGCAAAGGACCGGCATAGGCGATCAACACCGACAAAAATCCGGCCACCCAGACCGACGCCGATCCACTTTTTAATCCCATCGTTTTGTCTCCCCAGTCTTTTTGTTTGAATTCTCAACTTTACTCGGTGCTCAGGCTGCGCTGGGATCGCAGCCTGAGTTTTTTACTGCTGCGTAACTTAAATAGCCGACGGGTGCGTCGCCAAGGGAGTCACGGAAATCTGCATGTAAGGGAACAAGGGCAAGGCGCTGAGCAGATTGTGCAGCTCTTCATTGCTCTCTACATCGAATACGCTGTAGTTGGCGTACTGACCCACCACGCGCCAGATATGCGGCCACTTGCCCGAGCGTTGCAGATCCTGCGAGTAGGCTTTTTCTTCAGCCTTGATACGGGCAGCCTCTTCGGCTGGCAGGGAGTCAGGGATATCAACAATCATGTGAACCAGATAAAGCATGGTGTTCCTTTCTAAAAACAAGCGCTCGGGCACTCAGGCCTGGGCTAAAAAATTCAATACGGCACGCTCGAAGGCTTCGGGCGCTTCCAGATTGGACAGATGCGAGGCCGGTACGACCGCCACTTTGGAGCCAGGAATATTGGCTTGCATGGCCTGGGCATCGGCCACCGTGGTGACCGGGTCCCACTGGCCAGCGACCAGCAGGGTCGGTGCCGAAATACGGCTGATCTGATCACGCAGATCCGACTCGGCCAAGGCATCGCAACAGGCGGCGTAACCCAGCGGGTCCAGCTTGGCCAGACTGTCCTGCATCGCTTTTACCAGCTCCGGCGATTGCTGGATAAAAGCCTCACCAAACCATCGCGAAGGCGCCGAATCCGCCAAAGTACGCATCTGTGCGGCGCCGCCTTGACGCAAGGCTTCGGCACGCTCCTGCCAGGCTTGAGCAGTACCAATCTTGGCAGCGCTATTACACACGATCAGCGCATTCAAACGCTCCGGGGCATTCACCCCCAACCACAAGCCGGTGTGACCACCCATGGACAGACCACAAAACGCAGCGCGCTCAATATCCATCGCATCCAGAATCGCCAGTACATCACGCCCCACATCCTTGAAGCGGTATGGGCCAGGCGTGACCGGACTGCCGCCATGACCACGGGTGTCATAACGGATCAGACGATAGGACTGGGCGAAACCTGCCACCTGCGGGTCCCACATCTCTTGCGTGGTGCCCAGGGAGTTGCTCAGAATCAGGGCCGGGGCCAGCGGATCACCTTCCACGCTGACGCGGAACATGCCCCGCTCGGTATTCAAGGCGCTGGGGCTGACCGTCATTGGCCCTCTCCCTGCTTTGCCGCGGCAATGGGCAAACCAATCATTTCCTCCAGCGCTTCATGCGTCAAACCAGGCACCAGATCAATCAGTTGCAAACCTTCTGGCGTGCAAGCCAGGGTTGCCAAATCGGTATATACGCGCTTCACGCAAGCCAGGCCGGTCAAGGGGTAGCTGCATTGCTCAACCAGCTTGCTGACGCCTTGCTTGGTCAGCACATCCATCATGACCCAGGTTTGCTTGGCACCAATGGCCAGATCCATGGCACCGCCTACGGCGGGAATCGCGCCGGGCTCACCCGTGCTCCAGTTGGCCAGATCGCCGGTTGCCGACACCTGAAAGGCACCCAGCACACAAATATCCAGATGGCCGCCACGCATCATGCCAAAGCTGTCGGCATGATGGAAAAACGCACCACCGGGCAGCAGCGTCACCGCTTGCTTGCCCGCATTGATCAAATCGTAATCTTCCTGCCCGGCGGCCGGTGCCGGGCCCATGCCCAGGATACCGTTCTCGCTATGCAGTACCACTTCCACACCAGCGGGCAAATGGTTGGCTACCAGAGTTGGCATGCCAATACCCAGATTCACATAGGCGCCGTCATGGATGTCCTGGGCGACGCGCTGCGCCAATTCGTCTTTACTGCGGCGCTGATAATTGAGCGTCATGCTGTCCCCCTTCATGCTCTGTCCGTTCATGCCTTGAACCCACCTGCTTCTGTGCGACTGCGTGGCACCACCACGACGCGACGCACATGAATGCCGGGCGTCACAATGATTTCGGGGTCCAGTTGACCCAGTTCCGCCAGCTCAAACACACTGGCAATGGTCGTACGAGCTGCGGTCGCCATGACCGGACCAAAGTTGCGCGCCGCCATGCGGTAGGTCAAATTCCCCCAACGGTCCCCCCGCTCGGCCTTGATCAGGGCGACATCTCCATGAATGGGCTCTTCATAGACATGCCAGCGACCATTGATCAAACGTGTTTCCTTGCCCTTGGCCAGTTCTGTGCCATAGCCTGTCGGGCAGAAAAAGCCACCGATACCCGCACCGGCGGCGCGCAATCGTTCGGCCAGATTGCCTTGAGGCACCAACTCCAGCTCGATCTTGCCGCTGCGATACAAGTCATCAAATACCCAGGAATCAGCCTGACGGGGGAAGCTGCAAATAATTTTGCGAACCCGGCCTGTTTTAAGCAAAGCCGCCAGCCCCACATCGCCATTACCCGCATTGTTGTTGACGATAGTCAGGTCGCGAGCACCTTGCTCGATCAGACCGTCGATCAACTCTGTGGGTATGCCAGCCGTTCCAAAACCACCGACCAGAATCGTGGCGCCGTCCTGCACATCATGCAAAGCCTGTGCAACACTGCTTACCTGTTTATCGATCACTCCGTTCTCCGTATAAAGCACTGACGCTACGGATGGGCTTCGCCCTTACGTCAGGCACAGCAAAAACAAGTCAGCCCAGGACCTGGTTTGACTTGGCAAACACAGGCCCTGGACTGAAGCAAGACTTAGGCAGCCAGACGTGGACGATTCACGATCTGGTTGTCCTTGCCATCGACCAAGGGGGTCAAGGAAATATCAAACACGATCTCTGCAAAAGGACCATCCAGGTTTTCGGCAGCGATGCGGGCAGGATCCGTGTGCTCGGTCAGCGGTGGCACCAGACCATCGCGAGTGGCGTAGGCGAAGTCGTCATACACCAGCGGGTCGCCGTCGATATTGATCTGCGTGGTCAGCTTGCGATGGCCCGGAGCCGTCACAAAGAAGTGAATGTGCGCAGGACGGTTACCGTGACGGCCCAGCTCGTTCAGCAGGCCTTGGGTAGGACCATCCGGTGGACAGCCGTAGCCCTTGGGCACAATGCTCTGGAACTTGTAGCGACCGTTTTCATCGGTAATGATGGTGCGGCGCATATTGAAGGGCTGTTGCTCGCCGGTGGGGTCAAAGTGCGAGTAAAAGCCTTTGGTATTGGCATGCCAGACTTCAACCTGAGCACCCGCAATAGGCTTGCCGTCCGCACCAGCCACGACGCCGTGCATGATCAGGGTTTCGCCAGCGGTATCGGAACCGTCATCCAGGCGAACAAAACCTTGCGCCACAGGAGCGCCCGACACGTACAAAGGACCTTCAATGGTGCGTGGCGTACCGTTGTCCAGACCCAGTTCCTTGTCCATGGCGTCCATGCGCATGTCCAGGAAACGGTCAAAGCCCAGACCGGGAGAAAGCAAACCGGCTTCGCTGGCCGTACCCAGACGGTTCAGGTAAGCCACGGCTGCCCAGTACTCGTCGTTGGTGATTTCCAGATCTTCAATGGTCTTGAACAGATCGCTGATGATGCGGTACATGATCTGCTTGACGCGTGGATTGCCACCGGGCTGATCCAGGCCAGAGGCCAAACGCAGGAAGTCTTGTACATCGGGGGTGTCAAAAATTTTAACGCTCATTCTGTGTCTCCTAATATCCTGAAAAAAGTGTTCCAAGCAAAGCCGCTACGACTGGCTTCTTATTGCGCCTAGGCAGCCGAGCCAACACTGACTTGTGTCCTGTCGCGGCGGAAATACTGGACACGATCCTCGTCCAGTACGATACCCAAACCCGGCCCTTGAGGTATCTGTAATTCAAAATTGCTGTAATTCAGTGGCTCTGCCAGGATTTCCTCGGTCAAGAGCAAGGGCCCGAACAGTTCCGTGCCCCACTGCAATTGGTTCACTGTGGCAAACACATGGGCTGCGGCAATCGTGCCGATCGCGCCTTCCAGCATGGTGCCACCATACAATTCAATACCAGCGGCTTCGGCAATCGCTGCTACTTGCAAACCTGCACGCAAACCACCGGACTGTTCAATCTTGATCGCGAACACGTCGGCGGCGCCATCACGGGCCAGCGCAAACGCAGAGGCCGGGCCGGTCAGGGACTCATCGGCCATCAAGGCAATCGGGAAACGACCTTTCAGATCGGCCAGAGCATCAGCACGACGCACTGGCTGCTCCACCAGCGAGCACCCGGCATCGACCAGGCCAGCCATACCATACTGAGCCTGCAAGGGGCTCCAGGCCATGTTCACATCTACGCGAACATCGGCGCGATCACCCATCGCTTTCTTGATAGCCGCTACGTGCGCCACATCGTCCTTTACCGGGCGGCGACCAATCTTGAGTTTGAAAATACGGTGACGAGCCTGCGCCAACATGCGCTCGGCTTCATCAATATCCTTGGCGGTGTCACCCGAGGCCAGTGTCCAGGCAACAGGCAGGCTGTCGCGCATGCGGCCACCCAGCAGGTGCGAAACCGGCAGACCGGTGCGCTTGCCCAGGGCATCAAACAGCGCGGTTTCTACCGCACTCTTGGCAAAACGGTTATCCTGAATCGCCGTGTTCAAGCGAGCCATCAAAGCCGGCACGGCGCTGGCATTGGCGCCCAGCAGCAAGGGAGTGAAGTAGGTGTCGATGGCCAGCTTCATACCTTCGGGCGACTCGGCACCGTAGGCCAGACCACCAATGGTCGTGCCCTCGCCTACACCCACCGTACCGTCCGAACAGTACAAGCGCACCAGCATCAAAGTCTGGCCTTGCATGGTCGTCATCGCCAATTGATGAGGACGGATCGTAGGCAGATCCAGCAGCAAAGTCTCCACCCTTTCGATCAGGGCTGGAGCTGCTAATAGTTGAGAAGATCGCGTGTGTTCCATGCCTTGATTGAACACGAAGCAGGCCCGTTATTTCCAAGACTAAATAGGTCTAGTTCTATACCTTTAGAGTATAGTTTCTGATATAAATATTAAAAATCAAGAAACTAAACATCATCAATTCAGCCTAGGTATGGTTTTCCCTTATGGATCTACGTCAGCTCAAATATTTTGTGGCCGTTGCCGAAACCCGCAACTTCACTCGGGCTTCGGAGCGCCTGCACATGGCCCAGCCCCCGCTTAGCCGACAGATCCAATTGCTGGAAGAGGAGCTGGGCGTCACACTGCTGCTGCGCAATAACCGCCCCTTGCGGCTGACCGAAGCCGGACGGGTATTTTATGAGCAGGCCTTGCAGATCTTGAGCCGGGTCGATCAACTGGTGCATACGACACGGCAAATCGGACTGCACCAACGACAAACTCTGTCAATAGGCTTTGTGGCATCGACCCTGTACGGCGGCCTGCCCGCTTTGATGCGCAAGCTGCGCCATCAATATCCGGAAGTGGATATGCAAACGGTGGAGCTGACCTCCATGCAGCAGCTGGAGGCCTTGAAGTCCGGGCGAATTGATGTGGGTTTTGGGCGAATACGACTGAATGATGCGTCCGTACAAAGAACGGTGTTGCGGGAAGAGCAGTTGGCCCTGGCTATTCCCCCCAGCTCGGATCTGGCCGATTCAGACAAGCCTTTGAGCCTGAAAAAAGTGCAAGGCCAGAAGCTGATTGTGTATCCCAAAGAACCCAGACCCAGCTTCGCGGACCATGTTCTGCACCTGCTGCACGATCACAGCGTGCGCCCGGCCGAAGTTTATGAGGCCGGGGAAATTCAAGCGGCCTTGGGATTGGTGGCTGCCGATTCTGGATTGTGCTTGATCCCAACCTCGGCTCGTCTGCGCAACGATCTGCACTACCGCTTGATCGAAGAACCGCAGGCGACTTCACCGATTATCTTGACGCACAGGATGAACGATCAGGCTTGGTATATCGAGGCGATCAAGGGTTTGGTCGCTGAAATGTAAGGTCTGACTGTCGTCACTAACAACCCCCTTCCTCTTTGTTCCCGGATTGACTCACTTCTGAAGCCACTCTAATATCATTAACACGTTAACTAAAATTAGAGACAAGCATGCAACAGGTCACGATTCAGCAGGCTGGAAAAGACCCGATCAGCGCCACCGTATGGCCAGCTCCTGATGCCAAAGCGTCCATCATCATTCACCCCGCCACCGGCGTTCCACAGGATTTCTATCGTCCTTTTGCAGAACATCTGAACAGCCTGGGATTCATTGTTCTGAGCTACGACTACCGGGGTATCGGCCGATCTCGTCAGAAGGATATACGCCAATGCGATGTTTCCATGTCCCACTGGATGCTGGAGGATGCGGTTTACGTCACAGACTGGGTCGCCCATCGTTTTAACGGCTTGCCCATGTTGGCTATCGGTCATAGCGTTGGCGGCCATGCAATTGCTATCTCCCCAGCGACTCGCTCCGTGAAAGCTGCCGTGATGATTGCGTCACATGCGGGGGTTACCGCTTTAATTGAAAAGCCCATGGAGCGCTTTCGGGTGGGGCTGATCATGCGGGTACTTACTCCCGTACTGTGCAGCCTTTACGGCTATATGCCGACCCGGCGTTTGGGCTTTGGCGAGGACCTTCCACGTGGCGTCATGCAGCAATGGAGCCGCTGGACGCAAAAGCCTCATTATTTTTATGACGATCCACAGCTGGATGCCAAAAAACGCGCTAGCCAGGTCGATATTCCCTTGCTGGTTCTGGGTTTTGATGATGACCCCTGGGCCAATCCGCGAGCTATTTCCAGGCTGTTGGAACCACTAGGCAAGGCCCGTATAGAAAGGCATCAAATAGAGCACAAGCAGCTGGGTTTGGCGCATATTGGTCACATGGGCTTCTTTCGTAAACGCAACGCAGAGGCACTTTGGCCTATAGTGGTCGACTGGCTGATCGCACAAAGCGAATCCGGCCCTGCATCGAATTCCTGACGTCTAACCGATATCTATCCAGCCATCGCCACAATGAGCCAGAAATCACAGCCACGTTTTGTCTTTTTGTTGAACCATGCCCACAAGGCTTTGCAGCGCTGGATTCAGAAGCAGCCCTCGGCATGGACAGATATCAGCGCGGCCCAAGTTGGCATGCTGTTCCTGATTCGCTCTCAAGGCTCGGTCACGGTGGGAGAAGCAGCCAGCGCCTTGCAAGTCGCACCGGCTGCGATTACCGGACTGTCCAAACGCATGCAGGCAGCAGGCCTGATTCAACGCCTGACGGACGATGTGGATACACGCAAGATTTGCCTGACGCTGACTCCGGCAGGTGAGGACGCCAGCATCAAGGCCAAGGCCACCTTGCAGGACTTGAATCAGCAGTTGTCGGATGGCTTTACCGAAGATGAATTGAAAGTGGTCGCACGTTGGTTGAGTCAGGTGGTGAGTCTGGATCATCCTGCTGACAAAGATATCGCTCAGAAGGACGAGCAGCCTGCCTGATCGAAGATTGCGGCCCGCAACGACGCGGATTGAACACAAGACATCATTGTGGGCCTCAGTAGCCGGATGATCGCGCTTAAACCTCCACCTCCTCAAAACGTGCCGCCGCATTCATCACCGCCATCACACTGGCCGTAATGATATTCGCGTGCTTGCCCACACCAAATTTCGAACCAGGCACACCGGGCATGACCGCTTCCACAATCGCCATCGCGCAAGCGTCCGCTCCTGAACCCAGGCTGCGTTCCTCGTAACTATCGATGCGCAAAGGCAGGTTCAAGGCCGCCACCGTCGCCGCAATCGGCCCATTGCCCGTTCCCGTATAGGTTTCAGTCTCGCCATTGGCATTGACGCATTGCAGCTCTATGCCCTGCTGCCCTTGTGCCTCATCGAACAGGCGATGTGCTCGGTAGCTGTTGTTCCCCTGGCGCTGATTGGCTTGCAGATAGGTGGTCTCAAACAGTTCCCAAATCTGCTGGCTGTTCAGCTCCGTTTCGCTGGAATCGGCAATCTGCTGAACAATGGCACTGAACTCCACCTGCATGCGGCGCGGCATCACAATGCCGTAGTCGCGTTGCAGCAGAAAAGCGATGCCTCCTTTGCCGGACTGGCTGTTGACACGCACGATGCTGTCGTAGGTGCGGCCCAAATCCTTGGGGTCGACTGGCAGATAAGGTACACGCCAGGGGGCATCTTCTTTCTGCACCGCAAAGCCCTTGGCAATCGCGTCCTGATGGGAACCGGAAAAGGCGGTAAAGACCAGATCGCCCACATACGGGTGACGTGGGTGAATGGGCAAGGACGTGGCCTCTTCCGCGATACGCGCTACTGCCGAGATGTCAGAGAAATCCAGATTCGGAGAGATACCCTGGGTATACAGATTCAGGGCCAAGGTCACCACATCCAGATTGCCACTGCGCTCGCCATTGCCAAACAGACACCCCTCGACACGCTGTGCGCCGGCCAGCATGGCTTGTTCAGCGCAAGCAACGCCCGTTCCGCGATCATTATGCGGGTGTACCGACAGAACGATATGTTCGCGCCTATTCAAATGGCGATCCATCCATTCAATCTGATCAGCAAAGACGTTCGCTGTCGTCACTTCCACCGTGGTGGGCAAATTGATAATCATGGGCCGCGCTGGACCCGCGTCCCAGACATCAATAGCCGCATTGCAGACAGCCAGCGACACCTCCAGCTCTGCCATGCAGAACGTTTCAGGTGAGTATTGCAGCACCCACTCCGTTTCCGGGTGCTTGGCCGTCAGGCGCTTGAACACCTCCACATGGTGACGCACCATCTCGATGATTTGCGGCACCTCCATCTTGAAGACGATTTCCCGGAAAGCGGGGGCAATCGCATTGTAGAAATGCACAATCACACGACGCGCGCCCGCCACGCTGCGTACCGTGGTTTCGATCAAATCCTCACGCAGTTGGGTGATGACCATAGGCGTGACGTCGTTCGGGATCATGCCCTCGTCAATCAGTTGCCGGACGATATCAAAATCGGTTTGCGAGGCAGACGGAAAACCCACCTCGATTTCCTTGAAGCCAATACGGACCAGCTCCTGAAACAGACGCAATTTACGGTCGCGATTCATGGGTTCAAACAGGGCCTGGTTGCCGTCGCGCAAATCGGTAGACAGCCACACGGGCGCTTGGCTCAGGGTGCGCTGCGGCCACTGGCGATCGGGCAAATTGACGACAGGAAAGGGACGGTATTTGTGGGAAGGATCAGTCAGCATGGGAACCTCGAATATAGGGAATGACATACCTGGCTTCCCTACTCCAAGGAGCTGGCTACAGTCGGGGTCTGGGGAAACCAGGATAGGACCATTCGCACACACAGGCGTACGGACCCCGACCGGATGTCAGGGCTAGTAGGCCTAGCGATAGCAAGTGCAAATGAGTCACGACAGGTTCAATCCCAAAGTGCTTGATGAAGACGATAAAAGCACTTTAGACTGCAAGAAACTTGGCCTTCTATCAAAAAATAGTCATTTGTTTTATTTTTTTGGACATTCCTGAATATGGGCTACGCATCCCCTGAACGCGGTGGGCGAGCACTGGACTTGTCGCACTCCGATACCTCGCCCTTGCTGGTCAGCGGGGTGATCGAGCGTTACCCTGCCGGCCATGAAGTCCCCCGCCATCGCCACCACCGGGGGCATCTTTTGTATGCCACGGAAGGGGTGCTGCTGGTACAGGCCGACACCGGCCAGTGGCTGGTGCCCCCGACCACCGCCGTCTGGTTGCGACCCGGCGTGCCGCATCAGCTCAATGCCACCACCGCCGTGAATGTGCATGGTTTATTTATTGATGAAATTCTGGCCGCACAATTACCGGACCACGATTGCGTGATCCATGTCACACCACTGGTGCGTGAATTGATTGCAGCACTGGTGCGGGTGATTCCGCAAGAGAACCCACCGTTACGAGACGCCTTACTGGGACAGCTATTGATAGAAGAGTTGCGCGTGCTGCATCCCCTGCCTTTTCATTTGCCCTGGCCGCAAGAGGAATTGATGCGACGGATTTGCGAAGACCTGGTGTGCTCGCCAGCCCAGCAAAAAACAATGGATGAGGTAGCGCGGCAATACGCCTTGACGCCGAAAACCTTGCATCGGCGTTTCCTGAAAAGCACGGGGATGAATCTGGGGAAATGGCGGCAACAGATGCGCTTGATGGCCTCGATCCAGTTTCTGCTGCAAGGAAAGTCCATCACGCAGGCGGCGCTGGAAAGTGGCTATGAAAGTTTGAGCGCTTACTCAGTAGCCTTTAAAAAGACCTTTGCTTATCCGCCTTCGGAGTTTCTGGCGACTTTGAGCCAGTACCCTGATAGGGAGCACGATGCGGGCATGGTCTGAAGCCGATCTCGACGACAAGGATGTCTGGCAGATTGGAGTAACTACTTAGTCTGCCAGCCTGCTTTCTGGCTGATCCCATGCGCTATACGGATATTCATGCATCCATCTCAGGCCTGTCTACAAGACCCATCGCCCTCTTGAGCACTTCGCAAAACCAGCTGTTCAGCAGCAACAAAAGTACGACGCGAGCAGGCCAGGACCGCGATAGCAGCCCAGCGTCATCAACTCTTGCAGACTTCCTGCCGCAGTTGCTCTGCCGAGAGCTTGATCATCTTGCCGTTCTCTACCAAGACCACCGAGGTATTGGTTTGCATGGCCACAAAACGTGCCGACCGCGCTGCACGCTCCAAGGCGGCCAGCGAAGCCCGCAAGTCCGGGTTTTTTGCTTTGGAAATATCTTCTTTATTCATCTTTCTCTCCCCACTCCAACAGGACTGGCACACTGCCTGCGTTATCGTACAAAACCCAATCATCCACGGTATCCCGATAATGATGCAGGAAGTTCTTCATGCCAGCCGCAAAGCGGCGACGAATGACGGGTTCGGGGATGTTATGGCCCCCCTGACGTACCCGTTCTGCCACCCGCGCGATCGCCATATCCGCGTCGGGCAGACTTAAAAAATACAAGCTGACGCGATAGCCCTGCGCCTGCCATTTTTCAATATGGCGAACATAGCCTTGGCCAGACAAGGTCGTTTCCAGCGCGAAGCTCTCGCCCAAGCGAACCGCTTCTTTCAATTCGTCCAGCATCAAACGACCCGCTTTGATGGCCGCGCTCTCTGGCGCAAAAGGCGACAAACCTGCAGCAATCAGATCTGCATTGATAAAACGCAGCACCTCCGCCTCGGCCGGGAGGAAAGAGCGCGCAAACGTCGTCTTGCCTGCCCCGTTCGGGCCAGCAATGATCAGAATCTTTTTGCTCTTGCCCGTGTCAGCGTTGTTGCCAGACATAAATACACCTAAACAATGTCCACATTGAACAGATTTGTATCATACATTGGCGAAAAGGCCAGCCAAGCGCCTTGCTTTGGCCGCCACGCATCCGCGAGACAAGGCGGGTTTTCAGGCGATAAAAAGGCTCCTTGAGCACAAGGAACCTTTTCAAGGAGCGGGCGGGAATGCCCCGCTACCAGGCCATAGCGACTGATCTATTGACGCTTTTTCAGCGGGCAGGTGCTCAGGCCCAGCATGGGGTACAGCGGGCAAAAACCGACCAGCCCCGTGATCAGAGGAATCAGGCCCAGCCAGCCCCACCAGCCGATGACGTTCGTGACTGCCAGCGCAATCAGCACCACACCCACAACGATACGAGCAATACGATCCAAACCACCTACATTGCTTTTCATGGCGAATCCTTTTAACAAAGAAGCAAGGGGAAAACGGGTCGGGCGATGGCCTGCAGGCGATGCGCCCCGCCCCTGATGCCATCAGGCTCAGGGACAGAAAATATCTTTCAAGGTGCCAATCAAGGTGGCGACATTCGGGTCCTCAATGCGGTAATACAGGGTTTGCGCCTCGCGCCGGTAGCTGACCAAACCTTCCTGGCGCATGCGTGCCAAATGCTGCGACAGGGCCGAGGGGCTTAACGCCACCATCTCGTTCAGTGCTCCCACACTCATCTCGCCTTGCTGAATCAAGAGACACAGAATCACCAGGCGTTTGGGATTGCCCACCGCCTGCAACAAAGCGGCCGCTTGATCAGCGCTCTCTTGCAACAGCTCGATGTCGGATTTGCTTTGGATCATGGTTTATCCAGCTTTTCTTGCGCATTAATTTAGATAGATTTTAATTTAGCATATACTGAATTAATGCAGTCAACAATTTCAGCATTCCTTTGCTTTTGTTAATACGACAGGAGTCATGCATGAGTGAAACTAGCTACAAGCAACTGACCCAAGGCATTTCCAGCAATCTGGCGCAGCTACGTCAGACCCAAGCCGACGTGATGAAAGGGTTTGGAGATCTGGGCAAGGCCGCCATGACAGGCGGCGCCCTCGATGCCAAAACCAAAGAATTGATAGCCTTGGCAATTGGCGTAGCCACCCATTGCGAGGGCTGCATAGGCTTTCATAGCAAGGCCTTGGCGCAGATGGGAGCCAGTCTGGAAGAAGTACATGAAGCCTTGGGGGTTGCGATCTATATGGGTGGTGGTCCATCCGTGATGTACGCGGCCAATGCCGTTGCCGCATTCAATGAATTCAAGTCTTGAACCGAAACAAGGAGAATTGTGATGCCTAAACCCGCTGCTTTTGTATCGACGCTGTTCCATGCCCAGGGCAATCCCGACAAAGTAACCGTGGCCCTGACCATGGCTGTCAATGCGGTTCAGAAGGGACATAGCGCCTGCCTGATTCTGATGGCTGAAGGAGTCGCGCTGGGTGTACCCGGTGCCGCCGACCCCATCAGTATTGGCGCCCCCTTTGAACCGGCAGCAGAGCTGTTGAAGAAGTATCTGGAACAAGGCGGACGCGTGGCCGTGTGCAAGTCCTGCATGCTGCATAACGGCTTGAGCACCGAGCAGATGGACCCACGCTTTGAAATCATTACCGCGCCGGATGTGATCGACCTGCTGATGGGCGCAACAGGCTCTTTGCAGATTTCCTGATACGCTGCTTCCTCAAATGCAAAGCAGGCCACAACCATTTCTGTGTTTTGGCCTGTTTGTTATCGACACGCCATGCCCATGTTCAGTAAAGCAAGCAACCGACCTGTAAGCGCATCAAGTCGAATGCGCCAGCAAGGCCTCCAGCAAAAAGAAGCTGGCGCAGGCCGATTCCACCAGTTCAGACTGCCCCGGCGCAACTTTGTAAAGATGCCCCACAAAACGCCCTGTTTCACTTAACTCAGGGGTCAGCAAGGCATCCAGATACAAGCGCGATTGCTCGTGCAGCCATTGTTGTTCCGGCAGAATCTGCGACAGCTCATACATAGCCAAAGAAGCAATCGCCCAGGCTGAACGGTCTACCGGACTTAGTGGGGACTCCTGTGTCAAAAAGCCATGCGCAAATCTCCCCCAACGCTCATGCCAATATCGGCAGGCATTCAGGGCTGCTTGAGCATAGGACTTTCTGTCATACAAGCGCGTTGCGCTTGCCATTCCCAACATGGCCCAGGCCTGCCCTCGTTGCCAGGTTTCAGCGCCCTGCTCGGCCAACACATCGTTCCCGCGTAGCAAGACCGTATCGCGCCAGGCTCCGCTGCGTTTTTGCAGATAACGCAGGCAGGCATCCACATGCCATTGCCCAAACTGACGCGCCACCGGCCCACCCTGCGCATCCAGCACTAAAAGCGTAGGAGCCAGAGCATCCACATTCAACATGTGATTGCCCGCCTCCCCGCCCCCCATCCCGGAACCCAAGGGCCAGAAGCCACTGGAGGCATCAAAGCTGTTCAGCAGAGCTTGTGCAGCCTGATCGACATGGGCTTCGGCCTCTCTATCCCCATGCCAGATGCTGCCCAGGCCGGAGCCATACCAGAACACAAAGCTTCGATTGATGCTGGGCTCTTCCAGCCAGACTTGCAGCTTCTGACACCAGTTCAGCGCCTGCTCCCTATCCTGCTCCTGACCGCTGATCAAGGCGCGTCGCCACCACAAGCCCGCCCAGAAGCCCCCCAACCAGGAGCCACGTCGCGACAAGGTCCATTGCTCGGATGAGGACTGTCTGAACAAGGGAAACTGCTCCCCACATTGCTCTGCAATCTGGTCCATATTCGCAAAAATGGACTCGATGCTGGCTGATCCCAATACCTCCACAGACATTCCATCATTCCCCTTTCGCCATGCGACGAACCTGGTACAAAATCAGGCACAACAAGCTGGCGCATACCAGAATACCCATCAGGAAAGGCCAGGCAGCGGCAAAGCCTTCGGGCGAGCGCAGCAGCACACCAAACAGTGGCGGACCAAAGGCAAAGCCGCCAAAAAACCCGACGGACAACAGCCCTGCGGTACGAGCCGGCGCCCCAAAACGGGCATCCCGCAGCAACATGCTCATGGCAATGGCATTGGTGGCAACCAGGGTCAAGCCAATGGCCAACACCCCGGCTCCCAGGGGCCAGAGCCTGTCCGGTGCAGCCATCATCATCAGCAACAAGGCCACAATCGGGATGACAAACAGGATGCCCAGCAACAAGGTTTCATCCCCAAAGCGGGCAGCGATAGGCGTCAAGAGCACTCGGGACACAATCCCCATTACCCCAAAGCCACTGACCAGCATCCCTATCCAGTACGGCGACACGCCCAGTTGCTGCGCAAATACGCCCAGAAAAGTGATGAAGGACGACAGCACCAGACCCGCGCACAGCTGAATGGCCATTAACAGCCAAAGTTGTTGGCTGGGCCAGGGCAAGCGCCAGGACATGCTGCCGGCTGCGGTGCTGGCTCTGGCTGGCAAAAGCTGCAGGGCAAAGTAGGACAGGCACAGCATGGCAGGTACCCACACCACAAACGCCCCCCGCCACCCCAGTTTGTAGGCCAGGGTGGGCAGGACCAGACCGGCCAGCAAGGCCGAAGCCTGCACGCCGGACTGCTTGATACCAACCAGCCCCGCCTTGCGCTCTGCCGGTACCAACTGGGCAATGGCCTGATTGGTCACCGGGTTGGCCAAGGACTGCGCCAGGCCGCACAAGAGCAAGGCCGTCAGCACACCCCAGAAACCCGGCAACACCGCAATCAGGCTGAAGGACATGGCCACCAGCAGGAACAGCAAAAACAAACCGTGCCGATTCCCCATGCGCTGCACCAAGGCCCCCGCCCACGGCGAAAGCAAGGCAGCCAGCCCAAAGGTGCTGGTGGTCAACCACCCCAGTTGCTCGCGCGAGATGCCCAGATCCTGAATGATTTGCGGACCCAGCACGCCGATGGCGTAAAACACCATCATGGGCATGCCCATCGCCAGAGTCATCAAACTGGCCAGCACCCAGGGTGAACGACTTGCCCGTGTCGATAGCATCATGCGACTGCCTTGTTCATATCTGCCATCTCTTGAGTGGCGTAGTGGGCTTGCAGCAAGTGCTTTCCAACGGTACTGATCAAGGCGTCGTCCGCCCCATCCAGAATATGCGTGGTACGCGCTGCCCGATAGATGCCGGACAAGGGGCTCCAATCGGCCAGCCCTTCGGCCCCCATGATCTGGATGGCGGAATCTGCTGCCGCGCTGACCGCATCCGACGACGCCAGCTTGGCCACATTCACCTCCACCGCATTGGGCAAACCCGCGTCGAACTTGACAGCCGCTTCACGCAGCAAGCAACGGGCCGAGGTAATGGCCCGGTACACCTGATAGACCCGCGCCCGAACCAGTTGCTTGTCCGCCAGACGGGCCAGTTCTCCGCGCTCCGAATGAATGCGCTCGCACATGATTTCAAAGCTGCGTTGCGCCAAGCCCAGCCATTGCACAGATCGCAAGATACGCCCCAGGGCCAGACGCTTTTGCATCAGGGCAATGCCCTGTCCGGCGCTACCCAGAACATAGTCCTCCGGCACGGTCACATTGTTGAACAGCAGCTCGTTCTGCCCTTGATAACGCCCCAGCAAGGGCAAGGGACGCACGACTTTAAATCCCGCCGCATCCGTGGGCACGATCACCATGGACAAGGATTCATTCACGGGACCGTCCGCGCTGCGCGCCACCACGGTCGCGAAGCTGGCCTGTTGCGCCCGACAAATAAACCACTTGCGGCCATTCACATGCCATTGCCCGTCTTTCAGGCGAGCCTGACATTGCATGGTGGCCGGAATCGAACCAATGCTGTCCGGTTCGGACATGGCATAGCTGGACACTGCATCCCCCTTGAGCAAGGGCGTCAGAAAGCGCTGTTTGACGCTGGCCGAGCCATGATGGCTCAACATATACGCATCCAGCGTGGCATCTGCCCCGAAAATGCCAGGACCATATTCAGAGCGCCCTTCCTGTTCAGCCACGGGCAAGTATTCGACCAAACTGGCGATCCGACCGCCGCGATGCATGGGGTAGAAACTGCCGAACAAACCCGCCTGTTGAGCGCGGCGTGTCAGATCCAGAGTCAGCTCGCGGGCCAGATTATCTCCCTGGGCCAGAATGCCCTCGTTGGGGATGATCTCGGTATCCACAAACTGCCGCAGCTTGCGGCTCAAGGCTGCGCTGGAAATGGCAAGGTGGTTCATGCTGCTATCCCCGCTGCAGTCTTGGCCCCAGAGCCCAATGCAGCCGCATCAGCGGCCAAGGCGCGCTTGTCGATCTTGCCTGCAGGCGTCAGCGGCAGGCTGCGGTAAAAGCGCAGATACTCCGGCAGCTTGTTCACTTCCAGACCCTGCTCACGCAAGAAGTCGGTAATCTCTTTCAGGGAGAAACGTGGCACGCCTTCACGCACCGTCACGCACAAGCAAATACGCTGGCCCAGATCCGCGTCGGGAACCGGCACGCAAGCCACAGTGACTACATCCGGGTGAGCCATGACCAAGCCTTCAATTTGCACCGGGCTGATGTTCGCGCCACCACGAATGATGATGTCTTTCTTGCGACCCGCCAGTACCAACTGCCCTTGGGCATTGATGTAACCCAGATCGCCCGTTTTCACCCAACCCTGTTCGTCCCGATACTGGGCATCCAATTCCGGGGCGTTCACATATTGCATGGGGCTCAAGGGACCACGAGCGGTAATTTCACCTACTTCGCCTTGCGGCACTTCGGCACCCTCATCGTCAATCAGGCGGATCTCGCACACTTGCGGATTAGGGGTCCCCACACTGCTCAAGACCACGTCGATGGGATCGTCCAGCGTGTTGTGGCAGTTCACCCCATCGGCCGAGCCGTACAGACTGATAAAGCCGCAATCAAACGCTTCCACGCAACGACGCACCGTGGCTTCATCAATCACTGAACCACCCACAATCAAGCCGCGCAAGCTGGCTTTATCGGCCTTCTCCAGCTCGGGCGCTGCCGCAATACGCTGGAACATGGTGGGCACGCCCAAAATAAAGCTGGGTTTGAAGGCATTGATAGCGGCAATCGCGCTAGGCACATCAAACTTGGGCAAGACCACCAAAGAACCTCCCAACCAGCACAGCACACCGAAGGTGGCCGTAGAGCCAAATGAAGAACCCAGCGGCACCAGATACATGCCCCGGAACTCCACATCATTGGGGGAAATGCGTTGCAGGAATCGGCCACGTCCGCCCACCAGGGCATTATGCGAATAGGCCACCAGCTTGGGTTCGGACTCCGTGCCGGAGGACACCAGCAAACGCACTGGCGAATTAGGAGACACCTCGGGCAACTCGGACAAGGCCAGGGGTTCGCCCTCGAACAGGGAATCCAAAGTCATCCAGCCCGGACGCGATGGGCCTTGCACAATCAGGACACGTAAGGACAACAGCGTAGGCCGCAAGGACTCGATCACTTCGCACAAATCAATGCCTGCATATTCATGCGGCACAATCACCGCCCGTGCATCGCAACGACGCACCAGCGACTGAATATCCAGCTTGCCCCGTCCGGGTGGGAAAGGCGCCACAATCGCCCCCAAAGCAGCGGCGGCCAGGTCAATGGCGCAGCACACCCAATGGTTGCTGAGCTGATACGCCACCACGTCGCCCGCCATAATCCCTGCACGACGCAAGCTGCCTGCCAGACGCAGAGCCGCGTCCATCAAGGCGCTATAACTGATATTGCCTTCGGGCGAGAGCACCGCCAGTTTGTCCGGATGAGCCTGAGCTTTTTCCGCAAACAGCGTAAAGACCGGCTTGTTCGGGTAGGTACCGTCCTCTATCCAGCGTTGGCGCAATGACGCAGGGACCAGATCGATGATGCCAGCGTGATTCATAAAAACCTCCAGGGAGAATTAATAGACGAATAGCCCTTGTCATGGAAATGGGACGCCAGGCGTGGATCAGCACGCAGTTGCGCCAGATTGCTATGGACGCGGCGGGCCGGTACGCCCAGCACATCCAGTTGCGTTTCCAGGCTACGGGCAGACTGGGACAGAAGACGATCCGGCAAGACCGTCCAGACGGCATCGGGCGACACATTCAACCACCCGGCCAGGGCATGCAGATGCGTTTGATCCTGACAGTCGATGACCATGAAGCCCTCGCCCGTCTGGAACACCGCCGACACGCCGGTTTTACTGATGGGAGAAACGGCCTGGGCCAGATGATCGGCCGTGGCCAGCAAAGAGCTGTCGACCCGCAAGCCCGACCCGCTCAGGCCCCGGCGCAGCAAGGCGGCACTGATACCCAGCGCGGCCATCACCCCGCCCAGCACATCCAGCACCGTAAACAACGACCCGCCCCGTGCATCCGAGGTTTGAGAAATGGTGTGAGCAATGCCCGACCAGGCTTGCACCGTGAAGTCCGTCCCCGGCGCATCCACTTGCTCCTGGCCCCAACCGCCCGCATAGGCGTAGACCAGATCCGGGCGCACCGCGTGCAAGTCCTGGGCATCCAGTTGCAGCTCGGCCGCCTTGCCCGGCGCCCAGTTATGCAGGAACACATCGGACTCGCTCACCAGCTCGTAAATGGCCTGGCGGCCTTGAGCCGATTTGATGTCCACTTCCTGCACCATCTTGAATTGATTAAGCGCATCAAAGCGCACCGAGCAGCCATCCACGCACGGTGGCATGGCACGCAAGGGATCACCACCGGGCGGTTCCAGACGAATCACTTCGGCCCCCAGCAGCGCCAGCAAGTGACCGGCAATAGGCCCTTGAATCCGACGGCAGGACTCCACCACCCGCAAACCACGCAGGGGCAAATCGGCCTTGGACGGCAAGGTGCTCAATGAGCCGGGCGCGGCATGAATCTGATGCTGCCACAGACCGGCCAAGGCCGCGTAATCACTATCGCTCTGGCGTTGAGCCGGGGTACGTACCGGCAAGATGGCCATGCCGGTCTGCAAGGCCAGTTCCTGCAAACGGGCAAAGTTCAGGGCTTGCAGACTGCTTAAACATGCCGCTGGCATAGGGCACACCGCCTTGGCATAGCGCAGCAAAAACGCTTTCCAGGCCTGACCAGCCAGATCGGCCGGTACGCCCACTGTTTCCCAAAAAGCGCGCCAGGGTCGCGGGTCCAAGGTTTCCAGTTCAAAGACCACGCCGTCTTGCGAAACAAAGGGAGGCCGCAAGCCGGGATCGTAACTACCCGCCAATAACTGTTCGGGATCTTGAGCCGCCGTTGCCCCGGCCAGATACTGCCCGATACTGAGCAGGCCGCAGCCCAAGGGCGAAACCGACACCGTAGAGAAACGCCCGCCGCGCAATTGGCCCAAGGCCGCCGCCAAGGTCGCTTGCAGGGTCATGGCTGAACTGAGCACGGCCAGATAATCCAGGCCCAGCGTGCCCGAAAGCCCACTGGAGCGTCCATGCACGGACAAGATACCGCTGGCAGCCTGCATGCTCAGCTCGCTGATCGCGGCTTGCGTCATGCCGCCCGCCTCGGTTTCCAGATGCGTGCTAATCGTTCCAAAATCAGGCGAATACAGGCTGAATGCTGCTTCGTCTTGATGGCCTGCGGATTGTCCTTGTTCAGATAAACCCAGCAATCGAGCCTGACGGCTCAAGGCAGCAGGCAAGCCCGGCCAATACGGGGGCTGTGAGCCCATCTGCCAACGTAATCCGCAGCCATGTAGTAATTCAGACATAGTTCCAAACCAGAGTGATGCGCACGCCAAGTGCTGATTGCAGAAACCAGCACTTGCACCATGAAAATCCAGACCAGATGGTCTTAGCCCCCTGCTACGGCAGGCAGTACGGTCAGGCTGTCGCCAGCACGAATGGCGGTTTTCAGGCCATCACTGAAACGGATGTCCTCTTCGTTCACGTAAATATTCACGAAACGGTGCAGGTCTTCGCCGCTCATCAGGCGCGCCTTGATGCCGGGAAACTGGCCTTCAAGATGCTCGATCGCTTCGCCTACCGAAGCGCCCTGGGCCTGGACTTTCTTCTCGCCGTTCGTCAGTGGACGCAGCAAGGTCGGAATAGAGACTGAAATGGACATGCTTAAAACTCCTTTGAAATAGTGGTTTCCAACAGCCGGGACACACGCTCCCCTTGGGGGAGCGACGCTGCTCCCTAGACAATCACGATGGTTTCTTCGGTCACACCGCCGTCGATAATCCGGAAGGATCGAACCGGCACGGTGGCCTGATCCCAGGTGGACACGATCAAGTAATGCAGTTCGGGATGGCCCGCAAAATCAATGTCATCCTTGCTCGGGAAAGCCTGGCTGGCGGTATGAGAGTGATAGATCACGCAACACTCCTGATCGTCCTCATCCAGACGGCGGTAGACCTGAAATTGCTCACGCGAATCGAACTGATAAAACACCTCCGAGGCCGCCCGGTTTTGCATGGGCAGCACGCGTTCGGCCACCAGCGAGCCCTCCTGAGCGGCAATCAGTCCGCATGCCTCAATGGGGTGATCCTGCTTGGCATGATTCAGAACTTGCTCCAGAGCAGAGCGACGAATCTGCAAGGCCATGATGTGCTTCCTCCCGAACTTAGTAAGACGCCAATTCGGGATCGACCTGCTCCACCCAAGCCAGCACACCGCCTTCCAGATTGCGCACCTTGGGGGCCTTCAACTTGATCAGCTCTTCGCACACGGTCCTGGAACGCGCACCGGAGCGGCACGAAATCACCAGATCCGCATTCGGACCAAAGGCAGCCAGAATCTCGGCGGCGACGGTGGGCGATTTGGGCATCAGAATCGCGCCAGGAATATTCACGATTTCCCATTCATTGGGATCGCGCACGTCCACCAGGACAGGGGCCTGCTCTTGGTCCAGCCGTTCTTTCAGCTCCAGCACAGTCATGACAGGCACGGGGATGGCCATGGCATCAGCCGGTGGATTCAGGCCGCAGAAGGTTTGGTAATCGCCCAGCTCGGTCACGGGCTTGCGATTGGGCAGGCGGCGGATGGGCAGTTCGCGGTAGCACATATCCAGTGCGTCATAAGCGATCAGGCGGCCGATCAAAGGATCGCCAATGCCGGTAATCAGCTTGATGGCTTCGGTGGACATGATGGAGGCAATCGAGGCGCACAAGACACCAAACACACCGCCCTGCGCGCAAGACGGAGCCAGCTCGGGCGGTGGGGGCTCGGGGTACAGGTCGCGGTAGTTCAAACCTATGCCACCGGGCGCGTTTTCCCAGAACACGGAGACTTGGCCTTCAAAGCGGAAGATCGAACCCCAGACATAGGGTTTATCGGCCAGCATGCACGCATCATTGACCAGATAGCGGGTCGCAAAGTTGTCGGTGCCATCCAGAATCAGGTCGTAGCGCGAAAACAGCTCGACCGCCATGTCCGGTTCCAATCTGTCGGTATACGTTTCTACCTTGATATGGGGGTTGAGCTTGTGAATCGCACGCTTGGCGCTTTCCACTTTCAGCTCGTCAATGCTGTCTACGGTGTGAATGATCTGGCGCTGCAGATTGGATTCATCCACCCGGTCAAAGTCGATGATGCCCAGTGTGCCCACCCCGGCTGCGGCCAAGTACAGCAAGGTGGGCGAACCCAGGCCCCCTGCTCCGATAACCAGCACTTTGGCATTTTTGATGCGGCGCTGGCCTTCCATGCCCACATTGGGAATCAAGAGGTGACGGCTATAACGGTTAACCTCTTCGCGGCTTAAAGGCTCACCGGGCTCAACTAATGGGGGCAAGGTCATAATGACTCCTGGTTAAATACATATGAATACGAACAAGACTTATTCTCAAATACGACTGAAAATGACACAATAGCCTTCGGGCCCTAATTTCTATGCGAAACGGAGCAAAAACGATGAACGCCAGCGCAACCTGCACACGCTGGCGTTTTCAGACCCTGACTTACTGGCTACGCAGCAAAACTTCGGTGCTGGCACCGACGCTGTGGCGAACGCGCCAAGCCAGTACAAAGGCGAACAGAACACCCAAGGTGAGCACGCCCAGCATGACAACCTGACCGAAACGGTCCAGCACGATGCCGGCGACAATGGGAACGGCCATACGGGCCAAGGTGAAGATGGTCGACTGCAAACCGTAGTCCGATGCATTGCGCTGTCTACGGGTAAAGAACATGGTCAGCCCAAAAAGCAATGCCGACACAGCCCCCATGCTGGCCGCAATCAACAGGGCGCTGCTGATCAGCCACACCGGCCCCAGCTTGGCCCAGACGGAAACCATCAACAGAATCAGAGACAGCAAGGCCGCCAGCAGATAAATCGGAATGGCACGCGCGGCACCCAGAAATGACGCCAAACGTCCGCCAATCAGGCTGAACACGGCACCGGTAATGCCACCGGCAATCCCTACCGTCCAGGCCACCTCTTCCAAAGGCATGCCCTGGTCCAGCATCAAGGGTTTCAAGTAGAACCAGACAGCGCCAATAAAGGGGAAGCTGGTCAGTAGCAGGCTGGTCCACTGCTTGGCCCCTTCCTGCCCGAAGAAGCTGACCCAATCGGCAACAAAACCGGGCGTTGCCTGCTCGGTCTCAGCCGCTTGCAAACCGGCTTTGGAACGCAAAAAGACAAAGGGCAAACAACCAATCACCAGCCCCAGGCCCATCAAGGCAAACGGTGCCTGCCAACCCCAACGGGCCTGCACCAGCACCATCACCCCCGCCCCGACGATCGCGCCCAGAAACAAGGCGGCAGAACGAATACTGCCTGCACGCAACTGCTCGTCACGCGGCAGGTATTGCACCGCCAAGGCATTCAAGGGGATGTCCATCCAGGTCGCCACAATGCTGATGGCAAAGGTCAGGGCAAACAGCAGGGTCCGCTGATCAATCAGATTCTCGCGGCCTATGCCTACATACAAAGCCAACAACAAGACCGCCATCAACCACAGCCAATGCACAAAATGTCCGCCACCCAGGCGGACACGCTGCACCGGCATGGCCAGCACCAGCTTGAAAATGGCGGGCAAGGCCGCCAGCTGGAACAAGCCTATCTCGGTGCCGGACCAGCCATGCTGTCGCATCACCAGGGGCATGCCCAGCATCAGGTAAATACTGGGGACGGCCAGCACCAGATTCATCCAGCCAAACAGCAGCTGCGCCCCCCATGCTTTCCACGTCTTCATTCTCATCACCCTTTGTACGCCTTGCGCGCAATCAATGCAGTGACGGGCGCAACCGGAAAGCGCACCTCATCAAACTGCTGAACATCATCAAATCCGGCTTGTTCCAGCAACTGGGCCAACTGCCCTTCCGGCAGCACATGGCGGCCTTGCATACGCATATGCAGGTAGTAATGCAAAATCCGTTTGGCCTTGCTGACCTCGGTATGCACTTCGGCGTGACAGCACACCAGCACCCCGCCGGGGCGCAGCGCACGATACAGACGGGCCAGCAAAGCAGGAATATCCGGTACAAAATGCAGCACGGAAGAGCACCAGATCAGGTCATAATCCGCCCCGAGATCGTCCACCAGCAGATCACCGGCCGAGGTGCTGATACGGGCCTCCAGACCGGCATCAAGAATTTTTTGCTGGGCGACGGCCGCCGCCGCTTCGTACTCGAACACCACGGCATTCAAGTCCTGCTGCTGTTGCGCCAAGGCGATGGTTACCAGTCCTGGCCCACCGCCCAAATCCAGCAAACGTTGCGCCTGCCAGAACTCCGGCACGGCTCCAAAAATTTCACAGGCCACCTCGGCCGTCACCGCCGTTTGTTCCTGAGCAATTTGCGAGCGCGCCGCTGCTGCCCAGCCTTGCTGAATCAATGCCGGATCCGGCGGGGGCGATTTGCCATTGCGCAGCAGCTCGTCAAGCTGATTACCCACTTGGCGCAAGACTCCATGCCGAAACAACAAGGCATCGCCACAATATTGCGCCGAACCCGGATTCAAATAACGCGCCGTTTGCGGCAGGCTGCGATAGCGTCGCGGACAGGTCCACTGACACTCCAGCAGCTCCAGACTCCACAACAACTCCAGCAGGTAGGCGGTGTTGTCGGCGTCCCACTTGAGCACAAGCGCAAGTTCCTCCGCAGCGATAAACTTATCCAGATGCGCAAACACGCCATACCCCAAAGCCAGGTTCAAGGCATCTGCACTTAAACCCGCCAATTGCGCGTCCCAACAGGCTTGCAGAGCATGCGACTCCAGCAATTGCTCCGACAAAACGACTTCTCCTAGCGATCGATCCAGCACTGTTTTTTACCTCCGTGAATTTCACAATGGCCCTTCCCTCTGCCATCACAGCTAGAAATGATATATATTTAATGAGAATTATTTGCATTAAGATCTATGCTGAACGGAGCAATTCATATGCGAGGCGCTTTTAGCAGGAGAAATGATGAACACGCGCAAATTTGGCTATCGCTTAACCACGGATGAACCCAGGTCATGCCGCGCTCTGAGCGATGGCCGAGTCCGGCTGCAACTACCCGAAGAACTGGGCCACTGCTATTCCGAATGCGTGGAACTGGAACAAGGGTTCTTGTTGGGCCGCTTGCACTATCACCCCAGCCGATCGCTGGTTGAAGAGAGCAACGGCCCCCATGCGGGCCGTGTCATTGTGGTTACGGTGGGTCTGCAAGGACAGTCGGCCTATCAGGGTCGGGAGAGCTCAGATCTGCTGTTCAAGGCAGGCCATACCACGGTGACGGCTTTCCGATCCCTGCGAGGGGAACGCCACTATCAAGAGGACCAATCCGTATCGCAATTACGGCTGGTCATCAGCGAGGCGGCCTTGAACAAATACGTGGGCCCGGAACGCGCCACCCAGTTGATGGATTGCGTGGGACTGCACCGTCTGTCCTTTCATGCCAGCAGCCAGGCCACCATGGCCCATGCGGCGGCACTGGCACGCTATATGCAGCCGTGCACCCCGGAGCAGCCCATCCATAATCACAGGCTGAATCTGCAAATCCATGCGCTAAGCTTGCTGGCCGAGCAGTTCAACCGCCTGGCTCCGCCCGACGCCCCCAACAGCGCCCCGCTGTCGGTGGATGATATTCAGCGGGTTGAGCGAGCACGCGATTTGCTCAGCTCGCAACTGGACCAGCAAATCACGGTGGAGTATTTGGCGACGACGGTGGGCATTAACGAGCACAAACTTAAAGAAGGTTTTCGCTATCTGTACGACAACACGCCTATCGGCCTGCTGCTTGAACTGCGTATGCGCAAAGCCTATACCTTGCTGGAGTCCGGCCAACAAGTGGCCCAGGCCGCCTGGCAAGTCGGCTACAAATACCCCAATAATTTTTCCGTCGCCTTTACGCGCTACTTTGGCCGCTCACCCAAATCCATTTTTGGCAACAAGCGCGCCTAAACCTTTGTATTTCCGCTGTTTTCGGCCTCTGCATTCATAGAGGCCCACCCTTCTTTCAGGCCGCCCCCTGCGGCCCTCTCCCTGAAAAGTTCCCCTCCTGCTTTGACAAATTCCTGCAGTTGCCGCGGATTTCCGGTCCTGCATAGGAATTGCTCCGTCCTGCATATAAATCTAAGTGATAATTATTCTCATTAATGTGAATAATATCCCCGTGCCTTTCCTCACCTTTTGAGACAAGTGGTGAGCCTGGCCAGCAAACGGGAAGTACCTCCCCACGACAGATTGTTATTTTTCGCACGGAGCCCTGGTTCGTTTTATGTCCGCTACCCTTTCACCCTACACAAAAAAACACGCGCTCAAGCCGCTGGTGTATGCCTTGATTCTGGCCTCCTGGGCCGGGCAGACACAGGCCCAAAGCGTGGGCAGCGCCCCACCCTTCTCCCGTCAGGACGAGCGCCAGGACGATACGGACAGAGCCACTCGCCTGGACACCATTACCGTCGTACGTGAAACCCGCGATGAGGCCGGCAAGGCCGATGTCTTCGAGAAAGACGTCTCCAATGTGTACGCGGGCAAGGAAGAAATCGAGCTGTACAAGGGCAGCTCCGTGGGGGATTTGTTCAAGGGCCTGAACGGGGTGTATGCGGGGGACTCGCGCAATAGCGGCGCGCTGGACCCGAACATTCGCGGTATCCAGGGTGAAGGCCGTATTCCCCTGACGATTGACGGCACGGAACAGGCAACATCAGTCTGGCTGGGTCCGGCCGGGGTCGCCAACCGCAACTATGTTGATCCCAATATGATCAGCAGCATTCTGGTGGAAAAAGGCGTGTCGGCAACGTCGGGAGCCAGCGGGATTGGCGGATCGGTGCAGATCCGCACGCTGCAGGTGGAGGATATTGTCAAACCGGGCGAGACCTTCGGGATTGAATTGAAGGCGGAGACAGCGACGAATTCGACCAAGCCGAATGAACGGGCTTTTGGGATTTTCGGAAAGGACTATCGCGATATTCCAGGGGCGGTCTTTGATAGAGGAGGCAGCAACGGCGTTGTTCTACCTGACCACATTTCTCCAGACCGTATGCCGAAAGTCGGGAATAGCGGCAAGAACTTCAATTTTGAAGACCACTCCTACCGCCTGGCCATCGCCACACAACAAGAAAATTTTGATCTGCTAGCCGCATACAGCTACCGCAGTCGCGGCAACTATTACAGCGGTAAGAAAGGTAGTGACAAGTACGAGAACGACACCTGGCAAGAGGACGCAAATAGCGACTACAACCCGTCGTACTCCTTCCCCAGAGTGAGCTACATCGCCAAGTACTACCGTCCTGGTGAGGAAGTTCTGAACACATCCAGCGAACTGGAAACCACGCTGCTGAAAGGCACGTTGCGCCTACCTCACGATCAAGCCATTGATATGAGCTACATGCGCAGCAACCATACCTTTGGCGAAAACGTGCCATGGAACGTGGTCTGGGCAATCCATGCCCTGGATGGCTATGGTGAAAAAAATATCCTCCAAACCGAAAACCCGTATAGCAAGGTCAAACAAGACACCTGGAACCTGAACTACTCCTGGAATCCCGAAGGCAGTCGTTTCATCAACTTGAAGGCCGGAGCCTGGATTACCCAAAGCGATAGTGAGCGTCATCAGAATGGCGACATCATTTACGGGATCCAAGGCCAGGGCTTGAACAACGGACGCGATGGTGACTGGGACAACTACACAAATTGCCATGTCCTGGGCACAAACGGCTCTGAATGCGCTTGGGTACCTCCTACCGCCCCAGAAAAGCTGCCCAATACAGATGGGCGTTTCAACATCATCCCCAGAGCTTTGCAAATTACCGACCATAGGCGTAGTGGGCTGAACCTTAGCAACGCCATGACTTTGCACCCAACTCTGGATCTAAGCTTATCGGCTGATTTCACACGAGAAAAGCTCAAGCAGCATGACGCTTCGGAGAAGCTCGAGAATCTGAACGAACTGACCTGGGGTGTGAACCACATGGGGCCTCGATCAGGCACCCGGCAGCAATGGAATTTTGGTTTTAACTTCGACTGGCGGCCTGTGGACTGGCTTCAGGTGAATGCTGGTGCACGCTATAGCGACTACTGGTCGTACGACGACAAGCTGGCCGAGATGCGTAGCCAGCAACATAAGGACTGGGCTATTCAGCCTGCCCTGAAAGGCTATAACTACCAGGTTCAGCGCTTAATGAGCAACCAGGAAGTTGCGGATTACGAAGGCCAAATCATTGAAAGAGAACTCCCGCTGTACAAGCAATATGAAGAAGACTGGCAGTTCATTTCCGATTTAGATCCGAGCATGCTGGAGGCCGTTTTCGGGCATACAAGCAAAAAATCATTTGAAGAAATGCTAGGCGATTCATTTCATAAAGGAAAAATTAACGGCTATCGCTATACCAAAGAAACGGTTTTTGTTCCCTCTGGCGAAAGTCACAAAGGTTTTACTGCCAATAACCCCTTTACCAATGGCGAAATTGACTCAACAGAGCAAGTCACCGATGCGCAGGGGCAAAAGGGCACAGTAGACAAATACATTGCCTCGGTAAGCAATCGCAAACCTGTTTATCAAGACGAATCTGAAATACCCAATAAATGGGAAGAACCTAAAAAACAAAAAGACCATGCTTGGGTTCCTCACATCGGGCTGACAGCCTTCATTACAGACGATATTCGTCTCTATGCCCGTTACAACGAATTTGTACGTTTTCCAAGCCTGTTCGAGTCCTCCATGGCCTTGGCTGGCGGCAGCAAGCGCTCGACCGGGGCAGCTACTCGTCCTGAACACGCCTACAACTGGGAAATCGGCTATGTCCACAATCTGAGCAGCTACTTCCCAAGCCTGGACTATGCAGACCTCAAGATCAACTACTTCAATAACCGGATCAAAGACTATATAGACCGGGACTGGGACTTCAATACCGTGCAGTTTGCCGAGAAGAAAATGTCAGGTATTGAACTGCAAGCTCGCGTAGACAGCGGCAAATACTTTGCCAACTTTGGCGGAACCTACCGCTTAAAGCAGCAGCTATGCGATGCCGACTACGCCCAGACGTTTATGCCCATCCCCGGAGCCGCAGGAAGCGACAACATTCCTGCCTGCGTTGATGGCGGCTTCCCTCGCACCTTTGCCAGAACCAGTCTGCAACCGCAGTACTCCCTGAACCTGGATGTCGGTGCACGCTTGCTGGAAAAGAAACTACTGCTCGGAGCACGTGCGGTGTATCACAGCGCCGCAAAAAACAAAGATGAAGGGCATTTTGGTGGCCTTGGCTGGGCATTTAACAGAACGAACTACTGGAACCCCATTTTGGTCTTCGATGCCTACGCCAGCTATCAGGTACAGAAAAACCTGAATGTGGACGTGGCAATCAGCAATCTAACTAATCAGTACTACCTGGACCCCATGGCCCGCACTTCTATGCCGGCCCCCGGACGAACGGTGCGCGTCGGTATGACAGCACGTTTTTAAGTAAATCGGTTTTTTTGGTCGTTTTCGTAAAAACGCCCTTTTTCTTCACTTAATGGAGTTCGTAATGAAAGCAAGTCTGAATGTACAAAAACTGGCTATTGTTTCGGCTTTCCTGCTGGCCTCCGCCAGCAGCTTCGCTGCCCCCGTAGCTGGTGGTTCCTCGAAAGCATTCGTAGTGGCGGATAAGCCGTCCACAATGATGGCTCAGGGCGAAGCTGGTATCTCCATGCCAGGTACTGACCCTTATGACGCCACCAAACAATCGGGTGTGGTGAGCTTCAAAAGCGGTCCTCTTTGGCAAACCAATCAAGTGCTGGGTGGTGCTGATGGCAATGGATATATTCAAATGCCCTTGGGAACAAACATTGCTGAAACATGGCGCCATACCATCACCAGCGGTGTAGGAGCAGGCACTCAAATTTACGCCTATCGCCAACTGAACAATCCTCTGCCGGGCTACCCCCACTTCGGTGGCGAAGTAGTTGCCAAGGTTTCCGGCCAAGAAGTGTATTTTGGTGAGTGGGCTCCCCGCATAGCCGGTACACCTCCAGCAAGCAGCACGGATCTGAACCTGAGCCATGCTGACCGCACTGTGTTCTACACCGGCGAAAACCCAACTACAGCCATGCCTAACCTGGTCAATGCCAAGTACGACGTTGTAGGTGTCAACCAATACAACCCCGGCACCCAGGCTGGTATCTCCAAAGGCACCCTGACCGCCAACTACGGTGGTGGTACAGGTACTCTGGCTGGTCTGGTTGGCACTGTTTTGTTTAATGGCACAACCATTGCTTCCGATGGCTCTTTCGCTAAAAACTTTAGCGGTAGTACAGCCAAAATTGAGGGCCAATTCTACGGCGCAGCCGCTGACGCCTTGGCCGGGATTTACTACAACCCAGCCAACGGTGCCAATGACATGGCCTTCGGCGGTGCCAAGCAGTAATCCGCCTCTGACAACACGCTAGTGTTGCCATAAGAAGAAGGGGATCGACAAGCTCGATCCCCTTTCTCTCCGGACCCTGCGTCCATCTCCCCTTTTTCTTGCAAGGTTTTCATTCATGCATGGGCGAGCCCTTCCCCTTTTGTGCCTGCTGCTGGCCATGGCATCCAGCGCGGTGCAAGCCAACGACGACGATACGCGCCGACTTCTGAATCAAATCGACCGCAATCTGAACGAACGCGAACGCTCCCATTTAGTGGAAGAAACCCCGCCTGATGTGGACCCATCGGCCCTGATCACCATCAACGGCACAACCTATAGCGTCGATGCCACGCTGACTGATCTGGAACCGGCCATTTATGTCGCCATCAATCTGCAACAGTGGGCCAAGGTGGATCAGTTTGTAGAAAAGTATCAGGAACTGCCCGACCACAACCCTGCCCTGGTGCTGATGGCTCAAGGAATGGTGGCCCGTAGCAAGGACAATCACAGCCTGGCGATCAGCAAGCTGCGCCAGGCTCAGGAAAGCGATCCCACTATGATGCGCGCCAAGCTGGAGCTGGCCCGCGTACTGTTCGAGGACTATCAATCCAGCGAAGCGAAAGAACTGTTCAGCCAGATTTCCTCTGCCGGTATTCCTGATGAAGTACGGCCCGTAATTGAAGGCTTCCAGGGTGCCTTGCAGGACCGCAATGCCTGGCACGGTTCCGCCTCGATTGGCTTGGGCTACAACAGCAATATCAACAAAGAAAACGGCCAGCAAGACACCTTCTTTACCTGCTATTTCTTTGGGTGCTTTCCGTCAGTGCGCAAGATGCCGGACCCGGTCAAATCCACCGCCATGGTCTACGACCTGACCTTGAACCGGCGTTTCCAGCTAAGCGGCAACCACAACCTACTACTGCGCGGCCTGAGCTACGGCAATCTTTACGACAAGCATAAGGAAGCCGAGCCCAAGGACATTTATTACAGCGACAACACCAGCATTATTTACGCGGGCTACAACTATCAGGACGCTAAAAACGATCTGTCGATTACGCCCTTGTTCGAGAACAATTACACCAACCGTCGCACCAGCTATCAGTCCTGGGGCGGGCGCGTGGACTGGAAGCACAATCTTAGCGACAGGCTGCAAGTAGGCGTGAATGCCCAGCACAAGAGCCTGTCCTACAAAGGCGATTTACGGCAGTACTTTGAAGAAGTCAAAGAGAACCAGATAGGCTTGTACGGCTCGTATCTGATCGATGCAAAAACCGTGGTCTACGGGGGCCTGAATTACACCCGTAATCTGCAGTCTCAGCAAACTGCGCAAAGCCGCAGCTATATGGCGAACCTGGGAATTTACCGAGCCTTTGATGCGGGCTTCAACATCAACGCCACGGCCCTGTACCGGCAGACCCGTCACGATGCCGAGGACTTGTTCCTGGGTGGGCTGCGCAAGGACCGGCAACAGATTTATATCCTGAACGTGGGCATGCCACGCTTTGCGTTCAAAGGCATTACACCCAATTTGTATGTGAAACACACTTTCAACAACAGCAATATCGACTGGGCTTTCAAATACAAGCAAACCGAAGTCGCGCTGAAGCTGGAAAAGCGTTTTTAAGCAAGGACTTCTTCGACCTCGGCGTCTGATCGGGTGCCGTCCCTTTTTAGCATCAAGCGCCTGAAGCGACAGGTATCTTTTTTAGTGACAGGGAGCGTCGTGCCACTGTTGAAAGAAGCGTTTTCAATGAGGTATCGGGGTTCTGTGGCAGGTCTCAAGGCCCTGCGGCAGCGTGTAGATCAGCCCTTCCCGTGATGCTGCTCCAGGAGACAGGACGATAAGGTCTTATTCCCTGGATCAAACACTTAACAAGCATGAGACTATGATGAACTTGCGGGGCAGACCGCCCTGCATTTGCTTTGTCTGCTTGCGTTGCGCCCTATTGCGCCCCCAGCGCGGACAAAAAAAACCACAAAAATTGCCAAGTGAAAGCCCGGTTGACCATCAGCCGGGATATAGTCGAGCAATCGATTTTCCTTAGCAGACAGAATACTTATCCCTTGGAGTCTTTCCCCATGCTTGGCCAAGAAAAAGAAACTCGCTCTGATACCAGCCCTCAAGACAGCGCCTTTCTGGAAGAAAAAGCCTTCCGCGCCCGTACTGTGCTGGTCTTTGGCACCATCACGGATAAGCTCGCCTCGGAAACCGTGCGCAAGCTGCTGGCGCTGGATGCCGAATCCACCGCCCCTATCACCATGATCGTGTCCTCGCCGGGTGGTCACCTGGAATCGGGCGATGCCATCCATGATGTGGTGCGTTTTATTTCCTCGCCCGTCACCATGGTCGGTACCGGCTGGGTTGGCAGTGCCGCCACCCACCTGTTCCTGGGCGCCGCCCGCGAGCGTCGTGTGTGTCTGCCTCAAACCCGTTTTCTGATTCACCAACCCAGCGGTGGCGCCGGTGGTCAGGCCAGCGATATGGCCATTCAAGCCCAGGAAATCATGAAAGCGCGTGAACGTATCGCCCAGGTAATTGCCCGTGAAACCGGCCAGCCTATCGAGCGTGTGCGTGACGATATCGAGCGCGACAAATGGATGAGTGCCGAGGAAGCCATTGAATATGGCCTGATCTCACGCATTATCGAACGCCGTGACGAACTGCTGCCTGCCAGCAAGTAATGACCATTTGAGGGCCCCATCATGCTGACTATTCTTGGCAGAGAATCCTCCATCAATGTGCGCAAAGTCATGTGGACCTGCGCGGAGCTGAATCTGGAATTTGAGCGGCAGGATTGGGGCATAGGCTTCAAGGACGTCAACACGGACGAATTCCGTGCGCTGAACCCCAACGCAAAAATCCCCGTCCTGCTGGATGGGGAACGTGTGCTGTGGGAATCCCATACCATTGTGCGTTATCTGGCCAACCGCCAGGCACCGACGGCCTTGTATCCGCAAGATGCCTGGCAAAGAGCCAAGGTGGATCAGTGGCTGGACTGGCAGGCCTCCGAGCTGAACCCGACCTGGACATATGCGTTCTGGAGTTTGGTGCGTCAATCGCCCACACATCAGGACGCCGCACAGGTTCAGGCATCCTTGGCAGCCTGGACCCAAGCAATGGGGATTTTGGAAAAACACTTGGCACAGACCCAGGCCTATGCCGCCGGAACGGAATTCACCCTGGCCGATATCATTCTGGGCCTGTCCATTCACCGCTGGCTGAATACGCCGTTTGATCGCCCGGTACTCAAGGCAGTCGAAGACTACTACCACCGCCTGGCCGCGCGGCCTGCCTTTATAAAGCAATGTGCCGGTTTTCCCTAAGCACTGCGTTGCCTTGCCTGACCAAAGCCGCCCGCTGTGTTCGCGGCTTTTTTTATGCTTGGCTGAACAGCGGGATGCTTGACGCCTTTTTACCAAAACGGCAACGGAAAACCAGCAAACTCCAAATCCAAATCTACTTAAAATTTGGCGCCAGATAACTGGGAAATACCTCATCTGTCGGCCGTCGGTTTTGTAATATACTTTTCCGCATGCGTGCCCTGGGTCCCCGTTTCGTTTCCCGCGAAATCCGAGTTTGGCAACTTCTGTTTTGCCTGGCTCTGCTGGCCTACGTCTGTCGCGCCATCGTCCCGGCAGGCTACATGCCTACCCGCTCAGGACAAGACAATGGCTTTGCCATTACCTTCTGTACGGCTGGCAATGCTGCCAATACGCTCTGGATTGATCTGGTCGGCCAGGATGGCCAGGCGGATTCCGATACGCATCACAATCAACAGGACTGCCCCTTTGGCATCGCGGCCTCCCCCGCCTTGTTGCCGACCCAGGATGCGCCTGTTCTGATCAGCCTGATTAGGTACCGGCCGGTTTTGTTAGCCCAGAGCAATCAAACCCTGCCACCGCTGCCGGCACAAGGCCCTCCTTTAGGTTCACGCGCCCCGCCTTTATTCCTCGCTTGATGTGTTCCCGTCCTTTGACGGTTTCTCTTTTTTATCTAGCCGAGGTTTTCAATGTCGATTTCTTCTACGTCTTTCCGTGCCACTCTGGGCATGGCTGCCGTACTGTTCGCGTCTTCCGCTGTGGCACACGTTTCCCTGCAAACCAAGCAAGCCCCGGTGGGCAGCAGCTACAAGGCGGTTCTGTCCGTGCCGCATGGTTGCAAAGGCTCTGCCACCACCAAAATCCGTGTCCGTATTCCTGAAGGTGTGGTCGGTGTAAAGCCACAGCCCAAAGCAGGCTGGACCCTGGAAACAGTAAAAGGTGACTACAAGCAGGCCTACACGCGTTGGGGTGCCAAAGTCCGCTCCGGCGTTCAGGAAGTGGTGTGGGCTGGCGGCCCCTTGCTGGATGAGCACTATGACGAGTTCGTGTTCATCAGCTACCTGGCCGATGAACTCAAGCCCAATAGCACGCTCTACTTCCCGGTTGTTCAGGAATGCGAACAAGGCGTGGAGCGCTGGATTGATCAGGCAGCGCCTGGTACTAAGGAAGCGGCAGACCATTCCGACGCCCCCGCTCCTGCGTTGCAACTTTTGCCCAAGCCTTAAACACCCAGGCGGCTGATGCCTTTGGGCATCAGCCTGAAGGAGATCTTATGCAAACGCATACCCTGCGTAGGCAGGCAGCTTGCCACCCACTGCTCGTGTTACTGCTTGCCTTGCTGTTGCTGGCCTGGGCGCCGGTGCTGTATGCCCATGCCTCCCTGGTCGCCAGCAAACCCGATAGCGGCACGGTGCTGGCCCAGGCTCCCAGTACAGCCAGCCTGAGCTTCAATGAGTCCGTATCGCCCCTGCTGATGAAGTTGATTCGTCCCGACGGTTCCTCCAAGGAGCTGGAGGACGTTCTGACACAAGACCAGCGACTGGAACTGGCCTTGCCGACCATGGAAACCGAAGGCACGTATGGGCTGAGCTGGCGGGTTATTTCTGCTGACGGCCATCCCGTAGGCGGAACACTGACATTTTCCATTGGGGCGCCCAGCTCAAATCTGGTGGACAGCACCCACAGCAATCCCCTCAGAAATGGACTGATCTGGCTGGCCCGACTTCTGGGCTATGTGGGCCTGTTTACAGGGATAGCTTGGGTGGTCTACCGCGCTCTGGGTCCAGCATCAAACAACACATCAGCGAGTCAAGGTCATATCGCGCCACGCATGCTGACTTTAGGGGCCGTCGCCTTATTGCTGAACCTGGGCTTGGTGGGTGTCGATGCGCTGGATTTGCCGCTGTCCGCCCTGTTCAGCACATCGGCCTGGAAAACGGCGGCATCCACCTCGATGGGCTTGGCCGTGCCGCTGGGCTGGGTCGCCCTAGCCTGTGCCGCCCTTTCCTGGAATGCAAGAAACGCCACTAGTAAGAAATGGCTGGCTGCTTTGGCGCTGATTCTTCTGGGAGCTTCCCTGGCGTCCAGCGGACATGCCAGCACAGCAGATCCCGTCTGGCTATCTCGGCCCAGTGTCTGGCTGCATGTCGTGGCGCTGACACTGTGGATTGGTTCCTTCCTGCCTTTGGTTCATGCACTTCAGCATGCTCAGGAATCCCGCTTGCTGACGCTGTTCTCGCGCTGGATTCCCGCCATCCTGCTGGTTCTGGTCCTGAGCGGAGCCGCGTTGATCTACGTGCAATTCGATCAGCCCGCATCGCTATGGGAAAGCCGATATGGACAAGTGCTCAGTGCGAAGCTGATTCTGGTCCTGCTCTTGCTGGGCTTGGGAGCCTACAACCGTTATCGTCTGACTCAAGCCGTCTTGCAGAAGCGTAGCGATGCCCGACAGGCTCTGCGACGTATAGTGCGTCTGGAATATGTGCTGGCGGTGCTGATCTTGGCCGTAGCCGCTTTGTGGCGCTTCACCCCGCCTCCACGCGCCTTGGCCCAGCTAGTCCCACCCAGCGTTTCCAGTCATATCCATACCGAAGCCGGCATGGCGGATCTGTTATACATCCCGGCCACCACCCAGCACCCGGCCATTCTGACCGTCGCTTTATACGAGCCGGATTTCAGTCCCCTGAAGGCTCAAGAGGTGGAGGTGATTTTCAGCAACCCGCAAGCCGGGGTGGAGTCCATTACCTTTCCGGCGGAACTCACGCGGCAGGATCAATGGGAAGTGAGTAATGTCGAGCTACCGCATCTGGCCAGCTGGAATATTCGTATTCAGGTGCTGATTTCAGATTTTGAACGCATACACCTGGATAGCACGCTGGATTTGCAAGCCAACTAAAGCGCACACAAAAACAGGCCGCGTCACACGGCCTGTGGTCCCTCTTTTGATCGGATACCCTCTTTCTGGCAGCCATGCCGCCCGCAATTTAACGGGCCAGTAAACGACTGGCCTCAAGCCTGGCTTCGCCTTCATCAACGACAAAGCTGAATTGCAGGCCCAGCACCCGGCCCAAGGTCTGCTGTGCCAGGCGTGCGGCGGCAGGAATGGCCCGCCCCTTGCTGATCACCACCATGCCAGCGCACAAATCCTTCAAGCGCTGCTTGTTCTGCTTGAAGAACAAGGCGCGTTGCTTGCGATCCTCGTGGCTTTCCTCATGGGCATGATCCCCACCGCCCAACCTGTCAGTCAGCAAGACAAAACGTTGGCCCCGATTCAACAAGGCCTCCAATTGATCCTGCGCCTGTTGCGGCGTTTGCTGCGAGCTGTGTTCTCTTAGAAACACCAATGGAAACTGCGTGTCATCAACTTGCATAAGCGGCTCCTTGCCATCAATAAAGACAGCCAACATCGAAGCGGCGCACGCCCAGATGCGGAGGGCTTCCGAAAGCATGCATCAAGCCGCTAGGTAAATACAGCCAAGCGGTATCGCGCAACAAATACGGTCGAACCGTTGCGCCTTCACCTCTCATCACAGTCTGGACTCCACAAAATCGCGCAGTTGAGGATCTCGAATCTCCAAGGCATCAAACAAGCCTAGTGCTTTCAGAGCCGGCAAGGCCGCCACAATATCGTTCAAGGCGCGCTGGCGTTGAGCGTCGCTGACATCAGGCTGGCGCAAGGCGGCAGCATTAGCCAGAAACGCGCCTACCGTGCCTTTACGAATGGTGGTGCCATCAATCTGAACTTCACTGGCGTGATCGGGAAGAATGTCATGGGCTTGCATGTGTCACTCCTTTATTCATCAAGGTTTTCAGTGTAAGCAGAAAGGTTTTGGCAGTTGTACACTATATCGGTCAATAGATAACAAAATTACGCCATGCCTGAACGCAAGATTGGTTTGCATGATTTTCTGAACTTTCCTGAGCATCCCGTCCTGTTCGCCGTCACCGGCAACCATGACTCGGAGCTGTCCTCCCGCCCCCATCAACACGCTCGCGGGCAGTTGTTCGGCTCCCTGCGCGGCCTGCTGTCCGTTGGAGTGGAGGACGCCGTTTGGGTAGTACCCGCCATCCATGCCGTCTGGCTGCCGCCGCACGTCCTGCACTCGGGCCAATCGCACGGCCCTTTTCATGGCTGGAGCGTCTATATAGACGAAGCAGCCTGCGCCGATCTGCCTTCCCAGGCCTGCACCTTGCGCACTTCCGGCCTGCTGCGTGAAGCCGTGCTGCGCGCCTGCTCCTGGGATTTGATTCCCGCCGCGCCCTTGCCCCAAGCCCAGGCTCATATTGCCTCCGTCATCCTGGATGAAATCCGCAGTCTGCCCATCGAACCTTTTGGGCTCCCGCTCCCCCAGGACCCGCGTTTACAACGCATTGCCCGCGCCCTGATTGCCGACCCCAGCAACAATCAGGGCATGGAACATTGGGCCGACTGGGCGGCGGTCAGCCTGCGCACTTTAAGCCGCCGTTTCGTGACAGAAACCGGCTTTAACTTCACCGCCTGGCGTCAACGCGCCCGCCTGATGCGCTCCCTGGAAATGCTGGCAGCCGGTGCCCCTGTCGCCACCATTGCCTATGATCTGGGGTATTCCAGCCCCAGTGCCTTTATCAGCCTGTTCAGACGCAGCTTTGGTCACACCCCGGCGAACTACCGCAATCAACTGTAAGCCCCCCCAAAGCGCTTTACGACTCATCAAGAATGCCATAAAGTGATTGATTAGAAATCCACACATCACTTTCAGAAATGGAATGGCCGAGATGGAAATGCGTCAATTACAGATTTTTTGTGCGGTTGCCGAGCATGGCAGCTTTACTGCCGCTGCCCAGAAGGTGCACACCGTGCAATCGAACGTCACCATGCGCATCAAAGAACTGGAGGCCGAACTGGAACAGCCATTGTTCATACGCCAGAAAAGTGGTGTGGTGCTGACTCCGGCTGGCCATACCTTTCTGGCCTACGCCCGCCGTATCTTGCAACTGACCGAAGAAAGCCGTGCCGCCCTGCAAGACACTGGCACTCCCAGCGGTCTGCTGCGTCTGGGCTCCATGGAGACCACGGCCGCCATCCGTCTGCCCCAGGTTTTGACCCAATACCGCGAACGCTATCCCCAGGTTCAGTTGTCCTTGCAAACCGGCACCACGGCCGAGCTGATCAAGGCCATTGAGACCCACCAGCTCGATGGTGCGTTTGTCGGTGGCTTTCATCAAAACGCCGCCCTGACTCAAGAAGAAGTGTTTGAAGAAGAACTGGTGCTGGTCAGCAGCAAGGCGGTGGAATCCCTGCCTGCCTTGATTGAAAAAATTCCCCAACAAACCGTACTGGTCTTTAGAACTGGCTGCTTTTACCGCTCTACGCTGGAACACTGGTTTTATCAGGCTGGGCTGGTGCCCAACCAGATCATGGAAATGGGCACACTGGACGGCATTCTGTCCTGCGTAGCCTCGGGCATGGGCATTACCCTGCTGCCCAAAGCCATCGCCCAGAACGGCAGCTTGCGCCTGCCCGTGCAATGTCACGAACTGCCGCCTGACCTTGCGCGTGTCAAAACCGTGTTTATCCGTCGTGCTGATGCCAATCCTGGCTCGGCTCTACGCAGCTTTGTGGCCCTGGCTCAAGCGCAGTTCGCCCAATTGCCCAAGCTGGATCAGGGCGAGGTCGAACAGCCTGCTCTGACGGGCCAGCCTGTGGGTCTGTCCAGCAGCGCCGCACAGGCTTTGCCGCAGTAAGGCATCAGGACAGGCCCAGGGCCAGTTCCGCGACCCGTTCTGCCGCTGGCACAATGCTGTGGATCTTGCCGACGCCCTGACCGGCATACAAAGACAGTTTCCTGGCCATTCTGTCCTTATCAATCGCCCGTGCCCCGCCTCCAACCAAACGCAGCACATTCCACTTGTCGCGGTTGGGAATCACCCGATGCGGCGTGCCGTACGTCCAGCCAAAGGAATAGCCAGTGCGATATTCCGTATCGTCCGTACTGGCTTCCAGAATCTTTTGCTTGTAGAGCGGATGCGCGTTGGACTCCTCGCTGGCCAGAAAGGCCGTGCCCACCAATACGCCGGAAGCCCCCAGGCTCATGGCCGCCCTGACATCCTGGCGGGTCGTAATCCCGCCTGCCGCCAGTACGGGACGACCTTGCGCACAGTCCAGAATCGCTGGTAGCAAAGACATCAGGCCAATCGTGCCGCGATTCAGATGGCCACCACCCTCACTGCCTTGGGCCACGATAATGTCGGCCCCATGCGCAATCGCTTTACGAGCCAGAGCCACCGTGCCGGTTTGCACCATCACAATCATGCCGGCGTCTTTGGCGCGGGGAATCATGTCGGCGGAATAGTCCTCAGCATAGAACAGCGACAGGATGCGAGGCCGCTCCTGCAAGATCACTTGAAACTGGGCCTCGAACACCTCCGGGCCACCAAACTGCGGCACCACATTCACCCCGAAAGGCTGGTCCGTCAGTGCCCTGGTTTCCCGCAGCCACTTACGCAGCATCAAGGGAGCCAGACGCAAGCCACCCAGCACACCCATCCCACCCGCGTTCGCTACCGCCGCCACCAATTGCGGCCCGGAAATCGCAGCCATGCCCGCCAGAAAAATCGGGTACTGCACTCCGCACATATCCGTAATGACATTGCCCGCAAAGTCTCGATTTGCTTCGCTCATGATTTACAACTCCACCTGTTTGCCCAAGATGCGACGCAAGGCCAGATTCTTCAGTACAAAATGATTCTTGAATGCCCCGAAAAGGTGCAAGGCCAGCCCTGCCAAAAAGGCTGTGGCGCCAATATTGAACAGCACATCAACCACGGCTTTGACCTGCTCATTCGGGCTGATCACGGTCGGTAACGCCAGGCCACCGGGCAACTCCACCGCCACGCCAGCCGCCGCACGGGATAGCCAGACGGCGACGGGCAGCAGCACCATCGCCAAGGCCAGGGCTGTCGCCACGGAGCGGGCCACTATTACTTCCACCGGGTTGGGCGAGCCCACCGGCAAGGGGTGAAAAGAAGTCACCCGCGCCCAGAAGCGGTAGATGGAAATCAGGAACAGCAGCGTCCCCAGCAGATTTTGCAGCTGCACCAATCGCACATCGCCGGGGCTTTGGGCCAGGGCCACCCCCAAGCCCAGAATGGAAAACAGCAAGGCCGCTACAAGCCAGTGCAGCACAATAGTGATGGGCGAGAACCTGAGTCCGTTGTCTCGCAATTGCATGATTAGCTCCTTGAAAAGGTCACCGGGGGCAAGTCCTCTACAGTGCAATACCGAGAGTGATACGTCGTGAGCCACTTGCCCAACAGGTACAAGCGGCCAGTGTCGGCAGTCACCTTGTCGCCTGCAGGCCTGGGCCTGTGTCACAGTGGCTTCAGAGCCTTGGCTGTGCCAAGAACCGTCGTTTAGAAGCCCTGACGATAGGCGCAGCAACAGATCAAGTAAAATGATGAATACTGATTAATAAAATCTTTTTTAGTGATTGATAAACAGAAAGTTCTTCTCAGAACGCCAAGCGACAGGCGTGCAACCTTCATCATCAAGCCATCCAAGGGCAACAAGTAACACCCGCTGATCGTTCGCAAGAAACCGCAGGCTCATCTAGGCCTCGCCTACATGAATCGTTTTTTTATCATTATTAGTGATTCATATAATCATTATTCATCATTTTACTTGATCCAATCAGTCTTCTATCTTCCCTATCGATAGCCCTGCTATCCCGCCCTCAAACCAGGAGACTGAAACCATGACTCGCCCAGCTGTCTATCTTGAACACTGTAAAAAAAGCCACGTCTTGCCCGGCTTTTTAATCTTATGGTGACGGACGCTCAACGCGACATCATCAGGACCGCTGCCCCGCTGCTGGCAAGCGGCGACAAAGCCCTGACCACCTATTTTTATGAATTGATACTGCGCGACTCCCCACCGATGAGCCCCTTGGTCAGCCAGATCGCCAACAATCTCCTCGCTCTACAGATCCAGCCCGAGCATGACCCAATGATGAGCACTTGCCAGCTGCAGGCCATACGCGAAGAGCTGATCGCGAGGATGACAGGCAACGAGCTCATAGATGGATGGGTCGCCGCCTATCAACAGTTGTCGAATTTGCTAATCGAAGCCGAACGTCTGATTTACGACGATATGGCTATCAGTTCCAGCGGCCTTGCAGACCGCAGTACCAATCAAGAATGAACCATCATGCCATTACTGAAATTTGATCTGATCCAAGGCCGCAACGACAAAGAGCTGCGCCTGCTGCTGGACACCGCGCATCAAGCTATGGTGCAAGCCTTTGATGTTCCCGCCAGCGACCGCTACCAGTGCGTGACCCAGCACCGTCCCGGCGAGCTGATACTGGAAGACACCGGCCTGGGCTATCCGCGTAGCGACAAGGTGGTACTGCTGCACATCGTGTCCCGCCCCCGCAGCGAGAGTCAGAAAGTCCAGTTCTACCGCTTGCTGGCAGAACGGCTGGAACAGAACTGTGGCGTGTCGCCCAATGACCTGATCATCGCTCTGGTAGAAAACAGCGATGCAGACTGGTCCTTCGGGCGTGGGCGGGCGCAGTTTTTGACGGGGGAGTTATAGGCTAAAGACAGGTATACTCGCCCAGACCGTTTTTACAGAAACGGTCTTTTCACCGAGGGGAGCCTGGCGAGCAGGCTGAGAAACTGCCCGAGCAGATTGCACCGCAGTGACCCGTTGAACCTGATCCGGGTCATGCCGGCGAAGGGACGGGTCTGTACCTGCTCGCCGCTTGCTGCCGGATGGCTATCCTTGACTAGGAGTTGCTATCTTGTCTTCTGACCACTCTCCCTCCCCCATCGGCCCGGTTGCCGCCACCCTGGCTGCCGTCATCCATCAAGACCGGATTTTGCTGATACGCCGCGCCAATCGCCCCGATGCAGGACGCTGGGCCTTTCCGGGTGGCAAGATTCGCGCGGGCGAAACCATCATGGCGGCGGCCCATCGGGAACTGACCGAAGAAACCGGCGTACAAGGCCAGGCCATGCAGCTCTTTGATGCGCTGGATGTATTTGACCGCGAACCCAGCGCCAGACCTTTGGCCTATTCGCATTTCATTCTGATTGCCGTGCTGTTTCGCTGGCAGCAAGGTGAGCCGCAAGCAGGCGATGACGCTCTGGACGCGCGCTGGTTCAGCAATGCGGAACTGGACAGTCTGGATGTGGCACACAGCTTTGATGTAGTACGAGTTGCCCGTCGGGCACTGGCATTGGCTACCACTCAAGATCAAGCAGGCCAAGCATGATTCCCAATGTCTTGAGTATTGCGGGCACGGACCCGACCAGCGGTGCCGGTATTCAGGCTGATCTGAAAGCCATGTATGCCTTGGGCGCTTATGGCATGAGCGTGATTACCGCCGTGGTCGCGCAAAACACCCAGGGTGTGCGGTGTTTTGTGGCGCTGGAGCCGGACTTTGTGGCGGACCAGTTGGATGCGGTGTTTGAGGATGTGCGCGTGGATGCCATCAAGATCGGCATGATCGCCAATGCAGGGATTGCGGAAGCAATTGCAGACCGCCTGCACCATCACGGTCTGGACTGCCCGATTGTGCTGGACCCGGTCATGGTCGCTAAAAGCGGGGATCGTTTGCTCAGCCCCGAAGCCGTGTCCGTCGTGCGCGACAGGCTGCTGCCCATGTGTACCCTGCTTACCCCCAACTTGCCCGAAGCGGGCGATCTGCTGCACAAACCGGAACCCGCCTCACTGCAAGAGATGCACAGCACCTTAAGCGAACTGTGCTTGCTGGGCCCTGCGTGGGTGCTGTTAAAGGGCGGCCATCTGGACGGCCCGGACAGTGTGGATTTGCTGCAAGGCCAAGGGCAAAGCCATGTTTTTCAGTCGCCACGCATTCCGACACGCAACACGCATGGCACGGGCTGTTCGCTGTCCTCCGCCATTGCTGCTCTGTTACCGGGCCGCAGCGTACCGACCGCGGTAGGCTTGGCCAAGGAATACTTGAATGGCGCTTTGGCCGCGGCTGACCAATTGCGGATTGGCTTGGGGCAAGGTCCGGTCCATCACTTCCATGCTTTGTGGTCACCTGCAGAGAGTAAGGCGACCTCCCCAATCCAGGAATAGAGCCCACCTTGTATTGGGCCTCATAGCGCCACCCGCATTTTTTAGCCAATGGACAAACATCCCAGACAATTTCCGGCGCATTTCCGGATTTCCAGCCCGACAGCCCTGAGACTTTTATTAGAATAATGTGCTGACTAATTACTCCTATAATTCAGAGCACATGACAGTATTAACAGGATGAATCAATATTTATATTTCCTGACATCAAACATTACCGTTTTGTCATGTTCGCCTCATAGTCGGGATCAGCCTTTTTGATCAATCCATTTCTGGAATGGATGAGTCTGCCACTTCATAAATCTCCGAGAAGCCAAATGTGGAATTGCTTACTGATTGAAGACGACCGGGAAAATGCCCGGTATTTAGTGAATGGCTTATCCGAGCTGGGCTATTCGGTGGTGACCAGTCATGATGGCGTTTCCGGTTTGGAAAATGCCATGAAAGACGTATGGGATGTGATTATCCTGGATCGCATGCTACCCAATAATGTCGATGGCCTGTCCATTCTTTTTACTTTGCGATCTTTAGGTAAAAAAGTCCCTGTACTGGTATTAAGTGCCTTATCCGGCGTAGACGACAAAGTTGATGGTTTGAAAGCCGGTGGCGATGATTATTTAATCAAGCCCTTTTCCTTTCAGGAATTGGCCGCCCGCCTGCATGCCCTGATACGCCGCAGCAGTGACAATGCAGAAATCAAGAATCTGCAGGTGGATGATCTGGTCATGAATATCCGCAACCAGAAAATCTCCCGTGGCGACGAGGTGCTGGAGCTGCAACCTCGTGAAATCAAGCTGCTGTCCTACCTGCTGATGAACAGCCACAAGATCGTTACCCGCACCATGCTTCTGGAAGTGGTCTGGGGCTATAACTTCGACCCCCAATCCAATGTGATTGGTGTGCTGGTCAGTCGTTTGCGGCGCAAGGTGGACAAGGAAGGCGCCACGCCCCTGATCCATACCGTGCGTGGCCGTGGCTATGTACTTAGCGACAAGGACAGCATCGACGGTTTCAAGCTAAAGCGCTGCGATGATTGATTTCATCAAACGCCTGTGGGAGTCCACCTCCTTCCGGCTGACCTTGAACTACAGCATCCTGGCCATCTTCACCACGCTCTTTTTAATCGGTTTTTTCTACGTTCAGGTGTTTGGAGCCTTGCGCGACGAGCACCTGCGGCAAATCAACGTCGCCGTACAGCGTCTTAGCATTGCCTACGAAGTCGGCGGGCGCGAAGAGATCCTGCGCATGATCGAGCTAACCCTCTCGGACCGGATTGATTCGGGCCAGGAAATCTATCTGCTGCTGGACGAATTCAATCACACCCTGGTGGGCAATATCAGCGAGATCCCCGGCCTGAACAACCTGCCAGAACGACAAGTGGTGGAAGTGCAGATCAAGCATATCGACGCGCTATCCGAAGGCAATGTCCGCGTCACCAAACTGTCCGGCGGAGAAACCCTGGTGGTCGGCCACGAGCTGGGCACCTTGATCGAGCTGCGCGCCATGCTTAGCCGCATCATTGTCACCTCCATGATCCTGGCCTTGATGCTAGTAATTCTGGGCGCCTATGTCTTTAGCAATGAGCTGAAATACCGCGTGGGCCGCATCCGCCTGCTGACGGAACAGGTAGGCGCGGGCGACATTTCCAAGCGCATCACCTCCGAGAGCGAGGACGTTTTTGGCCTGATCCACCACGACATCAACCGCATGCTGGACAAGATCGAGAGCCTGATGCAAGGCGCACGGCATATCTCCGATACCGTGGCCCACAATATCCGCACCCCGCTCACCCGCATCGTTGGCAAGCTGCGTGAAACCCAGAACCTGCCTGGTGTCCCGCCCCATGTCCGGGAGGCACAACAAGACGCGATTGAAGAAGTAGAGAACCTGAGCGTGCTGCTGGGCAAGCTGCTACAAATTGCCGAGCTGAATGCCGGTGTGCAAAGACAGAACTTCAAGGCCTGCGATCTGGAAGTGATTGCCGAAGACGTTCTGGACTTGTACAGCTTTTTCGCTGAAGAAAAGGGCGTCACGCTGCAGAAAAAGAAAATCGACAGAGTCATTATTAATGGCGACAGCAATTTATTAGCCAGTGCTTTAGCCAATCTGGTGGATAACGCTGTTAAATACGCCCATTCCCATGCCAGCGTTGAAATTAAAAAACGCTTTGACAATAAAATCTCCATCATTGTGGAAGATGATGGCCCGGGATTACCAGAAAGCGAATATGAAAACGTAGGCAAGTATTTTTATAGATTCAATAATAATAGTGAAGGATTTGGATTGGGATTAACCAGCGTTGCCGCCATTATTGAATTGCACCGGGGCGAGCTGATTTTCTCCAAAGGAGTATCCGGCTTGAAAGTCACCATTGTGCTGCCTGTTTAAGCCTTACCAAACCGTTCAAACATGACCAAAAGGTAATGAAACTGTCACCCTAAGCCCTCTCCTGCTCCGCTAAGCTAGCCTCATTTTTAATCGCTCTTTTTCAGGGTTTATAAAAATCATGCTTGCTTTAGGGGAATGAGGAGATTCATGAGCAGACAAAAATATTATTCAGCCGGCCTGATGGTGGGAGTAGGCGTATTTACCGTCCTGATGGGACAGAAATACTCCTTGGGCACCATGGCCCGCATGGGACCGGGCTACTTCCCGTTTCTGCTGGGCATCGTGATGATTGTGCTGGGCGCTCTGTACCTGTTTGTAGAGACCGCCGCGCACGACGATGAGCAGGAGGAGGACTACGGCCCGCCGCAATGGCGTGGCTGGATGGCGATTGTGGGTGGCATCATCGCCTTCATTATTCTGGGTCGCTACGGCGGACTGGTTCCCGCCACCTTTGCCCTGGTGTTCATCTCTGCCATGGGCGACAAGGAACATTCCTGGCTCACCGCCCTGCTGCTGTCCATTTTCGTGACGCTGCTGGGTGTGGTTATTTTCTCCTGGGGGCTGGAGCTGCAATTCCCCCTGTTCACTTGGGGCTAAGCCATGGAAATTCTATCTAACCTGATGCACGGCTTTAGCGTTGCCTTTCAACTGGACAACCTGATGTGGGCCGTGTTTGGCGTGTTCATGGGGAACCTGATCGGGGTGCTGCCCGGCATGGGTGTGCTGGCAGCCATCTCCATCCTGCTGCCCCTGACCTACGCCATGACCCCGACCGCCGCCCTGATTATGTTGGCCGGTATTTACTATGGCTCCCAGTACGGTGGCGGCATTACCTCCATCATGCTGAATCTGCCCGGTACCGCCTCGCACGCAGTGGCGTGTCTGGACGGCAACCCCATGGCCCGCAACGGCAAAGCCGGATCGGCTCTGTTCATGTTGATGTTGTCCTCCTTTTTTGGGGCCACCATCGGCATTCTGGCCATGATTCTATTCTCGCCCGCGCTGGTCGATATTGCCTTCAAATTCGGCCCGGCTGAATACTTTTCCATGATGATGCTGGGCCTGCTGGCCGGCGCCACACTGGCCAAAGGTTCTGCCATCAAGGGCGTGGCCATGGTCGTCATGGGTTTGATCTTTGGCGTGGTCGGTACGGATGTGAACAGTGGTGTATCGCGCTTTGATTTCAATATTCCGGAACTGCAGGACGGCTTGCAGATTGTGGCGCTGGCCATGGGCCTGTTCGGTATTGCGGACTTCCTCAAGAACATCAACCGGATCAATAGCGGCCACACCAAGGCCATTGGTAAAGTCTCCACCCGTTCCCTGCGTCCGGAAAAAGGCGATATCAAGCAATCCAAAGGCGCTCTGGTGCGCGGTACTGCGATTGGTGCGGCTTTCGGGATTCTGCCCGGCACTGGCCCGACCATTGCGTCTTTCATTGCCTACGCCACGGAAAAGAAAGTTGCCAAGAACCCCGAGCGCTTTGGACGTGGTGCGATTGAGGGCATTGCTTCGCCCGAAGCCGCCACCAGTGCCTCTACCCAGACCAGCTTCATTCCTACCCTGAGCCTGGGCATTCCCGGCGACCCGGTCATGGCCTTGATGCTGGGCGCGCTGATCATTCACGGCATCCAGCCTGGCCCGCAAATGGTGGTCGAGCACGCCGATATGTTCTGGGGCCTGATCGCCAGTTTCTGGGTGGGCAACATCCTGCTGCTGGTGTTGAACCTGCCCTTGATCGGCATGTGGGTGCGCCTGCTGTCCGTGCCCTTCAAGTACCTGTACCCCGCGGCCCTGTTCTTTGTGTGCGTGGGTGTCTATAGCACCAACAACAACCTGTTCGATGTGAATATCGTGCTGCTGTTTGGGGTGCTGGGTTACTTCTTCATGCGCCTGCGCTTTGAGGCGGCCCCCTTGCTGCTGGGCTTTGTCTTGGGACCGATGGTAGAAGAAAACTTCCGCCGCGCCCTGCTGCTTTCTCGTGGTGACCCCATGATCTTCCTGGAGCGCCCGATCAGCATGGTCTTTATTATTGCGTGCATCTTGCTGATGCTGGGACTGAGCTACTCGTTCTGGCGCTCGAATAGCCAGAAGAAGCTGGGAGCCCTGGCCAAGGCTTGAAACTCTGACACCCACTAGTCATGGGGGGATCGGCTAAACGCAATGCTTTTACCGCAGCCTCCATAAGAAAAAGCCGGGCTCATTTGCCCGGCTTTTTTTGTGCCTGCCCCTATCCAGGACTGCAACACGCCTGTGCACTCTTCCTGGCGGAACCAAACACCAGATGACTTAAGGCCGCCAAAGCAAAGGCAGTCAGCGCACCGTACACCATGACCCAGCCAAAACCGGCAATCAAGGCCGCATGAACCGCCTCGATGGGAACCGTTGCATAAGCACCCTTTAAAGCATAGTGGGATTGGGCACATCCCCATACACGTCTTTGGGATCAAAGGTCTTGGCGGACTCCACAAAGACCAGATCCTGACCCTTGCTATGCTCGACACCAACCGGCACCTGTCTGTAGAAACAGGAGTGATAGCCTACGTGGCAACTGGCCCCGGAACCGGCTACCCGCACACGTAACCACACCGCATCCTGGTCGTCGTCGATACGCATTTCCTCTACCGTCTGCACCAGTCCACTGCTGGCACCTTTATGCCAGAGCATTTGACGCGAGCGACTCCAGTAATGGGCTTCACCGGTCTGTATGGTCTTTTCCAGGGCTTCCCGGTTCATGTAACCCAGCATCAAGACCTCGCCATTGTTAGCGTCTGTCGTGATGCAGGCAATCAGGCCCTGTTCGTCAAATTTGGGGGCCAGTTCGTGGCCCTCCTCCACCTGCTCTACCGAGATTCGGCGGTTTATTTGTACTGCCATATTGTCAGCAGATCTTGTGTCTTGTCCTTTAGCCTTCATGTTTTCTCCTTGTCATCATGGGTTCCGGGCGATATTCACAATCCGGATTCAGGCAGCGTCCGTACACCACATGACTATGTTCCATAACCTGAAAGCCCCGCTCCTGAGCAATCATTTTTTGCTGCTGCTCGATCGTCTGATCATGAAACTCCTGCACACGCCCGCAGTCCGTGCAAATCAGGTGATCATGGTGTTCGCCATCGTCCAGCTCATACAGCGCCCGGCCGGATTCAAAATAAACCTGCTTTAGCAAGCCTGCCTGTTGCAGCTGGGTCAGCACCCGGTAGACAGTCGCCAGGCCAATCTCACTGCCTTGCCGGATCAGTTGGCGATACACATCGTCTGCCGTCAAATGACGAATGCCGGGGGCCTGGAATATCTCAAGAATCTGGATACGAGCCGTCGTCACCTTCAGGCCTCGCTCTTTAAGCTCTTTTGAATCCGTCACGACGTACTCCTTGCTGAACGGGCGGTTAAGGGACTTCCAGAAAACGCAGCGGCCTGCCTTGCGCCTGCCCTTCCAGGACTTCATCACGAACAACACAATGGCCGCGCACAATGGTGTGAATCGGCCAGCCCACAACTGGCATGCCGTCGTAGGGAGACCAGCCGCTGACGCTGGCAATCCAGTCATTGCGGACGCGGCGGCGTGCCTTCAAATCCACAATACTGAAATCCGCATCAAAACCCAGGGCTATGCGTCCCTTGCCTTCCAGTCCAAAAATCCGGGCAGGTCCGGCACTGGTCAAATCCACCAGTCGCTGCAAACTCAGGCGGCCTGCGTGTACATGGTTCAACATCACGGGCAGCAAGGTTTGCACGCCAGTCATGCCACTGGGTGAGGCGGGATAGGCTTGAGACTTTTCCTGCAAGGTATGAGGTGCATGATCGCTGCCAATGACATCCACCACGCCCGAACGAATCGCCTGCCACAGCGCGTCTTGATGAACCTGCCCGCGCACCGGGGGATTCATTTGCGCCAGGCTGCCCAGACGCTCATAACAGTCGGGGGCTTGCAGACTGAGATGGTGTGGGGTCACTTCTACCGTTACGCGATCTTTGTGCGCGGCCAGAAACTGCATTTCCTCTGCGGTAGACACATGCAACACGTGCAATCGGCGCTTCTCCTCTTCCGCCAGACGAACAATGCGTTGGCTTGCCTTCAAGGCACTTTCCACATCACGCCAAATCGGGTGTTGGCGCACGTCGCCACTATCCAGGGCGATATATTTGCGTTCACGCAGCCTGGCCTCATCCTCGGCGTGTACTGCCAGCCGTCTGCGACCATGACGCAAGATGCGACGCAGCACGGCGTCCTCATCCGCTAATAGGTCTCCAAAGGAGCTGCCCATAAAGACCTTGATGCCTGCACAACCTGGGAGCTGTTCCAGTTCCTGCAAGGAATCGGCATTCAAGGCAGAGCCACCGATATAAAAGGCATGATCACACCAGCTTCGGCCTTGAGCAGCATCCAGCTTGGCTCGCAAATCGGCAGCACCCAAGGTCAAGGGATAGGTGTTGGGCATTTCAAAAACCGCCGTCACGCCGCCCAGGACTGCGCCCCGTGTACCCGCTTCCAGATTCTCTTTGTGCTCCAGCCCCGGCTCTCGGAAATGCACCTGACTGTCGATCACCCCTGGCAAAACATGCAGGCCATTAAGGTCCAGCACACAGTCTGCACTCCAGCCGGGCAACAAATCACCAAGAGCCGTAATCCGGCCTTGCGCACAGGCGATGTCGAGACGCTCGGCCCCATTAGGTGTCATTACCGTAGCGCCACAGAGCAGCAAATCGGCATGACGCAAAGTATGCTGCCTGGCGGTTTCTGCAGTCCGGGAGGTAGAGGCCTTCGGGATTACTGGCGTCATGGTTTTACCTTTGAGGCTTCTACATCCAGAGCGTCTTGTGCCGTCAAACGAATCCGCTCCATCATGCGAAACAGACCATTGGCGCGATTCGGTGACAAGTGCTGCTTCAGTTCAATTGCCCGTAAAAAGTCAGGGGGATGGGACAGGATTTCTTGCGGCAAACGCCCCGAGTACACCTGCATCAATAAAGCCAATAAGCCGGTGACGATGGCGGAATCACTACGGGCCTGAAAAAACAACTTGTGATCACGCAATTCAGACACCATCCAGACCTGTGCCTGACAGCCATGCAAACGGTTCGTCTCGGTACGCCATTCGTCCGGGAAGTCCGGCAAGGAGCGCCCCAGATCAATCAAATATTCGTAGCGGGCCATCCAGTTCCCCAGGAACTGGAAACTCTCCACAATGGCTTGCTGGGCTTGAACTATGGACTCTTCTGGTGCTGCAGCCTTACCCACGGTCTTCTCCTGCTTGCTTGAGCGATTGCCTACCCCGATCATCAAGAGCTGGAACAGGGTCATGCCCGCCCGGATGCCAAGGGTGACAACGAACAAGGCGCCGTGCAGCCAGCCAAGTTCCTTTGAGGGGGCCATGCGCCTGCAAAGCCTGAATCGCATACTGGGAGCAAGTTGGATAAAAGCGGCAACGTGGCCCCAGCAATGGGCTAATAAAAAGCTGATAGCCGCGAACAAGCAGGACCAGAACAGAGACAAGAACGGTTTTCATCGCAGCTCCCAAGCATGGGAGCAACATACCCGCTCAAATGGACATATCGCGAGCTTGCTTGGCTGCGCCAATAGCAAGAAAGTTTGACCCATGGAGTGGGTCTGGCACGAGACAGCAAGGACTAGAACATTCATGGCGCTACGCCCCCGCTCAGCCGCAAAAAAGGCATCCCTTCCGATACAGGAGTTTTGAACGCCACTGCATCATGGGGATGCAGACTCTCCAGATGTCGGACCTGAACACCAGGATTCTGATAGCCCCCCAAGGCCGCTTCTATACGACGCGCCGCGTCTTCCACAAACATCAGGTTCTGACCATTCAAGGCGGCAAAGGCTTGCTCGTCTGCTCGTTTAACGGCGGTTTGCAAGGGTGTTGCCAATGACTCTTCAATGCGATCAATCAGCGTCAAAAACCCAAAATCCTCACTGTCTTCCGATACTTGGATGTGAACCAGAGCCTGACTACGCTGACTATGTGGAGTGGCCAGACTGGCGTGCTTGTGCAACCAGGCAGCTACCTCATCTGCATGCAAGACAGGCTGCTTTCCAAAGGCCTGCATAAAGCCCTGTTCAATCAACTGCCGAGCCAGCGCAGCCGAACAAGGACAGGTCGACGAATAAGCTATCTGAACCTGCACCTTGCACATAAACATATCGTCCGAAAGCCTGGCCTCCAGCACGACGGGATAGGATTTCCAGCCGGCCAGACCCTGCGTGACCAAGGCAGGCCGTCGCACCAATAAATCAAAGCGAAAACACAGTCTTGCACTGCGCGTTCCACAGTCCTGCTGGCTATCCACCATGCCTTGCAAAAGACGCCGCAGCCTTAACGGTGACAAGGACTGTTCTGGCGGCAAGTCATTCAGCAAGCGGTACAGCCTGGACATATGTATCCCTTTTACATGTGCCAAGGGCAAATCAACCTGAGCATCCACCCGCGCATGCAACTGCTGCTTATAGCCTCGTTCAAGCACGGTAATGGGCAGATCGATTCCCTCCATACCCACCCAGGAAAGCGGAGTCAGGCCATGAGAGAAATCACTCAAAGCCGGGTCGGGAAGTACAACAGTCATACTCAACATCCAATCAAAAGGCCTTGCTCACGCTGGCAAAGACCTGGCAAGACCTCAACGCTATCAAGGCCAGTCTGCAAACGGATTCGTCCATGTTGTCCAGGTGCTGGGGCCGCTGGCCATTTCTTCATCGCTTAACAGGCAGGCATCGAAACGGGCGCGCAGTGCTTCCTCGTCCATATCCATACCAATCAGAACCAACTCCTGACGCGCATCCCCTACTCGTTCGTCCCATTTTTCCTTGATCAGCGCTACCGCTTCGGGATCCTCCGGCCAGCGTTCAGGCGGCATGGACGCCCACCAGTAACCCGCCACGTGATAGCGAGCCACCGCGCCAGCCTGTGACCAGGAGCCCGCCAGAGTCGGGAAGTTCGCCAACCAGAAAAAGCCTTTGGAGCGCACCACCCCAGGCCATTCACTTTCGACCAGTGCCTTGAAACGCTGCGGGTGGAATGGACGGCGGGCGCGGTAAACAAAATTGCCTATGCCGTACTCTTCGGTTTCCGGGGTATGAGTACCACGCAATTCCTGCAACCAGCCTGGGGCCTTGGAAGCCTCTTCAAAATCGAACAAACCGGTGTTCAGAACGCGGTCCAAGGGCACCTGGCCGAACTCGGCTGTTTCAATACGAGCACGGGGATTCAGACTGTTCAGAATGGCCATCAGGCGCTCGCGTTCTGGCTCGCTGATCAAATCAATCTTGTTCAGAACCAGCACATCACAGAACTCGATCTGCTCAATTAACAGGTCCACAACGGTACGCGCATCTTCTTCACCCAAAGATTCGCCACGGGACTGGATGCTGTCTTGCGAGCTGTAATCGTGCAGAAAGTTAAAGGCGTCCACTACCGTGACCATAGTGTCCAAGCGCGCGACTTCACCCAGGCAGCGGCCATCCTCGCCCTCAAAGGTGAACGTTTCAGCCACGGGCAGTGGCTCTGAAATGCCGGTGGATTCAATGACCAACTGATCAAAACGCCCTTCCTTGGCCAGACGGTCCACCTCCAACAACAAGTCCTCGCGCAAGGTGCAGCAAATACAGCCGTTGCTCATTTCCACCAGCTTTTCATCGGTGCGCGATAGCTCGGCACCACCGTCACGAACCAAAGCGGCATCAATATTGACCTCGCTCATATCGTTCACGATAACGGCCACGCGGCGGCCTTCGCGATTGTTCAGGATGTGGTTCAGCAAAGTCGTCTTGCCCGCACCCAGAAAACCGGACAAAACCGTTACGGGAATGCGGGCTGCGGGATCGACTGGCGTGTTATCGAGGTTCATCGTCATTTCTCTTCTTCCTTGAGGCATCAATGGGCAGTTCCTTGCAGAGGACTTCTGTCAATTTTGAGATGTTATAACATAACAATAATTGGCAAAGAAAAAACCCTCTTGCAAGGAGGGCTTGACGATCAGGACAGAGAAACCGGTTTTCACAAAGCAAGGTCACAGGAATCAGGTGTCAGGTGTCAGGTGTCAGGTGTCAGGTGTCAGGTGTCAGGTGTCAGGTGTCAGGTGTCAGGTGTCAGGTGTCAGGTGTCAGGTGTCAGGCACGTAGCGTAGCTCTGTTTGTGTTGCCCGCCACTGCTTGAACAAGTCAGCCCGATGCCGGGGATAAGACTCCTCCAGACAGACCAAGCGCTGTATCCTGTCCGTCCGGAAATGCCGGAAGTCCCCTTTCAATTCGCACCAGCCCACCAGAATCCGGAAGTGCTGAAAGTAGCCCAAGGAAAAAGGCCAGATCACTCTCTCCGACTCCTGGCCTGCCCCGTCTATATAAGTGATGCGCAGCTTGCGCTGCAAACGAATCGCTGTACGCGCAATGCCGAGATCAACAAGCTCAGCATCCTGAATCACTCTAGGCCCAACCCGTAAAGCGGTGCTGTCCAGGCTGTCTCTCAAGCTATCGGGCAAGACCGCAGAGATCTTGGCCATGGCATCGCCAGCCGCTTTGGTCAGCGGCTCGTCCGCAAACTTTTCTACCCAGCGAAAACCCAGTATCAAGGCCTCCAGCTCTGCTTGAGAAAACATCAAGGGTGGCAGCATGAAACTAGGTCGCAGCACATAACCGACTCCCGGCTCCCCTTCTATATCGGCACCTTGCGCCTGCAAGGAAGCAATGTCCCTATACAAGGTCCGAATGCTGACACCCAACTCTTGGGCCAGCCGCGCACCACTCACCGGGCGCTTGTGTCGGCGTAGCACTTGTAAAAGGGAAAGAAGTCGTTCTGCTCGGGCCATGCCAGATACTGCCATTTTTTGGCAGCATGGTCACCCATAATGATCTGCTCAATCACCTTGTTGGAGCGATCATGAATCACCCAAACCTTTTGCTGCTCTATGTCCAAGACCCCGCCGCCAGCAGCCTTTTCTATGAGAAGCTGCTTCAAAAAGCGCCCGCTGAATCCTTCCCCACCTATGTCGCGTTTGAACTGAACAAGGACCTGACCCTGGGTTTGTGGTCTACCCAGGCAGCCAGCTTTGTATCATCCGGAACTGGGCATCGCTCCGAGCTTTCTTTTTTAGTGGACGATGATGCGGCTGTTGATCAGCTGTATCAAAACTGGGTGACTGCGGGTATCACCATAGAGCAAGAGCCCATGACAGCCGTTTTTGGGCGCACATTCGTTGCACTGGACCCGGATGGACACCGATTAAGAGTCTGCACAGCAGCGTAAGACTGACGCTGCATTACTTGCAAAGCCGTCGGACTTCAAAGAACAAGGGCTATCCCGGACTTGATCCAGATAGCCCCTGCTCACTCCAGGATCTACAAACAGCACAAATCAATCTGTCACCATCGCTCTGCGCATAATTTTCTGCGCGACTGACGAAGATGCCATCACTCCCAAAGTACCGTAATGCGCTCCCCAAGCCCCCACTTCCCCGCCGCTACGCGTACTTAAAAACACATCCACCACTTCTTGAGAGCTATAGCGCAGCAGCTCGGCCGCCTGCAAAACGCGGGCGACGGCTTCGGTCATGGGGCGGGCCAGGAACTCATCCTCGATTGCCGCCCGAACCAAACGCTCAGTGTGCTGTACCAGTGCATCGAATCGCTTGTCTTGCCCGGCCAAGGGTCTGATTTCATTGAAAACCGCCTCCACCGTAAGCGGATCTCTGATCATGGCGCGCCGCACATCCATGCACATCATATTCGCCGTCCCTTCCCAAACGCTGTTCAAGGGGGCCTCTCGATACACACGGGCCATGGGGTTTTCTTCAATAAAGCCATTGCCGCCGTGACATTGCAAAGCCTCATTCGCAATGGAGGGGGCGCGCGAGCAATTGAAGTACTTAGCCGCAGGCGTGGCCACCCGAGCCAGCAACCTTTCGTGGTCACTGCTTTGCATCAGGTCAGTGGCCTTGGCCACGCGCAAGGACATCAAGGTTGCCGCTTCCACTTCTACCGCCATATCCGCCAGCACATTGCTCATCATGGGCCGATCGGCAATGGAGGCTCCAAAAGCCTTGCGTGATGTCGTGTGACGCAGGGCCAAGGTCAGCGCCTGTCGCATCAAACCCGCCGAGCCAATCGCAAAATCCAGACGTGTCAAATGCGAGTGCGACAGAATTTCCCGAATACCGCGCCCTTCTTCCCCAACCCGAATTGCCAGCGTGCCCGCATACTCCACTTCACTGGACGCGTTGGAACGATTGCCCGCCTTGTCCTTCAGGCGTTGTACAAAAAAGCGGTTATAGCTGCCGTCCGGCAAGGTACGGGGCAAAAAGAAACAAGTAACACCACCATTGACTTTAGCCAGCGTAAAAAAGCCATCAGACTGCGGCACTGAGCAAAACCACTTATGCCCCCTCAGCTCATACCAATGCGCCGTAGCGCCGTGATAATCCGCGCTATGGGAGAAGCGCGCAGTAGTCTGCGTCTCGCGCAAATCTGAACCGCCCTGCTTTTCTGTCATCGCATAGCCAATGACCACCGAGGGCTTGTCCCCCACTTCGCGACGACTGTATTCGTAGCGCGTCCCGTTGAGCTTGTCCGCCCAGATCGCCAAAGCAGGTTCAGCCTCGAAACCGGCATACGCCGCATACGCCATGCCAGTCGGACAACCCGTACCATGCTCCACCTGATTCCACAGATAGGACAAGACCGCACGAGCGAAGTGGCCGTTTTTCTCTTGCGTACGCCAGCTTAAATTCGGCACCTCGTGCTGCCAGGCCAGGGTCATCAATTCATGCCAGCTGGGGTGACATTCCAGCCAATCAATCCGGTTGCCGAAGCGATCATGCGTTTTAAGTTCAGGGATATGACGGTTCGCCAAACGGGCCAACTCCTGAACATTTTCATCACCAGCCACCGCCCCCAAAGCCTGACAACGCAATTCGGCCCACGGGGCTTCGCGGCGAATGGCCTCAGTTAAAACCTGATCACCCGTAAAAGCATTGAAACCACTGGCGGGCAAAGCCTGATTCAAAACCTGATGCGTGCTGTAACGATCCTCGGGCGCATTCAAAATGCTGAGGGGAAGCGCTTGGTTCATGGTTGTCTCCGAACTGTTTTTCTAAGGCGTGGCAGAAAGGACTGCCACACTGGCGCACGCCATCTGGGCAATCTGGTCAGCCAGCGCAGCCACTTGGCGCTGGTAACTGTCCGTGCCATCGTGCTGCTGACGGCTTAAAGGAGAAAGCGGGCCAATCAGCCCTTCCATGAAACCGCCCACAATGACGGTAGCCGCAATATCGGGCTGCACATCCTGGCGCATTTCCTGGGCATCTTGCCCCATGGAAACAATGGAGTGAATGACCTGGCTGATCGCGGCGCGATACACCAGACGAGCCGCGTCGATTTCCTTATCGCATGGCTCGGCAATCAAGGCATACGCCAGACGAGGATTACGCATGGCGCGTTTTACGAATGTTGAGACTGCGGCATGCAGGCGCAGCATAGAGGCTCCGTCAGCCTGCGCAATGTCCGTGAGCACATCCACCTCACGCTGTGACACCAACGACAGGACTTCTGCAAACAGCTCGGCCTTGGAGGGGAAGTAACGATAGACCGTCCCGGTGGCAATACCGGCTGCGGCCGCCACACTGGCTACCTGCGCTTCCTGCCAGCCACCTTCACTGACCAAAACGCGAGCCGCTTCCAGAATACGGCCGCGATTGTCTTGCAGACGGGCTTCAACGGCGGGGGTTTGACGATAGGCCATAAAGAAGTGAACTCTGATTCATTACATGAGTGAATCCTAGTTCATTTCTTTGTGGTGGACAAGAATTTCGTTAAGCAGAGGTGTCAAAATACTCGCCTCCTGGCATTGCAGGCGGCTTGGGAGCATCTGTTATTTAAAGCAACACGATCAGCAGCCCCAATAAAACTGCCCCCAGCAACAGCGATGGCAAAGCCATCAATACTGTTTGCTGGGGGCTGTCTGAAACTAGCTAGCGCGAAGGTATCAAACCTATCAGGCCGACAGTTCCTTGCGAACGATTTCAGCACCGGCGCTCAGGGCGTGCAGCTTGCCACGAGCCACGGCGCGTGGCAACGGTGCCATCCCGCAGTTGGTGGAAGGGTACAGCTTGTCAGCGTCTACAAACTTCAGCGCCTTGCGCAGTGTGTTGGCCACGTCGTCAACGGTTTCAATCACGTTGGTGGCCACGTCAATGGCGCCAACCATCACTTTCTTGCCACGGATCAGTTCGATCAAATCCATAGGAACGTGGGAGTTCTGGCATTCCAGCGAAATGATGTCGATCTTGGATTGCTGCAGCTTCGGGAAGGACTCTTCGTACTGACGCCATTCCGAACCCAGGGTCTTTTTCCAGTCCGTGTTGGCCTTGATGCCGTAACCGTAGCAAATGTGCACGGCGGTTTCGCACTTCAGACCTTCAATGGCACGTTCCAGCGTAGCAATACCCCAGTCATTCACTTCGTCAAAGAAAACGTTGAAAGCAGGTTCGTCAAACTGGATGATATCCACGCCTGCGGCTTCCAGCTCTTTGGCTTCCTGGTTCAGGATCTTGGCAAATTCCCATGCCAATTTCTCACGGCTCTTGTAGTGGTTGTCATACAGCGTATCGATCATGGTCATGGGGCCAGGCAGCGCCCATTTGATCGGCTGCGACGTTTGCTGACGCAAAAATTTCGCATCATCCACAAACACGGACTTGGGGCGATTCACAGCACCGACAACGCTTGGAACGCTGGCATCGTAACGGTCACGAATACGCACGGTCTCACGCTTTTCGAAGTCCACGCCTTCCAGATGTTCGATGAAGGTAGTGACAAAGTGCTGGCGGGTTTGCTCGCCGTCGCTAATCAGATCGATACCGGCGTGCAATTGTTCTTGCAAGGACAAGCGCAGTGCATCTTTCTTGCCTTCGACCAGGTCCTCACCTTCCAGTCTCCAGGGCGACCACAGTTTCTCGGGTTCAGCAAGCCAGGAGGGTTTAGGCAAACTGCCAGCGGTGGAGGTGGGTAGCAATTTTTTCATAATTAAATAACCTTGTTGTTTTTGATGAATCAAAGCGCGTAACTGGCTGCCCATTGATCAAGAATAACTTTGTATGGCTTGATAAAACTTTCTTCGGTAAACCGGCCCTGCTCAACCGCCAGACGGCTACGTTCTTCACGATCATAGACAATTTGCGTAACCGAATGATCCGCATTTTTCAGGCTAGGCTGATAGCGCATTCCTGCTGCCGAATTGGCATTGTAAATCTCGGGGCGGTAGATTTTCTGGAATGTCTCCATCGTGCTGATGGTACTGATCAATTCCAGATTCGTGTAGTCACTGAGCAAATCACCACGGAAGTAAAAGGCCAAAGGCGCCACGCTATTTGGGGGCATGAAATAACGAACCTGCAAACCCATTTTCGCGAAGTACTCATCGGTCGGCGAGAACTCGTTTTGCTGGTATTCAACGCCCAATACGGGATGCTGATTACCTGTACGGTGGTAGACCTTGCTGCTGGATACGCTCAGGCAAATCACGGGGGATTTGTTGAAGTTTTCCTGATACAGCGTGGAGTTCACAAAAGCCTTGAACAATTTGCCATGCAAATCACCAAAGCCTTCCGGGGCGCTGAAACCATTTTTGTTCTTGTTGTGCTCCAGCAGAACCACACTGAAATCGTAGTCACGCACATACGAAGAGAAGTTGTTACCCACAATCCCTTCAATACGCTTGTTTTCTTTCCGATCAACGATACTGGTTTTCAGAATTTCGATGGTCGGAAACGTAGAACCATTGCCTTCAACATCAATATCAACAGAGACAATATCCAGTTCAACTGAATAACGGTCCCCATTCGGGTTGTCCCAATGCGCCAAACTATTGAAGCGATTGTCGATCATCTTCAGAGTATTGCGCAGGTTTTGCTGACGGCTTTCACCACGGGCCAAATTGGCAAAGTTAGTGGTGATACGTGTGTTATCGGCTGGACGGTAGTTTTCATCAAAACGGATGCTTCTGATGCTGAACGCGAATTCTTTATTCATTTTTATGTATGCCCTAATTTCTGATTTCAATCTCGAATTTATTTTCGAGCCAAGTCATTGGTCTTGAAAAATAAATTCATCTTATTTATGTACACTCTGTGCTGATTGTCTGAGCTGCTTCAGGGGGCTGCACTGCTTACTCTCTTCTTCCTGGTGAAGCCAGAAAACAGGTTTGAATCAGCCTCAAAAAAAGTCCCGGCATTTGGCCGGGACTTTCCGCCAAACTCAGCTCATGACCTGATCAGGCACTTGCCCGCAAAACTTTCGCTGCGGCCACCATATTGGTCAAAGCGGGAATCACCTCAGCCCATTGACGTGTCTTCAAACCGCAGTCGGGGTTCACCCACAAACGTTCTGCTGGCACGCGCTCGGCGGCTTTTTTCATCAAATTCACAATGTGCTGCTCGGTCGGAATATTGGGCGAGTGAATGTCGTACACACCAGGGCCGATCTCGTTGGGGTACTGGAAGTTCTCGAAGGCTTCCAGCAATTCCATGTCCGAGCGGCTGGTTTCAATGGTGATCACGTCCGCATCCATATCGGCAATGGAAGAAATGATGTCGTTGAATTCCGAGTAACACATATGTGTGTGGATTTGCGTCTCATCGCCCACGCCGTTGGCGGTGATGCGGAAGCTTTCCACGGCCCAGTCCAGGTAGCTTTGCCATTGCGATTTACGCAGAGGCAAACCTTCACGCAAGGCGGCTTCGTCAATCTGAATCACATGCACACCGGCTTTTTCCAGATCCAGCACTTCTTCGCGAATGGCCAGCGCCAGTTGCAGGCAAGAAGCCGAGCGAGGCTGGTCATCACGCACAAAGGACCAGTTCAAGATCGTCACGGGGCCGGTCAACATGCCCTTCATGGGTTTTTGAGTCAACGACTGGGCGTAGGTGATCCATTCCACCGTCATGGCTTGAGGACGGCTGATGTCACCAAACAGGATGGGTGGTTTCACGCAGCGCGAACCGTAGGACTGCACCCAACCGAACTGGCTGAATGCGTAGCCGTCCAGCTGCTCACCAAAGTATTCGACCATGTCGTTACGCTCGGCTTCGCCGTGCACCAACACGTCCAGACCCAGTTTTTCCTGCTCACGCACGCTGCGCTCAATCTCGGCACGCATTGCGGCCTGATAGCTGTTTTCGTCCAGACGACCGGCCTTGAACTCGCTACGAGCACGACGGATTTCTGCCGTTTGTGGGAAAGAACCAATCGTGGTGGTGGGGAATGCGGGCAGTTTCAGGAATTCAGCTTGCTTGGAAGCACGCTGTTCGTAAACACTCTTGCGCTTGCCCAGCTCGGCCGAGATGCGCGCCACCGCTGCTTTCACAGCAGGATTATTCACACGGGGCGAGTTGCGACGGGCAGTCAAAGCGGCCAGGTTATCGGCCAGCTCTGCCTTGACGGCATCACGCCCTTGGCTCAAGGCTTTACCCAATACACGCAGTTCATCCAGCTTTTGCAAAGCAAAGGCCAACCAGGACTTCACATCGGCATCCAGCTTTTCTTCGCTGTCCAGATCAACCGGCACATGCAGCAGCGAGCAGGAAGGAGCAATCCACAAACGATCACCCAGTTGCTTGGCGATGGGCTCAACCCAGTCCAGTACAGCGGTCAAATCTGTTTTCCAGATATTGCGACCATTGATCACGCCCAGAGACAAGACCTTGTCGTCACCCAAAAGCTTGAGCAGTGCATCCACACCATCACGATCATTGATGGCATCCACATGCAAACCGGCAACAGGCAAGCTGGCGGCCAAAGCAGCATTTTCCAGCAACTGACCAAAGTAAGTGGCTACCAGCAACTTCACGCCAGCAGCTTTCAGTTGCTGATAAGCGGTCTTGAACGCTTGCTGCCAATCGGCATCCAGCTCGGTAACCAGAATAGGCTCGTCAATCTGCACCCACTCAACGCCGGCTTTAGCCAGCGTCTCCAGCAATTGGACATACACGGGCAGCAAACGATCCAGCAGAGCCAGCTTGTTGGATTCATCCTTGGCCTTGCCCAGTGCCAGATAAGTCACGGGGCCAATAATCACAGGCTTGGCCTTCACGCCTTGAGCCTTGGCTTCAGCCAGCTGCTCCAACAAACGCGAGGCATCAAGCTTGAACTGGGTGTCAGCCGTAAATTCGGGGACGATGTAGTGATAGTTGGTGTCGAACCATTTGGTCATTTCACCGGCAGCCACGCCACCGCAGCAAGCGCTGTGATCTTCCAGCCCCTTGGCCGAACGACCGCGCGCTACACGGAAATAGTTATCCAGCTCGTCACCATGAAAGTCCTGCACACGTTCAGGCAAATTGCCCAGCAAGAAGCTGGCATCCAGCACCTGATCGTAAAAAGAAAAATCTCCAACGGGCACCAGATCCAGACCTGCCTGATTTTCCCAATGACGCTGACGCAGCTGGGCGCCCAGAGCCTTGAGTTCGTCACGCGAAGATTCGCCCTTCCAGTAAGACTCCAAGGCGAACTTCAGTTCCCGTTTGGCGCCAATGCGCGGAAAGCCAAGATTATGAATCGTCGTCATGTGCTGCTCTCTAAAGGCCAGTGGATGAATGAATGACTTGCATTGTAGGAAGCCTTATCAATGAAGTAAAATGGTCTTATCTCACCAACCCATGAATATCATTCACGTATCATGTTAGAGCGCATCCACCTGGCCGTTGTCCAGCAAGTTGACAAGCAAGGGTCCCTGACCGCCGCCGCTGCCGTGCTGCACGTTACCCAATCTGCCCTTAGCCACACCATGCGGAAACTGGAGCAGCAACTGGGCACAGAAATCTGGCGTCGCGAAGGCCGCAGCCTGCAACTGACTCAAGCCGGGCAGTATCTACTGGCTGTTGCCAATCGCGTCCTGCCGCAGCTGGATCTGGCAGAAGAACGCCTGGGCCAGTTCGCCCAAGGCGAGCGAGGATCGCTGCGCATCGGTATGGAATGCCACCCCTGCTATCAATGGCTGCTTAAGATCGTCTCGCCGTACCTTAGCGCTTGGCCAGACGTGGATGTGGACGTGAAGCAGAAATTCCAGTTCGGCGGGATCGGTGCGCTATTTGGGTATGAAATTGATCTGTTGGTCACCCCCGACCCGCTTTACAAACCCGGCCTGAAGTTCGAGCCCGTATTCGACTACGAGCAGGTGCTGGTAGTGAACCAGGCCCATGCCCTGGCGAATGTGGACTACGCCAAGCCTAAAGACCTGGACAGGGAAATACTGATTTCCTATCCGGTGGACATAGACCGGCTGGATATCTACAACCAGTTTCTGCTGCCTGCTGGTATCGCCCCCCGACGGCATAAAACGATTGAGACGACGGACATCATGATGCAGATGGTTGCCAGTGGCCGTGGCGTAGCGGCGCTGCCGCGATGGCTGGTGGAAGAGTATGCGGAGAAGCTGGATGTGGTGCCGGTGAGGTTGGGTAAGCACGGCATCGCCAAGCAGATTTTTCTGGGGATGAGGGAGACGGAGACGGTAATTGATTATCTGCAGGCGTTTATGCAGCTAGCTCGGGGGTCTGGGCCGGGTGGACTGCAGTATGCAAACAAGTAGCACATTCCTGATGGCACATTAAAAGCAATGTCCTTCTGAAAAGGCAGCTTTACCTCTGGTGGTGGCGCCCCTCCGCAAAACCCACCGTTCTCAACAACAAGGTACTTTCTTCACATTCCTGATAACGACAAACTGTTCAAAACCCAGTCACACAAGCATCCGCTCTCAACAATCAGGGTCAATAACGCCTTCGACATACGCGAGCACCTCGGCTTCATTCTCCGGATGACAATTCATAGGCAGACAATCCTGCCGAAGATCCATATAAAGGCGAATAGCGTTGCGCAACGCCGTGCCGCAGGCTTTAACTGAATGGCTACCCACAGTCGCTGCCATAGCCGTCGCCAAGTCTGGGGCAATCGCTTCGATACGCCGTACGCCCCTCTGATCAGCTCCGACACGACGCATTGCAAGGGGGCCAAGAACTTGGCCCCGCAAAAAGGCGAGCATATCGATTACTTCAAATAACTCGCCACGCCCGAGCTTGGCCGCCGCGTAGTGCACCCACACCCAGAACCTTTCCTCGAACCATTCTGCGTCCTTATTAGGCCAACTGACCGAGCCTTGTGAAAGACGCGCTGCCAGAATCTCGTCCGACTCCCAAAGAATAATAGGGCTCTCGATCCGCTGATCAAGATCGTCAATAATCACAAACTTGAGGTCAACGTGCAGGACAGGCTTGCCATAAAGACAAATCAGGAGCCGAGGCTCTCCCACGTGTTCCCCCGTGAAGGCGTACAGCAGATTGCCAAGCGTATCCGCAAACTGGCGCATGCTGGCGAGCACATCGGTGTAGGCTTCATCACGCACAACAAGGATCAGATCGAGATCAGAATATGCATCCGTGTTCCCGGTGATCGACGAGCCACCGGCAAGCAATCCGATAAAACGACCATCCGCCGCCACGGCATTGATTACGCCTGCAGCGAAGTCTTGCAAGGATGCTTGGGGGAGCATTTTCCGGGAAGGTATCATCCGTTCTTCCCGATTGAAAATTAAGGCCATCAGGATTTCGTCACGATACTCAGGGCCATTTTTCAAAGCACGTGGCTCAACGCCGTACCCCCTGAAGCCATGCTTTTCGTAAAGCCTGAGAGCACCCAGATTTCCTTCCACGACCGTTAACATAATCTGCTCAACATGGTCGCGGCCATAGTCTATTACAGCCCGTAGCAGCCTGCCGGCGATTCCTTGAGAGCGTTGCTCAGGCTCCACGAATACGCCGGACAAATGCCCTTTGTGCGCATCCTTTGGCCCGTCTTCCTGTTTAAAAACCGACAACCCCACGATCTTGCCATCGACATAGGCACCAAATGCCACGACATCGTTAAGCCGCTCAAGGAACGTTTCCGTCGTCTTCTTGACCTCGCACTCGTAAACCGAGCCAAACATGTCCGGCGCCTTCAACAAGGCTGCCAATCGGATGGCGCGAAAATCCTCCACATCAGCCGCCCCAAGCTGACGAATCTGAACTTTACTGACAGAACTCAATTTCAATCCTTGTTTATCCGCACGGAAACTCACATACCCAATCAGATCTTACAGCCTGCCACCATCGTTAAGCTACGCGCTCTAACGGTACGAGCAGTGACTCGCACTTGCTAGCGATTTCCCCTCCCCCTGTCATAGCCCCGTGATTTTTGGCTCCGGCGATGATTGGGAAATCACATGAGTTCGACCAGGACTGACAGAGTCCTTCAACGTAAAGACTGAGGAGTCGGCGCCTTGCGGGTGTGGCATCGTAGCGGCGGTACTGCGCAGGAAAAAGAATACCGTGTAGCGTGTCTCCCAGTTCAAAGGCTGGCAGGTGAAGAAAAGCACCACTAGGAACCACAGATCAAGAGCTTGAAAGAGGCCAAACGAACGCTGATAGCACCTTGGAGCACGTCCTGCCGCCCGTTTCAACAACTTAAGGCTGAGCCTCCGAACGGTTGCTGCTTAGATTGGCCGATAGGTCGTTTTTTCACAGTGATAGTTCCGTAAGGTTTTTGCACAAAAAAGCCCGCAATTACGCGGGCTTTTCTGCTTTCTATGCCTTGAGTTGCCTGGCTATGCCAGACGCGGGATCACTCCCACTCAATGATAAACAAGCAGGGATAACTCTTATACAACAATAGGTTGCAACCTATCTACTATCAAATACCATTAAAAATACCATACAAAGAAAAATCACATCAGAGCATGAGCAGTATCGTAGCGGACCGTCGACCGCCTATGGAGCCCAGCCTCACAATTTCATCAATGACAGGAACTCGCATCAAGGCATGAATGTCCGGACTAGGCTGATTGCTGACGCTCATTCGGATGGGAAGTTTTGAGCAGGAGCGGACACACGGGACAAGCTGCTCCGCCTTAGGTTTAATGCTTAAGCTTGCTCTGTTCTGCCTCAACGTCCGCTCTGTCGGCGTGACGGTTCCAGTCATCGGAGATCTCCGTCAACATCGCAGAAGTTCGAGGGAAGTTCCTCGTGGCATCTGCCCAGCCTTTATACGTTTCAGCGAACCGCCGCTCTTGGTCTCCACCTTCGTTAATACCCTTGCCAAATACGCCGCGCTTATTGAAGCATTCGATCGCGAATCCGCGTTCTAGCTGGACAGAGGCAGCCGTTTCGATCACTTGACACACAGGCGAAGGAGGCCAGAAAGGCTCTTCGGCGTCCTGGGGTGCATGCGCCAAAACAAAGCCGATGCGTTGATCTCCGATCTCATCAAGCCCCTTCTCGGCCGCTAGTTCTCTAGCCTCCGTCACCCAGTTGGACAATTCACCTACATCGATCTTTTCATCCCGCAGCCCGGGCACAGTCGTGAATGCTGACAACACGTCGAACGAGATCCTTGCACGCGCCTTCATCTCATCACTAAGAACCGGCTCTTCTGTCGCATTCTTGCTTTTGAAGACGTGAGACAGCACATCGACAAACATTTCAGGGTTCGATGCCAAGAGGCTATAAATCGTCAGCGGTTCGCGGTCATGGCGCAGAACTGGGAGATAGGCGTATTCCAACTTTGCTATATCAATCTTCTCGACATCGCTGCGCGTTCTCAACTCCTTCAACGTCGATCCGACGTAGTAAGAAAGCATGTTTCCCTGATGCTTGATCCCATCGCTCACCTGTCGAACACCTTTGGCAAGTAGGCCCATAAGGAGGCTAGACGGCAGGTCAGCACTTCGTTTGTGAAGCATGCTTAGGACTTCAATGTCACGCTCGACGCTTCGGAGTTGATCAATCGCGAAGAGCAAGTCGTCGATTGGGCCTTCGAGCGGCAAGCGGCCCATGTGGCGCCAATACTGATCACGTACCTCGCTGCCAAGTGCGTCGACATAGGCCCAGGTCGATGGTGTGGCTGACCATCCCAAGAGAAGCTTAGCTTTTACTGAGCTGTCTGCCACTCGCGAAAGTACGCGATCGTGGAAGGTGTCTTTCCATTGGTCTCCGAATTTTTCGAAACCAGATGACGACACGTAGTACGACAAACTGGGAGGAGCGTCTGGCTCCAACGCCCCTTGCATCAGCTCAAACATCTGCTCGATGGTGAACGAGACCCCGCCCAAAACCTGACCGAGAAGATCCGGCAGCTTGACCATCTTCGCGAGCTTCAGGATGCCCTGTACGCCGTCTCGCGCTAAGACACGCTGAATGACTTCCTTGCGCAAGTCGGTGGCGTCTTCAAAGACTTCAGCATTCGGGTCGTACTTGCCAATGTGCGGAGTCCAGTCATCGAAGGCATGGCGGTCAGATACCAAGGGATCGGTTGGTCGATGTCGCTCGACCAAACTCTTGAGAGCAGAGATCTCTTCCCCAGTCAATGCCCAGTCTGAATCGCCAAAGTACTCATTTCGTGCCGCCTCGTCTTTGAGCGCGTGCCAGATAGCGCTGCCTGCGGCCGTCTGGTTCGCGGCAAGGTAGCCGTCAATGTGTGCAAGTACCTTCGCGCGACTCAATGGCTGCAATTGCCCCATCGCCTCGACCAGGGCGTTTATACGACTTTCGTCATCACCCGCAGCGACAAGGGCGCGGTCCACGACGGCAGCTTCAAAATCCCACACCAAGCCGTAGGTGATCTCCTCTGGCTGTTCTGGCGCGAGATCGCGCAGCTTTGGATGCTGCGTGGGCGACGATGAGTCATGGTGTCGGGGGAGAAGTTTCTCGAGTAGTTGCCAGCCGACGCTGGGACATGCCACCAGGACCGCATCAAGACACGCAATGCGCTGAGCCTGAAATGCGTAGGTGTTTGGCGACCAGCCCAACAGTATGTCACGCAGACTGTTGATGGGCCGGTTTACGTGGTTCGAGTCCGGCTCCGGATCCAGTTGACCAAGCTTGGCGAGCACCACTACTGCACGATTCAGATATCGTGGGTCCCAGGCAATCGCTTCCAGTGCCCAGAGAAAATGCACGTGCGAGCTCGACGGGCCAAAATACCGGTCCCGCTCTGACTCGAAGATCTGTGCGACCTGCTCAGGAGCGCCCTCGAGCATAGACTCGAGGGCCGTCAAAAAAGGGTTAGGGGCAGCCTCTGCGAGTAGTGCAGTCTGATCGCCCAAGCGAACGATTGAATGGTGTGACTTGCCCCAATCGGGTAACGCGCTAATTACCTCGTCAACATACTGCTGCGGCGACCGCCCCTTGATGTGCAGATCTGCCACCTTGTGCATCGATGCGATGATGAGCAACGTCAACGCAAGGCCATCACGCAGCCACCGGCTGTGATCAGATGTTGCAGCCTTAGCAGGATTGAATTTTTGGTCCCGGGAAGGTTGTTCAGGCTGCTTGCCAAACACCTTGACTATGGCGTCGCGTAGCCGCGTCAGATCTTCCTCGGTGAGCTGACGGCCATAGAAGTAGAAGGCATCCACGGGCGCGCGCACTTGCCAGACATCTGCTTCCCGATCAACCGGGCGGTCTGGTATGCCCAGTGTCGGCATGAGGACGGTTTCAATCGCACCATAGTTAGCGTGGCCTCCAAGCTCCTTCAGCACCTCGCAGTCGGCATCAAGATCGCTGGACCAACCGCCGGCGAGCAGCGCGGGCTTCAGCATAGGAGCCTGGCTCACCCATACCGGGTCAGCAACCGGCGCATTCCTTATGAGCCGCTTCAGGATGATCAGGCTACGCCCGCACCTGTGCGCCAGTTCGTAGCCTTGTCCATGATCGAGCCCCATCTCAATGAAGCCTGGCACCATGCCAGAGGCAGTTGGCCTGTTCAACATTGGACCGCGCTTGGCCTGGGCACCAGTTGCTGCCGACAACACCGGGCAATTTTTAGCGAGAACGCCCACCAGTGCCTCGGCAGCGCCCGTGGCAATGAAGGCCATCTTGGTGTGCGTTGCTAAGAAGCGGGCCGCCGCTTCCGAGCGAACGATCAAAGTTCTCGACTCCAATGATTCGCGTACGGCAGGCTCCGCGCTACGTATGGCCGCAACTGCGAAGGCGACGACTTCCTCGGACGTCTCGGCGCCGAGCATGAATGATTCAGGCTGCCCCAGCAGCTTAGCAATGAGCGCGTCGGCCTCCTGCGTACGATCAGCGATGACGACCTTCTCACTGAGTTGTGGCTTGAACTGCGTGCTGAACTCCTCCCAATACTCATCCGTGCTCAAGGCGCCATCCTGAGGCGCATTCTTGAGAACATCGCGGGCGTAGCGAGCAGCAATGGCCGGATAGTCCTGCAACCATTGAATAAGCTGGACGCCGTCGATGTACTTGACGTCCTTCCATTTACCCTCTTGACGCCGGCCATCCTCCCACTCCGGAATCTTCTTCGTCGGCGTGTCCCAGGAACCAAGATTGACGAGAACCAACGTGTTCTCCGCCATTTCTGCAGCGGGGGTCTGCCCGGTCCGCTTTTCATAGTCGGAGTTAGCCTTCGATGCACCTGGACCAGTGCCAAACTCCCACTTCGACTTGCCTGCCGGCACGAAGCCTTTGGCCTCGGTCGTTTCGAGGTCGCCATCCCAGCCTCTTAGCTGGCTGGCCTCGCCGCTCGGGAAACGAAAGCGCGACGCATCGTCGATGGTCATACGGATCAGATCCGCCAGCATGGCCATCACCATTTCTCGAGCGTTCAAAAAGGTTGCCCAAGTTTCAAGGGCTTTTACGTCGATCCACTGCACGTCTACTTCCTCCCCAGATGTCCCCCGCTCCTGGCAGGTCTGTTTTTTTGACTACGGTGTAGCCGATATTTTGCATGAGTACCAAGCGTATCCAGGACATTACCGAGGACAGCTTTCACGTCGAGTGGATGACCGCAACCGCTGCAGAACAGTCAGTGCCCTCCTCTTACAGAACGGCAGGATGCTGCGCAAATAGCCCCCAACTTGCAGGCCTCGGACAAATACCATGCCAGTCGCTGGATGTCTCCTTGGTATCAACGCAACCCAACTTGTGGACCTGACTCAATACCATAAAAAATGCCATCGATAACGCATACACATCATCAATGGCACACTAAATATCGTTTAAAATCAAATTCTTAGAAAAAACACTCACTCCCACTCAATCGTCGCTGGCGGCTTGCTGCTTACGTCGTAGGTCACACGGTTAATGCCGCGCACTTCGTTGATGATGCGGCCAGAAGTCCGTTTCAGCAGCGAGTATGGCAGTTCAGCCCAGTCAGCCGTCATGAAGTCGGTGGTCTGCACAGCACGCATGGCAACAACGTACTCATAAGTACGGGCATCGCCCATCACGCCTACGCTTTTCACTGGCAGGAAGACGGTGAAGGCCTGGGAAGTCAGGTCGTACCAGTTCTTGCCGGTTTCTTCGTCAACCGTGTTGCGCAGCTCTTCGATGAAGATGGCATCGGCTTGACGCAGCAGATCTGCGTATTCGCGCTTGATTTCACCCAGAATACGGACACCCAAGCCTGGGCCTGGGAAGGGGTGACGGTAGACCATTGCTGGCGGCAGGCCCAGGGCTACGCCTAGTTTGCGCACTTCGTCCTTGAACAGCTCGCGCAGGGGTTCCAGCAGTTTCAGGTTCAGCGTATCTGGCAGGCCGCCCACGTTGTGGTGGGATTTGATGCCAGTAGCTTTACCGGATTTAGCGGCGGCGGACTCGATTACGTCCGGGTAGATTGTGCCTTGGGCCAACCAGCGGGCGTTGCTGAGTTTGGCGGCTTCTTCCTGGAAGATTTCCACGAATTCACGGCCAATGATCTTGCGCTTGGCTTCTGGATCGGTAACACCGGCCAGTTTGCCCAGGAAGCGGTCGGAAGCGTCGATATGGATGATCTTCAAACCCATATTGTCGGCGAAGGTGCTCATGACTTGCTGGGCTTCATTCAGACGCAGCAGGCCATGGTCCACGAATACGCAGGTCAGCTTGTCGCCGATAGCCTGGTGGATCAGAGCGGCAGCAACCGAGGAATCCACACCACCGGACAGAGCCAGAATAACTTCTTCGTCGCCGACTTGTTCGCGGATATTGGCGATAGCCTCTTGCACGTAGTCAGGCATGTTCCAATCACCCACGCAGCCGCAGATGTCGCGCACAAAGCGTTCGAACAAGGCGCCGCCTTGGACAGTGTGAGTGACTTCGGGGTGGAACTGAACCGCGTAGAAGCCGCGATCTTCATCAGCCATACCGGCGATGGGGCATGTAGGCGTGGAAGCCATCAGCTTGAAGCCGGGAGGCAAGGCGGTAACTTTATCGCCGTGGCTCATCCAGACTTTGAGCATGCCGTGGCCTTCTGCCGTAGCGAAATCCTGAATACCGTCCAGCAGCTTGGTGTGGCCGTGGGCACGGACTTCGGCGTAGCCAAATTCGCGCTTGTCGGAACCTTCGGTAACGCCGCCCAGTTGGCGGGCCATGGCTTGCATGCCGTAGCAAATGCCCAGAACAGGTACACCTGCGTCAAAAGCAGCGGCGGGAACTTGCAGAGCGTCTTCAGCGTAGACCGAAGCGTGGCTGCCCGACAGAATGATCCCTTTCAGGCCTTCTTGGGAACGGATGAATTCATCGCTGACATCACCGGGGTGAATTTCACAGTACGCACCGGCTTCGCGTACGCGACGCGCAATAAGCTGGGTGACCTGGGAGCCGTAATCAAGAATCAGAATTCGCTGGTGCATGAAAGTATCGAGCCAATAATAAAGCGGTAAAGGATCTATTTTACGCTGTGTAGCGCCGCTTAGGGAGTCGCAGAAATACTCCAGGCCGAAATTGTCTTGCATCACTGGCATTCATGCGGCAAGGCAGCTACAGTACATGCAGCCATTTTGGGAGTTTCAGCATGTCTTCGAGTCGTACCCCTCGTCCGAGCGAACTTAATGAACACCAGGAATCCCGACCTGCACAGGCCACACAACAACAAGGCGGCGGCAGCTATATCCCTGCTCCCGGCCCCTCCGGTGCCCGCTCGCACAGCTTTGCCTACGAATGTCAGGAAGATACGGACGAAGTCTCCGACAGCCTGACCTTTGTGCTGGTTCACGGTGCCTGGCACGGTGGCTGGTGCTGGTCCAGACTGGCTGCCCGGCTACGGGCCAAGGGGCATAAAGTTTATACCCCCACACTGACAGGCCTGGGCGAACGCAGCCACTTGCTTAGCGCGGACATCACCCTGAACACCTTTGTAGATGATGTCGCTAATTTGATACGTTGGGAGGAACTCTCCAACGTGGTTCTGGTGGGCCACAGCTTTGGAGGACTGGTCATTAGCGGCGTCGCCGACGTCATGCCACGCTGCATTCAACAACTGATTTACCTGGACGCCTTTATCCTGCCCAGCGGCACCAGCACCTTCGACACCCTGCCAGAAAAGATTGTCGACAGCATGGTGGCCTCTGCCGGGAAAAGCGCCATTCCTGCCGTCCCCCCTCCTCCACTAAGCGCCTTGGGCCTGCATGCCACAGAAGATCTGCACTTTGTCGGTAACCGCCTGACACCACAGCCGCTTAGCGTCTACCGCTCTTCCCTGCGCTTACAGAACCCCGTCATCGGCAATGGCCGCCCTTGCTCCTATATCTCCTGCACACAGCCTACGTTCAGGGGGGTGGATACCTCGCGCGAATGGGCCCGTCAGCAGAAAGACTGGGAATTCCGAGAGTTGGAAAGCGGGCACTGCGCGTTGATGACACACCCCGACATGCTGGCCCGGCTTTTACTGGAGCTAGCGGACTAAACTGCGTCGCCCGCGCTGTCTTTAGAGCGATAAAACTCTCTGGGAGTAACCCCAAAATACCGCCGGAAAACGGCGGCATATGCGCTTTGGCTGGCGTAACCGTGCTGCAAAGCCACTTGCACAACAGGCTCACCAGCTGCCAAGCCCTCCAAAGACCCCAACAATCGAGCGAATTGACGCCATTGCCCAAAGCTGATGCCGGTATGGCGACGAAACAGGCGGTGGAAAGTTTTGACGCTCATGGCCAGTTGCCTGGCCCAGGCATCTGCATCTCTATCATCATCGGGGCTAGCCTCCAGCTGTCGACACACCAGTAGCAAGCGCGGCTCTTCGGGCCAGGGCAGATGAAACGGCAATACAGGCAACTCGCGCAGTTCATCCAGCAATAAACGCATCAAGCGGCCATCGCGACTGTCTTGCGCATACACCAAAGGAATTCGGCTGGCCTCCAGAATCAGCTCCCGTAGCAAGGGGCTGACATCCAGCACGCAGTTACGCGCCGGCAAGCCCGGAGCAGCATCCTCATCCACAAAGATCGTGCGCATTTTGACCTGCCCGCGCATGCGAACCGTATGAGGACGACCCGGTTGCAGCCAAACGCCACGGCTAGGAGGAACCACCCAGCGCCCTTCCTGGGCATCAATCACCATCACCCCTTGCACGGCGTACAAGAACTGCGCACGTACATGCTGATGTTCGTGAATAAGATGGCCGTCCGGATAGTCTGCTGCCAAACCACCAATAGGCATCTTGGCCAGCTCAACCGGAATATGAATAAGAGGATCAAGCACAAGCTGTCCCATTTGCGCTAATTCAAGTCAGTTTAGCGAAAGACAGGCAAGTCGGTCTACAGCGAGCATACGTCTTCCTTATTGATGGATGCTTCCAATGCGCAACTATGCTTATCCGCTGGTGACCATGCTGTTGTGGTCCGGCAATGTCATTGTTTCCAAAATGGCGCACGGCCTGATCGCCGCACCTGCCATGAGTTTTTATCGAGTCGTGCTGGCGCTGGCCATCATGAGCCTGTTTGCCGCTCGCCCTGTCTGGCGACACTGGCACTCGATCCGTCCTCAACTACCCAAACTGCTGTTTCTGGGATTTCTGAGCATGGCGTTTTATCAGTGCCTGTCTTATTGGGCAGCAGCCAGCACCAGTGCCACCAATATGGCCGTGATTACCGCACTGACACCCCTACTGACCCTGTTGACCACACGTCTGCTGCTGGCAGGCTCTGGCCCTCGCGGCATGCTGCCCGGCGCCCTGCTGGCCTTGTTTGGAACAGTCTGGTTGATTAGCGGCGGCCATCCCATGCAACTGCTAAGCCAAGGAGTCCGCTCTGGCGACTTGCTGATGCTGACAGCGGCATTGAGCTACGCCTTTTACAGTGTTTTTTTGAAGAAATGGCATATCACTGTGCCAGCCTGGCAATCGACCTATCTTCAAGCCTGGGGAGCCTTGATCACCCTGCTGCCGGTCTTCTTCTGGCTACCGGCTGAACAAACTCAATTGAATGAGCAAACAGTCCCCCTGATCCTGTACGCAGACATCCTGGCCTCCGTCCTGCTGCCCTACTGCTGGATCCAAGGCATCACACGCTTGGGCCCGGCCCGATGCAGCCTGTTCCTGAATATCCTGCCCTTCATGACCGCCATGCTGGCCATCCCATTGCTGGGCGAACAACTGGGCGCACACCATGTGAGCGGTGGATTGCTGACTCTGGCAGGGGTGATTTTGGCTCAATGGCCGCCTCAACAATGGCTGTTCAAAACCAAAGCAGCCCCTGCCAAATAAGAAATATGGGAGTTTTATACCCAACTCCTGATATGAAATGATTTTCCAGCTATCCGCCACTAATTTGTGAGCTAACGAGTGGCGAACTAATGAACTGAATGGCTGAATAGCTGAATAGCTGAATAGCTGAATAGCTGAATAGCACTCTTAGGGTAAGCGCACCCCGCAGCATCCAAAGCAAGGCGTCCCGTCATAAACGGGGCGCTTTTTATTATTTAGAGTTCTCTGCATTCCCATCCCTCCCACCTCATAAAGAGTCGCTCCCTGAATGAAATAAGGGCTACACAGCACCAGCCAAGGTGGAAATAGCAAAGGCTGAGATAGCAGTAGTTACTGCAATTGCTGTTGCTGTGATCTTGACGGTGACAGTGACGGTGACGGTAGTGATTGTGTAGAGCCCTGACCAAACAGCCAACACACCCACAAAAATCCTAAGTGCAAGGTACAGGCAGGGCTATATATTGCTCGATCTGAGCCTCTTGCGGCCTGGGTGGGGGCGTGGGGCGAGTCAGACTGCTTGCCGCGGGCGGTGTCGGGATACGGGATGCAAGCACTCTGCTGTTTGAACCCGACGCTTGTGATTGGTCCGGGGGACCAATCACCGGGTGAGTTCAGAGTGCGCCCGTATCTCGACACCGCCAAGGGCACCGGTGCGCAGCACCGGCAAGCGGTCCGCCCCACGCCCCCACTCAGGCCGCAAGAGGCGTCTATTCTGAGACCCCCCCTACCCCACAACACAAAGGCGGAAACCTCAAAAAAAACCGCCAACCCAAAGGCTGGCGGTTTCTGGCATGCAAGAGACTGTCTAAGATCAGTCAGCGCGGTAGTTAGGCGCTTCCTTGGTGATCTGCACATCATGCACGTGGGACTCACGTACACCAGCAGCCGTAATTTCCACGAACTCGGCCTTGGCGTGCAATTCCTCGATGGATTTGCAACCGCAGTAGCCCATGGAAGCACGGATGCCGCCAACCAGTTGGTAAATAATGGCAATCACACTGCCCTTGTAAGGCACGCGGCCTTCAATACCTTCTGGAACCAGCTTGTCAGCGTTGTTCGAAGGATCCTGGAAGTAACGATCAGCCGAACCATCGACCATGGCGCCCAAGCTACCCATACCGCGGTAGGACTTGTACGAACGGCCCTGGAACAGCACCACTTCACCCGGAGACTCTTCAGTACCAGCAAACATACCGCCCATCATGCAAGCGGAAGCGCCAGCAGCCAAAGCCTTGGACACATCGCCGGAGAAGCGGATACCACCGTCAGCGATCAGAGGTACGCCCGTACCTTCCAAAGCCTTGGCAACGTCAGCAATAGCCGTAATTTGAGGTACACCCACACCGGCTACGATACGAGTCGTACAAATAGAGCCAGGGCCAATACCGACCTTGACACAATCTGCACCGGCCTCGACCAGAGCGCGAGCGGCATCAGCGGTAGCAATGTTGCCACCAATAACCTGAATGCGAGGAAAATTCTTCTTGACCCAGCGAACGCGCTCGATAACACCACGGGAGTGACCGTGGGCAGTGTCCACCACCACCACGTCCACACCGGCTGCGGCCAGTTTCTCGACACGTTCTTCGGTACCGTCACCCACACCAACCGCAGCGCCGACGCGCAGCTGACCGTGGCTGTCTTTGCTGGCCAGAGGGTGCTCGGTGTTTTTGACAATATCCTTAACCGTTGCCAGACCACGCAGCTGGAACTGATCGTTAACGATCAGCACGCGCTCCAGACGGTGGCGGTGCATCAGGGCCTGAGCTTCGTCCAGCGTGGCGCCTTCATGCATGGTGATCAGACGCTCTTGAGGCGTCATGACATCACGCAAAGGCAGATCCAGGCGGTCTTCAAAGCGCAGATCGCGGTTGGTAACAATACCCACCAGTTTGCCGGCCTCAACCACAGGCAAACCGGAAATACCGTGCTGACGCTGCAGGTTGATGGCATCGCGCACCTTCATGGTGGGCGTAACAGTAACCGGGTCAATCACGATACCGAACTCGTGGCGCTTCACACGTGCAACTTCACGTGCTTGAGCATCCGCCGTCAGGTTCTTGTGGATGATCCCGATACCGCCTTCCTGTGCCATGGCAATAGCCAGGCGCGCTTCGGTTACCGTGTCCATGGCAGCCGAAACCAGCGGGATATTCAGGGTGATGTCCCGCGTAAAGCGGGTGAGCAAGGATGTATCGCGAGGCAGAACCTCGGAGTAAGCGGGAACCAACAACACATCGTCGAAGGTCAGTGCTTTCTTGATGAGACGCATGCTTTTATAACTCCGTCCAAAAATCGATTATACGCGTAAGCAATTACGCAATCCAGACCCGAGCGTTGCGAAACATCCGCATCCAGGGAGTAAATCCACCATTTGCCATCTGATCAGCACCCTGATCGGCGGCGCCCCACTGCTCTGGAGTCCAGGACATCATGACGTTGCGCGTCACGCGTTCCGGGTGAGGCATCATGATGGTAAAGCGGCCATCTGCCGTGGTTACGCCGGTCAAACCGTAAGGGCTGCCGTTGGGGTTCAGCGGGTACTGTTCGGTGCGCTGACCGCGATGATCCACAAAGTGAACCGCAGCGGCGACCTTGGACGCATCGCCTTGACGCTGGAAGTTGGCAAAGCCTTCACCGTGAGCCACGGCTACTGGCAGACGGGTCCCTTCCATACCCTTGAAGAACAAGGATGGCGAAGAGGCAATTTCCACACTGGAGAAACGAGCTTCGTATTTTTCCGACTGGTTACGGGTAAAGCGTGGCCAGAATTCTGCACCTGGAATCATGGGAGCCAAAGCGGCCATCATCTGGCAACCATTACAAATACCCAGACCGAAGGTATCGCTGCGACCGAAGAAAGCAGCAAACTGATCCGACAACTGGTTGTTGAAACGAATGGTCTTGGCCCAGCCTTCACCGGCGCCCAGAACGTCGCCATAGCTGAAACCACCCACAGCCACCATGCCCTGCATGCCTTCCAGCGATGCGCGGCCCGACAGCAGGTCGGTCATGTGTACGTCAACGGCTTCGAAACCAGCAGTATCAAAGGCCCAGGCCATTTCCACCTGACTGTTGCACCCCTGTTCGCGCAAGATGGCAACGCGTGGGCGCTTGCCGGTAGCGATGAAGGGAGCAGCAATATCTTCCTGCGGGTTGAACATGACGCGCGGCGAGATGCCTGGATCTTGTACGTCTTCCCAGCGATCGAATTCGGCCTGCGCGCAAGCGGGGTTATCGCGGCGCTCCATGATGCGGCGGCTAACTTCGCTCCACTGTTGCGCCAGTTCCACACGAGAGGCTTGGTAAATGCAAGCGCCATCGCGATAGAACTCGACCTGATCGGTCTTGTTCAGGCTACCAATCACGTGAGAGTGAGCCGACAAACCTGCTTCACGCAGAGTTTGCATGACCTGATCACGCTGGGCCAATGGCACCTGGATAACAGCACCAGCCTCTTCGTTGAACAAGGCGCGCAAGGTGATTTCATCACGCTGCACGGAAACCTGTTCGGCACGAATCTTGTAATCGCCCCAATCGGCAGCATGAGGGTCGATGGTCAGCATGTCCAGATTCACGGACACGCCTGTGTGACCGGCAAACGCCATCTCGGCCACGGTCGCGGCCAGGCCACCGTCGGAACGGTCGTGGTAGGCCAGGATCAGATCCTGGTCGGCCAATTGGCGAATCACCTTAACAAAAGCCAGCATGGCTTCGGCGTCCTGCATATCGGGCACGGACTGACCAACCTGATTGAAGGCGTGGGCCAATACGGAAGCGCCCATACGCTGTTTGCCCTGCCCCAGATCGATCAAAACCAGAGCAGTATCGCCCACATTGGTTTGCAGTTGGGGGGTCAAGGTGCGGCGCACATCGGCCACTTGAGCAAAAGCGGTCACCACCAGGGAAACTGGCGAAATCACCTGACGGGACTCACCGTCCTGCTCCCAGCTGGTACGCATGGACAGGGAGTCCTTGCCCACCGGAATGGACAGGCCCAGGCTCTGGCACCACTGGCTGACAGCCTGAACCGTGTCGAACAAGGCGGCGTCCTGGCCATCCACGCCGCAAGCGGCCATCCAGTTGGCGGACAGTTTGACGTCTTTCAGGTCACGCACATCGCTGGCGACCAGGTTGGTCAGGGCTTCAGCCACAGCCATACGGCCGGAGGCTGCAGCGTCGATCATGGCGCTAGGGCTACGTTCGCCCATGGACATGGCTTCGCCACGCACGCCTTCAAAATCAGCCAATGTCACGGCGCAGTCAGCCACAGGCACTTGCCAAGGGCCAACCATCTGATCGCGACTGCACAGGCCACCCACGCTGCGGTCGCCAATGCTGATCAAGAAAGTCTTGTTGGCCACAGTGGGGTGACGCAGCACCCGGTGCATGGCTTCGGTCAAAGGAATAACGGTCAGGTCCAGCGGTTCGGCCACGCCGTCCAGACGCTTGACGTCGCGTTCCATGCGTGGGGCTTTACCTAGAATCACATCCATAGGCACGTCAACAGGACGTTCCTCGATGCTCTTGGGGGTGTGCACTTCGTCCACGCCAGGCAGGCCTTCGCCGAAAGTCACGCGCAATTGGCGCTCTTCAGTCGCCACACCCACGACGGCAAAGGGGCAGCGCTCACGCTGAGCAATGCGCTCAAAACGCGGCAGATCCTTGGTCAGAATGGCCAGGACGTAACGCTCCTGGGATTCGTTGGACCAGATTTCAGCAGGCGACAGACCCGACTCTTCCAGAGGAACGCGAGTCAGTTCAAAAATAGCGCCACGCTCGGCATCGTTCACCAGTTCCGGGAAAGCGTTGGACAGACCGCCCGCCCCCACGTCGTGGATGGCAATAATGGGGTTATTCTCGCCCTGCTGCCAGCAGCGGTCGATCACTTCCTGGGCACGGCGTTCCATCTCCGGGTTACCACGCTGCACGGAGTCAAAGTCCAGTTCAGCACGGTTGGCACCCACGCCCATACTGGACGCAGCACCACCACCCATACCAATACGCATACCAGGACCACCCAGCTGAATCAGCAAGGCACCCACTGGCAAAGGATCTTTGTGAGTCAGGCGATCGTCAATCGAACCCAGACCACCAGCAATCATGATGGGCTTGTGATAGCCCCAGCGCTGATCGCCAGCCGTTTGCTCAAAGGTACGGAAGTAACCCAGCAGATTAGGACGACCAAATTCGTTATTGAAGGCGGCACCACCAATCGGGCCTTCAATCATGATGTCCAGGGGGCTGGCGATACGGTCAGGAATACCGTGGGAGTCTTTTTCCCAAGGTTCCATTTGTTCAGGGAAGCACAGATTGGACACGGTAAAGCCGGTCAAACCTGCTTTGGGCTTGGAACCACGGCCTGTTGCGCCTTCGTCGCGAATCTCGCCACCGGCACCGGTAGATGCACCAGGGAAAGGAGCAATTGCGGTTGGATGATTATGAGTTTCCACCTTCATCAAGGTGTGAACCAGTGCTTCGTGGCGCTGATACACAGGCTCGTTGGCCTGATCATCAATACCGGCGTGGAACAGAGTAGCGGGGCCGCCCGTCATGATGGCGGCGTTATCCGCATAAGCCACCACGGTATTTTCAGGTTGAGCCGCGTGGGTTTCGCGAATCATGCCAAACAAGGTCTTGCCCTGGTTTTGACCGTCAATTACCCACTGTGCGTTAAAAATCTTGTGACGACAGTGTTCGCTATTGGCTTGCGCGAACATCATCAATTCCACATCGTGCGGGTTACGACCCAGACGTGTGAAGGCCTCCATCAGGTATTCAATTTCGTCCTCGGACAGCGCCAGACCCATTTCCTCGTTGGCCTGCTTCAAGGTCGCCACGCCACCGCCCAGAACATCCACGGTCTGGATGGGCTTGCCTTCCAGTTGGGTGAACAGCGCCTGACCGTCAAACTCCAAACCAACCACGGTTTCGGTCATGCGGTCGTGCAGCAAGGCAGCCAGTTGCTCCAGCTGAGCCTGATTCAGTTCCTTGGCACCCAGCAAGCCACGCTTGGGGGTGATGATGTAACGCACGCCACGCTCGATACGACGTACCGCTTGCAAGCCACAGTTATGGGCGATGTCAGTCGCTTTACTGGCCCAGGGCGACACGGTACCCAAACGAGGAATGACTCGCAGAACCAAGGCGCCTTTAGGCGGCTGAGGGTCCAGCGCAGGCAGACCATCGTCCAGCAGGTCGCTGAGGTGCTGACGCGCACTGGCATCCAGGCCGGACTCTTCAGTCCAGACATAGTATTCGTGCAAGGCAAGAATGTCGGCAACAGGCAGTTGACGCTGCTCGACACGCTCTAGCAAACGCTCACGACGAAATGCGGAGAGCACGGACGAACCGGGAAAGTACAGGATTTGGCTCACGATACGGGAGGGGCAAAAAAGGTGGGAGAAATAGAAAACACGCCATTTTAACCGGAAGCGACACAAGAGGTCACATCGGTAAATGGCGTGCACAAAAAGGGAAAATTCAGTTCAAACAACGGGGCCGCAACAAGCGGGGCTGGAGACACAGCAAACCCGGCAAGCTCGACAAGACGTCTTGAGGGGCCGGAGCGATTGGCGCCCCGTAATCTCAAATACGGACCCGGTAAGGCGTTCAAATCGGGCTGTCTCCATCCAGATCAGGAGCTGGCGCGGGCTCGGGATAGGACACTTCCAGAATATCCAGCTCTTCCTTGCCGGCGGGGGTGCGCAGCACCACGGTGTCGCCTTCACGCGCCTTGATCAGGGCCCGGGCCACCGGCGAAATCCAGCTGATACGGCCTTGCAAGGGTTCGGCCTCGTCCACTCCCACAATGGTGATGGTGAACTCTTCACCCTGGCTGTCGCTATAAACAACGGTTGCACCAAAGAACACCTGATCGGGATTGGGCTGCAAGCCGGGATCCACCACTTCGGCAATTTCCAGACGCTTGGTCAGGAAACGGATACGGCGGTCGATTTCTCGCAGGCGTTTTTTACCGTACAGATAATCGCCGTTCTCGGAGCGATCACCATTGGATGCCGCCCAGGAGACGATCTGCACCACCTCGGGACGTTCCTTGTTCATCAAATGGCTCAGTTCGCCACGCAAACGGCGATACCCCAGGACCGTCATGTAATTCTTGGTCCCACTGGGTAGTGCACTGGCCGGGGCGTCCAGATCGTCGTCATCGTCCTGATCGGACTCTTTCACAAAGGCTTTATTCATCGTTTTCAAGGCTCCTGCTAGAGCCACTCCTGCCAAACGGGTTTCAATCCCGAGGGCAAAGGCGGCAAACCGCCTAAATCAATACGCCCTTCGCTGGGACCATGAAAATCCGAACCACAGGACACTTCAAAACCATAGCTGCGTGCTACCTGGGTATACACGCTGTATTCCTGCGGAGTATGACTGCCTGTCAGCACTTCAATACCTACGCCACCCAGTTCCAGAAACTGGGTGTACAAGGCATGGCTGCGGGTGCCATCCAATTCATAACGTCCGGGGTGGGCAATAATGGCCTTGCCGCCCGATTCACGTATCCAGCCCACCGCTTCTTCCAGGCTGGCCCAGACGGTTTCCACGGCAGCAGGCTTGCCATCCGCCAAGTAGCGGCGAAAGGCCTCATTCATATCAACGCAGTAACCTTGCTGTACCAGAAACCGCGCAAAGTGCGTGCGGCTGATCAGTTCCGGATTGGCCGCAAATGGGACTGCACCTTCATAGGCATTGGGAAAACCCAGTTTTTCCAAGCGTTCACCCATTTGACGGGCGCGTTGCTCGCGGCCAGCACGCACATCATGCAGCGCCTGCTGCAGGGCAGGATGGTCCGGGTCCACGCCCAGGCCCACAATGTGGATAGTCTTGTTCGCCCAAGTGACGGAGATTTCTACCCCGTCCACAAAGCGTATGCCCAGATCCTCGGCGTATTGCCGGGCCAGTTTCAAGCCACCGATTTCGTCATGATCCGTCAGGGCCCACAGTTTCACACCGTTAGCATGCGCACGTGCGGCGAGTTCCGCGGGGCTGAGCACACCATCTGAATAAATGGAATGGCAATGCAAATCAACGGGCAAGCGGGCCTGAACACTCATAAGGGGCTATCCAGCAAGAAAGTAGTCGATATGGTCGATTTGCTCGGCATTGCGCAGCATGGGCGCATGCCCCACATTGGGAATAGTCACCAATTGCGAATTGGGATTGCGTTGCAACATTTCCTGGGCCGCTTCTGGCTTCAAGAGATCGGACTCTTGGCCTCGTACGATCAGAACCTTGTCCGGCAAACCCTCATAGGCGCCCCACAACAAAGCCTGTGCCGCTTGCAAATCCACATCCGCTTGCTGAGCAAAGGCTTGCGACAAGCGCAAATCGTAATGGCGACGCCATTTGCCTTCATGTTCCACAAAGACGTGGCGGGACATATCGGCCCATTCTTCAGCGGAATGCTCTCCGAAGGAAGCTGAGACGGAACGTACATACTCCACCGCCTGTTCGAAGGTATCAAACAGCACGGACTGACCGACGTATTCACTGATGCGTTGCAGCCCTGTCATATCCAGCGCCGGGCCTACATCGTTCAGAACGACACGCCCCAAGGGCAGTTGCAAGGGCTCGACACCCAGACCTGGTCCGGGGCGAGCAGGACGCAGCAAGGCTGACATGGCTTGCGCGCCTTGCAAACCCAAGGCAATCAAACCGCCCATGGATGTGCCCACCCAATCCAGCCGTGCCGGCTGCAATCGGGCAATCAATGCCAGCATATCGGCGACATATTGAGGAATGGCGTAAGCGGCTGGATCAATCAGCCAATCAGAGCGACCACGCCCGACAATATCAGGGGCTACCACACGGTAACGTTTGGACAAGCGCTGAGCCAATTGATCAAAATCCCGGCCAGTACGTGTCAAACCATGCACGCACATCAAGACCTGATCGTTACCGGGATCGCCCCACTCCCAGTACGCCATGCGGTGCGTACCGGAGGCACTGGCACACATAACCCAATTAAGGCGCGGCTCCTGAAGATCAGTTGTCATGAACGCTCAGACCAGAATTTGACAGATAAAGGACTATTGTAGCCCAGCCCGAGGGCTTTACTATGCCGTTTCTGTCCTGCCGTCAGGGCGGTGCTGGGGACTGCCAGTAGCGGGCGTGACGATCACGCTCGCCAAAGTAATACAGGGCCGAAGGACGCGACTCCACAGTCAAAGCGCCCCAATGATCGGTACGCAGGAATAAAGCGCCGGAGCGTTCCCAACGCGTTTGCACCTGCGCATGTGGATGCCCAAAGCGATTCCACCATCCTAGTTGAGCAATCGCCAACCCCGCTTGCATGTGTTTCACAAAATGCGCCCCCGAGGAGGTCCGGGAACCGTGATGCCCGACTACAACGACATCAACAGGCCCCAAACCCGCCGCCACAAGGGCTTGCTCCTGCGCCACACCGGCATCGCCCAAAAGCAAGGCGCTGTGTCGGGCACCTCGAATTTCCAGCACACAGCTGATGGCATTCTTATCTTCCTCACTGCCATAGGCGGCCTTGAATCGGGCTTCATCCGCAGGGGGCCACCAGAACCGGAAACGTACGCCGTCTACCTCCCAGTGCACATCCTGCTCACAGCGCAGGGCCTGCTCCGGGCGAACAGTGGAGCCAGCAGGCACAGCCAGCAAACGCTCCTCCCGATTCAGATGCGCGTCCAGATCAAAGCTGCTATAGGAGCGGCTAACCGGCACCGCCTGCAATACGCTGCGCGTCCCGCCCACATGGTCCATATCGGCATGAGACAACACCAAGGTATCGATCTGCCCTATTCCCTTGGCTTTCAACCAGGGCGCAATGCTGCGTTTGCCTTCATCGGAATCAGGGCCGTAGCGGTTTCCCACGTCAAACAGCAACACCTGACTGCGAGTACGCAGCACCACCGCACTGCCCTGGCCTATATCCAGGGCAAACAAGTCCCAGTCCCCTTCCTGCAATAAAGAAGGTCGCAAAGCCAAGGCGGGCACCAACAGAGACAGGCCGCTCAAGCGGGACACAAAGCCTTTGGGCAAAAGTAATAGCAGTACCCCCAGCAAAGCCAGAACTGTCCAAGCCCAGTGCTGGGCAGGCACTGGCACACTGGCAAGGCTGCGCTCCGCCAGCCAGATCGTAGGCTGCATGGTGAAATCCAATACAGCATGAGCAAGATTGGCGACAGACTCGCACCAGCTTGGCGGAGCCTGTAGCGCCGCCAAAATCAACAAGAGCAGCACCAGCGGCGTCACAACTGAGCCGATCAAGGTGATGGCATACGCATTCGCGGGCAAGGAAGCCAAGGATATTTCATGGAACAAGGGGGCCAGTGCGGGCAGCAAGGCCAAGGTAATCAGCACCTGCAACTGAGTCGCAAACCAGATCCGCCGCCCCCAGCGCTGCCACCAGGAGCCTGGCTGCGGCACCTGCCCCATCAAAGCGCCAAACGCGAACAAGACCGAAACGGCGGCGAAAGATAGATAAAAGCCGGTGGTCAGCCCCGCCCATGGATCATGCAAAACCACAAACAGAGCTGCAATCAGCAAAGTCCGGCTGGCTCCCAAATATAAACCCCGAATACGGCAGACACCCAGCACCAGCAACATCAAAAAAGTACGCTGGGCAGGAACACCCCAGCCTGCGATGACGCAGTAAGCACCCGCCCCGGCAATACCTACCCAGGTCGCAGCAACCTGAGCAGGAACTTGTTCGGCCAATACCCAGCGCCCCCAACGAACACGTCGCCAACACCAGGACACTAAGGCAGCCAACAACACGGCCAGGAACGTAACGTGCGTGCCGCTGATGGAGACCAGGTGCGTCAGGCCACTGCGATTGAAGATCAGCCAATCCGCTGCGGCGATACTGGCCTGATCTCCCAAAGACAAAGCCAGCATCACCCCGCCCCAGCGTTGTTCTTGTACGTAGGGCATCAGGACGTTGCGCAAATGATGGCGTAGACGCTCCGTCCATGTGAACCAGGACTGCGCCGGATCGAAGTCCAATCGTTGTGGCTGACCCCGCACACTGCCCACAGCCCGCCAGCCTTGAGTCATGGCATGACGTTCTGCGTCAAAGCCATGAGGGTTACGGGCTGCTTGAGGTGGACGCATCAATAAAGACATGCGCCAGCGCTGACCGGGCATCAGCTCGGGGAAGCTTTGTACAGACGGCTCACGGTACAAGGAGCGATGGCCTTGAGCCGCATTCCAGCGAACCAGAATCTGCTCGGGCAAACCGGGGGGCTGGGAGCTCAAAACTCGTGCCTGAAACTGTCTGTAATTCGGCCCTTCCTGTACCAAGGACTGGATTTCCAGCTCTACCCGACTGACTTTATTGATGTCAGTGACCGGGACGGATTGAGCCAGCCGGCCCTGTATATGCCAAATGCTGTAGCTGGCTCCCAAGCAGGCAAAGACCAGAACATAAGCAAAAGAAAAACGCTGCGCCAGCAAGATGCTCACAACCACAGCACCCAGCCACGGCCAAACAGGCAAGGCCAGATACGAAGGCTTCAGGAAATGGGTGAATGTGGCTGCGGCCACAAAAGCGGCTAAACACGCACGCCCTGTCATGGGCTCTGCCCTGCCATCGTGATCTCCACGCAAATCTATAGCGTAGAGTTCAGGCGTGCCTCAAAGGGTCGAAACAAGGACACTTTGCTCATATCGGCTTGTACCGATAGGCAAAACGCGCCTCTTACCTGACAGATAAACCAGGAGTGAAAGCCCAGTGAAAAAGCAGTTCTGGCAACATCAAAAAGCCTGCCCCCAGCCTAATACCCCTGGCTAGACAAAAACGCATCCAGCCTTGGCAAGACTCGTCGTGCCGTGGCCCCGGTCTGGCGAATGACATCAGCCACGTCCATCCCCCGCAGCTCTGCAAGACTCTCCGCGACTCCTTTCACCTCAGCCGGCTCATTGCGAACCGATGCCAAGGGAGTCCCCGGCTCCACCAACCAGGACGGCGCCAAATCCGGCGCATCGGTTTCCAGCACAATATCATCAAGACTCATATCCTGCGCCAGACGGCGAATCTGCTTGGCTCGGCCAAAGGTCATGGCCCCACCAAAACCCAGCGCACAGCCTTGGCGTACGAACATCTGCGCCTGCTGCTCACTACCGTTAAAAGCATGGGCTATCCCGCCTACTCCCGGAAATTGCCGCAGATATTTCAGTACCCGGTCTTGAGAGCGACGCACATGCAGGAGTACAGGCAAGCCATAGCGTTGCGCCATGGCCAATTGAGCTTCATACAGCCATTCCTGATGACGACTAGCCTCTTCGGTTTTCAGCTCTGGCACAAAGTAGTCCAGACCGATTTCCCCCAAGGCGACAAAACGCGGGTCGTCCAGACGCAGCTGGATTTCCTGTTCCAAGGCTTCCAGATCTGCTGCCCCCACTTCAGGAGTAAACAGGGGGTGAATCCCCAACGCATACACGCCCCCGGGTGCTGCCATCGCGGTCTCACGGGCAGCTTGAAAGTCAAATACACCTACGGACGGCACCACAATCGAACGTACACCCGCCACGCGGGCACGCTCAATCACCTGCTCTCGGTCTTGAGCAAATTCGGGAGCATCCAGATGACAATGCGTATCGATAAGCATAACGAGACTCCCCACAAACCTCAGCCCCTCAAAGGGAAGGACGCGGTATGACAGCCCCACGCCCCTGCGAGGTATTAGACCCGGCGCTCGGCCCTGATTTCCTGGGTCAGATAGCCCTTGTCCATTACCAGCTGACGATGGGCCAGGGAGGCCAAGGCCTGGTCATGGGTCACGATGACAAAAGCTGTGCCGAACTCTTCATTGACCCGGCTTAACAGTTCAAACATACCTTCAGCGGTATAGCGGTCCAGATTACCCGTAGGCTCGTCCGCCAGCACGCAGGCAGGTCGTGTGACCAAAGCACGCGCCAAGGCCACTCGCTGACGCTCGCCCCCGGACAACTGACCCGGATAGTGATGCACGCGCTGGGACAAACCCACTTGTTCCAGAACCTGCTGAGCCTGCTCGCGCGCCTCTGGACGCTTCATGCGACGCACGATCAAGGGCATGGCCACATTGTCCAGCGCATCAAACTCAGGCAGCAAATGGTGGAACTGGTACACAAAGCCCAGCACCTTGTTGCGCAGCTGACTGCGTTCGCTTTCATTCAGACTCTCTGTCTGGGTGCCGTTAACCTCGATGCTGCCTGTATCAGGCTTATCCAGCAGGCCCAAAGCGTGCAGCAAGGTACTTTTACCCGAGCCGGAAGCGCCGATAATAGCCACCATCTCGCCACGACACACCTCCAGATTCACCCCGGAAAGCACTTGAATGCTGTTGCCACCTTCCTCGTAGTGGACGCTGACATCGCGCGCGCGCAGCACGGTTGGAGCGATAAGATCAGTCATGACGCAGCACCTGTGCAGGTTGAAGCTTGGAAGCACGCCAGCTTGGGTACAGCGTGGCCAGGAAGGACAAAACCAGCGAGACGATAGCAATCAGCACAATGTCATAGACCTGCGGATTGGAAGGCAATTCGCTGATGAAGTAAATCTGCTGAGGCAGGAATTTACGACCCATCAGGTTTTCAATAAAGGGCACGATCACGTCGATATTGTAGGCAATCAAGGTACCCAAACCGACGCCCAGCAAGGTACCCACAACGCCAATCAAAGCACCTTGCACCAGGAAAATACGGGCAATCTCGCTGGGGGTGGCACCAATAGTGCGCAAAATAGCAATATCCGACTGCTTGTCTTTCACGGCCATCACCAAGGAAGAGAGCAGGTTGAAAGCCGCCACCGCCACAATCAGGGCCAGAATCAGGAACATCATGCGTTTTTCGGTTTGCACAGCGGCAAACCAGGTACGGTTATTAGCTGTCCAGTCCGACACCAGCACGTTGCGCGGCATTTTGCTGGCCAACTCCTGAGCCACCATGGGGGCCTGCTGCATATCTTTAATACGCAGACGCACACCACTATTGCCACTGTCGCGGAAAATTTTGGAAGCATCATCCACGTTCACAAAAGCCAGGCTGGCATCGTATTCGTAATAGCCGGAGGAAAACACGCCGGTTACCGTGAACTGGCGCATGCGTGGCGAAAAGCCGGCTGGCGAGATCGAGCCTTGCGGGGCCATCAGCATGATCGTATCGCCCGTACTGACACGTAACTGATTGGCCAACTGCTCGCCCAGCACAATCCCGAAAGTGCCTGGCTGCAGATTTTCCAGTCGGCCCATGACCATTTGCTGGGCCAGCTCGGACACCTTGCTTTCCTGATCAGGCTCAATGCCACGTACCTGCACGCCCATCAATTGATTACTGCGCACCAGCATGCCCTGCCCGGCCACATAGGGGGCCGAGCCCACCACCGCCGGATTGGTCTGGGCTTTTTGGGCCAGCGACTTCCATTCATTCAGGACTTGCTGATGATCGGCATTGCGCACAATCAACTCAATATGCGGCAAGACCGACAGCATGCGATCACGCACCTGGGTCTGAAAGCCGTTCATAACAGACAGCACGACAATCAGCGCGGCTACCCCCAGGGCAATCCCCGCCATCGAGCTGCCCGCAATAAAGGAGACAAAACGGTCTTTTCGTCCCCCACGCCGTTTGCGGCCCCTGGCCAGGCCGGCATACCGCGCTCCAATCCAAAATTCGTATCCCATGCGAGCTGCTATCGCCTCAAAGAAAACACTACAATCGCTGTCATGCAGATCGTAATCAACGGTGCGCTGCCGGAACCGGCCATCGCGCGCGAACTCATCAAACACTTGCCCCAGACGGCCCCTTCACTGGTTCAGTTACTGACTCAGGGCAAAGGCACGCTGTCGGTACGCGACCCGTCCGAGGACCTGTGCACGCCAGCACAAGCCTGGCTTTTGCACGCCCACGGCTTTACGGCGCACCAAGCCCAGCATCTTAGCGCAGGTCTGGCCCCTTTGCGGCTACGCCAGTTGAAACAAATCCACTCGGTGGCGCCGGACCAGCCGGTCTGGCTGGCAGAGCTGGTGCACATTGCCCCCTCTCGCGAGGGCGCCATGCTGATACCCAGCGAGCAACTAGCCTTGACTGAGTCCTATAGCCGCGCCTTGCTGGAGGCCATTCGCCCTTATCTGGACGACACCGGCTTTCAATTCGAGTACATCAGCCCGGCCTTGTGGCGTGTCACTCCACCAGCTGATTTTACGGTGCAAGCGGCCTCCACAGAACTGGTCAGCCAAAGCAATTTGAATAATTGGTGGACTCAGGATGTGCAAACCCGCCCCTGGCGTCGTCTTATCAATGAATTTCAAATGCTGGCCTTTGCCCTGCCGGATAACCACGAGCGTGAACAGGCGGGTCTGCCCAATGTGAACAGCTTGTGGCTGTTTGGCGGGGCTTCCTGCCAGCAATTAGGCCCCGAGCCCGCCGGGCTGCGCATTATTGATGATTTGCAAGACAGCCTGATACGACAAGACTGGGGGCTTTGGCTGCAACAACTGACCGAGCTGGATCGTACCGTGCTCGCCCCCCTGGCCGCAGGGCCCATGCCAGAACTGGTGCTGACCGGACTGGACCGCTATGCTCACGTCGGTCCCGCCTCGCGCCGCATCTGGCCCCTGTCCCTGTTCAAACAAACCTCTAACTGGAGTCAGTGGTGGTCACCCCTATCCTGAAAAACCGTCCCGTTCAAGAAGCCGCCAGCCACGCCCTGAAACAGGCCGGGATTCATGATTTAATGGCCCGTCTGCTGGCCTCTCGGGGTGTGACGGACGCCGCCCAGATCGATCCGGCCTGGCGCAACATGATTCCGCCCAATATGCTGACCCAGGCGCGTGAAGCCGCCGTTTTGCTGGCCGATGCCATTGCCCGCCGGGACCGCATGCTGATCATTGCCGACTATGACTGTGACGGCGCTACCGCCTGTGCAGTCGGCCTGCGTGCGCTGCGCAGCATGGGCGCAGTCGTGGACTTTCTGGTTCCAAACCGTTTTGAAACCGGCTATGGCCTGTCACCCGCCGTGGTCGAACTGGCAGAGCAACATCCCTCGGGCAAACCGGATCTGCTGATTACCGTGGATAACGGCATTGCCAGTATTGATGGTGTGGAAGCCGCTCATATGGCGGGCATGAAAGTTCTGGTCACAGACCACCACCTGCCCGGCGATGAGTTGCCCGATGCCCTGGCGATTGTGAACCCCAATCAGCCCGGCTGTGAGTTCCCCTCCAAGAACCTGGCCGGTGTGGGCGTTATTTTTTACCTGATGCTGGCTTTGCGTGCCGAGCTGCGTCAGCGCGGGGTATATGAGGCCAATGCAGGCCCACGCCTGAACGAACTGGCCGATCTGGTCGCCCTGGGGACCGTGGCCGACGTAGTCAGCCTGGATGCCAATAACCGCCTGATCGTCACCCAAGGGCTGGAGCGCATGCGCAAGGGCCAGATGCAGGCTGGGCTGCGCGCCCTGTTCCAGGTTGCTGGCCGTGACCCGCGGCAGGCCAGCGCCTTTGATCTGGGCTTTGCCCTGGGGCCACGCATCAACGCCGCCGGTCGACTGGCCGATATGGCCTTGGGCATACGCTGCCTGATCACGGATGACGAAGATGAAGCCGCTAATCTGGCTCGCGAACTGGAGGACATGAACCAGGATCGCCGCTCGATTGAGCAGTCCATGCGCGAAGAGGCCCTGCGCGCAGCCGAACTGGCAGAACCGGACACCAGTGCCACTGTCTGCGTGTTCCACCCCGAATGGCACCAGGGCGTGGTCGGCTTGGTCGCCTCACGTTTGAAAGAAAAGTACTGGCGCCCTACCCTGGCGTTTGCCCAAGGTGACGAAGGCGAGATCAAAGGTTCGGGCCGCTCTATCCCCGACGTACACCTGCGCGATGCGCTGGATCTGGTCTCCAAACGCTATCCCGGCCTGATTCTGAAGTTTGGTGGTCACGCCATGGCAGCTGGCCTGACGATTGAAGAGGACAATTACGATGTGTTCGTGCAGGCCTTTGAAGAAGCCGTACAGGAACTGACAGGCCGCTTCCAGTTTGATCCTGTCATCGAAACGGACGGTTCGCTGGAACCTGAGCACATCAATATTACGGTGGCCGGAATGCTGCAAAAACAAGTCTGGGGCGCCGGCTTCCCGGCTCCTGTTTTCCGCGACAACTTCTTCGTACGTCAACAACGTCTGCTCAAGAACAAGCACCTGAAGTTGAGCCTGGAGCGCAACGGTGAATACTTCGATGCGATCTGGTTCAACCGCGATACCTTGCTGCCGGAAAATATCGAAGCCGCCTATCGTCTGGATCAGAACGAATGGAACGGGAACGTCAGCGTGCAATTTATTATTGAATATGCACAGGGTCAGGATTAAGCACTATCGCTATCGCCCAGTGTCCCTTTCCCGGAACCGCTGCTTATGCAGCGGTTTTTTTAATTACGACTAGCTTTGAATAGAAGCAGCCCTGGCATCCCAGCTACGCATGGCTTCTGTAATAGCCGCATCCAATACAGTCCCAATACGGCCATCCCGCGCCTATGTAAAAAGCTGCGCCTAAGCTTCTTAAGGCGTTTGAGACTTCGACCGAGTCGGCAAGGTCGCCAGCACCAAGCCCGCCAAAGCCAGTATAAAAGCGTAAACATGCACAGTAGTGAAGCTCTCCCCCAGCACCAGCACACCCACTGCTGCGGTACCCAAGGGCATCAAGACCATAAACACCGCGGCTTGCGAAGCGGGTACGGAACGCACTCCCGTCATCCACAGCCAGACCGTCCAGACGCTGGCGGCCAAGGAATAAAACACCAGCAAAGGCCAGATCCAGCCTGCCGGTGCCGTGAAATCGAAATCCCAGGCGGCGTATAAACCTAGGGGCGTAATCAGCGCCAGGCTACACAGATTGATAATCGCGCTGATGCGCTTGGGACTAAGCACGGCGGTCAGGCGCTTGCCTATGACCGCATAAGCCGACTCGCACAGGACGGCACAAAAGATCAGCGCATTGCCCAGCCACATTTTTCCTGGGTCCAGCTGATCCACACCGTGATCGTCCTCCTGTACCAGGGCCAATAAGGCAATCCCGCCCATCCCCAGGGCCAGTGACACCCAGGTGCGGGGCCCTATGCTTTCTTTCAGGAAGTACCAGCTGAACAAGGCCACCATCCCGGGAATGGCGGACAAAATAACGCCAGCAGAGACCGCACTGGTCATACTGATGCCTGTCACCATGCACAGCGTGAACAGGAAATTACCCAAAAAGGATTCCAGAAAAATCAGGCCACGGGTACGCAGGTCCAGTGCGGGTTCGGTCGCCGGTTTGCGCAGCCAACGCAGCATGGCTATCGCGCCAATGCCAAAGCGCAGCCAGGCCAGCAAGAACACCGGCAGTGCCGCCACCAACGGCCGTGTCAGGGCGATATAACTGCCCACCAAGGACATGGACAAGGCCAAACAGGCGTATGCCGCCAGACGTGATCCCGCTCTATTCACCCACCCTCTCCTAATACACACATTTGCAAGGCAGCTAATCAAAATACCACGGCGGCCAAGGTCTACAATACGCCCGAGCTCGGCCTTCCAGGATAAAAAACATGGCCTGCCATGTTGTCCGTTTCGCTCACCACCGCCTGTACCCCTGACCTTACCCAGATCTGCCCGTACAGCCCCGTGTTGCCAGCGCTTTATCCCACCCCATCGGAAAGTCGCGTCGCCAGCCCTTAAGCAGGTCTGCGATGGACGGCCCTACACCCGGCCCGACCCATGCTGCTCCCCATAACAGACTAATCCGCACCGCGCCGGCCTACCGGCCAGCCGTGCTCCTTGAAGGATATTTCATCATGCAGGCTATCGCCCGCCTGAGCCGTTTTGTTGGCAATACCTTTGCCATCTGGGTTCTACTGTTTGCCGTTCTGGCCTATTACTTTCCCGACCACTACCGCTGGTTAGGCGCTTATATTGTTCCACTTCTGGGCATCATCATGTTCGGTATGGGTCTGACCTTGTCGCGCCAGGACTTTGCAGAGGTGTTTGTACGCCCTGGCCGTGTGGCTATTGGTGTATTGGGACAATTCATCATCATGCCCGGTCTGGCCTGGTTTCTGACCTACGCCTTTTCCCTGCCACCCGAATTGGCCATTGGCGTGATTCTGGTGGGCTGCTGCCCCGGTGGCACCTCGTCGAACGTGATGACTTTTCTGGCCCGTGGCGACCTGGCCCTGTCGGTTGCCATTACGTCGGTCACCACCTTGCTGGCTCCTATCGTCACCCCTGCCCTGATTTACTTCCTGGCCAGCCAATGGCTGGAAGTCAGCGCCTCGGCCATGTTCTGGTCCATTGTTCAGGTGGTGATTCTGCCCATTGCCCTGGGCATTATTGTGCAATCCCTGATGGGTGAAAAGATCAAAGCCGGTGTGGCAGCCCTGCCCCTGGTATCTGTGGTGGCCATTGTGGCTATCGTGGCCGCTGTTGTCGCGGGTAACCAGCCAAAAATTGCGACCAGTGGCTTGTTGGTGTTCTCGGTTGTCGTTGTACATAACACCCTGGGCTACATCCTGGGCTATGTACTGGCACGCTTGAGCGGCATGCCTTTAGCACAGCGCAAGACGCTGGCTATTGAAGTGGGTATGCAAAACTCCGGGCTGGGTGTTGCCCTGGCCAGCGCCCACTTTTCGCCATTGGCCGCTGTGCCCAGCGCTATTTTCAGCGTCTGGCACAATATTTCCGGTCCCTTGGTCGCGACAATTTTCCGTCGCATGGGTGATGGCAAGTAAACACCTGCAACCATGTGCAAGGACTTGAACCCAAAGTCCACAAAGTAAAAAGGGACGCTCTACCGGGCGTCCCTTTTTTTGCATCCAGAGTGTCGCAAGACACCCGCATCCGCTCAAGCCTCAGCTTTTACGCGAAGACACATAAATCCCGCCTACGATCAGCAAGAAAGCCGCTCCGTGGTAAAGCTTGGGGGTATCGCCCAGAATAAAAACCGACATCAAGGCGGCAAATACAGGCATCAGATTGACGAAGAAACCGGCCGTGGCAGCGCCCACTCGCTGAACAGCCACCCCCCAGCATCGCAAGGCGATCAGAGCCGGACCAGTCCCCACATACAGAATGGCCAGTAACAAGCCCCAGGACCAGTCGATATGCCAGTCGGTAAATTGCCACTCCATGGCGGCAAAAGCACCAGACCAGATCAAACCGAAAAACACTTGTGCCATCACTACAGTGGCCCAGGTTTCTGCGATTGCACCCTCATGGCGACGGGTGCTGAGCATCCAGCTATAGATCGCCCAGGCGATAGTGGCAATCACCATGTACACATCACCCGGCACAAAACGGAAGGCCATCAGCTCCTGCCAGTCCGCACGCGTCAGCACCAGCACCACACCCAGCAAGGACATCAAGCCACCCACCAACTGACGCCCATTGACGGTGGATTTGAAGAACAGGCGTCCAATGACCAGCATCCAGAACGGCAAGCTGGCGTTGACCAAAGTCACGTTAATGGGGGACGAGCTTTGCAGTGCCAGGTATTGCAAAGCGTTATAGATCCCTATGCCCAGCAAACCCAGAATCGAGTAGCGTTTCCAGTTGGTCCACAAATTACTGCCGCGTCGCAGCACTTGTCGTCCCACAAAAAGCAGAATGGTGAAAGCTACCAGCCAACGGAAGAAATTCAGGGTAATGGGCGGAACCTGATCATGAATCAGGCGCCCCACAATGGCATTACTTGCCCACAAGATCGTGGGTAAAACCAGTAAAGCCGTCGTGCCAGGGGTCAGTTTCTGAGTGCTCACAAGCATGTCCTAAAAAACGGCAACGGCGCATGTGATCCCTCCTCAGGTCACCTCTGCGCCGTTACGATTGGCCTAGTATATAGGCAAGCATGCTCTGCCCTCTACGCCTTTACCTGCCTGCTTGTGACGATGAGAACTGGTCAATCTTTGACCAATCCATAAATATTATTTATAATCATACAATTGTCACGTCATGGCGCTGATTGAATTTTATTGGCCCATCCCATCCACGCTCGTCTGACTTTAGCAACATCAGATGCAGCTACCCAGGGTAAATCGACCTTGAAACACCCCCACTTTTGGGAATAAAGCTTGACCCGATCAAGCGCCCCAAGTGCATTACTTGGCACCACAACCAGCACCTTTAACCGCAAGGGCCTGTCCCGCGCGTCGTTATACAGGTTCCTGTTCCTGGCAAGTATTCGTGTTTTTGCCCGTTTTTCAGGTAGGCAGACCTTGTCTGCCCCGGCTGGATCCCCCTATGAACGGCGGGCGTGTTTTCAATTTGATCCACCTGACCCTGTCTGGAACCAACCATTCCTGACAGACACAGATTCACCCCGATTTTTATGGGCCTAGTGCAAGGCTGGACTCCAGACACCGCTTGTCCGGTTTGTCGGTCTGCCTTGTTTTCAAGCCCGTCCCCGTCCCGCCCAGCAAGGCCAGACGGGAATTATTATTTTTAAAGGAGTCCCGATTTATGGCCAAAGAAGAGCTACTTGAAATGCAAGGTTCCGTCACCGAAATCCTGCCTGACTCGCGCTTTCGTGTCACCCTGGACAACGGTCACGCCGTTATCGCCTACACCGGCGGTAAAATGCGCAAGCACCACATCCGTATTCTGGCTGGCGACAGCGTCACCCTGGAAATGTCGCCCTACGACCTGAGCAAAGGTCGCATTATCTTCCGCCACCTGCCCAAGCGTATTGGCGCGCCGACCTCTGCCCCTCGTCGCACTCCCCACCGCCGTTAAGACATAGCGCCACACCCCTGTCACAATTAGATGCAAAGATAGGCGCGCCTGACAGGGGTGCGACAAGAGCCATCAGCGCTCGGGCGCACCCCACATCTTGTGGGAGTCGCCTTGAAAAAACTACTGACGCTCAAAACCGGCTTCATCGCCTATTTTGCAATTCTGAGCCTGTTTCTAATCCTGATGCTGATTGCCCTGCAACATTTGAGCAGCAGCATCGAACAGCGCAAGCATCTGGAAGCCCAGCGCCATCAAACGACGGCGCTTAGCAAAGACTTCAAACGCATCAGCGAATTGCTAAGCCGTCAGGCCATCGCGTTTGTCTCCAGCGAACAGATCGAATTTCAGGAAAACTTCCGCCACCTCCTGGCGGTGTTTACGGGTGCCCAGGCGGATCAGGATGGTGTCACACTGGCGATGCTGGACCGCTTCAGGGATCTGGAGCTGGAACCGGCTGAACAGGACCTGCTTCGCTCCGCCTATGAGCAGACCCTCGCACTTAGCCAGGTTCAGTCCGAGGCCATCCAAACCGCCAGCGGCCAGTTTGAAGATGGTAACGGCGCTATCCGTATCGCCCTGCCCAATGCCTTGATGGCCAAAGTGCTGGTGTTCAGCCAGCAATACATTCAAGCCTCTGCCCAAATCACCAACACACTGGATCAGTTCGAACACCAGTTCAGCGAGCGCCTGGACAGTTCTCTGGATCTGGCTGGTCGTAGCAGCGACCGTGCGTTCAGTCTGGCATTAGCGGCACTGGCCCTGTTCTTCATGGCCAGCACGATTGCTCTACGCCTCTTGTATCGCTCCATCAAGCAGCCACTGGATCAAGGGGCAAATCTGGCCAAGGAGCTGGCCCAGGGCAAGCTCAATGCGCAGCTCAGCGTGCGTCGCCATGATGAGTTCGGGACCTTGCTTACAGCACTCAATGGCATCGGCCAGGGCGTACAAACCGTGGTGCATCAGATCCGCGAACAAACCGGCTTGATACGCGACGGCTCGCATGCCATTGTGCTGGGTAGCCAGAACCTGAGCGAACAAATTCTGGACCAATCCACCGAATTGAATCAGACCGTCAAGGCGATGAATCAACTGGCTGACACCGTGCGCCAGAACGCGGAGCAGGCCCAAACCGCCGATCATCTGGCGCAAGACACCTCCAGCCAGGTGGCCCTGGGCAATCAAGCGGTACACAGCCTGCTCGATACCATCGACGCGATTGCCGACAGCTCGAACAAAATGAGCGAAATCACCAAACTGATCCGCAACATTGCCTTCCAGACCAATATCCTGGCCCTGAATGCCGCGGTGGAGGCCGCCCGCGCCGGAGTCCATGGTCATGGCTTTGCGGTTGTTGCTGCCGAAGTGCGCAACCTGGCTTTGCGCTCCACCGACGCCTTGCAACAGATTTCCACCCTGATTTCCAGCTCAGTCGAACAAACCGAGCAAAGCTCGGCTGCGGCCCGAGGTATGGCGCAAGTCATGGCCAACACACAACACAAGGTCAATGAAATGCGCAGCATTGTGGCGGATATTGCCCAAGCTTCTCAGGAGCAGGCGACGCATATCGACTACGTGAACCAGGTCATGACGCGCCTGGACCAGCAAGGCCAGTCCAACCGCCAACTGCTTGAACACAGCGCCCACACCGCTCAGGAGCAGCTGGAGCAAACCACTTTGCTGGCCCAGGTGGTGGCGCATTTCAGTCTGGATAGCGATCTTTCCGGGCCCGATGCTCCCGCCCTGCCCGCCGCCCTCAAGCAGCCTTCTTACCGATCCGTGCCCGCCTATCGCACAGCCACGTGCACAATGTCCAGTTCCTGAGCGGCCAATACGTGCCATAGACCTCCGATAAGGGTAAAATCGGAAGTTTGCCGCGCGCCGCCTTGCTGGCTGGCGTGGGTGGCACATCAAATATAGGAAAGCCGCTGAATCATGGAATCGGAACGACTTAATCAACTGGAAGCCCGCCTTGCCGATTATTCGGAGCGGGAAAATGCCTTACGGAGGTATCTTTGACTACGATGACAAAGCTCATCGTTTGCACGTAGTCAATGCCGAACTCGAGGACCCCAACGTCTGGAACGATCCTCAACACGCTCAGGATCTGGGCCGCGAAAAGAAAAGTCTGGAAAACGTGGTGCATGTGCTGGACGCCTTGCACACGGGTTTGAAAGATTCGCAGGACCTGTTTGAGCTTGCCGCGATGGACGATGACGATGCCACTATCGCCGCCATCGAAGAAGATTGTGCCGCCATGGCCAGCCGTATTGAAGAGCTGGAATTCCGCCGCATGTTCTCCAACCCTGCCGACCCGCTGAATTGCTTTATGGATATTCAGGCCGGTGCGGGTGGTACCGAAGCCCAGGACTGGGCCTCCATGCTGCTACGCATGTATGTGCGTTATGCCGAACACAAGGGCTTCAAGGCTGAGATCCTGGAACAGTCTGACGGCGACGTGGCGGGTATCAAATCGGCCTCCATCAAGATTGAAGGCGATTACGCCTACGGTTTTCTGCGCACTGAAACCGGCGTGCACCGTCTGGTTCGCAAAAGTCCCTTTGACTCCTCCAATGGCCGCCACACGTCTTTCACCAGCGTGTTCGTCTACCCGGAAATCGACGACTCCTTTGAAGTCGAAATCAACCCGGCCGACTTGCGTATCGACACTTACCGCGCCAGTGGTGCCGGTGGTCAGCACATTAACAAAACCGACTCGGCCGTTCGTATTACGCACGAGCCCAGCGGCATTGTGGTGCAGTGTCAGAACGACCGCTCGCAGCACCGTAACCGTGCCGAAGCCATGCAAATGCTGAAGTCCCGCCTGTACGAGCTGGAAATGCGCAACCGTATGGCCGAGCAGCAAAAACTGGAAGACTCCAAGAGCGATGTGGGTTGGGGTCACCAGATCCGTTCCTATGTGCTGGACCAGAGCCGCATCAAGGACTTGCGTACCAACTACGAAAGCTCCAATACCCAGAAGATTCTGGATGGTGACCTGGATGCCTTTATTCAAGCCAGCCTGAAACAAGGTATTTAATATGCACGCTTCCACGCTGACTGTTCTAAGCGGTGCCTCTCGCGGTCTGGGCTTGTCCCTAGCACGTCAGGCACTGGCCGCTGGCCATCAGTTGATCACTTTGGCCCGCAGCGAACTGCAACTGGATGCGCCCCAAGGGGCTCATCAACATCTGCACGTAGACCTGGCCAGCGCGGAAGGCGCACAACAGGCTGCCAAGGCTCTGCAAGCCTTGATCAGCCAGACACAGGCTCAACGCTACGTCCTCATTAATAATGCGGGCACGGTTGATCCCGTTGGGCAGGCCAGCCACCTGCTCGATGCCCAGGCCATTACACAGGCGCTGCAATTGAATGTCGCCAGTGTCATGAGCCTGACCGCCGCCTTCTTGCAAGGCGCCCCCAAGGATGCCCAACGCCAGGTGCTCAATATATCCTCCGGTGCTGGCCGCAAACCCGTCTCGGGCTGGGCCGTGTACGGCTGCAGCAAGGCAGCGCTGGATTTTTATACGCAAACCCTGAAGCTGGAAAATCCCGAGCTGGCCGTTTGCTCTCTGGCCCCTGGCGTGATCGATACCGATATGCAAGGCCATATCCGTAGCCAATCCCGCGACCAGTTCCCGAACCTGAGCCGCTTTATCGACCTGCATCAACAAGGTCAGCTAAGCAGCCCGGACGATACGGCCGAGCGCATTTTGCGCCACCTGAACAGCCCGGATTTTGGCCAGCACGTCCTGGATGACATCCGCCACTACGAATAAGTACTGACACAATGACTGAACCGCTAGACACTTCCGCCCCCGTCGTAGACGAAAACCGCCTGATCGCCGAGCGTCGTTCCAAACTGGACCGCCTGCGCGAAAACGGCATCGCCTACCCCAACGATTTTCGCCCTGACGCTCACGCTGCCGAGCTGCACAGCCAGTACGGCGAGCAGGACAAGGATGCCCTGGCTGCAACCAATAAAGTCGTGAAAGTAGCTGGCCGCATGATGCTCAAGCGTGTCATGGGTAAAGCCAGTTTTGCCACACTGCAAGATGCTTCCGGCCGCATCCAGATCTACCTGGACAAAGCCGCACTGGGCGAAGAAAACTACGCGGAATTCAAGGGCTGGGATATCGGTGACATCCTGGCCGTGGAAGGCACAGTCTTCAAAACCAATAAGGGCGAGCTGTCCGTACATGCTTCCAGCGTGCGCCTGCTGGCCAAGTCCCTGCGCCCCCTGCCCGACAAATTCCACGGTCTGGCTGACCAGGAATTGAAGTACCGTCAGCGCTACGTAGACCTGATCATGGGTGAAGACACCCGTCAAACCTTCCTGGCCCGCAGCAAGGTCATGAGCAGCTTGCGCCAGCACATGGCCCAGGCCAACTTCCTGGAAGTGGAAACCCCCATGCTGCACCCCATTCCGGGTGGCGCATCGGCCAAACCCTTCATTACGCACCACAATGCGCTGGACATGGAAATGTACCTGCGTATTGCTCCCGAGCTGTACCTGAAGCGTTTGATCGTGGGCGGTTTCGAGCGCGTATTCGAGATCAACCGCAACTTCCGTAACGAAGGCGTCAGCCCTCGTCACAACCCTGAATTCACCATGATGGAGTTCTACGCGGCCTATACGGATTACCAGTGGCTGATGGACTTCACCGAAAACCTGATACGCGAAGCCGCTATCAGCGCCCGTGGCACCGCCACCCTGCAATACCAGGAACGCGAGCTGGATCTGAGCCTGCCTTTTGATCGCCTGACCATTACCGGCGCCATCATGAAGTACGCTCCGTCCTACCAGATCGAACAGCTGGAAGATATCCAATTCCTGCGCACTGAGCTGGCTCGCCTGAAAGTGGACGTGAACTCACCCCCACTGCGCGATGCCGGTCTGGGTGCCTTGCAACTGGCTCTGTTTGAAGAAACAGCAGAATCCAAGCTGTGGCACCCTACCTTCATCGTGGACTACCCCGTGGAAGTGTCGCCACTGGCACGCGCTTCGGACACCCAGGAAGGCATTACCGAGCGCTTTGAGCTGTTCATTACTGGTCGCGAAATTGCCAATGGTTTCTCGGAGTTGAACGATCCTGAAGATCAGGCCGCACGTTTCCAGGCCCAGGTTCAGGCCAAGGATGCTGGCGACGAAGAAGCCATGTTCTATGACGCGGACTACATCCGTGCACTGGAATACGGTATGCCTCCTACAGGCGGCTGCGGTATCGGTATCGACCGACTGGTCATGTTGCTGACCGATAGCCCTGCTATCCGTGACGTGATCCTGTTCCCGCACCTGCGTCGCGAGGACTGATCAGTCTCAAGCAAGAAAAACGCGCGGTCAAGACCGCGCGTTTTTTTATGCATCCTCGCCCCCGCACACACATACGCAGATACGCAGATACGCAAATACGCAAATACGCAGCTATTCTGCCCAGTCCCTGAACAAACACCCGCTCCAATCTCATCATTAACCAGCCCTACACCTGTAAGGGCTAACTTCATTCAGGCTTGATACCAGCAACTGCCGCCACTTCACGAAACAAGGCAATATCACGCGCCACGATCTGATCTAGCGACTCGGCCGAACCAGGCGCGATCACAAAGCCCTGCTCCTCCAATGGCTCCGCAAATTCGCGCGAATGCAGTACAGCCGTAATATCGCGATTCAGCCCGGCAACCACCTCATCGGGCGTGGCACGTGGCACAAAAACGCCCTGCCAGCTTTCGATCACGAAATCAGATACTCCCAATTCATGAAAAGTGGGAACATCCGGTAAAACCTTCGAACGCTCCGGCGAGGTCACCGCCAGAGGGATGAGTTCACTCTTCTGAATGTTCTGGATTGTCCCAGAGATATCAATAAGCGCCCCGTCCACATGCCCACCTAGTATGTCCAACATAGCGGGGGCCCCTCCCGCGTAGGGAATGTTATTGGTTTGCGTACCCAAACGCTGGTTAAGCATCTCGACGGCCAAATGATAAATACTGCCGTAGCCAATCGGCAGCGCTGCAGATATTTCGCCAGGCTGACGCTTGAGTAACGCCACGTAATCATCGAAGTGATTAACGCCCAGCCCTGGCCGCACTACCAGCACCTGCGAATTAACAATAGTGCGGGTCACACCACGGACCTCCGTCTCGCTATAGGGCAGCTTGCGACCGAGGGCAGCGTTGATCGCAAGCTGATCCCCGCTAGACAACAGGGTGTGCCCGTTTGGGGCTGCACGAACTACCCGGTTGACGCCAAGACTGGTGTGAGCGCCGGGCACATTATCCACGATCACCGTTTGTTGCCACAATTTGGCAAGATTTTGCGCGAGCATCCGTGCGATACGGTCAGCGTTGCCGCCCGGATTCACCGGAACAACAATACGCACAGGCCCGGAGGGAAACGTATCGGCCTGCTGCGCACGTGCCGGAACCGTGGCAAACATAGCACCCAAAGAAGAAACAGGAACTCCAAGCCGGGCGGCGATACCCGCGCCGGTCGCTTTCAAGATCATGCGTCGATTCAAGCCTACCTCCAGTATCCACAGACTGCCCCATTGATCGGGCGACATTGTGTTGCAGTGCTTGCCAACAACGAACTGTAGTCTAGAGAGCCCCCGTGCGCGAATCAAGCTGCCCTCGTCCCGACCGTCGCTAAAGCGCCTCTCAGCGACTTTCGCGCAGCCTGACCACTTGCTCGGCGACACGTCATGCCGAAACAAAAAAGGACGCTCGAAAGCGTCCTCTTTTTACTGCGAATCCAGGCTCATAGACTCATCGTGTTGCACCTGTGTTGCGAGTACGATTTGGAGGCAATTAATCCACCGGCAAACGCATCACCGCCTGCGCCCATTTATGAGCCACCTCAGGCGAAGAAAAACACGAAGCCTTGTCAGCTACCACGCGCACCGCACGCTCCAGCAGCTGGATGTCAGCCTCGTGCTGACGCGCAACGTGCGGGTCTTCAAAGAAGATGACACGTTGACAACGATTTTCCAGCACCAGCTCGGCAATTTGTGCATCGCCGCCCAAAGGTCCACTTAGATATGACTGAATCCAGGGTGTTTCCTTAGGCCAGCCTTTAGACCAGGCCAGCTCATTCAACAGGCGGCTTGTCGTCCCGGTTCCCACGCGTTGGCCAAAGCGAGACAGCAGATCAAAATGCTTGTCGGCAAACTCAATCATCTTGTCCTTGAGTGCATCGTGCGCAATCATGGCCAGGGTTTGATTAGGGAAGTCAAAAATACGTTTGCAGCTGGAATCAGGCCACAAGCCGCGGCTGACACGCTCCACTTCAATCCATTCAATTGCACCCATCAAGGTAGAAATGAAAGGACGGCCATGCGTGATGCATTGGCGCTTGAGCGCCAATGCTTCCGGAAAAATGGAGGAGGGGTCTACCGGGTCAATCAGATAAATGGCGCCATCAAAAGGCGGTGTACCATCCGGGCTTTGCGTGACCCGGGCCACCAGCTTCATCAAGCCACCATCACGACCATAGGGATAGCGAACCAGGCCGCCATAGCCTTCCAGCAGGCCCGAACGCTCGATGGCATTACAGGTACGACCGACCGTATAAAGCTCAACTTCCAATTCGCGAATACCGCTGGCTGAACGCCGCAACCACTGAAACAAAGCCGCATCTGCCGAATCATGGTGCAATTGATTGGCCGCCAAACCGAAACGTAATGACATGAGTTCCTACACGGTAAACGATTCGCCACACCCGCAGGAGGCTTTCTCGTTTGGATTGATGAACTTGAAACCTTCATTGAGGCCATCACGGCCATAATCCAGCCGCGTGCCGTCAATAAAGGGCAGGCTTTTAGGATCAACAAACAGTTTAACGCCGTGCTCTTCAAACAGTTGATCGCCTTCAACCGGCTCATCAACAAAATCCAGCTTGTAGGCCAGACCCGAGCAACCGGTCAGACGTACACCCAAACGTAGCCCCAAACCGCCCCCGCGTTTTTTCAAATGACGCTGGATATGTTCTGCGGCGGGCTGAGTAAGAGAAATAGACATAATCTTTTCCTTTCTATAAACCTGAAAGAATATTCAGCCTTCAGGCTTGGACAACTAAAACGCGCCTTTGTTCTGTACCGAGGCAATAGCGGCCTGAACCGCCTCCTGGGCCAACAAAGCACAATGCACTTTGACCGGCGGCAATTCCAGCGCTTGCTGCACATCTGTAGACGAGAACTGAGCTGCCTGCTCCAGACTGCGACCTTGCAGCCACTGTGTCGCCAATGAGGCGGCAGCGATGGTACAGCCACAGCCATAAGCCTTGAAACAGCTATCCTGAATCTGGCCCTGCTCCGATACCTTGAGCTGAATGCGAATCAAGGCCCCGGTTTCGTGACTTCCCGCTTCCCCTGTACCCACGTCAGCATCACTGCTGTTCATGACACCCACATGACGCGGGTGCAGGAAATACTCCATGACAGCGTCACTATATATCATTGCGCGAACTGCTCCGAAGCAGGCTCGCTCCACAAGGGAGAGATGGCCCGCAATTGTTCAACCACACGACGGATGGCGGCTATCGTGTCATCAATGTCCTGCTCGGTCGTGAAACGACCAAGGCTCAAGCGCAAGGAGCTGTGCGCCAACTGATCGCTGCGACCCAAGGCCGTCAATACGTAGGACGGTTCCAGGCTGGCCGACGTACAGGCCGAGCCGCTGGACACGGCCAGATCCGTCAGGGCCATCATCAGAGCTTCGCCCTCGATGTGATCCACGCTGATGTTCAGGTTGTGCGGCACACGCTGATCCAAGGTGCCATTCAGGAACAGGTCAGGGATAGACTGCAGGCCAGCCCATAGACGATCTCGCAGCGCGGTGATGCGCTGATTGTCTAGATCCATTTCCTGCGCAGCCAGTTCAAAAGCACGCCCCATGCCCACGATCTGATGAGTGGCCAGCGTACCGGAGCGAAACCCGCGTTCGTGCCCGCCACCGTGAATTTGCGCTTTCAGGCGCACGGCCGGTTTACGACGGATATACAAGGCACCGATCCCCTTGGGACCGTAAGTCTTGTGGGCAGACATGGACATCAAGTCCACGGGCCATTCCTGCAGATTGATCGCTACCTTGCCGGTAGCCTGGGCGGCGTCCACATGGAACAGCACCTTGTGCTCCCGGCACATTGCCCCCAGGGCCTGCACATCTTGAATCACGCCAATTTCGTTATTCACCAACATGACCGAGGCCAGGATGGTGTCGGGGCGAATGGCTTGTTCAAACGCCTGAGGATCAATCAGACCACTGGGCAGAACATCCAGAAAGGTGACTTCAAACCCTTCGTCCTGCAAGGCCAGACAGGTATCCAGCACGGCCTTGTGTTCCGTACGGACGGTAATAATATGGCGGCCCTTGGACTGATAAAACTGCGCGGCACCTTTTAACGCCAGATTAATGGCTTCGGTAGCACCGGAGGTCCAGACGATTTCACGCGGCTCTGCCCCTACCAAAGCGGCAACCTGACGGCGCGCCTGGTCCACGGCCTCTTCCGCATCCCACCCATAGGGATGGCTGCTGGAGGCCGGATTGCCAAATCGTTCCGTCAACCAGGGAATCATGCTGTCGGCCACACGCGGGTCTACCGGTGTAGTGGCGGCATAATCCATATAGATACGCTGAGCGCGACTCATACAAAACTCCGGGTCAGTAGCGGATCTTGCCCACTACAAAGTACATTCTTCTGGCTGGCCGGCTTCCTGAGCGGCCAACTTCAGCTGACGCAGACGCTGCTGATCAACCAAGTCCTGTAGCGAGACAGAATCCAGATAATCGACCATTTTACGACTAAGCGTCGCCCAAAGCTCGTGAGTCATGCACTCGCCTTTCTGCCCATTTGTGCCCTGCTTGCAATTACCCTTGCCACCGCATTGGGTGGCATCAACGGGCTCATCGACCGCAAACACAATGTCAGCAACGGTGATGTGGCGAGCCAGACGCGCAAGCGTATAGCCACCACCCGGACCACGCACACTATCGACCAGTTCATGGCGGCGCAACTTGCCAAACAACTGTTCAAGATACGAGAGCGAGATACCCTGTCGCTGGCTGATGCCTGCGAGCGTCACCGGTCCACTTTGCTGGCGCAGCGCAAGATCGATCATCGCGGTTACGGCGAAACGCCCTTTTGTCGTCAAACGCATGATAGTTTCCTTGCCAAAGGCGAAAGCGGCCGGACTGCCAACGGCAAATCCGACCAATTTGGTCCAGTATAGCAAATACAGGGGAAACTACCGTGCTTGAGCGTGTGTTTTTACACTTATACTGAAGTGTTATGTAGCCACTCAGGCAGCACGGTAATTGGGGACGCGCTTGCGAACCAGTTCGAACACGCCCTGGCAGGCATCTTCGATATAGTCCATGACCTTATTAAAGCCATCCTGGCCGCCATAATAAGGATCGGGCACGGTAGCCGCTTCATAGTCAGTGGCAAAGCGCATCAGCAGCATGAGCTTGTGACGGTAAATGGGAGGACACATTTGCTGCAAGGCAGCGTGGTTTTCCCAGTCCATGCTCAAGATAAGGTCGAAGTTGCGAAAGTCCTCGCGCTGGACCTGTCGGGCCTGATAGGTAGAGATGTCATAACCGCGTTTACGAGCGGCTATCTGTGCGCGTGTGTCAGGATGCTCGCCAACATGAAAGCCATGCGTGGCGGCTGAATCCACCAAAATAGCCTCCGACAAACTGGCCTGGTCGACCAGTTGGCGCAAGACACCTTCGGCGCTGGGGGAGCGGCAAATATTCCCTGTACAGACAAACAGAACCTTACTCATAATGCGTCAAAGTCTGCGGGAAAACCCCAAATAAGGCAAGACGAAACCGGGGTGAAAACAGACCCCGAAAATCGCCTTGAAAACAGCAAATCGGTATCGTTTGGGAGCTGCCAGTAAGAACCGGTCGCAGCTGCTTGAAGTTTGGAATAAACCAAAGGCGCAGCAACCTTTGCTTAGCGGATACACCACTTTCTCGAGATGAGATAAATCAAGCAATACACCCGAGTGATGAAAGCCGGTAGCAGAACGGCGTTTTTTCTGAGCTTTCGTCCAGCTTTAGTTGCAAATACACAACAACCATCAAGCCATCAGCAGTTTGGCCTTCAGTCTTTGCAACTTGTCGCGCGCGGCTGCCGCTTGCTCGAACTCCAGGTTGCGGGCGTGATCCATCATCTCTTTTTCCAGACGCTTGATCTCGCGTGCAGCGGCCTTCTCGTCGCGGATCAACTCGTCCGGCACATCCTCGCGCAAGCTGGCGGTTGGATCCGAGGCAACAACACCATCAATCAACTCACGGACGGCCTTGTTCACGCCACGCGGCGTAATACCGTGCTCTTCGTTAAAGGCGATCTGCTTGGCACGACGGCGCTCGGTTTCTTCGATAGCGCGGTGCATGGAGTCCGTCATTCTGTCGGCATACAGAATGGCTTTACCGTTCAGGTTACGCGCTGCCCGACCTATGGTTTGAATCAGGCTGCGCTCCGAACGCAGAAAGCCTTCCTTGTCCGCATCAAGAATCGCCACCAGAGACACTTCGGGCAAATCCAGCCCCTCACGCAGCAGGTTGATCCCGACCAGCACATCGAAGACGCCCAGACGCAGATCCCGGATAATCTCGGCCCGTTCCACCGTATCAATGTCCGAGTGCAAGTAGCGCACGCGAATACCGTTCTCTGACAAGTATTCGGTCAGATCCTCTGACATGCGCTTGGTCAGCGTCGTCACCAATACACGGTCTTCCTGCGCAGTACGCAGCTTGATTTCACCCAGCAAGTCATCGACCTGCGTGGTAGCCGGGCGAACCTCGATTTCCGGGTCCACCAGTCCGGTAGGTCGCACCACCTGTTCAACCACATTGTCTGCATGCTCTTGCTCGTAGGCAGCGGGTGTAGCCGACACGAACACGGTTTGCGGCATACGGCGTTCGAACTCTTCCAGTTTCAAAGGCCGGTTATCCATGGCCGAAGGCAGGCGGAAACCGAACTGCACCAGGGTTTCTTTACGCGAGCGGTCACCGCGATACATGGCGCCCAACTGCCCGATAGTGACGTGGCTTTCATCGATAAACATCAGGGAGTTACGCGGCAGGTAGTCGATCAATGTCGGCGGCGGATCGCCAGGCGCAGCTCCTGACAAGTGGCGGGAGTAGTTCTCGATGCCTTTGCAAAAGCCCAGCTCCTGCAGCATCTCCAGATCAAAACGGGTGCGCTGCTCCAGGCGTTGAGCTTCAACCAAATGCCCTTCCCGTGTCAGAAATTCCAGACGCTCGCGCAGTTCGAGCTTGATGGTTTCAATCGCCCTCAACACGGTTTCGCGTGGCGTCACATAATGCGAGCTAGGGAACACGGTAAAGCGGTTCAGCTTCTGCACGACCTTGCCTGTCAGCGGATCGAACAACTCCAGCTCTTCAATCTCGTCATCAAACAGGCTGACTCGCAAGGCCAGCTCCGCGTTTTCTGCCGGGAAGATATCGACCACTTCACCACGAGCGCGGAATATCCCACGCTGAAAATCCAGATCGTTACGCTCGTACTGCATGGCGACCAGACGCGCCAGCAGCTCCTGCCGGGCAATACGGTCGCCCTTGCGCAGGGTCAGCACCATGGCATGGTAATCACCGGGGTTACCAATACCGTAGATGCAGGACACGGTACCCACAATAATGGTGTCAGGCCGCTCCAGCAGGCTTTTGGTGGCCGACAAGCGCATCTGCTCGATGTGTTCATTGATGGACGAGTCCTTTTCAATAAACAGATCACGCGATGGCACATAGGCCTCGGGCTGGTAGTAATCGTAGTAAGACACGAAGTACTCCACGGCGTTGCGTGGAAAGAACTCGCGCATCTCGGCGTACAACTGCGCCGCCAGGGTTTTATTGGGCGCCAGAACAATGGCCGGACGCCCGGTGCGAGCAATAATGTTCGCCATCGTATAGGTCTTGCCCGAGCCCGTTACCCCCAAAAGGGTCTGGTACATCAAGCCATCATCAATCCCCTCAACCAACTGCTCAATCGCCGCAGGCTGGTCGCCAGCAGGCAAATAAGGTTGGAAAAGTTTGAAGGAACTCCCCGGAAATTCTTGAAAGGCAGGCTCAAATTTCATGCTAGACACACTTTAGGGTAAGCCCGTATTATCACATTAATGCTTTGTTTTTCTACCTTTCTGCACTAACGCCCCCATATCATCATGACATCGCTCTTCGAAACCGTCGAACTGGCTCCACGCGACCCTATTTTGGGTTTGAACGAACAATACAATGCCGACGAACGCAGCGGCAAAGTTAATCTGGGGGTCGGTGTTTACTACGACGATCAAGGGCGTATCCCGATTTTGCAGGCTGTTCAAAAGGCTGAGGAAGCCATGATGAGCAAAGCCGCCGCGCGCAGCTACCTGCCTATTGAAGGGATCAATACCTACAATCTGGGTGCTCAAACCCTGTTGCTGGGTGCCGACTCCCCCATCATTGCCGAAGGCCGCGCCTTGACCGTGCAATCCTTGGGCGGTACCGGTGCGCTGAAAATCGGTGCTGACTTCCTGCAGCAACTGCTACCCCAGTCCGAGGTTTACATCAGCGATCCAAGCTGGGAAAACCACCGCGCCCTGTTCGAGCGCGCCGGCTTCAAGGTCAACACCTACGCTTACTACGATGCCGCTACGCATGGCCTGAACTTTGACGGCATGATCGCCTCGCTGCGCGCCATGCCGGCCCAGTCCATCGTGGTCCTGCACGCTTGCTGCCACAACCCGACCGGCGTGGACCCCAGCATGGAACAATGGGCCCAGATCGCCGAGCTGATCAAAGAACGTCAACTGGTTCCTTTCCTGGACATCGCTTACCAAGGCTTTGGCGCCGGTCTGGAAGAAGACGCCAGCGTAGTGCGTCTGTTTGCCAAGCTAGGCCTGTCCATGTTCATCAGCTCCTCGTTCTCCAAGTCCTTCTCGCTGTACGGCGAGCGCGTTGGCGCCCTGACCCTGGTTACTTCCAGCAAGGACGAAACCTCCCGCGTACTGAGCCAGGTCAAGCGTGTGATTCGCACCAACTACTCCAACCCACCCACACACGGTGGCAAAGTTGTGGCCACGGTACTGAACTCGCCTGAACTGTTCCAGACTTGGGCGACTGAACTGGCCGGCATGCGTGATCGCATCCGCGAAATGCGCGCCCAACTGGTTGCCAAGCTGAAAGAGCACGGCGCTACCCAAAACTTTGACTTCGTGCTGCAACAGCGCGGCATGTTCTCCTACTCCGGCCTGACTGCCGAGCAAGTCGAACGCCTGCGCCAGGAACACGGCATTTACGCTGTCAGCAGCGGCCGTATTTGCGTTGCTGCATTGAACAGCCAGAATATTGACGTCGTGGCCAAGGCCATCGCTCAAGTCCTGAAGTAAGCTGTCCCTCACTACAGCCCCAACGCCCTTCTTCGGAAGGGCGTTGTCGTTCCAGCCCTTGGAGCACTACCATGACAGACACGATTTCCCTGAACACCGAACGCCTGATCTTGCGCCCCTGGAAAGCTTCCGACCTGGAGCCCTTTTTCCGCTTGAACAGCGATCCCCACGCGCTGCGTTTTTACCCGGCCACCCTGGACCGTGAGCAAAGCGATGCCATCGCCCAGCGCAGCCAAAACCTGATCGACGAACATGGCTGGGGTCCCTGGGCAGTCGAGCTGAAAGAAAACGGGGCCTTCATTGGCATGGTGGGCTTGAACCGCCCGACCGCCGATCTGTACTTTCAGCCTTGCGTGGAAGTTCTTTGGCGTTTGCTGCCTGAGTACTGGGGCAAGGGCTATGCCACCGAAGCGGCACGAGCCTGCATGGACTTTGGTTTTGACGAACTGGGCCTGGATCAAATTGTGGCGTACACCGCTCAATTGAACTTGCCTTCGCAGACCGTCATGCAACGCCTGGGCATGACAGAGCAAGCTGGTACCTTTGATCACCCCGGTGTAGCGGCGGGCCACAAACTCGCCCCCCATGTGCTGTACACCCTGGACCGCAAGGATTGGCCCCAGTCTGCCTGAGCGGCCCGAAGGGTCAAAAAGTAAGCCTTTAGGGCCCTCACCGCTTGCAAAAACGCCAACTGTAACGCACAATCTTTACTGTATATATATTCAGCAGACAATACTATGACCGCCAAGCTCACTGCACGCCAACAACAAGTGCTGGACATCATTCGTTCTGAAATCGAACGGACGGGTTTCCCTCCCACTCGAGCAGAGATTGCTCAGGTGCTGGGTTTCAAATCCGCCAATGCGGCCGAAGATCATTTGAAAGCTCTGGCCCGCAAAGGCGCTATCGAGCTGACTGCCGGCGCCTCGCGCGGCATACGCCTGCTCGGTACGGATACCCGCGAAAGTGCTGCTCCCAGCAGCAACGCATTGGCCAATCTGGCTGACGCCCTCTTGCTGCCCATTATTGGTCGCGTGGCTGCCGGTAGCCCTATTTTGGCCACCGAGCATATCGAGCGCGAGATTGGCGTCGCCCCTACCCTATTCACCCAAACGCCTGATTACCTGCTGCGCGTACGCGGCTTGAGCATGAAAGACGCGGGCATTTTTGACGGCGACCTGCTGGCCGTCAAGAAAGCCAGTGAAGCGCGTAATGGGCAGATCGTGGTGGTGCGCATTGGCGACGATGTCACCGTCAAGCGCCTGTCGCGCTCCAGCAATCAAGTGGTCCTCTTGCCCGAGAACCCGGACTTTGAACCCATCATCGTCACCGACCCGGATTCCCTGTCTTTGGAAGGCATTGCTGTGGGTCTGATTCGTACCAGCCCGCTGCATTAAGCTTCCTCTCTCTTGGTCACCAGAGCTGTTTTACAGGCTTGGTGCTCCTGACAAGAGAAAAACCCCATATACCGTTTGGTACATGGGGTTTTTTATTGGTCGAAGTGCATGCCGATATACAGGTTTGAGCAGCCGTAAACCCCTCGCGCAAGCTAGCGACTTTCAACTCCCTCAATATCGTTGCCCAAAAATCTGGCTCCCACTGCTATCAATATGATTAACCTCGAAGCCACGATCAGCCTGACCAAAATGTAAACAGGCTACCTTGAACCCAAGGTAGCCTGTTTCACTGCTTGCTTACTACTGCTGATGCTTAGTGCTTGAAAGACTCAGAACCCGCCCCAGCAGCACGCGTGGCTGCCAAGGCCTCAGCGGCCAGGCGAGCTACTTCTTCGTCGCTCAGGGGCGTTACAGCGTCTTGCAGGGCCACTTCCAGTACACGGTCAATCCAACGCACCGGGATGATCTCCAGCGTGTTTTTCACGTTATCTGGAATATCGGCCAGGTCCTTGATGTTTTCTTCCGGGATCATCACGGTTTTGATGCCGCCGCGTTGCGCTGCCAACAGCTTCTCTTTCAAGCCGCCGATAGGCAGAACTTCGCCGCGCAAGGTGATTTCACCCGTCATGGCCACATCAGCACGAACCGGAATACCCGTCAGGCTGGACACGATAGCGGTCGTAATGGCGATACCGGCCGATGGACCATCCTTGGGCGTAGCGCCTTCAGGAAAGTGCACGTGCAGGTCACGCTTTTCGAACACGCTATTGGCAATGCCCCACTTCTGAGCACGCGAACGCACAACCGTACGAGCCGCTTCGACCGATTCTTTCATCACATCGCCAATCGAGCCGGTGCGCAGCACATTGCCTTTACCGGGCATATCCGCGACTTCGATGGTCAGCAATTCACCGCCCACCTCGGTCCAGGCCAGACCCGTCACCAGGCCAACCTTGTTCTCTTTTTCGGCCAGGCCGAAGGAGAAACGACGTACGCCCAGGTAATCGTTCAGATTCGCCGCATTCACGACCAAGGTTTCCTGGGTCAGTGTCTTGTTGCGAGCTGCACGCGTACCGGCTTGTGGATTGGCCACCAACAGCTTGCGAACAACCTTGCGGCAGATCTTGCTGATTTCACGTTCCAGGGAACGTACACCCGCTTCACGGGTGTAGTAACGCACGATGTCGCGCACGGCATCTTCGGTCACTTCCAGCTCGCCATCGCGCACGCCGTTGTTCTTCATCAGCTTGGGCAAGAGGTAATCGAAAGCAATACGCACCTTCTCATCTTCGGTATAACCCGACAGACGAATCACTTCCATACGGTCCAGCAGGGCCGGTGGAATGTTCAAGGTGTTGCTGGTTGCCACGAACATCACGTCGGACAAGTCATAGTCCACTTCCAGGTAGTGATCCTGGAAGGTGTGGTTTTGTTCAGGGTCCAGAACCTCCAGCAGTGCCGAGGATGGGTCGCCACGGAAATCCGCGCCCATCTTGTCGATCTCGTCCAGCAGGAACAGCGGGTTACGTACACCCACCTTGCTCATGTTCTGAACCACCTTGCCCGGCATGGAGCCGATGTAGGTACGACGGTGACCGCGAATCTCGGCCTCGTCACGTACACCACCCAAAGCCATACGAATGAACTTGCGGTTCGTTGCCTTGGCAATGGACTGTCCCAGCGAGGTTTTACCCACGCCTGGAGGGCCAACCAAACACAGGATTGGAGCCTTCAGTTTGTCGACACGTTGCTGAACAGCCAGGTACTCGACAATACGTTCCTTGACCTTTTCCAGACCAAAGTGATCCGCATCCAACACTTCCTCGGCATTGCTCAAGGAGTTGTTAATACGGCTCTTTTTGCGCCAAGGCAGGCCAACCAGCGTTTCAATGTAGTTACGCACCACGGTTGCTTCGGCTGACATCGGCGACATCAGCTTGAGCTTCTTCATTTCCGATTCGGCTTTCTTGAGCGCTTCCTTGCTCAATTGAGCCTGCTCGATGCGTTTTTCCAGCTCTTCAACATCAGCGCCGTCTTCGCCTTCGCCCAGCTCTTTCTGAATCGCCTTGACCTGCTCGTTCAGATAGTAGTCGCGCTGACTCTTTTCCATCTGCTTTTTCACACGGCCGCGAATGCGCTTCTCTACCTGCAAGATGTCAATTTCGCCTTCCAGTTGCGACAGCAGGCTTTCCAGACGCTCCAAAGCCTTGGGCGTTTCCAGCATGCCCTGCTTTTGTTCCAGCTTCAAAGGCAAATGAGCGGCGATGGTATCGGCCAGACGGCCAGCATCGTCAATCCCGGTCAGGGAAGTCAGAATTTCCTGAGGGATCTTTTTATTCAGTTTGACGTACTGCTCGAACTGACCCAGCACCGCACGACGCAGCGCTTCGGTTTCAGCAGTATCACCGGAGTCGCCAGGCACTTCGACCACCGAGGCCATGAAGTGGGTTTCGGCATCCTGTACCTGTGTGATTCGAGCGCGCTGCAAGCCTTCCACCAGCACTTTTACCGTGCCGTCGGGCAGCTTGAGCATTTGCAAAATACTGGCCGCACACGCAATTTCGTAGAGATCCTCGGGAGCGGGATCGTCCTTGCCTGCGGACTTTTGCGCCACCAACATAATGTTGTTGCCGGACTCCATTGCCAGCTCAAGGGCTTTGATCGAGCGAGGCCGGCCAACAAAAAGCGGAATCACCATGTGAGGGAACACCACTACATCGCGCAAGGGAAGCAGCGGCAGCTCAATAGGTTCCGTAGAAAGAATCTGGCTCGCAGACATAGTCATTTCCTATAAATGTCCTTAGACGCAAAAGGGAAGCCTGGGCTTCCCTTTCACGGTTTAACCTGTTGTAGCTCAGATTGTGGCGAATTTTGATATTTCAAGTAGGCCGAACGACCATTAGAACAGAACTTTACAGAGTTAAAGAGAGACAAGCCCTTATGCCTGGTGGTCTTCATAGGTCCACTCCTTTCTCTTTACCTTCGCCTGTCGCCCTGTCCCGCCTGCGCCTGTCCGACCAAAGCCAGACAGTGCACAAACGAGGAGATATCTCTAAGCTACTGCGTTTTTCAAGGGCAACTCAGTGTCACTGGCTTCACTATCGGACAAAGGACGACCCAAAATCAATTCGGGTTTACTCTTTCCGACAATGGCGTCCTCGGTCAGCACCACTTTGCTGACGTCTTTACGCGAAGGCAGTTCGTACATGGTGTCCAGCAGCGCTTGCTCGACAATACTGCGCAGGCCGCGAGCGCCGGTACGACGCTTGATGGCGCGCTGGGCTACCGCACGCAGGGCTTCGGGCTGAACTTCCAGCTCTACGCCTTCCATGCTCAGCAGCTTCTGGAACTGCTTGACCAAGGCATTGCGCGGCTCGGTCAAAATGCGGATCAGTGCGTCTTCGTGCAGCTCTTCCAGAGTGGCGACCACAGGCAAACGCCCCACCAGCTCGGGAATCAGACCAAACTTGATCAGATCCTCGGGCTCGGCCTCAGAGAATAGCTCACCCACGCCTCGTTCGGACTTGGCTTTCACGGAAGCAGAAAAACCGATACCGGATTTTTCTGTACGGTCGCGAATCACCTTTTCAAGGCCATCAAAAGCACCGCCCACGATGAACAGAATGCTGGTGGTATCCACCTGCACAAAGTCCTGGTTCGGGTGCTTGCGACCACCTTGCGGAGGCACCGAAGCGACTGTACCTTCGATCAGCTTGAGCAGCGCCTGTTGCACGCCCTCGCCCGACACGTCGCGGGTGATCGAAGGGTTATCCGACTTGCGGGAAATTTTATCGATTTCATCGATGTAGATAATGGCGCGCTGCGCTTTTTCCACATCGTAATCGCAGTTTTGCAGCAGTTTTTGAACAATGTTCTCGACGTCCTCACCCACGTAACCGGCTTCGGTCAGTGTGGTGGCGTCTGCCATCACAAAAGGCACATCCAGCATGCGGGCCAGTGTTTGGGCCAGCAGCGTTTTGCCCGAACCCGTAGGCCCGATCAGCAAAATATTACTTTTGGACAGTTCCACATCGTCACGGCCTGCCTTGCCGCTACGAATTCGCTTGTAGTGGTTGTACACCGCTACGGCCAAGGTGCGCTTGGGCATTTCCTGGCCAATGACATACCCGTCCAGAAACTCTTTGATTTCCTGGGGGGTGGGCAATTCTTTACGTTCACCATCAGGAGTGGCGCCCGCAGCTTCGTCACGAATGATATCGGTACACAGATCAATACATTCGTCGCAGATGAACACGGACGAAGGTCCAGCGATCAGTTTCTTGACCTCATGCTGGCTTTTATTGCAAAACGAGCAATGCAGAACTTTCTCGTCGGCCGATTTCTTTTCGGACATAAATTTAAATTTCACTTCAGGATGGTAAAAGGACGGGAACAAGTCCCGCCCCCGAACAGCCATAGTACTGCGTCAGATCGATCCCTGTAGGGACAGATGATTACTCGTCACGAGTGTTCATCACCTTGTCGATCAAGCCATAGGCCACAGCGTCTTCAGCTGCCATGAAGTTGTCACGCTCGGTATCCAGCTCGATACGCTCGACAGGCTGGCCGCAGTTTTCGGCCAGGATCTTGTTCAAGCGTTCACGCAGGCTCAGGATTTCCTTGGCCTGAATCTGGATATCGGAAGCCTGGCCTCGCGCACCGCCCGAAGGCTGATGGATCATGATGCGCGAGTTAGGCAAGGCAAGACGCTTGCCCTTGACGCCCGAAGACAGCAAGAAAGCGCCCATGCTGGCAGCCATGCCGGTACACAATGTCGAGACTTCCGGCTTGACGAACTGCATCGTGTCGTAGATGGCCAGGCCTGCATAGACCGAACCACCGGGCGAGTTGATGTAGAGCGAAATATCCTTTTCAGGATTTTCCGACTCCAGAAACAGCAGCTGGGCCACAATCAAGTTGGCCGAGTTGTCATGAACCGGGCCCACCAGAAAGATGATGCGCTCGCGCAGCAGGCGGGAGTAGATGTCGTAAGACCGCTCTCCACGACCGGACTGCTCGATCACGATAGGCACGTAGCCCAAACCCGTAGGGGCAACAGATTGCCCCCCATGCATTGAGGCGTAGAAGTCGACAAAGGTTGACGACATTAGTTGGTTCCCATGATTTGGTCGAACGCCACCTCCTCGTCGGACACCTTGGCCTGGGACAGTACGTGCTCGACGACGTTATCTTCGAGTACCACTGCCTCAATCTCGGCGCGACGCTGGCGATCGGACAAGTAGTAGGCCACCACTTGGGCGGGCTGTTCGTAGTTCTGGGCAAATTCTTCGATGCGGGCACGAACCTGCTCGGGCTTGGCTTGCAGTTCTGCAGCCTTGACCAGTTCGGAGACCAGCAGACCCAGACGCACGCGGCGAGTGGACTCTTCCTTGAAGGCCTCGGCAGGGATAGGCATCTTGTCTGCATCAGGCACGCCGCGCTCTTTCAGCTCAGCGCGAGCTGAAGCGATGCGACCTTCCACGTCGTTGTCGACCAGAGCGTTAGGCACGTCAAATTCGCTGGCAGACAGCAAGGCGTCCATCACAGCGGATTTGTTGCGAGCGTGCACACGAGCCTTGATTTCGCGTTCGATGTTGGCACGAATGTCGGCCAGCAAAGCGTCCACATCACCTTCAGCCTGACCCAGGGACTTGGCAAACTCAGCATCCAGCTCGGGCAGAACAGGCTGGGCCACGTCTGTCACGGTGATCTTGAATTCGGCAGTTTTGCCAGCCACTTCCTTGCCGGTGTAGTCGGCAGGGAATTCCAGAGGGAAGGTTTTGGTTTCGCCTGCTTTCATGCCGGCAACGGCAGTCTCGAACTCGGGCAGCATGCGGCCACGACCTTGCAGGTACTGGAAACCTTCAGCGCTACCGCCTTCAAAGGCGACGCCGTCAATGGTGCCCACAAAGTCCAGAGTGATGCGGTCATCTTCCTGAGCTTGGCGATCAGCGCTGGATTCGTAGTTGGCGCGTTGCTTGCGCAGCACGTCTACGGTGCGCTGGATGTCTTCGTCGGTCACAGGCGTGTTGGCACGCTTGATTTCCAGTTTGGACAGATCAGGCAGGGCCACTTCTGGGTAAACTTCGAAAGTTGCGGTAAAGGCCATGGTGCCTTCAGCAGGCTCGCCTTCTTTGGCTTCCAGATTAGGAGTGCCGGCTACGCGCAATTTGGAGTCCTGGATCACTTTGTCCAGGGCTTTGCCGATTTCTTCGTTGATGGCGTCGTAACGGATACCAGGACCGTGGCTGCGCTCGACAACGGACAAAGGCGCTTTACCGGGACGGAAGCCCTGTACCTTGGCCGTACGAGCCACACGCTTGAGCTGGGCCTGGACTTGTTTTTCTACGTCGGCCACCGAAACGACCACATCGACTCGGCGCTCCAAGCCGGACAGAATTTCAACCTCGGGCTGCATTGAAGACCTATATTAAATTGAGTAATTGATAAGAGTAATCCGGCATTTTACCGGAAACTGGCACGGTAAATCCAAACAAACGTATTTTGAATCATAATTTCCTGTCAAGACAATACAGCCGTGCCGGACTATGATCCCTTACTTTACCTTCCCTACGCAAGACTGATATGCACATGAACACCCCTTTAGGCGGCATCCGGGTCCTGGAACTGGGCCAATTGATCGCCGGCCCCTTTGCCGCCAAGATCCTGGGCGAATTTGGCGCGGACGTCATCAAGATCGAATCCCCCAAAGGCGGTGACCCCTTGCGTAAATGGCGTTTGCTGCATGACGGTAACTCGGTCTGGTGGGAGGTGCAATCCCGTAACAAGAAGTCTCTGGCCCTGGACCTGCGACAGGCGGAGTGTCAGGACGTGGTGCGCGCACTGGTAAAAGAATGTGACATTCTGATCGAGAACTTCCGCCCCGGCGCCCTGGAAGAATGGGGGCTGGGCTGGGAAGATCTGAAAGCCATCAACCCCGGCCTGATCATGCTGCGCGTATCAGGCTACGGCCAGACCGGTCCTTACAAGGACAAGCCCGGTTTCGGCGTGATTGGCGAGGCCATGGGCGGCTTGCGCCACCTTAGCGGTGAAGCCGGACGCCCGCCAGTACGGGTTGGTGTGTCCATTGGAGACTCTCTGGCAGCCTTGCATGGTGTCATCGGCATCATGATGGCCCTGCGCCAGCGTGAACAGAACAAGGGCGAAGGTCAATATATTGACGTGGCCCTGTATGAATCCGTCTTCAACATGATGGAAAGCCTGCTGCCCGAATACTCCGCCTTCGGTGCCATTCGGGAGCCTGCCGGCAGCAGCCTGCCCGGCATTACGCCCAGCAATGCCTACGTCTGCAAGGATGGCAAGTACGCCTTGATCGCCGGCAATGGCGACAGCATTTTCAAGCGCTTGATGAACGCCATTGGGCGCGCTGATATGGCTGACAATCCCGACTACGCGCACAATGATGGTCGCGCCCGAAATGCAGGCGTGATCGATGCCGCCATTGGCCACTGGGCCAGCGCTCTGGAACTGGACAAGGTACTGGAAATTCTGGACCAGGCTGGCGTTCCCGCGGGGCGGGTTTATGACATTGCCGATATCGCGGCGGACCCCCACTATCAGGCCCGTGACATGCTGCTGGACAGCAGTCTGCCAGACGGCACACCGCTTAAAGTACCCGGCATCGTTCCCAAGCTGAGCCGCACCCCTGGCGCCATCTACCGTCCTGCTCCGCACCTGGGTCAGGACACCCAGGAAATCCTGGATAATCTGGGGATCAGCGCCGAACAACAAGCCGACTGGCAAGCACGCGGCCTGATCGCCAAGAACCCAAAACGCAAGTAAAACAAAGCAGTACAAAAGCACCTGGGGGCCAGTACAAGATGGCCCCTAATCTATTTGTTTTTCATACGGAGCAAGCACTTGCCGAGGATGAAAATCCAAGCTAGAATCTACTTCTTTCGTGCTGCGAACGTGGCGGAATTGGTAGACGCACCAGATTTAGGTTCTGGCGCCGAGAGGTGTGAGAGTTCGAGTCTCTCCGTTCGCACCAGAGCATGAAAACCGTTGATATCAATAATTCAAAAGACAGTAAAATCAACGGCTTGCGGGTATGATCTGAAATCAATTGATCCCTTAAAATCAATTTTTCCAGCAATTTGCTCCCATCTTGCTCGCAGGATTGCTCCCACATGGCCAGTATAAAAAAGACCGACAACGGTTATCGTGTGCAGATATTTATGCGTCTGCCAAACCGCCCTACCCCAGTTCGTGAAAGCAAAGTCTTTAAGACAAGGCGTGATGCTGTCGAGTGGGCAGCAGAAAGGGAGCGCACATTACGCGAGGCTTCTGAAAGCGATCCGCGCTTAGGTTACACACTGCGGAAAGCTATTCGTCGCTATGCAGATGAAGTCTCTCCAACAAAGCGGGGGGAAAGATGGGAGCAGGTTAGGCTTTCCGCCTTCGAGGGCTACAAGCTGCCCCTCGACGCCCCACTAATTGAAATCACCGCCCAGAACATAGCAGACTTCCGGGACAGCAGAAGCCTAAGCATCTCTAGCGCATCAGTCCGGCGTGAAATCTCCCTCCTGTCCTCGGTGTTTCAGATGGCAATGCTGGAATGGGGGTGGGTTGATTCAAATCCATGCAGAATGATCCGCAAGCCTGTGAACTCAAAACATCGAGAGCGTGTTTTACAGTGGTGGGAGATCAAAAGAATGCTCAGAGAAATGGGCTATAAAAGACATGGGCGCGTTGCCTCCACAGGACAGGCGGTGGCCATCTGTATGATGACAGCGCTACGTACAGGCATGCGTGCCGGGGAGCTAACTGGCATGCGGTGGACGCAAGTGTACGAGAGGCATTGCCACCTGCCCACAACAAAGACAGGCCGCCCGCGAGACGTTCCTCTTTCATTAAAAGCTTGTGCCCTGCTTGAAAGAATGCGCGGCTGGGACGACGTACTAGTGTTTGGTGTGAAAGCCGCCTCTCTCGACGCACTATTTCGCAAGTATCGCCAACGCGCTGATCTGGAGGGCTTTACCTGGCATGACACCAGACATACGGCAGCAACCATGATCTCCAAGAAAGTAGAAGTCCTGGATTTGTGCAAGATTTTCGGATGGGCCGACCCGAAAATGGCTATGGTGTATTACAACCCCCATGCACAATCACTAGCCGAACTTCTTGATTAACACACCCGACACGAGACGGAGCCCGCCATAGAGCGGGCTTTTTTGCGTCCACAGCCTGTAACACCTGTCAACCAGTTAAGTGCTAAATTACTGTTTTTTTATACAGCAATTTCTATGCTTACCTACAGCGAACTGAAAGCCATCCAAGAAGGCAACCGGCGCAATCAGGACGTGATGAACCTGTTGCGCGAGGTAAAACGCCTACGCGAACTGGCCGTGCTGACCTACTCCATACTGGGCACCATGCCTTTGAGCGGCCTGGGCGAGAACATGCACCGCCTCAACCCACTCTTTGAAGCACTCAAAATGGAGAATGCCGTTCAGGGGTACATGCGCGCCTCAGAGCATCGGGATCGACTCAACTTCCCTCATCGCACCCAGGGCCGGGACGGCGACATGGCATACTACCTAAAGCGCTACAAGCAAGATCCAGCAACCAAACCTTGATGGAGAAATGCATGTGTGGACGAATTAGACAGGCCCGCGAACCGGTCGACTATATAGAGTCAATGAACTGGAATCCCCACGACCTGGGCAAGCTGGCAGGCGGCCTGAAATACAACGTGCCGCCTGGTACACACCCCATCGTCCTCCACCAACTAGGTGATGGCAGTGATCAAATAGACCGCTTATTCTGGGGCTATAAGCCTCAGTGGTATAAGCGTTCACCGGTAATCAATGCCCGCCTGGACACAATCTTGAAGAAGTCGCCCATGTGGCGCGGCCTACTCGGCAAACGTGTGCTTGTGCCGGCAGATGGGTGGTTCGAATGGACAGGGGAGACTGGTGATAAGCAGCCTTGGTTCATCCATGGGAAAGACGGGGCCCCTCTCTTCATGGCCGCGATCACGGCCTGGCAGCCAGGTAAAGACGATGATGTTAAACACGGATTTGCTATCGTCACCGACGCCAGCGCCGGCGGGATGGTCGATATTCACGACCGACGACCAATAGTTATGGCACCCGACGCGGCCAGAGAATGGGCTTCGCCAAGCACAAGCATCGAGTCAGCATTGGAACTACTAAGCACAGCGCGGCCAGAGACTGCATTCAAATGGCACCCGGTTACTCGTCAGATGAGCAATGTGAAATACCAAGCACCGAATGCTAGCCTGCCCAATTCCACCTAACCCCAATAACACAAGTCATCCAGGACAACACCAGAATAAAGCTCTCAAAACGCCTTTTCCGGCACTACTTTTTTTCATTCTGACGGCGACTACATTTGAGCATTAGATCTCAAATACAAGACACCTAAGTAGTTAAAACAAACTAACTAAGAGTGGATCGGCCGTTACCAAAAAGAGAAGGCTAAGGCCATGCTAACGTAGCCACTGTGACAGAAGTCCGTAATTTTGCTTTTTTTCCCACCATAAGCCATTGATTTATAAACAACTTAAACCACAACCACAGAAAAAGACAGCCCCACGTAGTGATATGTTATAAATAGCGCTCTGTGACATTAGAACCCTGCATATGCTAGCCGACATTCTAAAAAGCCTCGGGCCGTGCATGAGCACTGACCTAACCGACTATTTGGTGGCCCACTATAAGCTGACGCCAACTGCAGCACGTCAACGAGTCAGCCGCGCACCCTCCCAGATCAAGCGACTTGCACACTTGCCCTTCGCTCGCAAAGCTAGATTTCTATATCACCAGGACGACTACGCCTCCCCACGGTATTGGGAAAACCTTTATGCCGCGATATTCGCGACTAACGGTCCCTATGCACGCGCCTTGGGTGCAGTCCTAGCTCGCAAAGTTGTCCAAAAGAACCACTTCTTAGGTGCATGCGGCGCACCGATTGCTCAAAAGAAGCAACTCTCTGCAAGTGCAGTGCTCGACCGTATGATTGCCGCGAACGTCTTAGTCGAACAGACGTTACCCGGGCTAGGACCATGCGTGATGACTAAGAAAATGTATGAGTCTCATCAGCAGAACTTAGATGAGCTGGCCGTAGACATTAGATCTCGCCTCATTGCGGAGACAATTCTGCTAGACAGCGTTCGCGAGTGGCTGAAACACTTGGCCATGGTGAGCTTCAACCTTGTACGTACAAGAGCAGCCGACATGCCTAGCGTAGGACCGTTCGCCTGGGACTTGACCGCTCCCAGCTACCTCACATCTGTAGTAACACGACAAAAAGACGGAATTAAATCCGGATATGTCGTATGCGATGTGCTGTTAATCGAAAATGCACAACTAAAGCATGTCGAGCCATTTCTGCACAAAGTGCAGTCGCTAACAGCGTTAAAGAATATCGGGCGTACTATATTCATCTCGATAGCACATAGTTACGAGGCAGAGGCATTTAAAGCGTTACGCTCTGCTGGAATCATGCCGGCCACGCCGAAGTCTCTCTTCGGCGAAGAGGTAGCTGAAGGCTTTCGTGAGTTAATCAAAACTCTACAGCAAACCGCAAAGGGCCTCGTTGATCCGGAGAAACTTGACAAGCTCTTCTCTAGGTTCGGAAAGCTAGAAGGGGCCGTCGGTAACATGAGGGGCGCGTTCTTCGAACTGCTAGTGGCCGAAGTCGTACGAAAAAAAGCTGCTGGTCCGGTTAAATTGAACAAAATTTGCAAGGGCGAAGATGGCACTGCTGAAGTAGATGTCTATCATTTGAATGAAGGCATTGAGGCACATATGATCGAGTGTAAGGGTATTGATCCCAGCTCATTAGTAGATGATGCTGAGGTTGGCCTGTGGTTGACCACACGCATTACGCGAGTGCGCCAGCACCTTAACAACTTAGGCTGGTCCGGCCCGCCCCCACTATTTGAACTGTGGACAAGCGGAAAGTTGTCCACTCAGGCGCACGAACGAGTAAAAATGACACGGCTAGCCAATGCCAGGAAATTCAGAATCGAAATTATTGAAGGCGATGCATTGCGCAAGGCAGTCAAAGATGTGAATGATAGACCTTTACTTAAAACATTCGAACAATACTTCTTACCGCATGCAGCAACCTAGCACAGTAATGTAATTGCAAAAAAACATCCAGGATCGGTCCTGTCCCCGCCAACTTTGACTCAATTGAACAAGGACAAGCAATGCCAATGGATTCAATTACTGTATTAGAAACAGCCCGAGCTTTTGAGTCTTTCGCATTCATCAGCACCAAGGATCATCTACTTTATTTTTGACACAAACTTACCCAGGTCTTAGCGTCTGTTTCCACGTAGCGCAGCACGCGAATTGGCGTAGCATCAATTTCTGCATCAGAGTGCCACTGAAACGGACGCTGTGCGGCAGCGCAGTAGTTACCGCCCCTGGGTGTCCCGCATCCGCTGGCGAGCGCGATCACGCACAGCACCGTCATCCAGGCGCTCAATCGTTTCAGCTGCATCACGTCCTACCTCCACTACGGCCATGTCCGCCTTTGTTTGTTTCTGCTCTGCCTGAGCCCTGCCCTGACGCCGCCCGACCTGCAGCAGCGCCAGCGCGGCCAGGGCCAGGCCACCTAGCAGCCCCAGCCAGCCTGCCAGCTTAGAAAATAGCGCCTTAAACAATGGCCGCTCCTATCTTGATTGCCTCAGCCCCTGACGCGCCCAAGAAACGAGCGCGGTCTGCAGCGCGACGGCGGCGCAGGCCCAACAGCACTTTGCCGCCTGACTTGTTCCAGCGTGGGAATTGCTCAGCAGCACCGGCCTGGTCGCCGGCATTGAACAGGCGCACCAGAGTAGAGCTTTGAAATGCTCCCACGCCGATGTTGTAGGCCAGATCTACCATGGCATCGAGCTGGGCTTGGCTAGCTGGACGCGTCAGCGCGTTTAACACCCCAGGCACAAACTCGCGGGCCAGCCGGCGCTGCAACCGCTCGTCGGCCTCAGCCTGAGTGATACGCAAGCCTTTTACGACGTCGGGGCCGGTATCACCCCAGCCGATGGTCCACACTTTGCCGTCGGCATCCCAGTAGGCTTCCAGCTGGCAGCTCTCGAAATACCGCAGGATGGCCGAGCCGTCGGCGGACATGCCGATCGGCTTCGGCTCGACCGGCGCCGGCACAGGCTCCGCTTTCTGCGGACGAAAAAAAAGGGCCAACAGGCCCAGGATCACATCAATCAATTTCTGCATTTCACTTCCCCAAAATTTTCCCTTTCATTTCAGCAACCCAATTTGGAATGCCTTGCTCCTGCATACGCTGCGCCCATCGCATCCATGCTCCCAACACCCACCAGGCCGGAAGCCCTGCTATCAGCATGCACGGTCCCATCACATAGAACAGGCCCATAAGACTGTGCAGATCCTCGGCTACCCCGGTATGGGCAGCCACCTGCACAGCTTGCGCCAATAAGCCTGGCTGCCAGGAGATCACCCAAATAGTCAACAGCGGCCCCAGGATGAATGAGCTCAGCACCGTACATGTTGTACGACTGATGAACTCCCGTACCGTCCTGGGCGGCATAATCAACACGCCAATAAGCGCAGCGATCGCTGCGGGCGCCCCAAACGCGATGGCCACCTTTACCGCTGCCCAACCTGCACCAGCTCCGCTTGTTGGTTCCACTCTTTTCCCCTTGATAACGGTCGGCATGGCTGTCTCCCGTGATGTGCTGCAAAATCAGCAGACGTAAAAAAAGCCGCTTGTGCGGCTAAATACTTCAGATGGAGCCTAAACCTAACCCTCTCACTCCACCGTAATAACTGGTAATATTGTCGACCTTACTGGGGCCACCTCTCCTATTCAATAAAACTTTGTCAGCGCGACGCCTGCAGTCACAAGCCAACATGAAAAGATCGATCAGAATCAAAGAGTTCACACCTTTTTTAAATGAATACCTTTTCCCCTCTGAGAACTATATAAAGAATAGAACTGGCTTGAGTACAAATCACGGCTATCTGAGGCTTACCGATAGCAATGGATATTTATCCAACGCAATCCCCCACAAAAAAGAAGATCAAAATATATTTTTGGTAGGCGACTCATCGATAGAAAATATTTATTGCGATTTCAACAAAAGAATAAATTTTCTAACACAAAAAAAACTACTACAAAAAGGAATAAATTGCAGCCTGTATAATATGGGAGTTTCAGGAAGTACCACATTAAACATTTTCAATACCATAATAAATAAATTAATTGGAAAAAATGGAGAAATATTATTTTTTATTCCCTCCAATGACTCCCACGCCCTCAATTTTCTTGGCGGCTATCTAAATAATTTTAGGCAATATACAAATATATTACCCCTAACCTCTGACAATACAGAAAAAGGTTTTTATGAAGAAAATAAAAAAAGCCTTTTATCTTTTTTAAAGCTATTAAAAATTTTCTGCGAAGAATTTAACTTTAGGCTACATGTATTCGGGGCTATTTATCGCTCACCCAACAATGCAATTGAATCAATGAATAGTATGGTTGAGTCCTTTTGTTCAGAAAATGAAATCACTTATCTTGAAGTGAAAGATTATCCCGAGCTTTCATTCTATGATGACGTACATGTAAATGAATTAGGCTCAAATCATATTGCACAAACAATAACCCAGCACCTTTTAAATTATTTCACACCCATTAATAAAAAAGCAATACAGATAGAAAAAATAAACATCTCTAGCTGCCAAGAGTTAAAACCAAAAGAACCAAAAGAACTAACACTAATCACTGATATTCAAAACTTAGGAAAAGCAGAACACAATTGCTTTCTGGCTAAATTTGATTTTGGAAAAAATCAAAAAATTAGCCCAGAAGATGAAAAATCATACAATCTCACCAATTCAAAACACGTAGGATACTACAGATACCTAAAAATCCCTGAATCAGGAAAGCGGGCGGTAATGGTTCATTCCTTTAAATTTCCGAATTACATAGAAAATATCTCAATAGGATTGGTTAAATTCAGAAGCCCAGATGAATTTATTCTTCACGACGCAGAGGTAATATACAGACTTTAGACAAAAGTCTAAAAAACACAACAAGCTTATATAACCACCCAAGCATGAGCATCTGAAATAAAAGTTTGAAGTACTTCTTGAGTGGTCTGTAATTGCGCCACAGCGTCCATCGCCGTGGGTGCCAGACCAGGCGATTGAATAGACCAACCCCCACGCCAGGACCAAGCCGAGCCCGCCATGAACGATATAGCTGTATTTCCTGCGGCGTTTCCGATCAGGCCCCCATAAACCTTATGTGTCGTTCCACCCGCTCGCAGAATAGGCCAATCGTCTGCAACATACCGCCCATCACCCGCCTCGTACTGACGATCCTGCCAAAGTAAGAGCTGGCCGTTCGCAGAGCGAAGTGCCACAGCCCAGGCATCAGGCGAAAGCGACTTCGCACCGCTATCAGTTGTCGCAGAATACGGAATCCAGGATGCATCTAAACCGCCAACATACAGCATCTCGCCCTGAAAACCCGCCGTCGTCGCCTGCACGCCGTAGTCAGTGATGACATCTATCGCCTCGTTCGCGACACGCCGCGCAGACAGCCCAATCCCCGCCGCCGTTGCCACAAGCCGGAAATGCTCACGCAACACATATCGAGGAGGTTCTGTGGCAATTGTATTTGCGGCCATAACATCGTTAGCAATGCGCATTTCAATTCGAGATGCCATGCCGGTAGCCTCAGCCCAAGGGACAGCCGCACCGTCAACAATACAGTCCCACATAATATTTGCTGCGGTCGCCTCCCCTCCACCACTGCCATCACTACCGTGGTTACCGCCCGTGAATATACGGCCATTCGGTAATGGGACGCCATTCTGCTGAGCCATGACCCTGAGCGGCGGCAGCCAATCGGTAACGCTGGACCACAGAACCGTGAAGGCGCCGGCTGCTCGTCCAGTACGCGGAGCGATCGCAATTTCGCTAACATTCGGCAGCGCATTCCGGCCATTGGGGCCGATCGTCATCCGATACCAGTAATCTCCACTTTGGTAGGTAACAATCATTCGTTTGTCAGCCGTGGTACGCCAGTTCAGCCGCGATCCTATAGCATCAGGACGCACGGAGTAACACTTCGGATCTATCGCCCAGGAGTATCCTGGCCAAGTGGGACCGTTCATGCGCACGGCTGTGCCGTATACAGGTAGCTCGTCAGTGTTTAATGTCACCACAAACCGCAAACCTTCAACCACCTGACTATCCAGAGTCAGGAGACGTACGCCGCCACGAGGGACATCAGGGGCTGGATCTGTATAGTTCACCACCACCAGAGCGGACCCAGACGCGGCGTACTCAGTAGCGTCTTGCTCTTCAATGACCCAGCCGTCTGGCGGGCCGCTCAAGGCTGTGCTCCCATTCTTAAAGTAGCGGATCCCATACAGTTTCCCAGGACGAGCACCAATAACGCGCACATTCAAAAGTGCTTTATTCAGGAAATCATTCCCTACACTGCGAACGGTGTTTCTCCGCAATGTTAGACATGCAGGCTTCACTACCATATATAGCGCTGGGTCTATTACCCACGACCACGCCTGATGTGTTGGGAATGTATTGCTATTGATCGGAGTGCCGTCTGGAGGCAACCCCGCTGGATCTACGATAAGCTGGACCTCTACACCGTCAGTTCCTCGGAGACGAATCTGCTGTATGCCGCGGCTACGGTCTACCGGCATCTGCAGGGCATCGTTATAGTTAACAATGAACCGCCCCTCCCCAGCCGCCGTCGCATACGTCGCTTCGTCAAATTCGCGAATCACCCAGCCATAGCCTGCCGTGCCGACGACTGCGCCATTCTGGTAATAACTAAGTTGATACAACTTTCCCGGTTGGGCGTTGAGCACTTGGGCATCAAGCACGAACCCATTCCAGACAGGAGAAGGATCAGAAAGGACGCCATCACGAACCATCGGACGTAGAGGGTAGTTTTTTCCACGATTGGCGGTTAAGGAGTCAAATAAAGTGCTCGGGTACCGCTTAATCTCAATAGCATTTCCACCACTGTTTCGATACAGAATCAAAGCGTCCTGTGCATCAGATGCAGGAACGCTGAAGTATTGGCCTATACCGGTTTCGGCCAAACCATCTTCTGGCGTATCAAATACGCGCCCGGCGACTGCTGCGGCATCCGCCGCCGCCTCTGCCCTTACCGCCGCGCCCACAGCGTCCTGAACTAGTCCTGTGGGGTCTATGGCCGACTGATACGTAGGGCGAGTAACTCCAAATCGATCCGCCCACGTACTGCTCTGACTGTTTAAAGCCGTATCTAGATTCTCAGCGTTGTCATATAGGTCTTTGGGGTCTGCGCTCCCAATCGGATTTCCCGTTTCGTATGTCGTCATTTCAAACGCCCATAAAAAAACCCGCCGAAGCGGGTTGATTGATGCTGGTGCCGGGGTTAATCCGGCGGATTGTTGTTGTCATCGGCGTACACACGTACGTCGTAGTTTGCTGCAGTCACATCAGTAGCATCTGTGCCACGGGCCTGAATGTTCGTGATTAGAGCTGGCTTTATCCAGTCTGCCGTCAGGCCAAAGTAGATATGTGGAAGCTCATGTTTCAGGCTAACCGTTGGCCAGGGCTGCGGAATATCGGCAATGATCGAGAAGTCGTCAGGTCCAGGCTGCGCAACGAACGGGCCGACAAACTTGCCCTCTGGAGTCCGGTATCCCACAGAATGCGGCGCACCGGCAACCCAGCGCAAAGGCTCACTGATGCGCAGCAGTGCGCCACCCGAGGCTGGGCCGATATCAGTGAGCAGCCCCATCTGCGCATTGCCTGGCTCGTCGTCAAACAGCGGCACATAAGACAGGTACTCGCTGTTGAAAGCGTCCATTTCTGTGCCGAAGCTGTACTCACGGTTTCGATAGGCCTGCTCTCGACGCCGGCGCATACCGATTCGCCAAGCCCGAACCCGGTCCGTCACGCCATCGAGCTTTAACTTCTCCAGCTTGAACCCCTGATCACCTGGTAGCAGGCACTTCACCGTCATTGACGTCCAGGTCTCCGCGTCGATGTACTCGACCTCCACCCCGTCCGGGTCCATGGGCTTACGAGGACTCACGCTTTCACGCAATGGCTTGGTCATGTTCAGCGGTGAGTAGCTTTGCTCGAACTGCATGCGCACATCATCGCGAACCGGACGAATCAGGCCATGCGACACGGTAAGCTCCGAGAATCCGGCCCGGAAAGCAAGTTTCAGGGCATCTTGAGCCGTCGTCAGGTCATACACATGATCGAGCGTTTCACCTCGGGCCTTCCAAATTGCATCCAATCGCTGCAGCTCGTCGGCATCCAGATTCAAGTCTGAGTACCCGATCGAGCCGGTGATATAGCGCGCAAACGCAGAGATGTCCCGCGTCGGCTGTGGCGCAGACCAAGTGCCGTCGCTTTGCAGAACTGGCAGCATCCGCGTAGCGACCACGTTGATCTGGTTTTCCGACTGCGCACCCAGGCGCCCACCGACCCGCAGCCAGGCGGCCATGGTGGTCCAGCGCGGGTAGCTTGTTCGCGTCCGCAGACGGCTTTTCAGGCCGTACCACTGGATCGTGTCTTTGACCTGCGTTGACGTAGCGCTAGCGCCCACCCGTCGAACACGGACAGACGGCCGCATTTGCGGAACATTGATCGACTCGGTAATCCCGATTTGGTCCAGCGTCCAGTTCTCATACCACTTGCTGATCGTCGTGCGTGGGCCGCCCTCTGCATTGCGGTACTGAATTTCGATGCCCAGTCCTTGAGCGGTCACATCACCATTGTCTCGTATGTATCCCAGCCCATTTGGAAAGAAGAAATCGATTTCTATGCCGGTCGTCGTTTCTTTACCAGGCGTGGCTACGAACTCGCTGCTCCACTCCCCATAGACTGTGCCGCCATTGAACGTCACTGTCGCTTCTGAGCTGGTCACTTGCGGGAAGCCAAGCCAAGTCGGATCGCTCTGGCCGTTGGGCTGCAAACGCCACACAACGATGTTGTCTGAAGAGTATTGTTGGATTGAATAGCGTGGAACTGGAGACCGCTGGAATACAAGCGTTTGCTGACCTAACGGAACAAAATTGACCCAAGAAATTGGTTCCTCTGGATTCTCTCGTGGAAAGGCGAGTTCGATCCAACCATCCCCGTTCTCATCCAAATCCATAGAGCCGACAACCACCTCGTATCGTTGGTTGTTGAATTCCATAAAAAGACCGTTCGCGCCCAAGCCGCCCAGTGGCATTAGGTGCTTGAAAGCGCCTGTGAATCGGTTGCGTTGCGGAAGAAAAGGCGGACTTTCCCGAGTCACCTCAAATTGCTGCGGAAAGCGAATGTTGACCAGTGTTCCAGCCCCCCAGCCTGGAGGGAACTCGCTCTCGGAAGAGCGCCAGATATAGCTGCCATCGAACGAATAACTTGCTGGCTGCGTGTTCTCCCGATTTGCCATCTCCGTGGACATTTCCAGACCTGCCGTGCCCGAAGATGTACCGCCGACCGCCGGCACTGTGTGCCAGTGCTCGTGTGTAGATGTTCCCGACAGATCCGCCCCTGGGCCGTAGATAGCATAGGAGCCGTCCGCGCCCAAGGCAGAGAACGGTGTGTCCCCTACTTTCACGTCTGCGTTATGTATCTGGTACTGGCCAGGCCCGATGCATGCGTGGAACTCCAGCCACTGCTCGCGCCAGTTCACGAAACGTCGGCGTGGTGGCGTCAAATAATCAGGGAAACGACGGAAGCGGCCAGCCAGCTCAGGCACGACATCGCCTAGCTTTGCTTGGTTGGCTTTGGCTGAAGTCGTCTCAAGACGCTGTCCTTGTTCTGGAGAGCCGTAGTTCTGGCTCCCGCTCTTTGGCATCAACCAACCAAAGGCAAAGTTGAAAATGCTTCCTAGCAACTTGCCCAGCCCCGAGAACACTCCACCGTGCTGAATCAGGCGCACTTCCACGTCATCATCAGCAGCCAAGTGACGATCCGCCCATTCCAGCATCGACAGTGCCTGTCCATTGACCGTAACGTGCGACTTGGGCAGCTCGGCCAGCGTATAAGCTAAACCTTTGGACGCAAAAAAACCGGCTATAGTGCCGGTCCATTCATACGTCTCGCAGGGCTGTTCACACGTCCCGCTAAGAAAGACTCTGATCGTCATAAAAAACAACCCGCGTGTAGCGGGCCTCAAAAGCGTTGATCTTGGTGAGCGTTGGGCCCGTGCCGACATCCGTCTCCAGCACCCAGAGTCTGCCGTCCGCCTCTACGATAAGCCCGACATGCACGCAGAGCCGTGCGCGCCAGCCGGTAGCGATAGCGCCGGGCCTGGACTGCACTTCGTTGAACCCGCCCTGCTCACGCACTTCGCTGGCCGCCGTGGTGAGGCCCGCTTTATCGTCAGGGTCCGTTTCCGAGTAGCTTGGCAGCATGGCCCTGCCGAACAGCGAAGTTCTGGCCAACCTGACCAACCCCCAGCAGTCCAACTCCGGAACGGTGCGGCCAAACGGCTTGTACCGCGTACGTAGAAAGTCATCAATCGTCATAGCCACTGAATCCCCGGTGCTGTCTCTGCCGTGTAGCGCTCTCGCGGCCAGGCGGTATTGAGCAAGTCGTAGTAACTGGCCTCCGCCACAAACGTGCCGTTCTCAAATTGCCCACTCAGCACAGTCATGACATACGGCCGCTCTGCCGGTGCCGTAATGTCGCTGGCCAAGTACGTCCTGCTTGTCAGCGTCACCATCTCCCCGGATTCAAGCATGGCATCGACAATAGGCCGGATTCGATCGTTGGCCCCGGCAATGCCAAACCGCAAAGTCTGCTGCCCTGATGCGTTACGCGACGGCAGCGACAACTCAACGGCTGCCGCCTCAAACAACACAAGCTGGCCGTCCACTCCGAGCATCCGATCTTCATACCCCTGAACGATCCGAACCGGCGTCACGCCCGGCGCGGAAACCTCAAGCGTATAAAGCAGCATCGAATCGCTCGGAGCGCTGGCATACACAATCTCTAAAACACTCATGCCTTTGGCCACTCCCGATTAAGTGCAATATCAATGATGCTCGCCCCCAACACGAACTCGGGGAACTCGCCCCAGCCGACCGGCATCAGAGGACGCTCCCACACTTCCAGCTCCGCAGAGAACTGCCAGCGATCCACGCCAAGCAGCACAGGTCCCCGGTACATGCTGGAAAAGCGGCACACCAGCACAGACATCCCCAGCGGGGTCAGGCGCTTGATGTTGAACCACTCTGCCCCGTCTTTAATGGAGTCCCGAAACCACGCCTCAAATAGCGCGGCTTCATTGGCTTTGAAGATCCAGGTAAAGGTCTGCATGCTGGGCACGGAGCTAAAACGACGTCGCTGCCGTGCCCGCCCATCAGCCATGGTCGTACGCTGGAACGGCTGAACATGGTTGGCCTGGTGGTCTGCCCGGAGTCCATTCGGGAGACCTTTAGGGAAATCAATGTTGGTTTCTATCATCGCCCCTGTCTCCGCAATCCGTACGTACCTTCAATAGCGCCCGCCATCTGTGTGCCGCCTCTGATGCTGGCAACGCACACATTTAAAATATGCTCGTCGTTTAACTGCTGCTGATCTACCTGCCCAGCACGCGAGGCATCCTCAATCAGATTCAGCGTGATGCGCGGTGCGCCCTCGCCCCCTTTAGAGACAGACGCGTCCTTGTTGCTAACGACATGACCACGGGTGTTGGGCAACATAAACTGCTGACCGTTTGCCGCATTAAACACCTCTGGCGCCCCGTTCTCGTTGATACGGTACATCTTGCCTGGCTGTGTGGGGCCGCCGTATTGGCGGCCACCAAACGACGCGGATGACAAACTGGACAGCAGCCCAGCACCCGCCGACGCAATCGCAGCGTAATTTGCAAGTTTCTGCATAGGCGTCAAAGCGGTGGGGTCCGCCATAGCTTGCATAATCGCCATATTGAGCTTCAGCCCAGCATCAGCAATCGCAAATGCTTTCGTCACAGCGAACATAGCCTTATACGCTCCCGACTGCTCACCTTGGGAATTTCGAATCAAGCTAGCTATGCTGCCGAAGGCAGATCCGTAAGTACTGAGCATCGTCGATTGCCGAGCAGCATCTATCTGCCCCATACGGGCGTTGTGAGTTTCGGTCAGGCCCTCAAACTGTGAGTAGTACTCTGTCAGCGTGAGCTTCTGCGCTTCCATTGCCTCCCGTAGCCGAATAAGTGAAGTCTCATGCCGTTCCTGTTCTTTAATGGCCTCAGCGTCATAGCGCGCCACTTGGTCATCAAATGCTCCACCTGACAACGGGTCATCAGTCCCACGAATATAAGCTTGAGGATCATCACCAACTTTGGTTTTAAGTTTTTGAGCCTCGTTGACCTTATGCAACGCTACCGCTAGTTTTTCTGCACTCTCGATCTGCTCAGGAGTGGCATAGTCATTTAAAGATAGTCGCGCCTGGACTACGGCGAGTTGCTCCCCCTCTAAGTGGGCCAGCGCGAAAGATTCAGCCATCTTGCGCAAGCTTTCAGAGTTTTGCTTGTAAGAGCGCTCAGCCTCTGTTTCGGCCTTTTTACCAGCCCCACGGCTTTGGGTGCTTTTTCGCTGTGCTGCCGCAAGCCGATCAATTTCCGCTGCTTCCTTTCGGATCTGCTCTATTCGCTCCGGCGTGACGTTGTTCAGGGTTTTGATATAGCGCTCTGCCTGCTTCGTGGCGCTGTTCCCATCAATAAGGGCGTGTTTTCGGTCCACCAAGCGCTTTAAATAGTCGTCCGTGGGGCTGTCATCCATCGCTTGATTCAGGCTTCGCTGTGAGGCCGCGGCCTGCTGCAGAGCCGAATTCACGTTGAGTAGCGCCGTTTCAAGTCGGGAATGCTTGTCGGCCAGCTTGGTTAACTCCACCTCCTGCTCAGTGATGGTGTGCGTGAGGTTTTTCAGATCGTCGTCGGAAACGCCACGCCCAAGCTGTGCGTGCAGATCCTCGTAATCCTTGCGCAGAGCATTAAAACTCACTGACGTTTCTTCAAGCGCTTCCCCGTTTTTCCTTATGGCTTCTTCTAGGTCAAGCTTTCTCAGTTCAAGCTGTTTTTGATGAAGGCCATCAAGCGATCCAGTCAATTCGTCAATATCTTTGACCGCCTTGTCCGCGTTATCGCCCATCAAAAGAAAGCCAGCGGCCACACTGGCCGCTATTGCAATAACTCCAGCTGGGCCGCCCAAGATGCCCAACATACCGACGCTAGCAGCACTGGCCGCCCGTTGCGCTGTGGCCAAGCCAGCGGCCGCTACTGTAGCCGCTTTCTCTGCTGCCGCAAGTGCTGTGGTGCTTGTCGTGAGTCCAACATTAGCGCGTGCGTGGGCCAATGCCGCAACGGCAGCCGCATTCCGTGCCTGGGCGGCTTGCAATGCCGTGGCGGCCTCTTGTCGTGCTGCCAATGCCTGTTTAAGGCTGGCCATGGTGGCCAAGCCTTGGGATGCAATGTATTTAGCCAATGCACCAGCACCCAGCAGCATGAGCGACTTGACCACCAGGTCGATGTTTTCGCCCAGGGAAACGATTGCGCTGGATATAAGCTGTGTCGAGCCGCTGGCCCGGTTAGCCTCGCCCACATAGACGGCAAGGGAATTGCGCAGATTGGTAAACGCATCGGCCACGGTGGTGGCCATGTTATCGGCTGCCTCTTTATTCTCGTCCAGCGCCTTGCGCAGACCTTCGGACAGATCCCGCGCTGTGAGGTTGCCAGCCACGCCCAACGACAAGATCTCTTTTTCCGTCTTGCCGGTGGCATTGGCAATGTCAGTCACAATTGTGGGAATTGCTTGTGTGACAGTCATCCAAGCCTGTGCACCTACCTTGCCACTAACGAAGGATGAAGAAACGGCATTCAATGCACCCTTCGCCTTATCCGCTGATGTGGCGTTACGCACGAAAGAATAAGAGAGTGAATCGACAATATCCAAGGCCTCATCGGTGTTATATCCCATGGCCTTGATGCTGGTCGATGTGGTGATGAAAACCTCTTGGGCCTCGGACAAGGCGCGATATGTGCCATTTGCGGTGGCCAACAATCGTTCCTGTACCTTGACATACTCATCGGTGCTTGATGTGGCCATGCGAACACGCTCGGCATACTCGTTGTAGCCTTCTGCCAGACTGATGATTCCGCCAATGCTCTGCACAGCAATTAGACCGCCCAGCATCTTTACCAGACCGCCAATCTTTCTCTCCGCCCCCGCCCCTTCGTTACCAAGATTTCTGACGGCTGAGGCTGTCTTAGTGAGCTGTACATCAGCCTTTCTTGCGGACGCATCTGTTTTGTTGAAGCCTGACTCAAGCATTTCGAGGCGCTTATTAGCGTTTTCCAGATCACTAATCAGCTTGGCCGTTTCTGCCTCGACCGTATAGTAGATTGCCCCGACACTCTCAGCCATTTCTTTCGCCCATAAAAAAACCCGCCGAAGCGGGTATATAAAACATACAGTTTATTAGTGAGAATCGACCTCAGCGATAAAACGCTTCAGGGCATTGAAACCCTTACTATCTTGCGCTCCTGAAACAATGGCATCCTCCATGACGCCATCATTGGTGCTAATTCGCAGCCAAACATCATTAGAAGCAATGATGTTGCGAACCAAGTCGAGATTGACGGTGTAGTCTTTTTTTGACTCGTAGAAAGTCATGTACTGCTCTTTCACGTGGCGCGTGAGGCCTGGATTGGGTTCCAGAACACGAACGTCCTTGCCTATCCGCAGCTCAACCTTCTCAATATTTCTGAAACCGGTATACCCCAGCACCCCAATGGTCAGAATGGCCTTAGCCGGCGATTGAGAATTCCATTGCGCTCCGATCTGAGTACAGTGCTCCGCGCACGTGTTCCCATGTGGAACGATGTTCACAACAGTGGCGCCATCAAAACCGCTCTTGCTGACTGTAGGCTCTAAACCTGATGTCGTGGCACAGCCCGCAAGAAATGTGGCCGATAGCAATAGGGCCCCTGCTAGTGCTTTCATCTCCCCTCTCCAATCTATATGAATAAGGAGATATTACCCAACGTAGCAAGCCCACGCTAGACAACGCTAAGCCCTGGCGGCCAGAACCCGATCATGCCAAGCCAGCGCCTCTTCCATTTCGGCCTTGCTAGGAGCTTTTGCGCCAGGCGAATCATTCTGCGATGGCGGAAACTTCGCACGTAGCGCCCCTACTAGGCCGGTCATGGTCATCTGCCAGGCTTCCCGTTCAGAAACCCCAAGATGCGCCATAGCCATAGCGACATGAGAACGAGCATCAAACTCCTGCACATACTCCGGCTCTTGATCGGCCGGCCGGGGCAGTTCAGGCAACGAGCCCGTAATGCCGTGCTTGAGCAGACAGCGGGCCAGCAGCACAACAGCATCGCCCCCAACCTGCCCTGGCTCGTAGGTCAGCTTATCACCCTCAGCCGACACACAGCCAAACAGGTCGGACAAATCCTCCCCCGAGCAGACCAGTACAACCGCCAGCGCATCCACCAGGCTTGGAGCTTCACCCATCACTGCGGCGAACAGCTCCACAATCTCCCGTGGCTCACCGAGTTGCGACATCGCGTAGAGTGACGGGCGCAGGATATGCACCCGCTCACCTACGTGGACGCCGACCTCACCGACATCCGTAAGGATCATCATGCGGTCACCGTAACGGCGCACTCTCCCTTCTTAGCCGAGTCTGCCGTGCTGGTTGCTGTGATAGTGGCGGTACCTGCTGCCACGGCAGTGACCATCCCGGTCTGAGAGACGGTTGCTGTGTCAGTATCCGAAGACGACCAAATCACGCCTTGGGCCGCGCCGGTGGGTGTGATTGCAGCAGCCAACTGTCGGGTAGCACCCTCGGCAATACTGGCAGTAGCCGGAGTAACGACCACAGTGTCCACGGCTGGAGCGTCAGGATCTGGCGTATCCTCCACCATCAGACCAAAGTCACTTGCAGTCGCGCTGGCCTCAAACGAGTAGGTGGCTACATCGTCATAAGGCGCAGAGCGCGACATGTTCGTCACAATCGAGAAGAAGGTGAACGTCAAGTCTGGAAATGTAAGGCGAATCCAAGCCACTGGCTCGCCGCCTGTAGCTTCCGGCTTGATAACGTGCTTGGTCAGCGCGATCAGGGCAGCAGCGCCAGTGCCCGCAACCTTCAGGACACCGTCGCCAGATACGCTCAAAGTCTGGAACGTGGCCAGGTTCTCACGCAGCGCGCCAATGGAGTCATCAGCCGTCGCATCGGTGGTTTCCCATTCGATGGTCAGTTCTTTGGCGCGCATAGCGCCCAAGCGTTTCCAGTCTGCCGCGGCGGGCATTTCGTCGCCGCAACCAATGGCATATTCCAAAATGGCCGTGCGGCCGACAAACTTCTGATTCTTGCAGGTAGCCATTAGGCCCTCCTAAATAATGATCTCAAAATCAACCTGAGCCCATGCCCGGTTTTCTGTGGTGAACCCCGGGCCGACTGGCTCGGTGATTGCTCGGATACTGGCGGCACCGCATGGCACGGCATCGCCCATAGCTGCCTGTAGCAGCGCCTCGGTGTCTGTCATGACCTTCTGCGCGTCGCTGCGGTCGTTACGCTTACCCAGCAGCACCACACGAAAACGGGGATAGCGGGTTTCAACAACAGGCCCACCCCCACCTGTTTGCTGGACGATGCAGTAGCGGCTGGCGGCATCCTCGGGTCTGGATGACTCCACCCAGGAGAACATCGCCAAGTAATCCGCTGGCAGAGCCGCCACCACCCAGTTACGAACGTCGATCAAAAGCACGGTATGCGTTCCTTAAAATGCGCGGCACATCTGCAGCGATCTGGTCGAAGCCTGCTGTTAAGAAATGAGGCTCACCGTTCGGGTCCCAGTACTGGCCCCGGTTTCCGGGACGGTCTTGGCCCTTGAGCACGCCAGGTGCTGAATGGACAGCAGCGGCATACTCGGCGCTGTAGCCGTTTCGGCCTGTCACCTTGTCGTCATCGGCTTTGATTTCCACGAAGTGGCTGTTGATCAGGGTGCTGGTATCCACCGGCGTCATCGTGGCGGCAGCCGCGCCCCCTTGGGACAGGACCGCGTACACGGCTGCCTCCGTCCTTCGCCCCTGGATCTCAGCCTGGAGTCTGCGCATATTGTTCTTAACCTGCTTGATTCCCCGGACTGCCATCACGTCACCAGTAGAAAGTCAGGCTCTTCGTCGAAGAAGGACATATCCCAGCCGGTCACGGCCCGGATTTCCTGCCAGTCAGTTGAGCCATTGAGCAGGACCAGATCCAAGTAACGCGGTCGGTGATCCTCGGTATAGATCTGATTGCGCGTTACGAACTCCGCGCCCAGCGAGTCCCGCATTTGCTCCGACTTGGCCGCCCAGGTGCAGGCGATCTCGAACGGGTCACCAAAAACGCTTCCACCCCAGTCATCCATTCCTACATACGGCTTCACGGTGGCCGTGTTGGTGTAGCTCCAATTGGCTGTCTCGCTCATCAGCGCCCCCCGGAATAGCAATTCCCTTTGGCAATCCACAGGCCGCCATGGGCCTTGACAGTCGGATCAGGCGGAATCAGTCCGGTGGCGCAGCCATGCTTGTCGAGGCCACGCAGTAGCCCAAGCATCCCGCGCCACCGGTCGGCAAAGCCTTGGTATCGGAAGGAGCGGGACGCGCCGCTCGGGGCTGTTTGGCTACTGATGTACTTATCACCCTGGCCGTAAGCCATGAGGGCCAACAGATAGGACTGAATCAGCAGCGCTATCGCTGGCGTGTAATGTTCGTCCAGGCATCCTTGGATGCTGTTTGCCAGCTCAATCCAAGCAGCCAAGATGAAATCAGGGACTTTGCTGATCCCTTGGCTCGTCAGATATTGCTGGGCTTGCTCAGCGGTGATCATGTAGTCCCCAAAAAAGAAAACCCGGCGCTTGGCCGGGTCAGTTGAGTGTTAGAGATGGCTGGATTTCATGCTCCAGCCGTTCACGTCGCTTTTGCAGCTCGGGGATGGCCCGTTTTCGCTCTAGCATCAGGCGGGAGCCGAACGAAGCACGTACTTGCGTAGATACCTCTTCTGCCACCAAGGCCTGGAGCTGCTGATAAAGGTTCTGCGTTCGCTGATTCAGGGCGTCTCGCATACGGTAGAACTCTCGAATCAACCGCACTTTGAAAGCGACCACCTCATCGCTATTACGCATGAGCGAGATAAGCAATGCAGCCTGCTGCTCGTTGAGCATTGCGTACTCGGTCGGCGATCCACCACCCTGAGGGCGCTTCACCACACGCATTTCAAATGCCAGTGGTCCAAACTCCTGCAAAGTCGTAGCATGCTGGCGCACCAACTGTATGACACTCCTGTGATTGGCTTTCATTCCTCGGGCAATCACCAGACTGGATGCCAGCGGCTCGCCACTGACGACAGAAACAAGCGGTTCAAATTGAGTCATTTTTAGATCCCAGAAAAGAAAAGGGCCGCCCGCAATGGGCAGCCCCGGACTTTTCAAAGCTCTTCCACCCTCTCGGGCTCGGCACCTACCGATTTAAGGTTGCTTAGAAGCGTTTGCCCGAGTGATCGGGCATAAAAAAACCGCCTGGATGGCGGTTACTTGGCTTTCGTCTGCTTACTAGCCGCATCTGGCGTTGCTGGCGTCAGCTCCCCAGCCTTTTGCTGTGCTTCTTGCTTGATACGCTCAGCTTCGGCGGTTGCTTCACCGATGATGCGGTCAGCCTCGGCCTGGGCCTCCTGCTTGGCTTCTTCCACGCGTTGCGCAAGCTCAGCTTGGGCACGTTCGCGCATCGCATCAATCTCCGCTTGGGCCTGCTTTAGGAGATCACCGGCCTCATCAGAGGCTGGAGCCACTTGAGTCAACGGGATGACGTTAGCCTTGAGAGATGGGTGCACCTTCTCCATCTCTACTACCTGACCAACGGTTACCCCGTGCCAAGCACGAACGACTTGATATTTCGCCATACCCCTCTCCTTAGCTCAGGTCAGCGCCGTACAGCACTCCGGACTTGCCATCACCGTCACGTTTGATCTGCAAACCCATGGCCGACATGATCTGGAAGTTATGGTTATCCTGCGGGCGCAGACGCAGCAGCGGCACGGTGCCAACCGCCATGCCGACCAGAGGTGAAACAACGTCTTGGCGACGCTGGTAGGCGATAAACTCGTTGCCTGTCAGAGCGTAGGTTTCACGGATTTCACGGACTTTTGCACGGGCTTTCACGCGGTCGCCGATCGTGCCGTTAATTGTGCCGCCGTTAACGTAGTCGCTGTCCAGGTTTGCGTAGATTTCAGGCGAAACCCACAGCACATCATAGACATCCACTTTATTGGCCCGAGCGGCCAAGCCGAATGCGCCTTTAGTGAAGAAGTCCATAATTTGTTGTTGGGTGGCCGTAGTCAGGTCGATATTCGCGCCACCGGCACCACTGCCGAGGTTCAGCTTGATCGTGTTGCGATGGTTCTTCAGGCCTTGACCGGGCTTGCCATCCACACGGATTCGCTCGGAGCCGCTCAGCACATAGCTGACGATGCTCTTATAGAACTTACGCAGTTTGGCGGCCTGAGAGTCCAGCACCAGGTCAATACCAACAGTGCGCAGGCCAGCATCGTGGCGCCAGTTCACGCCGTAACCTGCCGTGAAGATTGGCACCGGGTCGCCATCATTGTCGTATTCAGTGTGATCGAACGAGTACGGTGCTTGGCCGTCAATGCTGATCGACACATCATCAGCGATATCGCCAGCGATGTTGTACGACTTCACCGTCTTGCCAATGTCCAACACGGTCTGCACGGTCAGCAGGTCATTGACGATTTCCATGCCGGTTTCTTGGTCACGGTAAGAGACGATCTGATTGTCTACTTCCTGCCAGAACTCACGGCCCAGACCTGCAAGCGCGTTGGCCTGCAGCATTTCCGGCGTCATCACGGCACGGTTTGCTGCCAGCAGGGCCGCATCTTGGTTGTTCCAGATGTTGCGATTGGCTTGCAGCGCCTGGAGGTGCCCCATCAATCGAGGATGAGCGGCAATAGCCGATTGGGTAAAAAACATGTGTTTCTCCTGTTATGGCTCAATAGTTGCAGCAGCCACAGTGCCGACACGCATGCGCACGCGGATGAAGTCGGCGGCGGTCAGCGTCACTTCGTCTTGGCTGTAGCCAATCACGGTGTCGGTGTCATCAGTAGCCAAAGCGCCCTGGCCATTCGCACCAATCTTGATGGGCGAGTCCTTCTTGTAGGCACCGGCAGGACACAGGACGGCCAGCTCACGGCCTTCTTCGACGTAATCGCCGACGGCGGAATCACCAGCTGGGACCGCATCACGGATGCTCAGACCTTGGTGATATGCGCAATTGACGACGTAAACGCGGCCGACTGCGGCAGCAGCCTGGGCGAACTTGTCATCGGTATCAATGACGGCGAACGTGCCAGGCAGCAGCTCAGTGGCGGCCACACGGGTTTCAGTGATGGACTTGCCATCGATATTCACACGGCGGTATCGGCTCATGTCTTACTCCTTGGGCAGCGCAGTGACATCAGCGGTCAGTGCGTTGCTGTTGGTTTCGATATGACCGGCACCCAGCGGTGCAGCAGTGCCCAGGGACTTGTGCATGGCATCCAGGGCTTCGCCTGACAGTGCGTTAGCCACGATGTCACCGTGCACGGCAGCCACGGCCTTGCGCTTGTCAGCCTCTTCGGCCTTGGCGTTTGCGGTAACCGTATCGACAATGGTTTTCTGGTTTGCTTCGAGGCCATCCACCTTGTCGGCAATAGGCTTGATCGCCTCTGCCACCGCAGCATTCACGATGGGAGTAACAGCGGCACCGAAATCTTTCACCAAATCGGCCCGTTCATCAGGGGTTAAAGGCATTTCGCCCTCCTTGTTGTTGACTGCAGGCCGGGCCTGCGGGGTAAAAATCTTTTGTGCGCCTTTCTTGATGCTGTTGGCGACTACCGCCACCCAGGACTCTTGGCGCACGACGGCCGCGCCGGTGTCGTCAAACACGATCTTCCCGGCCTCGGTCTTGTATCCATAAACCTCAGCAGCTCCACCATTGCGCACGATGATGGCTTGGTTGTCTGTGAAGTCGGCAACCCAGGCATATTCGTCAGTGCCTTGCGCGAAACGCTCTTTGGCGGCTCGGTCCAGGCGTTGCTCGCGCTCCCGGAAGGATTCGCCCACCAACGCGCCAGAATTGGCTTGCAAGGGCTTGGCCTGGTCTGCGTTGACCATGAGGCCGACGCCCTGCTCCGGCGTGGCCGCCCCCACCTCATCCATAAGAATGGCGTCGTGGTCCATGCTCTTGATCTTGGCGACCCACTCCGCGCCGGCCGCTTTCTGTTCTTCGTTCGCCTCCAGGCGATCCAGAAACACGGCCACGCTGGTGTGGATCGGCGGCACATCATCGCCACGCTCCAGGGCTTCCACACGCTCAAGCAGGGCTCGGCCTTCCTCGGTGCGCTGTGCAACCTCTACATCCACCCACTTTTCGAGGTAGACGCGGTTACCGGATTTCTTCACGTTGCGGTTGAACGCGCCCACATGGCCCACGTTGATGCCCTCGGGACTGAATGCCGACACGAACTGACCATCCACTTGCGGATGGCCTAGCGGTGCTAGCGTTCCTTCCAGCCCCTGATAGTGGGCATCGATCTCGCTGGCCGGGTACAAGCCGCCGTTCATAACCACGTTGGCAGGCAGCGTGTAGCTGGGCAGAACCCAATGCTCACGGTTGTTATGCGTCACTTTGCGGATCTGCTGGCTGTTGACCTGCGTGGTCACGTTGACCTGCATCGGCCCGCTATTCTGTGTCTGACCAGGCATAGCCTCGTTTCTCCATATTGGTTTTTGCTTGCTGTGCACGTTGAATGATCGAAGGCACAACCGGTTTCCCCTCGTCATCGACCATCACGCTCACTGTCGTGCACTTGCAATTGACTGAGTTACCGTCCTGGCTCCACCAGTCCTGTACCTGGTCCCGAGTGAATAGCTTCCCGTGCCGGGCTGCGTGGGTGGCCCGCGTTGTTGGGCTCAACGCAGACAGATGAAGCTCTTTTGTTTGTAGGCCATAGTCCTGCTCAGCATCGCTGGCCTCGTCCCACTTGGCACGCCGTAGCGCCGTGGTGATTTCAGTGCGTGCAATCCGATGCGCCCGCCGTGTCTCAATACCGGCCTGGGCGGTCAGGTTCTTTGCCACTTCTCGTGGATTCAGGCCGCGCCCTATCCCCTCAGTCAGCACCCGGGTCATGTTCGACTTCACATCACCGACGACGCCCTTCATTTCCTCGGATACCCGAGCACTGAGCAAAGCCATACGACGACGGTGCGGCTCGCTGCGCAGAATCTCCTGCAATGAGATTCTTCCGCCCCTGTACGCTGCGGACTGCTGAGACAGATTGGCAAACACCTGAGCCGTGCCGCGCGTGGCTGCAACCTCGACGTACCGGCCAAAGAGCCAGATATTCTCGTCGCCACCTTCCAGCAGGATCTCGGCAACGATTGCATCCAGCCTTGCCAGTAAGGTGCGCAACAAATACGTATCCAGCCGGAACTGGTAGCGCCGGTTAACCACTGGCTCAGCCGGTATTTCATCCAGCGCAGCGCGGTAAGCTTTGGCTACCTTCTTGATGCGCACATTGAAATCACGCATTGCGCGTCGTTCCAGCGTGTCCACGCCAGTCGGGTCACGCAGGTCACGGGGTAGGATCGGGGGTTTCGGTTTCGTCGCCATCCTCGTCCTTATCGTCGCCTTCCTCTAACGGCTCGTTATCCTTGGGATCAAAGCCGCCAGCAACCCGAATCTCGTCGTTGCTGAACACCTCTTCACCCGTCGCCAAAGCGGTCTGGTTGATCGTGCTCATCTTGGCAGCGTTATCCAGCCGTTCTGCAAAGGTCTGCTCTGTGAGGTCATCCCACATCACTGTCTTCTCGCCCGTGGCATCCAGCACACCGATACGCACCAAGTGATCAACCAGATCCTCGATCTCGAAAGACAGATCCATACGGCGTGACTGGCAACGCGCATAGAAAAACTTCAGGTCTTCGGTGCTGGCGCGTTCGCCCTGTTGATTGCCGACCAGTACGCGGCTTGGAATATCCAGGCCGGCTGAAATGGTCTGCAGGTTGATGTTGTAGGTTGGCCCTGGGTCTGGGACCGCTGAGACCAAAGGGGTTACCGTCGCTCCCTGCGTCGGCAGCAGCACATCGTTGCCCCGGTTCACCTCTTTTGCGACCTCATTGAATCGCTCCTGCAGCTCATTAACCGAAACGCCGTACATTGAGGCGAGATTATTAAAGTCGATCTCTTTGTCGAAATTGACGTTGAGCTGGCGGGCTGCATTCTTTAAGAACGACTCACCCGAACCGCCCTCCACCTTCTCCAGTGAAACGAAGTTGTTATAGACAGGCTCAAGAAAACCGATGGCGTCACCGGAGTAGTCACCCAGGATAAACACACGGTCAGGGTGAATCTTGATGTTTCGCCCAGGCTGCCCGTTTGTGCTCTGCTCTACATAGCTCCAGAACTTGGGCTTGCCGTAATTCTCTGATGACAGATCGGTATCCCACTCAGACACTCGCAGCGTTGCGGCCCACACCGGCACCACATCGACAAGGGCCTTGGAGCCGCCCTTGACTGGCTCATGCCATTTGCCGCTGTCCTTGACTCGCAAAACAAGACCCGAGTACCGGCCCACCAAGCGCCGGGCATCAGCCTCACGAAAGCGACGCCACAACCGGGCCGTCAGAACTCGCTTTGTTTTCGTTTCCCAGTCCGTCTCTTTGCGGGACTCATCCTCTTCGTCACCCTCGATCACCCAAGGGTTTGTTTTCCAGCAGGTCCCGGCCAGCTTCTCTACTGCGCCACTGGCCAAGCCATTACGGCGATACAGCTTGTAGAAGTCATGGAAGTCCAGGTTCTGCTTAAAGCCGTATTCGCACCAGGCAGCGGCTCGCTTATCGTCCAGCCCCATGCCCAAGGGGTTCAGTAGGCTCATGCGGGCACGCGCCAACGCGGCAACATGCATGGCATGGTTCACCGCCAGTTGTAGATTGCTTGCCGTCATGTCGTAATCCGCTTAAGTATCCCGTTCATGCCTTCGCTGAAATAACCCAGGCGCTCCGGATGGCTGACCAGATCAACACTGGACAGATCAGGATCACGCCACAACCTCTTTTCATGCACAGGCGACCGATCAGCCGCCAATTGCCGCGCACAGGACATGCAGCGCGCACGGATAACCAGCGAAACGCTGCCGTCTCGCGCTGAAACATTGAAAATTGCCATTTATCTGCCTTGAAGTAGGCGCTTTGGAATCATCAGGCCCATGGCTTGTGTGCCGCCCAGCTCAGTCAGCGCCCAGACCATGGCGTCAAGCCGGTCAGGCGATTTCTTGGCCGTTGCTGGCACATATTCCATAAGTTGGTTTTCAAGCAGGTACAGAGCGCCTTTATGCGCCACCCGGCCCTGCTCGTAGAGTGCTGAGATAGGCTCAGCTCGGGCGAACTTGCCTTTGCTGGCATGGACACGCACGATGCGGCCCTTGAATCCAGCATTCCTCAGCGTGGACTCTGCCATGTCGCCGCCCTGGTTCGTCTCGATAACGATGGCATCGGCATTGTGCTTCTCGTATGCGCCGATGGCCTTCTGAGCCCAGCCGTTCGGGCTGTACTTACCGCTGTAGTCACCATCTACCGAATACTGGCGGTTATCACCAGACCCGTAGGAACTGGCCGCCACAATGCCGGTCTCGTCGCTTTCGTCGCTCGCAGTCGTGGCCGGGTCAACCGCCACCACCGTGCGTACCAGCTCATGCCGGATCTGCAGAGCATGGGCTGCTGTAATCAGCGCCTCAGTCCACAGCGCCCCCTCGGCATTGAATCGGCGCGGACGCTGCATGTACTGCGCCTCTGCCGTCCGTCGGTGAGAAAACAGCGCGGTCCGGTGTGATTCGTTGTGTTTGAAGGGCCAGAGCCAGCCATCGGGTAGACCATGGTCAATCGGTATGCCGTGAGTGTTCTCTTCCGGGTACGGAAGGCTGTTGTCGATGATCACTGGCAGATTCAGGTGGTGCCACTTTTCCCCAGATCCGCCACGCAGCAAGTAGCCGCTCAGGTCCTGGTAGTGAATCCGCTGCATGATCACGATCATCGGCGTGGTTTCAATCGCCAGCCGGGATTTGATTGTTTCGTTGAATCGGTCGTTAATGCCGCCGCGCACCGTATCGCTGTATGCATCATCAGGCTTGACCGGATCGTCAATGATCAGCGCCCCCTGCCAGCCTGGCTCCATATGCCCGGCCCGAAAGCCAGTGACCTGACCGGCAGCGGATGACGCATACACACCACCACCATGCTCGGTCCACCACATGGCCTTACTGTCAGCATCGTCGCGCAGCACCATGGGCCACATGTCTTGATAAGCTTGTGACTTCACAATCCCCCGCGCCGTACTGGAGTTCAGCAGCGCCAGATTGTGTGAGTAAGACAGGTGCATGAACCGGGCGCGGTTGTTCAGCGCCAGGCCACGCCCGATCATATTGATCGTGGCCAGCTCAGTCTTTGTGTACCCAGGCGGTACGTTGATGATCAGGCGTGTAATCTCACCAGAGACCACGCGATCAAGCGTTTGCTGAATCACCTTGTGGTGCGGGGCCACGATCATCTTCTTGCCTATCCGCTGCTTAAAGAAGTACCGGGCAAAGAAAAGCCCCTCGTCCTGACAACGGACCTTTGCTACTTGGCGCAGGACATCAGGATCAACATCAGTACTCATCTTCAAGTGCTGAGACGGCGGCAGCGACTGATTTTTCATCGACCACCACCGTTCTATGTTCCATGGGCTTCCCACCCGGGCCGCTCAACTCTCGCTTATTAGTAAACATGCCGCCGCTTTCCTTGGCGGCCTGCTCGAGTAGAGATGCGGCCAAGACGATGTTCTTGCGCTTCATCGACTCATGCACCATCCTCTGAAGTTGGCGCAGGCGGTAGGCTTGATTGGCCACAGGAATGTCGCTGACCTCAGCAAGAAACCGCTTCCGAGTAGACTCAAAAATATCCTTGAGCTTCTGGCTCATGCGTGCACCCGCCTTCGTCGCCGGGTTATACGCCTGGAGCTGTTGGGGACTCACATCAATCCCGAACTCCTGTTTTACCGCCTCAATTACTTGGGACGGAGCGTCAAAGCATGCCAGCGCTTGGACGATGAACAGCTTTTGATCGTCTTTAAGGGCTGCCATATGTAATAAATCCTAAAACGGGTATAAAACCGTAATTACCTTAGATACTGGGAGTCAACATGGAACAGAAAGAAAAGAAATACTCTTTTCTTGGGCTCGAGGTGGGTCGCATCGGATGGTGGGGAGCCCTCGTTGCTTACTTAAGCATCCCAACGTGCATCCTTGGGTACGCTCTGTGGTTTGGGGTCAGGCATAAGCTCAAATTAGACTCATCACCTGAAGCGTGGGCACATTTTGGGGACTTTTTGGCAGGCACTGCTGGGCCAGTTATAGGCTTTGCTTCAATAATGTTGCTATTAGCTACTCTAGGACTTCAACGAACGGAGTTACAAGAGCAACGCAAACAACTTGCTCAATCCACAAAAGAAGTAAACGAGCAGAATAAAATATTGCTGCGCCAGTCTTTTGAACAAACTTTCTTTGGCTGGCTCCGCGATTATAAGAACCAAATCAGCTACCTAGCATTTAGCTCCGATGCTAACGACATTTCACTTGAGCAACACGATCCACCTAAAACAAACCTATTTGGCATTAAAGCGCTGGTCGATATGGCCAAATTCTTAATGAGTAGCCCCATTTACGAATTTAACTTCTGCCCAAGCAGGGAAGGCGTCTCAACAGTTGCCACGCTTCAACAGGCATGGAGAACTATCCATAAGCCGCGGGGAGACACAGTTAGAGCAGCGATCCGCAGCTTATACGGGATCATTAAATGGGTTGACAGTCAAGGCGCGCTTTCCGATGCAGACAAACTTCACTATATAAGCATAATCAGGGCACAACTCACTGATTCGGAGCTCGTACTGCTATTCGTAAATGGTCTTACACAACGTGGGGAAAAGTTTGTGCACTATATAAACAAGTATGCATTGTTCGATAATTTAGTAATTGAAGAGTACCAACCCATCCAAGCTGTGCAATGTAGTGCTGGCGTCTCCCCATACAAAGACTCAGCCTTCAATACCGACATTGCACGAAAGACATTAAACTTAAGAAGCGACCTTTAAACAGGTGCCGCATGCGTGTGCGATGTTGGCTCTTGCCACTGAGGGGCCCTCCTTGGCGGCGTCAATCAGCCGCTGCACATCTGGAGATGCGCCGTAGCGTTGAACCACCCCAATAAACTCTTCCACGTCATGACCGACCATGCAGAGCTTGGGGAATCCTTCTTTATCAAACTTGGGTGAGCCGAACTCATCCATCTGCTGGCCAATGTGCATCAGCTCATGCTCTACCAGTGCGCAGAACTCGATGTCGCTGCACTGGGAGCAGTAATCGGCCGCCAAAGTAATGATGAATTGCGGCACGTAGCCGAACCATTCACGCATCTGTTGCTCTTGGCGGGCTTTCTGCCACCCGCCTGCGCGGAACATTACTTGCTCACACTGGCCAAGCACTGCACGGCCTTGCTTTGTGAAAGCCGTTGATGCCCACAAGAAGCGCAGATCAGCGTCAATCAGGTGGGAGTGGTCGGGATTGTGGATCGGGCCATCATCAGCCAGGATGTTTCGCTGTACCCATTCGCTTATCTCTGGCGCGGGCCGAAGCGTTAGAAATAGCTGCGCCTCCTCACCAACCAAATCACCAGGCGGGCAAGGTCTCGCTGGCTGCGCCATTTCTTTCATCCATAAAAAAATCGCCCGGAGGCGGCTAACGATCGCTCTAATGAAGCGCTTATTAAGCTGTGTAAACTACGTTTTATATCTATACTCAGCTAAACGTCCGTTACTTACACTTTGCTACCCCTCATCAACTAACTTTAAAAGAGATTAGCCATGGCTCTGAGTAAACTAATTGAAATTCCTGGAAAACTTATTCTGAATAATAAGTTTGTGGAGGCTGCGGTTGGTATTGCCCTCATTGGTGCCGTAGCAGGTATCCATAACCTCGGCGCGAAGTTACTTCAAAAAAAACGTTTTAAGGTTAGCTACGGTCCTGCAAGTCTCTCGGGGTCAGATGATCTGAGCGCGCAAGACTCAACAAAAAAATAAAACGCGATAACGCCAAAAAAACCCGCCGATCTTTCGACTGGCGGGCCTGTTCAAAACCTATAGGCACAGTTGTGCTCACTGGTATTCTTGCAGTTTCCCTTGCAGTTTGCCAGACTGAGATCTTGCAGTTTTAGCGCCCAGGTATATGTAGCGGATGTGGCGCCAGTCTTTTCCACTTGCACCTGTCCAGACTTACTCAGCTCTACGAGAACTTGGCGCACTCCCTCCCGCACAGCGCCCCGCTGTGATTCGGTGATAGCCTTTGCCTGAGTGACATGTCGCACAATCTGAGCCATCCTGAACCCTCGACCTGGATACGCCGCCAGCAGATCAATCACCTCCGACGCATACTTCACAGCAATACCTCCTTTTCTACCTTGGCCCTGAATCCTTCCAGGTGCCGTTTGTAATCCTCATCCCGCAAGATGGCTCCTGTGATCTGACGAATCCACCGGCGAGCTACTACTAGGCGCTCAGATGCCGACAGGTTGCCAAAGTGGGAGTTCTTCCGGGTGTACTCGGCCTGCACCACCATGGCCTGATAGCGCGGCAAGCGCTGGTACAAGGCATCCACAGCCTGAGCGTGGTCTTGGTTGATTGGGCGGTAGTCATCCTCCCAGGGTACGTACCGCTCCATGTTCCCGACCGTCTCGCCAGACCAGCACCAACGGGCCCAGTTCCAAATCAAATCATCGCCGGTCAGTTTTTGCATGGCCGCCCTCCCCAAATAACGCTTTGAGTCCTTCTCGCGCCCACTCGCGTTTCGCCTCGGGCTGCCGCTCCTGGTGCTCTTGCCGCTTTCGGCGCACAAAATCCACATGCTTCGATGGGTCTTGGTACATCCAGCTTGGGTATGACATATCAAACCTCCCGCACCGAAATGCCGTGGACCTGGAGCATCAGCTTTCGTTTCATGATGTAGTCCCGAGTGCGCATGCCCTTGGCGTCCTCGATTACGGTCTGGCCAGTGGCCGTGTCCGTATAACGGAAGTCAGCCACGTACTCACAGGCGCGCTCCGGCTTTCCATCATCACGGCGTTGCTTGGGGATCAGCTCGAAACGTGGCTGCAGTTCCAGGCCAGTGATCTGCCCTGCCCGCTCCAACAATTGGAGTTGGCTGTATCGGGTTGCTTCCCGCACGCTATCGAATTGGTGGCCGTCCAGCGTGACTTTGCGGTTTCCGTACTTGCGCTTCATGCAGCCTCCGACAAAGCAGCGCGAGCCATGGCCAGGACTGTGGGGGAGCGGCCTTTCTGGCTGTCCAAAATCTTCCGGGCCCAGCCTTTGGAATCCTTCCGGGGCTTCTGTGATTGCGCGGCAATGGCTTCGATCTTCTTCTGAGCGTCTGCATTGCAAGTCACATCAGAGCCAGGCGCAGGCAACGCCAAGCTCGGAGCTGGCACAGGCTCCCATGCCCCCTTGGCGAAGCTCTCGCGCAGTTCTTTCTCCCAGCGAGCGCGGATCACAGAAAAGCTTTGGTTCAGCAGATCATGAGCACCAACCCTCACGGCTGCCCAGTAAACCGCTGGGTGTGACCACTCGCCCTGCTCTCCGCGTTTGCGCTCTTGCATCCCGAGCACAGCTTCCGCATGGGCTGTGGCTGGGTCCAAGGCTGGACGGCACAACATCATGAACTCAGGCAGGTTCGGTACGTAGCGGCGACTCTTGCATGCCTCAACGCCTGCAGCAATCTCGTCGCCAGTGAAGCCAGCAAGGTCTTGTGCCCAGGCGGACTTCATGGCCTGCTCGTCCACACTGGCCCACTGAGCAGCGAACTGCTGGCCGTACATCACGGACAAGCGCATGAACAAGCGGTCAATCCAAGCCTTCGGCATAGGCTGGCGGTCAGTTTGCAGTTGCATCAATCACTCCCATGTCTTTTTCAACCGGCGCGGCCCTTTCCCACAACCGGGCCGTCCAATCGGCATTGCGCTCTGCCTGGGTCGGCATACGGCCTGTCTGCTTGGGAGTTGTGCTTTGCTCCAGCCAACCGGCTTTCCCTCCCCTCCAGCCGCGCAGCATGCACTCAGCCAGGAAGTCATCGACGCTGTAGCCCATGGCCATAGCTCGACGTGCTTCCGTTCCCAGCCGGTTTGCAGCAGTCTGAGTCAGCGGGGCTTTTATCTCTTTCCGGTGTCGCAAGTAGTCGGCAACCACCTCGGGGCTCGGTTCGGCAGGCCAGCTCGAAAAATCGATAGCAGGCGCGGCAGCGCGTGTACGCGGTTTTATCTTTTCTTCTTTATCTGTTTCTTTATCTTTATCTGTATCTATATCTAGCGGCGTTATGTCTCCGTTACGTAACGCGTTACTGTCTGCGTTACTCTGTTCCCCTTCTGTTTTTTGCTCTGCCGCTTCCTCGTCCTGCTTGCGTTTGCGGTACCGGCGCTGACGCTCCGCATTGGTAGGATCGGTGTCGCTGCTCATCTGGCGGCTATCCCAGTTCAAAGGCTGTAGCGTCTCTTGATCGATCAGGCCTACTTCGGCCAGGCGACGTGCCACATCTTCCAGCGTGCGCGCATCGATGCCCAACTTCACGGCAACCTTGCGCAGCATCAGCGGGTCGTCATTGTTCAGAACGCCCTGTCCCTTCAAACACAGCAAGGCCACGAAATGCCAGCGATCCTCAAAAGCCAGCAAGCGCAGCTTCTCGTCGTCAACCATCTCCGTGTAAGCACGGAACCACGGCAGCTTTTTCATACCGCCTCCAAAGTGAAATTTGCCGCCCTCAGCGCGCCATCAGGAACAACGGCACCACGGTCCAGCAGTGTTTGTATGCACAGGCGCAACAAGTCGCGCTGTGGGCTGTAAATCGACTCAAACTTGTTTTTCCAGGGATGGATGGCAACCAGTCCAGGCGCACCTGTTCCATCCTGGTGGTGGCCCGCACAAAGGGGCAGGACTAGCCAATGCGCATCCGGCTTGGTGCGACCGTCGATATGGTGGATACTCACGACTGGCTGATAGCGCTTATCCAGATGACAGGCGATGCAACCGAGCGAGGCCATCATGCTGTGGAACCGCTTCTGGTCTGCCGTAGTTGCTGCGCCCTTCATGCCGCGTGACTTAATCGCCTTAGGCTTGACTGGCTTCCAGGCGCTGCGTGCCATCGGCTTTGTCGGGGCCTTGAATGTGCTGTTCCAGGCTCTCATCGTCGTGCTACCCCAAAACCGACAACCGCCAGGAATGCACCCATGGCCATTCCTATCAAGCCATCGTCACTAGCCAGTTGTGCGATGCACACATAAAAAATGATCAGCCACATTTGCCAGAGCTTCATGACTCGCTCCCGGGGAACTCAAGAAACACGCCACGCTCTCGGAAGTCAGCCTGCACAGCCTCGGCATATGCGCTCAGTTGCTTGCGGCTCATAAGGGATGTCACTGGCAGGTACTTCATTACCAGCAACTTTTCTTCGTAGGTTCGGCCTTTGATGATCGAGTCGTACATGCCTTGGAACTCGGCATCTTCGGCACGAAGAATCGGCACGCCGTGGTGCAACTTGCAGTAGCAGCGCCAGCCCAGTGCATCGTCCTCTGGCAACTCCCGTGCAATCTGCCCGTACCAGACATGCGTAATGTCGTTCTGTGGCAGTGTTCTGGCCTTGCCGGTCTTGACCGAAATGCGCAGATAACGATGCGCTTGGTACTGACTGCGCACATCGCCCATGAAGCGCTGCAAGGATTCATCGCTATTCACGATCTGCATATCAGCGCCCCTTCTCTACAGCCCGCAGAGCATTACGCTCCATGCGATGAAGAATGACGCGAGCTTCACGGAAAAGTGGAACCAGCTGGTCTGCCTCGGCTTGGGTAATCACTCCATCAGCCACCGTCTCAGCGGTCACGGCCGCAATCTTCCCGATCTTGGTAGAAATCATCAGGAACTTGTCTTGCAAAGCCTTGCCTTCATCAGCCCAGCCGCCCTCAGGCGGAGGAGGCACAAGATCCACATGAATGCCACGCTGAGCATTCATCACCAGCAGCCAATCCCAGGCGTACTCAGCACCGCCCGCCTTCTCTTCCATCCACTCGCTGAGCATTTCAGCCATGGAAATACTGATCTCGTCCCCATTCACGGCGCGCAGCTTTGCACGCAGGCTTTCAGGGTGAATACCGCGACCGCGCCGTTCCGTCAGAAACAACGCCGCATCAACCACCCCGCCAGGGGTTTTGCGAACGCTGTTATAGAGAACGTCCAGCCAATCTGTGTTTGAGTATTTGCAGGTCATTACCTTGAAACCCTCGTAATTTCAGCGTTTCGCTTGTTATGAGCCCTGGCTACGATGCTTGATGGAACTACGTATCAGGAACTACGAATGGAAACTAAGAATCAAACGCCGGACACTACCGGCATGGATGAAGAAATCGACTTTGAGCGCCTGGAACTACTGGACCGTGCCACGGAGTTGGCCAGGCAAATGTTTGAATACCCAACAGAGGCTCACGTCGAGGGCGTGCTGGATCGACTGCTATGGAATGAATTTCACGGCTTAGGTGAGGCCGGGGCCTCTACCCTTCACTAGATATCTGTGGGGCCGATGGGTATCGGCTCTCGCTTTTCTGGATCACACATTGGCGCGCTCCTTTATCGCCTTCCAGGCAGTAGGCCAATGCTTTGGGTTCTGTCGGGCAACTGCCGCGATTACGCGATCTGCAATTCGCGGAGGCAGGTCTTCCGGCCATTGGGTAACTGCCTGAGGCATGATCCCGATAGCAGAAGCGGCGGAACTCACAGAGCCGCCTAGTAGCTGGATGGCATGTTGTTTCTTCATGCGCAAATGTTAGCGTGCTTACGCAATCATTGCAAGCACGCTTTTTTCAAAATAGAGTGTAATTGCGCTTACATATGAGCGAACTAAAAGACAGAATCGAAAAATTGAAGGCTGTAATGGCCTGGAATGACACCCAGATGGCCAAGGCGGCTGGGGTGAGTCGTTCCGCCGTTTCTCAGTGGGCCGGGAAAGGAAGCAAAATCATCCACACGATTGGTGATGTGGAGGTTGCTCTTAACCTAGAGCGGGAGACGGGCTACAGCGCGCTATGGATAGCCAAAGGCGTTGGTCCAGAGACAGCTAAAGACCGCGTATCAGCGGAGTCTTGGCCCTTCTCTTCTATCGATAATCAAAAGGTTCGCGCTCTAGACCCAGACAGAGAGCGTATGCAGCTTGAAACCGCCATCCTCCTATCCGCCGCCCAGCTCGGCTTGGACGTGAAGAAAGACGAGAGCAAGTAAATGACTGGAAACGTGACCCAGCCCAGGGAGGCTGTACGTAAGAAGGACTGAGCAGGAAGAGACAAGGAGCCATTTGGCTCCTTATTTTTTATCAATGAAGTAACGTAATTTTAGTTAAGTAACGGAATGCGGAGACCTCAACGATGTCCAACATGAAGCTACGAGCTTTTTCTATCGGCAATACGGATATAGCGAAAGGCGAAAGCGACCTACTTTTGAAGCTCCGCGATATCCTGCGGGGAAATGTGTCCGCGAACGAGCGAAGAATGCAGTTGAGCACCGACGATCCGCTGAGAGAAGAGGACTTGCTTTCGTATTACAGCGACCCTGATGAGCATGGCTACCAATTTTGTACTATGTTAAGGTTGGCGCCAGGTAATGATGTCCAGCACATTAGCGACAGTCTATTTGGCAAGTCAAGATTCACAATCTCCGACCTCCACAGCACCGACCTCGAGGCTGCTGCTATTTACAAGAGCCATTACTACTTCAGCTCTTCCCCGAACTTCATCGTGACCAACCTACCAGGCAATGTCACAGTTCTCAGGCTGCAGACATATATCAACTGGCTGACCAAATGTCTTTATGAAATCTCTCCGCTCATTGAAGAGTCTCAACTCTCTCAGTTAGCTGACATACGCAACATCACTGTAAGAGATCCAGTTCTTGACCCGCAGTCATCCCGCCCCCAGTCCCCTGAAACGAAGAGGTCTGTATTCGACATTGCCTCTTACGCAATGGAGAAAGTCAAAAACATGTTGACCGAAACTGAGGCGCTTTCCGATCACGAATTATCTCAAATGATCTCTGCAAAGCTTGTGATCGAGTTCGCTAGGCCCAAGAAATCTGACAGTGAAGCTTTAAAAAAAGCGTATGCTGCCCTCCTCAAGCCAGTCGCTGATCTTGAGAATTTTTCTGTCAGGACGAGGGATGACAAAGTAGTGGCAAAAGGCCAAGACATCTTGAGGGTCAAGGCTGTTAAGATAGATCTAACAGAGCTAGGACGCCCTAACGAACAAACGGTAAAGCAAGAAATGGAAAAATTCCTACTTGAGCTAGAGCATGAAAAGAAAGCTAGCAGTTAGCTTTGCAGCACTGTTGCTCTCCATCCTCTTGGCTTCTCTGATGACATCGAGGCCGGACGCGTCTTTCCTGAACACGATCTATACTGTTGCTGGGATCATGTTCTCCATCGGCATGGGCGCAATAATCACCTTCAATCTAGACCGAGTCAAAAACAAAGGTTTCTTCTTGAGTATAAGAGGCAACATTAATTCAGTACGCAACTCGTTTATTTTTTTCTTTTCGTTGATATCCTTCTGCTACTTGCTTTATCAGATAGCCCCCGAAGCATCGATGAGTTATACATATAAGGGGTTCACAGTGGCATTCAGTGTTTCCCTGTTCGTAGCGTCAATAATTCCAATCAGCATTGTTTACTTCATTCTAAACTTCCTAGAAATTCAAAGATTGAATTTGGACATTGCAGAGAAGCTTCTTGAGTAGCAAGCAGCAGCTCAAATTGGACGCAAGCCATAACTGACAAAGCCCCTCACGGGGCTTTCTTGTTTGCTCCAAACCAGGCCCTAAGCCCGCAGGTCCGAGGAAGCGTTACAAAGCACTTCTATGCTTAAAGGGGCGAAAAGCCCATACTGGTACAATGAGACTGATCTCATTCAAAGGTGGCAATCTCGCTATCTCACTACCCTTCAAATTCCACGCCACATCATTGCTTAGGCAAACCTACATTTCCAGGCTACAGCGGTAATTTGAAGTCATACAGAAGGTATTACTATCTACGAAAAACTTAACCAGGCTAGTCGCAGCCCACTCCACACTTCTCCGTTGCGCGAGCCCGCTCGCCGAACAGTCGAAAGCCATCAAACCTATACAAAGCAAGTGGTATCGACCCGGCAAAAACTTATCCGACAGCTAAAAGACCGGTTCCCCGGCCTTCCGTTCTGATACGTCAGCTCACGTAACGAGCCTATACGACAAAGCCCCTCCCGGGGCTTTTTTGTTTATGGCGCCCACTTCCCAAGCGTTACCAGTTCGCCTGACTCTGCAATAGCCCTCAGCTCTGGGGTTAACCGACTCAGCATCAGTGACTGGCCTACATACCCTCGTGCTGTTTGATAGCCGAGCCTGGCGTATGGAACATCATATCCGTCCGCGGTCTTCATCGTATGGATGGATGCGTGTACTAGCTCCATTTCGATCTCCTAATGATCAATAAATTTGATTGATGAAGCCCTAGGCTAACTGGCTAGTTTCGGACAATAGTCCGAATTTTCGCCACACAGATCCAGTCTACCCAGGCCCAACAGTTAGCTGCATTACCTTGACCCAAAATACTGTATAGATATACAGTATAACTATCCCCCTGCCCCGCCATATTGATGCGCTCCATGTAGCTCCCACTAATCAGAGCGCGTATCTAAAACGCCCACTTGTAAGAGAAGAGCATTGCGATATGACGAGTAATCAGAACACCAAGCCTCCGGCCGACCTTTCAGCTTTACTGCGGGCTGCAGCAGAAAGGCTCGAAGAAAGCTGTGCTGTCATTGACGCTGCAGAGGCCGCCTGGCTATCACCAGCACTACAAGACGATGCAAAGCTTCGCATCATGACCAGCCTTCGTCGCACCTTAATTGACGTAATCCTTGGCATTGAGAGCGGCACTCTGATCGACTGAGCGCCTCGCTCCACACTCCCCTGCTCGCTTATGCGGGCTTTTTTTCTAATCTTAGCGTAAGCATTCTTACGAAATATACGTTAGCATGCTTGACATTACCTGTTAGCACTCTTACACTTCATTCAACGCTTCACCAAAACCGCAGAACAGCCTAGCCCTCAGGGCAGCCCAGTAACGGTACAGAGAGCGCCAGCAGCAAAGGCTGCGCCCGCTACGGCGGAGGCTCTTTAAAAATCAGCAAAGCGATAAACAGGCCAATGGTGCGACAGCGCACGGCTAGGCCCAGGGCGCATCCCCACACCCCCTGATAAAGAGTGAGACGGACAACCCGTGACGTGGGGATTTAGAACGTTGCGCTACCTGGAGCCAGCTCAGCTGGGAGTAGCCAGGAGTGCAGCGGTTATCCACCAGTACCTTGACTCAGGGTACTGACGGATAAATAGGAGATAGACATGGAACAGCAGGACAAACCAATGCGCTGGCCCAGCGACTTTCCGGGCAAGCATGACAAAACCCCATCAACGCCTGCATGACTCGTGGCAAGTAGTAGCGAGGTCCAGGCAGCCCCTTAAATAGGGGCCCTCTGACAGCAGCCCTTGGCAGCCGTGTTAGCGACGGCAGCAAACCCCAACCCCTCCATACGTGTGAAGTCCGATGAAACGGTGCTTTATCCGATCAAGGGCTGCTATCAGAGGGCATAGAACCCCGGAACCCGCCAACACCTGCATTTGCGCAGATGCAGTGACGGCGGCAGACGCAGGCTAACCCTCTCCCCTTTCAATGGCGCCGGACGCGGCGCAATCCCCACGGAGCTAACCATGAACGCTATCGCAGAGCGCGAGGTACGCGCTTACGAGCTGGCGGAGCGCCGCCGCGCCTATATCGCGGAGCAGATCCGCAACTGCCTGTATGGCAAAACGCTGTACGTAAACATCGCCTGGACCCTGCAATCGATTCCTCAAAAGGTAAGCCGCATAGGGCTGATCGAAGAAATGGAGAATGCGCTTCTGGCTTCCAGTTCGGCAGGCTTCGACTATTCAGCCAAGCTGCTTGCTGCGCTTGATGATGAAAGCCTGCGCCCTACCCTGCGCACCGAACGCGAACGAATCATCGGCGACTGGGCAGACACCACGCATAACTGCATGACCCAGCAAAAACTGGAGGCGCTGCCGTGCTGATCGAGTTTTTCATTTTTGCGGTGTTCTTTTGCTGCGCCGCTTTCTTTATCGCACTCGGAATTGAGGGCGTTCTTAGTATCTGGAGGCAGCCGTGACAGACCAAAACCCCGGCTTCCCCCTCACACGCAAGCGCACCGTAATAGCTGCGCTTTTATTTCGCCTGTGGAGGGTCTTTCAAGAGTGGTTGACGGCAGATCGCCCAGGATACGCACCCGACAGCAGCACCCCACCCTGGGGATGGCCCCTAACCCTACTCATTGCCATAGCAGTCTGCGGACTGCTTTTTTTCGGCCCGACTCTGGCGGCCCGAGCGATTGGAGCATGACATGACCGAAGTCTTAGAGCTGACGGAACTGCCGCCAGCAGAAACGGCGCTGCAAATTTACCAAACACCAAACGGTCTGGACCCGTATATCGAGCGCATCCGACAAGAAGTCACCGGGCATGCGCCGAACCTGAAGACCGACAAAGGCCGAAAGGAAATCGCCAGCCGCGCATTCAAGGTGCGCAAGATCAAAGCCGCTCTGGATGGCTTAGGCAAAGAGCAGGTGGACAGGCTCAAGGAAATCCCCAAGCTGATCGACGCTGAACGCAAGCGCATGCGTGACGAACTGGACGCACTGGCTGATGAAGTCCGCAAGCCGCTCACGGACTGGGAAGAAGCAGAGGCCAGCCGGGTAGCACTCCACCGTGCCGCACTGGACGGCATGGCAGAGCAAGCTCGGGAAGTGGGTGGGCTTGATGTTGAAACCCTCCGCCAGCGCATCGCAATAGTTGAATCTGCGGTGATGGGCGAGTCCTGGGAAGAGTTTGAAGCAGAAGCTCACCGGGTCAAAGCCAAGGCGCTGGAAATCCTGAATGCAGCCCTGACTGAACGCCAGAAGTACGAAGCTGAGCAGGCAGAACTGGCTGAGCTACGACGCAAGCAGGCCGAGCAGGAGCAGAAAGACCGTGAGGCGGAGATTGCCCGCCAAGCCGCTGAAAAGGCCCGAGCCGATGCGGAAGCCAAAGCCCAAGCTGAGCGCGAGGCAGCTGCCAAGCGCGAAGCCGATGCCAAGGCCGCAGCAGAACGGGCTGATCGAGAACGGGCCGAAGCCATCGAACGCCAGAAGCAGGCCGAGGCCCGGGCCGAAGCTGAAAGACTGGCCGCTGAGCAACGCGCCAAGGATGCCGCCGAAGCCGCCCGCCAGGCAGAAATCAAGCGCCAAGCCGACGCCAAGGCAGCCGAAGAGGCCGAGCAGCGCCGCCGCGAAGCCGATATCGCGCACAAGGCCAGCATCAACAATGCCGCCCTAGCAGCATTTATCGAAAAAGGCTTGCCCGACGCATGCGCCAAGCAGGCCGTCATTCTGATCGCCAAGGGTCTGATCCCGGCTATCCGAATCCAATATTGAGGACACCATGAGCACAGAAATTATTGAAGCTCCCCAGCGCGACCTGACTGCGCCAGCAGATCAAGTGCCTGCCAACTCCCCCATGGGAATGATGATGGCCGCTATGAAACAAGGCGCCACACTCGACCAAGTGGAGCAGATGATGAACCTGCAGCAACGCTGGGAAGAACGCGAGGCAGAGAAAGCGTTCAACGATGCCTTGGCCGCCTTCAAGTCCGAGGCTGTCGAAATCATCAAGCGCAAAACTGTCGACTTCACCGGGAAGAACGGGCGCACTCACTACAAGCACGCAGAACTCTCCGATGTGGTCGAAGCGGTCGGCCCTGCCCTTTCAAAGCATGGCTTCGCCTGGAGCTGGAAAACCCATCAAGAAAAAGACCTGATACGCGTGACCTGCATTCTCAAACACCGCCAGGGTCATACCGATTCTGTGTCCCTTGAGGCCAATGCGGACCAAAGCGGAAGCAAGAACAACATCCAGGCCATCGCATCCACCGTCACTTACCTGCAGCGCCACACCCTCAAGGCCATTACTGGTGTTTCTGAAAAAGGTGACGACGATGACGGGCTAGGCAGCGCGAACTCGAAGATCAGCGCCGACCTGCGCGACGAGTGGATCAGTGAAGCAGCCAAAGCCGAAACGCTGGAACGGTTGGAAACCATCTGGCAGGAAGGCGGCAACATCATCTATGCAACCAACAACCTTGCCGACTACAACGCCTTCAAGAAGGCTGTATCTGACAAGAAAAAGATGCTTGCGGAGGCTCAATAATGGAAGGCTTAATCATTCACACCGCCGAACAGGGCACCCCAGAATGGCTCCAGGCTCGCAAGGGCGTCATCACCGGCAGCCGTTTCAAAGACTGCCGCGACCGCCTGAAAAGCGGTGCCCCATCCAAGAAATGCCTAGACTACGCCATGGATGTGGCCCGAGAGCGCGAAGGCGGTGAGCCCATGCAAGTCTTTGTGAACGGCGCGATGCGCCTGGGCACCGAGCAAGAGCCCTACGCCCGCGCTGTTTATGAGCGTAAGACAGGGCACATCGTTGACGAGGCCGGTTTCATCACAACGCCGGACCGCCTATTTGGGGTTAGCGTGGACGGTCTGGTGGGCGATGACGGGATCATTGAAATCAAGACGATGGTCAGCAGCGACACGCTGTTCACCGCCTTTGTGAACGGCGATATTGCCGCCTATGTAGACCAGTGCAATGGCGCAATGTGGTTGCTCGGACGTAAATGGGTGGATCTGGTGCTGTGGGTTCACGACCTGGGCCGCATGAAGATCATCCGCATCGACCGAGACGACAACCAGATTGAATCGCTTGAATCCGATCTGATGGAGTTCGAGCGAACTGTCACCAAGTATCAGCATGAACTGCGGGACGCCCTGCTGGAGGCTGCGTAAATGGCCTCAGTCAACAAAGTCATTCTGGTGGGCAATCTTGGCCGCGACCCAGAAGTACGCTACAGCGCAGAAGGCTCGGCCATCTGCAATATTTCCATTGCCACGACTTCGCAGTGGAAGGACCGTACCTCCGGCGAGCGCCGTGAGGAAACCGAATGGCACCGTGTGGTGTTCTACAACCGTCTGGCTGAAATCGCGGGTGAGTACCTGCGTAAAGGCCGCCCTGTCTACGTAGAAGGTCGCCTGCGTACCCGTAAATGGACGGGCCAGGAGGGCCAGGAGCGTTTCTCAACGGAGGTCATTGCCGACCAGATGCAAATGTTAAGCGGCAGAACTGTTGATGACGGGAACAATTGAGATCTAACAATATCCGAAGAACTTTCCCAAAAGCTACTTTTCCTGTTTCTTGTCTAATGCTACTTCCAGTTGAAGCTGCTTTATGACGGCATCAATTTCTGAAAGAGATTTAGTTAAGGCGTTTACATATTTTTCCTCGAAAGATATATCAAAGAGCTTTAGCAGCACATCACGAATAGTTAAGCCCTTTCCGTCAGGCAAACGAAATGCTTCGCAAATTCGCAAAAAATTATTAAAAGATACCAAAATAGAAGATCGAGACTCAACGCTTAGCGCATCGCTATTTATCACCCTATCCACACTAGCCTTGTACAGCGAGAGTAGGGAAAAATAATCCTCAGATTTCCTCTGAGCTACGAGTACGCCATCTGCGGCCTGCAGGTTTCCCTTAAAGATTGATGTTCGGTATTCGTCAGTTGCCGAAACAGCCAGATTTATAGAATCTCTTGCATGGATCAATTTATTTAATAAGGCGCGTCTTTCATTTGAGGCGCGTTGAAACTCGGCCAACCTTTGGGATCGATTTATATAAAGAAACCCCGCACCTATTGCTCCTATAGAGCCTAATGCTTGGATCCAAGCAGCCCAATTTTCTGACTGAAATATCGGATGTGCGGCAGCAAGCGTCGCCATCCCAATAACCGCTCCAAATCCAACCCCCACGGCCAGCGCGATCAATGTAAGCGCTTCGCAGTCTTTTTTTTTCATTTCCCTATCCACCCCACGCGATGATTTATCCGCGTGAGCATAGCCCATCCTGAAAGGAATACACCCATGTGGTTTAAAAACCTGCGTATCTTCCGCCTGGACACCCGTTTTGGGGTTTCAGCCAAAGCTCTGGCCAATATGTTGGCCAAGCATCAATTCGCTCCATGCGGCAGCCAAGAACCGCTCAGCCTGGGCTGGGTAGCGCCGCGTGAAGGCGGTGAGCTGGTGCATGAAGTAAACGGCCAGTACCTGATCTGCATGCGGGCTGAAAAGAAACTGCTACCGAGCGCCGTGGTCAACCAAGCAGCGCGCGAGAAGGCCCGCGAAATCGAAGAGCAACAGGGCTACAAGCCAGGCCGCAAGCAGATGAAGGAAATCAAAGAGCAGATCATCATTGACTTGATGCCCCGCTCTCATGCTGTGCAGCGCGACACCATGGTGTGGATCGACATACGAAACCACTGGTTTGTGGTTGATAGCGCAGTCGTGGCTAAGAGCGATGAGGTGCTGGGCTTGTTCGCCAAGAGCTTGGAACCCTTCCCGGTCCAGCCCCTGTATACAGAGCAGTCACCCGCTGGCGCTATGACGACCTGGCTAGTTGATGATGAAGCCCCCGCCAACTTCACCATTGACCAAGATGCCGAGCTTCGTTCCACAGGCGATAGCGGTGCCGCTGTGCGCTACGTGAAGCAAAGCGCCGACATTGACGAAGTGCGCAAGCACGTTGAGGCCGGCAAGCAATGCACCCGCCTGGCCATGACCTGGGCGGATCGCATCAGCTTTGTGCTGACCGATGCGCTGGACATCAAACGCGTCGCTCCGCTGGATATCCTGACTGAAAAGCAGGACGTCTCGGCCGTCAACGATGACGAAATCTTTGATGCCGACATGACCTTAATGACCTCCGAACTGGCCAAGATGATCAGCGATCTGGTCGAAGTGCTGGGCGGCGAACGCCACACCCAAGCATACCCACAACTGTTATGAGTCATTAAATAAACACATGTATGGATAAAAAACTCAGCATTTACATAAAAAACCTTAGCCATGTGACGGACAAGAATAACAAAACCCTAACTCTAAATATTTAATTTTTCCAAATCCGAACCTAAATCCTTACACAATGTCCTGGCTGTATTAAGATAACCGTTTTTTAAATTTTCTTCGGATTTCAATCGGCTTAAAGTATCGCCTTTTTCGTATATCTCGCGACATATTTTTTCAACACGAAATGATTTTTTTATTTTCTCAGAATCCCCCATCTCATAAATTGGCGTAGAACTGAACATTTTCAGAGCCGTCGCCATAGCTAAACTATTTTTAGTATTCCATTCTGAATTGAAGCCAGTCGGATCCTTCTGATCCTCAAACAATTTCACTGCTGCTAAACCTTCTTCTTTTAAATTTAAGACAATAGCCACGTACCCTTGCTGGCTCTTTTCACGCCTTGACTCTTCTAACGCTACAGCAGATTGATGTGAAGCAGCAGACTGCCTTGACCCAACTATATAGGAACCGACGATAGCTCCCATCGAACCAAAAGCTTGTAACCAAGCAGCAATATCACCCGCCTTTTCCACGGGAAACTTAAAAAAAACGTAACCAATGCCAAATACAAGAATGGCTGTAAAGATGGTTATAGAGTAATAAAGTCGACAACCCTGGAAAATAAAATCTTTAACACGACCACACCACTTAGAAGCCAATCGCTCAAAACGTGTGCAACAAAACTGAGCCTTACGCATACCGCCCTCGAAGCAATAGTAACTATTAGACATCAAATCATAGCCGAACCCCTGTGGCCCGGACATATGATGCCTCCCTTATGAAGCATCACGACTACAGCAACACCCCATAACCCCGCTTGATTTACTCAACCGGGGTTTCTCTTTTCTAGGAACCACTCATGACCACCGTTGAATCTCCAGCGCCGACCGCTGAGGAGGCACGCAAGCTGCGCGCCTACGTTTATATGCTTGCCAAGACCGCTCAAGCGTTCGCTGACGCTGCAGGAATCGATCTCGAAGCCACAGAACTAGTGATGGACTTAGGTCAGCCCGAGAAGGTGACGAAATCAATCCGCTCCATCCTGGATGGTGCGCTGGCCCTCGCTGGTGAGTAGCCAGACAGATAGATGAATCTGCCCCCCCCACTGCCAGAGCAGAAGCTCTGACGTCCCAGTAGATGAAAACGGAGGCCGCATGGTCAGACAAGCCGAATTTGCCCGCCCCCTGCCCCGCCTTCGACACATCGAACCGGGGCAATTTTTTACCCTTCGCCATGACCCAGAGGTGCGTGTGCTCCTGCACAAGACAAGCACTCACGGTCATTTCAATAACGGATATGCATCCCTGTGCCATGAGCTCGACTTGAGTTGTATGGCTTGGAGTGAGAACGGATGGAGAGCCAGAGAATGACGGCTACTGTTTTAGATCCCTGCTGCGGTGGCCGCATGATGTGGTTTAACCGCCAGGACCAACGCGCTCTCTTCGGAGATATTCGCAGCGAGAACCACACGCTTTGCGACGGACGGGCCTTCAACATCACGCCCGATCTGAACATGGACTTCCGGGCCATGCCCTTCCCAGATGAGAGCTTTCGCCTTGTCTGCTTCGATCCCCCTCATCTGCGTCACGCTGGCCGGGAATCGTGGCTACGTGCCAAGTACGGAATCCTCAGTGACGATTGGCAAGACGATCTGCGTCGTGGCTTTGCGGAATGCTTCCGTGTCCTCAAGCCGGAGGGTGTGCTGATCTTTAAATGGAACGAGATCCAGATCCCTACTCGCCAGATCCTTGAGTTGACCCCACACAAGCCCCTATTCGGGCACCCGAGCGGCAAGCGCGCCGATACCCACTGGATCACCTTCATGAAAGGACAGTCATGAACACCCACCCACACAACCAGGCGCGATCTACCCCGCAAGAAGCGTTCAACCTGCAACGCGCAGCACAGGTCTACAGCACACGCGCATTCATCCCGGTGACCTCGAAAGCCGCCCCAAACCCTAATTACCCTCAGTTGATGGAGAAACGTCGATGAGCAAAGAGACACAAACAATGGTCCCTGAGAACGCGGAGCCGGTATATCAGCTTTGGAGTGATGAGGGCTTCGGGGGGTGGACGGATACGGACAAAGCCACGTATTGCTGGTGGCTGGACAGCAAGAACCCGCCGAGAATGCGGAAACTCTACACCGCCCCCGCTGCCACCCAGCCAGGCCTCACACAGCAAACGCTCGAGGATGTGATGGCAGGTATCCCAGCAAGAGATGCAGAGATTGAAGCGCTGCGAAAGGAGATTGACACCTTGCGGGCGCGGCAGGACGCCGACACGGTAGATGCGGAGCGTTACCGAGCATGGCGCGACGCACTGATCACGGGGAAAACCGCTGAGGACGACTTTATCCGCTTGGTGGCTGACAGCCTACCAACAAGCGTGGGAGTGAGCAGGCGCCCGACCGCAGCAGAATGGGACGCCGCTATCGATGCAGCGCGTAAGGAGAATAGCAATGCTTAAACAAAAAGATATTGAAGGACTTCCGCCAGAGCTGCTGGCCCAGCTCAGCAAGAAAGCAATTGCTCAGACAGAGAACCCGGTCCTTACCAGCATACGACAACGAGAGATCGCAAGCATCGATCAAATCATGATCGACATTTACCGATCAACTGGTCAGGTCAAGAAACGACAGGCTGTGAGTATGGAGTTATTCAAGCTAGCCAAAGCCGGTCTGATCGCCCGCATACCTAAACGCCAAGGAGTCTACCGCATCGCAGCCAGTAAGGAGCCAGGCCAGTGACCGTCACCCTCTTCGGCATTGAGTTCAATTACCTGGTGATGCTGAGCAAGTTTCTTGACGGCTTCCTGCCAGGCATTGGGTTCATGATGGCTGTCACTCTTGCCTACTTGCTGGCGCTCTGGTTCTCACGAAAGTCTAAGTCCAAGCGCCGCAAGGTGCGTGTGAAGTTAATACGAAAGGAGGCTGCCCATGGATGACAGTACAACAAAAGCCCAGTACCGCCGTATGTTCCATGCTGCATGTACTGAGCTCGGAGCCATCAATGAAGCCTTGGGCCTTGATCCCGATGCCGGTGGTGCCGCGCCAATCCTGGCCGCCATTGAACAACTGCGCGCCCAGCATACCGCCACCCTCGCGAACATCGAGGCCTTCGTCGCCTGCGATGCGTCCGCTATCTCGTATCTGAGTCTGGGTGAGTACCGGACAGCCCTACTCAAGATGCTGCGCCAGGCAACAGCCACAAAGGAGCCTGGAGCATGAGCATTTCACCCGAGGCAGCTGAGGCCGGACGCAAAACACTCTGGGAGCTGTTCCTCAAGTGGGTGGACAGCCTGCCCCTTTAATTCTTTGATCAGGAAAACACATGAATTACAGCTGTGAGAAACACAGTGAAGCCCAAATCCATCGCGGTCGCACCTGCGTGGCTTGCGAAATCGAGAGCCTGCAAAAGCAGATCACGGCAGCCCAGCTACTCAGTACCGCTATGTGGAACTGGATGAATAACCCAGAGAACATGACAAAGCTGACCACCGAACTCTCAACTGAGCAGTTCCGTCAGCGGTTCCTGCGGGAGTTTCGGCAGGCCCGCTAATGCAAGATCGAATTATGGAAGTCCTGGCCAGAACGGCCAAAGATTGGAATCTACCCGCCCCCGTGGCGGGTTTTTGATGGAGAGCACAATGATTAACCTTCAGCCGGAACAGCTGGAAGCCATGCTTGCGCGAGCAGCCCGAATGGGTGCCCAGCAAGCCTTTGAGGATATGGTTTGCTACCACTACAAGGATGCGTGCAAGTTCCTACGCATTAGCTACAACACCCTGCAGAAGCGAATTACAGAGGGTAAAATCAAACAGATTGATGGGAGGATTACCGGTGCTGAGATTCGTCGCTATCTCGGGCTGCACGCAAAATAATTTTTGCTCCCATTTTGCTCGCATATTCAACCTAAGTTGTTTATACATGCGGCTTTACGAGTCTCTCCGTTCGCACCAGAGCATGAAAACCGTTGATTCAGAAAAATCAATTTTAAGCAAAATCAACGGCTTAACTTTCATACCCTAACAGCTTTTAATAGCCTATTTTCAAGTATTCAACATCGTAGGCCCCATAAAGGCCCCACGAATTCCTCAAAAAAACAAAAATAGCCACATCGCCTAGGTATTGAATCCAGTTCAATACTGTTAGCGATCCACATGACTGCAAGTACGTCTATTGATTTGGTTCCCTTGTAATTGTTTGGCCGCTAATAATTGCCACTCAATCAACTCGTTGCACGTCTTGTATTGTTGCGTACGAAAGCTAGCCCATTCTCACAATCATTAGTTAAAGCTTGTCCGCGCTAATAAAGTTATTTTCAGGTAACAGCCCACCAAAGCTGCGCTATATAGATCTGATAAATTCAACGGTATTTACTGAAATCGACCTCGAGACTGCTGAGAAAAAGCACGTGCCGGGGGGGCAGAATCGCAAGACCCCCGCTGGGCACTGTGCTTTTCTCCTGAACACCTCTACTTAAACATCAGTTGTAGCGATCGTGCTTTCCAGGAAAGTCATTGGGCCAGCGCATGGGTTGCGGCTCAGGCTTGGGAGCCGGATCAGGACTTGGGCTGGGAGCCGGATTTGGGCTTGGCTTTGGATTGCGATTCATCCCCATCTTTCCTTTATAAAAAATCAATAATGACAATCATTCGCAAGTAATTATATTACCTAGTCACATTTGACAATAAATAACATTTATTCCTGTTTTTTACTCGATAACTACATTTTTCATTTATAAAGAGGTCATAAATTTGATTGAAAGACCAATAAACCGAAGAATATTTGTTACTTTATACTACACTTATGAGCTGAAACGGATTATGGACATCGTTCTATAGACGTAGGTCAAAGCCGGTTTGAAACCGGCCCAAGAGGAAGGGATTTTGTCGTCAGGGAGTCTCAGGGGAGGACTTCAACACGGCCAGCCAGACAAGGCAAAAACCATGCCCTGCATAAAGAGAAAGTCGGCACAGAGATGGCTGAGCCACAACAAACAGCTTAATGAAGCAGCAAGAGCAACGGGCACGTCACCTGATATCCCTACTATCAAGCCCGAAAGATTCCCCTCCTCATTTCCAAGCCCACAAAAGAAAGCCTTGAAGCGCAGACACAAAAAAGCCGCCCTTGAAGGCGGCTTCCCGATTAAATTCGGAGCTTATTCCTGCCGATCGTGTTTACCCGGAAAATCGCTAGGCCAACGCATGGGCTTCGGCTGCGGATCGGGTTTCGGTACCTGATTAGTAAAGGGGGCACTATTCACAAGGCAACCTCCTTCATGAAAATTAAAAATATAGAGCCAAGCCTCAATTGCACCAAATCTTATATCAATAAGTGCTAATCAATGGACGCTCTAGTATTAACCCTAGCGGAATACTGAACAAATTAGCTGGCTCATAATTAATCAGACAGCATTCACGCCCGACAGTTCCTTGCCACGCCTATCCCTAACAGCGGTGCCACAGCAAAAATTCCAAATAAATAATATGCCGCTTGACGCGTTCCCTCCACGCCACCGGGATCAATAAGTCCACCCGCATTGGCAATCATTCCAGCCAAGGCTGCTCCGCTTGCCGTTGCAAAAAGTTGAATGGTTGTAATCGATGCCCCCGCCAGTTCCTGCTCTTGAGCTAGCACTGCCTTGAAAACCCGCACCAGCAAATGGGGCCAAGCTACCCCTACTCCCACGCCTATCAAGGCCAGAGCCAGACAAATCGGTGCCAGAGCCAGGACGGAACCCGTACTGGTATCTGGCAGTAAAACAACAAGCCCCACCATACCCAGCAGTCCCAGGATAGGCCCAGCCATGATCGCCCGCGCAATGGCTTTTTCCCCCAGGCCCGAGCTGATAATTGCCCCTACCGTCCAGCCCGCCCCCATCAGCGCCGTCAAGTACCCCGCTACTAACGGGGACTGTTGATGCAAGACTTGCAGAAAAAGCGGTGCAAAAACTTCACCACTGGTCACCGTCAGCACTAACAAGGACATCAAGGCATAGAGTTTGGCAATAGCAGATCTGAACTGAAACGCCCCCGATGGCAGCAACTTGGTAGACGAACGTTTTTCCACTACCAGCAAAGCGACGGCCAACACCCCCGCCAAGCCCAGGCCAAGCGCATTTTGCAGTACATCTGCCGAGGTACTACCGGCAGAGATCGCCAACACCACCAGCGTCAACAACAGCAGTTGAATCACAGGAATAGCCACCTTGCTCACCGCCGCGGCATGTTGCTCACGTTTGGGGAGGACTACTAATGCCAAAGCGGCAAAAAGCACGGTAATCAAGGCGACCGATCCAAAAGCCGCACGCCACATTCCCCACTGCGCAAACACGCCACCGACTGCCGGCCCGGCCAACGTTGCCACGCCCCACATGGCTGATACCAACGCCATGGCTCGAGGCCACAAGGGCTCTGCAAAAACCAGACGAATCATGGCGTACGCCAGAGCAAAGAGAAAACCACCGCCAATCCCCTGGACGAAGCGCCCGAACAGCAAAAGGGACATATTCGGCGCCAGCGCGCAAACAAGCGCCCCCACCGCAAAGATCAAGGCCGCGACGGCATAGCTACCTTTAGGGCCCGTCAAGGCCAGCAACTTGGGTGACAGAGCCGAACCCAGAATAGACGCCACGACAAACAGGGTCGTATTCCAGGCATATAAGTCCAGCCCACCAATATCCTGCACAACCGTGGGCAAAATGGTGGTCACAATGTAGACATTGACGGCATGCAATACCACCCCACCGGCCAGGACGATGGCACGCATAGCATTGGCCCCCGACAACAAAGCGCCCCACCCGGTCTGTACCCCATGCCCACTACGCGCGCAAGCTTGCTGATTCTTCATAAGATCTCGACTCATTCTTTTAAAAGTAGCCCTGCCGCTTGAAAAGCTTGCATAGGCAAGAGTGGTCTTTTATAAAACCTCATGTATAGATGAGATCAAGAGATCCAGACACCATGAGAATCGATACCAGCATCCCTCTGTCAGTGGGTGAAGTCGCCCGCCGCAGCGGGGTCACCATTGCAACCGTGCATCACTACGAAACCAAAGGTCTCATTCATGGCTGGCGTAGCGATGGTAACCAGCGCCGCTATCACCGGAATGTTCTACGAAAAATTGCGGTCATCAAAATTGCACAGCGCGCCGGCATTCCACTGGCTACCATCAAAACAGCCCTGGATGAATTACCTACTGGCCGGCCACTGAACGCGAAGGACTGGGCCACCTTGTCCACGAGCTGGCGGGATATGTTGAATGAGCGGATTCTCAGCCTGACACAGCTACGCGATGAGCTGGATGGCTGTATAGGCTGTGGGTGTTTGTCCATGACGGACTGCCCACTTAGAAACCCGGGGGATCAGTTATCCCTGTCAGGCGCGGGTGCTGTGCTGCTTGATGCCGGACGACACAATCAGAAGCGGAAGAAAAGAGCGGGGGAAATCTGATCGCGCGGCTTGTGTGAAATCCAGGCTGAACACGCAGCGCATCAGGGTTGGAAATCAGCGAAAACCGACTCTTACTTCACTATGCCAGAAGGCATCAGGCAGCAAAAAGGCCCAGTTTTCACACCAGGCCTTTTTTTACTTTCCAAGAAACGCCCTGCTCTCTTAGATCACTCCCCAGAAATACAGCAGCGCGGGAAGCAAGGCTGTCAGCACCCCTTGCACGGCAGACACCAGCCCAGTCAGGCGGGCAATGGGTTTATTCAGCACCAGCAGCAAGAAGAACATGAACCAGAGCACTGCCCAGGACAACCAGCTCAGGACTTGCCAGTAGTCAAAAATCCGCTCGGCTACGCTCAAATTTGTAAGTGCGGCGGGAACAGCGATGCAGGCGACCACCAGGGAATACCAGCCCAAGGCACGCCCATCACTTCCTGTAAACGCGTTCACCCCTACCCAAAAATAGGTCAAGGCAAACAGGCCCAGATAAATGGCCGACAAGGGAGAGTACACGGTGCTATTGGCGGGGTTCAAGATATGGGACATGCAGATGAATCCCAGTACGGCCGTGAACAAGTTGACGATAGCAGCATCTTTGGCATCCACCAGCCTGCCAGCATGATGGCCTTCAGAGTAAAAGAGACGAACACCATTAACGAACAGGCACAGGCCTGCAAACGCCAGAAAAGCGGCAACTAGCATTTTGAAGATATCCTAAATAATAGAAGGCGGACACAGAACATGCCCGCAACATGATGTTGCACTCAAGGCTGAGGCGGAGCAGATCATAGAGCTTGGCTACGCAATTGCCATGTGATTTTTTTTATAAGCTCTATAAGAAAAAACCGCGCAATTTTGCGGCGGTTTTCCAGTGAAAATTCTGGCTGAAAAGCGAGCGGTTTGCACAGGCATTAGCAGGCTAACGCCCCCTTCTCCGTTTTGAAAGCAAACTCAGCCCAGGGACAAACAAAATCCCTTTTAATCAATGAGTTAAAACCTGATCGGAGCCTGGGCAAGGCCGCTACAAATGACGTCTGGCAACTGACCAAACCATAAAAAGCGTGCCTGCTCAAGAACCCGCTCAAGCCTGTTCGTTTTGGCCCCAGTGAGCCAGCACACGCACATAGACCAACTGTGCCAGCAGCTCCACCAGAGTCTGCGTCAAAATGATGGCTGGCAACAACGGCAAAGCCCCCGGAATTGCCAAAGCCAGAGGCAGCACCACCAAAGAATTGCGAGTTGCACTGCTGAAAGCCACCGCACGTCGCAACGGGACGGCCAGCTGCGCTTGCCGTGCCAGCGCCCAGCCGATGACAGGAGCCAGAATGGCAAACAGCGCATACACCGGCAACACTCGCCACAAGACATCCAGTGCAGGCTCCAGTTGTCGCAGAACAGCCGCCACGACGATGAACAAGACCAAAGCAGTGGCTGGAACGGGGGCCAAGCCCAAACCCGTTTTTATCTGCGCCCAGCTATGACTTTTACCCGCAAGATACTGGGTGGCCCCCGCCAGCAGCAGCGGAATCAGAATCAGGTAAAAGAAAGCATTCAGAAACGGCCCGGCTTTGATGTACAAACCGAACTGTTCCACCAAGGCCAATTTCAAAAACAAGGGCAGGAGCAGCATTTGCACAAGCAGCAGTACCGGCGTAGCGGCCAGAAGTGTGCGGGCGTCGGCACGACCTAATTGAGCAAAGGTCACGACGTAATCAATGCAAGGAGCCAGCAAGACCAACAGCACGCCCAGGCGCAACATGGTGTGGTCTGGCAGCAAGGGCACCAGCGCAAAGACCAATAGAGGTATCAGGAGAAAATTGGCCAGAAGCAAAACGGCCAGAAAGCGCAGCTGGGTCAGCGCTTTGCCTAACTGGGCAATAGGCACCTGCACAAAGGTGACATACAACATGAAAGCCAGCGCTGGATTGATCCAGTCGACCAGACTAGCTGGCATCACCCAGACACTGGCCAGCCAGGCGGCCAGCAACATCGTCACACAATAAATAACGGTTTGCCGGCGCTCTAACACATCACGAATCACGGCCAGCACCTCGTTTGGCTGAACAACTCCGGCACTGCCGTGAGAACTCCCTTTTACAGACCGCTATGGCGCAAACGTGCGGCGGACTGACGGTTCAAATCTCGAGCCTCACGCTCGGCATACTCGCTTTCTCCGGCTTCGTAACGGCCCTCGTGCATGCAGGACTCACGGTCCCAGGTGCATTCATTAAAGAGTTTTGACACGGGGCCACCACCGGGCTTCGCGGAGGAACAAGCTGCCATCAAAGCGGCCAGACCGAGCACCGCGCAACTTTGAATCAGACATCGAACCATCATTGTGTTTTCCCTACAAAAAATCTTTATTGCAATTACCGCGAATCGAAATCAGAACCGATCGCGGACAATAGGAACACTGTACCCTGAGCCTCCAAAGCCCGTCGATTCCCTTTCCTGATAATTTGCAATTTATGACTCACGAACAATTTTTGCTATTGGCCCAAATCTTGAATCTGACGCCCAATCCCGAACTGGAGCAGGAAGTCCGACATCCGGGCGCGCAAATCAGCACACAAGCACAACAGATCCTGACTCTACATCTCCGGCTGAAGGAAGCCTATGTCATTCACAGGCCCACTGCATTTCGAGTTGTAGTCAGCCATGACGATCTGGACCGTTTCCCAGGCGCCCTGGATTTGAAGCAAGGTATGCATGTACAGCTGGTTTCTTACACCAGCGAGCGCTACATCAGTGTTCGTATCACCCAACTGCCAGCCACCCCCAAGGCGTATTTCAGGGGCGTCGTCAGCGAGCAGAACATCAGTTACCACGTTTTCGAGGTCGGGGACAGCGTGTATTTTTCTGAAGATCAAGTCCACGCCATACTCAATAAATAAAATGGGCTAGTGCCCACACGCCAAGGTGCCTGCTTCAACCCGATCTTTTCAGACTGGTGTCAGGCAGCAAGTGCAAGCCTGTCCGTCTTACAAACTCCTCGTAGCTGATGGGTGGTCCAACACGAGTGGAAGCCTGGTTAGCCTGCCAATGTACCCAGGATCGCCCTGTGGTGGCGTCATACACCAGCTTGAACAAATGACTGGGAACGGCAACCTGGCTGGAACCTATCGTCGCGGCATTGCGCTCGTACACAGGTCCGGTGAACACATACACATTGCCTGCGGCACGCGCCACATATTTACGGGTATCGGCTTCGATCTTGTTCCAGGGGCCGGCGTTGTGGACCTGATTTTGCGGCACCATATTGGCCAGAGAAAAGCTCTGGGCCATGCTCTGCTCCGAAGCCATATCCCCTGCCGGAGCCATATGCCCGCGCGAAAAGCCCGAGCCTCGATAGTCATTCAGCTCGGCTCGCTCTGCCTGCGGCAAACGGCCTTCAGCATAAAAACGATCCGTGCGCTTCAAGCCTTTGGCGGACTGAATCTGCTGACGATTCAGACGCTGGACGACAAACACCGGCGTCTTGGTTTGGCCGCTATGCAAAATCGCAAAAGAGCTGAAGCACAACTCTCTTTGCGTGTAAGCCATGGGCACGACAGGTCGCGAACCGGGAAAAAACTGGGGGCAATGTGCAAAAGAGGTTTGAACATACCCCTCGACCGAGGCCGGAACAGGCACACTATCCTGCTGCGTCGCACCTGGCCAACCCAAGGACACCAGAAACGATTCAAGACTTTGCCAGTTCGGCCCTTGGGGATGAAGCCAGGCCGTTGCAATCCCGAAACTGGTCAGGGCCGCGGCAAGGACGGACTTCAAAAATCGGGACGGGTTTGCCTGCCCTGTCTTTTTTCTACTACTGGTTTTTTTAACGCTACGACCTGTACTTTTTCTGCTCATACCACTCTTGTTTTATGCTTGGTCGGCTTACATCATTGCGCCGACTGCACCTGTGATTATAAGCAGTCCTTTCAGATTCAAAAGAACGTGCCCCCAGTGGGAGCACGTATTTATTTCTGACTCCGGCTTTTTTAACGCGATCAATCGCCAGAACAGGAAAAGACTCAGGGCTTGCGGTGACGCTTTTTACTGAGCACCCAGAGCCTGCAATTCTTTCAATTCATCTTGCAGTTGTTCCAATTTGGCACGATCACGTTCCAGTTTTTTCTCCAGCTTTTCCACCTTGTCTTGTCGCCCTTCAGCCCGTTTCTCGGCGATTTCATCCAGGCGTTCCTGGATGTCCTCTTCCTGCTCGCGGATATCTTCCTGTACATCACGCAGCAAATCCGCGTCCCGGCAATGCATCTGCACATTGGCCAAGGCGCGCTCCAGGCCACGCTCTCGATGAACATTGCCATGCTGGCGAGCATAGCTGATCTGGTTCTGAATTTCGGCAGCCCGATACTGGCAAGCCGGGTTATCAGCCCAGGCGGGCAAGGCCATCACACTTAATACAGCACTCAAGCACCATACGGAACGTTTCATCCTTGTTACTCCTGCAGTGTTCATCCAGATAGCCATCATACAATCCAGACTCCAATTTACCTCAGGTGGACGATTGGAATAGACTTCGTCAATTTGTCACGAAAACGTGATTAAATTCGAAAATTCTTCTGCTTATGTCATATTAAAGTAACAAAATTGTCGCAAATTGTGCCGAGAAATTTACACAACTTGTCTTTAAGCATAAAACAGTTCAGTTACACTCGAAATTCTCATAAAGCAAACTTTTACTTTTAATCGTGTTCAACATCACCACCAGGAAACTGATTTTTTTCCTGTGCGCTGCTTTGATTGTGTTGTGGCTCTTTCCCTTTGCGCACGTCAACGAAAGTTTGCTCAACTCCTCCCAGGCGTATTCAGCCTGGCATACCAGTGTGCTCAACTCCTTGATGCCCTTGTCCATTCTGGCCGTTGCCAGTCTGATCTGGGCGGAGCGGGCGGTGTCCGCTTGTCTGGCCATGGCCGTCAACACCGTCTTGTTTGTACTGGCAATCAAGAATATCTGCGACACCGCGGACCGCTTCTCGCGGGTCTGCGGTATTGATATTTCCGTTTCCTATGGAGCCATGTTGTACGGACTGGGCATGGCCACCCTGTGGGTGCTGCTGCTGAGCTATCGCTGGAAAGGTCCCAAGGAACAATCCGGCCCCTCGGGTGACGCAAGCCTGTAATCAGGTTCCTCTCGTCCTTGCATCATCCGGATGGTCTGCGGGGCCGGTGAGGCCATGACCAGGGTCTCCTTTATTCTTGCCGTACAAGTAACGGCTTCAAGCCGGATTGAAGGGCCAGAAAACGGGGATCAACAACACGCCCAACACCCAGAAAATCAGATTCAAGGGCAAACCCACTTTCAGGAAATCCACAAAACGATAGCCGCCTGCGCCATAAACCATGGTGTTGGTCTGATAGCCCACAGGCGTGGCAAAACTGGTGGAAGCCGCGAAGGTAACGGCGATCAGAAATGGAGTGGGATCGACGCCCATCATTTTCGCCGTGGACATTCCTATCGGTGCCAGCAAGACGGCAGCGGCGGCATTGCTCATGAATTCGGTCAGCATCAGGGCCATCAGGTAGACCACGGCCAACACGGTCAAAGGCCCAAAGGACTTCACCAGACCAACGGTATTTTCGACCAGAAACTGGGCCGCGCCGGTCTCGCTCATGGCCATACCCAAAGGCAGCAAGCCCGCCATCAAGATGATGATGCGCCAGTCTATGGCGTCGTACACATCATCTGCTTTCAAACAACCGGCCAGTGTCATGGCCACGGCACCGAACAAGGAGGTGATGCTGATAGGCACCCAGCCCAAGGCAGGCACCAAAATCACCAGGGCCATGGTGACCAGTGCAAACGGCGCACGCCAGCCCATTTCCTTTTCAGCCTCGCGCTCGGACAGCACGATAATATTGCTGTCAGCCCGCAAATCGGCCGCCTCTGCGGCCGGAGTCAATATCAACAAGATATCGCCCACTTGCAAACGCACTGCACGCAATTGCTCACGCAAGACCTGACCACGGCGATGAATGCCCAGCACGGTGGCGTTCTTGTGCCAGCCTGCTCCCAAACTGCCCAAAGTACGACCACTGATACGCGAACGCGGCGCAATCATGACCTCGGTCAAGACCTGATCGACCTGCTCAAAAGACTGTTGTTCCAGCTTGAACTGGGGGTCTACTTCCAGACCCGCTTCTTTGCGCAGTTCATCCAGCTTGGTCCAGTCTCCGCGCGCCAACAGCACATCGTCCTGCTCGATCTTCTGCTCTCGCGGGCCCCACACTTTGGTATCGCCGCGCAACAGCTCCAGCACAAACACCCCGTATTGCTCGCCCAGCTTGGCATCGCCCACCGATTGGCCAATCAGGGAAGAATCGGGCATCACCCGCAGCTCGGTAATGTATTTTCCCAGCTCATATTGCTCGACCAACTCGCCGCCACGGGCATCGGGCAGTAACCAGCGCCCTATCGTCAGCAAATAAAGACACCCCACAGCCATACAGATCACCCCCAAGGCGGTGAACTCGAACATGGTGAAACCGGGATGACCCAGATCGCGGGCAATGGCATTGACCAGCAGGTTGGTAGAGGTCCCGACCAAGGTACAGACCCCGGCCATTTGCGAGACATAGGACAAGGGGATAAGCGCTTTGGAGGCCGACATGCCTATCCGTGCGCAGGCGGCCATGACGATGGGAATGAATACCGCTACCACCGCCGTGTTGTTGACGAAGGGAGCAATCACCGCCAGAACCAGAAACAACAGCAGCAGAAACTGCACAGGGGAGCGTGCCTTGCTCAGCAAATCCCCAATCCCGGACAGCGCCCCGCTATTTTGCAGCCCGGCAGCCAGCACAAACATGGCCGCGACGGTAACCGTGGCCGGATTGCTGAAACCACCCACGGCCTGCTCGGGAGTCACCAAACCCAGAATCGCCAAGGTGCTGAGCACCAGCAAGGCGATAGCATCTATTCGGAGTTTTTCTGTAGCAAACAAGACAATCGCGATTAAAGCCAGACCCAAGACCACTGCAATCTCTGTTGTCATGTTGCCCCACTCCTGTTTGTGCTGTGCTGCTCAGTATAGGGAAAAATGCAGCACAGCAAGCACTGCATTTCGCCGCACTCAACAAAAAACACAAGTTTTCAAAACAGGAAAAGTGAAGCCTTCAAGCTTGGAAGGATCGGTGGCGCAAGGCCACCCCTGCAACGCTTAAACCAGCAGCATCACCAAAAACACCAGCCCCAACAAGGCGATATAGGCTTTGGCATGAATGCTGTCCGGGATCTTGCCGATCCAGCGCGAGGTGAAGCGAATCCCCAGCCAGGAGCCAATCACCAGCACCAGGCATGCGCGCAAGTCGATATAACCTGCATGCCAGGCCCCCAAGGAATCGGCATTCCAGGCCAGCATGGCGTAGGTCAGGCTCCCCACCACCGCCATCGGCAAGGACAAGGGGTTGGCTGCGGCCGTGGCAGCGGTCATGCTGGCACCGCGTCGACGCATCAAGGGGACAGTGATCACGCTACCACCGACACCCAAAAAGGCAGCAATCGCACCAATAATTACCCCGGCCCCAGCACTACTGGCCTTGCTTAAAGGGCGCATGGTATTGCTGGACTCTTGGGTGAAGCCGGAACGAAACAGGCTATCCAGAATCGTCAGGCCCAGATACACAACAAAAACCCAACGTACCCAGGACCCGCTCAAGGCCATGGCTGCTGCCGCACCGGGAATCGCCCCCAAGGCGATGAACAGGAGCAAAGGACGCACTTGCCCCCAAGGCACAGTGCCCGCCTTGTGGTGGCGCCAGGTAGACAGGCCAGCACCAAAAATCATGACGCAGGTGGAAGTGGCCACCGCAATATGCATGGCCGCCTGCCCCATCTGACTGTCCACGCCATACATGCCAATCAGCACCGAATACAGCACGGGAACCACCACAAAACCGCCACCGAAGCCAAACAGCACGGTGGTCACGCCAGCCAGCAAACCAAAAAACAGCAATAGAAAATACATAGCCGCCTATCAACACAGATGACAAAACCCAAGAATAGGTCGCCCTGCTTTGGCTGGCATGCTAAAACCGGTCAACAATACTTTCGTTTCGGCCAGAGGCTTGCTTATGCACAATGTACGACTGGATAGCGTAGATGCCACCCCTCGCCCCTTGCTGGCGATTGGCACGGACTACGCGCCGGGCACGCTGCTGGACTTTCATGTGCACCGACGGGCGCAAATGCTCTATGCCATGACCGGGCTGATGGAAGTCGAAACCGACGATGGCGCCTGGGTAATTCCACCTTATAGCGGCGTGTGGATTCCAGCTGGCAAACGCCATCGCGTACGCATGCAAAGCGCCAGCACCCGAAGCTTATATATAGAGCCGGAAGCAGCACCTCGCAGCAGCACACACTGCGAAGTGCTGGTCATTACGCCCTTGCTGCATCACTTGTTGCTGGCCTCCCTGGCCTTGCCCGCTCTGTACGAGGAGAATGGCCGCGACGGCGCCTTGGCTCAACTGCTTCTGCATGAAGTCGGTTTGGCGCAAACCATGCCGCTCTTTGCCCCCATCCCTCAAGACCCATCCCTGGCCCAGCTCTGCAAAGACTTTTTAAGTCAGCCCAATATTCAAAGCACGCCAGAACAGTGGGCTGGGAAAATCAATAAAAGCCTGCGCAGTTTTACGCGCCTGTTCCGGCAACAAACCGGCATGAGTTTTAGTGAATGGCGTCAACAAGCCTGTCTGCTGGCGGCTCTGGCCAAGCTGTCGGCCGGCCAATCCGTCACACAGATTGCACTGGATCTGGGTTACGACAGCTCCAGTGCCTTTTCCACCATGTTTCGTCGCCGCTTGGGGCAAGCACCCAGCAACTTTATTCGTGTTCCTTGAAGGAACTGACCAGACAGCAACTTGATGGAAGCAGAAACAAAAAGGCCCCCGGAGCTCTGACATCCAGGGGCCTGCACTGCCCGCCTCAACTTATAAGCGGCCTGGCATCATGACTGGGGCTTAACGCGTGATACGCGCCCGTCCACCAATCGTTGCAGCCAGACTGGCCACGAAGGCACCTACCAGCAAGGACGCAAATGCCCACAGCGCGAAAGCAGCGGCGGCCTTGCGAGCGGTGTCAGCCGCTTCACGAGCTTGCTGCTCCAGCTTGTCGGCTGTTTCCTTGGCTTGCTTTTGCACGGAGTCCAGACGCTCCTTGGCTTGCTCGGGCGTCAAGCCGGTACGGTTGGCCACCAAACGCAGCAAGTAATCCTGATCCTGCTGGGACACCTCCCCTTCTTTGAGGCTGCGAGCCAGAATCCGGCTGACCTCACGTTCCGGGTTGCCAGTCTGAGCAGGCGCATTGGCAGGATCTGCCGGACGCAACAAGGTGTCGGTGAAATAGCCCAAGCCGGGGCCTTGCGCCTGATCCTTGCCTGCCTGGCCTACGATGGCCGATGCCGCTCCCACTCCAGCCCCGGCCAGATTCGCCCCCGCCTGAGCCGTACCCGAGACCAGCGAGGCGACACCCGAGCCCAGCAAGAAGACGCTGACAACCGCACTCACGGCCCAGACCAGAAAACCATGCGCCGTATCGCGGAAATGAACTTCGTCACCGTGAACACCTGTCCAATTGGTACGCAGACGTCCAGTGACATAGCCCGCAATACCGTAGGCAATGATCTGCGTGACAAAAAGCCAGATAATCGTCCCGATAGCCATCGTGGTGCCTGAGGCCCCGTCATTACTCCACGGGGAAATCGCCATGAAACCCAGGCCGGTCCCACCTACCAGCAAGGTCACCGTCATGGCAGCGGCAATAACCGCGCCCCCGATGACAGCGCCCCAAGACACAGCGGAGTGCGAAGACTCCGCCACGGCTTGCGTCCCCAAACCTGCATCCGAACCAAATTGCGTTGTAGCCATGATGATTCCTTATTTCAGATTGTGATCGCACGCACCTTAGTGCCAAAACAGAGCCAGCAAAATGATGATAGGGATAGGAACACCCAGAAGCCATAAAAGGATCGATCGCATAAGCCCTCCGTTTGAATGAAAAACAAGAACTGAATGCAGCAAAAAACACTTCACGATCATTCTAGGCAGATAAAAAATCGATAAATTTTATAAAATGTAAAAAGAGAAACCGAATCAAAGCGCATGGCTGCAGGCCACCTCATTCTCAACATGGATAGACTCATGACCCTGGACGAAAAAGGGTTAAACCCTTTTTACATAAGCCCTACAGAGACAAGCGAGAAAGAAGCAGGCTATACGATCAGGCAGCACACACCCGCAAATCAGGCCTCGCCCAAGAATTTCACTCAAAGCTTGTATGGCAATACATGCTTATTTTTTATTATCTTGAAATACTTGATTACGTAGCTGATTGAATTGAGCAGCAGCAATAATAAATAAACAAAATAGCTGCGATAAGAAAAATAAGGGTAAGTAGAAAAATAATTATCGAACCACAAGAAAAAAGAATAACAACTTCAGAAATAAAGTAAACAGAAAAAATCCAACACAGATATTGCAGGCCTCCGCATTCACATCTGCACATGAAGTTCACTTGGCCAACACACCACCTTCCTGGCCTTGCTGACAGACTGCATCCCACACGCATCTGTCCTCAAAAGCGACAAAGAAAGCCACAAAACCGTGCATGGAAGGGGCAGACTCGGTTATCCTGTTGCCTCCATTCAAGCTCGGCCGCTGCGGTGGTAAACCGCGCATCATGCGCCTTCTGTATCCCGATACTGCCAAAGACGGCCTGCATTCACAGAGCCTAGCCTATGAGCGACCTCCAAAGTCTGATCGAATCGGCGTGGGAACAGCGAGCTTCCCTCTCCCCCCAAGAACACAGCATTGAACTGCGCACGGCCATCCATACCGTGATCGAAAAGCTGGATTACGGTTCCCTGCGTGTGGCGGAGAAAATCGACGGACAGTGGCAGGTCAACGACTGGGTCAAGAAAGCGATTCTTCTGTCCTTCAGGATCAACGAAAACCGCGTCATGGCCAGCGAGCCCGCTCCCTTCTATGACAAGGTGCCTCTGAAATTCGAGCAGCACGACCAGGCTGCGTTTGCCCAGGCAGGCTTTCGCGCCGTTCCCGGTGCTGTGGTACGCCAAGGCGCCTATGTAGCACCCGATGTCGTGCTGATGCCCTCGTTTGTGAACATCGGCGCTTATGTCGGTGAAGGCACCATGGTGGATACCTGGGCCACCGTTGGTTCCTGCGCCCAGATCGGCAAGCATGTTCACCTGTCGGGTGGCGTCGGTATTGGCGGGGTATTGGAGCCTCTGCAGGCCAACCCCACTATCATTGAGGACAACTGTTTCATCGGTGCCCGTTCCGAAGTGGTGGAAGGGGTCATCGTAGAAGAGAACTCGGTGCTGGCCATGGGCGTCTTCCTGTCGCAAAGCACCAAAATTTACGAGCGCGAAACAGGCAAGATTTACCAGGGCCGTGTCCCTGCCGGTTCGGTAGTGGTCCCTGGTTCCCTGCCTTCGGCCGATGGGCTCTACAGCCTGGCCTGCGCCATCATCGTCAAGCGTGTGGATGCCCGTACCCGCGCCAAGACCAGTATTAATGATTTACTTCGCGCCTGAACATGAGCACTGACCATTCTGTACTAGACACCCTCAAAGCCCTGATTGCCCGCCCCTCGGTCACCCCTGAGGACGCCCACTGCCAGCAATGGCTGGGCGCAAGGCTGGAGCAAGCGGGCTTTAGCCTGGAACATCTGCCCAGCGGCCCGGTGTCCAATCTGTGGGCCCGCCGTGGCACCCAGGCGCCCTTGTTTGTTTTTGCCGGTCACACAGACGTGGTTCCCACCGGGCCGGAAGCGGCCTGGGACTCGCCCCCGTTTGAACCCACGGTGCGCGACGGTCAGCTGTATGGCCGTGGTGCGGCGGATATGAAAGCCTCGATTGCGGCCTTCATCCACGCAGTTGAGGAATTTACCCAGGCCCATCCTGAACACAAAGGCTCGATTGCCCTGCTGCTGACGTCGGATGAAGAAGGCCCGGCCACCGACGGCACGGTGCATGTTTGCCGAGTGCTGAAAGAACGTGGCGAACAGCTGGACTACTGCATCGTGGGCGAACCTACCTGCTCGCGCCAATTAGGTGACACCATTAAAAATGGCCGTCGTGGCTCCCTGTCCGGCCACTTGATCGTAAAGGGTCGCCAAGGCCATGTGGCGTACCCGCAATTGGCCATCAACCCGCTGCATGTATTCGCCCCTGCGCTGCACGAACTGACAGACCGCATGTGGGACGCCGGCAATATCGATTTCCCGCCCACCAGCTTTCAGATTTCCAATATTCATGCCGGCACTGGCGCGGGTAATGTGATCCCCGGTCAGCTGGATGTGCATTTCAACTTCCGCTTCTCCACCGAGCAGACACCTGCCGGTCTGCAAGCCGAAGTGGAATCCATCCTGCGCCGCCATCGTGTGGACTTCCAACTGGAATGGACACTGGGTGGCGAGCCCTTCCTGACAGAGGCCGGACCGCTAAGCCAGGCTCTTGCCAAGGCCATTGAAACCGAAACCGGCGTGGAAACCGATCTGTCCACGACAGGCGGCACCTCGGATGGCCGCTTTATCGCTAAAATCTGCCCTCAAGTGGTCGAATTTGGCCCGCTCAACGCCAGCATCCATCAAATCAATGAGCACGTTGCTGTGGCTGATCTTGAGCCTCTTAAAAACATTTATCGCCGTACATTGGAATCCCTGCTTTGTTAAGCCCTTGCATCGATCATTCCTCCCTGCTGGAAGCCCAGCAGGAACTGCGCACCGTGCGTGACTTGTTGCGCTGGTCCGTCAGTCAGTTCAACCGCTGTCAGCTGGCCTTTGGCCATGGCAGTGACAATGCCTGGGACGAGGCCGCCTATCTGCTGCTGCACACCCTGCATTTGCCCCTGGACACGCTGGACCCGTATCTGGATGCCACCGTGCTGGAGTCCGAGCGCGCTGCCTATCTGGCCCTGGTCGCACGACGCTGCAACGAGCGCGTGCCCGCCGCCTACCTGACTGGCGAAGCCTGGCTGCAAGGCCATCGCTTCCGCGTCACCGCCAACACCATCGTGCCGCGCTCTCCCATTGCTGAATTGCTGGCAGAGCAGTTGCAACCCTGGATTGCGGACCCCGATGCCATCTACAACGCCCTGGATTTGTGCACTGGCTCGGGCTGTCTGGCTATTTTGACGGCACTGGCCTTCCCACAAGCCCAGGTCGATGCCGTGGATCTGTCCGACGCCGCGCTGGAAGTGGCCCAGTCAAACATCGATGCCTTCGAGCTGAACGATCGCATGAGCTTGTACAAGAGCGATCTGCTGGATCAATTGCCGCCAAGCGCTTACGACCTGATCATTTGCAACCCACCGTATGTGAATGAGCAGTCCATGCAAAACCTGCCCAAGGAATACCAGCACGAGCCACAACTGGCCCTGGCTGGCGGCGACGATGGTATGGATCTGGTGCGTCGCATTCTGGAAGCGGCCCCCAACTTCCTGGCGCCCGAAGGTGTGCTGGTATTGGAAATCGGCAATGAGTACGACAATTTCATCGCTGCTTTCCCGGAGCTGGAGCCGATCTGGCTGAGCACGGAAACCGCTGAAGACCAGATTCTCTTGTTAAGCCGGGAGCAACTGGCTCTGTGATACGCGCAACTGGAATTACGCTGCGTCGCGGCGTCAAAGTCCTGCTGGACAATACTGACTTCATCGTCAACCCGGGCGAGCGCCTGGGCATTGTGGGCAAGAACGGTGCGGGTAAATCCTCGCTGTTTGCCTTGCTGCAAGGCGAGCTGGATCTGGACGGGGGTGACCTGAGCATCCCCGAAGTCTGGGAAGTGGCCAGTGTGCGCCAAACCATTCCAGACCGTGACCGCCCTGCCCGCGAATTTGTTATCGATGGCGACGAGCGCTTGCGTGCCTTGCAGGAAAAACGTGCCAATACGCCCGACAGCGATGGCCAAGCCATTGCCGAACTGGAAAACGCCCTGATCGAAGCCGATGCCTGGTCCGCCCCCTCGCGTGCCGAGCAACTGCTGGCCGGTCTGGGTTTCCGCCCCGATCAGTGGATGCTGCCCGTGCGCGAGTTCTCCGGTGGCTGGCAAATGCGCCTGTCCCTGGCCCGTGCCCTGATGGCCCCTTCGGACCTGCTCTTACTGGACGAACCGACCAACCACCTGGATCTGGACGCCATGCTCTGGCTGGAGCGCTGGTTGAGTTCCTACCCCGGCACGGTCCTGCTGATTTCGCACGACACCGAGTTTCTGGATGCCGTGGCCCGTTCGATTCTGCACGTGGATCAAGGCAAGCTGGTTCGCTACAAAGGCGGCTACAACGACTTTCTGGTGCAACGTGCCGAGCGCGTTCAACAAAGCCAGATCGCCTACGAGCGTCAAACCCGTGAAGCCGCGCGTCTACAAAGCTTTATTGATCGCTTCAAGGCCCAGGCCACCAAGGCCAAACAGGCACAAAGCCGCGTCAAGGCGTTGGCCCGCATGCAGACCGTGACGCTCTTGCGCGACGACTCAAGCGTTTCCATTCGCCTGCCCTCGCCCGAATACACACCCGATCCCTTGCTGACATTGGATCAAGCCGATCTGGGTTACCCCGGTCAGGACAAGACCATTTTGAGCCAGGTCCGTCTGATGGTTCGCGGCGGTGCCCGTGTGGGTATTTTGGGGATGAACGGTGCGGGTAAATCCACACTGGTCAAAACCCTGGCTGGCAAGCTGGAACCTATCAAAGGCGAACGCCTGGAATCCAAAGGCCTGGTAATCGGCTACTTTGCCCAGCACCAGTTGGACTCCATTGACCCGGACTCCACTCCCCTGCAACATCTGGCGCGTCTGGCTCCGGATGTCCGCGAGCAGGAACTGCGTAATTACCTGGGCTCCTTCGGTTTCAGCGGTGATATGGTCACCAGCCTGACTGCCCCCTTCTCCGGTGGCGAAAAGGCACGTCTGGCCCTGTCCCTGATTGTTTGGCAAAAGCCCAACCTGCTCCTGCTGGACGAGCCAACCAACCACTTGGACGTGGAGACCCGTGAGGCCCTGGCGACAGCCTTGGCTGATTACGGTGGCAGCGTGCTGCTGGTATCGCACGATCGCCATTTGCTGCGTTCTACCGTTGATTCTTTCTGGATCGTGGCCGATGGCCAGGTTCAGGAGTTTGATGGCGACCTGGAAGACTACCGCGACTGGCTACTGGCCCGCAGCGCGCAATCGCGCTCGGAAGCTCGCCAGGAAGCGCGTGCGGATACAGGTGCTGAAGGCACAGACCGAAAGACTCAACGCCGTCAGGAAGCCGAACTGCGTCAACGGCAGGCCCAACAACGCAAGCCACTGGAAAGCCGCTTGAAGAAAGTGGAGTCAGCCATGGAGAAAGCTCAGCTGCGTTTGCAGGAACTGGATACCTTGATGCAAGACCCCGACTTTTACTCCGACAGCTACAAGGACCAACGCCCCGCCTTGATGACCGAACATGGTGAGCTCACCAAGACGCATCAAACGCTGGAAGAAGAGTGGTTGGAAATTCAGGAAGCAATGGAAGAAATCGGGCGACAGGTCTAGGCCTATCGACTCCGTTCCGCTCGTGAACTCCTGAAAAAGAAGGCGCCATATCCACAAGGATTGGCGCCTTTTTGCTGAAAGCTCTTGATGGTCTGCAAAACGCACATCGAAGCCTTACGAGTTTGCTGACTCCTGGGTATCTGAGCCAGGACTATGAGCAGAGGATCTATACACTCGTAAACTTGGCTATGTCATCTCGTTCTTCGTTTTGCTGTATGCCATTCAGCGCATACGTTTAGCCAAGGTGAGTCCGGCTAGCAAACAACAACAACAACAACAACAACAACAACAACAACAACAACAACAACAACAACAACAACAAACTCATGTGAGCCAAAACTCACTTGAGAACCGGCTCGACAACTCAGCTCCCTTCACCCCCATTGCCACGGCTCGCACAGCCCAAATATCCACACAGCAAGTCCACAATGGCCTCTTCCACCTGCTCCGGTGGATACGGCACACCGGGCGGAATGATCGCACCATGAATCAGGGACTCCAGACTTTGCATTACTACCCAGGTGGCTAAATCCAGATCCTGCGGGGCAACCTCGCTGCGGTGCTCTTCCAGCAGTTGACGAATGCGGTCACGAATACTTTGATCAGCCTGGCTCTCGCTGGCTGGCGCATCAAAGAAAGGAAAATCCTTTTCCAGTACCCGATGCAATTCCGGGTCCACCCGATGCGCGGCCAACCAGGCTTTGACCAGATCACTCAAACGCCCCCGCAACCCCAGGGACTGCGTATCGGCCAGACTGCTTTCCATAGCCTGGTTCATTTGCAAAGCATGGTGTTCATGCAAGGCGGCAATCAGTGAGTCCTTATTCGGGAAGTACTGATACACCGAGCCCACGCTGACTCCAGCCACCTCCGCGACCACATTGGTATTGTTGCCGGCATAGCCACGCTCGGACAAAACGCGAGCCGTGTTCGTCAGTTTTCTAAGTATCGGGCTGCCCCTGCCCGTACTGCCCTTGCATGTACACAATGTGCTGGAGATGAGTACGCTGGTCGTGGGCCTGGTTATCGGTGTTCAATTCGCAGCCGCTTTGCTCTCCCGTGCCTGGGCCGGGAATCTGGCTGATACACAAGGCTCCAAGCACGCCGTCATGCTGGGCTTGATGGTGATGTGCTTGTCCGGCCTGGCCTATCTGGCTTCGTTGAGCTTTGTCAGCACACCAACCCTATCGGTCTGGGTGCTGGTGATTGGCCGTATCTTGCTGGGCTGCAGTGAAAGCCTGATTGTGACGGGTGCCTTGAGCTGGGGCATCGGCCTGGTTGGCCCGCAAAATGCAGGCAAAGTCATGGCCTGGGTGGGTGTGGCCATGTACGGCGCCTACGCCGTCGGCGCCCCTCTGGGTGTTGTGGTGAGCCAGGAGTACGGTTTTAACGGTATCGCCGTCGCCGTCACGCTGTTGCCTTTGATTTCCCTGGTGATGCTGCTTAAGACCCGCGCCACCGCCCCCACTGCGCTGCGTCGTACCCCTTTCTACCAAGTCCTGGGATTGGTCTGGGGCGCCGGTATGGGCTTGTTGCTGTGCAGTGTCGGTTTTGGCAGTCTGACCGCCTTTATTGCCCTGCTCTTTGCTGATCGCAACTGGGGCAATGCTTCGCTGGCATTCACTGCCTTTGGGCTTGCCTTCATTGCTGCGCGCATGTTCTTTGGTCATCTACCTGACAAGCTGGGCGGGGCACGCGTCGCTTTGCTGTGCGTGCTGGTGGAAGCAGTGGGTCTCTTGCTGATCTGGGGTGCCCACAGCCCTGCCATTGCGTACCTGGGTGCAGCCTTGACCGGATGGGGCTATTCCCTGGCCTTTCCTGGTTTTGGTGTCGAGGCCGTACGCCGCGCACCACCCGAAAGCCGAGGTGTCGCCATGGGCGCCTATGTCGCCTTTCTGGACATTTCTTTGGGCATCACCGGCCCTGCCCTGGGCGCAGTCGCAGGAACCTGGGGGCTGGAAGCGATTTATCTGTTCAGTGCAGTGGTCGTTAGCTTGTCTGTACTGGTGGCGCTGCGTTTGATGCGTCATCCTATAGCCCAGGTTTGAAACCCGTTCCCGCAAAAGCAATTTCATAAAAGCAAAAGGGACTGAGCTTGCCGTTAGGCAGTCTCAGTCCCTTTTTAAACCTTAAACAAAATACCGCAAAGGCAGCTCAAGACAGCCTTATGGGGCTACATACAAAAGGCGGCCCTGTTTTCTGGCTTGTTCCAGCTCCTGCACAACCTGCTGACGCGTCTTATGAACACTGCCCGCAGGCAAGACTGGATATTCGTCGTCTGCAAAATCCAGCAAACCGGCTTGTTGAGCCTCTTGCAACTCCTGAACCACCTGAGCGCGACTTTTGCTGTAGCTCTGGCCCTGCACCTGTGCAGTTCCGTCAGCCGCCCAAGCAGCGCTTGAAGCGATCAAAGCCGTGCAAGCCACTGTCCAAAAACCTAATTTCATAATGAATCTCCTTGATAAAAAAACCGCCTCTCCGCCAGGACCTAAACAGGTCGAGCAAAGGGAGGCGCAATGGGATTGGGGGGTGAAGAACGCAACAGCACGGCCAGACACAAGGCCAGCAAGCTGCACCAAAACACCAGGTTGTAGGCGCTGATCTGCGCAGCGACCTGCGATTCACGAGCCAGAACGCGAGCCAAGGCGGCCACGCCGTCCGAAGCCCTCTCCATAACCAGAGGGTCACCCTCTACAAGATGGCTACTCAGACTGCTGCGGCTGATATCGCCTGCCATGCGCAGCCAGGTAGACACCAGCGTGGCGGCGGCAACGGGCGTAAAGACACGAGCAATGGGGACATACACACCCAAAGCCACTCCATGTTGAGGATTCAGATTGGTCACAAAAGCAGCAATCAACCCGATCAACATGGTGCTCTCGCCCACAGACTGCAAAATCAGGATCGAAACAAACTGCTCCACACGCCAGTCGTGGCTAATATGAGTTCCCAGCCAGGCGGTGAAGGCGATGATGCTTAGACCGAGAATCATCATCAGGCGTGGCTCAAGACGTCGAGCCAGATAGATCGCCAGCGGAGTCGAGGCCAGGTAAGCCCCAAACGCAATCCAGGTGGCAGCACCCGCTTGCAGGGGTTTCAAGTCCCCCATCTGGGTCAGAAAGCTGGGAATCAGCAAAGACGTCGGTGTCATCAGCACGCCGAACAGGCAGGCAATAATCAGGCACACACGGATATTTCGATTGCTCAAAGCCATCAGGCTGGCAAAGGAGTTCTGCCTGCGCATGCCACGTCCTATGGCGGCCACCACAAGCACCACGCCACCGAGCAGAGCAGAAACAACCAGACCGGAATCAGTCCAGCCCAGCCGTTCCGCGGACTCTATCCCGACAAAGGCCAGCACCAAACCCGTACAAAACAAGGCCATCCCGCCCCAATCGGCGTTTTGCAATTGGTCGCGATCTATAGGCGTCAACGGCATGGCTTTCCAGGCCAGAAACGCAATCACTGGCCCCACAAAAGCAGTGGGCCAATACACCCAATGCCAACTGAACTCCTCCAGTAAAAAACCGGATGTGCCATAGCCCGCATCCATGCCGGTTGAAACACGCAAGCTGTACGCTGCCATAACAGCCAGCCAAAGCCGAGGGTGCACACTGCGCAAAGCCAGGGACATCGTCAGTGGCAGGTAAATCCCCAGACAAAGTCCGGCCAGTCCGTGCAGGCTCAACAAGACGGGGTAATGATGGGCAAAGAAAGGGATCAAAAAGGCGGCCAAGCCCAACAGCAGGCTGGGCACCAGCAGTACCCGGGTCGGCCCGATTACGGTTGCCAGCCAGGGCGCAATCGGCATGGAGATCAACTGCGCCGCATTCAAGGCCGTTCCCAACCAGGCCGCCTCCAGCACATCCAAGCCAAACTGGCCGCGCAAGTCCGGCAAGGCAGCGGAAAACAGACGCCCTTGCACGGTGGTCAAGACCGCGCCCAGGAAGATCGCCATCACGGTCAGGATGGGGCGTGCGGTTTGCGTATTAGCCATCAGCCTGGAGAACGGCATGGTCAGCCCTCCTGAGCCCGAACGACGGCCAGTTGACGAGTCTGTTTCAAACCCGGCATGTCATATGCCGCGACGTGGGAACCCGCCGTGTCGATTCTGGCCTGTGCCGACATACCGGGGCGCAGACGCTCCAACTGTGCCTGGCCCGGCTCCAGCTCAATACGCACCGGTATGCGCTGCACCACTTTGGTGAAATTCCCGGAGGCGTTATCGGCAGGCAATAAGGAAGACTCGGCCCCGCTCATGGGTGCAATCTCTACTACGCGCCCCCGCCAACTGCCACCGGGCAAGCCATCCACGGTCAACTCCACCGGCTGCCCAGGCTGCACATGCGCAAGCTGCGTTTCCTTGTAGTTTGCAATGACGTAGGCCTGCTCCAGGGGGACGATGGAAACAATCTGCGTGCCCTGGTTCAACAAGCTGCCTACTTGCACATGACGCTTGTTCAAGACCCCGTCAAAAGGGGCCACAATCCGCGTATAGCCCAAATTGCGACGAGCAGACTCCAAGGCAGCTTCAGCCGATTTCAAATCAGCGGTACGAATCGCACGCTGCCCCTGCAGAACCTTCAGGGAGTTTTTCGCCAGCTCCACTTGTGCGGTAGCGGCCTCCCCTTGGCTGATTGCCTCATCCAGATCGGCCTGGGCGTTTTCATAGCCTTGCCGTGACAAGGCACCTTCCTTGACCAGCCTTGCCTGACGCGAAGGATTATTACGATATTGCCGCACGCGCACCTGCACGGAGCGCAGCTTGGCTTGCGCCTCTTTAATACGCGCCTGTTGCTGTGCAATTTCACCGTCCAGATTGTCCAGATGGGCCTGCGCCTTGGACTGTTCCGCCCGCGCTGCCGCCACGGCAAGCTCGTAATCGGCCGGATCAATCTGCGCAATCAGATCCCCCGCCTTGACCTGCTCATAATCCCCCAAGGGCAAGGCTTTCACGTAGCCCGAAACCTTGGCACTGAGCACCGCAAAGTCGGATTTCACGTAAGCATTCTGAGTGCTCTGTATACGGCGGCTACTGGTCCACTCGTTCCACTGCGTGGTCGCCAGAATCAGCAGCCCAATCATGGCCAGGCAGCCCAGCCAAGGAGCCAGCCGCAGGCCCAGCGCTTTGCGTTCCGTTGAAGTTGTTGAGGTGCTCATAACCGTATCCCTGCTCAATCAAAAATCACAAACTAACACTGTTAGTCTATGAGCGAATGATACACTAACATCGTTAGGTTGCAAATATCGGAGAGAACATGGCAACAAAAGCGCCCCGTATTCAACGTGAATACATCATCCAGACAGCGCTGGACTTGCTGGACCAGGAGGGGCTGGAAGGCCTGACTTTGCGCAAACTGGCTCAGGCCCTGAATATCCAGGCCCCCTCGCTGTATTGGCATTTCAATGCCAAGCAAGCCTTGATTGATGGCATGGCTGACGCGTTGGTAGAAAACGTGGCGCGACACAGCCCAAGCAACCAAGCCTGGGATGAACAAGTTCGGCATCTGGGTCTGGAGTTCCGGCAGGCCCTGTTGCAAAGACGAGACGGCGCTCGAGTCTTTGCGGGTACCTATGTAGTCACCGACAATGTGCTGCGCACCAGCGAAGCCTTTTTGTCCGCTTTCATGCAGGCAGGCGCAGACAGCCAATTTGCTGCCGAGGCCAGCTTTAGCCTGATTTACTACATTCTGGGTTTTGTCATGGAAGAACAGGCTCTGGGGCCTGGCAGCACATTGGACCTGTCTTTACGCAAACAGGCTTTTTTAGAATTGGCTCAAGAAAAGTACCCCAGCAACTGGCAGGCACGTGAGGCGATTTTTTCCGATGACTTTACGGGCCGTTTTATCACTGGCCTGAACCTGTTGATTGATGGTACAAAGCAGCGCATTCAAAACAAATCATAAACAGACATTCTCAGGACCCGCACATGCACGTTGCTACACAGGAATTCCCCCGTATCTGGATCTCGAACAGCGCCCCATCCAATTGGAAAGCGGAACTGGAAGCCTTGCTGGAGCAAGGACAACGCTTTGTCTTGCTGACCCGCGAGCTGCCTGGTGCAGAGGAAGGCACGGACAAGGAGGAGTTCTCGCAATGGATCAAGGCCAACCGCAGCCGTCTGAGCGTGTCCTGTGCCGCCAGCCTGGTAGTTGTCAGCAATGCCTTGATGGCCTTTTCCTTGAATGCCTTTGTCGCCCCTTTGAGCGAAAAATTCGGCTTTCCAGTCCGCGTGGTGCATGAGGACGATCTGGACGCGCAAATTACCGCTTTTCTGGCTGCCAGCCCGGAAGTGGCAGACAGCTAAGCAGTACGAGTTGCAACTTTATAGGCCCTACACTGTCCATTATCTTTTCTGATTTTGACTGTCACCCGTTTGAGTCTCTCCCCACATCTCCCCACACTACCGCCTGTACTGGCAGGCCCTATTTTGCGTCGCCTCGATTCCCAGCGCCTGGTGCTATGGCTGGTTGGCAGCTCGGCCTTGAGCCTGGACCTGGTCCTGCAAGCAGAGGGTGCCGCTCCCCAGCGTATTTCGCTCAGTAGCGAGCACTGTCGCATCGTACAGTTGGGCAAGCAGGCCTTTATCCACTTTCTGGATGTACCACTAACTACAGCCCTGCCCCAAGACACGCTTGTTCACTACGATTTGCTCGCCTCAATCGAAGGTGGACCGGAGCAAGGGATTGCTGATTGGGCTCCCCATCTGCTGCACCAGGGTCAAACCCGGCCCAGCTTTGTGCTGGCCAGCCGCGCTGACAATCTGATGTTTGGCTCGTGCCGCAAGCCTCATCACGCCTCGCGCGATGGTTTGGCTCAGGCCGACACAGTCTTGAGTGAGCACATTACCCAAGCCCATGCCCGGCCTGCCTTGCTGATGCTGTCCGGAGACCAGGTTTACGCCGACGATGTGGCCGGCCCCATGCTGGCGGCCATTCATGCCTTGATTGAGCGGCTAGGCTTGTATGGGGAATATCTGGAAGGCGCCGTCGTCTCGGATAGTGAATCGCTTTACCGGCACCCCGCCAGCTACTACCGACGTGCGGATTTGCTGCCTGCCTTCAAATCCAACGAAGATCTGCGCGAGCGCTTTTTTGGTGGTGTGGAAAAACCGATTTTCACCACTGCCAACGCACACAATCACTTGGTCACGCTGGCCGAAGTCATGGCCATGTATTTGCTGGTTTGGTCCCCCATCCCATGGCAAATCATTCCCGAGCCTGAGCCTCCTCAATTGGAGCCCAAGCATCAGCAACGCTGGCAACGCGAGTCACTGGCATTGGAAGGTTTCCGTCAGGACCTGCCCCAAGCAGCACGCCTTTTGGCCCACGTGCAAACCTTGATGATTTTCGACGACCACGACATCACCGATGACTGGAATCTGTCCGCCAAATGGGAAAGCGTCGCCTATGGCCATCCTTTTTCACGGCAGATCGTAGGCAATGCCCTGATCGCCTATATGTTGTGTCAGGGTTGGGGCAACCGGCCCGAGGTGTTTGAGTCGGTATTGGACACGGTGACCGCCTGGACCAGCCAGCCGGATGAATATCAGCGTCTTGAACATGAGACTCAAGATGCGCTGATCAAGGAACTGCTGGAGTTTCGCCAATGGGACTATGTGCTGCGCACCCAGCCTACCCTGATCGTGCTGGATACACGCACACGCCGCTGGCATAAGCGCCGTTTGCCCAGTCGCCCGTCCGGACTGATGGATTGGGAGTCTTTGACCGAGCTCCAGCACGAACTGCTGGATGAACGTGCCGCCATCATTGTGTCGCCCACGCCCATGTTTGGCGTCAAGCTGATCGAAGTCATACAAAGCATCTGCACGTACGCGGGTTTTGCTCTGACGGTAGACGCCGAGAACTGGATGGCCCACCGAGGGGCTGCCAACACCATGCTGAACATCTTCAGGCATTCACGCACGCCCGGAAACTATGTGATTCTGTCCGGCGATGTGCACTATTCCTTTGTCTACGATGTACAGGTACGCCATAGCGGGCACATTCCACATATCTGGCAAGTCACCAGCAGCGGCATCAAGAACGAATTTCCGGAAGCTTTATTGAACTGGCTGGATCGGCTGAACCGCTGGCTCTACTCGCCGCGATCCCCTCTGAACTGGTTTACGCAACGCCGTGACCTGAGCATCAGCCCGCGTCTGCCGGATCAGCGCAAACAGGGGGAACGGGTATGGAATGGTTCCGGAATCGGCCAGATCTGGCTGGATGAGGAAGGTCGCCCCGCCCGCATCCTGCATCACAATGCCAATAAAAAGCCGCCTACCGAATTTCTGCCTCCGGATCAGGAGAAGAAAGGGTAAGGCGGCTAGCGTCTGGCTACAGCAGGTGGAACTTACTGACCCGCTACAGAGCTGACATAGGTGGCGACAGCATCACGCTCTTCGTCACTCATGGTTTGTGCAAAAGAAGGCATGGCGCCCATGCCTTCTTTCATGACCTTCAGGATCTGTTCCTTGCCTGGCTTGAGTTCATCCAGATCCGGACCAATTGCCCCGGCTGAACCAGCATCAGCCAAGGCATGACAGACCGCACAGGCAATAGGTTTGGCACCTGTCAGAAACAGTTCCCTGCCTTGCTCCTGAGCGTAGGCTTGAGTACTAAAAACAAATACAGATACTGCAGCAACTAGATATTTCTTCATGATTCCCTTCCATAGCCGCCCCGAGCTGACGGGGCGGGTACAACATTCAAGACTTAAACGACCGTGACAGCCAACATGTGGTCGCGCCAGCTGTTATTCAAATAGCCGCGGTTATTAGGTACGCGCTCTTCAGGCTGTACCGTGCCTGCCTCACTGGTAGCGCGACTGGCAATCTCGTACTTGCCTGGTTTCAAATCCACGCCTGCAACGAACTGACGCCACGCATACTTGCCCAGATCAGGGCCTACAAACGTCGCTTTCACCCAGTTCTTGCCACCATCCACGGACACTTCCACTTCTTTGGCTGCCGACATGCCTCCAAAAGCCAAGCCCTGGATCTGCACCTTGCCGGCCTTGAGTTCTTCGCCAGGCTCACCACTAGGACTGGTCACCCAGGACTTGACGGGCATTTCCCAAACCGACTCCTGATTGGGGTTGGACTTTTCACCCACAGGCGCCAAACGGTAGCTGTTTTGCTGAATGTTGGCAGCAGACTGCTCCTTGGTAAACGCCAGTTGCTTGATGTACTTGACGTTATTGACCCCGGTGTAACCCGGCACGATCAAGCGCAAGGGGCCGCCGTGAGCCAAGGGGATGGGTTGACCATTGATTTCCCAGGCCAAGATAGCGTCATCAATGGCTTCCAGGGGAATCGAACGCTCTACCATAATGGTGTTCGGGTCCAGCCCCTGAGGAATTTCCTCGCCGCCCTGACCGGTCATGTACTTGGCGCCCTCCTCCATGCCGCCCACAGCCTCCAGCACGGCCTTGATCGGCACGCCGGTAAAGACCACACAGCCAGCTGCACCTACCGTCCACTGAGTACCACTGGGTTTTTCAGGGAAAAAAGCACGACCATTACCCGAACACTGCAGCACCATGGGCACAGCCACCAAACCCAGGCGTTTCAGCTCGGCGACGCTCATGTCTTTCGGTTTCTTCACACCCTTGATCGACAGCACCCAGGCGTCCGGATCAGCAACGATCTGTTCGGACGGGGGAGCGACGTTATTACGCACGAACAAGCGATCCAGCGGCGTGATCAAACCCGAGCCAAAAGCGCTGCGTTTGGTTTCAATAGTGTTGGCACTGTGCACGATCAAGCTGTCGGCATGTTTCCAGGATGCATAGGCTGGCAAGGTTTTGGCCTGCGTTTTTGCCTTTTCCTGAGCCAGTGCCGCTGACAAGGGTGTCAGGCTTGCCGTTCCCGCCAAAGCCATGACTCCGCCCGTGGACAAAAGCATGCGCCGGCGCGAGAGATTGCTAGGTTCCATGATCGCCTCCATGTGTGTTTGTTATTTGTAATTAATTTAGGCTTCGATTTTATGGGGGCACCATCTTTATAACTAGAATCTATAACCCTTATATATAACGCTCATATAGCAGCTAAAAGAAGAATACTAAAAACAGGAAACCCGCATACAGCAAGGGATTCCGAACACACCATCCTTCTGTCAAAAACAGGAAATAAAACATGAATCTTTTCTTGGGAGGCTACGAAACCAAGAATGAGGAACTGGAGAATTGAACTGCTTGATGCAAGAACCAGGCCAAAAACAAGTCTGTTTGAAAATTCCCATCGCTTTGTGCGGCCATAAAAAAAAGCCCCCGGAGTTTCCGGGGGCCTTCAAACGGCGATTGACTGATTCAGTAGTTGCTTCACTTTTTAGCTAACAGGATCCAGTTTGGCAATGGCCAAGGCCAAAGTCTTGCTGCCGACTTCACGGAACTGAATCAAGGCTTGGGCATCGTCGCCCTGACCCGTCAGATTAATAATGGTGCCTTCACCAAAGCGGTTGTGATGCACCCCCTGCCCCACCCGGAAAGTCTGGCCATTCACTTCCAGCACGCTGGTGTGACTGCGACCGCCGTAAGGCTGGGCCGAATAGCTCTTGTCCTTGGACTCCCAGCTTTGACCACGACGGAAGGCACCCGAACTGGCCTCTGACTGCATGGGTGTACTGGTATAGCGGGCCGACAACCATTTGATGTGTTGCTCCGGCAGCTCTTCCAGAAAGCGCGAACGCATGGCGTAACGCGTCTGGCCGTGCAACATGCGGCTTTGCGCCAGAGTGATGTACAAACGCTGACGCGCCCGCGTAATCGCCACGTACATCAAACGACGCTCTTCCTCGATCCCACCGGGGTCGAACAAGCTGTTCTCATGCGGGAACAAGCCCTCTTCCAAACCAGTAATGAAGACGGCATCGAACTCCAGACCTTTGGCTGCGTGGATCGTCATCAACTGAATGGCGTCCTGGCCTGCCTGGGCCTGATTGTCCCCTGCTTCCAGAGAAGCATGAGTCAAGAAAGAGCCCAAAGGCGACATGGGAGCCAGCACGGAGGCAGCCGGTTGATCCGGGTTCTGCATGGCCTGCTCGGACTCGCCCGCCACTGCTTCGGGGACTCGACCTGCGGGCAGTTCGGCAAAGCCTTCTTCACCCACAAAAACCGTAGCCGCGTTGACCAACTCCTGCAAGTTTTCCAGCCGTTCGGCACCTTCGCGGTCGGCCTGGTAATGGGCCAGCAAGGTACTGTCGTGGACAACGTGCTCAATCAGCTCGGGCAAGGACAGGATCTGTGCCTGGCTGGCCATATCCTGAATCAGGTTCGAGAAACGCATCAGGCTGGCAGCCGCACGTCCTTGCAGGTAAGGAATGGCACGCAGCAAGCTGGTACCACGCTCACGCGCCAGATCAGCCAGTTGCTCCACGGAGCGAGCGCCAATCCCACGAGTCGGGAAGTTCACGACGCGCAAGAAAGCGGTGTCATCGTCCGCGTTATCCATCAACCGCAAGTAAGCCAGTACGTGCTTGATTTCCTGACGCTCGAAAAAGCGGTGGCCGCCATACACTTTGTAGGGCAAGCCTTGGGAAAACAGTCTGTGCTCAATCACTCGGGACTGGGCGTTGCTGCGATACAGGATGGCAATTTCACGGCGTGGCTTGCCTTCGGCGATCAGGGCGCGGACTTCGTCCACAATCCACTGAGCCTCCAGGGCATCCGAGGCCAGTTCGCTGATGCGTACCAGCTCGCCTTCGCCACTATCGGTCCATAAATTCTTGCCCAGACGGCCGCTATTGTTCTCGATCAGCGCGTTGGCCGAATCCAGAATATGGCCGCAGGAACGGTAGTTCTGCTCCAGGCGTATCACATTGCCACGGGCATAGTCGCGCTCGAAGTCGGCCATATTGCCCACGTTCGCGCCACGGAATGCGTAGATGGACTGGTCATCGTCGCCCACGGCAAACATGCAGGCCTGATCACCGGCCAAAAGACGCAACCAGCGATACTGCAGCACATTGGTGTCCTGGAACTCGTCGACCAGAATGTGTTTGAAACGGCGCTGATAATGCTCGCGAATCGGGGCATTGCGGGACAACAGCTCGTAGGCACGCAGCAGCAGCTCGCCAAAGTCCACTACTCCTTCACGTTCGCACTGCTCTTGATAAAGCTGATAAAGCTCGATCAGGCGGCGGCGGTGAGGGTCGTGCGCTTCCAGGTCGCCAGGACGTTGGCCATCTTCTTTACAGGCGTTGATGAACTTCTGAATTTCCTTGGGCGGAAATTTCTCGTCATCCACATTATTGGCCTTGACCATACGCTTGATGGAGGCCAACTGATCTGCCGTATCCAGAATCTGGAACGTCTGCACCAGACCGGCATCACGGTAATGCATGCGCAGCAGGCGATTGCACAGGCCGTGAAAGGTCCCGACCCACATTCCGCGGGTATCGATAGGCAATAAAGAAGTAAGCCGCGTCAGCATTTCGCGCGCGGCTTTATTGGTGAAGGTAACAGCAGCAAGGCCATGTGGGCTGACCTGCCCGGTCTGGATTAACCAGGCCATTCGGGAGGTCAGTACACTGGTTTTTCCGCTACCCGCTCCGGCCAGCACCAGGGCATGGCCAGAGGGTAAAGTAACGGCGGCTCGCTGTTCCGGGTTTAAGCGATCCATCATGCCGCGTAGCGGCGCAGACGCAAGGCGAACTGCTCAAGACTTTCAATACCACTTTGCTGAGCGCGCTGGCACCAGGTGCGCAGGTCGGACAGCAACTGCTCGCTGGAGGCACTGGAGCTTTCCCAGATACCAGCCAGTTCACGCTGCATGCGAACCAGGATGGACAGGCGGGAATCGCCAGCCGCTACGGTTTCCAGTTCAGCGCGCTGCTCGGGAGCCAGAACGTCGTCGCCGCGACCGATCCAGTCGTTGCAGCTTTCCAGCAGGGACCAGGAGCAATTCGGGTTGTCCTTGTTCACTTGTGGCTTCAGACGAGCGATTTCTTCCGAAGCGGTGGTTTTGATGATGTCCGCATAGCGGGCCAGAATTTCGTAGCGGTGAGTAATCACGCCCTGCAAGGTTGCCAGGCTAATGCCTTCCAGCGGAGCATTCGAAGGCACGCTAGGCTCCAGACGCAGCTTGGGAGCGACCTTCTTGACCTTGGCCAGACCCAGTGCCTTGAACACCGAGATATAGCACCAGCCCAAGTCAAATTCGTACCATTTGCTGGAGAACTTGGCGGACGTACCGTAAGCGTGGTGGTTGTTGTGCAGCTCTTCACCACCAATGATGATGCCCCAAGGGAACACGTTGGTGCTGGTATCAGGGCTGGCAAAGTTGCGGTAACCGATAGCGTGACCCAGACCGTTCACCACACCGGCTGCCCAGAAAGGAATCCAGGCCATCTGGATAGCCCAGACAGTCAGACCCAGCAGACCGAACAGGAACAGATCAATACCCAACATGATGGTAATACCCAACATGCTGTACTTGCTGTACAGGTTGCGCTCGAGCCAGTCATCGGGCGTGCCGTGACCGAAACGCTTCAAGGTTTCAGGGTTGGTGGCTTCCTGACGGTACAGTTCTGCACCACGGAAGAACACCTGGCCCAGACCAAAGACCACAGGGGAATGGGGATCGCCTTCACGTTCGCATTTGGCGTGGTGCTTGCGGTGAATCGCAACCCATTCTTTTGTGACCATACCGGTGGTCATCCAGAGCCAGAAACGGAAGAAATGCATCAGCGCAGGGTGCAGGTCCAGCCCGCGGTGCGCCTGACTGCGGTGGAGAAATACGGTAACTGACACAATAGTGACATGCGTCACCGCCAGAATGACGAGAGTAAGCTGCCACCAAGACAGTTGCAGCCATCCGTCAGCAAGAAAAGAAAGAAACGATTGCATAGACCCTTTTAGACCTGATCTTTGTGTTAAGGGAAACCGGAAAAGTGTAGCCCACCTAACCAGTTAACAATAACACTATTTAAGGACGAACTTGCTTTAAATCAAGCACTTTCCGTGATTCGTTCAAGTGCCGCACCAAAGAAACAGTCGGTTTGGTGACGGTCCGTGCGCAGATTCAAATAAGGCCCCTCTAGCGCGAGGGCCGGACATTTGTCCTTCAAGATTTCCCGGGCGTCCAGCAGTTTGAATTCGGGATGTTTGTCCAAGAATGCCTGCACTTGCTGCTCGTTTTCTTCAGGCAAGAAACTACATGTTGCATAAACCAAACGACCTCCTGGTGCGACACAAGCAGCGGCTTGCTCCAGAATGTCGGCCTGCATCTGAGTGTACTGCTCCAGAGCTTGGGGGTGTTGACGCCACTTAAGATCAGGATTTCGACGCAAAGTTCCCAATCCACTGCACGGAGCGTCTACCAATACACGCTGTGCCTTGCCATGCAGGCGGCGAACACGCTGGTCGCCCGCCTCCTGAATCACGACAGGCACCACATTGGACAGACCGGCACGGGCAAAGCGCGGTTTGGCCTTGTTCAAGCGGGTTGCCGACACGTCAAAGGCGTACAAACGGCCTGTAGAGCGCATCAAGGCGCCCAGCAGCAGGGATTTGCCACCGGCACCGGCGCAGTAGTCAATAACCATCTCGCCACGGCGAGGCTCCAGCAAGGCGGTCAGCAACTGGCTGCCCTCTTCCTGAATTTCCAGCTCGCCTTTCTCATACTGTGGCCATACTGCGACAGATGGGCGGCCTTCAATACGGATACCCCAGGGCGAAAACGGCATGGCAACCGGCTTGAAACGAGCCATGGGGCCGTTTTGCAGCTGACGCAACACCGTGTCACGCTCAGCTTTCATGGGGTTGACGCGCAGATCCAGCAAGGCCTGCTCGTTCATGGCGGCCATCAGCTTGTAGGAATCGGGAATCTCTTTCAGACGCTCTTCCAGCCACTCGGGCAGGCTCAGGCGCACGCCAACCGGCAGACCGTCCACATTCAGGGCACGGATATGGCCCAGCCACTGGCGCTCTTCTTCCGTCAGCCCCAAAGACAGGGATTCCTGTCCAATAGCCGTAGACAGGCCCAGAATGGCCAGACGACGGGTAGATGGGCCTACGCCGCTTTCCGCCCAGTTACGGTACTGACGCAGGTGGCGCAGCACATCAAACACGGCCTCACGGATCTCGGCACGGTCACGCGAGCCCATTTTGGGGCGTGTACGCGCCCAGCGTGTCAAGGCCAGGTCGGCGGGGTGCTTCCACTGCAAAACTTCACCCAGGGCGCTGGAGACCTGCTCCAGACGGCGCTGTGCCATCGCGCCCGGCTCGGGTGGACCCGAGGGTTTGTCGCGGCGTGCTGCATAAGGGCGACCACGCGCTCCAGACTCGTTACGTTGGGCAGACGAGGACGGGCGCTTGCGGTCCGAGCGGCCGCGGGATTGGTGGTGATCAGACATGAATATTCAAAAATTCCAAATAGCCCGCTCAATCAGGCGGGGAAATAAAAGCCGCGATGCGCAAGTCCAGCAACCTCGACACGGCCATCAGCCAGCAAACGCACCCGTCCCTCGATCAGCCAGCGTACGGCCTCGGTATAGACGTGGTGTTCGGTTGCCAAAACGCGCTCTGCCAGAGTCTGTGCATCATCGTCGTGCAGGACGGGCACGATACTTTGAGCAATGATGGGACCATCATCGAGCACAGGGGTCACAAAGTGCACCGAGCAGCCGTGAAACTGCACGCCCGCGTCAAGTGCCTGTTGATGGGTATTCAAACCGGGAAAGCTAGGAAGCAAGGATGGGTGTATATTGATGAGCTTGCCTGCATAGTGCTGAACAAAATCGGTGCTCAGGATGCGCATGAATCCCGCAAGTAGAACATAATCTGGCTGGTAGCGGTCGATCACGCGTGCCAAAGCCTGGTCAAAAGCTTCACGTGTTGCAAATTCGCGATGCGAAACCGTCTCGGTAGGCAGCCCTTGACGCTGCGCCCATTCCAGTCCGGGCGCATCGCCCTTGTTAGAGATGACCGCCTCGATACGGCCATTTAAGCCCGCTGTCTTGATCAGTTCGCCTATGGCCTGCAAGTTGGAGCCCCGGCCTGAAATAAGCACAACAAGGCGACAAGGTAGGGTGGAATCGGTCAAAATCCTGTTTCCCGAGAAATAACGAATCCAAAATTGTAAACTCTCGCTTGTGAAATCTGATCTAAAACTCTATCGCTCTCTGCCGCGGCGCAACAGCACGGCCCGCAGCGCTGTCACCATTGGCAATTTTGACGGGGTCCATCTGGGCCATCAGGCCATCTTGCATCGCGTCAATGAAATGGCGCGCCAGCAGAACCTGAGCTCCTGTGTAATGACCTTTACGCCCCACCCGCGCGCCTTTTTTGCGCAGCGCGGCCAACGGCCCGAACTGATCCCCACGCAGATCAGCGGCCTGCGCGACAAGGTCGAAGCCCTGCATCAATGTGGCATTGAACAAATTTATCTGGCCCGCTTCAATCAGGCCATGGCCGATATGTCGGCAGCCACCTTTATTGACGAGATTCTGGTCCAGGGTCTGAACACTGGCTGGCTGCTGGTGGGCGAGGATTTCCGCTACGGCCACAAACGGGCCGGCGACATTGAAATGTTGCGCGAAGCGGGCAAGCGCCATGGCTTTAGCGTCGAGACTCTGCACGATGTGGCCGATGCCGATGGCCGCCGCATCTCCAGCTCGGAAGTGCGCACCGCCCTGGCCGTGGGCCAGCTGGACCGCGCCCGTGCCCTGCTGGGCAAGCCCTTTCATATTAGTGGTCATGTCATTCATGGCCAGAAACTGGGCCGGGACATTGGCTACCCGACCCTGAACGTGCGTGTCCCCGAACACTGTGCCGCCCGCTCCGGCGTGTACGTGGTCCGGGTGCACGGACTGACCGGACAGGCTCTGCCCGGCATTGCCTCCTTGGGGGTACGCCCAACCGTCATAGACCAGGGACGGCTGCTGTTAGAGGTGCATTTACTGGACCAACGCCTGGATGCTTACGGTAAACTTGCCCGTATAGAATTTCTGGAATTTGTCAGGGACGAGGAAAAATTCCCGGACCTCATCACAATGATCGCCGCCATCGACAACGATGCACAACGCGCTCGCGACTACTTTGCTTCAAATGGACTATAAAAACTCTCTCAATTTGCCCGACACTCCCTTTCCCATGCGTGGTGACCTCGCCAAACGTGAGCCGGGCTGGATTAGCCAGTGGGAAGAAAACAAAGTCTATGCAGCAATTCGGCAAGCCAGTGCCGGTCGTCCCAAATTTATTTTGCACGACGGCCCTCCCTATGCGAACGGCGACATTCACATTGGCCACGCGGTCAACAAGGTTCTGAAAGACATCATCGTCAAAAGCCGCAATATGGCCGGCTTTGACGCGCAATACGTGCCCGGCTGGGACTGCCACGGCATGCCCATTGAAGTCCAGATCGAAAAGAAATACGGCAAGAACCTGCCTGTGGCGGAAGTTCAGGCCAAGGCGCGCGCCTACGCTCTGGAACAGATCGACAGCCAGCGCAAGGACTTCAAACGCCTGGGCGTGCTGGCCGACTGGGAGAACCCTTACCTGACCATGAACTTCAGTAACGAAGCCGACGAGCTGCGCGTACTGTCCAAGATCATGCAAAAGGGTTTCGTATTCCGCGGCCTGAAGCCCGTGAACTGGTGTTTTGACTGTGGTTCCGCTCTGGCAGAAGCCGAGGTTGAATACGCGGATCGCACCGACCCGTCCGTGCACGTGGCCTTCCCCTTCGCGCAAAAGGACAAGCTGGCCGCCGCCTTTGGCGTGGACAGCGTGGACGATGGCGCCATCGTTATCTGGACCACCACCCCCTGGACCATCCCTGCCAACCAGGCACTGAACGTACACCCTGAAATCAGCTACGCCCTGGTCAAGCTGGACAGCCCACGCGCCACCGGCTCCATGCTGATCGTGGCCGAAGAGCTGGTGAAGTCCTGCCTGGAGCAATGGGGTCTGAGCGGCCAGGTCGTGGCCACCGCTACCGGCGAAGCCCTGAACCTGATCGAATTCAACCACCCTCTGGCTCACGTGGACGCAGGCTACCAACGCCGCTCCCCCGTGTACCTGGGCGACTATGTCACCCTGGACAGCGGTACGGGCGTGGTGCACTCGGCCCCGGCCTACGGTATTGAAGACTTTATCTCCTGCAAAGCCCACGGCATGAAGGACGACGACATGCTCACGCCCGTGATGGGCAATGGGCATTACGCCGAGAATCTGCCCCTGTTTGGCGGCCAGATGATCTGGAAGGCCAATCCGCAAATCGTGGAAGCCCTGCAGAACGCCGGCACCTTGCTGAAAACCGAACAGCACCCGCACAGCTACATGCACTGCTGGCGTCACAAGACGCCCATCATCTACCGTGCCACCAGCCAATGGTTTGCCGGTATGGATAAGGAAAACAGCAGCGGCCGTACCCTGCGTGAAATGGCGCTGGAAGCCATTGATAACACCGAGTTCTACCCCTCCTGGGGTCGTGCCCGCCTGCACGCCATGATCGCCAACCGCCCGGACTGGACTTTGTCGCGTCAGCGCCAATGGGGTGTGCCCATGGCTTTCTTTGTGCACAAGGAAACGGGTGAACTGCACCCCCGCACGCCCGAGCTGATGGAACAAGTAGCCGAGCGTATCGAAAAGAGCGGTATCGAAGCCTGGCAGAACCTGGACCCACGCGACCTGCTGGGTGACGAAGCCGATCTGTACGAGAAAAACCGCGACACGCTGGACGTGTGGTTTGACTCGGGCACCACACACGCTACCGTGCTGGGCGGCAAGGATCACACCACCCACGGCTCGCACGCTGACAAGCTGCAATGGCCTGCCGACCTGTACCTGGAAGGCTCGGACCAACACCGTGGCTGGTTCCACTCGTCCTTGCTGACGGGCTGCATGCTGTATGGCCGCGCACCCTACAAAGCCCTGCTGACCCACGGTTTCGTGGTGGACGGCAATGGCCGCAAGATGAGCAAATCGCTGGGCAACATCATCAAGCCGCAAGAAATTGCCGACAAGATGGGTGCCGAGATCATGCGCCTGTGGGCCGCCTCTACCGATTACTCGGGCGAGCTGTCCATCTCCGACGAAATTCTGAAGCGTGTTGTGGAAGGCTACCGCCGTATCCGCAATACCTTGAAGTTCCTGCTGGGTAACCTGGCCGACTTCGATGTCACCCAACATGCTGTGCCTGTTGATCAACTGACCGAAATCGACCGCTACGCCCTGCAAATGACCGCCGACATGCAGGCCGAGTTGCTGGAGAACTACAAGCGCTACGAGTTCCACCCCATCGTGGCTCGCTTGCAGACCTTCTGCTCCGAAGACCTGGGCGCGTTCTATCTGGATATTCTGAAAGACCGTCTGTACACCACGGCTAAAGATGGCCAGCCACGTCGCTCGGCTCAAACGGCGTTGTATCACCTGACACAGACCCTGCTCAAGCTGATGGCTCCTATCCTGTCTTTCACGGCAGAAGAAGCCTGGCGCGACATGCACGGTGGTTCGGTTCCTAGCGGCACCATCTTCACCGAGCTGTTCCATGTCCTGCCCGAGCAAGGCGAACAATCGGCACTGAGCAGCAAGTGGCAACGCCTGCGCGCCATCCGTGCCGACGTGATGCGCCGCATTGAAGATGTACGTAGCACCGGCGCCATCGGTTCCTCCCTGGCTGCCGAGATCGACATCTATGCCAACGGTCAGGATCTGGAATTCCTGCAATCCCTGGGCGAAGACTTGCGCTTCATGCTGATCGTCTCGCGTGCCGATGTGCATGCAGGCGAAGGCGACTTGCGCATCGACGTTACCCCTACCGAACAGGCCAAGTGCGAGCGTTGCTGGCACCACCGCCCTGACGTAGGCCAGAGCGCCGAGCACCCCACCCTGTGTGGTCGTTGCGAGGACAATCTGTTTGGCGAAGGCGAAGTGCGTCACCATGCCTGATAAGGACATGGCCCCTTCTCCCGGCCAGGCCCGACTGCCCTCGCGGCAGTTCTGGGCCTGGATTGCTCTGGCCGCCTTTATTGTCGGCCTGGACCAATGGACCAAACAGTATTTCGACAGCAACCTGTTCTATCAGGAACGTTGGAATATCCTGCCCTTTTTTGATTTCACCCTGCTCTACAACCCCGGCGCGGCGTTCAGCTTTCTGGCCGGTGGTCAGGGTTGGCAGCGCTGGTTCTTTGTCGGCATCGCAGCCGTTGCCACGGTCTTTATCGTGACCATGCTGCGCCGCTCGGCCAAGCAACCCTTGTTTTGCCTGTCGCTTAGCCTGATTCTGGGCGGTGCCATCGGCAACGTGGTGGATCGCCTGATGCACGGGCACGTGGTAGATTTTCTGCTGTTCTACTGGAATCAATCCTACTTTCCGGCCTTCAATATTGCCGACGTCGCCATCAGCTGCGGCGCTGCCCTGTTGGTGCTGGACGAGTTCATGCGCATGCGCCGCAACAAACGACAGCGCTCCTGAGTCTGTAAGGATCATGTCCTATGCTTAGCAATAAAAAACTGGTGTTTGGCATCACCGGCGGCATCGCTGCTTATAAAACCGCCGAACTCTTGCGTCGCAGCCAGGACCTGGGTGCACGGATTGATGTCGTCATGACCGAATCGGCCACGCGCTTCATCAGCCCGGTCACCTTCCAGGCCTTATCTGGCCGTACCGTCTACACCGACCTGTGGGATGCGCGTGTTCCCAACAATATGGCCCACATCCAGCTGAGCCGGGATGCGGACGCCATCCTGATCGCCCCCGCCAGCACCAACTTCATGGCCAAGCTGGCCAACGGTCTGGCCGACGACTTGCTCAGCACCTTGTGTATTGCTCGTGGCCATTGCCCCCTGTTGATCGCCCCAGCCATGAACCGGGAAATGTGGCTGCACCCGGCCACCCAACGCAATGTCGAACAACTGCGCCGTGACGGTGTGCACATTCTTGGCCCCGGCAGTGGCGACCAAGCCTGTGGTGAAACCGGCGATGGCCGCATGCTGGAGCCTGCCCAATTGCTGGCAGAGCTCACGTCCTTCTTTCAGCCGAAACTGCTGGCAGGCAAACGCGTTCTGATCACCGCTGGCCCGACCAGCGAGCCGATTGACCCAGTGCGCGTCATCAGCAACCGCTCCTCCGGCAAAATGGGTTACGCGATTGCCCGTGCGGCTCAAGAAGCCGGTGCGCAAGTGACGCTGGTCTCCGGCCCCGTTGCACTAGAGACGCCCTATCAGGTGCGTCGCATCAATGTAGAAACCGCCCGTCAGATGCACGCCACTGTCATGTCCCAAGTGGATGATGCCGATATTTTTATCAGCGTTGCAGCGGTAGCGGACTGGTACGTCAGCAATGCCAGCGACATCAAGATCAAGAAGACGTCCGAACAAGCCACGCCGGACCTGCAATTCAGCCCCAACCCCGACATTCTGGCCGAGGTTGCCGCCCTGAAGAACGGTCCTTTCTGCGTAGGCTTTGCCGCCGAGACCGACAACTTGATCGAGCACGCTCAAGCCAAGCGTCAACGCAAGAACGTGCCCTTGCTGGTTGCCAACCTGGCCCAGCGCGCCATGAACGCCGACGACACCGAGCTGGTGCTGTTTGACGAGCAAGGTCATATGCAATGGCCAGCTCAGGATAAACTGCTGGCCGCACGCCAGCTGGTGCAAGACATCGCCCAGCGGCTTTAATCCCTTTTCTCTTTTATGATGACGGGCAGCGCTAAAGCAGGTGCGCTGCCTCTTTTTTTTTCAGGATACCGTCTATGCACCGCCGTATTGAAGCTCGCATCGTCAATGACTTGTTGGGCACGAGCATCGAAGCCCCCAGCTACGCCACGGATGGCTCCGCCGCCATGGACCTGCGCGCCTGCCTGAGCGAAGCCGTTACCCTGCCCGCTGGCGGCCGTACGCTGGTTAAAACCGGCTTGGCCATCAATATGATGGACCCTGGCCTGGTCGCCATCGTCGCCTCGCGTTCGGGCCTGTCCCTGAAACACGGTGTGCGTGTTGCCCAAGGCATTGGCGTGATTGATGCCGACTACCACGGCGAGATTGGCGTGATTCTGGCCAATGACAGCGATCAGGATTACGTGATCCAGCCCGGCGAGCGCATCGCCCAGCTGATGTTCCAGCCTGTGGTGCAAGTAGCACTGCAATTTGTGAACGAATTCTCTACCGAGACCGAGCGCGGTACCGGTGGCTTTGGCAGCACGGGCAAGAACTAAGCTTTAAAGCTGGAGAAGGACGCGATGCGAAATGCCTTGTCGCAGTCAGCATCGCTCCTTCTTTAGCCCTGATGCTTTGCTTTAAAAACGTAGCAGCGCCACGACTCAGACTTACCCCGGCCAATTTCGGATTCCAATGCCATCTCCAAAAAAAGGTAATTCCAACGCCGAATTACCCACTTCAAATAAAACGGCGGCGCAGCTCCACCCACGCAACCGCCATCAGGGGCGTTACGACTTTGATGCCCTCATCAAAGACACGCCCGAGCTGGCTGAATTCGTTTTTGTGAATCCCTACGGTGATCAAAGCATCAACTTCGCCGATCCGAATGCCGTCAAAACCCTGAATCGTGCTCTTCTGAAGAGTTTTTACGGCATAGCGCATTGGGATATTCCTGCCGATTACCTCTGCCCTCCTATACCGGGCCGGGCCGACTACGTGCACTACCTGGCCGATTTGCTGGCCAACAGCAATAAGGGGACCATTCCCCGTGGTGAGGCAGTACGCGTCCTGGATATTGGCGTGGGCGCAAATGCTATCTACCCATTGATTGGTCATACCGAATATGGCTGGCAGTTTCTAGGGTCCGACATAGACGCTGATGCGCTGACTTCTGCACGAAGCATTATTCACGCGAACCCGGGCTTGTCGGCTGCAATCAAGTTACGTCAGCAGAAATCCCCCAGACATATTTTCAAAGGCCTGCTAGGCGCGAATGATTACTTTGACCTGACGCTATGCAACCCGCCCTTCCATTCGTCGCAGGAAGAGGCAGTAAGCGGTAGTCAACGTAAATGGCGTGGTTTGGGTAAGGCCGCGCCCAAGCAGAATGCTCCCGTGCTGAACTTTGGTGGACAGAATACGGAACTCTGGTGCGAAGGCGGCGAGGCGCTTTTCATCCGCCGCATGATCGAAGAAAGCGTGACCGTAGGCGGGCAAGTGCTTTGGTTCAGTACCTTGGTGTCCAAAGCGTCGAATGTACCCGGTGTGTTGAATGCCTTAAAAAAGGCTAAGGCGGTTAAAGTCAAAACCGTAGAAATGACGCAAGGACAAAAGCAAAGCCGCTTCGTCGCCTGGACTTTTCTGGACGCCGCAGCGCAAGAGGCCTGGCGCAAGGAACGCTGGAAGTAGGCACGTATCAAGTCGGGATGCTCGATACGCTGATGGCATTAGCTGCGATCAGCTGCCAACGCCAAGACCCCGACTCCTAAACCTTTCACCGAACAACTACACCCAGCAAACACCAACCCTAGCGCGCAAACGGATCAATCGTCGGATCACTGTTCCAGACATACTCGGTCCAATGCGCGATGCTTTCAGCTTGCTCACGGTTATAAAGCTTCTCGACCAGGGCCAACGCCATATCCGTCCCCGCCGACACGCCCGAGGATGTGACGTACTTGCCATCAAACACCCAGCGAGCCTGCTTTTGCCAAAGCACATCCCCATCCTGAGCCACCGCAAAATCAAACGCCAGCTTGTTGGACGTAGCCCGGCGCTGCTTCAAAATACCCGCCTTGGCCAATAAGGCCGCCCCCGTACACACCGACACCGTCCACTGCGTTGCCTTGTCCTGCTTATGAATGAAGGCCGGCATGGCAGGGTTGTTGATCTCACGACGCGTTCCCATGCCGCCGGGAACCATCAGAATATCGAACTGCGGAGCCGTCTCGAAACTATAGGAAGCCTGGGTTTCTATCCCTTGAAACGAACGCACCAGCCCACCCTGTTGAGACACCATGACCATCTCGTAATCCGGCATCCCGCCCCACATTTCAACCGGCCCGAATACATCGAGAGTTTCAAACTGATCAAACAGCACAATGCCGATCTGTTTTTTTGTTGTACTGCCTGCTGTGCTGTTAGATGTAGCCGATACAGCCTTACCGCTCATGGTGTGCCCCTTCATGGTTGAAACTTAATAACTTAGATCGTAGCTCGTACCAAACCACCATCAATAGACAAATTCTGACCCACGATAAAACCTGCGGCCTCGCTGCACAAGAAGGCGCATGCAGCACCAAACTCAGCAGGCGTTCCAGCTCGCCCTGCTGGTACTGAGGCAATCATTTTCTCTGCTACAGGCCCCAGCTCCAGTAAGCGGTCCGTCATGATGGTGCCGGGCAATAGGTTATTGATCGCCACATTATGCTGTGCTACTCCGCGAGACACACTGGCAACGAAACCAGTCAAAGCCATACGGGCAGCAGTAGATAACTCAAGGTTGGTCACAGGCGAACGAACGGAAACCGAAGTGATATTGACGTTACGGCCAAAGCGACGGCTTGCCAATGAGTGGTATCCAACTGAGCAAAAGGCATAGACGGAGGCCCACCCGCGTTGGTCACCAGAATGTCGATGTCCGAACACGCTGCAGCTACGGCTTGTCTGCCAGCTGCCTGAGAAAGGTCCGCAGCAATCCATTTAGCTGCAACGCCGGTCAATGCCTCAATCCGCTTGGCGGCTTCTTGCTGCTTGTGTTCACTGCGAGATACCAGGGTGACCTGCACGTCTTCAGCGGCGAGGGCCTGAGCACATGCCAGCCCCAAACCACTCGATGCCCCACAGATCACGGCACGTCGTCCGGTAATTCCTAAATCCATTTTTTGTTCTCTTTAGCGGGTCCGTACAAAGGAGTCAGTCGCATAGGAATGCACTCTGAACCCGCTGCTTTTTTGGATGGCACAAGCTACCTTTATCTACATAGCGATCTGTCGGCTACATCCTGGAGTTGCTATGGTAAAGGTTTGCAGCCTCCCAGAGCCCGCTCAAAACTCTTAACTGCTATTCGCACCGCATAAATCCACCAACTAGTAGCTATCTCTACAAAAATAAAACATTATTCATTGCTATCGAAGCATTAAATTGCTCTCTTTAAAGGCTTTTAAAACTTCTCTGCAATTACTGACACTTTAAATAAAAAACTAGCGAACGATCCAGTTTTCTATTTATTCGATGTAGAGACACATTTCTTTTTTTTAGTTATTATTCTGGCTGCTTTCGGCCAATTGCCGCCATTGGACCGAGCCGTGTAGCGGCCACACGGGCGACTGCTCCATGTCGATTTGCGGACATTCGAGACCTGCTTTTTGGAAATGATCGCTACACGACGTATGTCTGGCGGCCGCTCGTCAGTCAAAGCACGGACGCTCCCTGTTGGTTCCCGCATGACGATTACAGCCCTCCGCAAGCGCGATCGACGTGCTCCGCGCATAAAGATTACGCCGGAAGACCTAATCATCCAATCGACATCTTTTCGCGGCTGATTCGCCCTGCGCGACACAGTGGAAAGCAACGTGGCCGACAGTCGACGGTCGGGCAAACCAAGATGCAAGCACGCCCGAAAGCCGTCGTGTGCCCTCTAGTCCGAAGGTCGCCGCACTGACGACAGTGATAGCCGCAAGAGAGACAGGGAACGCTCGAGGTTTGCACCTCTGCAAACAACTTAAGTTTTCTAACGCCCCACCGTAAAAACAGGGAGGAAATCCATGCAAGACGGTGGCTCAATATCCGACGGACCTTGCAAGGTTAGCAATCACGTCCAGCGAGGCGATGCGACGACAAAATTCACCTAAATGCAACGACAATCATCACAGTAGCGGTAGTGGCCCCGCCAAGGTTCATGAGACAACCAAAAGAGCATTTATAGAATATGAAATTCAAAGTCATTTCTCGTTCGTCGTGGTCGGATCAGTCGGATAACGACATCGTATATCTCGAGATAGATAACTGGAACGACTACTCGTTTGTCACGATGTTCCATATGTATTACCGCGACAACACCGGCACAAGAGTCGAACTCGGCGCGGTGAAGATTGGCTTCAAAGGACAAACAACCGAAACATCCACCCACTCGACTTTATCTTCCGAGTTTACCTCCCTCGACGAAAGATACTTTTCGTTGGGTCAAGATGTCGACTTCTATCGCAGGGTGGGGAGTCTTCCCGATAGCTACGGTATCCGGATACTGTCGGCCCTTCGCGACATAGTGCGACATCCCGAAATAATCGACGAGGTTCGAGAAGAAAGCGTATTCAGCATTTCACTTCTGCGCGAAGTCTCCCTCTCCCTTGTTAGGGGTCAATACTTGCGTGTCCTCAATGGAGCTGCAGAACTTACCAATTTTGACTTTCGATTTACTAGACCCGAATCCGAAGACATGGGCAGCATTTCTCTCGAATTCTCGGTAGGGGTCAGCTCGATTCCGAGCACCAATATACACGCCGTTATTGGCCGAAACGGTGTCGGCAAAACGACATTGTTAAATGGAATGATTGACGCGATCACCAAGCGCCCGAATTTATCAAAATTCATCAATCTAAAGTCCGCATCCGATAGCGAAATCGGAGTCGACTATTTTAGCAGTCTCGTATCTGTTTCGTTCAGCGCGTTCGACCCGTTCACCCCTCCTGAGGAACAACCAGATCCATCAAAAGGGACTTGCTACTTTTATATTGGATTGAAGGACCGCACGTATCCAGATCAGCATCGAACCATCTCCGATCTTCGAGCAGACTGCGTAAAATCCCTAGCAGGATGCTTTAGGAACGAAGGAAAGACTAAACGTTGGCTCAAAGCGATCGAAAAACTTGGGTCCGATGAGAACTTTGATGCCATGAAACTGGTGCAACTTCAGTCCGCCTATCTAAGCGTTAGAGAAAGGATAAATAGCGAACAATCCGACTCGGTGATTTTCTTGAAACAATACTCGGAAGAGGTGGACAGATATCTTTCCCGCATGAGTTCAGGGCATGCAATCGTGCTGCTAACGATTACACGTCTTGTTGAAACCGTCCAAGAAAAAACTTTGGTCCTTCTCGACGAACCCGAAAGCCATCTGCATCCCCCGCTACTATCGGCATTTATACGCGCCCTCTCCGATCTGCTTCATGACCAGAACGGTGTCGCGATCATCGCCACCCATTCACCAGTCGTTTTGCAGGAAATCCCGCGTTCGTGCGCCTGGAAAATCTTCAGGGTTCGGAAGGACGTATCAGTGGCTCGACCAAAGATTGAGACCTTCGCAGAAAATGTAGGAATGTTAACGAGTGAAATCTTCAGCCTCGAAGTGGCCAGATCCGGATTCCATGCGATGCTTGAGGCCTCCGTCAGAGGGGGGGCTTCGCACGAAGAGATACTTAAGCAGTATGATAACCAACTCGGCTTAGAAGGCAGAGCAGTCCTCGCAGCTCTCATTGCAGAACGTGATGGAGGACTTACAAAATGATGCGTTTGAATGCGCCGCAGCGCAACTTCGAAGCGACGTTAGACGAATGCATTAAGGGGATCACGGGAAACAACGCATTCAAGCAAAAGATGATCGAAACAAAGCCGGACTTGCTTCAGGCTGGAGATTCCTACATCACGTGCGGTAGCTCGGGAGAACTTTACAAAATTCCTGCAATCCCGTCCCCGGACAAAAATCAGATTGTCGTCGGGACCTTGGTTAAATCTGAACTTGTGAACTTGTACGAGTACTATTTTCGTAATGAAGAAAAGGAATCGAGAACCACATACGACAAGCTACTAAACTCTGCACACGAACAGTGTCCATTTTGCGGAGGAATCGGGACGCCTAGAAATTTGGATCATTTCCTACCGAAGGCACATTTCCCACAATTTTCGACCTTCCCCCAGAATCTGGTTCCGTCATGCCGTGATTGCAATATGGATGGCAAAGCCGAATCTTTCGCTACACGAGCGGAAGACCAATTTTTACAACCCTATGTCGATCATGACCGATTCTTTAAGTCGAAATGGATCTCTGCCAGATGCATTCTTGACCCCTCTAACAGACCGGCGTCAATTCAATATTACGCCGACCCTCCTCAAGAATGGCAAAAGGTTCATAAAGATAGGGTTCAAAAACATTTCAATGATTTTGGGTTAGCAAAGCGCTTCTCCGTCAAAGCCGCACAGTTGTTGAAAACGACATTGGGTCAAATCGATAGCTTGAAGAATTTGAATCTCCCTAACGCAACGATCCGTACGGTATTGCTCGTTCCAGGCATCAACAATGCACCGTTCATCAACCATTGGCAGAGAGGGATGTTCCAAGCACTGTACGACTATCTACCGTAGGACCTCCTCCGCGAAAGATATCGATCTTGGCTTCCCCAGACGCCGAATGTTCATTTCCTCGATTTCGCGGGATTCGGCTTCACGTAGCAAACAGCCTGGCAGGCATAGGACGGACGCTATGCAGCCTCTTGCCAGCCAAGAAAACTCTAGCTGAAGAATATCGCTTCATTAGCCTTCATTGAAGTACTTCTCTCATGCGGCCATCCGGGTCGTCGTATCGTGGGCCTTCGTCCAGTCCAATCCATCAAAATCATCTTCCATGTTCGGTGATCCTTAAATCTCGGTCGAATCAGGCATGATCGTGCCGCGATAATTCTAGCGTCAGTTGCTCAACATTCAACGTTGGCCCCAATCTAACCGCGGCCATGGGCGAGACATTCTGGATGACGTACGTGAGCGAATGACCGTTTGTACTTAAACAGAGACCCTGGAATCATGTCACATAGAACGGCAGAGATGGGTCGAAAGCAGACACCGGTACGTTAATCTCTGCTACTTAATAAGACTCAGCACAAAAAACAAAAAAGCCAATCAACCCAAAGTTGATTGGCTTTTTCTCTAACTCTGAGCCTTACCTACGCCGCAAAATCCTCTTCCCCCAGATACGCCGCCCTCACCTTCGGATCATGCAGCAACTGCGCAGCCGGGCCTTCCAGGATAATCCGCCCTGACTCCATCACATATCCCCGATCTCCCAGCTCTAGCGCCAAGCGCGCATTCTGCTCAATCAGTAAAATCGTCACGCCTTCCTTAGCAATCGTCTGGATCAACTCAAAAATCCGTTCGACCATGATGGGAGCCAAGCCCATTGAAGGCTCATCCAGCAACAGCAATGAAGGCCGGGAAATCATCGCCCGTCCCATTGCCACCATCTGCTGTTCCCCACCAGACAAAGTCCCTGCCGATTGCTTCTTACGCTCAGCCAGACGCGGGAACAGGGTATAGATACGCTCGATATCCTGGCGGACTTCGTGGTGGTCCTTGCGGGTATACGCCCCCATGGCCAGGTTTTCTTCAATCGTCAGTTGCGGAAAAATCCCCCGCCCTTCCGGCACCATGACCACGCCACGTCTCACCAACTGATGCGACGGCAAGCCGACGATGCTTTCGCCTTGATGTTCAATCTGCCCCGCAGCCGCAGGCACCAGTCCTGTAATGGCTCGCAGTGTGGTGCTTTTACCGGCGCCGTTTGCACCGATCAAGCAAACCAATTCACCCTTACCCACCCGCAGGTCCAGGCCACGTACCGCCCGGATGCCGCCATAAGCTACATCCAGACCCCGAATATCCAGCATCAACGGTTCTGTGCTCATGCCTTTTCCTCTTCAACGGTAATGCCCAGCTCTTTGGCTGCACCTGCGCCCAGATAGGCTTCGATCACGCGTGGGTTATGTTGGACTTCGGCGGGTTTGCCTTCGGCCAGGACTTTGCCGTATTCCAGCACCAGAACTCGATCACACAGGCCCATGACCAGCTTCATGTCGTGTTCGATCAGCAGGACAGTAATGCCGTCACCACGGATTTTTTCTATCAGCTGGCGCAGGACTACGGTCTCGGACGGGTTCATGCCGGCAGCGGGTTCGTCCAGTGCCAGCAGCATGGGATCAGTTGCCAGGGCACGGGCGATTTCCAGGCGGCGCTGGTCGCCGTAGGACAATGAGCGCGCAATCTCGTTAGCGTGCTGGGCAATGCCTACGTAATCCAACAGCTCGTAGGCACGGGCCTCGATCTGTTCTTCTTCCTGACGGGTAGCGCGGTTACGCAACACCGCCCCCAACACGCCTGCACGGGTGCGGACGTGACGGCCGATCATGACGTTTTCCAGGGCAGACAGGCTGCCGAACAAGCGGATGTTCTGGAAGGTACGGGCAAAGCCGGATTCAGCGATTTGATGCGGTTTGCAATCAGTCAGGTTGCGGCCTGCAAAGGTGCAGCGGCCCGACTCGGGGATGTACAAGCCTGTCATCACGTTGAACAGCGTGGTTTTACCCGCGCCGTTCGGGCCGATCAGACCGTAGATATCGCCCTTGCGAATGCTGAAGCTGACTTCGGACAAGGCCTGCAAACCGCCGAAGCGTTTGGACAAGCCTTCTGCCTGCAACAGCACCTCGCCGTTTTTTACTTGTTGGTTCATGCTCAGACTCATGCTTGCACCTGCTTCATTTTGCGTTCACGACGGCGCACTGCAGAGGGCCACAGGCCTTCGGGGCGATAGATCATGACCAGTACCAGGGCAAAGCCGAACAACAGCATACGGATGCCATCCGGGTCCAGAATCACGTCACCAAACACGCTTTGCTGCAGAGGTACGACGACGGAGCGCAGCAGTTCGGGGAAGACAGATAGCAGCAAAGCGCCAACGATCACGCCGGGGATATGGCCCATACCACCCAGCACCACCATGCACAGCACGGAAATGGACTCGGTCAGGCTGAAACTCTCCGGGCTAACGAAGCCTTGCATGGAGGCAAACAAGCCACCGGCCACACCACCAAACGTTGCACCCATGGCAAAGGCCAGCAGTTTGACGTTACGGGTATTGATGCCCATGGCCTTGGCGGCGATTTCATCTTCGCGAATGGCTTCCCAGGCGCGGCCAATGCGGGAGTGCTGCAAGCGCACGCAGATGAACACAATCAGCAGCGTGATCAGCAGGAGCAGGTAATAGTATTTTTCTGGCCCGGTTATCCGTATGCCAAAGAGGGTTTCCGCCTTGCCAAAGATGAAGTCGCCAATCTTGAAGGTATCGACCCGGTTGATCCCTTGCGGACCGTTGGTGATGTTGACCGGCGCATCCAGGTTGTTCATGAAGATGCGGATAATTTCACCGAAACCCAGGGTCACAATGGCCAGATAGTCGCCCCGCAAGCGCAGAACTGGAAAGCCCAGCAACACACCGAATACGGCGGCCAAGGCGATACCGGCTGGCAGCACCATCCAGAACGGCAGGTGCAGACCAAAATGCGGCGATGCCAGCATGGCCCAGACGTACGCCCCTACGGCATAGAAAGCGATATAGCCCAAGTCCAGCAGACCGGCAAAACCCACCACGATGTTCAGGCCCAGGGCCAGCATCACGTACAGCAAGGCAAAGTTAAGGGTGCGGATCCAGCTTTGCCCCGCCATGCCCAGCACGAAGGGCAAAATGGCCAGCACTACACCAATCAGCAGCGCACCGACCCAGACTTTGGCGGGCGTTGCGGGGCGCTGTTTGGAGCCAGCGCCACTTAATGTTTGATTCAGACTCATGCGCGATCTCCCACACGTTCACCCAACAGGCCCGAGGGACGGAAAATCAGCACCAAGATCAGCACGATAAAAGAGAACACATCCTGATAGTTACTGCCAAAGACCCCATTGGTCAGGTCGCCGATGTAGCCTGCGCCCAGAGCTTCGATCAAGCCCAGCAGCAAGCCACCCAGCATGGCGCCACCCAAATTACCAATGCCACCCAGAACGGCGGCGGTAAATGCTTTGAGACCCAGCATGAAGCCCATCGTGTATTGAGCGACACCGTAGTAGGTCACGATCATGACGCCTGCGACGGCAGCCAGGGCCGAGCCGATCACAAAGGCAGCGGAGATCACGGTATTAATATTCACCCCCATCAAGCCAGCTACTTCGCGGTTCTGGGCGGTTGCACGCATGGCGGTGCCCAGACGGGTGCGGTGCACCAGTACCATCAGGCCAGACATGATCGCAGCGGCACCACCGATAATCAGAATTTGCAGCAAGCTGATGCGCGCGTCACCCAGCTGGAACACCATGGGTTCAATAATGTGCGGGAAGCTCAGGTAATTGCGCCCCCAGATCATCATGGCCAGGTTCTGCACAATAAAAGACACACCAATAGCGGTGATCAGTGCAGCCAGACGGGGCGCACGACGCAAGGGGCGATACGCATAACGCTCGGCAGTCCAGCCTATGCCCATGCAGACGGGGATAGCGGCCAAGAGGGCCAACCCCACCATCAACCAGGCGGACAGGCCTGCCGGGTCCGCGCCGACCAGCGATAACACCACTGTCGTGGCCAGCATCGCCCCAACCATGACTACATCACCATGCGCAAAATTAATCAGGCCAATAATTCCATACACCATGGTGTAGCCCAGCGCCACCAAGGCGTAGACACTGCCCACGGTCAGGCCATTTATTAGTTGTTGTATCAGGATTTCCATAGATTGGGACTCGTGGTCATTGCTCCCTGCCCCGGCGCACGGCGATAGAACAGGGAGCGTGGGCCTGCCAAACACAGGCCACGGTAAAGATGAGCCCCGAAGGGCTCAAACTGCAGGATCAGAGACGCTTAGTTAGCCTGGCTGACCATGGTTTTCACCATCGTCCACTTGCCATCCTTAACTTCGTAGATGGTGACAGCGATTTCTTTCAGATCGCCGTTCTGGTCGTAGGCAATGTTGCTGCTGGTTGCGCCGTTGCGTTTCAATGCGGCCAGTTTGGGCAGGTAGTCTTCTGCCTTGGAAGAACCGGCTTCCTTCATGGCGGTGATCATGTTCCAGGCGCCGTCATAGGCGTACGGAGCGTAAACACCGGGCTCAGCCTTGAAGCGGGCCTGGTAGTCCTTGGCGAATTTCTCGCCAGCCGCCATGGTGGACAGCGGCACACCAGCCAGGGACGCGTAAGTGCCGTTGGCAGCATTACCGGCCAGACGCAGGAAGGTGTCGCTGCGCGTCATTTCGCCCGAAACCAGCGGGGCCTTGATGTCCAGCGTCTGCATTTGACGCTTCATCGGGCCGGACTGCGCATCCAGACCACCAAAGAAGATGGCATCGGGTGCCTTGGACTTGATATTGGTCAGAATGGAGGTGAAGTCATTGGCTTTGTCCGTGGTGTATTCACGGGCCACGATCTGACCACCGGCTTTTTCTACCGCACGGGCAACCTGGTCAGTCAGACCTTGGCCGTAAGCGGTACGGTCGTCGATCAGGGCTACTTTCTTGGCTGCCAGATCCTTGACGATGAACTGACCCACAGCGGCACCTTGCTGGGTGTCGCTGGTCATCATGCGGAAGGTGTTGTCGTAACCTTGCTGGGTGTACTCAGGCGAGGTTGCCATGGCGATCTGGGGGATGCCCGCGTCGTTGTAGACACGCGAAGCAGGAATCGTGGTGCCCGAGTTGAAGTGGCCCAATACGCCATCCACACCGTCGTCCACAATTTGCTGGGCGACCTGGACCGCTGTACGCGGGTCAGCCTGGTCATCCTTGGCCACCAGTTCAAAACGGGCGGTTGCGCCATCAATTTCAATTTTCTGGGCATTGGCTTCTTCCAGAGCCAGCACCAGGCCATTGCGCATGTCTTCGCCGTAGTGAGCCTGCGGGCCGGTCAAGGGGGCGGAAAAACCCAGCTTGATTACCTTGTCAGCGGCAAAAGCAGGACTCGCTGCCAATGCACCAAAAACCGCGGTCGAAACCAAGGCCAATTTAAAGCTCGTGATGGACTGCATATTGTTCTCCTTCGTTTTTTAATATAGCCGCGCTACATGCCGGCCCGTGCCGTGAGAATGAACGCAGGGCCGCCGCTCCAGGTGAAATGTGCGACCAAACGTGTGCATAGAAATGGGTGCCATCTGACGTCAACCGACCATCATCAAACTGGCATTGCCCCCAGCTGCCGCTGTATTGGTACTGACCGAGACTTCGCGCAACAAACGCTCGACGAGGTAAGTCGCGCCCCCCTCCAATTCCTGCGTCAACAGCCCTTGAACCCCAACAATGGGGCCACGGCGTTCAGCCACTTGTCCCAATACTTGCCGGAGTTCGTCGCTGTCGCCTTCAAATAAAACAGCATCATAATCTGCCTCACCCAAATCGGACATGGCAATTTGCTCAGCAGGCGCGTCCTGCCAGCTACCCAGACCCAAACGGTCCAGCAAGATGGCCTGGTTGCCGCTGCGTGCGCAGGCCTCGCGCTGAGCTTGCCAGCCGTGCACGCTGACAGGCATGCACAGAACGCGACCTCGTGGGTGCAACTGATAAATATTGGACTCGCCCGTCGGACCAGGCAAGACCGCGCCCTGCTCCTGCCAAGCTTGCAAAGGCAGGTTCTGCGGGCAACGGCTAAGCAGTCGGCGCAAGTACAAGGGGCCGCCTGCTTTGGGGCCGGTACCCGACAAGCCTTCACCACCGAAAGGCTGTACACCCACCACCGCACCCACCATATTGCGGTTCACATAGACGTTACCAGCGTGAATGCGCGAAACGACACGCTCCACGGTTTCATCCAGACGGGTGTGAACGCCAAAGGTCAGTCCGTAACCACGTTCGTTGATCTGATTGATCAGGCTGTCCAGCTCGCTACGCTTGAAACGCATCACGTGCAGAACGGGACCGAAAATTTCGCGTTCCAGATCCTTGACCTGCTCGATCTCGATAATGGTCGGCAAGACAAAGGTACCTGTCAGGCTGCGGCTTTGTTCACTTTGCGTGATACGGAAACCAGCCTCGCGCATGGCGCTGATGTGCTCTTCGATACCGGAGCGGGCTTCTTCATCAATCACCGGACCTACATCCGTGCTGAGCAGGTCGGGATTGCCCACGCTCAGCTCCTGCATGGCACCGTTGAGCATGTTCAGCACACGCTCGGCCACATCTTCCTGGATGCACAGCAGCCGCAAGGCGGAACAACGCTGGCCTGCCGAGTCGAAAGCAGAATTCAGCACATCAAACACCACCTGCTCAGGCAAGGCCGAGCTGTCGACCACCATGGCATTCAAGCCACCAGTTTCTGCAATCAGCGGGACGGCCTGACCGTCTGCCGTCAGGCGTTTAGCCAATTGACGATTCAAGCCCATGGCAACGGCGGTCGAGCCGGTAAACATCACAGCATTAACCTTCTCACTGGCCGCCAAAGGCGCGCCCACGGATGGGCCATCACCAGGCAGGAGCTGCAAGGCACCGGGAGCAATCCCTGCCTTGTGCAGCAGCTCGACAGCGGCCGCCGCAATCAGGCAGGTTTGTTCAGCAGGCTTGGCCAGGACGACGTTGCCTGCAGCCAGAGCCGCCGAGACCTGACCCAGGAAAATAGCCAAGGGGAAGTTCCAGGGGCTGATGCACAGCACCACACCGACGGGACGATATTCGTCATTATCAAAGTCGCGCAGAACCTGTCCGGCGTAGTAACGCAGGAAGTCCACGGCTTCACGCACTTCGGCAATCGCATTCGCATAGGACTTGCCAGCTTCACGCACCAGCAGGCCCATCAAGTCCTGCATATTGTCTTCCAGCAGTTGGGCGGCTTGCTGCAAGGCGGCGGCGCGTTCTTCTACCGGCGTGGCCTGCCAGATCGGTGCATAGTGGCTGGCGGCGTCCAAAGCCTGCTCCACATCCTGTGCAGTGGCAAACATGACCTGCCCCACTACGTCCTGATGATTGGCTGGATTACGCACAATCGTTGCCTTGGACTCGTCCCAGACCGGATTGCCCTGCCCCAGGATAGGCTGAGCCTGACGTGGCAAGGCAGCGGTTTGCATCAAGGTAGCGGCCAAAGAACCCAGGCGGTGCTCGTTGCTTAAATCCAGGCCAGCCGAGTTCAAGCGCTGCTCCGCCTCCCAGTACAACTGGCGCGGCAACGGAATCTTGTCATGTGGTCGACCCAAGGGTTGCAGGCTCAGGGCCTGAGCCACGGGGTCGGCAATCAGCTGCTCCATGTTCACATCGGCATCGCCAATCTGATTCACGAAAGAGGTGTTGGCACCGTTTTCCAGGAGACGACGCACCAGATACGCCAGCAAGGTTTCGTGAGAACCAACGGGTGCATAGATACGGCAAGGACGGTTCAGCTTGCCGTCCTTGATCGGGCCGACTACCTCGTCGTACAGGTCCTCGCCCATGCCGTGCAGGCACTGGAACTCATATTGACCGGTGTAGTAGTTCTGACCGGCCATCACATAAATAGCGGCCAGGGTTTGCGCATTGTGTGTCGCAAACTGCGGGTAGACGGCTTCTGGGGCCTGCAAGAGCTTGCGAGCGCAAGCCAGGTAAGACACGTCCGTGTGCACTTTGCGCGTGTAGACGGGATAGTCTTCCAGACCATCAACCTGCGCGCGTTTGATCTCCGAATCCCAGTAGGCGCCTTTCACCAGACGCAACATCAAGCGGTGACCGCTGCGGCGGGCCAGATCAATCAAGTAATCGATGACAAAGGGTGCGCGCTTTTGATAAGCCTGCACCACAAAGCCAATGCCGTTCCAACCTGCCAAAGACGGGTCAAAACACAGCTTGTCCAGCAGATCCAGGGACACTTCCAGGCGGTCCGCTTCTTCGGCGTCAATATTCAAGCCCACATCGTAGTGATGCGCCAATTGTGCCAAGGACAACAAGCGCGGGAACAACTCCCGCATGACGCGATCGCGCTGGGAACGGCTGTAGCGTGGGTGCAGCGCGGACAGCTTGATGGAAATGCCGGGGCCTTCGTAAATCCCGCGACCCTGGCTGGCACGACCGATCGCGTGGATGGCCTGCTCGTAAGCCTGGTAGTAACGTTGCGCGTCTTCCGCTGTCGTCGCGGCCTCACCCAACATGTCGTAGGAATAACGGAAGCCCTGCTCTTCAAACTTGCGGCTATTGGCCAGTGCTGAAGCAATGGTTTGGCCAGTCACAAACTGCTCGCCCATCATGCGCATGGCAACGTCCACGCCTTTGCGGATCAAAGGCTCGCCACCCTTGCCAATCATGCGGGTCAAGGCGGAGGACAAATTCTTTTCACTATTTACACTGACCAGGCGCCCCGTCAGCATCAGGCCCCAGGTGGCGGCATTCACAAACAACGAGGGGGACTCGCCCATGTGTGCACGCCAGTCGCCGTGGCTGATTTTGTCGCGAATCAAGGCATCGCGTGTCGCGCGGTCAGGGATACGCAGCAAGGCCTCTGCCAGACACATCAGGGCAACGCCTTCCTGGCTGGACAAGGAGAATTCCTGGATCAAGCCTTCTACGCCACCGCCACGGCGCTTGGCGCGCAAGGCTTTAACCAGACGAGCGGCCAACTCCTGGGCACGCGCACTTTGAGAAGAACGCGCTGCACTTAACAGCAAGGGCAGACAGTCGGTTTCTGGACGGCGGTAGGCGGCGGTAATGGCAGCGCGCAACACACTTTGCGGTTGCACATCCTGCGCAAAGCCGTAAAACGGGATGGAAGGCATGAGTACACCTTCTTCGGCGGCTTCGGAGTCCCCCCCGCTTAGCAGCGCCAATTCGCTGGGCAGCACACCGCGCTCGATTCCTTCGATATAAGACAGCAAGGCCTGCTTATGCAGCCAATGAGGGGTGCACTGCAACTGATCCGCCGCACGCCGCAGGCGCTCGCGCAGTTCTATATCGACTTTAATCCCTAAGGTTGTGCTCGCCATGCTTCTTATCCCGGTTACGCTTTGTTGACTGCGATAAGCCGAAATAATACTGATGGTTAACCCAAATTCGTATTCAGGTTAACCCGCACATAAAAAAGTTAACCAACAAGGTTAACTAACGCAGAGCATGGCTTTGCTCAGGTTAACCGGGACAGGTTTACCTTGCATTTGTGCGGCCAGTGCATCCGCCCAGCGCTGCTGCAATTGGCGATGCGCCTGCACCAGTTCTGGCACAGAGGACGCAGGCTCGGAGTCCAGCCAGCGGCATTGCTGGACCTTCCCCTCAAAGCCAACTGGCGTCAGTGTCCAGCTCAACTCCAAGGTAGCGCGTTCGCCATAGACAGATTCGAAGCGCTGTACCAGCACATCGATCTGCCACAGCGGTGTTTTCGGAGCAGCGCTGGCCAACTGGGGAACGCCCAGGCGATCCTGCAAACCAGACGCCAAAGCCAGGGACATTTCATCAGGTAAAGGTGAGGCCCACTGGCTATCGTTGAGCAGGTTGACCTGCCCGCCCGCGGTCTGCGTCAGCACAAAGGATCGACGATCCAATTGAGCAGGCACATCCATGCGTCGCAACTGAAAGCCCTTCCACACTTGCGTGGAAGGAGCCGCAGCCGCCGGAGCGGCATTGGACGCTTGCAAGGTGTAGTAAGTAGGCGTGGTCGAAGCGCAAGCCGTCAGCAAACCGGCGAACGCCACGGGAATCAGAAAACGAGACATCATGGCGCAGGCTCCGGCAGCACGTCAGGGGAACGACCTCGCAGGACCGCCGAGGGCTGGCTTTGCAAGGTATCGCTTAAATCACGCAGGGATCGCAAGGAGCGCTTCAGCTCGCTCAAGGTTTGATCCACAGAAGTATTGAAGGAAGAATCCGAATCCAGCATGGCACCCAGTTTCTGAACAGCGGCATCCATGGACTTGAGAGCGCCATTGAGCTGCGGCACCGTCGTCTTGTCCAGTTGCTTGAGCACCTGACCTAGCTCCGTGAGCCCGCTTTGCAGATTCTTGCCGATCTGATCGAACGGGATAGCAGCAATCTTGGTAACGATATCGCTGACCTGCTCCTGCAAACGGTCGAAGTCGCCCGCAATGACGGGCACCACCAATGGCTTGGCGTTTTCATCGAAGTCCGCTTCAGGCGCTTTGTCGAAGAACTCCAGGGCAATGTACTGCTGGCCCGTAATCAGGCTGGCAGGACGCAATTGACCACGCAGACCACGCTCAACCATCGGTTTGAACAAGGCGCTCATTGGATCTTTCTCGTCCGGTCTAGCCTCCACCACCCGCTCGTACAGGCGGCCAAAACGCTGCGGATAGATACGTGCCTTCACCAGGGCAAAGAAGCGCTTACGCTCAAAATCGAACTCCAGATCCACATCGTAGACCTGCCCCAACTCCAGGCCCCGGAACTCCACCTTGGAGCCCGGCACCAGGCCACGCACGGACTGATGGAAATGGAAGCGCAATTCAACCGCGGGACCATCCGGCTCAGCCATCGCGCGCTCTTGTGTGGGGAACAGTTCGTATTGCGAATCAGCCTGAGCAATATCCGTAGGCTCGCCTTCCATCTGATCAAAGGCCAGACCTCCTGCCAAGGCAGAGACCAAAGAATGCGTACGCACATTAAAGCCAGTGGAATCCAGCGACATATTGACGCCGCTGACGTTCCAGAAGCGCGAGCCCTGCGTCACGAATTTGTCGTTAGGAGCATCGACAAACACCTGCACACGCACGCCATTGCCTTCTTCATTCAGCTCATAACTGCTGACTTGCCCAACCTGTATGCCCTTGTAATACAAGGGCGAACCCAGATCCAGCGAGCCCAATTCGGGCGCAGTCAACACGTAACGCTTACCAGCACGGCCACTGGTTACTTCCGGCGGACTTTCCAGGCCCACAAAGTCCAGTTGCTCGCCTTTTTTATTCACTTCAAAAGGCGCGTCCACACCGATATAAACACCCGACAACAAGGTGCCCAGACCGGAGACCCCACTTAAACCCAAACGCGGGCGCACCACCCAGAACCGCGTGTCTTTTTGGGTAATGAACTCGGAGCCATCACGCTCGAGCTGCGCCGTCACCAAAACCCCTTTTCGATCCGGAGACACCTGAATGTCCGAAATCGTACCCACATCCACTTCGCGATAACGTAGCTTGGTTTGATCCACAGCCAAACCCTCGGCTGAATCAAAGCTGATCGTGATACGCGGTCCGGTCAACATCCAGTTTCGCAGCACCAAAGACGCCCCCACCAAGGCGGCAGCTATGGGCAAAATCCAGATCCAGGAGAATCGGGATCGCTTGGCAGGAATCAGTCTAGGCTGTGCGGGCTCGGTCTGACCGTCAGGCTGATTAGTTGTAGGATCGTGCACCTTGTTTCCTTCAGGAAGTCGCCTGTGAGGCAGGCGGAGACGGCGTAGTTTGCGGTTCTATTATTGGTTCTTCGTGGGTATCCTGGTCCCAGCCTTGGCGAGGGTCGTAGCTAAGCGCGGCCAGCATGGTCAAAACCACCACCATGCCAAAGCTCAAGGCCCCCGCCCCAGGAATAATCTGCGACAAGCCGGGGAAGTTGGCCAGTGCTGCCATCAGGACCACCACGAATACGTCCAGCATGGACCATTGCCCAATCAGCTCGACCATGTCGTAAATGCGATTGCGTTGACGCTGTACAGCATTGCCATGCCAACGACGCCCCAACAAAAGAATCATCAAAGCCAGCAGTTTGGTGATGGGGACCACAATACTGGCGATGAACACGATCAATGCCAAGTCCCAGGAGCCCAGTTGCCAGAGTTCAATGACCCCACCCAGAATCGTATGCGCGCTACTGCCTAAAATGCTGCGCAGCTCCATGACAGGCAGGACATTGGCGGGAATATAGAACACGCAGGCCGTCAACACCAGAGCGGCCACCCGTGTGCGGCTATTGGGCTTGCGTTTATGCACAGTTGCACCACAACGGTCACAGTCCGGTTTCTGACTGGACTGCACGAAGCCACAGTGGGTACAGGCACTCCAGGTTGGATGCTCTTTCAAGACCTGCCGGGTCGAAACCGGCACCAGATCACGATCCTCTGCCCAGCGCCACAAGCGCCCCGCCGTAATACGGCTCAAGCCGGTCAGCAGGAAGGTCAGAGCAAAAAAGGCGTACAGACCTGGCGCAATCGTCAAATGCCCGATCCCGGCAAATTTCACCATGGCCACAATCAAGCCCAGGAACAGCACAGCCGTCATGGACCAATGCTCCAGATGGCTCAAGGCCCGCAGCCCAATACCGAAATCGCCCGGCAAGGGCTTTTCCCTGGCAATCAGGCCCAAGGCCCAGAACTGGAAAATCAGTTGAAACAACGGCAGCCAGAATCCCACCAACCCCGCCATGACGGACAAGCCCCAATACCCCTGCTGCCAGATCAGCAACAGGGCTTTGGGAAACGTGGGCGACACTGTTTTACCCGCCATGCTCAGATAGACGACGGGAAACAGATTGGCAATCAGAAAAAGGATAAAAACCGCCAAGACCAGCGCTTGCCATTCACGTGGTGAAAAGCGGCTGTGGCGGTAAAGTTCAGTATCGCAACGCACACAACGAGCGAGCCCCGCTCCTTGAACGGGGACTCGCTCGTGTACGGTGTCACAGTGCGTACAGACGATTAAGGGGCGCGATGCCCTCACGGCTTAGTCGACTAATTCCGGCTCGGGACGCGAAGAGGCCTTGCTACCGGGCTCATCAGGTCCTGAAGAAGGATATTCCAGTACCACCTCGCCGTTCTCGTCCAGATCCACCTCGACCTGGCCACCATCGACCAGACGACCAAACAGCAGCTCGTCGGCCAGGGCACGGCGAATAGTGTCCTGAATAAGCCTGTGCATGGGGCGGGCACCCATGGCTGGGTCGAAGCCCTTGGCAGCCAGATGTTCGCGCAAGGCGTCCGAGAAGGACACTTCGACGCGCTTCTCGTGCAGCTGGTTTTCCAGCTGCATCAGGAACTTGTCCACCACGCGCAGGATAATGTCGCGCGACAAAGGCTTGAAGCCAATGATCGCATCCAGACGGTTACGGAACTCTGGCGAGAAGTGACGCTTGATATCCTGCATTTCATCACCCGAGCGCTGGGGCTGGGTAAAGCCAATGCTGGTCTTGTTCAGCGCTTCGGCTCCGGCGTTGGTAGTCATGATCAGGATGACGTTGCGGAAATCGGCCTTGCGACCGTTGTTATCCGTCAGCGTGCCGTGATCCATCACCTGCAGCAGGATGTTGTAGACGTCCGGGTGCGCTTTCTCGATTTCGTCCAGCAGCAGCACGCAGTGCGGCTGTTTGGTAACGGCTTCGGTCAGCAAACCACCCTGATCGAAACCGACGTAACCAGGAGGAGCACCGATCAGGCGCGACACGGTGTGACGCTCCATGTATTCGGACATGTCAAAGCGCAGCAGCTCTACGCCCAGCACAAAGGCCAACTGACGCGCCACTTCGGTTTTACCCACGCCGGTCGGGCCGGAGAACAGGAAGGAACCAATAGGCTTGTCAGGCAGACCCAGGCCAGAGCGCGCCATCTTGATGGCAGCCGCCAAGGCGTCAATGGCTACATCCTGACCAAACACCACCGATTTCAGATCGCGGGCCAGGGTTGCCAGCTTGTTGCGATCATCACTGGAGACCGTCTGGGGCGGAATGCGTGCAATACGCGAAACCGTTGCCTGGATGTCGGCCTTGCCGATAACCTTTTTCTGCTTGGAACGTGGCAGCAAGCGCTGCGCTGCACCAGCCTCGTCGATCACGTCGATGGCCTTGTCCGGCAAAAAGCGGTCGTTGATATAACGGGCGGACAACTCCGCTGCCGCCGTCAGGGCCGCCGCCGAGTAACGTACACCGTGGTGCTCTTCAAAATTGGACTTCAAACCACGCAGAATCTGGATGGTCTGCTCCACTGTCGGCTCAGCCACATCAATTTTCTGAAAGCGACGCGACAAGGCGTGGTCTTTTTCGAAAATTCCGCGGTATTCCGAGTAGGTGGTCGCACCCAGACACTTGAGCTGACCGGAGGACAGCGCAGGTTTGAGCAGGTTGGACGCATCCAGAGTACCGCCCGAAGCCGAGCCGGCTCCGATCAGTGTGTGGATTTCGTCGATAAACAAAATGGACTGTGCCGTTTCCTTGAGCTGCTTGAGCACCGCCTTCAGACGTTGCTCGAAGTCACCCCGATATTTGGTACCGGCCAGCAAGGCACCCATATCCAGCGCGTAAACACGCGCTTCACTAAGAATATCCGGGACGTCACCACGCTGAATGCGCAGCGCCAAGCCTTCGGCAATCGCGGTTTTACCCACGCCAGCCTCCCCGACCAGCAAGGGGTTGTTCTTGCGGCGGCGGCACAGCACCTGGATGACACGCTCCACTTCCTTTTCACGGCCAATCAAGGGATCAATGCGACCCAGGCTGGCTTCGGTATTCAGGTCTGTAGCGTACAGATCCAATGGGGACTTCTGGGCGTCCGAGCGCGTGTCGGCTTCCGCAGCAGCGGCGGCCTTGGGTGGCTCGGGGGCAGCAGGTTCCGGATTGGCCTTGGTGATACCGTGCGAGAGGAAATTGACAACATCCAGGCGCGAGACACCTTGTTGCTGCAGGTAATACACCGCATGCGAGTCTTTTTCCCCGTACATCGCCACCAGCACATTGGCACCGGAAACGACATTTTTACCGGAGTTGCTGGACGATACGTGCATGATGGCACGCTGTATCACACGCTGAAAGCCCAGCGTGGGTTGGGTATCGACCTCGCCTTCACCAGGGAAAGTGGGCGTATTTTCGTTAATGAATTTACGCAGATTCTGGCGCAGTGCATCAATATCGGCAGCACATGCTTTCAACACTTCCAGCGTGGAGGCGTTATCGAGCAGGGACAACAGCAGATGCTCTACCGTGATGAATTCATGGCGCGCGGCACGAGCCTCGACAAAGGCCATGTGTAGACTGACTTCAAGTTCTTCGGAGATCATGCTTCCTCCTACACGGCAAGAGTAAAACTAGGGGTTAAAGCTATTCTATGACTAATTTGCCTGATCTGAACAATACGGTAAACCATTAAATGGTCAAGCATCAGGCACCGGCTCCATCACACACTGCAAAGGGTGCTGTCGCGACTGCGCCAGTTGTCGCACAATTTCCACCTTGGTGGCGGCAATGTCGCGTGGATACACACCACAGACCGCCCGACCCTCGTAATGTACTTTAAGCATAAGCTGTTCGGCCTGCTCCGGGGTCTTGGCAAATACCCGCTCCAGTATATTCACCACGAACTCCATGGGTGTGTAGTCATCATTGAGCAAGATGACCTGATACATGGGTGGTGGGGCAAGCCGCGCGGATTGGCGCTCTACCGTTGTGGCGCCTTGCTTATCGATCTCAATGGCCATAATACAGAACTAGGTGCTTTCCATAGGTTGACTGGGGGGAACAAAATTCAGCATCATCCGACTGATCGTGTCAACTTCACAATAAAAAAGTGAGGTGCCGCGATCACAGGCCCAGGGAGGGGCCGAAAAAAGTATCAACCATACACTAAGTTGAGAGGCAGCAAGCATGTCGGAAACTACCACCACCGCAGGCACTGGAGACAATCAAAAACTATCCGGGACCGTTAAGTGGTTCAATGATGCCAAAGGCTTTGGGTTTATTACACCCGATAACGGCGGCGAAGATCTCTTCGCTCATTTTTCATCCATTCAGATGAACGGGTTCAAGACTTTGAAAGAAGGCCAGAAAGTTCTGTATGAAGTCGCCCAAGGCCCCAAAGGCAAGCAGGCACTTAATATTACTTCGCCTTAAGATCTCTTGCGCTCTCGATTCTAACAAAAGCAGGTTCGCAACACACATGCAGTATCGCACTACGACTACGGGGCCTGCGCGCCCTGTTTTTTTTGCCTGTCTTCTGGCAGCGCTTTGTATTAGCGCCCCGGTCCAGGCGGATGAGACTCTTCCCACCCTGGCACTATCCCTGGGTTCCAAACAAATCCAGGCGGAAGTGGCCGATCGCGACGAGACTCGTGCACAAGGTTTGATGCATCGAGAAAGCCTGGCCCCCGATCACGGCATGTTATTCGTATTCGAGCAAAGCGGAATGCCTTGCTTCTGGATGAAGAATACGCCTCTGCCGCTGGATATCGCCTTCATTACTGAAGAAGGCACGATCACCAATATCGAGGCCATGCAACCCTTTGATCTTCAATCCCACTGCCCGGTGCGACCTGTGCGCTATGCCTTGGAGATGGAACAAGGCTGGTTCAAGCAAGCAGACAAAAAGGCCGGTGAGAAAATCACCGGCCTGCCTGCCCTGCAACCTTAGTTAGACGCGCTCAAGAATCAAAGCCACGCCCTGGCCGACACCAATACACATGGTGCACAGGGCGTAGCGTCCGCCTGTGCGATGCAATTGGTTGATAGCCGCAATCGCCAGACGCGCACCACTGGCACCCAGAGGGTGACCCAGCGCAATCGCGCCCCCGTTCGGGTTCACGCGAGGATCGTTATCAGCCAGACCCAGCATGCGAGTCACCGCCAGACCTTGAGCGGCAAAGGCCTCGTTCAGCTCGATCACATCCATCTGATCCAGAGTCAGACCCGCCAAAGCCAGCACCTTCTGGCTGGCAGGCGCCGGGCCAATACCCATGATACGTGGCTCCACACCAGCAAACGCCATGGCCACCACACGAGCGCGCGGAGTCAGGCCTTGGGCTTCGACGGTTGCCTTGTTGGCAACCAGCAGCGCGCAAGCACCATCGTTCACACCCGAGGCATTGCCCGCGGTCACGGTGCCATCGGCACGCACGACAGGCTTCAAGCGAGTCAGGGACTCCAGAGTCGTGGCACGTGGGTGCTCGTCCTTATCCACCACAATGGGATCGCCCTTGCGCTGGGGAATGATCACAGGGGTAATTTCTTCAGCCAGAATGCCGGCTTCCTGGGCAGCGGCCGCACGCAGCTGGCTATTCAGGGCAAACACGTCCTGGTCTTCACGGGACACATTGAACTGCTGAGCCACGTTTTCAGCCGTTTCGGGCATGGAATCCACACCGTACTGCTCTTTCATGGCTTTGTTGATGAAGCGCCAGCCAATCGTGGTGTCATAAATACCTGCGCTGCGGGAGAACGCCGTTTCAGCCTTGCCCATGACGAAGGGAGCGCGGCTCATGCTTTCCACACCACCGGCCAGGATGAAGGAGGCATCGCCAGCGCGAATGGCGCGAGCAGCCGAACCAATCGCGTCCAGGCCCGAACCGCACAAACGGTTCAAGGTCACGCCCGGAACATCCACAGGCAAGCCAGCCAGCAGCGCGGACATGCGTGCCACGTTACGGTTGTCTTCACCCGCCTGGTTGGCACAACCGTACATCACGTCGTCCAGCTTGCTCCAGTCGATTTGCGGATTGCGCTTCATCAGCGCTGCGATTGGTACCGCACCCAGGTCATCCGCCCTCACAGCGGACAGCGAACCGCCATAACGTCCGAAAGGCGTACGAATTGCGTCACAAATAAAGGCGTCCTGACTCATGAAATTCACCCTGATATCTTGAATAAAATCACGCGAGAGCACTATGAAGAGCGCTCGAAATCTACTGTTTTGATAGTAGCGCTTGAGTACAGCCGGGTTTTTTCTGGTGATTCAGCATGTCCGCAGTGCGGTCAGTTTAGCGCGTCCAGTCCCGAACGATCCGGCGGTCTATGCGCCAAAGCGCCTGGTACAGTGACAAGCCGAATCCGCAGCAGGAAAAGCTTATTCAATTCTCATACCCGCAACGCCAGGTAATCACGGCATTAAGAAAACAAGGCGCCCTCGCACAGGAAAGCAGACGGAAGCCCTCTTTCCTGCACTCAAACCAATATGAGGACGCTCGTTTTTACAATCGCCAGCCGAACGACCCACTCAAAGCAGCACTAGAACTGTTCGGTGCAATTAAGCGCTTGACCACTTGAAGCAACTTTCGCTTGTGCCAATTCTAGTCGGGCGGCCAGAATGTCAGCCTGGAAGGCCTCCTCACTCTGCACACGAGCCACCGCGGCGGCGCCTATCACACGCCCCGCCTCCACATCACTTTGCCAATGTACATTGCAAATGACACGGCTTTGACCGAAAGACAGGCCACGAGCCAGCAACTCATTACTTCGTTCGGGGCTGATCTGCGCCAACACTAGTGCCCATGCCCAGCCAGCAGCCGCATGCCCCGAGGGATAGGAACCATCATTACGCAAAAACTCCTCATCCGCTGGTGTGCATGTATCTTCATTATGAAGATCGAAAGGACGCACCCGCTGATACTTGTTTTTGGCTCCGTAAGTGGATAGACCCGCATCAGGCAACAAGCGACGCATCATCTGATAAATAACCGGCGTGCTCTCTTGGTCGATTTGAACTCCCAATGCGCACGAATAATTCTGAGCGGGCCGTGGAAATACCAAGTCTGCATCTTGTTTAGCCAGTGCCCAGCGAGCTGACCCTTTTAGCTGCCCGGCAGCCCGACGCGCTTCTTCATCCCGGGCAAAGGCCGCACTATCTGCAGCCGGCGGCGGATCGAGGAGCATCACACTATCCGGCAGTTCAGTTTGGTCCAAGTAACCAGCCACCCGCTTGACGGAAGAGTGACTTTCCTTGACTTCCAAATGTGTAGAAGGCTGAGCGCTCAACTGACCCGCCGACAAAACCAAGACACCGCCCACCAGGCCCAACAAGACAGGACGAACACGCAAAGCAGCAGACATAGCAGACCTCGACTAAAGGAGCAAAAAGCCCCGGTTTCGGAAAACACCAACGGCCGCGTGTGAAGCTCTTGACCCGGCTGAGACCGGTAAACACTGAAGCTGCATCCCGGCACGATTGGACGACAATCCGCGATCTTGCCATTGCAGCCGCCAAACTGAATAGAGCGCTTGCCATTTGGTGCCACAGATCAAGCACCCTCATGGCCTGCTCATGGCATACTTCCCCCGTTGACATCCTCTACAGGCTCATCACCATGCAAGGCAACCCCGAAGTCCTCGACTATCTGAATCAACTGCTGCGCGGCGAACTCGCAGCGCGCGACCAGTACTTTATCCATTCCCGCTTTTACGAGCATCTGGGTTTCACGCAGCTTTACGAGCGCATGAACCACGAAATGGAAGAAGAAACACAGCACGCTGACGCCCTGATACGCCGCATCCTGATGCTCGACGGTATTCCCGACATGCGCCCCAATGCGTTTGAACCCGGCAAGGACGTGGTCGGCATGTTGCGCAAGGATCTGGAACTGGAATATGAAGTTCGCGCGGCTCTGCAAAAAGGCATAGCACTGGCAGAATCCGCCAGCGATTTCGTGACACGCGACATCATTCTGGCCCAGTTGCGCGACACGGAAGAAGACCACACCTACTGGCTGGAGAAGCAATTGGGCCTGATCGAAAAAGTGGGCCTGGAAAACTACCAGCAATCCCAGATGTAAGGTCTTCAAAAACAAGGCACGGCAGCACACGCCCTATGACTTGTTTTCATTGAAGCCAAAAAAAACCGCCAGCATGCGCATGGCGGTTTTTTTATTGCCGGGTAGCCCTCCGATGAGCGCTACCCTCAACCAGGACGATTAACCCAGGTTCTTGGCGGCAAAGTCCCAGTTCACCAGGTTCCAGAAAATTTCCAGGTACTTGGGACGGGCATTGCGGTAGTCGATGTAGTAGGCGTGTTCCCACACATCACAGGTGATCAGGGCGACGTCGTCGGAAGTCAGCGTCGTGCCAGCGTTGCTGGTGTTGACGATGTCCAGGGAACCGTCGGCCTTTTTGACCAACCAGGTCCAGCCCGAACCGAAGTTGCCAACGGCAGACTTGGTGAAGGCTTCTTTGAAGGCGTCAAAGCTGCCCCATTTGGCGTTGATGGCATCAGCCACTTTGCCGGTAGGAGCGCCGCCGCCGTTAGGGGACAGGCTGTTCCAGTAGAAAGTGTGGTTCCAAACCTGAGCAGCGTTGTTGAACACGCCACCGGAGGATTTCTTGACCACATCTTCCAGGGAAGCGTTTTCAAATTCGGTGCCAGCAACCAGATTGTTCAGGTTGGTGACGTAAGCCTGGTGATGCTTACCGTAGTGAAACTCCAAAGTTTCCTTGGAGATATGTGGCTCAAGGGCGTTGAGTTCGTATGGAAGAGCTGGAAGAGTGAATGCCATTTCAATTCCTTCTAAAAAAAAACCGTGTTTGGTATCCAACAAGGACGACGCAGCCTAGAGCAGATCGTGCGTGCGCACCACATCCACCGACACATGACCGCGACTCAACTCGACATCGAGTCGTTCACCAATCTTTAAGTCTAACGCATTTTTTACAACTTTCCCCTCGCTATCCCTGACTATGGCATATCCACGATTGATGATAAGGCGCGGGGACAAGGCTTGCAGCGTTTGCTGGGCCGCGGCCAGGCGCTGGCGACGCAAAACCAGCGCATGATCCAGACCTTTTTCCAGCCGTTGGAAAAGCATATTCAGATTTTGCTGTCTTGACGTCAGCTGAGGAATGCTGCGCTCCAAACGCGCCCTCAAGGTAGTCAGGCGCAACGCAGCAGTATCGGGGACGCTGCGAGCCACACGTTGCAGCCTTTGGGTCAGATGATCCAGACGTTGCTGCTGCTGGGCCAGGCGTTGATGCGGAGAGACCAATTTGGCTACCGTCCGATCCAGACGCAGAGAGGCCCGATCCAGATGACGCTGCACACCGTGGCTCAGCGCGCCCATGCGCGCAAACACCTGTTCCAGTAACTGATCGCGCCCCAGACAGGCCAGTTCGGCGGCGGCGGTTGGCGTGGGTGCGCGCAAGTCAGCTACAAAATCAGCAATGGTGAAGTCTGTCTCGTGCCCCACCCCACTAATAATAGGGATAGGACTGGCCGCGATCAGACGCGCCAGACCTTCGTCGTTAAAAGCCCAGAGATCTTCCAGGCTACCGCCCCCACGTACCAGCAAGAGCGTATCAACCTCGGCCCGCTCAATCGCGGTTTCCAGAGCTTGCCGCAATCGCGGCGGTGCTTCTGCTCCTTGGACCGGAGCAGGATAAATAATGATGCGCACGTGCGGAGCACGACGCTCCATCGCAGTCAGGACATCCCGCAAGGCCGCGGCTGCCAGGGAAGTGATAATACCTATGCTGCGCGGCAAGGTGGCAATAGGACGCTTGCGTTCCGGCTCGAACAGGCCTTCGCTTTGCAACTGCCCCTTCAGACGCAGAAACGCTTCGTGCAAATCCCCCAGCCCGGCGCGGCGCATGCCTTCCACCTGAACCTGGAAGTCTCCGCGTGCCTCGTACAAGGTAACCGAGCAACGAAACTCGAAGCGCTCGCCCGCACGCGGCACAAATCCCACGGCCTGGGCTCGCCCCCGAAACATCACAGCACGAACAGCCGCCTTGTCATCCTTGATGGAAAAGTACCAATGCCCGGAAGCGGCCTGGGTAAAGTTGGACACTTCACCGCTAACCCAAACGACGGGCATGTGCTCGTCCAGCAACTGGCTGACACGGCGATTCAACTGTGCCACGGTCCATACCGCAGGTGCTCTAGATTCTTGATAATGCATCATATTCTTTGTTTTTTACTCGCCCCGAACTAGTTTTCCACCGCTCCGTATCCACAACTGTCATGCTTTTGTCAAATAGACGCCAAGACAATGGCTTCCGTTGAACACCTGATGCAGCACTTTACCGAAACCGGATAAGCCATTGAAATTAAAGACTATTTATAAAAACACCAAGATGGTCGAAAATTAGCCAGAGAACCTCTAAACCACCGCCCGAGCCACTATGGGATGTTTTATACACAGAATTATCCACAGTTTTTGTGGATAGTTTTAGCACTACACCTATTACTTCAAATACATCAGGGGTTTGGCCGTGCTTTGTGGGAAAAGACCGTAAAGTGTACCGCGCTCGCGCCGGAACATTCCCGCAATGCGGACAGGGGCTCTACAATAAGCGCTGATTTATTTCGTGACCGGATAATAGACTCGTGCTTACTTTGATCCATGCCGCTGGCTGGCCTGTCTGGTTCCTGCTGGCCTGCTCCATTCTTGCCCTGGGTTTGATCCTGGAGCGTCTTTTGGCTCTGCGCAGCAAACGAATTCTACCGGCCGGACTGGCACGCCAGATCAGCGAGCTGACGGCCCAGAATCGGATTCAGGACGAGTCCCTGCCCCGCCTGTACGATAACTCCCCTTTGGGTCGAGTATTAGCTACCGTACTGAAAAACCGCCACCAAGCTTCCGCCGTGCGTGAGTCCGCGGTCGAAGCAGAAGGCAAAGACATCAGCTACCAATTGAACAAGTACATTCCGGCACTGGGCACCATTGCCGTGATAGCCCCTTTGCTGGGCCTGTTTGGTACGGTTATTGGCATGATCGACATCTTTGCTGCCTACGACCCCGCCGGTGGCGACCCCAGCCTGATTGCCCGTGGCATTTCCGTGGCCCTGTACAACACCGCCCTGGGGATTCTGATTGCTGTCCCGGCCATGATCTTTCACCGCTACTTTCGCAGCCGTGCAGACTACCTGCTGCACTGCCTGGAAACGGAAGCGGGTGCGCTGGATCGTCTGTTGGCGCAGAGGGCCGTCTAATGCGCTTTCGCCGAGCCCAAGACCAGGACACGCTGGAACTGAATCTGGTGCCCTTGATTGATGTTTTGCTGGTGGTGCTGATTTTCCTGGCTGCCAGCAGCACCTTCGTGCGCTATCGCCAGTTGGATGTTTCCTTGCCCCAGGCTCAGGCCCAGGCCGCCCAGACCACGGAACTGCTTTTGGCCATCAGCCAGGACGGGCGCTACGCCTTGAACGGCATGTGGCTGGATGCCAGCAGTGGTTCTCCCCTTAGCCACGCCTTGTCGAGCGAAAAGACTGACGAAAACAGCAGCCTGCTGATTCTGGCCGATGCCCAAGCCCCCCACTTTGCGGTGGTCCAGGCTATGGAGGCCGCCCGTCAGGTTGGCATTCATCGCATTCACTTTGCGACCCAGGCCCCATGAGTGCGCGCGTCCGCCTGACTCATTGGCTTCACCAGCAGTGGCAGAAAAAAGGCTGGTTCAGCCTTGTGATGCGCCCGCTTTCAGCGCTGGCTGCGCTCTTCGTACAGCGCAAGCAGCAACGCTACGAGCAAGATCCCGCCGCATCCTACCGCAGCCCGGTGCCGGTGATCGTGGTGGGCAATATCATCGTGGGTGGCGCAGGCAAAACCCCCGTCGTCCTGGCTCTGACCGAGCAATTGCGCGCCCTGGGATGGACACCCGGCATTGTCAGCCGAGGTTACGGGGTAGAGATCGGCCCCAGCCCGCGCGTAGGCCAGGGCCAATTAGCCGCCGAACAATTTGGCGATGAACCCGCCCTGATTGCCGCCCAAACCCGGGCCCCCATCGCCGTTCACCCTCGCCGTGCGCTGGCGGCCCAGGCTTTGCTCGAGAAATATCCGGCAGTCGACCTGATTATTTCGGATGACGGCCTTCAACATCTGGCCTTGCAACGCGATATGGAAGTCGTGGTACAGGATGCTCGCGGTGTAGGAAATGGCTTGCTGCTGCCAGCGGGACCATTGCGTGAAAGCCCAGAACGCCTGCGTCGCGTGGACTGGCTGATCAGCCAGATTGTGGCCGACCAAACGCCGCCTTCCACCCCTCAACCCGCCGAGCCTGGCCGCGCCCTGAGCATGAGCCTGCGTCCTTATCAGCTGGAGCACCTGAGTTCAGGCCGTCGCCTGAGCTGGTCGGACTGGTATCAGGAATACGGCCAGCAAGAACTGCAGGCGCTGGCCGCCATTGGCCAGCCCGCCCGTTTTTTCACGATGCTGCGCGCTTGTGGTCTGCATCTGAGCCAGACTTTCCCCCTGCCCGACCATGCCGCCTTGCAAGCTCAGGACTTTCAGGTCCTGCATGAGGGGCCGGTACTCATTACCCGTAAAGACGCCGTAAAATGCCAGCACCTGAACGACCCACGCCTGTGGGTTGTGGATGTCCAGCCCGTGTTTTCACGCCCGGACTGGATTGCTGAACTGGATAGCCTGCTGCGCGAACGGCGCTCAACCTTACCCACATTACCCGGAGTTCAATAATGGAAGCTCGCCTACTCGAAGTGCTGGTCTGCCCCTTGTGCAAAGGCCCGCTGCGCCACGACCGCGAACAGCAAGAATTGGTCTGCAAGGCCGACAAACTGGCCTTCCCCATTGTGGACGGCATCCCTACCATGCTGATCAACGAAGCACGTCAACTGGACGCGCAGGAACCTTCCAGCAATTGATATGACTTTTTCCGTCATCATCCCTGCCCGCCTGGGTTCCACCCGTCTGCCCAACAAACCGCTGGCCGACATTGCAGGCCAACCCATGATCGTGCGTTGCGCTCAACAAGCCGCGCAAAGCGGGGCGCGTCAGGTCTGGGTGGCGACGGACTCACCGCAAGTGCTGGAGGCTGTCCAGGCACATGGTTTCAATGCCTTGCTGACCGATGCAGAACACCCGACCGGCACCGACCGTCTGGCCCAGGCCGCTCGCCTGCTGGAGCTACCCGAGGACGAGATCGTGGTCAATGTGCAAGGTGACGAACCCCTGATTCAGCCCGAACACATCAATGCCGCCGCCGAGCTGCTGGCGCGCAGCGAACAGGCCGACATTGCCACGCTGGCCGCGCCCATCAAGAACGCCGAGACACTCTTTAACCCCAATGCCGTCAAAGTGGTTTGCGACCTGCAAGGCCGCGCCCTGTACTTTTCCCGCGCTCCCATGCCCTGGGCCCGCGACGCGCTGGCCGGTGGCGAACAGGTACTGGCCGACGGGCTTCCCGCATTGCACCATATTGGCCTTTATGCCTACCGAAATCGCTTCCTGCAGCAGTACGCCCAGCTACCTCGTGGGCCACTGGAACACTTCGAGTCTCTAGAGCAACTGCGAGCCATGGAAAACGGCTTCCAGATTATGGTTCACCGCCTCCAGGAGATTCCTGCTGCCGGGGTAGACACCGAACAAGACTTGGAAAGAGTACGCGCTCACTTCGCAAATCGGTTATAAAAGATCTTTTTTCTGCTCTATCCGAATAAAAAATGCGCTAAATATGCTGCAACGCATCATACTGAAGCGAGAATCGGATCGACGCATTTCCTGGAGGAATTCATGCGACTCATACTGCTCGGGCCCCCTGGTGCCGGCAAAGGCACTCAAGCTGCTTTCATCACCGAGAAATTTGGTATTCCACAAATTTCCACGGGCGATATGTTGCGTGCCGCTGTCAAAGCCCAAACCCCGCTGGGTGTAGAAGCCAAAAAAATCATGGACGCCGGCGGCCTGGTTTCGGATGACCTGATCATCGGCCTGGTACGCGATCGCCTGCAAGCAGCCGACTGTGAGCCCGGCTACCTGTTCGACGGTTTCCCACGCACGATTCCCCAGGCTGATGCCTTGAAGGATGCCCAGGTCAAACTGGACTTCGTGATCGAAATCGACGTACCGGAAGAAAGCATCATCGAACGCATGAGCGGCCGCCGTATCCACGCTGCCAGCGGTCGTAGCTACCACGTCACCTTCAATCCACCCAAAACCCCAGGTGTGGACGATGTGACGGGCGAACCCTTGCTCCAGCGCGACGATGACCGCGAGGAAACCGTACGCCACCGCTTGTCTGTCTATCGCGAGCAGACCCGCCCTCTGGTCGATTACTACTCGCAATGGTCAGCCACCGGCGACCCAGAAGCTCCGGCCTATCGCAAGATTTCCGGCGTGGGCAGCGTCGATGAGATCCGCCAGCGCATTGTGGACGCCCTGGCAAGCTAAGTAAGTCAAGATTCAGCCGGCCCCAAAAGGGCCGGTTGTTTATTATCCAAGGGAGACAAGCTCATGCAAATCAATAACAAGACTTTTATTGTCACCGGCGGCGCATCGGGTCTGGGCGCAGGCACCGTACGTATGCTGGTTGAAAATGGCGCCCGCGTGGTGATCGCCGATATTCAGGACGAGGCCGGTGAGGCTCTGGCCAAAGAGCTGGGCCAACTTTATCAGCACTGTGATGTTACTTCCGAACAAGATGCCCAGGCCGTCGTGGATCTGGCTTGCCAGGACAGCGCCCGCCCCCTCTTCGGACTGATCAACTGTGCCGGCGTGGCTCCTGCCTCGCGCACGGTAGGACGCAATGGCCCGCACACGCTGGACCTGTTCCAGAAAACTGTCATGATCAACCTGGTCGGCACCTTTAATATGTGTCGTCTGGCGGCCGCGGCCATGGGCAGCAATACCCCAGAAGCCTCGGGCGAGCGTGGCGTGCTGATCAACACCGCTTCGGTAGCCGCCTATGATGGCCAGATTGGCCAAGCCGCTTACGGTGCTTCCAAAGCCGGTGTGGTCGGTTTGACCCTGCCTCTGGCCCGCGATCTGGCCCAGACCGGCATCCGTGTCATGACGATTGCTCCCGGCATCTTCGGCACCCCCATGATGTTTGCCATGCCTCAGGAAGTTCAGGACTCCCTGGCGGCCAGCATTCCTTTCCCATCGCGCCTGGGTCGCCCTGAAGATTTCTCCCAACTGGTGCAGAGCATCATCAATAATGAAATGCTCAATGGCGAAACCATCCGTCTGGATGGCGCTATTCGTATGGCACCAAAATAACTTTCTGTATCGGCTCCAATGGGTTTGTTTCGCTCAGCGGCCACAATTAGTGGCCTGACGCTGCTGTCTCGTATCACCGGACTGGCACGCGATATTCTGATTGCCCGCGCCTTTGGGGCGGGCCCGCTCACCGACGCTTTCTGGGTGGCATTTCGCATTCCCAATCTGCTGCGACGCCTGTTTGCAGAAGGAGCGTTTTCACAAGCCTTTGTCCCCATCCTGGGGCAGGTGCGCAAGGAGCACGAGCAGGACAAGGTCCAGCAATTGCTGGACCGCGTCGCCCTGCTGCTGACCTTTGCTGTCATGCTGGTCACTGCCATTGGCATTGTTGCGGCCCCCTGGGTCGTCAGTGCCATGGCCAGTGGCCTGACCGCCCCCGAGCGACAAACCGAATTTGGTGCCGCCATCACCATGACGCGCATGATGTTCCCCTACATCATCTGCATGTCGCTGGTGGCTTTTGCCTCTGCGGTACTGAACACCTGGAGCCGCTTTGCGGTTCCGGCTTTCACTCCTATCCTGCTGAATCTGTCCATGATTGGCGCCAGCCTGTTTCTGGCCCAGCATATGGAAACACCCATTTACGCCCTGGCCGTTGGGGTGATGGTGGGCGGTCTGGCCCAATTGCTGGTGCAATGGAGCGCATTGGCCCGTCTGGGCCTGTTGCCACGATTCTCGCTACGACTGGGTGAAGCGCGCCGCGACCCTATCGTGCAGCGCATTCTTAAACAGATGCTGCCCGCTATTCTGGGCGTTTCTGTTGCGCAGATTTCCCTGCTGATCAATACCAATATCGCCACTTGGCTGCAGTCCGGCAGCGTGACCTGGCTGTCCTTTGCCGACCGTCTGATGGAGTTCCCCACTGCCCTGCTAGGTGTGGCACTGGGCACGGTCTTGCTGCCCAAGCTGTCGGCCGCCCATGCCGGCAAGGACGACAAGAACTACAGCGGCTTGCTGGACTGGGGCCTGCGCCTGGTCCTGCTGCTGGGCCTGCCTGCCGCCCTGGGCATGGCCTTACTGTCCGACGGCCTGGTCGCCACCCTGTTTCACTACGGTGCGTTTGCTGCCGCTGATGTTGCCCAGACCAAATTGGCAGTCGGTGCCTATTCGGTTGGCCTGGTGGGCCTGCTGGCCATCAAGATTCTGGCCCCCGGCTTTTACGCCCGCCAGGATATCCGCACTCCCGTACGCATCGCCATTGCCGTCCTGATCATTACCCAGCTCTTTAACCTGGTACTGGTGCCTACCTTTGCCCATGCCGGGCTGGCCTTGTCGATTGGCCTGGGTGCCACCGTCAATGCGCTGACCTTGCTGGTCATGCTGCGAAAGCGCGGGATTTACCAGCCCAATCATGACTGGTTACGTTTTTTCCTGAAGATTATTCCCGCCCTGGCTGCTCTGGCCACCGTCCTCTTGCTGGCTGACCGTTATATCGACTGGATCAGCCTGGGAGCCACGCCCCTGCTGCGTGTGCTGTATCTGGGCGGCGTGTTGCTTGCCAGCGGCATTTCCTATTTCGGCATGTTGTTTATCGTAGGCATTCGCCCCTCTTACTTTACAAAGCGGGCTTAGTATCCTAGAATAATTGTCTTTGCCGATTAAACTTTAAAACTTAGGCTTTATTAAAAATGGCTAATTCCGCACAAGCACGCAAGCGCGCCCGCCAAGCAGTGGCTCGCAACAAACACAACGCCAGCATCCGTTCCATGCTGCGTACCGCTATCAAGCGCGTTCGCCAGGCTATCGAAGCCGGTGACAAAACCGCTGCTAACGAAGTATTCCGCAAAGCGACCAGCATCATTGATCGCGTTGCCGACAAGAACATCATTCACAAGAACAAGGCTGCCCGCCACAAGAGCCGCCTGTCTGCTGCTATCAAGGCCCTGGCCTGATTGCTGAAGATTTTTAATGGTTTAATCGGCTCTGGCCTAAAAACCAGTTAGAAAGGGGGTGCTTAGCACCCCTTTTTTATTAGCCACAAAACCATTGCCTGAACATGCAGGCCAATCATGCTAAGTTATGGATTTGCTTTTTCATTAGCGAGTCCCCATGACACGTCCCATCGTGCTGCAACTGGCATCTTTGGCCCAGCACCCTTCTTTTGACGAAATCGACCGTCATTTCGAGCGCATTGTCCTCCAGGACCTGAACCAGCTCTCTGCCCAGCAGATCGAACGCGTACAGGTACTCCTGACCAGCGCTGTCACTGCTACCCCCGCTTCCTTGATGGACCGCCTGCCCGCTTTGAAAGCGATTTGCAGCGTAGGGGTAGGCTACGACTCCATCGACGTACAGGCCGCCAAACAGCGCGGTATTCAGGTCAGTACCACTCCTGATGTTCTGAACGATTGCGTGGCCGATATGGCCTGGGCCTTGATGCTGGATGCGGCTCGCCGTGTGACGGAATCGGATCGCTACGTGCGTGCCGGTCTGTGGGACAGACCCAATGGTTTCGGGCTGGGGACGCGGGTCAGCGGCAAGAAGCTGGGCATTGTGGGCCTGGGACGCATTGGCCAGACCATTGCCCGCCGCGCCAGTGGCTTTGATATGGAACTGCGCTATCACAACCGCCGTCCACGTCACGATGTGCCCTGGCACTACGAGCCTTCCCTGATCGAACTGGCCCATTGGGCAGACATCATGGTGATTGCTGCCGTCGGTGGCGATGAGACACGGGGGCTGATCAATATAGACGTGCTGAACGCCTTGGGTCCCAAAGGGATTCTGGTCAATATTGCCCGCGGCAGCGTGGTCGATGAAAGCGCACTGATTGCCGCCCTGCAGGAAGGACGACTGGGCTCTGCCGGGCTGGATGTGTTCGAGAATGAACCCCAGGTGCCCCAGGCCTTGCGCGATCTGAACCAGGTCGTTCTGGCACCGCACACGGCCAGTGCAACGCACGAGACACGCGAAGCCATGCTCTCGCTGACGCTGGAAAATGTATTGCAGTATCAAAAAACCGGCAAAGTGCTCACGCCGCTTACCGTATAAAAAACAAGTCGCCTACCGTTTTCGCGGTGGCGACTTATTGAATGCGCTGTCTGAATCAGGAATCGACAGGGTCCATATTGTCGGGGTCAATGCCGCTGGTTTTTAAATTATTATCATCGGCAAAGCCACAGACGAATTTCCAGGCCAAAGGTTCAAGCTCTCGCAGGCGAGCATCCACCACTACACATCGCACGCCGTCAATCAATCGCGGCACCACATAGGGCGAATAGGTCAGATGACCACCCATCGCCCCAGCGGGACGAAACTGGGACATTACACCGGCCAAGCGTTCTGCCCAATCACTGGGACGAAAGCGCTGATCCTGCCGGGTCACACCATGGATTACAAGTTGCTTCACTGGCTCTGTCATAACAATTAATCGCTCATCGTGCAGTTCAGGTATGCTGCACCTTTTCCTTTCTCGCCACGCATTGTATCCGATCGCGGCCACGCAAAGCCCGGGATTCAATAAATTAGCCGCTTGACAATTTATTGCTAATCATTACTTTGCCCTCTCGCTTTATTCCAAAACCAAACGGTTTCCCCTTCCCCGCCACAGACCGGCTTTGCTCTTAATAGCCGGACAGGTTAAGATGGCTTTCTTTATCCGCAGGATTTTTTTATGGATGCCATCGTGCAAGCAGGACCGCTTCGGCACTTTCTGCAATTTCGCGACTTTTCTCACGACGAAATTTTATATGTGCTGGAACGCGCACGCCTGATCAAAGACAAGTTCAAACGCTATCAGCCGCACCACACATTGCACGACCGCACCCTGGCGATGGTTTTTGAAAAAGCCAGCACCCGTACCCGTGTTTCGTTTGAAGCCGGTATGTATCAGTTGGGCGGTTCGGTCATTCACCTGACCACCACCGACTCGCAGCTGGGCCGCTCCGAACCTATCGAAGATACCGCCCGCGTGGTTTCACGCATGGTCGATATCGTCATGATTCGTACCTTCGAGCAAACCCGTCTGGAGCGCTTTGCCTCCCACTCGCGTGTGCCGGTCATCAATGGCCTGACCAACGAATTTCATCCTTGCCAGATTCTGGCCGACATCTTCACCTTTATCGAACACCGTGGCGATATCAAGGGCAAGACCGTGGCCTGGATTGGTGACGCCAACAATATGGCCTACACCTGGCTGCAAGCGGCGGAAATCCTGGGCTTCACCCTGCATGTGTCGGCCCCTAACGGCTACCACCTGGAATCCGATCGCACCGGCAACCCGGATTCCAGCATTCTGCGTGAATTCGACGACCCACTGGAAGCCTGCAAGGGCGCGCACCTGGTCACCACCGACGTGTGGACCAGCATGGGTTACGAAGACGAAAACGAAGAGCGTCGCAAAGCCTTTGCTGACTGGTGTGTGGATCAGGAAATGATGGATGTGGCCGACCCAGAAGCCATCTTCATGCACTGCCTGCCCGCTCACCGTGGCGAGGAAGTAACCGGCGAAGTCATTGACGGCCCACAAAGCGTGGTCTGGGACGAAGCCGAGAACCGCTTGCACGTACAGAAAGCGTTGATGGAGTTCCTGATTCTGGGTCGTCTGGAAGCCTGAGTGCTTCTACCCGGAGCAGACTTTGCTCAATGACATAAAAAGGGGATACGTCGTATCCCCTTTTTAATACCGGATCGCTTCACACGCCTATTCAAACGGGATTCAAATAATCCCTTTGAATATACGTTCTAAACTGGCGTACTGCTGATCCTTTAACCGCCAAACTCAAGTCCTGAAAGCGTCAGGCAATGCGATAAGCGATCTCAAGCAACACCGCCAACATCAACACCAGATTCGCTTTACTCCTGGATTTCCAAACCCGCCAAGCGATAGCCAACCTGCAACTCAGTCAGTAAATACTTGGGTTGTGCCGCATCCTCTTCCAGCTTTTGGCGCAGCTGCATCATGTACACCCGCAGGTAATGAGGCCGATCGGAATACGCCGCTCCCCAAGTTTCATGCAGCAAATGTTGGTGCGTCAGCACCTTGCCATGTCCCCGGATCAAGGCCGTCAGCAAGCGAAACTCGATCGGTGTCAAATGCACTGCCTCCCCGTCCCGCGTGACCTCATGGGAGGCCAGATCCACCTGCACGTTCCCAAAGCGAACCCGCGAAGAAGCCGTCTGAACATTCGGAACCAGCTGAGAGCGCCGTAACAAGGCCCGGATCCGGGCCAGCAGCTCCGGTACGCCAAAGGGCTTGACCAGATAATCGTCCGCCCCTGCATTCAAGGCTGCTACTTTTTCTTCCTCTCGCTCACGCGCCGACAGCACCAGAATGGGCGAATACACCCAGCTGCGCAGATCACGAATCAAGTCCTTGCCATCCCCATCGGGCAGACCCAAATCCACAATCATCAAATCAGGGCGACGGGTTGCCGCATCCATGCGCGCCTGCGCCAGCGTGCTGGCCTCAATCACGGACATGCCTTCCTGCTCCAAGGCAATTCGCACGAAACGACGAATATTGGATTCGTCCTCCACGATCAGTATCTGGGCTTTGTTCATGTCAGTAGCTCGTCATCATCCATACGGGGAGCCGCTTTCCAGGGCAGGCGAATCTCGAAGATCACGCCATGGGGCATACGCGGCTTGGCGCTGATCGTACCACCATGTGCGGCAATAATCGTGCGACACAGGCCCAGCCCCAAGCCCACACCTGCCACAGAGGACTCTTTCTGCCCCCGGGTAAACGTATCGAACAAGCGCTCGGGATCACCGGGCGGCAAGCCTGGCCCGTCATCACTGATCATTAAATACATGGACTGACCCGAACACAGGCCGCGCAGGGAAATCGTACTGGTGACGGGCGTATATTTGGCGGCATTATCCAGCAGATTCGTCACCACTCGCTCCAGCAAAACACCATCCACCTCGATCAAAGGCAGGTCGGCCGCAAACTCGGTCACCACCTTGCGAGGCTGCAAAGCCGCTGAGCAACGGGCAACGGCAATCCCCACAATCTCGCCCAGGGCATGCCATTCCTTATGCAACTTCACCCCTTCGCTTTGCATACGCGCCAGATCCAGCAGGTTGGATACTTGGCGGCGCAATTCGTCCGATTCAATGCGGATCGATCGGGCAATATCCGTGCGCTCGGTTTCACTCAAGCCTTTGGGCTGCTCCAGCGTTTCTGCCAGGCCTCGAATCACAGTCAAGGGCGTGCGTAAATCGTGCGAGACAGCGGATAGCAAGGTATTGCGCATTTTCTCCCCCTCCATGCGCAGCACCGTATCCTGGGCGATTTCCACATAATGAATTCGCTCCAGAGCCTGGGCCAAGGTAAAGCAACAAGCATCCAGCAAGCGCCGTCCATCCGGTGTCCTCAAGGAAGCGGCTCCGCCGGACTGCACCACCAAGACCCCACGCGGGGCCATGGGGCCTTTCAAGGGCAGATACAGGGCACTGGCACCGCTCAGGGTTTCAGTGCCATTACCGGCGGCTTCCATATGATCAAACACCCACTGCGCCACCGATAGCTCTACAAAGCCTGTATGACGAGTCGCTACCAACTGGTTTTGCTGATCCGGCACCACCAGTACCACCTGCATCTCGAACAAAGGTTCCAGCGTATCGCGGCAGACCGCCAGGACTTGTTCCAGGGCCAAGGCTCCGGCCAAGTCCCGGCTGACACGAGTCAATGCCGCAGCACGGCGTTCACCATCACGGGCAGCCCTGGCTTCGGCCTGCAGCTTGGCAGCCAGTTGGCCAATAATCAGCGCCACTCCCAGCATGACGCCGAAGGTAAAGACATATTGGGTATCCGTTACCGAGAAGGAATAGCGCGGCTCGACAAAAAAGAAGTCGAAAAACGCCACTGACAGCAAAGAAGCCCATACTCCCGCCAGTCGTCCCAAACGCAGGGCAATAAAGACCACAGTGATCAGGAACAGCATGATCACGTTGGAGAGCTCGAAAAAGGGCAAGAGCTTCTCGGCCAGCAAGGTGGTCACAACACAAATAATGGACGCAATCGACAAGGCCTTGCCTTGTGCCATGGGTTGTTCCAGCTCCAGGGGCCGTATGGGCCGCTGTACCGTATCCATACGCAGCAGCAGCAAACCAATTTCAGGGTTGCTGCGCGCCAAGCGCTCGGACAGACGAGTGCGCCAGGGCCAGATAGATCGCGCTGACGAGTTTCCCAAAATCAGCTTGGTCGCATTGCGTTGACGGGCATAGGCCAAAATCGTATGCGCCACATCCTGCCCGGCAATATTGGCAAACTCGGCTCCGGCATGCTGAGCACTGGCCGCCAAGCGCACCAGTGCTTCCTGCGCCTTGATCTGCCCGCTTTCCTGCGGCGTATCCACATGCAGCACAATCCAGGGCGTCTGCAATTGCTGGGCCAAGCGCGCCCCCTCCCGAATCAGAGCTTCCTGGGCGCTATCGGCACTGACGCATACCATCAGTAACTCACGTGTCGGCCAAACTGTCCGTATCGCATGGGAGATCCGATACACATGCACGTCCGCATTGACCCGATCCGCCACCCGGCGCAAAGCCAACTCACGCAGAGCAATCAGATTGCCGCGACGAAAGAAGTTCTGACGCGCGTGGGCCACCGAGTCGGCCAGATACACTTTGCCCGCACTCAGACGAGACAAGAGATCATCCGGCGGCAGATCCACCAGCAAGACATCGGCCGCCCGATCAAAAATCCGGTCTGGCACCGTCTCCCGAACCCGTACCCCGACAATGCCGCCCACCACCTCATTCAGGCTGTCCAGATGCTGCACATTGAGCGCGGTATACACATCAATGCCCGCATCCAGCAATTCCTCCACATCCTGCCAGCGCTTGGCGTGTCGACTGCCTTCAATATTGGAGTGCGCCAGCTCGTCCACCAGCAGCAGCTGATAACCCGAGGCCAAGGCGGCATCCAGATCAAACTCCGTCACCACCCGCCCCTGACGTTGATACTCCTTGCGGGGCAGCACGGGCAAACCGTCAATCAGAGCCTGGGTTTCCTGGCGGCCATGGGTTTCCACAATCCCGATAGCCACGGACACGCCCTCGGACTGGCGTTGATGCGCCTCCTTGAGCATGGCGTAGGTTTTCCCTACGCCCGCACAAGCGCCGAAGAAAATCTTGAGCTGCCCACGACGAGGCTGGTGCGGATCCTCGCCAATCACCTGCAGCAGCTCATCCGGGTCCGGCCTATCCTCAAGTGACATGAATCTGCACACTCCATCCAGAAAATTGCTATTGATCTTACGCTCTTATCCAAAAAACGGCGTCAGCAGCAAATCAATCAGCTTGATGCCTATGAAAGGTGCGATCAGCCCTCCCAAGCCGTAAATCAGCAAGTTGCGTTTCAGCAAACGGCTGGCCGGTTCGGCCCGATACTTCACACCCCGCAAGGCCAAAGGAATCAGGGCGATGATGATCAACGCATTGAAAATGACAGCCGACAGGATGGCGCTAGCCGGACTATGCAGTTGCATCACATTCAAGGCACCCAAAGCAGGATACGTGACCACAAAAGCCGCAGGAATAATCGCAAAGTACTTGGCCAGATCATTGGCAATGCTGAAGGTGGTCAGGGCACCGCGCGTCATGATCATCTGCTTGCCCACTTCCACCACACGCAGGAGCTTGGTGGGGTTACTGTCCAGATCCACCATATTGCCGGCCTCTTTAGCCGCCTGGGTGCCGCTGTTCATGGCCACGGCCACATCGGCCTGCGCCAGAGCAGGCGCATCATTCGTGCCGTCGCCAGTCATGGCAACCAGGCGACCTTCATCCTGATAGCGCCGAATCAATTGCAGCTTGTCCTCGGGCGTGGCTTCGGCCAGATAATCATCCACCCCGGCTTCGGCCGCAATGGCAGCGGCGGTCAGCTTGTTGTCCCCGGTAATCATGACAGTCTTGATGCCCATGGCGCGCAACTCGGCAAAGCGCTCCTTGATACCGCCTTTGACGATATCCTTGAGCTCCACCACACCCAGCACCTTATTACCTTCAGTGACAACCAGCGGTGTGCTGCCCCGGCGGGCGACCTCATTGACCAAAGTGTCCAGTTCGCGAGGAAACACGCCGCCCTGGGACTCGATATGGGAGCGCATGGTATTTGCCGCCCCTTTACGAATCTGACGACCCTCGATATCAATGCCGCTCATGCGTGTATGGGCGCTAAAGGCAATGGTCTGCGCACCTTGCAATTCACGACCACGCAAATTGAAAAGCTGCTTGGCCAGCACCACAATGGAGCGTCCTTCGGGGGTCTCGTCCGCCAACGATGCCAATTGAGCCGCGTCTGCCAAGGCCTGTTCCGATACCTGCGGCGCAGGCAAAAAGGCCGAGGCCTCCCGATTACCCAGCGTAATGGTGCCTGTCTTGTCCAGCAGCAGAACATCCACGTCTCCCGCCGCCTCGATAGCGCGGCCCGAGCTGGCCAGCACATTGGCTTTCATCATCCGGCTCATCCCGGCGACACCTACCGCCGACAGCAAGGCACCGATGGTAGTCGGAATCAGACACACCAACAGAGCAATCAAGGCGGTAATCGTAACGGGCGAACCTTGGCCGGTCAGCACCGTTGCAAAGCTGGAGAAAGGCAGCAAGGTCACGCAGACCAGCAGAAAGATCAGCGTCAGGGCAACCAGCAAGATATTCAAGGCAATCTCGTTCGGCGTCTTGCCGCGCTTGGCGCCCTCCACCATCGCAATCATGCGATCCAGAAAAGCCTCACCCGGTTTGGCGGTGACCCGCATCACGATCCAGTCGGACAGAACACGGGTTCCCCCCGTAACGGAACAAAAGTCGCCCCCCGATTCCCGGATAACCGGCGCCGATTCACCCGTTATGGCGGACTCGTCTACCGACGCTGCCCCCTGCAGAACTTCGCCATCAGCCGGAATAATCTGGCCCGCCTCAACCAGCACATAGGCACCGGGCAACAGCTCGTCGCTGGGGACAGGCCAGGCGCGGCTATCACGGGCGGGGTCTTTCAGAACCTTGGCCATGACCCGCTTGCGCGTAGAACGCAGCGCATCAGCCTGAGCTTTACCACGGCCTTCTGCCACGGCTTCGGCCGCATTGGCAAACAGGACTGTAAACCACAACCAGGCTGCAATAGACCAGATAAATCCAGCGGGGGCCTCACCCTGCCCCATCAAGGCCTGAATGCCCAGCAAGCTGGTGACGATACTGCCCAGATACACCACACACATCACCGGGTTCTTGAACTGCACCCGAGGCGACAATTTCTTGAAGGCTTCCTTGCACACCGTGCCCCAGGGTACGGCCTGAAATGCCGTCGAACGCTCGGCCTCTTGCGGGGCTTTCAGATCAGTAATAGACATAATGACACCTGCTCCTAACGCACTGCGGGCTGGGCACGCTTGGCCATGTCCAGCGCCAGATTAAGCTCCAAGACCTGCACGCGTGGCTCGCCCAGCACACCTAATTGACGAGCACTGGTATAGCGATCAATCAGGACCTGGACCTGAGCCAGCGGCATACCGCGCACTTTGGCGATACGGACGGCCTGCAAACGGGCGTTGGCCACCGAAATATGCGGGTCCAAACCCGATGCCGACGCTGTGACAGCATCTACAGGCACAGGAGCATCCTCTGCCAAACCGTTCATCAGGCGATATGCCTTGCTGCGTTCTGCCACAGCCTCCAGCAGACTTTTGCTTAGCACCCCCTGATTGCTGGCCCCACTGGCCGCCGCGTTATAGGGCTGCGCAATGCTCTTGGAGGAGTCAGCCGGATCGGCTCCCAGCGTCGCGCTGGGACGCCCATGGAAATACTCGGGCTGACTGAAGTACTGACCAATCTGGCGCGAACCCACGAGTTGCCCGTCCCGCTGAATCAGGCTGCCCTTTGCCTGCTCCGGGAACAAGGCGGTGCCAATAAAGGTCGTGGCCAACGGGTAGGCAATGCCCGTCAACAGCATAAAAAACACGGCAGACAGCAGCACGGGACGCAACAAGCTTTTCATCGTCGGTGCCGCCGGTGTCGAAACCATAAATTGATGGGTAGACATGACAGTCAATCCTCAAAAAGTAATGCCATCGAGCATCAACAGGTGCTCCACAATCGGGCCCAGCGCCAGTGCAGGCAGGAAAGTCAGCCCGCCCACCACCAGGACCACGAAAATCAACAGGCCGGTGAACAAGGGGGTGGCCGTCGACAAGGTGCCTGGACCCGCAGGAACTGCTTTCTTGGCAGCCAGCGCACCGGCCAAAGCCAGCAGGGGGAGCAGGGTCAGATACCGCCCCACCAACATCGCCAGCCCTATCGTTGTATTGAAGAATGGTGTGTTCGCGTTGAAACCTGCAAAGGCGGAGCCGTTATTGGCCGTACCCGAGGTATAGGCGTACAGCACTTCGCTGAAACCATGCGGCCCCATATTGGACAGACTGTCCATGGTGGATGGCAGCACGCTGGCCAAGGCCGTAAAGCCCAGAATGCTGAAGGCATGCGCCAGCATGGCCAGCATCACGTACTTCATCTCCCGCGCCTCGATCTTCTTGCCCAGAAACTCCGGGCTACGCCCTATCATCATGCCCACCAGAAACACCGTCAGAATGGCGTAGCTGACCAGGCTGATAAAGCCCACGCCTATCCCGCCAAACACGTTGTTCAGCATCATTTGGGCAATCGGCACCAGGCCACCCAAAGGAGTCAGCGAAGAGTGCATGGCATCGACCGAGCCGGTAGTCGCAGCCGTAGTCACGGTGGCAAACAAGCTGCTTTGCGCCACACCGAAGCGCAGTTCCTTGCCTTCCAGATTGCCACCGCCCATCGTGCTGCTTTGGGTCTGGTCCACACCCAAGGAAGTCAGCAAAGGATTGCCTGCCTGTTCAGCGCTATAAATCAGGGACAGAAAACCGATGAACATCACCAGGAAGGCCGCAAAGAAAGCCCAACCCTGGCGACGACGAGCCAGCATGGAGCCAAAGGCGTAAGTCAGGGCCGAAGGCACCAGCAACATGCTGAGCATATGCACGGTATTAGTCAGCGGCGTAGGGTTTTCAAATGGATGAGCCGCGTTCATACCAAAGAAGCCGCCCCCATTAGTCCCCACATGCTTGATGCTTTCAAGGCTGGCTACTGGCCCCAGAATTATCTGCTGCTTGAGCCCTTCCAGCGTATTGACCACGACATCCGAGCTCAGTGTCTGTGGCATACCCTGCCAGATATACAGCAAGGCCAGCAGGAAGCTGCACGGCAAGAGCAAGCGATACAAGGAGCGGGTGAAATCCACCCAGTAGTTGCCAATATCCGCCGAGCTTTTACGGCTTAAGCCACGGATGAAACCTCCTGCCGCTGCCAGACCCGTTGTGGCACTGATCATCATCAGAAAGGTGATGGCCGCCATTTGGGAAAAATTGGACAGACTGGATTCACCCGAGTACGCCTGCCAATTGGTATTGGTCGTAAAAGACACAGCCGTATTAAAGGCCAGGTCAGGCGTTTGTGCGGCGCGCTGCAGGCTGTCGCCGGGAATCCAGCCCTGCACCCGCAAAAGAATATATCCCAGAAGCAACATGGCGGCATTGCTCAACAAGAGCGCCAGACCATATCGCTTCCAGGACATTTTCTCTTCAGGATTCACGCCCAGCAGCCGATACGTGCCACGTTCGATCAGGCTGTGATTGGGGCTACTGAAAAAATGGGCAATCCATTTACCCACCACCACTAACAAGACCGTAGAGACGGCCAGAATGACTAGAAACTGCATCAGATCGTCCAGCATGACAGCTCCTCTTACAGCTTCTCAAGACCAAGAACAAATCCGGTCGCCATCGCAAAGAACGCGAACAGCACCGCTAAAAATAGAAAATCACTCATATGCACACCTGTTCCCACAATGAACACTTGCTGGCCTGAACTTAGAATTTTTCGGCCCTGAGCAAGGCATAGAACAAATAGATAAACAGCCCCAGAGAAATCCCTCCTGCCAGAACCGTAAAAAAGGACGCACTCATCCCGAACTCCCCGATCAATGCTGACTTGCAGCAGACAGAGAAAGTCTAGGAGTGGCGGCATAAATTCAGAGCAGTGTTTACTGGCCCGCGTATAAAGACGGCATATGGATTTGGGCCAGGGCGACACCGGCACGCTCCAGCAACTGATCTGTCCAGCGTTGATAAGTCTGTCTGGCAATAAGGTGCAAAGTGCTCAGGTGCTGATCCAGGCCCGACAAGATATGTTCTGCATCCTGGGCCGCCGGACCGTATACCTGCTCCAACTCGCAGCGGCCGTGATCACACCACTGACGGATGCTGTCGGCAGTCACTTCCAGGTGGCCTTGAAAGGCCCAATGCGGGCCCAGGCAGAAACCTTTATTCAGACAATGAGGGCCGTATAAAGTCCGGCTGGCCCCCGAGGGAATCTGGAAGGTGTCGTAATGCCAGTTGAACAGCATGGCACGCCTGGGCAGGCCCATGACACGCCGGGCGTAGGGACTGCTCCAGACCTGGCCCCAGCCTATGTTCGGATACGGATTGCGCTGCACGCGGGCCCCCAGGGAACGCGCCAGCAGTTGTGCCCCGAAGCAATGCCCCAGAACCGGAACATGACGCTGAACCGCATCCTGCAACAAGGCATGCTCCTGCTCTATCCAGGGCAAAAGATCATTGACACTGCGATCACTGCCCAGCACCACCACCCCGCTGTAATCACGAGCCGACACGGGCGCCCGGCCATCCAGCGGCGACATGCACAAGTGATAGGGAAGACCGTGGCTCTCCAGATGATCCAGCAGCACCCCCGGCCCTTGCGTGACCTCGTGCTGCAAAACAAGAATGGGTTTCATGAGATAAAAGCCTGACCGCGCAGGCCTGTTGTTCAGGAGAACTCACTGTAGAACTGGCCGTATCAAGACCAGGATCTGTTTGCGATCAGGCTCGTATAAGTGGCATCAAGGTGCTTCCTGCAGCACACAAAAAAACCAAGACCGTCATTTGCCTGACATATGCCTTTGCTCAAATGTAATCGTTTTCATTTTGACGGCTGGGTGTCATGGCCAACATAGGAATACTGGATGTCGCCAGAGCAGCACAGGTATCGGTTGCGACGGTATCGCGCGTGCTCAATGAGCCGGAAAAGGTGGGTGAGAAAACCCGCCTGCGCGTGCAAGCCGCGATCGACGCACTGGCCTATGAGCCCAATGCCTCGGCACGCAGTCTGCGCAGCCAGCGCAGCCGAGTCATCGGCGTGGTCTTGCCGACCTTGCTCAACCCCGTCTTTGCCGAGTGCCTGAAGGGCATCGCCGATACCGCAGCCCGCGGCGGCTATGCCATCCTGCCCTTCTTTACCGACTACCACCTGGAACGTGAATCCCAGGCCGTGGCTTTGCTCTTGGCCAGCAATGTGGAAGGCATTGTGCTGGTGGTCTCCAACCCGGCTCACTCTCCTGCTTTAGGTCGGCTGAGCAAGACACGCTGTCCCTACGTACTGGCGTACAACCTGCATCCCGAGCATCCTTGCGTCACCGTCAACGGCGAGCAGGCCATGATTGAATTGATCGGCCACTTGGCAAGGCAAGGCCATCGCCGCATTGCCATGGTAAGCGGTCATCTGCACGTTTCTGATCGCGCCCAGCAACGCAGCCGCGGCTATCTGAAAGGAATGGACAAGGCTGGCCTGGTGCCCATGCCACTGCTGGAAGTGCCTTTCATGGATCAAGGAGAGCAAAGGCAAGCACCGTCTTCTGAGCACGTGCATCTTGCCAGCGTCGCCCGACTCTTGCGCCAACCAGAACGCCCCACAGCCATGATTGGCTCCAACGATCTGATTGCCATTCGCTGTCTGCGCACGGCGCAGCAGATTGGCCTGCAGGTTCCCAACGATATCAGCGTGATCGGCTTTGACGGCATCGCCCTGGGCACTGAACTGTTTCCACGCCCGGCCACCATCGCACAGCCCAATGAAGAAATTGGTCGCCAGTGCATCGGCCTGCTGCTGGAAGCGGTAGCCCAGCAAAAAACGGTTCCCGCGCAGGCCTCGGTTCTGCTGCCCTACACCTTCAACCCGGGCGAGTCCTGCGCCCCTGCCCCTTGTTCACCACGGGCGCATCCAGGATGAAGCCCCTTTCCTCTTCGGGACCCGCTCCCGCCCCCCTGCGTTCAAGCCAATCCCGGCTTTTGCCTGACACCACTTATTGACTGGAGTGATCGACCATGAAACATATGCTGAGCACATTGGCTTGCCGCCTGGCACTGCCCCTGGCCCTGATGACAGTGGGAAGCGCGGCTGCCGCGCAAACCGCCATTTGCTACAACTGTCCACCTGAATGGGCCGACTGGGCGAGCCAGATCGAGGCCATCAAGGCGCACACCGGCATTACCGTCCCGCCCGATAACAAGAACTCCGGCCAGTCCCTGGCCCAGCTGGTTGCCGAGTCCGCCAACCCGGTCGCCGATGTGACTTATCTGGGCATCACCTTTGCCATTCAGGCCCAGAAAGAAGGCGTGACCCAGGCCTATAAACCCCAGGGCTGGGAGCAGATTCCCGAAGGCTTGAAAGACCCGCAAGGCCATTGGTTTGCAATCCACTCCGGCACCATGGGCATCATGGTAAACAAGTCGGCCTTGGGCAATGTGCCTGTGCCTGCCTCCTGGAACGACCTGCTCAAGCCCGAATACAAAGGCCTGGTCGGGTATCTGGACCCCTCTTCCGCCTTTGTGGGTTATGTGGGTGCCGTTGCCATCAACGAAGCCCTGGGCGGCAATATGGACAACTTTGATCCCGCCATCAACTGGTTCAAGGCCCTGCAAAAGAACAATCCCATCGTTCCCAAGCAAACCGCCTATGCCCGCCTGATTTCCGGCGAAATCCCCATCTTGCTGGATTATGACTTCAGCGCCTACCGCGCTCAGTACAAGGATGGCGAGGACGTCGCTTTCGTGATTCCCCAGGAAGGCACGATTGTGGTGCCGTATGTGATGTCCCTGGTCAACAAGGCTCCACACACCGAACAGGGACGTAAGGTGCTGGATTTTGTGCTGTCCGAGCAAGGGCAGTCCATCTGGGCCAATGCTTTCCTGCGCCCGGTTCGCAGCAGCGCCGTCAGCAAGGAAGCCCAGGCGCGCTTCCTGCCCGACAGCGAATACGCGCGTGCCAAGGCCATTGACTATGAGCGCATGGCACAGGGTCAGAAACCCTTTGCCGAGCGTTATCTGGCAGAGGTCCGCTAAGCGGTCCATGTGGAGTTAGCGTATGCAACGCAAATACCTGCTGCCCTTATGCTCGGCCCCTGCCGTCGCTTTCTTTGCCGCATTCTGGCTCTTGCCCGCGGTACAGCTTCTGGCCCTGCCCGCACAAGAAGGCATGCACACCTACTGGGTCGTGCTGACATCGGGGCGGTACTTGCAGGCCTTGCTGCAAACGCTGCTCCTGTCCGCCATCGTGACCCTGGCCACCTTGGTGCTGGGTGCCATGGTCGGCATCGTGATGGCTCGCTATCGCGTGCCGGCCAAGCGCCTGCTGCTCTCCCTGATGACGCTGCCCCTGTCCTTCCCTGGCGTCATCGTGGGCTTTTTCATTATCTTGCTGGGCGGTCGGCAGGGGCTGCTGGCCCAGATCGGCCAGGATCTGGGGCTGGGGCGAGTGACCTTTGCCTACGGCCTGCTGGGTTTGTTTCTGGCCTATCTGTACTTTTCCCTGCCCCGCGCCATTGCTACTTACACCGCAGCCGCCGAATCCATAGACCGCAATCTGGAGGAAGCCGCGCGCTCCTGTGGAGCCACACGCTGGGACATCGCCAGAGATGTCTGGATACCGGAACTGGCCCCCACGTCCCTGTCTTGTGGTGCCATTGTTTTTGCCACCTCCATGGGCGCTTTCGGTACGGCGTTCACCCTGTCCAGCCGCTACGAAGTGCTGCCCATCACGATCTATAACGAATTTACCAACTATGCGAATTTCACCCTGGCGGCCAGCTTGTCCATTTCCCTGGGGCTGCTGACATGGTTTACCTTGTGGCTGGCCCGGCGTCTGGTCCGCGATCCCTCGGTCGTTATTTGAGGGCACCATGAAACTGAAAACGGCTTCAAACCCCCATCGCCCTGCCCCCTTGCTTCTGGCTGTCACCGGACTGACCGTGCTATTCCTGCTCGGCCCCATTCTGGTTTCCGTGCTGGCCGGGCTGGTCAACAATTATCGTATTGGACTGAAAAGTGGCCTGACCCTGAAATGGGTGGAGCACGTCTGGGCCAACTACGGCAGCACAGTCTGGCTATCCCTGCAGCTGGCGCTGCTTTGTGTGCTGGCTGTCATTGTGCTGGGCGTCCCCTGTGCCTATGCCCTGGCACGCAGCCGCTCCCGTCTGGCCCGAAGCTTTGAAGAACTGCTGACCTTGCCAGTGGCGGTCCCCGGCATGGCCTCGGCCCTGGCTCTACTGCTGGCCTATGGCTCCTTGCAAGGCTTTCGTCAAAGCTTCTGGTTCATTCTGGTGGGCCACATTGTGTTCACCCTGCCCTTTATGGTGCGCACGACCACGGCAGCTCTGCAAAAACGCAGCCTGATCGATCTGGAAGAAGCGGCCCGCTCGCTGGGAGCCAGCTTTACGCAAATCTTTTTCGGCATCCTGCTGCCGGCCATCCTGCCTGCGATTGTGGCTGGCAGCCTGATGGTCTTCACCTTGTCGCTGGGCGAGTTCAACCTGACCTGGATGCTGCATACGCCACTGACCCGCACCTTGCCCGTGGGGCTAGCCGATAGCTATGCGTCCATGCGTATCGAGGTGGGCTCGGCCTATACGCTGATTTTCATGCTCGTCATCTTGCCCGTGCTGTGGGGGCTGCAGACCTTGGCGCGCTTGCTGGAGAAACACTATGGAAAATAAACACATACCGGTGCGTATCGAACACTGCGCCAAAACCTATGCTGATGGCACACGGGGATTGCATCCCAGCACTCTGGACATCGCCCCCGGTGAAGTCATGGCTTTGCTGGGGCCCTCGGGCTGCGGCAAGACCACCTTGCTGCGACTGATCGCCGGCCTGGAAATGCCCGATGCCGGCAGCCGCATTCTGTTCGACGGCCAGGACGTCACCCATCTGCCGATTGAAAAGCGTGAGGTCGGCATGGTGTTTCAACATTACGCCCTGTTCCCGAACATGACGGTGGAAGCCAATATCGGCTATGGTCCGAAGATCAAGGGAATGGATCTGGCCGCACGCCAAAAACTGGTGGGTGAGCTGGTCGATCTGATGCGCTTGAATGGTCTGGAAAAACGCCAGCCCTCCGCCTTGTCGGGTGGGCAACGACAACGCGTTGCCATCGCACGTGCCATTGCCAATCAGCCCCGCGTTCTGCTGCTGGACGAGCCGCTGGCCGCCCTGGATGCCAAGCTGAAAGTCTCCTTGCGCGACGAGCTGGCCGAGCTGCTGCGACGCCTGCGTATCACGGCCATTCATGTGACCCACGATCAGCAGGAAGCGTTTGCCATTGCCGACCGTCTGGCCGTCATGCACGAAGGCCGCATCATTCAGATTGGCGATGGCGAAAGCCTGTACCGCCATCCGGCCCACCCTTTTGTCGCTACCTTCCTCGGGCGGGTCAACGTCCTGCAACGCAGCGAACAAAGCCTGCTCAATAACGAAATCCGTCTGGCAGACCTGAGCCTGACTTGCCCCGAGACCTTGCGCGGGGCGCAGGAGTTGCTGGTTCGCCCGGAGGACATCAGCGTTTGCATGGATACACCCAGCGGCTGGGCACGTGCCAAAGTGCGACAACGCAGTTTTATGGGCGGACGGGTGCAACTGACCCTGGACGTGGACGGACAAGCCCCTCTGATTGCCGAGGTAGACCGTGATCACGGAGCCGTCCTTGGCAGTACAGTGGGAATTCACATCAACCCCGGCAAGCTGATGCCCGGTACCGTGCCACTCTCTTAACGCAAGCGGATAACGATGCTGAAAACATTACTGATTCAAATGACGGACCCGCATATTCGGGAAGAAGGTCGGCTGGCTTATGGCCGTCTGAATACCGCCCCCTATCTGCAGGACGCCATCGACCACGCTTTAGCCCTGCCCCAGAAACCGGATGCCCTGGTGTTGACGGGCGATCTGACCGACTTTGGTCGACCACAGGAATATGCGCACTTGCGCCGCTTGCTGGCACCGCTGGGCTCCATCCCGGTGTATTTGTTGCCGGGCAACCATGATGACCGCCAGCAACTGCGCGAGAGCTTTCCCGAACATACCTATCTGGGTAAGGCCGGGCCCGTTTGCTACAGCGTGGACATTGGAGAGCTTAGACTGCTGGCCCTGGACAGTGCGGTATTGGGAGCCAGCGCGGGCAGTCTGGATCAGGAACAACTGGACTGGTTACGTACCGAGTTGGCCCAACAGCCTGAGCGCCCCACCATCATTGCCCTGCATCACCCTCCTTTCAACACCTTGATCGGCCATATGGACAAGATAGGCCTGCTGCAAGGAGCGGAACAACTGGAAGCGATTGTGCGCCGACACAGCAATATCGAACGTGTGATCAGCGGACATTTGCATCGCAATATCCAGATCCGTTTTGGCGGCACCATTGCCAGCACCGCCCCATCGGTGGCGCATCAAGTCTGTCTGGATCTGGCTGAAAATGCAGCATCGGCCTGGACACTGGAGCCACCCGGCTATGCTATTCATGCGCTGGACAGCCTTGGCCAGATCGTGACCCATACTGCCACCGTCGGCCAATTCGACGGCCCCTTCGCCTTCCATGAGCCAAGCGGGAAACTGATCGACTGATTGGGTGCACGGCGTACACCAACTGCTGCTTGGCCTTGATGGTCTCGTCAAGCCAAGTTGACTATAGGTCCCTCTTTGCTAGCTCAAGGCAGTAGCAAACACTGACAGCATTAAGCAAAGCCGTTCAAGAACGCTAGGCCCATCCCCTAAAAAAAACACCCCAATATCGGATTCAACGATATTGGGGTGTTTTGATACTGCTGCTTCAGATCAAGAGGGCTGCTCAGAGACACCCCGATCTGCAAGCCATGTCTTACTTCTTGCTGTCTTTCAGCTGAGGCACAGCCGAACCAGCGGCAGGAGCCAACAGGCCAGCCTGGGTGTAGGTGAACAGCTTGTCGCGCGTGTCCACGATGTCCAGATTACGCATGGTCAGCTGACCGATACGGTCGCGTGGCGAGAACATGCTGTCCACTTTTTCCATGCTCAGACGCTCGGCCTTGTAAGTCAGGTTAGGCGAGACGGTGTCCAGAATGGAGTAGTCGTTACCGCGGCGCAGTTCCAGTGTCACTTCGCCAGTTACGGCGCGAGCCACCCAGCGCTGGGCGGTTTCACGCAGCATGATGGCTTGTGGGTCAAACCAGCGGCCTTGGTACAGCAGACGGCCCAGACGCAAACCGTTGATGCGGTACTGTTCGATGGTGTCTTCGTTGTGGATGCCGGTGACCAGACGCTCGTAAGCGATGTGCAGCAAGGCCATGCCAGGGGCTTCGTAAATGCCACGGCTCTTGGCTTCGATGATGCGGTTTTCGATCTGATCGCTCATGCCCAGACCATGACGGCCACCAATGCGGTTGGCTTCCAGCATCAGTTCCACGGGGTCGGAGAATTCCACGCCGTTCAGGGCGACAGGCTGACCTTCTTCAAAGCGCACACGCACTTCTTCAGCAGCCACGGCCACATCGTCACGCCAGAAAGCCACGCCCATGATGGGCTTGACGATATTGATACCGGCGTTCAGGTACTCCAGATCCTTGGCTTCGTGCGTGGCACCCAGCATGTTGGAGTCGGTGGAGTAGGCTTTTTCGGCCGACATCTTGTAGTCGAAGCCGTTTTCCTGCATGTACTCGGACATCTCGGCGCGGCCGCCCAGCTCGTCAATGAAGGTCTGGTCCAGCCAAGGCTTGTAAATCTTCAGCTCAGGGTTGGTCAACAAGCCGTAGCGGTAGAAACGCTCGATGTCGTTGCCCTTGTAGGTGCTGCCGTCGCCCCAGATATGGACGTCGTCTTCTTTCATGGCGGCAACCAGCATGGTGCCGGTAACAGCACGGCCAATAGGCGTGGTGTTGAAGTAGGTTACGCCACCGGTGGTGATGTGAAAGGCGTTGCACTGCAAGGCGGCAATCCCTTCAGCCACCAGTTGCTGACGGCAGTCCACCAGACGGGCCAGCGTGGCACCGTATTCCTTGGCCTTGCGAGGAATCGCATCGTAATCGGGTTCGTCAGGCTGGCCCAGGTTCGCAGTGTAGGCGTAAGGGATCGCGCCCTTGTTGCGCATCCACAAAAGTGCAGCGCTGGTGTCCAGGCCACCGGAAAAGGCAATGCCGACCTTCTGGCCGACTGGAAGAGATTCAAGGATGGTTGTCATTATCGCGTCAGTAGTGGTGTGCAAGTACAGTTCCGCCCGTAAGGCTCTCTTGTAGAGCCCTGCCCGCGGCAGGATCAATATGTCATTATATCGTCTTGACCGACCCTGGACACCTTTGCGTAGCTGGATTTAATTACTCGATGAACTAGAACATCCATTTTTACCTGGAGACAAGCCATGCCCGAGACCCACGCTCAACCCGCTATCAGCCGCTATCCCGTCCCCACGCTGGCCGAAATGCCCGAGGATATTCGCAGTCGAATTGAAGCCGTCCAGGAAAAATCCGGTTTTATTCCGAATGTGTTTCTGGCCCTGGCCCACCGTCCTGACGAATTCCGTGCCTTTTTCGCCTATCACGACGCGCTGATGGAAAAGCCCAGTGGTTTGAGCCATGCAGACCGGGAAATGATTGTGGTGGCCACCTCCGCCGCCAATCAGTGTCATTACTGCGTGATTGCCCACGGTGCCATCTTGCGCATCCGCGCCAAGAATCCCCTGGTGGCAGACCAGGTTGCCGTGAACTGGCGCAAGGCCGATATTCCGGCGCGCCAAAAAGCCATGCTGAGCTTTGCCATGAAAGTCTCGCAAAACGCTCAGGAGATTGAAGACGCCGACTTCCAGGCCCTGCACGAGCACGGCTTCAGCGACGAGGACGCCTGGGATATTGCCGGCATCAGTGCCTTTTTTGGCCTGAGTAACCGCATGGCCAACTTCATGTCCATGCGCTGCAATGACGAGTTCTACATGCTGGGACGCGTTCCCCGCTAAACATGATGCGTTACGCCCTGTTGTTTGCCGGGTGGATTTGTGTGGCGCTGGCGATTGCCGGCGCTGTTTTACCCTTGCTGCCTACCACGCCATTTGTATTATTGGCCGCGTGGTGCTTTTCCCGTAGCTCCCCCCGCTTTCATCAATGGCTGCTGGATCAACGCCATCTGGGCCCATACCTACGCAATTGGGAGAACGGCCAGGGCTTGACCCGCCAGGCCAAACGCCGAGCGCTGATCATGTTGTGGCTGTCGCTGGCCGTCTCGGCCTGGCTGACCAGTCACCTGGGCTGGTATCGACTCGGACTCTTGATTCCAGGCATTTTCGCCACCCGCTATTTGCTGCGTGCCAAAACCCTGGATGACACCCCTTCCGAGCCTGTGCAAAAATAGCCTGCTTGAACCGATTCTGGCTTGACCCTTTTTGCTTGAAACACCTATGTCCAATCCTGTCATCTTGCTGGCTGCCGCCTACATCACCAACTCTGAAGGCCAAATTCTCCTGGTCCGCAAACGTGGCAGCGCCTATTACATGCAGGCAGGCGGCAAGCTGGAAGCAGGTGAAACGCCCTTGCAAGCCCTGCAACGCGAACTGGACGAAGAACTGGGCCTGACAGCGGAAGAAACCGCCTCGGCCCGCTACGAAGCATACTTTGAAAGCCCCGCCGCCAATGAACCTGGCCACGTGGTTCATGCCCACGTTTTCACTTTGACGGTGAACCGGCAAATCCAGGCCGCCGCCGAGCTGGAAGAAGCACGCTGGGTCAGCCCGCAGGAAATCCGTTCGCTGACGCTAGCCCCCTTGCTGGCTAATCACATTCTGCCGCGCCTGTGCGCCCAGGCCGCCGCCTGAGTGCCAGCCCGCACAAGACTTCCGTCCGTCTTGTGCCGTCCAAGCCACGAACCGCCTATTTTTTGGCATAATGTCGCCCTTGAGTCCCCTCTTTTGGGGACGCAGCTATTTGCCCGACCAGCCCGCAACGGCGGGCTTTCTTTATTGAGCGCTAATTTATGTCCTCTTTGCCCTGTCAAGGCGCAATCGTCACCTTTACCCTGCAGCAGCTGCGTGCCGCCACGCAAGCCGGGGGGATTTTAGGTGTGTCCATCAAAGGACAAGGCAATCATTTTTTTGTACAAGTGGCCACGCGTGCCGGTCAGGCCGTGCTGGTTACCGCCCGCAGCAAAGATCCGCGCAGTTTCAAAAGCCCCTTGCAGGCCATGGTTCTGCTCAAGCAAGTCGGGATCGTCACTGGCCAGTTTGATCTGACCCAGTACTCGCCTGACCAGCACGAAACCGCCCCGCGCAGCCGTCGTCGCCCGGCCAAACCCAGCAAACTGGGACTGCGCTGGAACCGGATTGCAGAAAGCATCTCCAGCCCCGCTCAACCTTCTTTGGATGATCCCAGCCTGGACATCAGCGAAGAACAGACTCGTCGCCTGATCGCCAGGCAGGAAAACCAGCAGTTAAGCCTGCTGGGCAACTAAACGCAGCCCACTTGTGCTTCTGGACGTGTTGAGCGCATAAGCCGCGTCCAAAGCCTGTTCCAGGTCTTGCTGCAAGTGCTGGGGCTCTTCCAACCCCACATGCAAACGCAACAGCTGCCCTTCCCCGAGCAAGGCTTTCCCATTGCGTTTGGGCATATCCATGGGTAGAGCCAGACTCTCGAAGCCCCCCCAGGACAGACCGATGCCAAACAGGCACAAGGTCTTGAAAAAGCGGGATAACTGCGCTTCGCTCAAGGGTTCCAGCACAAGGCCAAACAAGCCGGTAGAGCCGGTGAAATCCCGCTTCCAGATGGCATGACCGGGATGCGATTCCAATGCCGGATGCAACACCTGCTGAACCTGCGGGTGATTCTCCAGAAAACGGGCAATCTGCAAGGCACTGGCTTGGTGCTGACGCAAACGCACACCTAAAGTACGCATGCCGCGTAGCGCCAAAAAGGCATCGTCAGGACCGGCTGTCTGACCAAAATCATGTGCAGCACGGCGCAGCAACGGCCAGGCACGCTCATTCGCGGTGGCAATTCCCAGCAAGGCATCGGAATGCCCGGTCAGATACTTGGTGGCCGCCTGAATGGATACATCCACACCATGCTCGAAGGGCTGGAAGAACAAGGGAGTAGCCCAGGTATTGTCCAAGAGCACATACGCCCCCACCGCCTGTGCGCAGCGAGCAATCGCAGGAATATCCTGAATCTCGAAAGTGGCCGAACCGGGCGACTCTACGTACACCACCTTGGTATTGGGACGAATCAGGCTGGCCATGCCGTCACCCAAAGACGGCTCATAGAACTGCACCTGAATACCCATGCGGCTAGCCAGCACCTGCTGGGCAAACGCGCGTACCGGTCCATAGACTGAATCCGGTATCAGCAAATGATCTCCAACTTCCAGCATGCCCAACAAGGCATGAGTACAGGCCGCCAATCCAGAGGGAAACAAACTGGCCTGAAAACCGCCTTCCAGCTCGGCCACGGCCTGCGTCAAGGCTTGCAAGGTGGGATTGGTGAAACGGCCATAAGAGGCGTAGGGATTATCGGGCTCCTTGCGCTGCGCCCATTGTTCCAGATTGTCGGCCAGGATCGTGGAGCCGCGACAAACGGGCACATTCACAAAACCAGCCGACACGCTGGTGTCCCGTCCTACATGGGTCAAACGGGTTTGTTGATAATTGCAGTCCTGCATGCTGTTTTCCTGATCCTGATCGCTAAAGATGAATGGAAACAGTCTACGCAAGAGCCCAAGGGCAATTATTGCGTTTTCACGCTACTGCAGGCAGAATTCCGAGAATAAAAACCTACAACCAGCAAGATTATTGGGAAATTATTTTTATGCTGGATAAATTCGACAAGCACATTCTGGAGATCCTCCAAAACGATGCCACCTTGGCCATCCAGGAAATTGCCGATCGGGTGGGTTTGTCCAGCACACCCTGCTGGCGACGCATACAGCGCCTGGAGCAGGAAGGCTATATCGAAAAACGGGTGGCTTTGCTCAGCTCTGAAAAGCTGAATGTCGGGGTGACGGTGTTTGTGGCCATCAAGACCAATCAGCACAACAAACAGTGGTACAGCCAGTTTTCGGCCGTGGTGGAGGCGATCCCGCAAATTGTGGAGTTCTATCGCATGAGCGGCGATACCGACTATTTGCTGCGCGTGGTTGTGCCTGACATCAAAAGCTTTGACCGTGTTTACCAGCGCCTGATCTCGGAAATAGAGCTGACCGACGTCAGCTCCAGTTTCGCCATGGAGCAGATCAAGTTCACGACCCGTCTGCCCCTGGACTACGCCTGATCCAGTGTGGTTCAGGGCTTAAAAGCTGTATTCCACATCCAGCGTCTGGCCGATACTCAGTCTCTGAGGTTTGGATTCAACCAGCATGGCCTGCATGCCAAACAAGGTCCCTTGCGGGAACTGACGGCTTTGTGCCAAGGCCAGGCCGGGTTGGGTACCCACATCCGCTGTCAGCTGATTCACATTGGGCATAGGGCAACGAGTACAAGGGCGGATAAAGGCAAAGCTCAAGCCTTCACTGCTGACACCCAGCACATAGTCCTCTTCGTACGCAGGCAACCCTTCAAAAACCACATTCGCGCGGAAACGATTCATGGGCACGGCCTGCTCACCTGACTGTTGCACCAGGCGGTTCAGCTCTTCCAGGGACGCCTCATTGGTAAACAGAAAAGGCAGCGCATCTGCAAAACCAAAACCGTTGATCTGATCACCAATCTGACGCCAGCCCTGGGACTTTTCTTCCCAGGGACGCACACGTTCGGTCAGTACATAACGCCTTGAGCGGCTATGGTTACGCAATACCCGACAAGGAGTCTGCAAAAAGTCGCTGAACCATTGCGCGACCTGATCGCCCTCGTCCCGGCCCAAGGTATCTGAACTCCAGATACGCACGGACACAGCGACGTTATCCCCTGCCGGGGCATCCAGAGACCAGGACAAAGAATCCATACCAGGCGCTTGCACAGTAATCTGCCCGTCCTGCACCACTGGCTGAATCAAGGCCATGCGCGGCCAGCGACGCTGCGTCATGAATACGCCCTGTTGGTCAACAACAACCCATTCTCGGTCAAAGGCCAGGCCCGCAACGCTCACCTCCACGCCCTGTGGATGGGCCTGGGCGGCACAGGATTTGATGGGATGGGTAAAAAGGCCAGTGATGGTAATCATGAGTCGCAACAGAAAAGGCAAGTTAAGGGACCTATTCTAAAACAGCCTGAGCGCCTGCCTGCCCCTGCTTTGGAGACTGATTGCAAAGAAGTGGATCAGAAACATCGACTCTGAAAATCTATTTCGCACCAACTCTTGACAACAGCGCAAAGCTATGAGTTAATAGTTGATTGATTGCACCAACATACCATTACATCAAGAAAGTGCGATCAACATTTTTTTGAATGTACCCACGCAAAACAGGTCCCTTTGACCTTCTGGCATGTCCCCAAACATGCGGGTATTCATTCACCACGGCGACGACAGCCACATCTAGACTTATTTTTTGCATCGTAGCGGACTCGCTCCGTCCATTTGCTTGGCAAACGAATAAGGCGCTGTCCATGCTGCCACAGAGCACGTCTGCCTGACATTTGTTCGACCAGCGCGGCTCTACATTGAAATAGCAATGGCTTGGCCTCCGTGTGGAGACCGATCCATCATGGTGTCATCAAATCTCAATAAAAAAACGATGTAATGACGCCACACGATAAGGAAAAAAATTATGAAAAATATCTATCCAACCGGTTTGGTATCGCGCCCTGAGCATATTGCCTTGAACAAGACCGATATTCGCATTGGCGATACCGTTTACTTGCAACCCAAGAACGGCCCTCGCATGGCGGGTACCGTGATTTTCAGCTCGCCTGTACACGGCTGCACCACCTATACGGCAGACGCGCAGAACCAGGACGCCAACGTGCGTTTCCGTTTCCGCCTGCAGGACGTGCATCACGTGGCTCCGCGCCACCCTTTGCCAGCCTTGAACTAAGGCTTTGCCTGCTAATGAATACGGGGAGCGGAACCCAACTCCCCGTATTTATTTCATTTGCAAACAGATAATTACAATTTGCAAGAAACATTCCTGCTTTCATCCTAAAATAGTGGCGGCTTGAAACTTATCCGACGCTGTAAAGCGTCCACGACGAGCGTGCGCTCCTATGGCAACGGATATGAAATCAAAGCAGGCTTCCTGCTTGCGCCCGCCGCGGCGCTATTCCTATCTCTCCCGTTTTTTCCTGTTCAGCCTGGTCTTGATCCTGACCCTGCTGGGCACCAAGCTGCGCCATTACGACGCCCTGACCATCTTCTGGCCTGCCGAGGCCGTGCTGCTGGGCCTGTTCATTCGTCGCCCGGATTGGGCCAGCCAGTTCCTTAACTGGGTCATTGTTGTTCTGGCCTATCTGTGTGCCGAACTGATCGCCCTCAATCCCCTGCCTATTGCCCTTTTGCTAACCTTGGCCAATGTCAGTGGCGTCGGGCTGGCATACTGGCTGATCACCCGCAATCCGCTGCTGGACCTGTCCTTGCGCCGGCCTCAGGCCATGCTGACCCTGGCTGCCTACTACGGGCTGGCCTGTGCCCTTTCCGCCCTGCTAGGCGGCATTGCCCTGTCTTTACATACCTCTCAAGCCTTGTCGCTGGCCATCCTGTCCTGGATGCTGACCGGCATGATCTCCTACACCGCTATTTTGCCCGTCATCCTGACTGCCCCGGCCCGCCCCATACGCCGTTTCATGGAGTACTGGAACGAGCCCCATTTGATGAGTCTGGCCCAGTTGGCACCCGCCCTGTCCTTATTACTGACCAGCTTGCTGAGTTTGCTGATTGACGGCCCCGGCTCCATGGCCTTTCCCGTCCTGCCTTTATTGTGGTGCGCCCTGAGCTACTCGCTCTTTTCCACCACCTTGTTGACCTTGTTCTATGTGCTCTGGACACTGTTCGCCCTGAGCCAGCCGGTCTACTTCCTGCCCAGCCAGCTATATACCTCGCTGGATCTGCTGTCGCTGCGCATCGGCATTGCCTCCATTGCACTCGCCTCCATTACCAGTGCCAGCTTGATCTCAGCCCGTAATCAGGCAGTGGAAAAACTCCAGCGGCTGGCTCACCACGATGCCCTGACCGGTTTGCTCAACAAGCAGGCCTTTTATCAGCAAAGCCAGACCATGTTGACTCAATGTCGCCTAAGGCACGTTCCTGTCAGCGTCATTGTTCTGGACATCGACCACTTCAAACCCATTAACGACACCCACGGCCACCATGTCGGTGACCTGGCCTTGAGCGCCATCACCCAGCGTATTTCCCTGGCTTTGCGCGATACAGACTTGTGCGGTCGATTGGGTGGCGAGGAATTTGGCATCTTGCTGCCCGACTGCAGCGCCACCCAAGCCCATGCCGTGGCCGAGCGCGTCCGCAAAAGTATTGCTCTGCGGCCCCTGGCCCTGGATAACGAGCAGCAACTGACCATGACGGCCAGCTTGGGTATCGCGACTCTGGAAGCCTCCACGCTGGATCTGCATGCTCTGCTTCGTCAGGCCGACACAGCCCTGTACGAGGCAAAACGTGCCGGTCGGGATCAGAGTTTTTCCTATCATTTCGCCGAACCACAAACGAAGACTTGACGCTATCCGTAAGCAAACCGATACTGATGTGTCAATACGAAACAAAACATCAGGGAGCGGTGATATGGCGTCAGTTTACGGCTCGCCCTTGTGCCAAGCGTGTTTAACCTTGCCACAGGGATTAAGTACTAGCCAAGCGCATGCTGACTTGCGTTTACTGGGACAGCATCCTCCCTCTCCTGACGGGGCTCATGAGACCCAGTACCGCTGCCTGAGCTGCCAGACCCACTGGCTGCTACGCACCAATCGCTGGGGCGTTCCCGAAGGCTTTCGCCTGAAACCCGTATAGGCAAAGCGGGGCACATGCACTACCATGACGGCTTTGTCTGTTAGCGATTCCCGTATGTCTGCCCTGCTGTTTGATACTGAAACCACCGGCACTGCCAAACCTCAAGTCATCGAGGCAGCCTGGCTGCGTTTAAGCGACCCTGTCTTCTTGCTGGTCAATGAAGAATTCGAGCAACGCTACCGGCCTGACGAAGCCAATTCTCTGGGCGCGCTGGCCACCCACCACATTTACGACGAAGAGCTGCAAGACTGCCCGTCGCATACCGAGTTCAAGCTGCCTGCCGACACCCAATACATCATTGGCCATAACGTGGACTACGACTGGGGCGTGGCCGGTTCGCCCAATATCAAGCGGATTTGCACTCTGGCCTTGGCCCGGCACTTGATTCCAGGCCTGGACAGCTACAGCCAGTCCGCCCTGATCTATCACATTGATCGCGCCAACGCCCGCGAGCGCCTGCGCAATGCGCACAGCGCCTTGGCCGATGTACGTAATTGCCTGGCACTCCTGCAATACTTGCTGGGCCTGACGCAAAACATCAATACCTGGGAACAGTTGTGGCAGCTCTCCGAGCACGCCCGGATTCCCACCATTTTGCATTTTGGCAAACACAAGGGCATGGCCATTGCCGATGTACCACAGGACTACAAGAACTGGTTGCTGCGTCAACCAGACCTGGATCCCTATCTGGTCAAGGCCTTGAAGGTCTAAACCTCAAGGTTCGTAAAATCCCTAATGGCTGTCAGCCATCATATGCCCAATGATGAAGGTCCCAACAAGAACTTCATGAGGTGGCAAATGATCGAGGTTGCATACGTCACGAAAGATATGCGTCGGGACCCTTACGAACGAATCACCCATCTTGGAGGCGCAGGCTGGCAACGCTCTCAACCGGATGTGGTCCAGCAAATTGAGCAGGGCCAGGAGGACTATTATATTCTTCTGGATGGCATTCCCGCCAAACTGATCGTGGCGCTCAGCCGTTTTGGTGCCAAGTACCTGAAAACTGAGCTTGAAGTTGAAGAGCCTCATATTTTGCTCAGCCTTCCCAGCCAGGCCGGTTAAGCAAGCCGGTCCTCCATCCACTTTCCTTCAAGAAAAACAGAAAACGCGGCTTTAAGCCGCGTTTTTCCATGCCTGCCTTAAAACCTGTTTAAGGCTTGAGCAAATGCCATTGGCCATTACGTACCGTAATCAGCTCGCGACCACGCTCGTCAAAGCCGCTATGGTCTTCGGGCGACATGGTATACACACCTTGAGTAGCCACCAGATCACGGGTTTGCTCCAGCGCATCACGCAAAGCCGAACGGAACTCCGGCGTACCGGGTTTGGCCTTGGTAGCCGCCTCAGGAATTGCCTTTTCCAGCAAAAGACCAGCGTCGTACACGTTGGCACCAAATGTAGCGGGAGCCTGACCGTAACGCTCGGTATAGCGCTGGATGTAGTCCTGCGCGATAGGCTTGGACGGATTGCTATCGGCAATTTCAGGCAAGACCAACATCAGGCTGGCCGCCAGAATAGTGCCTTCAACCTGCTCGCCACCCAGGCTCAAGAACGCAGGCAGCGCAGCACCGTGAGTTTGGTAAATTTGCCCTTTGTAACCTTGCTTAACCAGCGTCACTTGTGGCAGAACAGCCGCAGCGCCAGTGCCGGCTACCAGGACCACGTCTGGTTTGGCCGCGTAAATCTTCAAGGCCTGGCCTGTTACCGAGGTATCGGAACGCACATAACGCTCAGTGGCCACAATCTTGATATTATTCGCCTCGGCCAGTTCCTTGAACACAGTCAACCAGCTCTCGCCATAGGCATCGTTAAAGCCCAGGAAACCGGCTGTTTTCACGCCGGTATCGACCATATGCTTGACCAGGGCCTGAGCAATAATGTCGTCGTTCTGGGTCGTTTTAAAAACCCATTTCTTTTGCTCGGTCATGGGCAGCACGACGGACGCCGCGCCCACCGGTGCCAGCACAGGCGTGCCCGAATCGGCCGCAAACTGAATCAGACTCATGGCATTGGGCGAGCCGGTAGGCCCGATCAAGGCATCAATCTTGTCCTCGGAAATCATTTTCTTGAACAGCGTCACCGTTTGGTTCGGGTCGCTGGCATCATCCAGGGAGACATATTCAACCGTCAGATCGCCAACCTTGGTAGGCAGCAGCGGCACGGTATTGCGCTGCGGCAAACCGACCACGGCGGTCGGTCCAGTGGCCGAGGCGATCACGCCAATCTTGACCTGTGATTGAGCCGGTGCGGCCAGAGCGGCCAGAACAACGGACAAAGCGAAAGCAGTTCGAGTCAATTTCATAATGTGCAGAGCCAGTTAAGCCCTTCCCCCCTTGATATCAGCGCAGCCGCGCTTATATGGATTGATCTGGCATAAGATACCAAATTCCCCGTGCCGCACACGTCTTATTGAACGATTTGCTCTGGCAGGTCTGCTTACAATTGTACGCGGGCACACACAATAAAGTAGTTTATAACGAAGCTACTGTTTACCTTTCATAGAGCGATCCCATGTCACTTCAGCAAATGCTGCAACAAATTCTGCAAAGCGGCCAAAGCGCACTAAAACAAGGTCAAGGCCAATTGAACTCCTCCGGCCTGGGTAAGAAGATCAGTGAACAAGCCGGTGGTTTTGGTGGCGGCGCTGTGGTAGGCGGCGTTCTGGGCGTCCTGCTGGGCAACAAGAAGTTCCGCAAAATGGGCGGTTCCATGGCCGCGTACGGCGGAGCCGCTGCCTTGGGTGCCCTGGCCGTCAAGGTCTATCAGAACTGGCAGGAACAAAATGCGGGCCAGCAAGCGGCCCCAACACCCGTGCAAGCGATCCCAGCCGCCCCGCTACCGCTGGCTTCCAACGGTCCGGCCGATACCCATGCCATGGTCATCCTGGCCGCTCTGGTCTCAGCTGCCAAGGCAGACGGCCATATCGGTGATGCCGAGCGCGAATTGATTGACGCGGAAATCAGCAAAATGGCCGCCCCCGAACAAGCCCGTCTCTGGCTGTCGCAAGAACTGCTCAAACCGGTTGACCCGCAAGCCATCGCCCAATTGGCGCAAACGCCCGAGATGTCCGCTGAAATCTACTTGACCAGTGCCATCGTCATTGATGAGCAAAGCTATATGGAACGCGCGTATCTGGACGAGCTGGCACGTTTACTATCCTTGCCAAACTCCTTGCGCGAAAGTCTGGATAATCAAGTACAAGCTTTACCCCAAGCTTGATCGGGAGTGGGACCGTTCCATCAGAACACCCCCACTCTGATTGTTTTATTTTTCAACCCCGGGCTGACACTCCCAATGCAGCCCACGACTCATCAAGGAAACCACTCATGAAAAACACCCTCAAGTTGACGATTGGTACATTGGCCTTAATGGGTCTGGCCGCTTGCGCGGCTCCAAACAACAGCAACACCGCGACTTCCGAGCGCCAAATGGATAAAGAAACCTCTCTGCAGGCTTATCACTGGCGTCTGTTTGCCACTACCGGCAAAGACGGCCAGCCAGCCCCCGCCATACCTGGCGCAGGCGGCGAGCAAGTCACCTTGAATTTCACTGACACCATGATGTCTGTCGACAATCTGTGTAATGTTCTGGGCAGCGGCTACACCATCAGCGGTTCCAAAATCACCTTTACCTCGCCAGTCAGCACCATGAAAATGTGCTCGGACCCCGAGTTGATGCGCAACGAACAAGCCGTTGGCAAATTGTTGCCTACAGCGACAGACTGGAGCATGGCCAAGGCCGATTCCGCACCGGATAATCCAGCACCGGTCCTTACCCTGAACTTTAAAGACGGCACCAAATGGCGCCTGAAAGGTGAACCTACTGCAACGACCCGTTACGGCAGCGAGCCTACCCGTGTGTTCCTGGAAGTGGCTGCACAAAAAGAGAAGTGCTCCCACCCCCTGATTCCAAACTACCAGTGCCTGAAGGTACGCGAGATCCAGTACAGCGATTCGGGCGTCAAGACCTACACGGGTGACTGGATGTACTACTACGGCGACATCGAGGGCTACACCCATACTCCTGGTGTTCGTAACGTGCTGCGTATCAACCGCTACGAGCTGAAGAACGTGCCTGCAGACGCCTCGTCCAAGGCCGATGTTCTGGACATGGTTGTAGAGTCCGAACAAGTCAGCAAGTAACTCACGCAGCAAGGTCGTCCAAGCGCTTTTTGCACTGACGACGTGATCGCATAGCCCCAAGCTTGGAGTTGATTCCGACCTTGGGGCTATTTATTTCAGGGACATTTTTTTCGAGCCAAGGAGCAAACTGTCCTGGTTCAGATCCTCTAATGCCCATAAGAAACAGCACATTCGGAGCCACAAATAGTTACTCACTGCTATGCTTTGAACCTAGTCAGCAAGCCTGCCCATCCGTAGTATGGAAATACCGGATAACATTTTTCACCTCCCTATTTATCCGGCTTCAGGCCTTGCGACATGCGAGGCTTTTTTTTATGCCTGAACGGTGATGAGGCTTGCTCTTATTTCAGCGGCCCATAAAAAATAAAAAACGCACCGGCACCAATCAGTGTGAAGCCAAGCAGGTGATTCAGCGTAAAGCTCTCTTTCAGATACAGCACCGAGAACACCACGAACACCAGCAAGGTAATGACCTCCTGCATGGTCTTTAACTGCGCGGCACTGTAGACGGTATGCCCCAAACGATTAGCCGGCACCGCCAGGCAGTACTCCACCAAAGCAATGCCCCAGCTGATCAGAACGACTTTCAGCAAGGGGCTATTGGGATATTTCAGATGCCCATACCAGGCAATGGTCATGAACACATTGGAGACGACCAACATCAAGATGGGAAGGATCTTAGCCATTCTGGACACGGAAATAAAAAGCGGCCTGCACCGCGACCCGGCCAGTGTAGCGTCACATTTGAGCAGCGCCTATGGGGATAATCAGGCAGCAGAAAGACGGGGCATCAAGCAAGGGCTATCAGTCCATAACTTTCAAAAAATCCACCTCAATTTCGGGCGGGCGCTTGGAACTGGTATCGACCTGGCCAATCAGCTCCACCCTGGTTTTCTCATCCAAAGTCTGACCCGCAAAATGCTTGGCCTTGATCTCCGCCACGATTTCCCCGCTGCCATCAGAGAACAGAAACTTGTCGTGCGCCGTTTGACGTAGCAGATGACCTTGCACCCGCACGTCCTGATCATCGACGGGATTTTTCAGGATCTCCGCAACCGTCGTTTGACCAATCTCCGACGGGCCCGTGCACTGGGCATGGGCAGGAAACGACAGCGCGCCTGATAACAAAGCCAGCGCCACGGCCGAGCGCAATTTAACATAAGCAGACATAGTGACTCCTGTTGTTCATGGCTTGAAACTTAACCATAACAGCAGATATCATCAGCGTTCTAATTAAAATGGCGGTGTTGGGCTTGCCTTGTTACCAAGCGCGACATCACACCATCACTGCACCATGCCCCTTCTTGAGAACTTAGGCCCCCGCATCTGCATTCTTGGCCCATCCAATAGCGGTAAATCCACCCTGGCTGACGCGATCGCACGCAAGCTGGCCATCCCGGCCGTGCATCTGGATCAGCTCTACCACCTGCCCCATAGCAACTGGGTGCCCCGCCCCGAAGCAGATTTTGTTGCGCTGCACCAGGCGGCTATTGCGCAAGAACAATGGGTGATGGAAGGCAACTACACGCGCCACCTGGCTCCACGTCTGGCTCGCGCTACAGGTTTCATCGTGCTAGAGGTCTCCACCGCTACCAGCCTGCTGCGCTACTTCCGGCGCACCCTGTTTGAGCGCAACCGTCGTGGAGCCCTGGAAGGCGGTAAAGATAGCGTGAAATGGCAAATGATCCGCCATATCGCCATCGTGACCCCACACAATCGCCACAAATACTTGAGCATTTTCGAGGCAAGCACCTTGCCTAAAGTCAGACTAGGCAGCCCTCGCGACCTGAAACTGTTTTATCAAACCCAAGGCCTGCAACGCTAAGCGCACGAAGCGCTAACGCCCTGGGCTGTTTCCATCCGTGGCGCCCTATTTCCTCAAGGCCAACACATACCCCTGCAAACCGCTTAAAGCGCTCCGGTATCCATCAGCAACTCCTGCCATCTCTGTGTATCGCTCTGCGCACAGGCCGACCACGTTGCGCAGCTGGCTGGCAATTCGGGCGTTTGCATCCAGCGCATGTCCGGCTCGGGCAGCCTGAGCGGCGACACGATCATTGGCGGCGGCGAGCTTGCTGCGCAAGCCGTCAAGATCGGCGCGAGCAGCCACAGCAGCACGCTGAGCCGCATCCAGCTGCGTTTGATAAGTGACTCGAACATCCTCCACCTCCTTTTGTAATCGTTGCTCCATCAAGCGTGCACGAACCTCGGCCTGCAACTGCGCCGCCCTGGTCTGCGCCTGGGCCAGCTCATAGCCTTTGCGATACTGCTCCTGACCATAAAGCACCCCCCATAAAAAAAGGGCTGCCAGAACAGCAGCCCCTACTAATGCAGACTTGATAGACATAACTGCCTCTCGGCCTGACGCCGCCGCTCCAGCCCCCGCAGTTTGCGGCCACCAGCATAGACCCAACGATCCAGCTCCTGACATGCTCCGGCTATATCCCGAGCCCGTAGCTTGCGCAGCAAGGTCGAATTGGCATAGGCCCCAGCCCCCACGTTATAAACAAAGCTGCTCAGCGCCACACGTACCTCATCCGGCAAGGGATAGCTAACGGAACGATCCACCACACTCAAAGCACGACGAACCTCCTGCTCCGTCAAGGCGTCGCAACGCTGCGGACTGGCCATGTCACCCAGCTTGACTCCTTGTGTGTAGCCGTCGCAGATAGTCGGAATGCCGACGGGGTCCACATAGGCGATCAAAGAGCGCCCCTCCCAGGCGGCAACCAAAGCAATCGCCGCCGAGACTACCCCTGCACCCAGCTTAGTCTTCAGATCCATGCTTCCACTCCTTGAACTGGCGCCAGGCACGCTGGATCCCGCCCACAATCCGCGCGGCCGCACGAGTAAAGTCCGGCAGCTTGGTCACAATCAAAATCACCACATAAGCCGCCCATAAAGTCAGCACAAAATCCTGCATCGTCCAACCATAAATAAGCAGGGCCGAGCCGGTGCTTATGGGTAGGTGAGCGGCGTCGTTGTCGAACATCATTTTTTTCCTTGAGTAAGCGTGATCGCGAAACAGGAGAACCCGCAAAAACGCCGGACAACCGCTCCACAGGGACAAGAACTGTTGAAAATCACAGTTGAAACGGCCTGCCATATGGCCTACAAGACAGATTTACTTATGAATGCCACCCGTCAGCGCCGCCTTTCCCGTACCTGCCCTTCACTGGCAGAAGCCCTGGAGCGATACCTGAGTGAGGTGTCTACATTGAAAAAATCGGCCTACCAGGAGCGTTCCCTAACCCGAGCCTGGAACAGCACCTTGCTGGCAAACCGAAACCTGGCGCGAATTACCCCACAAGACTTGCAACGAATCCGCGACGAATGGATGCAAGACCGCGCGCCAGCAACCGTCAATCGACGGATGGCCTTGCTTTCGCATCTCTATACCGTGGCGCGCAAGGACTGGGGCTATAGCTGGCTTGCCAATCCCGTTCAACTAATCCGACGCCCCGCCGTCAACGATGCGCGTGACCGTCGATTGTTTAATCAAATTCGTCTGTACGGCGTCAGTGCTGAAGAATGCCCACGCTCTGAATTCGAGTGGATACTGAAACATACCCGCTCCAGTTGCCTGCCCACTGTGGTTGCCTTGGCCGTCGAAACAGGCATGCGCCGCTCTGAAATTGTGAATCTGACGCGTGAACAAATCGATCTGACCCATGGGGTCATCACCTTGCAAGACACCAAGAACGGGGATACTCGTTATGTACCTTTAACACCGTTCGCACGCGACGCCCTGCGCAAGTGGCTAGTGGGAAAACCTTTGCGCGGTCGTATTTTTGATATCACTCCCGGCTCGATCAGTCGCGCCTTTGCTCGTGCTCGTCTACGCGCCCGTAAAGCCTACGAAAGCTTGTGCCGCCAATACAGCCGACGCCCAGTGCGAGCCTACTTCCTGGACCTGCGGTTTCACGATCTGCGCCATGAGGCTACCTCTCGCTTGGCTGACGTTTTCCCCGCCCACGAGCTTGCCAAAGTCACCGGGCATAGAGATACCCGAATGTTGCAACGCTACTTTCACCCTCGCGGGCGAGACTTGGCACAAAAGTTGATGCGCAGCAAACTAGGTCGCGCCCAGGCCGACCACTTACGCCTGGGTGCCTGATCCCGGCCAAACAACCGCTTTGACAGCTGCTTCAGAAGCAGCGACATCAATCTGATCACGCAAGCCCTGACGCACACCGATAAACTGCTGGGTCATCTGCAAAAACAAGCGCACTTGTGCCAACGTCTTTTGACGCATTACGTCCAAGGAAATGCCGCGTGCGGCTGCGATGCCATCCAGATAAGGGGTCGCTGCCGATGAGTCTGTGGACCATGCCAGAGCCTCTGCTTGCTGCACGGGCCAGGTCAAGCGCTCAGTCGCCGGATAACCTGCAGTCAGCTCCAGCACAGCACGCTCAAAGTCTGCATTCACGACCGCCAATTGCTGCTCACGCAGTTGCTCCAGGCTTGGCTCCGCCTCAGGCCCAGGCTCGACACTCAACCAGGTAGGCAATACACCAAGACCATCATACGTCTGGCCAAAGTAGGATTCGCCCAAGGTATAAGGCCCATCTGGGGTATAAAGCGTAGATTGACGATTGTCATCTACTAGTTGCCACTCCCCGGTACCTTCATCCCCAAACTGAATATCCAGCTTTTCCAAGCGCGATACCCAAAGCGCTACTTTACCGACAGGAATAGAGCCAGGCGGAGCAACAGCAACATCGCCAAATCCTTTTTCTTGATAAGGTGACTGGCCGCAAAACAGGCCATGAGCATCAGTTTGAAAATAAGACATAAAAAACTCCTGGCCACATCGTGGTGGCATGAAAAATTAAAAAAGTGACTATAGGACTGCAAATGCGAGACTGTTAGGAAGTAGCCAAAATGACGCAGTAGAGCGCATAGTAGGCTCAATGAGACTCGCTGAAATGATCGGGGGGGTTCCCTCTACTGGAGTATTT